>CAWFZX010000039.1:0-46270 GCA_963820375.1 uncultured Alphaproteobacteria bacterium | reverse complement strand
TGGGTGTAGCAGGACTCGAACCTGCGACCCGCTGATTAAGAGTCAGCTGCTCTACCAACTGAGCTATACACCCATCGCCTAGCCAGTGAAGAGCCCATGCGGCTCCCGGCGACGGACCATGTAGCATCGCGCCTCGTGGGCTGTCCAGCACAGGTGGCTTTCCCCCGCCGCTGCCACCGAGCGGCCCAAGGGATCACCGCAATGCTGTGACGGTGGACCGCCGCGGCTATTTCACTAACAGGTGGAAAACGTGGGCCATGCCATGCTCGGCTGAAACCGATCTCACCTAGGGCACAATCAGCAGGTGCTCGCGCTCGTTGAGGGTCTCCAACACAAGCGCCGTTCCCTTGATCACGCAATGCATGGGCGTCTGCGGCAGCACGAACGGTACACCGACGCGTTCCGCCAGCGCCACGTCGAGTTGGTCGAGTAGCGCACCACCGCCCGTCAGGACAACACCGCGGTTGGCGACTTCCCGCGCCGTCGCGATAGGGAGATCCTCGATGGCGCGCAGCACAAATTCGGCGAGCTCGGCGATGCACCCACTCAGCGCCTCAGCCATGTCCTTCGCCCCCAGAACGACGCTCTTCAGACGGCCCTCACGCAGGTCGCGTCCCTTGATATGAATCTCGACGTTGCGCCCGTTGGGCTGCATCACGGCCGTGCCGGCCTCGATCTTGATGCGTTCCGCATTACTTTCGCCGATGACCAGTTGATGCTTGCGCCGCACGTAGCGCATGATGGCCTCATCGAAGGCATTGCCGGCGACGCGCACCGACCGCCCCTGCATGACGCGGCCCCCCTCAATCACCGCGATGTCCGCCGTGCCGCCGCCGATGTCGACCACCATGCATGCCGATGGCCCATCAATCTCGAGCCCGGCGCCGAGCGCCGCCGCCACGGGTTCCTCGATCAGATAGACACGCCGGGCTCCCGCCGACAACGCCGTCTCGTACACAGCGCGTCGCTCAACAGGCGTGGCCCCCGCCGGCACGCAGATCAGGATGCGGGGCCGCCGGAATCCGGTCATCGTCTTGGCGCGCTTGATGAACTGGCGCAGCATCTCCTCGGTGGCAATGAAATCGGCGATCACTCCATCGCGCAAAGGGCGCACGAGTTCGACCGGCTCCGGCGTCTTGCCATACATGGCGTTGGCGCGGGCGCCGACCGCCAGGATCACGCGCTCGCCGCCGCGGATCTGCACCGCCACCGTAGAAGGCTCATCGATGATGATGCCGCGCCCCAACACGTGCACGAGCGTATTGGCCGTGCCCAGATCAATGGCAATATCGTCGGAGAACGCGCGCGACACCCCGGTCAGCATTGTCATAGGTATGGCGCCAGCATGGGCCTACGACCCCGCCGCCGCATGTTCCTTTCCCGTAGAGCCCCTCCAGCCTCACGGCCCAGTATACAGATTCTCGACCGGCACATTATCCAAGGAGGGGTACTTTCTTGTTCCCTTTTTGTTCTCGGCATGCTAGGAGAGCAAACGTCGCCTGCGGGACGCCACTGCCGCCTCCTTCCCCGGCATTGGCGTAAATCCCCCCAATCCGCGAGCGGCTACCTGCAATCGCCCCGGCTTTTTCCCTCGGCCGGGGCGATTATGCTCTTGCAGAGAATTGCCGCTCCTCCCAAGGGAGCAACAACAGGACGACGAGGAGCTCCTCCTAGGGGTTAGAGGTGGGTTGCCGCCCGAGCCGTCCCAAACGCCGTGGCCGGCGGATGCTCGCCACCCCTCCCCCTTGGCCTATCCCCCCATCTGCGCGTGTAGTCGGCCGCGTTTGGCGAACAGCTTGTTGAGGGCGCTCAAATAAGCCTTCGCCGAGGCCACCAAGGTATCGGGATCAGCAGCGCGCGCCGTTACTGCACGCCCGCCTTCCTCCACGGCGTCCTCGAGCCGGACCGATACCTCAGCCTGCGCGTCGGTGCCCTCGGTCACCGCGTGCACCTGGTAGAGGGCAAGCTTCGCCTTATGTGGCACCAGCCGCTGGATCGCATTGAAGGTCGCATCGACTGGCCCGTTACCGGTGGCCTGGACCGTCTCCTGCCGACCATCCCCCATGTCGAGGGTCAAGGTCGCGGACTGCGGCCCCATCGTACCGGCGATGACCGTGAGTGCCACCACCTTGACGCGGTCTTGCGCGGTGGCGATCTCCTCGTCGACGAGCGCCTCCAGGTCCTCGTCGTAGACGTGCTTCTTGCGGTCGGCCAAAGCCTTGAAGCGGTTGAATGCGTCCTCGAGTGCGTTGTCGCCGAGCTCGTAACCCAGCTCCTTCAGCTTCGTGCGGAAGGCGTTGCGCCCGGAGTGCTTGCCCATCACCAGCGAGGTCTTCGATACACCCACCGACTCTGGCGTCATGATTTCGTAGGTCTGCGTATGCTTCAGCATGCCATCCTGATGGATGCCGAACTCGTGCGCAAACGCATTGCGCCCGACGATCGCCTTGTTGTATTGCACTGGGAATGAAGTTGCCGCTGCCACCAGCTTCGACGCGCGGTTCAGCTGCGCGGCATCGATGCCGACTTGGTAAGGTAGCACGTCACCCCGCGTCTTGATCGCCATCACGATCTCTTCCAGTGCGGCGTTGCCGGCCCGCTCGCCGATGCCGTTGATGGTGCATTCCACCTGCCGGCAGCCGGCGCGGACGCCTGCCAGGGAGTTCGCCACCGCCATGCCGAGGTCGTTGTGGCAGTGCACCGAAAAGATAACCTTGTCCGCGCCGGGGACCTTTCCCATCACCGTCCGGAACATCTCGTAGTATTCCTCGGGCGTGGCGTAGCCGACGGTATCGGGTAGGTTGATTGTAGAGGCTCCCGCCTTGATGGCGGTTTCCACGCAGCGACAGAGATAGTCGATCTCCGTGCGCGTGGCGTCCTCGGCGCTCCACTCCACATCCTCGCACCAGTTGCGGGCCCGCGTAACCTGGAACTGCACCATTTCGAGCACCTGCTCCTCGGTCTTTTGCAGCTTGTGCTTGCGATGCACCGGAGAGGTGGAGATGAAGGTATGGATACGCGGACGCGCGGCGTGCTTCACCGCCTCTCCGGCGCGATCGATGTCGAGCTCGCCAGCACGTGACAGTCCGCAAACCACCGACTTCTTGATGCGCTTGGCGATCTCGGAAACGGCGTAAAAGTCGCCCTCAGAGGCGATCGGGAAGCCAGCCTCGATGATATCCACCCCCATCGCCTCGAGGAAATCGGCCACCTCCAGCTTCTCCTCGAAGGTCATGGTGGCGCCGGGGCACTGCTCCCCATCGCGGAGCGTCGTATCGAAAATAAAGACGCGGTCGGTATTGGCAATCTGCGGGTTGCCGCGGCCCACATTGGCATGGGCCCGGCCTGGCTGCTGCTCAGACATGTCTGTCATCCTTGGCTTTTGGTGCCGCGCGTCGAGAACCGAGTAAGCGCAGGCGATGCGTCGATTAGGGTGAGCTTTGATCCCCTGAGCGCCCGTCCTAAGGAAACTTGGACCTGGGGTGGCTCAGGGGCCCGTAAGGAGGAGGGTCAGCAGGCCAAGCAGAGCCGCGGCGGGAATCTCCCCGTCCGTCGCAAGGGCTGCAGCACTGGAGCGCATCTCGCTCACGGAAAGCCTACCTGCCGGCGTCAAGCTGGCGCCACTTAAGCCAAATCCGGCTGTCAATAGCAAGCACAATCGGCACCTCACGTGCTCATGCCCCTTGGCTGATGAGCCCTCCTGGACCTTGCGGCGTTCCCTGAACGCAATCGCGGCCCGGGCTTCGTCTCTGTTTTGCCTGGCAACCTCGGGCTATGTATCGGGTTCACGAAGCTTCTTGCATGCCCGCCAATGACCGCCCAAGCGACGACGATCGAGAAACCCAGCCACCGCCTGCTCCCGCTGCTGGCCTGGGCGACGGCTTCGCTTTTCTTCTTCTATGCGTGGATTATGCGCGTCGCCCCCAGCGTCATGGTTGAGGAACTGATGCGTGAGTTCGCCGTCGGCGCCGGCGTGCTTGGTAACCTGTCTGCCGCCTACTTCTACGGCTATGCTGGCATGCAGATACCGGTCGGCCTGATGCTCGATCGCTTCGGCCCGCGCCGGCTCATAACCATTGCCGCCCTTTGCTGCGCCGGCGGCTGCGTGCTGTTCGCCACCGGGACGACACTTACCACCATCACCGCTGGCCGCTTCCTGATCGGTGCCGCTGCGGCCTTTTCTCTGGTCGGCAGCATGGTTATTGCCGGCCAGTGGTTTTCCCCCGCGCGCTTCGCACTGCTTTCCGGGCTTGCCATGGCGATGGGCATGGCGGGCGGGGTATTCGGACAAGCGCCGTTGCGCTTGGCCGTCGAGGCCACCGATTGGCGCACGGCCAACCAGACGCTGGCGTTTGGGGGTGTCGCCATCGCCCTAGCCGCCTGGCTCACAGTGCGCGACCGCTGGCGCGGATCTGGCGGCATCGGCGAATTGCTTGGCAATTTCGCCATTGTCATGAAGCATCGCCAAACTTGGCTGATCGCGTTTGCTGGTCTCGGCACGTCCGGGCCCCTGCTCGGTTTTGCCGGCCTGTGGGGCGTGCCCTTCCTCCAGGCGGCCTACGGCCTAGAGCGTACCGAAGCGGCAGCATTCACCTCGCTCCTGTTCGTGGGGTGGGGTGCAGGCGCGCCGCTGTTTGGCTGGCTCTCCGACCGACTAGGCCGCCGGCGACCGGTCATGACCGCCGGTCTGCTGCTCGAAACAGCATCGCTCGCGATCCTGGTCTACATAGCCGATCTGCCAGCCGCCGCGGTCGCCGTCTTGTGCTTCCTCATTGGCTTCTTCGGCTCGGCACAGATCGTCTGCTTCGCCCTCGCAAAAGAGAACCACCCGCCGCGCCTAAGCGCCACGGGAATTGGCTTCGTCAACGGCATGGTGACGGGCGCCGGAGCGCTGTTCCAGCCCTTGATGGGCCTCCTCCTTGACCTGGCCTGGAGCGGGCAAACCGCGGCGGGCGCGCGCGTCTATGACCTCGCCGCCTACCACTTGGCGTTTTCATCGCTCATCGTCTGCGGCCTCGTCGGCCTGCTGTGCCTTACGGCTGTGCGCGAAACGTACTGCCGCCCCCTGGCGTAGCCGACGGCTGGCGCAGCCCCAAGGATGGCCCTCCCGACGGTCCTCGGATTTTGCTCGAAAGCTTGCGACAAAGATCGGTTCTGACGGCCGCCTCTCCTCCGAGCCGGGAACAGATCGTGCGCACGAAGGCTGCAAACTCGGCTGGAAAAATCGCTACCTGACCCCGGTTAAGCGCATTCCCCCGCCGCCCTCTCCGTTGTGCCGGGCCAGAGCCTGCTCCAGCGCCGGGCCCCACAGCCGCCAGGTCGCTCGATCATCCACGATGGCGTGTCCCTCCTCACCATAGGCTGGGAGGACAGTCAGCTCGGCGGTGCCGCCGGCCGCTTTCCAGGCCGCCGCCATCGCGACGGCCAGCTCCGGAGCGAAGAAACTGTCGTTTTCCGCATAAGCCCAGAAGGTCGGCACTCGCGCCTGGCGGCCAAAGGCACCGGTTGCCGCGATCAGGCGATCCTGCCCGCAAATAGCGTGCGCCCGACCATAGGCGTGGGCACCGCGTCCACCGGCAAAATTGACCACGAGCTGCAGCCCTGGCGGATTGCGCGCGGCCAGCGCCAGAGCCGCCCAACCACCCGTCGAAACACCGGCAACGACCAAGCGGGAGGCATCGACAAACGCCTGGCGCTCCATAAAGCGCAGCGCCGCTTCGATGTCGTCGGCCGCTGCCTCGCCAGCACCCAGATGATCGGGGTTGGCGCAGGTGTCGCGCCCCTCGGCGATATCGCCCCCGGTTGCGCCGTGGCCGCGCCGCTGCGGCAACACCACCACATAGCCGCGATCCACGAACCAGCGCGACAGCCAGTAGAAGATCGGCATCGACACGGCTTCGCGCGTAAAGGCATCGCTGCCGTGATTGATCATCACCAATGGTCGCCGTGTCGGTCGAGCCGATCCTTCGGCAACCGTCTCCATGGGACGGAAGACAGTGGCGCGCAACGGCACTTGCGGATCAGCACCAGGGACCAGCCAAAATTGTTCGCGCATCCTCGGCCCCTCCGGGCCGTAGGCACCGTAGCCCTCAATTTCGCGGCTTCCGGTCCCCTGCCCACGATCCCAATGCGAAACGATGAGGAGGCAAAGCGCCGCCAGCAGCAGAACGCGGCCAAGCTCGAACGCCCCCCGCGCGGTGCGAACGTGATGTTTCATCCCCCAAAGCCCCAGGTCCCGGGCGGCATCCCCCGATGCGCCAAGAGAATCTAATAGCCTGCGCACGCATCAAACCACAATCTTTCGCACGTGCGAACCGGAACTTGCATACGCCGTTCAGGAAACCGCGGGGACGCCCTGGTCGTCGGAACACTCCCCCCTGCAAGACGTTTGACCGGGACGAGGATCACGCCCTGGAGCATTAGAAACTCAAAAAAAAGCAAAGGAGCGAGACATGCGGAGAATTCTTCTAAGTAGCACAGCCATCGCTTTTGGCGTGCTCGGCGGCGCGGCCTTCGCGCAAACCCAGTCGCCATCCTCGCCAAAAGGCGGTGCGCTAAAAATGACGCAGGCCGAATGTGCCGCGCTTTGGAACCGCGTCGACAGCGGCAAAGCCGGCAATCTCACGGAAAATCAAGCCAAAGCGTATGTGACCGACTTTAAGGCACTCGACACCAACAGCGACAGCAAGCTGTCGCAGTCCGAATTCCAGGCCGGTTGTGACAAGGGGCTGGTGCACAGCACCGCCTCCACTGGCGCGGGTGCCGGTAGCATGGCTCCCGGCGGCAGCACGGCTCCGGGCGCCACCAACCCCACACCCAAGAAGTAAAGCCCACGCCTCCCGGGCTAGCGAACGCGGGTTCCGATCATCTTTGATCGGGGCCCGCGTTTCCCATGTCTCATCGATCGACGCCCGCCCCCACCCGGTTCTCCGAGTTTGGCAAACCCGCCTCGACGCAACCTCTAGTTGCGCTTTCAGGGGCGGGAGACTGAGCCGATCCGCAGGTTTTGTTGCAAATTGTCAGGTGCGCTTGGGACCCTCGCGTGGAGCCACGATCCTTGGCAGGACCTAGCGCCGGGGGCAGCAGGCTGGGATAGCAAAAGATGGGCGATGAAAACTCTGTGAAGAGTGCCTATATAGTGCACACGACTTTGGTCTAAATCCAGGAGAGGGATCCCATGTCGTTTGCTCGTCTCGGCGCGCTGCTCGCCATCGTGTCCGCGCTGGCGTTGCTCACGGCCGATATCACCTTGGCCCGCGTCGGCGGTGGTGGCAGTTTCGGCAGCCGCGGCACGCGTACATTTACCCCCCCGCCGGCGACCAACACGGCGCCGAGAACGGCCGAGCCGATCGGCAAATCAATGACCAAGCCGGGCCAATCGGCGACATCGCCGACTGCCGGTCAGCCCGCCGTCGGCGCGCCGCAGGCTTCACGCTTTGGCGGCCTGCGCGGGCTCCTGCTTGGTGGTTTGATCGCCGCAGGCCTCGCCGGCATCTTCGGTGTGGGCGCGCTGGCAAGCATACTGGGCTTTGCGCTGCAGATGGCCCTGATCGCCGGCCTCGCGTGGCTGGCTTTCGCCTACCTTCGCAGCCGACGCACCGGTGAACCAGTGTTTGCCCGCCACCCCAGCCGGGCGCCCGATCAGCACATCCCGCAAGCCAACAACTACCGACCCAGCGGCAGCTCCGAGGCGACCGCCAATGGCTCAGCCGCGCTCAACATCGCCCAGCAGGACCTCGACACCTTCGAGCGCCTCCTCGGCGAGATCCAGACCGCCTACAGCCGTGAGGATACGGACAAGCTCGGTCAGATGACCACTCCGGAGATGCTCTCCGCCTTTAGCCAGGAATTGGCAGACAATGCGCGGCGCGGCGTGCGCAACGAGATGTCGGGGGTCTCCCTGCTGCAGGGCGACGTATCGGAGGCTTGGCGCGAGCCGGGCTCCGATTATGCCACCGTGGCGATGCGTTACGCCCTGCGCGACACCGTGATCGACCGTGCCACCGGTCGTGTCGTCTCTGGCGATCCCGATCGCGACGACGAGGTGACCGAGCTGTGGACGTTTCGCCGCGATGATCGCGATCGCGTCGCCGGCTGGCAACTCTCCGCCATCCAGCAGGCCTGATCGAATTTGCCTGAGATCGAACTTGGCCCGGGCTGGCGTGGCCCGGGCAGGATATGGCCTCACATCATGCCGAGGAGCTTCGGCAACCACAGCGAGATCTGTGGAACGTACGTTACGACCACCAGGAAGAGCAGCATCGTTAAGAGCCACGGCCACACGGCAATGGTGAGCTCCGTAATGCCCATCTTGGCGATGCCGGACGCAACGTAAAGGTTGAGCCCTACCGGCGGGTGGCACAGTCCCACCTGCATATTCACCGTAATCAAGATGCCGAAGTGGATCGGGTCGATCCCCAGCTTCATCGCCACGGGGAACAGCATCGGCGCCATAATGACGATAATGGAGGACGGCTCCATCACATTGCCGGCGAGCAGCAGCAGGATGTTGACGATCAGCAAGAAGCCGATCCAACCGAGCCCCTGAGCCGTAATCCAGTTGGCCAGCGTCTGCGGGATGTTTTCATGCGTCATCAGGAAGGAGAACAACACCGGGTTGGTGATGATATAGAGCAGCATTGCACTCAAGTTGGCTGAGGCGAGCAGCACGCCGGGTACTTCCCTGAGGCTCACGTCGCGATAAACGAACACCGCAATGACGAAGGCGTAGACAGCGCTCATCGCCGCCGCCTCCGTGGGCGTGAAAATGCCGCCATAGATGCCGCCGATGACAATGACGATCAGCAAGAGCCCCCAGAAGGCATCGAGGAAGGCTCTGAGCCGCGCGGTCCAACTAGCCTTGGGCAAGCGCGGGTAGTTGTTCTTGCGCGCGATCCGCCAAGTGGTGATACCGAGCAGCGTCGCCAGCATCAGCCCCGGCACAATCCCAGCGATAAAGAGCTTGCCCACTGAGCTGTTGGTGGCAACGGCAGGAGTGCCTCGCAAGTCGTCCGACGGCGTCGTCCCGGTGGCGTTTGGCGCAGCAACGCCGGGCGACGCAAGCGCCGTTGCGCGCCGCGACCGGGGCCCGCGGGTTGCGCTGCATCGACTAAACCTCGATGGTGCCCGAAGCCACGCGCACCGCATGGCCGCCAATGCGCACCGTGGTAAGCTTGCCGCCCTCTACCATCACCGACAGCTCGATAAAGCTCGGCCGTCCCATCTCGAAACCCTGCTCGATGGTGCGCTTGTGGGTGCCATCCGGTAAGGCGTCAAATCGTTGCACGATGCCGGCAAACGCCGCCGCCGCCGAGCCGGTGGCAGGATCCTCGGCAATGCCGTGGTGGGGCGCAAACATGCGCGCATGAAACGCCGAGGAGGTATGCACGGTCTGCCGGCAGTAAAGAAAAGCACCCGTGGCCCGCTCCATTGCCGCATCCCAATGTCCGCTCGAAACTTGCGCCTTGGCGATCGCCTCCAGTGAAGCAACCGGCAAGAATGTGAACGTATTGCCCGCCGAATAGCGCGTGGGGCGATGGTTCTCGAAGCCGATCTCCGCCGGAATCAGCCCGACCGCGGCAGCAAGGCGGTCGGCGGCTGGCGCAATCCCCACCTCCTCGGGCAGCCTGGGGGCATCGAACTCGGCAAATGGCGCATTGCCCCAGCGCATGCGCACGCCGACGCGAACTGGTCCGATCTCTTCCTCGAGCACCACGAGGGCCTCGCCGCCCTCGTGCGTTGGCGGCATGCGCAGCTCGGCTAGCAAGCTCGCGGTCCCAACCGTGGGATGTCCGGCAAAGGGCATTTCGGCAGCCGGCGTGAAGATGCGCACGCGCGCCGTATGCGCCGCATTTGACGGCTTCAATACAAACACGGTTTCCGACAGGTTGAACTCGCGCGCGATGCTTTGCATCCGCCGGCTATCCAATTGATCAGCATCAAGCACAACGGCCAGAGGATTGCCGCCGAACCGCTGTTTGGTAAAAACATCAAGAACGTGATAATCGAGGGCAGCCATGCTCGCGCTCATGCTTGGTTCTCGCCCGGCACCTTGGCGTATTTCCGCAGCACTTCCAAGTCCGCGCTGTTGACTCGCGCAGGCGTTCGCTCGATTTCAACTTCGTTTCGTGATGTTGCAGCTGGATCAATTCTTGGCTCCGCCGCCGGCTGCCACCTGATCGCCACGCTGCCGCCACGCTGAGGTCATAGGCGGAGCCCTCACTCTCGTCGCACAAGCATGTGCCTGCATGTGCTTTACGGGGGAAGGAGCAGTTGCGAGCTTCGCTGCAACCCAGGGACCGGGGCGGCGTGTGATGCGCTTCTCCGTAGGGGGTGGTCGTGATCGCCCGCAACTCTGCCGCCCCGCTGTCGGCGGAACCGTAACTGCTCCATTGTCGTTTGCATGCAGGACACAACAAGGGGGTACCATGCAAAAACTGTGCTCTGTCGTGCTGGCTACCATTGCCAGTGTCGGTTTGGTCCAGCTCGCCGCCGCCGCCGACCTCGGCGGGGGACCGACGCGTCGTGACAGTATCAAGGACGCCCCGGTCGTTTACGAGCGGCCGTTTTCATGGAGCGGGCTCTATATTGGCGCCCATGTTGGCTACGGCTGGTCGGATGTGGACAGCGTCGCCCTGGGCAGCCATGGCGGCGACGGTTTTTTGGCCGGCGCGCAGGTTGGCTACAACATGCAGTCGGGGAAATTCGTGTTCGGCCTCGAGGCCGATATGTCGGGCGCCTGGGTCGACGGTAGCACGGCCTGCTGCGGCCACGAGTTCAACTGGCTCGCATCGGCGCGCGGCCGCGCGGGTGTCGCCTTCAACGGCAATCGCACCCTGCTCTACGCCACTGGCGGCGCCGCCTGGGCGGACGTCGACTACACCGCAGCGGGAACCAGCGGCTTTTCCAACACGCATTTCGGCTGGGTCGCTGGCGGCGGCATCGAGCATATGCTCACCCAGAACGTGAGCGCGCGCGTTGAGTACCTCCACTATGATTTCGACGAGGCCACGGGCAGCGTCGCTGCCTTAAGCCCAACCGCGGAGCCAACCTTGGATACCGTCCGCTTCGGCCTCAACATGAAATTCTGATCCCCGGATCGGCATCGCAACCAGCACGGGGCGCGCGCCGCCAGCGCGCCCCGTGCTGCTTTGGGTGTGCGGCTACAGGCATCCGGTAATCGTGCTGCCGCACTTCACGTAGTTGATCTCGTGCCAGACGCAACACGGCTCTTGCGCTTTGCACACCCAGGTCTTGACCTCACCGCTGTATTTGAGTTTTACGCGACAGACTTTTTCGCCCTTCCCGGCCTTGGGAGCAGTCGTCGCCGCAACCGTCGTTACCGTTGATTGCTGCGCCAGCGACCGGTCGCTTGAGGAAGCAGCGATTGCCAACCCCAGCGTCGCCATAGCGGCCACCACCATCAAGCTTCGTCGCATGAAAAACCTCCAGTTGTCGCATAAGGATAGAGTCGTCTCATGTGATATTGCCGCTTGCAGGAACGGCCGCCTAGGGCACGCAAGCCTCAATGCAAGGCTAATTCACCGATCCGGCGCGGCGCGCGCTATTGCGCAGCGCCGCCACAGGCCATAGCCTGCCGACAACCGAAAGGTCCGCCGCACCAGCTGCCCACCCGCCCCGGAGGCAACCCATGCGCAACAGCCAGATCGAGGTCCGCCCGATCGCCGGCGGCATCGGCGCCGAGATCCACAATGTCGACGTCAGCCAAGACCTCGACGACCACACGATCGGCAACATCCGCAAAGCCCTGCTTGACCATTGCGTCATCTTTTTCCGCGAGCAAAACCTTGATGCCGAGCGCCACAAGGCTTTCACGCGCCGGTTCGGCAAGATCTTCCTTCATCCCAACTACGTGGGCACACAAGCGGATCCTGAGATTGTCGTAATTACGCGCGAGCCCGGCGATAGCCGCATCGTCGGCGAGGACTGGCACGCCGACACAACCATGGTGCCGGAGCCGCCGATGGGGGCCATCCTCTACGCCGTGGAGGTACCCCCCTACGGCGGTGATACGCTGTTCGCCAACCAGTACCTGGCCTATGCGACCCTGTCGGATGGCATGAAGCACCTGCTATCGCGGCTGCGGGGGCTGCACTCCGATCGCAATGTGGCCGGGCCACGCGCCAACCGCAACGCACAGCGTTCCACCAAGGTGCGCGAGGATGCGGATTGGCGCGAGACGGTTAGCGCGCATCCGGTGGTGGTCACGCACCCCGAAACCGGACGCAAGCTGCTCTATGTGAACCGCTCCTACACCCAAGGCTTCGAGGGGATGACGGAGGCAGAGAGCCGGCCGCTCCTGGACTATCTGCTCGAGCACGGTCATCGTCCCGAATTCACCTGTCGCTTCCGTTGGCAAAAGGGCTCCATTGCCTTTTGGGACAATCGTTGCTGCAAGCATCTCGCCATTCACGATGCCGGACCGTTTCGGCGGGTGATGCGCCGCACTCAAATCAGCGGCTCGCGTTTGCTGTGACCGGCGCGGCGAGGCGCACAAGCGCTGCTGGGATCGCTTGTCCAATGCCGGTCAGGCTTCGATAGGGATGTTGGCATGGCCATCGTGCTGCAGGAAACGCTGCGCGCCGTCTTCTATGCCCCCTTCTATGCGGCGCTTGCCCTCGGTGCCTACAGACAAGAAGGCGTCGAGGTCCGACTGGTCACCGCCCCCGAACCTTCCGCCGCCGCGCGTGGTCTTGCCAACGGTGCCGCCGATCTGGCCTGGGGCGGTCCGATGCGCGTGCTGCTGACTTACGACCAGCAGCGCGATTGTGACCTCGTCTGTTTCTGCGAGGTGGTGACGCGTGACCCGTTTTACCTGGTCGGTCGCTGGCCGAAGCCCGATTTTAAGCTGCAGGACCTGTTTGGTCTGCGCCTCGGCACGGTCAGCGAGGTCCCGACACCCTGGTTGTGTCTGCAGGAGGACATTCGCCGTGCCGCGCTCGATCCGGCTGGGCTAGAGCGTGTCGGCGAGCGCTCGATGGTTGACAATTGTGCAGCCCTTCGGCGGGGCGAAATCGACGTCGTGCAGGTCTTTCAGCCCTTCGTTGAGGAGCTGATCGAGGCAGGCGCCGGATTTATCTGGTCGGCCGCCGCGGATCGCGGTCCGACTTCCTATACGACGCTCTATGCACCCCGTGCGCTGCTTTCGGCGCGCCGAGAGGAATGCGAGCGGATGGTGCGCGCCATCTATCGCACACTGAAATGGGTGCATGCCGCCGATGCCAGCCAGCTTGCCGCTGCCATCGCCGGCTACTTTCCGGACCTGCCGCAGCATCGCCTCACGCAGGCGCTCGATCGCTATCGGGCTTCGGGAATCTGGGGTCGCGATCCGCGCTTGCCGCGGCTGGGCTACGAGCGTCTGCGTGCCGGGCTCGTTTCCGGCGGCCTGATATCCGCCGGAGCCGCCTACGAGCGTGTGGTCGATAACAGCTTGGCCGAACGGGTGCTGCGGCAGGATCCGCCCCCGCTTGCCAGCTGAACACCCCGGCGCGCGGACCAGCTGAACGGCGTCAGCAACGGCGGTGACGCACCAGCTGCGGCGCATCACCGCCGCCCACTCAGCCCTTGCGGATCGCCACCTCCAGGTATTCGCTCGGCAGCACCATGCTGCCGTCGACGGCGCGGTTCATGCTGCCTATCAGGACCAGCAGATCGCGTCTTAATCCGTGCTGCCCGGCCTCATCGAGCGCGGCGAAGGCCTTTAGCATCGGGCCATAGTAGGTCTTGAAGATATCGAGGAAGTGTTCCGGCGACCGATAGCGAAAGACGAAATTGCGCGGCTCCGCCTTGATGGAAGCGGCCGCCGCAAACATCTCGTTGAGGCGCGCGCGCGTGCCCCACAAAGCTGGCGACTTGGCGCCGGCCGGCGGCGGCAGGTACCTGCCCAAGGTTTTGAAAAGCTGGCCGATGAAGCCTTCGGGCGTCCAGTTGGCAAGCCCGATCAGGCCGCCGGGCTTGCACACCCGCATCAGCTCGGCGGCGGCCTTGTCCTGGTTGGGTGTGAACATGACGCCAAAGGTGGAGACGACTACATCGAAGGTCGCGTCGTCGTAGGGCAGCGCCTCGGCATCGGCTTCTTGAAACACCACCGGCAGCCCCTCTGCCGTGGCTCGCATCCGGCCGCGCTCGAGCAGACTTGGCACGTAGTCGGTCGAAACCACATCGCACCACCGGCGCGCGGCGGCCAGCGAGGCGTTACCATTGCCGGCAGCGACGTCGAGCACCTTCTGGCCGGCGCGCAGGTCGAGGGCTTCACACAGCTGCTCGCCCACAATCTGCAGGGTGGTGCCGACGACCGCATAGTCGCCTGAAGACCAGGCATTCTGCTGGCGCAGCTTTAATTCCTTAAGGGAGAGCTGAGGGGGCTGCGGGTTTTGACCGATTGCGGTAGCTGCTGTAACCATGGCTGTTCTCCGTTGTCTGGCCGTTGCGGATTTCGCTTGCCTGGGCGCCACTTGCGGCCCATGAGCGTCAGGAGCAGATGGTAGCGGCCACGCGTGGACGCGAACGTGGGTGGCGGCGTGGAAAAGAGCGTGGAATTGGCTCGGCAGGACGCATCGGGCGCTCCCTTGGGCCTCGAGGTGCGTCTGCTTGGCCCCCTGGCGATCTACCGCCAAGGCGTTGAGCTCACATTGCCGGCGTCGCGCAAGGCGCGCGCGCTGATCGCCTATCTGTCGCTGGCTTTGCAGCCTGTGTCGCGCAGCCAGCTTTGCGAACTTCTGTGGGACGTCCCGAACGATCCGCGCGGCGAACTGCGATGGTGCTTGAGCAAGCTGCGCGGCATTCTTGACGAGCCCAATCACCCGCGCGTCGAAAGCCGCGCCGACACTGTCAGGCTCGATCTTGCGGATTGTTTCGTCGACGCGGCCGAAATCAGTCGCGCGACACAGGCAGGCGTCGAGTCGCTGCCGACCGCACAATTACAGCGGCTATGCACGCTGTTTGGCGGCGAGTTTTTGCACGGCTTAGAGATCGACCGCAACCCGGGCTTCAACAGTTGGCTCACCTCCCAGCGCCGGCGCTTTCGCAGCTGTCATACCGCCTTGCTCGAACAGCTGGCCAGAACCGCGACCGGCGATGAGATATTCGAGTACCTCGAAAAACTGGCGGAACTCGCGCCGTTCGATCAGCGGGTCCACGAAATGCTTCTCAACGCCTTTGCTCGGCGCGGCCGCATTCGCGAAGGGGAGGAACATCTGGCCGCGACGGCCCGCCTATTCGAGGCCGAGGGATTGGATTGTGCACCGATTAAAAATCTGTGGCGGGCGGCCAAGACGCAACAGGAGGCCTTGCCGCCGGTGTCGACGGGGGCCGGGGCCGGCCCGGTCAGCCCCAACCCCACGGGCGCCCCGCTCACGCCCCGACGCGCATCAATTGCCGTGATGCCATTTGTCGGCCAGACGGTCGGCACGGCAGCTCACAGCGGTCCGGCCGGGGCCCTCGCCCACGATGTCATCACCCGGCTGGCCAAACTGCGCAGCCTCTTCGTCATTGCACAGGGCACGGTGTTTGCGTTGAGCGAGCGCCGCGTCGGCCCGGAAGAGGCTGGCCGCATCCTGAACGTGGACTATATCGTCAGCGGATCATTGCGGCGCCAGGGCAATCGCCTGCTGGTGGCGGTCGAGCTCGCCGAGACCCGCAGCGCCCGCATCGTCTGGGCCGAAGTGTTCGATCAGAAAGTGGATGATGCATTTCTGGTGCTAGACGAAATCGGCAACAGGATCGTTGCCTCAATCGCCACCGAAGTCGAGACCATCGAACGCAACCGCGCCATTCTAAAACCTCCCAATTCCCTGGACGCTTGGGAGGCGCACCACCGCGGCCTGTGGCATATGTACCGTTTCAACAAGGCCGATAATGACCTGGCCAAGCATTTTTTTGAGACCGCCGTGCGTCTCGATCCCACCTTCGCGCGCGCCTACGCCGGTTTGTCTTTTACCCACTTCCAAAACGCCTTTCAGGGTTGGGCTAACCGCGAACCGGAAAAGGAGCGCGCTTTCGAGGCGGCCGGCCAGAGCCTCATGGCCGATGATCGCGATCCTGCGGCGCATTGGGCGATGGGCCGCGCTCTCTGGTTGCACGGCCGTCAGGATCAGTCCGTCATCGAACTCGAGCGGGCAATCGACCTCAGTCCAAATTTCGCGCTCGGCCACTACACGCTGGCCTTCGTCCACTCCCAGGGCGGCGACGCGGGCGCCGCCGTCACCTTCTCGGACCTGTCGCGCCACTTGAGCCCCTTCGATCCCATGCTGTTTGCCATGTTCGGCTCGCGTGCGATGGCCCTTGTGCGCTTGCAGCGCTTTGAGGAAGCTGCAGAATGGGCCGTCAAGGCCGCGGCCCGCCCAAATGCCCACGAGCATATCCGTGCGATCGCGGCGTTTTGCCTGGCGCTGGCCGATCGGCCCGATGAGGGGCGTGCTCTCTTCGCCTCGATCCGCAAGACCCGGCCGCAATACCGGGTCGACGATTTCCTAGCCGCCTTCCAATTCGAGCCTGCGGCGGTGGCGCTTTATCGTGCTGGCGCCAAGCGGATCAATATGGACTGACATCCTCAAACCAGCCCAACACATCGCGGGAATGCCGGCCCGCATCCAGCAGGGACGTGGGCAACCGGGGCTAACTGCTGATCTCGACCCCGCCGCCAGCGCGGTCGATGGCAAGGCGGCAAAGAATGCTGTGGTGAGAATGAGCGCCGATGCGGCAATAGACCCCGCAAAAAGCCGCCCACTCTGGTCGACGCCGCACTTTTCACTTCGCCAGCGCGGGCTGTGGCAATGGCCATGAACCCGCCAGCGAACTCGCCAGCGAACCCGCATGGGCGTTGGCAGCGAGGCAAAGGCCTGCTTTCATGGCGACGTGCCAGACAAACCATGAGCATCGGGAGGGAAACGTGCAGCAGGCCCTGTCAGGTATCCGCGTCATCGACATGACCCATAATCAGGCGGGACCGGCCTGCACGCAGATGTTGGGCTTCCTTGGTGCCGAAGTGATCAAGCTCGAGGAGCCAAAGGGCGGTGACGTTGCCCGCACCAACATGCGCGACCAGTCCCACAGCGACAGCCTGTTCTTCCTGCTGCTCAACGCCAACAAGCAGAGCCTGACGCTTAACCTCAAGACCGAGGAGGGCAAGCAGCTCTTCAAGCAGGTGATCGCCAAGTCGGATGTGCTGGTGGAGAACTTCGGTCCTGGGGCGCTTGACCGTCTCGGCCTTGGCTACAAGGTGCTTTCGGAAATCAACCCGCGGCTGATCTATGCCACCATCAAGGGCTTCGGCACCTACGGCCCGTACAGCGACTTCAAGAGCTTCGAACCCATTGCCCAGGCCATGGGCGGGGCCATGTGCGTAACCGGCTTCGCCGATGGCCCGCCGACCTACGTGTGGCCCTCAATCGGCGATTCCGGCACAGGCATGCACATGGCCATCGGCATCCTGGCCGCGCTGCAACAGCGCCATGCCACCGGCCGCGGCCAGCACGTCGAGGTCTCGATGCAGGATTGCGTGGTCAACATCTGCCGCGTCAGCCTGCGCGATCACCAGCGCTTCGGTCACGTGCCACCGCGCACCGGCAATCAACTTGGGCGCAACGTTCCCGGCACGACATATCGTTGCGCACCCGGTGGCGCCAATGATTACGTCTTCATCTACGCGCAGCCGCAAATGTGGCCGGCTGTGCTGGATGTTTTGGATAGGCCTGAACTGGCGCAGGACCCGCGCTTCAAGACGCTCGAAGCGCGCTGGGAAAATCGCACCGCGCTCGATGCCATCATAGAAGACTGGACGCGTCGTCGCGATAAGCACGAGGTCATGCGCCTGATGGGCAAGGCTGGCGTGCCCTGCGGCGCCTGCCAGGACACCGGTGAGGTGCTGGCCGATCCGCACCTCAAGGCCCGCGAGATGATCGTCGATGTCGATTACCCACAGCGGGGGACTTATCAAACCGCCGGCTGCCCCGTGAAACTGTCCGCCTCTCCCGTCAGCATCCGTCGGCCACCGCTGCTCGGCGAGCATACCGCTACACTGCTTGGCGAACTGTGCGATCTTCCCGCCGAGGAGCTGCAGCGCCTGCACAAAGAGGGTATCGCCTGAGCCAGTTGCCAGGCCGGTTCAGGACTTTATGGTCTTTGCTCGAGCGATCAGGGTCTTGGCGCGTTCCACCACCGGCACGTCGATCATCTTGCCTTCAAAGGTGAGCGCACCGAGCCCCTGCGCCATGGCCGCCTCGTAGGCGGCAATCAGCCGTCGGGCGCGCTCGACATCGTCGGCCGAAACTCCGTACTCCTCGTTCAGGATCGGCAGTTGGCTGGGGTGAATACAGGTGGCACCGGCAAAACCAAATTTGCGAGATCGGCGCACGATCGCCCGGAAAGCCTCGAGATCGCTGAAGTCAGCCACGGTGCCCATAAAGCCGAGCGGGAGAATGCCCGCGGCACGAGCGGCGATAATCACGGTCTGCTTCGGCATCTCCAGGGCCTCGGCAATTGGCTCCATGCCGACCGACCAGGCAAAATCTTCAGCCCCGAGCGACAGCGCCACCAGCCGTGGCGTCGCCTTGGCGATCGCGTCGGCGCGGAAATAAGCTGCCGCTGTCTCGATCAGCGCCACCAGCTTGGTGTGCCCTGCAACAAGGCCGCGCTGGGGCTCCAGCGCGCCGAGCATCTCGGCAATGACCAGCAGGTGCTCGGGGCTCTCGACCTTGGGGCACACCAGAGCCGCAACACCTGCCGATACGACCGCCTCGATATCGCGGAAGGCATGCTGCCAGGGCCGATTGATGCGCACCAGTACATCGGCACCACCCTTGCTCACCTCTTGCGCAGCGGCAGCGACGAGCGCGCGGCCACGCTGCTTGTCGCTTTCCGGTACGCTGTCTTCGAGGTCGAGGATGATGGCGTCGGCGCCACGCCTATGTGCAGTAGCGACGAACTTCTCGCGGGTAACCGGGACAAATAGCAGCGAACGCCAACTCGGCAGATCGGAACGCAGCGTGGACATCAAACGATCCCTTCGGAACGCAAGCGGGCCAGGTCGGCCGCAGCGATGCCGACGCGGGCCAAAATCTCGGCTGTGTGCTCGCCCAACTTAGGCGCGGGTCGGCGCAGCGCGCCTGGCGTCGCCGAGAGGCGCGGCACCACGTTGTGCATGGTGACGCTGCCGAGTTCCTCGTCGGGGAGGTCGACGACGATCTGGCGCTCCTGAACGTGGCGATCGGCGACAAACTGATCGATGTCATAAACCGGAGCCGCGGTTACCTCGGCGGCGGCAAAAACGCTCAGGCAGGTGGCTAAATCGCGGGCGGCGATAAACTCGCGGATCGGCCGCTCTGCCTCATCGTTGTTGGCAAGCCGCGCGCTATTGGTGGCAAAGCGCGCATCCTGCGTCATAGCGGGGACACCAACAGCCGCATACAGCCGTTCTGCCATGGATTGCATCGATCCTGAAATCGATAGCCAACGGTCGTCGCGGGTTCGATACACATTGCGCGGACTGGTAATGTTGGAGCGGCTGCCCTGTCGCCTTGGGATTGTGCCGAAGGCCTTGTAGGCTGCAGCATCCGAACCGACCACGGAATGCATCGGTTCCAACAGCGACAGGTCAATGACCTGGCCCTTTCCACCCTTGCTCTCGATCTCACGCAGGGCGATCAAGGTGGCGCAGGCACCATAAAGGCCCGCGATCATATCTGCCAGCGCCGTCGGCGGCAGCACCGGCTCACGGTCGGGAAAGCCGGTTTTGGCCGCGAATCCCGACATCCCCTCCACCAGCGTGCCGAAGCCGGGTTTTTGCGCATAGGGTCCCGTCTGTCCCCAACCGGACACCCGCACGATGATGAGGCGCGGGTTGCGCGCCTGCAGCACGGCTGGGCCGAGGCCCATGCGCTCCAGCGTGCCCGGCCGATAGTTCTCGATCAGAACCTGTGTGCGATCGATGAGAGCGAGCAGCAGGTCCTTGCCTGGCGGTTTGCGAAGATTGAGCGTCAGGCTCAGCTTGTTGCGGGCGTAGGCCTTCCAGAACAGCGAATGACCTTCAACTCGCCAGTCGCGCAACGGATCGCCCTTGCCCGGTTGCTCAACCTTGATCACCTCAGCGCCGAAATCCGCCAGTTGCAACGACACCATGTTGCCGGCCACCAGACGCGATAGGTCAAGCACCGTAATGCCATCGAGAGGGCACGACGCATCGGGGCGGAATGGGGTCATCAGGGCTTGCCTCGACGGTTGGTATGCCTCAGACGCTAGCAGGAACCGCGTGCAGATGAAGCTTGGGCTGCCTAATCCTGCGGCCGCAGGGATCGCCAGCCCGCAACTTTGAGGCGACACCGGCCTGGGCCAGCTATCTCAGTAGAGTTCCATCAGCCTGGCATTGTCCGCCAGTTCGCCGGGCGCGGCCTCCAGGATGACGGCACCCGCCTTCATGACCACCACACGATCGGATATTTTGAGCGCCTCACGTACGTTCTGCTCGATCAGCAGAATACTCAAGCCATGTTGTTGCTGGAGGCTGCGGATCGGCCGTAGCAGATCCTGGAACAGCTTTGGCGCCAGCCCGATCGACGGTTCGTCCAGCAGCAGGCAGCGCGGCCGCGCCAGCAAGGCCCGCCCGATCGACACCATCTGCTGCTGGCCGCCGGAGAGCAGGCCGGCACGCTTGTCATAAAACGCGCGCACCGGCGGCAATACCTGCATGACCCATTCGACACGCTGGGCGCGCTCCCCCTCCGCCACGCCGGCAGACCACATGCCGAGCGCGAAAATCTCCCGTACGGTAAGGCCGGGGAAGACGCCCCTCCCCTCAGGCACCATCGCCACCCCGTGCGCGGCCAAGACGCGAGGCAAATGGCGAGGCAGTACTTGGCCGTCGACCAGAACGCGACCTGCTTCCGGTTTGGCAAGACCAAACAGAGTTCGCAGCAGCGTGCTCTTGCCGGCACCGTTGTGGCCTATGACACACAGGACTTCCCGCGGCCGTATCTCGATGCTGACATCGAGCAGCACGGGCTTGCCACCGTAGCCGACCCGCAAGTTCTCGGCTCTGAGCACGGCTGGCGTCATGCGGCCCGCTCACCGAAGTAGATGGCGGCCAGCGCCGGATCGGAGAGGATGGTCTTGGGATCACCTTCCGCCAGCAGTCGACCCTGATCGAGGAAGGCGATGCGATCGGAAATGCCTTGGACGATATCGAGGTTGTGCTCGATGATGCAGATGGTGACGCCCGCGCGCACCTGCTGACGCAGCAGCGCAAGAAAACTCTGGTACGAGCCAGGATCAAGGCCGGCTGCCGGCTCATCCAGCAGCCATAAGCGTGCCCCCGACGCCATGATGCGGGCAAGGCTGAGAAACTTGCGTTCCGCGTAAGCCAAATCCACGGCACGTGCCTGGCGCTTGTGGCCGAGGCCGGTGGCGGCGAGCGTCGCCTCCACCTTGTCGCGCCGAGCGCTCCGGCCGGCCCTCCCGCCCGGCTGCCAGAGCCAGGCGCCGCGCTCCGTCACGGTCTCGATGTTTTCCGCAACCGTCATGTTGGCGAACAGCTTGAGATCCTGGAACGAGCGGCCGATACCCAAGCGCGCGATCTTCCAGTGCGGCAGGCCGACGATGGACTTGCCGAGCCAAGTCACTTCGCCGCGGTCGGGCGCCAGGTGGCCCGTCATCAGGTTAAACAACGTCGTCTTGCCCGCCCCGTTCGGCCCGACCAGCGTGGTGATGATGCCGCTGCGCAGCGAGAACGAGACATCATCGACAGCCTTGAGGCCACCAAAGGTCTTAGCGACACCGGTCGCCTGCAGCAGCACCTCGCCTTCGCTCATGGTGTGGCGCTCTTGTGGCTGGACGGTGTTTCCTGGAAGCCCCAGAGCCCGCCCGGCCGATAGATCATCAGCACGACCATCGCCAGGCCGTAGACGATTTGCTGGATTGAGCCGATCTCGGTGACGGGCAAATACGGCAAGTAGCTCAACCCCGCCGGCAGCAGGAGGATGAGAAATGTGCCGATCACCGGCCCCAACAGCGTCGCCGTGCCGCCGATGATCACCATTGCCATCAGTTGAATGGAGGTATCGAGTACAAAGCTCTCGACATTGATAAAGCTCAAATAGAACGCATATAGGGAGCCTGCCACTGCCGCCAGGGCCGATGACACCACCACCGCGGTGGTCTTGATGACGGCCACGTTCTTGCCGTAGGCCCAGGCCGCCGTCTCGTCGTCACGAATGGCCTTGAGACTACGGCCGAAACTTGAGCGCACCAGGGCGCGGATGATGAAAATGATGAGACCCAGACAGAGCATCGACAACAGCAGAAAGTGTTCGGGCTGGGTAACCGCAAAGCCAAAAATGCGAGCTGGCGGAATGTTCGTCAGTCCGCCAATGCCGCCGGTGACCGACTTCCATTCGGTGAAAACCGTAATCGCCAGCATTTGCAGGCCAAGCGAGGCGGCGACGAAATATTCCCCGCGCACGCGTAACGCCGGCAGCGCCAGAGCCAGAGAGATCAACGCCGCAAGCACCATGCCGGCAGCCGTCGCCAGCAGAAAGCCGGCGCCAAATTTCATGGCGAAGAAGGTCGCCGTATACGCCCCGACGCCAAAGAACAAGGCATGGGCGATGGAAAAGATGCCGGCATAGCCAAGAATAAAGTTCAGCGTGACCGCGAGAATGGCGTTGATCGAGATCAGCACCGCCAGATTAATAAAGTAGGCCCACATGGCGGCCTCTCACTTGGCACCATACGGCCTGCCGAAAAAGCCGGCTGGCCGGAAGATGATGAAAAGAAAAAGCACGACGAACGTCACGGCCTCGCTCCATTGTGGATCGAGCCGCCACAAAGCCAGATTTTCTGCCAAGCCAAGCAGCAATCCGCCACAGGCGGCGCCCCGCAACGAGCCAATGCCACCAACAATGGTGGCGGCCAGGCTAATCAGCATGACGTGCGCGCCCACCGCCGGGTTCAGACCCGCCGTCATGGCCGTAAAAATGGCGCCCGGGACCACAATCGCCGAACCGATGGCAAAGGCATATTGCGCCACCCGTCCCGGATCGAGGCCAAAGACACGGATGAGATCGGGATTTTCCGATAGGGCGCGCATCGCCATGCCGGTGTGGGTGCGCGACAGATAAAACGTCAGGCCCGTGAAACAAACGACCGCGACCACGATGGCGATCGCCGCCACCGGTGCAATAAACAAGCCTGGCACCACTTGCAGGCTGTGGCTGAGCGGCGTCGTCACCGACACAAAGCCGCGTCCGAACACGGTACCGATCAGATTCTGGACGATAATCTGCACGCCGAAGGCGGCGATGAAGACCGTGAAGAATGCGCCCTCATGCCGTTGGATCGGACGATAGATGAACCGCTCCATGAACAACCCGAAGACGACGGCGGCGGCCACGGCCAGCGCGCCGGCAAGCGGCCAGGGCGCGCCCAACACCGAGTTGGCCCACCAGAACAGGTAGGCTGCGATGGTAAATGCCGCACCATGCGCGACGTGGAAGATCTTGGTCGCCCCGAAAATCAGCGAGAAGCCAACCGCGGTGAGCGCATAAATCGCGCCGAGCTGAAGACCGTTGATAAGGAGCTGAAGCAGCAGCACGAGGAAAACCGGTGACAGTGCGGCGTTACTTCGCCAAGGTTCCGCCCTTAACCATCTTGCCGGCGCCGCCGTCGATCTCGTTGATTTGGATCGGCATCGACACGGAGCCGTTGGCCAGGAATTCCATCTTACCGCCGACCAGATCGAAGCTGCCGTTTGCCTTGCGCTGCTTGAGCAGGTTCTCCCCGCTAATCGGCTGTCCGCTCTTTTCCAACTCCTGTGCCAACTTCACGAACACCATCACGGCATTGTAGTAGTTGGCGACGTAGGCATTGGGTTCCTTGCCGGTCTTGGCCTTCCAGTCGCTGGCGACCCTCTCACTCATGCCGGCGGCCTTCCAGTCCACCGACTGGGTCGGAAACAGCGCGCCCCTGGCTTCGGGCAGCTGCGTGACGGTCGGCGAGGAGAACGCCGAATAACTGGCAAGCTGCTGGGCGACGCCGTTATCGCGCAACTGCTTGACGATCTGCGCCTGCTGCGCGCCGAAGGAGGCGATGAAGACGAGATCAGGGCTCGACTCACGTACCTTGGCGGCGATGCTGGTGAACTGTTGCGCATTGCGCGGCACCTGCAGCTCGGCCACCATCTGCCCGCCGGCCTTCGGCACGTTTTCCTTGAGTTCCTTCTGGATGGCTTCTCCGGCTGGGTCGTCGACGTAGATCAGGGCTATCTTCTTGAAGCCGCGCTCCTGCACGAGATAGGGCGCCATCACCCGGATCTCCAGATTGACCAGCGGGATAACGTTCCAGAAGTATTCACCGAGTTCCGCAAGATCAGGACCGATGCCGCCACCGTTGACGCTGACGACCTTGGCCCGGTCGCCAACCGGCGCAATCGCCTTCGATACACCGGTAAAGGCCGACAGCACGAACGGCACCTTCTCGACATTGACCAACTTGGTCATTGCCACCACGCCTTGCTGCGGCGTCGCCTGGCTGTCCTCGAACTGAATGATGAGCTTCTTCGACAGCATTTTGTCGGCGTTGGCATGCTCTGCTGCCAGATTTGCAGCCGCGCCGAACAATTCACCGTACTCCGCATTGGGCCCGCTCATGGGCAGGTCGGCGCCGATCTTGATGCTGTCCTGGGCGGCAACCGTGGGCACGATCAACACGATCGCAGCCAGGCTGGCGAGAAAACGAAGGCGGCGCATGCGTTTCCCCCAATGGAGATTGTCGAGTGTTGTTTGAGAAGCGTCTTGGCTCGCTCGATGAAAGCATACCCGTCCACGGCTGGCAACGTCGCCAGCTCGGCAGTTCGTCTCCTCTGGCATGCCGGATTTCGCCTGGCGAACGCCGCCTTTTTGTGAATTGCCCCTGCGCGGGCGCCAGCGATCTCCCCGCCGGCCAGTGCGGGACGAATAAGAACTTCAGGCATCAAGCAATCATGGCAACCGGCGATGCAACGCCACCGGTCGCCTGGCCCGCGGCTCGCCGCTCGCCTAGTTCTTGCTCTTATCCACTAACGCACGCTCCTTGATCCAAGGCATCATCGCCCGCAGCTTGGCGCCCACTTCTTCGATTGGATGGGCATCGTTGTTGCGGCGGGTCGCCTTGAAGCGTGGCAGCCCCGAGCGAAACTCCTGCATCCACATGGAGGCGAACTGACCAGATTGGATGTCCCGCAGAATCTTCTTCATCTCCAACTTGGTCGCATCCGTGATGACGCGTGGCCCAGACACGTACTCGCCGAACTCGGCGGTGTTGGAGATCGAATAGTTCATATTGGCGATGCCACCCTCGTAGATCAGGTCGACGATCAGCTTCACCTCGTGCAAACACTCGAAGTAGGCCATCTCCGGGGCGTAGCCGGCTTCGACCAGCGTTTCATAACCCGAACGGATCAATTCCACCAACCCGCCACAGAGCACCGCCTGCTCGCCGAACAGGTCGGTCTCGCATTCCTCCTTGAAGCTCGTCTCGATGATGCCGGCACGTCCCCCGCCGATCGCCGCACCGTAGGACAAGAATAGGTCATGCGCGTTGCCGCTCTTGTCCTGGTGAATCGCCAGCAGGCATGGCACGCCGGCGCCACGTAGATACTCCGAGCGCACCGTATGGCCGGGCCCCTTCGGCGCGATCATGCCAACGTCGAGATCCGCGCGCGGCTCGATCAAGTTGAAATGCACATTGAGGCCATGGGCGAACATCAGCGCCGCACCGTCCTTCATGTGGTCGCGCAGGTGATCCCTGTAAATGTCGGCCTGTAGCTCGTCGGGGGTCAGCATCATCATCACATCGGCCCATTTGGCCGCCTCGGCCACCTCCATCACCTTGAGCTTCTCACCCTCGGCCTTCTTTACCCCCGCCGAAGTCTTGCGCAGCGCAATGGCAACGTTCTTGACGCCGCTGTCGCGCAGATTGAGGGCATGAGCGTGCCCCTGGCTGCCATAGCCGATGACGGCAACCTTCTTGCCCTTGATGAGATTGATATCGGCATCCCGATCATAGTAGACGCGCATGGGGTCGCTCCCGAACTGGCCTGTGTGGCGGACTTGCGAAATTCCCTTCCCTGCTAGCGGCTTTGGGCGCTGCCCTGCAAGCGCAAAAGCGCCGCGCGGTCTCCGCGGATGCGCCGCCAAGCCCGGGCATGGACGGCCGGCAGGGCGCAAATGCTGGCCGCGCTACCCCGAGACCGCAAGGCCGTTTTGGGCCGGAGAACGGCTCACAGGCGCCACTTCGGCAAGATAGAGGCACCCAAAGCCCGGCATCCCCCCGCCGCCGATCCCTAGTGCCGCAACTGATGGCCAGCAGCATCGCGCCGAAACCCAAAGTCACGCCCCACAGGTGCGGCAACCCGCGCCGGAAAGCGAAATTGAGCCCGGAAGCCATCAACATTGTGTTGTTAGGGCCGGGCGCGATCAACCTCACCACCACAAATATCAAGAGCCCCAAAACAAATCAGTCGACACCCTACCCTTCTCGCAGCTCACCACGAAACGCGCCGTGCCTCGCGCGCTGCGGCATGACCCGGCAAGCCCTCCAGATCGCCCAGCGGCGTGGCCGTGCGTTGATTGTCTTCCGGGGAAACAAAAACGCGACTACAATGCACGCTGGCGTGAAGGCATCGCAGGCAGCCAGAAGAGATGTCGCACGTTGGTCGCGCACGAGAACGCGACCGTTTCCTTAAGGAACCCCAACTTGTCTGTGCTAGGGAGTTTGACCATGCACCGTGCTAGGATGCACACCTTCGCTTTCGCCCTTGGCCTCATGGTTTTGGCCGGCGCTGCCACGCAACTTGTGCCCCAGGCCGCCGGCCAAACCGGCGACGGCTGGACCACGCTGCTCGACGACAAGAACATGGGCGACTGGAACAAAGTCGGCGAGAGCAATTGGCGGATGGAAGACGGGGCGCTTGTGGTCGACAAGAAGACCAGTCAGGACCCGGCTTATCTGGTCAGCAAATCGGCTTACAAGGACTTTCAACTCCACATCGAATTCTGGGCGAGTGACGATGCCAACAGCGGTATCTTCCTGCGCTGCCAGGACCCGGCAAAGATTGCCGACAGGTCCTGCTACGAGGCCAACATCTTCGACCAGCGCAAGGACCCGACCTACGGTACCGGCGGCATCGTTCACTTCGCCGAAGTCAATCCGATGCCGAAAGCCGGCGGCAAGTGGAACACTTATGAGATCACCGCGAAGGGCCGGCAGATTACGGTCGTGTTGAACGGCCAGAAGACGGTCGAGCTGCACAATGGTCTGTTTGCCGAAGGACCATTCGGACTGCAATACGGCGCCGGCGTGATGAAGTTTCGCAAAGTGGCGATAAAGCCTTTGTAGGCAAGGTCGGCGGATTTCTCCGCACCCGCCCGCGCCGCATCTGACTGTGAGCAATGGGCCCTGCGGGCGGGGTCTATTGCCCGCATCTTTGCCTTATTGCGGCGCGGCGAGCGGCGCTGGGCGGCCTTTTTTCCTCCCCACTTCCGCCAACTCCTGCAAGCATGAGCACAGCCGGGAGGCGGTTCGAGGGTAGCGGAGGCCCAGATGAAGAACCGTACGTTTACCGGCGCCGGTCTGCTGTTGCTGGCGAGCCTGTTGCTTGCGCCGGGCGCGCGCGCCGATCAGCCGATCACGCTCGATGCGCGTCTGGCTCACGGCATCATGAAAGGTGACGAAGGGCAGCGGAATTATCTTCGTATCGGTCTCAAAGGCTGCCGACCCGAACCCAACCGGGATCGCACGCCCGTCAACGTCGCGTTCGTCATCGACCGTTCCGGCTCGATGGCGGGGCAGGCTCTCGAACAGGCGCGCGCCGCAGCGATCATGGCCGTGCACCGTCTCGGCCCCGCTGACATCGCCTCGGTGGTGACCTTCGACCATGTGGCCCAACTGCTGGTCGATGCCCAACGCGTCACGAACCACGATGTCTTCATCGATCGGGTTGCGCGGATCGCAGTTGGCGGTACCACCGCCATTCACGCTGGCGTCGTGCTCGGCGCCAGCGAGGTCGGCAAGTTCAAGGCCTCGGGCCGGCTCAATCGGGTGATCCTGCTCTCCGACGGCCAGGCCAATGTCGGCCCGCGCCGCCCCGATGAGTTCGCGGCGCTTGGCGCCGCTCTGTTTGCTGAGGGGATCTCGGTCACCACCATCGGCCTCGGCACAGGCTACAACGAGGATCTGATGCTCGAGCTCGCCCGCAGCAGCGACGGCAATCACGCCTTCGCCCGCGAGCCATCGGACCTCATCACCATCTTCAACAAGGAATTCGACGACGTTCTCGGTTCCTGTGCCCAGACCGTTTCGATCGACATCGATTTGGTGCCCGGCGTGCGCGTCGTGCGCTCCTTATCGCGCGAGGGCAGCATCGACGGCCAGCGGGCAACTTTCCGTCTAAACCAGCTGTATGCCGCCACCGAGCACTACCTGCTGCTGGAGTTGGAGTTGGATCAGGCTGTGACGGCCGTGGGTGAGCGCGAGCTCGGTATCGTCAAGGTCGGCTACGCGCTGTCTCATACCCCCTCCCGTCAGACGATCGACACCGCGATCCGAGCAGGCTTCAGCGCCTCCGACGAGCAGGTACGCGCGGGTCGCGATGCGAAGGTCGAGGAGGCCGTGCTCGAGCAGGTCACGCGCCAACGCGCTCAGCAGGCCGTCAAGCTGCAGGACGCTGGGAAGGCCAGCGAAGCGCGGCAGCTGCTCATGCAGAACGCCACCGAGCTGCAGTCTTTTTTGGCGAGCGCGCCCGTGGCGCCGGCACGCCTGATCGAGCTCAGCAAGCAGTATCAGGTGCTGGCCGCGCCCAAAGCGGCTGCGGCAGGCCAGGGGCTCAGCGAACGCAAAATCTTGCGCGAGCTGCAGATCTCCGGCGCCGGCAGTGCGACCCGCTATTGATCGCCTGCCAGCGTGAGCCGCATTCTCGCAACGGCCAACGCAATCGGCCAGCCGATGGCCCGCGTCGCCCGCGTGGCGAGGAGGCCATCGAACCGGGTGAGCCGGGCCGCCATACGCCACCTGGCAGCGGTCCGGACCGGGTGCGCTCACGCGCGCGGCAACCCCGGGAGGTAGCAGATCCGCTCGCATGTGCCCCGCCACTTTCACCCCTGCTACTTTCCCCCCTCGCCGGAAACGCGTATGACCCGCGCGCGTGCGCGCGCACGACATCACACAAGCCACCAGCAACATGCCACTTTTCAAGCTCCGCATTGAAGCTGCCAATGCCGACGTCGGGCGATCCGCGGCGGGCCTGCTGGGCGAACTGATCGCGCCTGAACCGCTAGCGGTCACGCTGTTCGAGGCGCGGCCGCCGTGCTTCACGGTCGAGGTCTACTACGAGGTGCGGCCCCAGATGGAGGTGATCGGCCCGGCGCTCGCGGCTCTCGGCGGTCTCGGCATTCCATCGCTCGACCAAGTCCCCGACCTGAACTGGGTGGCAATCTCGCAAGCGGCGCTGCCGCCGATCGAAGCCGGCCGCTTGCTGGTGCACGGCAGCCACGATCGCGCGCAGTTCGCCATGCGCCGAACGGCCATCGAGATCGATGCCGGTGAGGCCTTCGGCACCGGCCACAATCCCACCACGGCCGGCTGCCTTGTCGCCCTCGATGCGCTCACGCGTCGCCGCAGCGTCCGCCGCGTGCTCGATCTGGGTTGCGGCTCGGGCGTGCTTGCCATTGCGGCAACCCGGCTCCATCCCGCTGCACAAGTGCTCGCGGTCGACTGTGATCCGATTGCCACCGAGGTCGCAGCCGCCAACGCCCGCCTTAACCGCGTGGGCCGGCGCCTCACGGTCCTCACCGCAACCAGCTTCGCGCACCCTAAGTTGCGGCGACCGCAGGCCTTCGATCTGCTGCTCGCCAACATCTTGCCGCGCCCGCTGATTGTCTTGGCGCCACAGATGTACAGGGCCGTTGCGCCCGGGGGTATCGCCGTACTTTCGGGCCTGCTCAACCAGCAGGCGCGCGCGGTCGCCATGCGCTATCGTGCCGCCGGCTTCCGGATCCTCAACTGGCAGCGGCGCGCCGGCTGGACCATCCTGTCACTGCAGCGCGCCTAGGGCCAGACGCGCCGGCGCCCGCTAGATCGCCACTTCGATCAGATAGGGCCCTTGCGAACGCATGCCCGCGTTGAGCCCCTTGATCAACTGCTCGCAGTCTTTGGCCCGCGCCGCCTCCACACCCATGCCACGCGCAAGCGCAACCCAATCAAGGTCAGGGCGTCTGAGCGAAAGCATGTCGACGGCGCGCGGCCCAGGGTTCTTGACGCCGACGTTTGCCAACTCGCCGCGTAAAATGTTGTAGCTGCCGTTGGCCAGGATGAGCACCGTGACGTCGAGCGACTCTCGAGCCATGGTCCATAGCGACTGCAGCGTGTACATGGCGCTGCCGTCGCCTTCCAGCGCAATCACCTTGCGGTCGGGACAGGCGATGGCCGCACCGATTGCCACCGGCATGCCGTAGCCGATCGAGCCGCCCCGGTTATTGATCCAGTCGTGCGGCGGAGCACCGGCGGTCTCGGGAAAGAACTCGCGTCCCGTGCTCACGCTCTCGTCGACGACGATGGCATTCTCCGGAAGCATGGCGCCCAGGATCGAGGCGATGGCGGCCGGAGTGATGGCGCCGGTCGGCAGCGCCGGCCGGCGCGGGGATGCCAGCCCCGCCGGTGCCATATGCAGAGCGCCCAGTTCACTTGCCAGCGCCGCGAGGGCCGCTTCCATATCCTCTTCGATACCGGCAAGCTTGGTCGAGCGGGTACCTTCGGCCATCAGCAGGCTGGGCTTGCCGGGATAAGCAAAGAACGCGACCGGTTCGCGCGCACCCACCAGCACCAGGTTGCCCGCGGCGCGCATAACCCCGAGCGCCTTGTCGACCACATAGGGAATGCGTTCGACCTGCACGCGACCTGCGCCACGCTCCAGCCTGGTGTTGGCACCCTCCGTCAGAATGCCGCAGCCGGTCTTGGCCGCGATCCTCCCTGCCAGGTCCAAACAGCCTTGGCGCAGGGCATCACCGCCCAGCAGCAAGGTTGCCCGCTCGCTCGAGCGCAGCATCGCCGCCGCCGCGCCGACCGCGGTGTCCGAAACCTTCGGCACTACCGACACCGGAGGGGTCTCGGCGATCCCGTCGGCCGCATCCCAGGCGGTGTCAGCCGGTAGGATGAGTGTTGCAATCTGGCCCGGTATCTGTCGCGCCGCTGCGATTGCTAGGGCGCCATCGGCCGCGATCGTTCGCGCGCTCGGAGAGGTCTTCACCCAATGCGACATCGGCGCCGCCACCCCTTCGATATGCGAGGCCAGCGGAGCGTCATGGGCGATGTGATAGGTGGCGTGCTCGCCGACAATGTTGACGATGCCCGAGTTGGCCTTTTTGGCGTTGTGCAAGTTGGCAAGCCCATTGGCGAGACCAGGACCGAGGTGCAGCAACGTAGAGGCGGGCCGCGCCAGCATGCGGTAGTAGCCGTCAGCGGCCCCCGTGACGACGCCCTCGAACAGCCCCAGCACGCAGCGCATGCCTGGCACCTTGTCGAGCGCGGCAACGAAGTGCATTTCCGATGTGCCGGGATTGGTGAAGCAGACGTTCACTCCGCCTGCCAGCAAGGTCCGCACCAGACTTTCAGCCCCGTTCATTGCCCCGCTCATCGGCCTGCAACGCTCCCCGTCTTGACATCGACACGGCCGCTCGTCCCGCACCACAGCGGACCGGCACGGCCATTGCTTGCGGCCAATAGCATCGATCCTGTTTGGCTGAAAGGAAAACACCCCGGCGACGCTGATTCGGCGGCGCTATCACCGAGGCACGAGGTCCACCAACTAGAAGGGGCTCAGGCCGAAACTGAAGGCCTGCGTCTTGTCGAAAGGCTGCTTGACGATGGGATAGGCATAGTCTGCCCGCAAGGCGCCAATTGGGGAATCCCAGGCCAGCCCCATGCCCACGGAGACACGCGGCGCCAACGCATTACCGGCCAGGCCGGGCAGCGCTGCTGCCGTCTTGTTGACACCCCACAGCGAGCCGGCATCGGCGAAGACGGCCCCGCGTAGACCGAAATCCTGTGGCACACCCGGGATTTGGAACAGCACTTCGGCCGTGGTTGCGAAATACATGCGGCCACCCAGCGCGTCCCGATTGGCGCTCAGCGTATCACGCGGTCCAATACCGGAATAAGCAAAGCCGCGGACGGATTCGCTGCCGCGATAGAAAAGATCCAAGAGCCGTACATCCTGGCCTCCCCAACCGCCGATCACGCCGCCGGTCGCGCGTCCTGCCGCGGTGACCGTGTCGGAAATCGCATAGTAGCCGCGAGCCTCGCCCACCGAACGCAGGTAGCGCACGTCACCACCAATTCCGGCAAGGTCCTGTGCCAAGGTGTAGTAGACGCCCTCGGTCGGCCGTCTCTTGTTGTTGCGCGTATCGTAGGTCAAGGCATAGCCGGCCGACGAGGTGTAATAGGTGTTGGAGGAGACATCGGGAAAGCCCGGCACGGCCTCCTTGATGGCGGCAGAGGCATTGGCACCAACGTCATAGATGGTATTGCGCGCGAACGTGTAGTTCACGCTACCCGACCACTCGTCCGTGATCTGATAGCCCAGTCGCAGGCCAGCACCGGCCTTCTGAGTTTTAAATGACGATTGCGTGGTGTAATCGGTATCCTTGTAGAAGAGGTCGAAACCGCCAGCGAAGTTGCTGCCGAGCAGGCGCGGCTCGGTAAAGCCGAGTTCGGCCTGGAGCCGCGTGGCACTGCCCGCCAGCTTCACGCGCAGGGCCTGACCGTTGCCCAGCAGATTGCGCTCGCTGACCGATATGTCGCCGACAATACCTTCCGAGGTCGAATAGCCCGCCCCGAAGGCCAGGTTGCGCGAATCGTCCTCGATCACCACCACAGTGACGACGACGCGGTCGTGGCTCGCGCCCGTCTTCTTTTTCAGGGTCACTTTCTTGAAGAAGCCCAGCGCCTGAATGCGCTTGCGCGCTCTCTCGAGGATGAATGCGTTGATCCGATCGCCCTCGACGAAGCGCAGTTCGCGGCGGATGACGAAATCCTTGGTTTGCGTGTTACCGACGACCTCAATCCGCTCAACATAAATCGGCGTTCCCTCCTGCACCTCGATCGCCATACTGATCGTGCGGCTCGCCTCGTCGCGCTTGGGCACCATGCGGACGTTGGCGGACGCGTGCCCTTGATCACTCAGGCTCAGCGTCATCCGCTCGACCGATTTATCCACCTGCTCCACGTTGTAGGTAGAGCCGGGCTTGATGGTGACGGTGGACTGCAGCGAGGCCGTGTCGACTTTGCCGATGCTCGATTGGATGGTGGTCGGCCCGAAGGTGTAGCGCTCGCCCTCCTCGATCGTAAAGCTGATCGAATAGCCGGTGCCCTGCTCGTTCTTGACCGCGTCCGCCGTCACCACCCGAACATCGGGAAAGCCGTTCTTGTGATAGAACTGCCGCAGCAGATCGCGATCCTGCTTGATGCGCTCGGGATCGTAGAAGGCCGCCGTCTTGAGAATGTCGAACCAGCCGGATTGACTGGTGGTGATGACGTCGCGCAGCTCGCGGTCGCTGAACGTTCGGTTGCCGGTGAAGACAATATTGTCGATCTTGGTGACGTTGCCCTCCGTGACGGCAAATGTAACCTCGACCTGTTCATCGGGGCGCGTGCTCACCTTCGCCTCGACCTCGGTCGTCAACCTTCCCTGGCTGCGGTAGAAATCACGAACCTTGAGGGCGTCGGCATGCGCTTTGGCCGCCGTGTAGCGCGCCTGGGCTTTGAGCCCAAGAAGCGGTTCGAGCTTGGACTTATCGGCGTTGACATTGCCTTGGAAGCCAATTTTGGCAATGACGGGGTTTTCCTTCACGCTGATCAGCAGTTTCGCACCCCGGCGGTCAATGCGCACGTCGGCGAAAAATCCGGTGGCAAAGAGGGACTTTAAGGCCTCGTCGATCTGGGCGGCGCTGATGTTGCCGGCACGACCTGCGCGCAGGTGGCTACGGATCGATTCGGCGCCGACCGTGCGGTTGCCCACAACCTCCACGGTGGTGATCGCATCGGCCGCAAACGCCGTGCCTACAAACCAAGACACGACGACCGACAGCGCAAGCACCCAGCTGATCCGCGACCGGCAATACACGCACATGCGTCCTTGCTCTACGGGGCGGCCCGTCTTGCCCCCACTAGCCTTAAGCGTTTGATGTAGATCGTAATCTGGGCGGGATTGGGTAGGCCGCGCGGCCTTTCGTGGGCGCGGCAGGCCTGTTGGGTGCTGACTTCCGGGGGCCGGCGAGCCGAAAGTGGAGGCAAACTCCAGGGCTCGGCTGGGTCGTCCGCGCGCGGGCTCCATGCCGGGGAGGCCTCGCTGACCCTCCAATCGAGCAGGCAAGGGCTCGGGACACGCCCTAAAAAGAGGCGCGGTCGAAATCAGGGGGACCCTGGCGCAGCGAGGCAGGAACGGTCGCATCGACAAGGCTTTCCGGGCGCGAAGCCTGGCCGGGCTCAAGCCGCCTGCAGCAGCAATCGCTGCCGTCCCTGGCAATCGCCAGGCATTGGCCCATCCGACAGCCGGTCGACCCACAAGGGTCGTTGCCGCGGGACCGCTCGGGCGAGGCGAGGCAGGAGGACGCCGCCCGTGCCGCGCAAGGCCGCCAGAGGCAGTCACCCGCGGCTCCGGATGCGTGGCGATCGGGCCTTATGCGGGCGGTGCCACGGAAAGGCCGCGCACCTTATGCTTGTCGATCAGCCCGCCGACAAATCCGGATGCTTTCACCTCGGCAATGAAGTTGCGCAGGTATTCGGCAGCCTGTGCATTCCGCCGCGCCGTTCCAACCGCCTGCTGCACGGCCGTGAACTGGCCATCGAGGATACGCGAGCCGGGTAATTTTTCCACATCCGACAGCAAACGTGGCCGCAGACCGGCCAGCGCGTCGAGCTTGTCTGCGACGAACTGTTCGTAGGCGCTGTCGAGCGTACCCGATTTCACCAGTTCGGCCTGCTTGATGTTGCGATCGAGCCAGAGGCCATAGGCGCTGCGTCCCGTGACAGCGATCCGCACCCCCGGCCTGTCAACATCGGCGATCGATCTTAGTGTCGAGCCTGCCGGCACCAGATAGGTCGCCTCGATCTCCACATAGGCCGGTGTGAAGGCAATCTTCTCCGCGCGCTGCGGCTCGGCGCCGATCAGGCCGATATCCCACGCGCCCGTGTCCGCCATGTCGGCCAATTCGCCGGGCGTCTTGTAGGTCACGTATTGCACGGGGACACCCAGCCGCCTGGCGATTTCGCTGGCCATGTCGGGCGCCACGCCAACCGGATCACCGGCAGCGGTCTTGCCGGTTACCAGCAGAAAATTCGACAAGTTGATGCCCGCACGCAACACGCCTGTCGGCGCCAGCTCGGCTTTGACTTGTTGCGACATGAGCGCTTCCTCCTGCTTGACCGCCGGTGCTTGCGACGAGGCTGCATGCGGCAGCAGTCCGACAAGACTGGCCGCGCTGATGGCAATCCACTTGATCACGATCCTTACCTCGCCACGATCCAAGCCGGCACTTTAGCCGCTTGGGGCGCGTCAGCGCCAGCGAGTTGCGGCTGCTCGAGGCACAGCGCGGGCACGCCCGTCGCGGGACACTGCTCGCAGCAGCCGGTCGTAGCCGACCCCCTCGCCCCCCGCCAAAACGAGCCCCCGGGCGCGCAGGCTGGAAGCGGCGACAGTCGCCCTGAGCTATCGGGCGGCAGCCAATGCTCGGTCACATTGCCGGCCACAGTGCGTGCAGAGGTTGGGCCAACCGAGTGGCGGCGCGTCCGCGCGGCTAGCAGCAACATGCGGCGGTGGCGAAACCGGCTGCCGTCTGCGCTACCGTTTGGCCTTGGCCCGACACGCGCCGGTGCCGGGCCGCGCCACCCTTCAGCGGATCAAAGGCGTCGCCCACACGCCGCGGCACGGACGCATCGAGCAAGGCCGCGTCGCGTTGGCCACGGGCTCGTGCCGAATCGGCCGCAGACCAGCCAGGTGGCTCCGTGCGATAATTGCCCCATGACGGCTTTCGATTCGTTCCTGGACTGGTTCGGCCGCAAGCTCGGCGAACGGCTTCGGCGCGAGGTTTCCGGCCAGGAACCGTACGTGCCATCGAACCCTGTTGCGTTGCGGCGCGTGCTGCGTCCCGCCGACGTTCTGTTGGTCGCCGGCGGCAGCAAGCTCTCGACGACCATCAAATACCTGACCCAGTCTACCTGGTCGCATGCGGCCATTTATGTCGGCGACTGGTTTGAGCTGCCGAGCGACGGCACGGAGCCGCACGTGTTGATCGAAGTCAATTTGGGCGAAGGCTGCATCTCGGCGCCACTGTCCAAATACGATCGTTTCCACACCCGCATCTGCCGTCCGATCGGCCTCACCGAGGCCGATCGCGAGGAGGTCCTCGCCTACATGGTGTCGCGGCTCGGCACCCAATACGACATGCGCAACATTGTGGATCTCCTGCGCTACCTGCTGCCCGAGCCTCCTATTCCGGCCCGCTGGCGCCGGCGCATGATCGCACTTGGCTCGGGAGAGCCCACGCGCGCCATCTGCTCGACCCTGATCGCGGAAGCTTTCGGCCGGGTGCGATATCCGATCCTGCCTCGGGTGGAACGCCGCCAAAGCGCCGAGCGCGGTGTGACGCGTTTTCAGCGCAGTCAGATCCTGCACATTCGCCACCACAGCCTTTATGCGCCGGCGGACTTCGACCTCTCCCCCTACTTCAAGATCGTCAAGCCCACAATCGAGGAGGGCTTCAACTATAAGGGACTGACGTGGGCCGAGGACGAGGTCGGCGCGCCGAAGGCTAAACGCCGGGCGCCCTAGCGGCAAAGGGGGGCCGCGTCCTGCGGCTAGCCAGCGGCAACATGCATCCACGGGGGCGCAGCACCGTTCAGGCGGGACTGGATTTCAGCTTGAGCACGATCGAGATGATCACGGTCGTTGGCTTTGCCGAATCCGCATCGGGCACCTGCTGCATTTCCTTTTTTGCAGCCTGCAGGACGATCGGCGTCTTTTCGCCGACCAGTGGGGCAACCTTGTTGGCGGCTGCCGCCGCGTCCACAGCAAACGACTGCTGCAACAATCCCGGTTGGATCTCGGTCGACGCCGGCCCCCTTACCGTCCACATCAAGACACCTCTGTCGAAGGGCCGTTCGTCACCGGCACTTTGCAGTGTTCCCGTGTAGGTTTCCTCCGCGCCCCGGGCAGCCGGCTTGAAGGTGCACAGCATGTCGCGGGCCTGACCGATGCCGGCTTCGCTGTCCGGAGAGCCGCTCTGTTCGGCCAGGCTGCAGGTGAGATTACCGATCTCGGCGAGTTCCTGTGCCGAGACGGGCAGCCCAGAGCAAAGCAGGGCCAACAGACCGAGTATTCGAGCGCCGCGCATGACATACGCCTCCTGCTAACTCCCTCAACGCCCTGCGCAGCCGGAGGTTGCACAAGGGGTGCCGCGATTGGGGAAAATTGATCAGTGATCATGCAAAATCCGCTGGGTTGGCGCGCCCGCCGTCACACCCCTCGTTTGGATGATGCCCGCAGCCTGCGGCTATCGGCCTCAAGGGTATAATGGCGCCTCGCATTGGTGCCGACCGCATCTGCCTCCCCTGGCCTTTGTACGACGCCCGACATGGGCATCGCTGAACGCATGCCCCCCAGACGCAATTCGAGAAGCTGCTGGCGCGCATGTACGGCCACCCTTCTCCATCAACGAGGCGAGCTCTCGCGACTTTGAGCTCTCTCTCCTCTGCCCGTGTGGGCTCGCGCCGTGAGGGTTGGCCCGATGCCCGGCCCGATCGTCGCGGGAGCGTTGGCGCCGCGCCGACGGCGCAGGCGCCCGAGAACACCTCAGAGTGCACGACGGAGCGGCAGGCGAGGGCGGAGGCGCGCCTGTGGTGCGACGGGAAACCTTAAAACTGGCCGCGCACGGCGCTGGTCATCAGCGCACCCATGAGGGTCAGGCCGAAGAAAATGGCAGCAAACCCGAAAACAATAAGGAACGAGCGCACAATGTGCACGAGCACTCTCCCTGAAAACGGGGCCCTGGCAAAACGGGTACGCAACTCTCATCCAATAACGCTGGGACACCCGCTATCTTCCCGGATCCTCCCATCGGTCCTGTGGAAAAGCGCCGCGCGTCCGCAGTAATGAGGTTGGCCTACCAACCCTGGCCAGTGGCCCGGCCCCGTCGTGCCCAACACGTCCGCGCCGCCGACCTCAATCGACGCCTTTGCGGCCGAGACCCTCGTGTTTGCCGACCTTGCCTGTCTCCTCGCCACTTCGCATGCCGTCTCGCCCAACGCCACGATGGCGCTTGCGTGGCCGGCGTCCGCGCTCTGGGCGATCGGGACCGGCAGCGGCCTCGATCTGCTCTTTGCTGACAAGCGGCGCCTGGCGGTTCGTCGGTCGCGTCGGTGGTTCCGTGCCAGTGGACTTGCCCGACGCCGGCGGATCGCTCGCGGGAAAAGTCATATCCAGCGACTTGTCGACTTTCTTTTGCTTGGCTTCGCCCATGGGCATGGCCTCCAATTTGGGTCTAGACCTGGACGCCCCAGCCGCAATGGCCAGATCGCCTCGCCGCCACCGTGCCGCTGACCTGGTAGGGTGTTGTCCATACGGACGAAACGGCGCAATCACAAAGCCGGTTCCAAAACCAACAGCATCCCTGCCGGCTCGAGGTCAAAAGTGCGCCCGCTTGGCGCCGCACTGCAATTTTACCATTTTGCCCGGTGGTGCCGCGCGACCCTCGCGCGGTGCCGGCTAGGCCGTCGAGCCATCCTGGCGCCTTTGCGTGCGGGGAAAGAGCGCGCGGCGAGCATGGCAATCGGCCACGGCCACGGCACCGCTCGACCTCACTTTCGCCTTGGCGAGCGGCGTCGGGGGAAGGGAGGATCGTTGGCAGGCTGCATGCGCACGCTGTCGCGCAGCATTTCTTTGAGCGTCGTCGGCCGACGGTGCTTTTTAAGCAGGTCGCGGAAGGCTTCGTCCGCAAGCTCCTGAACGGATTTCATGCTGTCGAGCGAAAGCCGATGCAGGGCCTGCCAGGTCGCAGCGTCGAACTCGATCCGCCGGCGCACCGAGCCTGGCGGTCGCTCGGGCATCAGCCCTTTGCCTTGCGCTTGGCAGGGGCCGACGTCTGCGCGGCCGCTCGCTTCGCCGGCGCGGCCTTCTTGCGCTTGCCGCCCTGATCGCCTTCGACGCTGCGCCGCAATGCATCCATCAGGTTGACCACGTTGGCCGCGCGCGCGGGCGCCTTCTCGACCTTGGCAGGCAGGCCTGCCTGCTTGGAGCGAATGAGCTCGATCATGGCGTTCTCATAGCGATCCTCGAACTTGTCGGGCTCGAACTTGCCCGTCATGCGGTCGATGATCTCCTCGGCCAGGCCAACCATCTGGTCGGGCAGCTTCAGCTCCGGGATTTCCTCGAACACCGACTCTTCGCTGCGGATCTCATAGGGATAGAGCAGCGTGGTTGCCATCAGTCCCTTGCCGAACGGCTCCAGCATCATAATGCGCTCGCGCCGCGCCATGACCACCCGGGCAATGCCCACCATCTTCTTTTTTTTCATTGCGTCGCGAATGACAGCAAATGCCTCCTGCCCGACCTGATCCTCCGGCGCCAGATAATAAGGTGCGTCGCGATAGCGGTCGTCGATTGACGCCTTCGGCACGAAGCGCTCGATGTCGACCGTGCGCGTGCTGTCGATGGCGATGCTGGCAAGCTCCTCGTCCTCGACGACCACATACTGATCCTTGCCGACAGCATACCCTTTCACCTGGTCTTCGCTCTCAACGACGTCACCGGTCTCGCTGTCGATCATCTGACGCTTGAGGCGGTTGCCGGTGGCGCGGTTCAAGGTATTAAACCGAACCTTTTCGGCGGAGGACGTCGCCGGGTAGATGGCGATCGAGGCAGAGACAAGGGAGAGCTTAAGGTAGCCCTTCCAATTGGACCGGGGTGCCATGTCTAGTCCTATTACGCAGCAACTCCACTACATATTGTAGCCGTCGCCGGCGCGGTCAACAGCGAACTTGGCAACCGCCAATAGTTGTACCAGCGCCCTATGGCGCCCCTGCGGCAGGATTAACGCTGAGCGCGATTGGCTTGTGCGCGTTAAGGCTGAAACGGGCCGCGGCTTGAACGTCAGCATCGCCTTGGCCATGCTGTGCCTGGCCTGTCACCACCGAGCCCCACATGCCCCGCTCCGTTTGGCAAATAGCCTTGGCATTGGCGCTCACCGGCGCCGGCAGCACCAGTGTGTTGGCGTGGTGGGACCGATGCAATTGTCAGCCGCCTGCCTTCTACCCACCGCCACCGGCCTACATCTATGACCACACCACGGGCCCAAGCTGGAGTGCGAACGGCTGGAGCTATCCACCGGTAGGCGTGTACTATCCCGTCCCCATGCCACCCGCTTTTGTCGCAGCGCCTTACCCCGCCAACTATCTTGCTCCCCGCTTTGCCGATCCCGGCCCAGCTGCCCTGCGCCTGCCGATGCGCGGGCGCATTCAGCCCCTCAAGTAGGCCTCTGCGGCACACAACCCTGGCGCTAGGAGCAAGCGACAGCCACGCCTGCACCGTGGCGCAACGGCAGGCCGATTCCGCCTGGAGGCAACGGTCTCGCCCGCACGCCACCGCCGGATCTCGGGCGGCGCGTGGTGCCAGCCTTCGATGGCAACGCTCGCGACATAGTTTTGACCGTCTTTGTGCTAAAGCTGACATCAGGCTTGGCCTCGCCTGGCGGCGGGTGCACGATCGCGACGGCTGCGCTGAAATGGAGATCGTGGCAGATATGGGGTCAAGGCGCGAACCATGTCCTGCCGCGGTCGGGGCAAATCCGGCAACTCACTGGTTGATACGACGATAGCAACGGGAGAACCTGACGCATGCGAGGAGGTGGCAACTGCAAAGCGTGCCTGTGGCGCACCTTGCCGCTTGCCGCCGTTTGCTTGCTCATGGCCTGCGCTCCAGCGTCGGCCGGAGACCCAAAGCGCGGTGAGCCGATGTACCAGCGCTACTGCTCGGGCTGCCACGGTACCGACGGCCGCGGCGGCGGCAAGAATTTCATGCCCCACGTTGGCGCCCTCAACAAGAAGGGCCATACCGAGCTGCTCGATGATGGCTATGTGACTAGCATCATCACCGAAGGTGGTCCCGCTTTTGGCAAGAGCGGCTACATGCCTTCCTTCAAGGGCACCCTCTCACCGGACGACATCGCCGACGTCATTGCCTACGTAAGGACATTTCCGTCCTACTAATCGCTTCGCAGGGATCGTCTTAAGGCGTACACTGGGATTGTGCAGGTTGACGTCGATACTGGCGCCAATGGGGATCGGATCGACATCCAATCGGCACGTGCAGCAAGGAATGGGGGAAAATCGCGGGAACGTCGACAACCAGAGATCTAAGGAGGAAAGCCGTGAAAGTCTTCCTGCGCATCTTACTGACTACCGCAGCAGCGGTTTGCCTGGCACCTGCGGCGATGGCCCAAAAAGCGGCCACCGGCGAGTGGATAAAACGGGAACCAGTGAAGCCCGACCCCAGCAAAGTCAAGGTGCCGCCCGGTTACAAAGTGGGCGTATTCAAGGCCGGGCTCGATACGCCCTCCTCCGCGACGGTCGACAAGGACGGCAACCTCTGGGTGGCAATCTCGGGCGTTCTGCTCGGCAGCCCTGAACCCGACAAGATCGAGCCCGCGCACGTCAAAATCTTCGACAAGGATGGCAAACTTCTGCGTGAAGTCGGCAAGGGCACCTTCACGACCGTGATGAACGAGATCGGCTACTGTGCTGAGAACGGAAAGACCTACATTCCCGAATACGGCGAAAAGATCTGGGAAATGGACAATGTCAACGCCCAGCCCAAGCTGATCGTCAAGGACTTGTTCAACGGCGATCACCGCAACGGCGGCATCACCTGCAAGGATGGCTATATCTATTTTGCCCTTGGCCTGCCCAGCAACAGTGGCTTTGCCGATCCCGACAATCATGGCTGGACCGACATCCCCAACGACCCATTCTGGGTCAAGCATCAGGACGGCCATGGCACCACCCCGCACGATCCAGTGTGCCGCGACATTGAGCACACCGGATTGAACGTTCGGTCCTCCGACGGCCGCATGACGGGAGCCTTGCTGCCGGTCGGCGTTGCGGCCAAACCCGGCATGATCATCAAAAAGCAAGTGCCGTGCGGCGGCTCGGTGATGCGCGTCAAGATGACGGATCAGGGCACGGATGGCATCTACCCGCACGAAAAGATGGAAGTTTATGCCATGGGCTTCCGCAACCAAGCCGGCGTTGCCTTCGGTCCGGCCGGCACCAAGTGGGCCAACGCACTCGCGGTGACCGACAATGGAGCCAACGACCTGGGCCACCGACGCATCGCCAATGCCCCTGAGAAGATCTTTATCGTCACCCAACAGGGGCAAGATGCCGGCTTTCCGGACAAGGAAGGTTTCGGGTTCGTCACCAACAAGCGCTTCGCCTGGCAAGCCTACCGCGGCAATGCGGTCGACCGGCCCTTGCCGCAGCTCTACCTCGGTGACAAGCCGTTCGTGCCGAAGATGGTGCCCTACAAGTTCCAGGTCCACGTCGACGGCGTGCGCGGCGTGCCGCTGATTGCCGCAAACCCGAACCCGAACGGATACATCAATCCCATCCTGGAATGGGACACCAACAATCCGATCGATGGCATCTCGTGGAGTGCGCGCAATTTCGGCGCCGACAACAATTTGTTCGGCGCTGTCTACGGCATTCTCGACACGGGCCCAGAGAGCCTGGTGCCGACCTGGCCGTTGGTGCTGCGCATTGAGTTCCTCGAGCCGACGGGCGTCAAATGGTCGGCCTTCGCGCAGAACATCGAACCCGGTCCGAACGCCTATCAAAAGCCGGAGAACCGCGGTGGCCTGGAGCGGCCCAACAAGGTCGTGTTCAGCAACGACGGCCGTACCATGTACGTCATCGACTACGGTGAGGTGTTCACCGACTTCCAGATGACCCCGCAGTTCTACACGGTTCCGAAGTCGGGCGTGATCTGGACCATCACCTATGAGGGACGCTGAGGGAATGGGGGCGCCGCTTGGCGGCGCTCCTTGACCCCTAGCTGCCGTGCGCCTGGCCGCTGTCCCGCCACGACAGCGGCCGGAATTCGCGGCAGCTCGCCCCCCGCCGACCGCCAAGGCGATCGGCCCATTCTCGCGTGTGACGAACAACGACGAGGCGGGACGGCAACGGCACTGCGGCGGCAGGGGCGACCTTAGCCTGTGGCTTTGCCGAGCGATCCCTGCGGGTGCGGAAGATCTCGCTTGCTTGCGGCCCGGGGCCCGGCACCCCCGCATCTCGGCGCCTGAGCTTGCGCCCCTAACAGCCTCGGCCAACGCGCAGTTTCGATGCGGAACGTAATCCCATTTTGCTGGTTGTCCGCAGCGAGGCCGCGCTGCCGTTTTGACGAGGTTGCCATGCAAAGTGTCTATGAACTTGCACCCGTGATCGCCGAGATCATTTCCGGCCACTGTGCAGGCACTCGCGCCCGCGCAGATTTCGTGCATGCCTGCCTGCATGGAGATTGGCATGAAGCCAAGGTCATGGTGGAAGGCATGCTGGCGGAGCCCTGGCATTTGATAGGCCATCAGGAGAGCCGCCTTCGAGAGTTTCTCGATCTGTTACAACTGCGAGAAGGCACCTTGGTGTCGCAGTAAAGCCGCCTTCCCCGCCACTCCCACGTTCCGGTCAGCGCACGCACCCTCGCTCTGCCATCGGCAGTTCCGAGCCAACCAGGAAGCTCGGCACCATCCAGCGATAGCAGCAAAAAGGGTGAGCGCGGCCAGCTCGCACTACCGCGGGCCTGGCGGCAGTGCACGGCTGCCAATTGGCCCACCCTTCACGCCGCGCCAGCCCTGCGCATCGTGGCAATCGTGCGCCCCCGCAGGCGGTGTTGGGTTAGCACGACGCGGCGGCGCGACGTTGCCGGCGCCACGCCGAGCCCGTAAAGTTGCCGGGCTGGCAGGCAGCGGAAAATGTGAGCAATAGCTAACAGCACCGCGATTGATCAGGGGAAGACGCACATGACAACGACGATTTGGCGCAGCGGTGCCGGCCTGTTGGCGGGCGCCTTCTTCCTCGTCGGTCCGGTGCAGGCCCAAGAACTTAAAATCGGCATTATGGCGGTGCTGTCCGGCCCTCAGGCGGTTTTGGGGGGACAGCTGCGCGACGGCTTTAATCTCGGCGTCAAGCACGCCGGCGGCAAGCTTGGCGGGCTAACCACAAATGTCATCGTCCAGGACGACGAGTTGAAGCCCGACGTGGCGGTTGGCAAGGTCAAGCAGTTGATCGAGCGCGACAAGGTCGACTTCGTGGTCGGACCAGTATTTTCCAACATCCTGCTGGCGATCCACAAACCTGTCACCGAAGCCAGTGTGTTCCTGATCAGCCCGAACGCCGGACCATCGCCACTCGCCGGCAAGGGCTGCAGCGCCTTCTTCTTTTCCACCTCCTATCAGAACGACCAGCCGCCGGAGGTGCTTGGCAAGTACGCGCAGGACAAAGGTTACAAAAAAGCCTTTCTGCTGGCGCCCAACTATCAAGCCGGCAAGGACATGATCGGCGGCTTCAAGAAGCATTTCAAAGGTGAGATCGCCGACGAGGTCTATACTCCTCTGGGCCAACTCGACTTCTCGGCCGAACTGGCGAAGATCGCCAGCGCCAAGCCGGATGCCTTCTTTGTGTTCATGCCAGGGGGCATGGGCGTGAACCTTGTCAAACAATTTCGTCAGGCCGGCTTAGATGCGATTCCATTCCTGTCGGTATTCACGGTCGATGAATCGACGCTGCCTGCCCAGCAGGATGCGGCAGTCGGCTTCTACTCCGGCATGACATGGGCGCCCGATACCGACACGCCGGAGAACAAGCGGTTCGTTGCCGACTTCGAGAAGGAGTACGGCTACGTGCCTGGCAGCTACGCTATGCAGGCCTATGACGCGGCGCAATTGATCGGCAGCGCCGTCAGTGCCGTGGGCGGCCAGCTTGCTGACAAGGAGCTGCTGCGCGCGGCGCTCAAAAAGGCGAATTTCAAGTCCGTGCGCGGGGCTTTCAAGTTCGCCAACAACGGCTTTCCAGTACAAGATTTCTACCTGGTGCAGGTAGCCAAACGTGCCGATGGCAAATTCCAGACACAGATCGTGCAGAAGGTCTTCAGCAATGCCGCCGACAGTTACGCTGCCGAGTGTCCGCTAAAGTAGCGGTTGCCATCCGGGCTCGGGCCTGCGGGCTCAATCCGAGGCGAGCACCATCGGACACCGAGATAAGAGCCTTACCCATGTCCGCCTCGCTGTTTGTCGTCCAGCTCTTCAACGGACTACAACTCGGCATCCTGCTGTTTCTGGTGGCGGCCGGATTGACCCTGGTCTTCGGGGTGATGGATTTCATCAACCTTGCTCATGGCGTGCAGTACATGCTGGGTGCCTACCTAGCGGTGATGTTTTACCGGTTGACGGGAAGTTTTTTTGCCAGCGTCCTGCTTGCCCTGCTTGCATCTTTGCTGTTCGGCCTAATCCTCGAGGTCCTGATCTTCCGGCACCTTTATGAGCGTGACCACCTGGAACAGGTCCTGGCGACCTTCGGCATCATCATGCTGCTCAATCAGGGCGTTAAAGTCATTTGGGGTGCGGCGCCGCTCAATTTGCCGATTCCGGAAGTCTTGTCCGGATCGGTGCCGTTGATGGACGGACTGCGCTATCCGGTCTACCGCTTCGCTATCATCGCCGCCGGCCTGCTGGTGGCGATCGGCCTTTACCTGTTCGTCACTTCGACGCGGATTGGCATGCTGGTGCGCGCCGGCGCTACCGACGCGTCGATGGTGTCCGCACTGGGCGTCGACATCAAGCGGCTGTTCATGGTCGTGTTCGGCTTCGGTGCCATGCTGGCCGGCTTTGCCGGCGTGATGGTGGCACCGATCCTGTCGGTTGAACCCGGGATGGGCGACCAGATCCTTATCTTGGCGTTCGTCGTCATTGTCATCGGTGGCATTGGATCGATCCGCGGCGCGTTTATCGCTGCCATTCTGGTCGGTGTCATCGACACGCTGGGCCGCTCGTTCATGACCGACGGCTTGCGCTTGTTCCTGGCATCCGGTACGGCGCGGACCATTGGGCCGGCGCTCGCCTCCATGTCGATCTATGTACTGATGGCGGTGGTGCTCGCCGTGCGGCCCGCCGGTCTGTTCCCTGCCAAGGGT
>CAWFZX010000038.1:0-123914 GCA_963820375.1 uncultured Alphaproteobacteria bacterium | reverse complement strand
GCCGGTCTGTCTGAGCGCGTCCTCCAGCTTGCGCTCGCGGGCAGCTACTCGCTCGGAGTGCTGGGCGCATTCTACGTTGCCAGGCAGGTCGTGACAGCCCCTTCTGCGATGTTGTCCCAGGCTCTCCGGCAGGTGGTGCTCGCCTATGGTGCGCAGCTCGACGATCGTGTGCGGCTGAGGGAGCGGGTCAACCGTGTTCTCCTGCTGCTCGTCGAGGTCCTCGCCCCGGCGCTGGCATTCGGCATTGTTTGGCTCGAGCCCTTTGTCTTCACGGCGCTCGGCGACCAGTGGCCGCATCTGGCCGAGTTCGCATGGTGGATCATGTTTGTGGCTGCCTCGACCCTTCTTACCGGCTGGCTCGACCGCATATTCGATGTTCTTGGTCGGCAACAGGTCGGAGTTGTCATGCAGGTGGTATCGGATCTAGTTCTAATCGGCATCGCCTTGAGCGGGCCGCGCTTCGGATTGGATGCCGTCGGGTTGGTGGCGGCGCTCTCGATAGTGGGGATGCTTACAAATATCGTGCGGCTCGTGGTTGTCCTTCGGCTGCTCGGGTCGATCTGGCAGGAGATCGGGACCCTCATACTCCGACTTGTTAGCTGGACGGCCGTCCTGACACTGGTTCAATACGCAATTTCCGGGACCGGCTCGGGATTGATTGGTATGGCAGCCGGAACCGTCTTTCTTGCCGTCTCGCTTGCACCCGTCATCAAAAGCTCATTCAATCTGCTTTGGCCCCCAGTATCGGCCAAGCCGGCAGCCGACATCATCTAGCTGGGCAGCCTTACTCATGAGCAGGCTTTCAAACATCAAGAATGTATCAAGGTAATAGTTTCGCATGGCGCGTCTTCGACGGATTACGATCGTGGACTACGGGGTGGGCAATATCGGCTCTCTGGTCAATATGCTTGATTTTTTAAGGATCGATTGTAGCGTGGCAGATACGTCAGCCAGTATCGCGTTAGCCGAAAGCGTCATACTTCCGGGCGTCGGCGCCTTCGATCTGGCAATGCGCGAGCTGAGAGCGCGCAGGTTGATCGATGCGCTGAGCGAGGCCGCTCTTCATCGCAAAATCCCTATTCTGGGTGTCTGTCTCGGGATGCAAATCCTCGGGAAATCGAGCGAAGAGGGGGTGGAGCAAGGCCTCGGGTGGGTCGATGCGAGTGCTAAGCGGCTCTCTCCGCCTGTCGGTTCCGACCTAAAGGTCCCCCACGTCGGGTGGGCCGAGGTCGATGTCGCAAGAGACACACCCCTGTTCTCGTGTAGATCAGCAGCGGAGCGGTTCTATTTCGTGCACAGCTACGCGCTCTACTGTAGCGATCCGTCAACCGTTGCCGCGGCGATCAGTTTCGGTGAGAACATATGTTGTGCAGTCGCCCAGGGCAACATTTTTGGCGTGCAGTTCCATCCGGAAAAGAGCCATCGGTTCGGAATGCGGCTCCTCATGGACTACGCCCGGCATGCCTAGACTTCGCCGACGGCTGATTCCGATCCTGCTCCTCGACCGGCGCCGCCGACTGGTTAAGACGGTGAGCTTCGGCGAAAGGACGTACATCGGCGATCCCTTCAATGTGGTCCGCCTATTCAATGAGAAGGAGGTGGACGAGCTGTGCCTCCTCGATATCGATGCTACCGTCGATCAGCGCTCACCGGATGTTGGCTTCCTCGGCGAGCTTGCCTCCGAATGTTTCATGCCGTTGACCTATGGTGGGGGCATTACTAACATCGAGCAGTGCCACAAGTTGAGTAGGGCAGGCATAGAAAAATTTGTCGTGGGGACCTCGTCTCTCGATGACACTGTGATGCATTCGATCGCGAAGGAACTCGGATCCCAGGCTCTTGTCGCTTGCGTTGACGTCAAAGGCCGCGGCGATGCCGCTCGTTGTGTGGTGCGCTCAGGCAATAGCCTTCTGAATATTGGCCCGACAGGCCTCGCATTGCGAGCCCAAAACGCTGGGGCAGGCGAGATCTTACTACAGTCGGTTGATCGCGATGGCGCAAGGAACGGCATGGATGTCGAGCTGATACGGCTAGTCAGCTCGAGCGTCTCGGTGCCTACGATTGCTGCCGGCGGGGCGGGGGAGCTAATTCACTTGGTCGAGGCGCTTGCTGCCGGCGCGTCGGCGGCAGCCTCCGGCAGTGCCTTTTGTTTCATCGGTCGCTTGCGTGCGGTGCTCGTCTCCTATCCTAGCGACAGCCAGGTCCTCACTGCGATGCAAGCCCATGGGTAAAATCATGAGCGCAAGACGTAGGGTCTGCACGGCCTGCGTGATGGATTCGTTCCACCCGATCATTACATTCGATGAGAGTGGCCAGTGCAGCTGCTGCAAGACGGCGCAACCCCTCATTACGAACTCCCTCTTTCTCCGCGAGGAGGGCGAAAAACGCATGCGCAACCTGGTGGAGACGCTGAAGCGGGATGGGCGGGGCAAGCGCTACGACGCCGTGGTCGGGCTGAGCGGGGGCATCGATAGCGCCTACCTTGCTCATCTTCTCCGGACTAAATATGGCCTCAGACTACTCGCCGTACATGTTGATACCGGCTGGAACTCGGAGGCCGCCGTTCGCAACATAGAGACGATCGTGCGTGGGCTTGACATCGATTTGTACACGCATGTCATCGAGTGGGCCGAGATGCGCGATCTGCAGCTCGCCTTTCTCAGGTCCTCGGTCTTTAACCAGGACATCCCCCAGGATCATGCGATTGCAGCAATTCTTCACACCATTCCGGCGGAACTTGGTATTGGCTGGCTCCTGAGTGGCATGAATTTGACCTCCGAGTCGGTGGGTATTCCGGGCCTTGCCGTTAGTCAAACGGACCTCAGCCATTTGCGCGACATCCACAAGCGCTTCGGCAGCGTCGAGCTCGAAACCTTTCCGACCATGAGCCTGCCAGCGTATGCCTGGAATACCCGCATCGCCAAGACGGTCCGTTTTGCCAGACCTCTGAACTACTTCAACTATGACAAAGAACAGGCGAAGGCAGAGCTGTCCGCCGTGTACGGCTGGGCCGACTACGGTCCAAAGCACAGCGAGTCGCGCTGGACGAAGTTCTACCAGGACATTTATCTGCCGAGGAAACTTGGCTTCGATAAGCGCCGGATGCACTTGTCAAGCCTCATCGTCTCGGGTCAGCTCACACGCGAGAAAGCACTCGAAAAAGTCGCTCTTCCCGCTTTATCTCAAGGCGAGGCACAGCGCGAGATCAAGTTCGTGGCGAAGAAGTTGGCCATCTCCTCCAGCGAGCTCGAGGCCCTGATGGACGCGCCCGAGGTATCGCATTACGAGTACGCGAACCAGCAATACCTATGGACATTCTTCGTCTACCTCGGCCGGATCGTCGAAGGCGTCCTTGCCCGTAGCCGACGGGTTCGTGGGTATTTGTTTCGCGGAGCAATGCAGTCTTCGTGACAGCAAGGGCGCGTCAGTGGCGACGATGGCGCCAGAAATCCCGACTTGAATTTCAGGGATTAGCTAAATGCATGAAATTTGCGGAACTCGAGCCGCAAGGGTTCTGGTGAGCCTGATCGAGGATTGCGCGCAAGCACACCTCGGCACCTAGAAGGGTCGCACCGTCGCCACTTCGGCGTGCCGGGATCTTCTTGTTCTATCCGGGCAAGTGGCGCGATGCGGGATGCCGGCGCAATTGTCACCAACTACGCGTATCTGCGCGTCGCATGGCCATCGTCACCGTGGGCTCGCGAAGGGCGAGCATCAGATCGAGGGATCAACAGCCGTCTCGATGGCTCGCAGCCCGCGATCCGCGGCATCCATTGCCGAGGGGTACAACGAGCGTCTCGCAGCCTGTGACGATCTCATCGTGCCACACATCGTGCCCGACTGGAGCCACGTCTTTCACCTCTACGCGGTGCGTCACGAGGAGCGCGATGCCCACTGTCCGATCGCCCTGCCTGTCCTGCAAGCCTACGGAGGAGGACTTTTCTATGGCCGATCACAATCAATCGCGCATCCTGTCGCTACCGATCTTCCCCGAGATGACGGAAGCGCGGCTCGATCACGTGGTCTCCGTGATCGAGAGCTTCCAAAGCCGTTAGCGGATCCGGCGACATGGTGGGCAAGCTGTACGGCTACGCGGACGTGGGCCGTTTCGGCCTGGGCCACGGGTTATTAGCCTGGGGACGCTGTGTCGTATGGTGCCATGACCGGGGTGAGCCGGTAATCGCACCGCGCTGGCTGCGGCTGCGTGTCGGCCCGTATCTGAGGCGCGAGCGTGACAAGCGCTTCTACTTTCGCCCCTTTCGCACGGGCCGACAGGTCGGGGGGCTGCGCCGTGCCCGGCTTCTGGCGCTGGCTCAGAAGCTGAGTGCCGAAACGGAGTTGCCGGAAGCCGGCTGGGTGCCCGCGCGTGATACGGTCGTTGTGTTCCGGAACTCGCCGGCCGACAATGAGCGCAAACACTTTCACGAGATTGTCGGAGCGAGCGCAGTTGTGCGTGAGGCCCTGTGTGAAATGACGAGGCCGCGCTTCATTCCGCCACCGCCACGTGAACCGCAGATCGCAATACATGTCCGCGGCGGAGACTTCTCGTCGCCGGGGAGCATCGACGTGCTGAAGAGCGGGCGGCACAATCATCGGCTGCCGATCACTTGGTACATCGAGATGCTGACCGGACTACGCAAGATGCTCGACGTCGAGATGCCAGGGGTCGTCTATTCGGACTGCATGGATGGCGAGCTCGCGCAGCTGCTGACACTGGCGCGCGTTACGCGCTCGCCGTACCGAGAGGCAATCACCGACATGCTCGCCATGTCTGATGCGCGCGTCCTGATCTCCTCAGGCTCCGGGTTCAGCCGCTGGGGCTCCTATCTCGGCCAGGTGCCGCGCCTGTGCTTTCCGGGGCAGCGCACCGTGCGCACCCTGCAGGCAAGCGGCGCCATCGATCTCGAGCCCGAATGCGAGACGGCGGCGGATATCGGCGCGGCGTTCTGCCAGTGCATCATTCAGCGTGCCTCGCCAGAAACGATCTAAACATGAAAACTGCGATGGCATACTGTCGGTCGGCACTGGAAAGTCGACCGCCCCGCTGGTTTCTCGACATGACGGCGTGGGCTGCAGCGTTTGCGGTCTAGGAATATCCCATCGCGGCGCTGATTTCGACATATTTGGGGTTCGCCCATGACCAGCATCACGGTTTCGTTCAGGATCTTTGTATTTGTCCTTGCTTTCGCAGCACTGTGGATTGGAGCTCGCCGTGTTGCTCTCCGCGCACCGGATAGATGGCTGATCGTTTGACGAGACCATCGAGTTCATCGTGTTTTTTTTGTCCGGAATCGCTGGATCTATCTTTTGCGGAAGACCACGCGCAATGAGCAGACCCCGTCAACGCTTTGCAGGCCCGCACGCGAATTCTGGGAGCAAATAAAATTGCGTCTCTTTCAGAACATCTCGGCAGGACGCCGGTATGGGCGTACCTTAAAAAAGCTCATGTCAATCGAGACGACGTTTGCGAGGAAGCTTGCGGCCTTCCACCGCTACGCTTATGACGCTGCGCACACCTTGGACCGGTGCTCGCCGGCGAGGAACACGCCTTCTATACGCAGGGTGACAACGCAGAACTGCAGCGAACTTGGGCACGTGAAAACGGGCTGCCGGAGCGAGCCACCCTTGAAGATATTCTGCTGGCACAGATCGAGGCGCATAAGGCAGAGGTGTTCTACAATTTAGATCTCGACAACTTCGATGACCGCTTCGCTCGACGGCTGCCCGGCTCGGTTCGGGCGAGGATCGGTTGGCATGCCGCCCCGGCGACGCGCATGGATTGGACTGGCTATTTGATGGTCAATAACTTCCCCTCGATTCTGGAGGTCCTTCGTTCCCGAGGTTTACGCGCTGCCTACTTCGCACCGGCGCACGATCCTGCACTCGATACCTACGCTCAAAATGAGCAGCGCGATATCGATGTGCTGTTCGTCGGGGGTTACTCGCAGTACCACAGCAAACGCGTAGCGGTGTTGGAAGCCGTCGCTGCTCTGAACGGCAAGCACAGGGTCGTGTTCGCGCTCGCCCGTTCGCGGTTGAACAGGATAGCGGAGACGCCGCTGGGTTTGCTCGGTCCGCTGCGCCAATATTGCCGGCCGGAAAGAATTCGTGCCGTGGCCAAGGAACCAGTTTTCGGCCGCGCCTACTATGAGCTCCTTGCGCGCAGCAAGATCGTGCTCAACGGCGCTATCGACATGGCGGGCAACGACCGCGGCAACATGCGCTGTTGGGAGGCGCTCGGCGCGCGAACACTTCTGCTGTCGGATGAGGGAAACTACCCGGCAGGTATGGTCGATGGAGAAACTATCAGGACCTACCGCAGCCCTAGGCACGCCATTGAGCTCATTGGGGACAGCCTCGGCAATTTTGAGGGGTGCCGCTGTGTCGTCGCTGCCGGCCACGACATGATAAGAACGCGCTACAGCAAAGCAGCGCAATGGGCAAGCTTCCAGCGCCTCGTGGCCGAGCATTTTTGAGCGCGCCACAGCAGGCTGGTATTTCTTGATCCACTGCAGTTGAGGTCGTCGGAGACAGCCATATGACGTCGCTCATACCGATTTCTCAACCCTCCATTTCGGAGATGGAGATTTCCTATGTGACCGACGCCGTTAAGTCGGGATGGGTCTCTTCGCTGGGGCCATACATTGAGGATTTCGAGCGGAGCTTTGCCGAGTATTGCGGGACGAAATACGCGCTGACCGTTAGCAACGGCACGACTGGCCTCCACCTGGCACTGCTTGCTGTCGGCATTGGACCTGGCGACGAAGTAATCATACCCGATCTCACCTTTATCGCGACAGCCAATGCAGTTGCCTATACCGGTGCACGGCCGGTTATGGTCGACATCGATCCAGAGACGCTTTGCCTTGATCCGGGGGCTGTAGAACGTGCGATCACCCCACGCACTCGAGCCATCATTCCGGTACATCTGTACGGTCATCCCGCGGCGATGGACGCTATCAACATGATTGCGAGCAAGAATGACCTAGTTGTCATCGAGGATGCAGCCGAGGCGCATGGGGCCGAGTACAAGGGCAGGCGGGTTGGGTCTCTCGGGCGATGTGGGGTATTCAGTTTTTATGGCAACAAAATTATCACGACTGGTGAGGGCGGCATGATCACGACCGACGACGAAGTGCTCTGCCAAACTGCGAAGCGCCTGCGTGATCATGCGATGCACCCAAACAGGCGCTATTGGCATGGGGAGATAGGTTACAACTACCGCATGACGAACCTGCAGGCTGCTCTCGGCATGGCACAGTTGACGCGCATCGATGAGTTCAGTCGTCGGCGCCGGGAGATCATGGAGTGGTATCGAGCGGGTCTCGGCCACCGCGCCGAACTCCGGTTGAACTGCGAAGCGACGTGGGCAGCGAATGCCTATTGGATGGTATGCCTGGAGGTCGATGGCATGAACGAATCCTCCCGCCAAAGCCTGATGGCCGACTTGCGCGCCCGCGACGTTGACTCGCGACCCTACTTTTATCCAGTCTCCGATATGCCCATGTATCCAAGTGCGAACACACCGGTCGCGCACCGCGTCTCGCCCCGCGGCATCAACCTGCCCACGTTTGTGGCCCTGAGCCGGGAGAAGGTCGACTACATCTGCGCCGCAGTGGAACAGGCACTCGACGGATTGACCCTCGAGCGGCGCACACACCTACGCGCACGGGGTCGGGCAGACGCCAATACCTCGGCCGCGCAGACAGCCAAGGATGTGCCGGGACGGCGCTTAACACGGCCCCTGGCAGAATAGCGCCTATCGTTGCGCTCAAGACCCGTCAGCCCCTGACCCATCGCGTCGCCACTCTCGTTGCTGCCGATGCGTCCTACAAGGACACGACCTCTTTTTCGGGACCTTCAACCCCACCGGCCGACGCCTTATCGGCGTTGATCTTGAGACGACTTCGGTTAGCTCGGCTTCGACACAGAACCGGCGCCGATCGGCAACGTCGTTATCAACAGTAACCCAGGCATCAATTCAAGAACGCTTCGACGATGCAACGGAATGACATATCACAGTTTAGGTATTCCTGGGACGAGGCCATCGACATTTTGCGTAGCGATCCGGAGCACCAGGAGCTGATCTTCAACTCCTATCTGACCGGCGACTTGGTGGCTAACTGCGAGCGTTTCGCTGCCAGCGCTGAATTTTCTGAGGTGCTCAAGCTTGTCGCACGTTTTGCGCCAGGAGCGCGTTCTCTACTCGACATGCCAGGTGGTAACGGGATCGCGACCTATGCCTTTGCACGCGCTGGATTTGATGTGACGAGCGTCGAGCCTGACCCCTCTCCACGCGTGGGGCGGGGCGCCATAGATTATGTCCTGCGCGCGACCGGCCTTAGTGCGAAAATCGTCGACGCCTGGGGGGAAGCGCTTCCGTTCGAAGCCAGCAGCTTCGACGTCGTCTATGTTCGGCAAGGACTGCATCATGCACGGCAGTTGCCGCGCATGCTAGCTGAGCTTGCTCGTGTTTTACGGCCAAGTGGTGTGCTGTTAGCGTGCCGGGAGCACGTCGTCGACAACTACGGCGATAGCCTGCGAGCTTTCTTGGAATCTCAAGTTGATCACCAGCTTTACGGCGGCGAGAACGCATTCACTCTGCCTGACTATCGCGCCTCAATCGGTAGCTGCTGCCTTGATATTCTCGTTGAACTTGGACCCTACGACTCGATCATCAACGCCTTTCCAAATACGCCCCAAGTGTTGCGCCAGAAGGTTCTCACAACGCGACCAGGGCGCCTGCTGCGCAGAGTGCTGCCTGATGACGTCGTGGCGAACATCGGCGTTTGGCTTGTCAAGCATCGAAAGACCCCCGGCCGCATGTACAGCTTTCTGGCGGTCAAACCTGGCAAGGTACGCAATGCTGAATAAAGGGGTTCGTGCGCAGCATAAGGACGCACGTTTCTGATGAGGCGCAAGGAGGTGTTGGCGTTCGCCAAGATGGCGCCGTGTCTGGTCGGCATGGAGGCCTGCGGCAGTGCGCATTATTGGGCGCGTGAGATTGCCAAGCTGGGGCACAGTGTGAAGCTGAAGCACAATCGACCAGATCATTTCTTTTGTTCTACCGCGCCGGAGGCTTTCTTCCGCCGCGACCGCAAGCGCACAGGCCGTCGCGCGCAGACGCTGTCAAGTGCCTTTCGGCGGTCACCGCAAGGCTTGGTCTTGATATAGTGGCTAGCACGGCGGCACCCTTGAGGATGTTGGGCTGCTGCGTTGTTCGCGCTTCGTCAATGTTGCTGCCCAGGGTCATGGTTCTCTACGCGGTCGGTAAGTACCGCCGCAACATCCGGTCCGAAGCGGGCAACGATTAGGATCGTCGACCCTAGGCATCTGAACGGGCCAGTTCCTCATCCATCGAACCAATCATTGCATGATCCCGACTTCAATCCGCACTTCTTCATTTTATCGTCGGCTGCGCCGCAGTTGGCTGGTGCATGAATACCTGCGGCCCATATACACGCGCCGCCAAATGCGAACATGGTGGGCAAGAGGACGTCCTGCGCCGCCTCCGCACGACGTTAAGCTCGCAGCGATTCTCTATCTGGCTGACCGAGTTGGCGCCAAAGTACTTGTCGAGACCGGAAGCTATCTGGGTGATACGATCCGTGCACTGCGCGGACGCTTTGACCTCATCGCCTCTATCGAGATTGCGCCGGCATTGGCCAGACCGCTGCAAGAAGAGTTCGCGCATGATCCAAGTGTCCGCGTCATCTTGGGCGACAGCGGTGTTGAGATCGTGCGGGTCCTCGATGAGGTCAAGGAGCCGACAATTCTCTGGCTCGACGCGCACTACAGCGGGGGGGCGACGCTGGGATTAGGTTACGTGCCCATCTATGCGGAACTCGATGCCATCAAGCGCCTCGCACGTCACCACCACGCCATACTAATCGACGATGCGCGAGACTTCACTGGCGAAGACGGCTATCCAACCGCCGATGAGGTGGTCGCACGCCTCAAAGATTCCGGATACCGGGTTTCTGTCGCCAACGACATGATCCACGCCATACTCGCTAAATCGTGAACCACAGTCCGCGGCGCAAAGTGCCCAATTCTCGATCGCGAACCCCAACAGTCAGCTTTAAGGGCCAACCTATGATGCATCTGAGTTCGTTAACGATACTTCGCGCAGTTCTCGGGGTAGCCGCCTTCGGAGCAATTTTCCTAGGTCTGGCTTCTAACTACACGCGAGCAGCAGCCAAAAAGGCCTGGGATGAGCTCCCCACAATCACAATGCGTGGTGGTCTGGGCGTCTATTGGAGAGTGTATACGGGTAACGCAAACAATCAGCAACACGCCGAGGCACATGGGTTTTTACCCCTAACCGAGGTCGGCACATATGCGGATTATCCCGGCAATCAAAGGGCAAATATCAACACCTTCCTGGGCCAGGGCAACAGGAATCCGTGGAACAAGCCACCATTTTTCGAACGGGTCATAAGGCGCAACATTGACCAGCACCCAAGCACCGGCACTTATGTCCATGATATCGAATTTGACTTTGAGGAGGATGCCACCAAGGCTTGGTCGGACAAAACGGTGCGCGATGCGTCGGGGGCGAAGGACCTTGCTACGTTCGAGGAGGCCTACTTCCGCGAGTGGGCGAGCTGGTTCTGGCTTCCCCTGAAATGGACTAGGGAGAGATATAATGGCACGCGCGTGGGGATCTATGGGCCCCAGCCGTTTAACCGCGACTATTGGGGCATCGCCGACGACAACGCAGCCCAAATCGATGGGAAGCATCGTACCGACTGGCGGCTTTGGCAATACATCGACCCGCACGTCGATTTCTATGTCGCAAGCATCTATGTGTTTTATGATCGACCCAACTCGATCTTCTACATGGCCGCGAATGTTGAAGAGAACTACACGCGCACGCGCGAACTCGGCAACAAGCCTGTTTATGCTTATGAATGGTTGCGCTATCACGAGTTCAAACCAGGCGCTAGGAAACCGCGAAGTCGATCCATACCTGGTCGAGGCGATGGCTGTTGTCCCGTTCTTCAGCGGAGCGCGTGGCGTAGTGCTGTGGGGCTATGAGCCCCGAATGAAGCGCGGAGACACCCGCCCTATGAGACACTGCCACTATATATGAAAAACCTCGAACGCATCTCGCGCCTGTCCGAGAAAATTGGGCGTGCGAAGCTCGTGATCGATGAGCCCGCACATGTGGCCTGGAAAGAAAAAAGGCCGCTTGTTCGCCGGCTTCTCGTGAGCGAGGACGAATGCCTCGTGCTTGCGATCAATCCCTGGCAGGTCGAGGGCGCAACGACGCGTGCGGACGTGGCTTGCGGCAAGGACCGATATCCCGTCGCTATGCAGGGACGAAGTACGACGCTCGTGCATATCGCGGGCAATCGCGTCCAATCGTATTGAAGGGCAGCGGCCGCCCGCCGCGGGATAATTGATGAATGCAATCCAGCATGCGGTCGGTTCGCTTAGTGGAGCGCGACGCACTTTCTGCTCCGGAGAGCGTGCCGACGCCGCGACGTAAGGCGATGCGGGTAGGCAGCCGACCGTGCCGCCGCCCAGCGGCCTTGCCCGCATGGGAACGTTTTTGTTGATGTTAAGGAACATGCGTCTCGTCTTCCTCAACCGCTACTTCCATCCTGATCATTCGGCCACCAGCCAGATGCTTTCGGATCTGGCGTTCGCGCTTGCCGATCGCGGCGAGAGTGTCCACGTCATCAGCAGCCGCCAGCGCTACGACGTACCGGATGCGCGATTGCCGGTGCGGGAGACGATCCGAGGAGTCGAGGTGCATCGCGTCTGGACTTCACGCTTCGGCCGGCACAACCTGATGGGCCGCGCGATCGACTACGCGACGTTCTATGCGTCCGCAGCCTGGACGACATGGGCGCTCATCCACTCCGGCGACATCGTCATCGCCAAGACCGATCCACCCATGCTCTCGGTCCTTGCTGCGCCCCTCACGCGTTGGCGCGGAGCCATACTTATCAACTGGCTGCAGGACATCTTCCCGGAGGTGGCGCAGGCCGTAGGCGTGGGGCGTGGCCCGCTCTTTCGCGTCGCCTACCGCATAATGCACTCACTCAGAACGGGTTCGCTTCATGGCGCCAGCATGAACGTTGCGCTCGGCGCGCGTATGGCTGACCGACTTTCGGCCTTGGGTGTGGCGGCGCACCGCATTCGCGTGATCGCCAACTGGGCCGACGGCGAGCTGATCAGGCCGCTGGAGCATTCTGAAAATCGACTCAGGTGCGAATGGGGACTCCAGAATGCTTTTGTAGTCGGTTACTCCGGAAACCTCGGCCGTGCCCACGACTACGAGACGCTGCTCGATGCCATCGAGCGGATCGAGCGGCACGCTGGTCCGCAGACCGCCGCCGAAGGCGATCAAAGGCGCGAGCTTGTCTGGCTGTTCGTCGGTGGCGGCGTGCTTTCTGACAGGTTTCAAGCGGAGGTGCGGCGACGCGGGCTAAGGTCGGTCGCGTTCCGACCCTATCAGCCGCGCGAGCGCCTGGCCGAAAGCATGTCCGCTGCCGATGTCCATCTTGTCTCGCTTAGGCCGGAGCTCGAAGGCCTCATCGTGCCGAGCAAGATCTACAGCATCCTTGCTGCCGGCCGGCCAACCCTCTTCATCGGCGACAAGAAGGGTGAGATCGCACACCTCCTCACCCGTCACAAGTGCGGTTGGACGGTCGCCGCCGGCGCTGGCGCGACACTGGCACACAACGTCCTCGCATTGTCGCGTGAGCCCGCACTTACCCGGCGCATGGGCATCGAAGCCCGGCGCGCGTTCGAGGCGGAATTCGATAAAGGAGCTGCCGTCGCGCGCTGGGCGCGGCTCATCGCCGATCTCTCTCAGCCCCGCGAAGCGCGACGCCGTTCTGCCGCGCAGCGGCCGCTCGACCGAGAGGCCGTGTAGCCGATGCCGAACGCACCCGGATTGGTATGCGACAAAGTCGAGGTGTTGGTAATGAATTGGGCCTTCTCCATATGATGCTGAACAATCTAATCCCTTACGTAAACCGGTTGCGAGAACGTTTTCCTGAGACCGGGGGCCGGGTCGTGTCGCTTGGACGGCGCTATCTTGGAGATCGCCTGGGCGTTTATCCGAAACCTCTGGCTGGCGAAGTCGCAGCGGCAGCGCGGGTGATTCGCGGATCGCAGTGGAACATGGCCGCGGGCAAGCCGCTCGCGCACGAGCGTCTGGAAGCCGCATTTGCCGAGTATGTCGGAGTACCCCACGCCATTGCCGTCAATACCGGGGGAATGGCGCTCCAGATGTCGATCCGCGCCCTAGGACTGAAACCCGGTGATGAGGTTATCCACCAGGTGGATACATGCTCAGCAACAGCTTTGGCCGTAATGGCGGCGTCCTGCACGCCGGTATTCACCGACTGCTCGGAGCGGACCTTCATGCTTGACCACGCATCCGTAGAGCAATGGATCGGTCCCCGCAGCCGCGCGCTGATCGCAACGCATTTGTGGGGAAATACGGAGGACATGGTGGGCGTTCTCCAGCTCGCGGCGCGTCACCGCCTCCCCGTTATTGAGGACACCTGCCTGTCGCTCGGCGCCAGTATCGGCGGTCGCATGGCAGGCTCTTTCGGTCGTGTTGGCGTCTTTTCGTTCGGCCTGCAAAAGCCGATCCAGGCCGGCGAAGGGGGCATGATTGTGACCGCAGACGATGCCCTCGCACGCGAACTTCGCGCCATGCGACACTGGGGCGACCGCACCATCGAGTTCGGTGTTCGCGACACACTGTGTCCGGCATGGAACGGGCGCATGTCGGAGATAGTTGCCGCCATCGCACACGAGCAATTGAAAGGCTATCCGCAACATCTTGCATCCCTTCGCGCAGCCGTAGCGGATTTCGCGGAATTCATTTCTCGCATCGATGGACTCGACCTCGCACTCGGCAACGCCGAGGACCCCAGCACCTGCGCCTTCACTCAAGTCACTCTCAGAATCGACGAGGCGCTGCTTCGTCGCTCCAAGATTGACTTCAAGAACGCCCTTTATGATCGAGGCATTTCGGTATGGCATGCGAATTACGAGCTCATCAATTCCCTGTCCCTGTTTCGCGGTGCCGGTTGGAAAAGTTGGCTGCCCGCAGCCGATATGGCGCGCACCCAGTCTAACTATGAAGGCTCATACCCGAATGCGCAGTGGCTCTACGACCGAATAGGTATGGGGCTTGGAAAGATGAACTTCCTGTCGAAGCAAAACTTACAATACCTGAAGAAGCAGATCGAAGCAGTTTGCCTCCAGTCGCAGAATTGAAGTCCACGCTATTGACTAGGATCGGTATCCTCGCGGTTGCGCAGCAACGCAATGGCGGCACGCTCTCTTATACGCTGTCCATGATAGAGACCCTTCGGCGGCTGCCGGTCGATGCTTATGGCCTGACGATTTATACGACGGCCGGCAATCAAAACTATGATGGGCTGGGATTGCCGGTGGTGGAGCTGGCCAGCACCCCAAATCTGGCAATTGGCTGCCTTCTTCAAAAGGACCCGTTCGAGGCAGTGGATAAGGTGATTGCCCCGGTCTACGCGACCATATTGTTGGCGACGCGTCGGCCGTTCGCCTTCACGCTGCACGACCTGCAGGAAAAGCATTTCCCTGAGCACTTCAGCCTCATCACGCGCGGTTGGAGGCACGCTACGAATTGGCTGCTGACATCGCGTGCAAAACAGATCATTTGCGAATCGAGCTACGTTAAGACCGATATTGTTCGGTACTTCGATGTCCCGGCAGCCAGGATCGCTGTAATACCCGCCCCGCCCATTTCGAGTCTCAGCCGTGCAAAGTTGGATGCCGCCAGCGCGTCCGCACTTCGCGCAAAGTTCAATTTGCCGGACGTCTATATCTTTTATCCAGCGCAGTTTTGGCCGCACAAGAACCATCTCCGACTCATCGAGGCCTTCGCTAAGGTAACCAATTGCTTCCCGAAATGCGGACTCGTTTTGACCGGCCAGAAGCGAGTCGATTATGCCAAGGTGATGCAAAGGGCGCAAAAGCTCAATATCGCGGAGCGCATCTTTCACGTTGGCCACATTGATCAAACGGATCTCGCGGCTCTCTACCAAGGCGCCACCATAGTCGCGGTACCGACCCTGTTTGAGAGCATTAGCCTCCCCATCTACGAGGCGTTTTCCCTGGGGACCGCAGTATGCGCCTCAAACGTGGTGGCACTGCCAGAGCAGGTCGGTGCTGCAGGGTTGCTGTTCAATCCATTCTCGGTGGACGATATCGCCGAGAGCATGTTCCGGTTGCTGAAATCGCCGGATCTGCGGCGGCAATTGATTGAGCGCGGCCAGCGTCGGATCGCCGCCCTCACTCCTGATGCCTATGCCCAGAGCTTGTCCACGATCCTCGACAATATATGAGGCTCACCTTGCGTTGAAACCTGTTGCAACAGGTCCGTCGGCGACCGCGCCAACCATACGCCGATTGAACCTCAGGCAATGGCTCGCGGTTGCCTCGACCTAATCGTGCGCTCGATGATCAATTCCCATCTTTTTTCCCCTGAAAGGAGGCAACTATGCCAACCCAAATAGAAGAAATTGCCAAGCATGTCGCAACGGCCAAGCGTCAGGCCAAGTCGGAATCTAGGTCGATGATTTCGGTGAGCGACAGCGAGGAAATCCGTAATTTTCCGTCAACCCAGGAGATTTCCGAAGCACTGCATGAGAACGGTTTCATCAAGGTCGAGGGATGCTTTAGCCGTAAGTTCGTCGAAGCCATAAAGGCTGACGTCGAAGCTCATCGTTTCTACCTCAATCGCAATGGCCTAACCGGCGTTTACTCGGACACACAGTACTATTTCGTCAACCTTCTCGCTGCGTCGCGTACCTTTGTATCGTTTATTACCAGCCAGAAGCTCAAGAACGCATTGACCTCCTACTTTCCCGGTGGTTGCCGCCTTAAGGCCCTGCGCTATTATGAAACTTATGGCGGCCATCACATGCAATGGCACACCGACAACAAGACGGCGAGGGGCTTCGCCGAAATTCCTGGCCTTATTTTCATCTTCTACTGTGAGGACGTGGTCGACGGTGAATTCCAATATATCCGGGGTTCTCACAAGTGGTCCAGCGAGCGGGGTTTCAACGACTACTCGGACGAATACATCACCAAGAACCATGGCGACGAAATCGTCAGGTTCGCCGGCCCCGCTGGCACGCTGGTGATCTACAATACCTACGGCATTCACCGTGCTAAACCGGTCAAGCGCCGCGATTACGTTCGCAAGAGCGTGTTTTTCCAGGTCGACGCGGCTATGAATGACGGCGAGACGATCATCGTGAACCCCTCGCTGTTTGATCCCAGCCTCTTCGCTGACCAGTGGCTGTTCAAATTCTTGGGCTTCGGCGCACCATCCACCTACGGCGTTTGGCCAAGAACGGACATCGCCGATGTAACGCTTCGATCGTTGGTGCCGCATATTTTCAACTTCATTCGGCGCCGCCCGAAGCGGGTGGTCACTTCCTTGCTTCCAAGGGGATTGAAGCAGAAAATCAAAGCTAAGGTGCGCTGATCCTACCGAAATCTGGCAGATCCTGATCGCGAGACACCTCATCAGGAACATGCCGACTATTCGGCTCTGACGTCTGTTTCCTCAAGTCACGTGCCGAGAGCCTCATCATTCATCGTGACGGACGGCCCGCCGGGGCGGATAAGAGGGCCAATCAGCTCGAATCTCTGCCTCTCCGGGGGCGGTGGTCGTCACGGGATTACGAAAACTTTCAGATTGCGGTGATAATTCGAAAGATTGGAGATGCCGTCGCGATTGAAAATAATGCGCCTTGCGGCGTGGATCTGCGTTGCGACACTCGCGGTTGTATCGCTGTGGCCAGCACCGACAGTGATCCGAACGGCATTGGGTGGGCACATTGAGCACGTGTTCGCCTACGCGGCAACAGCGGTCATCGTGGCCTTAGGCTACAACGAGCTTGGGCTACCCCGTAGCATCGCGCTCCTGCTCACAACCGCCGCACTTCTAGAATATCTGCAGAGATATACGGGACGCAATTCTCAGTTTGCAGACTTCCTGTTCAGCTCGACGGGAGTTTTTATCGGCGTGGTCACTTTCGCGTTGGCAGAGTTCCTTATCAGGGTGCGGCGTAGGCGGCCTGCTAGGGCAGCTGGGTCGTACACTTGGCAGGATCATCCCAGCTAGGAGTTGGCGAGGGGGACTTGCGAATGCCTTCAAAGCAAGTCGGAATTGCACGCAATGAGCTGCTACCTGATCGCATGTCGCGCGGGCACTATTCAGAGATCGATTCGAAGCTGCTTTCTAACGCATTGCGGCCCTCACTACCTGTCCAACTTCCAGAGCGGCTGGCGTGTCGACCAGAACGCGCGGTCCCGTCAACGGTATAGATTCGCGTTAGGGGTCCGCGCCTGGGCAGGAGTAACGCAACGCGCGTCCACTCTGACCTTCGTTGGCCGGTTTAGCAGGTCCATCAACACGACGAGGCGATCCTTTTCATCGCACTCGAGGATGGTGGCGATGAGGCCATCGAAGGCGCCGCCAACCATCTTCACCTGCTGACCCGCCTCATAGGAACTTGCCGGACGCACGATAGCGCCGCCTATTTCGCGCGACTTGAGGCCCTCGACGAAGCCTTCGTCTAGGAATCCTGGGCGATCGCCGCAGCACACCAGCTTCCGGACGCCGTAGGTCGCGAGGATCGGCCGCCAGCGCTGCAGATCGGGGTTCACGCGCACGAACAGATAGCCGGGGAATAGTGGTCTCAACACGTCCAGCGTGCGTCGGGCGTGTCGCACGCGTGTGCGCATCATTGGGCAGTAGGCTTGGAACGCCTGCCGGGCTAAGTTCTCGAGAGCGATATGCTCTCGGTGTGGCTGACTGTTCACAACTATCCACGTGCTCGGCGGCGCCGAATATTTCGGCTGCTCCAATGCCCGATGATGAACGTCGTCGGCGCGCACGATTATTTCTCACCGGCATATGTGTGAATGTGCATCTCGATGCCTGACCCATAGTGGCATTATGCCAATATGCCGATCAAGATGCCTGCCGCTCGCATCGCCGTGATGCCTCGCGTCCCAGTGATGGGATGTTTCATGATCTGCGTCCCATGGGCTGCCCTGCACGTCCCCCGTTCCTGCCTCTGCCAAGACGTGAATGATCTGTCTTAAGTGCGTGGAAGACCTTGTCTTGGGCCGCCGCGCAGTGAAGATTTAGCGCAGGAAACAGCCGCCCAGCCATCCGGGTAAACGCCGAAAACGAGATGAGGTACTACCTATTGGTCACCTCAAGGCAACCAGCGATCTGCTGTCGTCTTTCGGCGAGCCATTCCACGCACAATGCAGCCTGATCGTTAACTAGATGTGAGATGAGGAGCGCACCTATCGGCCCTTAATTCGGTGGGCTGTTCAGGTAGCGATTGGCCACTTTTGACGTAATGTTGTAGAGGCATTCGGAAAACTGTGAATGGGTACCGACTTGCGGAACGTGGCGCCGACAGTAAGGCAGCTGGCGGGAATTCAAGGCCCTGCAGAGAAGGCGATTGCGTACCCTAGAAGATGCGTTCACCACTGAGGAGGAAATAGAAGCGTCACGCACTTTTCCCGCTCTCAGTATCAATATTTGAGTTTGTGGCGATGGTCGACGACACCAGGTCAGCTTTGCCGGTGGCAGACAGTCAGCCGAATTCCGCCAAGCGCTATTGGCTGATTAAGCCCTGGGCCGCCCGGCTCGAGCACCCTGACATTGGTGGTGGTTCCGTCGTTACCGGCTTCAATGTGCAGCGCCACAGCGGTGCGCCTGACTGCCCGGCAGTTCGGTAACGAGCTCATCGAGCACGTTGGCATCCCTCCGCCCGGCTGATGTCGCGCGCCAGCGGCGGTACCACAAGCGTAAAGGAAGCCGATCGCGTTCGGCCGAGCTTTCACCAACTCGCCCACGCCAGTGCCTTGCCGCCGGTCGTGATGTCTTTATGCGGACTCTTCAGAGATCCGTTCGGTTGCGCTCGACGTGGGCCGCATGCGTGTGTGCGTGGCATTATCGGGTAACTACTGAGGCGATTGCCGAGGAAAACTGAGGAGGGAACGCTTGGTTCGTCCTCTCTAAGAGTTTTCCTACTGCGCTTCTGAGGGATTTCACGGATGCGTTGATGATATTCCGACCAAAGTCCATTCGAAGATTGCTCGAAGTCCCATAGTGAAGTCCATAGCGCGTGCTAATTCAGCCTTAGTAAAGCTTCGCGTGACGCTCGTTTCTAATTTCGCTTGGTTGCCCGCTAAAGTACGATGATGTGCGTTCCACTAACGCTCATAGGTCCATCCGAGATGCCTTCCATTGTAAGCGTTGTCGTACATCCGAACAGGATCTTCCGTGAAGGTCTCATTAGCATCTTGGCGAAGAGCCCCTTCGAGACAGCGTGCAGTGCCTCAAGCATTGAGGAAGTGCCCATCACAATATCTGGCGCCGGCGAGCAGGTCCTAGTCCTCATCGGTGTTCGCGAGAATAGCAATCTCGCCGAAGCCCTGAGCACGACGAAGGCGATCCTCCCCGACGCGCACATCGTGGTAGTCGGAGATGCAAGCCAACGTGGCAATGTGAGGACCGCACTCGAGTTGGGCGCAACCAGCTTTGTTGACGAGAACATCGAGACATCTACCCTGGTCAAGGAACTTGAGCTCGTGATGCTGGGAGCACCCGTGATCTCGGTCTCCATTCTGAAGCAGCTGCTTGGGCATTGTTGTACTCGTGCCTGCATCGAAACCGCGGTAACTCCCGCAATCGATGAGTGCCGCCGCCGGACACTCAGAAGCAGGCCGAACCAAGGCTTCAGCTGTCCGACCGGGAGTCTGCAATCCTGAATAGCCTAGTGCTGGGTGCGCCGAACAAGGTGATCGCCTATCAGCTGAAGATCACCGAGGCTACCGTGAAGGTTCACGTGAAGGCCATACTTCGAAAAATTCAGGTCAAAAATCGAACCCAAGCGGCGATCTGGGCAGTGAACCGCCAAGTCTTCGCGGAGACGCTCGGCGCGGGGAACGGTGGATTGCCGCACCCAAGCCAGTACTAGCTGGCTTACGCAATGCCGACGGTCGAGAAAGAGTTCCTGTTGGCCGCATGGTTCGCTGAGAGGGCTCCAGGCTATCGAGCAGCACTCTTTGTGTGGCTGCGAGGTCAGAGAGCCATCCGTCGCAATGTGCACAGACGGATCACTTCAAACATCCATCGGCATAGTCGGCGAGAACATCACCGATCGGATGGGGCTTAATCCTACTCTGGTCGCGTGGCGGCTCGATAGCATTGTGCGAAGCCGATGCTCTATGCGCTAGTCAAACCAATACCGGCCGGTGACGCGCGGGTTGCCAGGCGAGGCAGCAAACTGTCAAGGAGCTAAGGCGCTCTGTAAAGCATCTGTGGACCACGAGGCGCCCGGAAGCTAGCGGACGGTCGGCCATCCAGGGCCGACTGCCCCGCGTTGCGCATCAGCGTCTGGATTACCATCTGACAGCATCGCGAGGAGAGCCTTTGATGCGCACGATCATCGTTGCCATGGTTTCGGCGAGCCTCATCGCCACCTTTGCTGGCATCGGTGGTGCCGAGGCCGGGAGCCATAAGAAGCAGCGTCGCCACTACGACAGTTACTCCCAAAAATATCCATCCGCGACCCAGCGTCAGCTGCGCAATGCAAGGGCATACGATCGCGGTGAGTACTTCGAGCAAGACTTGAACGCCCATCCCGTCGGCAGTCGCGGCTGGTGGGAACTAAAGGAGCGCGAGAGTGGCGATCGCTTGCGCTTCTAAGTTGTTTGCCATCCTGTGGTCCGGATCTGCCAGCAAAGGCGATTGCCGATTTCATGGGTTGCCGCAGGCGGCATGCACGGATACCAACGCAGCATCCATGCGGCAGTCAGCGGTCAGGTTGACCTGCCTGCGGCATATTGCGATGCACGACCTTCATGGCTAGGAGAACGGCGCCAATCATGATTACCAATAGGCCGACCAAAACCTCCCACATTTGACCAGCGGAACCGCCATGAGCGACCGTCAGCCCACCCAAAAGCATTAGTCCTAGACCAGCCACTTTCTTCATCAGGAGCGTCATGCCATCTCCGCCAGGTGCGAGCCGCGAGCCAGCCAGGTGGTGGGTGGGCTCAAGCTGCGTCAGTGTGTAATTATTCTGGCGTGGTGAGGCTATTGCGCAAAACCCTGAAAGCCGTGGGGGATGTTTTTGAGCTGACATGCCTGCCGCTCGGAGGACGCCAAACCGGCCGGCGGCCTTGTTGCCGGCCGTGGCGACGCGGATAGCCGCTGTCCAGCAGGACAAGATAGGCTGGCGCCCCGAGACCGAACCGTCCCACTGGGGTTATTTGTCGACCTGCCACCCTGACGGGGTGAAAGCACGCGCGGAAGTGCGCCTTCGGCCGTTTCGTTGCTGATCCGCTTGGGGCAGCGCTCATTTGGCAGTGATTTGGGCCGCGCCGCCCTTTGTGTACTGCCCGCTGTCCTGTGCTGTGAGCGCAAGCGCTTTCGTGTCGCCGGGATGATGACGCCCTCGCGAAGCCCGAACCACATGTATGAGACATGCTTTTGCCACATACCAACCCCAATCCCGCTGAAACACCCTTTTGCCGCAGGGCGCACTCCGTGCTCACCGGCTTACTGTATTGCCGCTTCTCAATCCTCCCGCCTGATGACACAATCTGCTTCTCCTTCCGCGCCCGTGGTCTATCACCCGCTCAAAGCCATCGTGCTCATGTGCGTCGCGTGGATTTTGTTCGCTTGTCTTGATGCCACGGCGAAATACCTTGCTGCCGTGGTGCAAATGCCGGCGTCGCAGGCGGTGTGGATGCGCTTTCTCGGTCAGTTCATCGCCATGGTGGTTGCGCTCGGGTTGCTGGCCATCCCGCGTCTCCTGCAGACCAGCAAGCTCAAAGTGCAGATCATCCGCTCCTTTCTGCTGCTATCTTCGACGGCCTTCAATTTTCTAGCACTGCGCCATCTGCGTCTCGATCAAACGACGACAATCGGATTTCTGACCCCTTTGATGGTCGCCATCCTGGCCGGACCTTTCCTTGGCGAATGGATTGGCTGGCGCCGCGCCATTGCGATCGGCATTGGCTTTGCGGGCATTCTGGTCGCTCTGCGGCCCGGCGTGACGGCCGTGCACTATGCTTTCGGCTTCTCCCTCGCCGGGATGCTGAGCTATGCCGTGTTCAGTCTCGTTACGCGCTATCTCGCTTCCTACGATCCAGCAGAGGTCACCCTGTTCTATTCACTGCTTGCAGGCAGCATTGTCATGGCACCATTCGCGATCGCGGAGTGGCAATGGCCGCGCGATACACTGGTTTGGTGTCTACTGTTGTCGATGGGATTTTATGGCGGTCTCGGCCATTACCTGTTTATTGTTTCTCACCGTTACGCGCCGGCCTCCACCATCGCACCCTTCCTCTACATCAGCCTCCTCACGCACTCGACGGCCGGCTACTTCGTGTTCGGCCAGGTTCCGGATCGATGGACCCTCGCCGGCGCCGCCATTGTGATCCTGACTGGCCTCTACTTGCTGCACCGTGAACGCATCACCGCACGCGCCGCTGCCGTGGAGATGACGGCCAAAGCCGCGCCGCAGCGTTGAGTCCAGTTACAGAGCCGCGCCCATACCCCCGTCTACGGCGATTTCTGCGCCGGTGATGTAGGAAGCATCGTCGCTTGCCAGAAATACCGCGGCCTTGGCAATTTCCTCCGGCTCACCGAAGCGCCGCAAGGGCGTGCTGTCGAGCAAAGCCTCGCGAATGCCGGGAATGCGTAAGGCACGCCGCGTCAGTGCCGTCTCGACAAATCCTGGGCAGAGCGCATTTACCCGGATGTTGAAGGCTGCATACTCGACGGCGAGGCCGCGCGTCAGCGCCGTTACCGCGCCTTTGGTCGCCGAATAGGCCGTCAGTCCGCGCAACCCGCGATGCGCCATGATCGAGGCGATATTCACCAATGAACCCCTGCCGGATGCCTTGAGTAGAGCAAAACCGTCGCGCGCTACACGCACTATCCCGTCTAGGTTCACTTCCCGGATCTTTACCCAGTCGGCATCGGTAAGGTGCCTGAAATCGCCGCGGACGGTGAGCCCCGCATTATTGATGATGACATCTAGTCGACCATCCCGCTTCTCCACCGCCCGGAACATGGCGGTGACGTCCTGGCCGCGTGACACGTCGGCTGCGATGGCTTGCGCGCCGGCGGATGCCAACTCGCCGGCCACCCTCTCGGCCGAACTTGCATCGACATCGGCAACATAGACGCGGGCGCCTTCTGCGGCGCAAGCATGCGCGATGGCTCGCCCAATGCCGGCGCCTGCGCCGGTCACCAAGGCAATGCGCTGCTCAAGCCGCTTCATCGGCGGTCCGCCTCTTGCGTGGTCGCTTGGGCCCGGCTGGTTGCACGGATGGTGGTTGCCATTTTTCCCGCATCGTCACCAACTCCTCGGCCACCGTGGGGTGCAGGGCCATCGTCGCATCGAAGTCGGCTTTGGTGGCCTTGAGCCGCAAGGCGATGGCAGCCATCTGCACGATTTCTGCGGCGTCTGGCCCCAACACATGACAGCCCACCACGCGATCGGTCTCGGCATCCACGATTAGTTTCATTAGCATTCGCTCATCGCGTCCCGACAGCGTGTTCTTCAGGGGTCTGAACTGGGCCTTATAAATGTCGAGCTTAGGGTAGCGCTCGCGTGCAGCGGTCTCGGCAAGGCCGACTGTGCCGATTTCCGGGGTCGAGAACACGGCTGTCGGCACATGTTCATGGTCGACCTTGGTCGGCTTGTCACCGAACAAGCTGTCGGCAAATGCCTGTCCTTCGCGGATGGCAACCGGGGTGAGGTTTACGCGGTCCGTCACATCGCCGACCGCATAGATATGCGCTACCGACGAGCGAGACTGCGCGTCGACGACAATCTGTCCCTTCGGACCCAACTTCACTCCGATCGCCTCAAGACCGAGGCCATCCGTGTTGGGCTTGCGGCCGGTAGCGAACATGACCTGACCGGTAGCAATGGTACTGCCGTTGTTCAAAGTCACGGTCAATTCGGTCCAGCCCTTGTCGATCTTCGCAATCTCAGCCCCGCAGACGACATCAATACCGCGCTTCTGCAGCTCCTCCGTCAACGCGTCGCGCAGGTTTTCATCGAAGCCTCGCAGAATCTTAGGGCCGCGGTAGACTAGGGTCGTGGCCACGTCGAAAGCCCGGAAAATGCAGGCAAACTCCACGGCGATATAGCCGCCGCCAACGATGACAATTGAACGCGGCAGGCGATCGAGGTGGAAGGCTTCATTGGAGGTGATGGCATGGCCGACTCCGGGTACCTCCGGAAAAACCGGGCGTCCGCCGGTCGCGATCAGGATGACGCGCGCAGTTACCCTGTGGTTGCCCGGCTGGATGATCAGTGTATGCGCATCGGCAAGTTCGGCGCGGCCCGCGATCCTGCGCACGCCCGCCTTATCGAGCATGGCGCGATAGAGGCCTTCGAGGCGAGCGATCTCGGCGTCCTTGTTGGCGATCAGCGTCGGCCAGTCGAACCGTGCAGATGTGCCGGTCCAGCCGAAGCCCACCGCATCCTCGAAATCATCACGAAACCGGCTGGCGTAGACCAGCAGTTTCTTGGGTATACAGCCGCGGATGACACAGGTTCCGCCGAAGCGGTATTCCTCGGCAATTGCCACTTTGGCGCCGTAGCCCGCGGCGATGCGCGCAGCTCGCACCCCGCCCGACCCGCCCCCTACGACGAACAGATCGAAATCATACGCATTCATGCCTACTCACCGCTCCCAAGCCGCCTCGCACCCGCCCAAACGACCGCATGCGGCAGACTGAAGACCCGGACCAGCCTAGAATATCGCGGAGCTCGTCAGCGCTAAAGCTCGATGCCACGCTTCTTCAGCTCCTTGCGGGCCTCTTGCTCGATTTCGCGGCCAATCTGCGCCCCCCACCGCTGTCCGAGCGCCATCGATTGGCGCGCGATCTGAGGTTGCACCGACAGCAGCTTCAGCCCGGCTGGCGACTTGTAGAAGGCACTGACGGCACCGAGCTCCTCGACGCTGAGCTCCTGCGCATAGAGGCTCGCGACCTGCTCGATGAGCTCACCCTTGCGATCTATGAACTTGCCAGGAAGCTGTGCAAATACCTGGCGGATTTCCTCTGCCTTCTCCGGCGCCACGGCCACGAAGCTTTGACTGAGTTGCCGGGTCAGCAACGGCATCAGCTCGTCGAACTGCTTGGCTACCCCGGCGACCTCCATCATCTCACGCGCGGCCGAAAGGCGGGCGGCATCCGGAGCCTGCGCCTCAACCGGCAAGCTCAAAACCGATGTCCACAACGCAAGTGCCAGCGCAACCACCAGCTGTGACATTGATCCCCCAATAGCTGCTGGGCGCATCGTCCTAACCGTTCTCGTCCGCGGCGTCGCGATCAAGCGTGACGATACCTGCGGGGCCGGCAATGATGGCGGTATCGGCGATGCCGAGGAACAATCCGTTCTCAATGACGCCCGGCACGAGCTTCAGCGCTTCATCCAGCGCCTCCGGGTCCTCGATGCGTCCGAACGCGCAATCCAACATCAAATTGCCTTCGTCGGTGACAAAAGGCTGCCCATCCTTCGCCATACGCAGAGTGATGTCGCCCTCGCAACCGGCCTCGGCGGCAAGTACGGCAAGCATGTGGCGCGTCGCGGTCAGACCGAACCGAACCACTTCCACAGGCAGGGGAAACCTACCGAGAGTGTCGACGCGCTTGGATGCATCGGCGATCACGACCATCCGCTCCGATGCTGTCGCCACAATTTTCTCGCGCAACAAGGCGCCGCCGCCGCCTTTGATAAGCCTCAGTTCGCCATCGAGCTCATCAGCACCATCGACCGTGAGATCGAGAAATGGCGTGCTCTCAAGGGTGCTGAGCGTGAGGCCCAGACGCTCGGCGCCGACACGGGTCGCCTCCGAGGTCGGCACGCACACAACCTTGAGGCCTTCCTTGACGCGCTGGCCCACGAGATCGAGGAACTTGGCAGCCGTCGAACCCGTACCAAGCCCCAGCCGCATGCCATCCTTTACGAGGCTCAGCGCACGTACGGCTGCCTGCTGCTTCCAGGTATCGGACAAGCCCGGTTCCGCCATCCTCACAAGCCACCCATTAGCATGTACTTCATCTCCAGATATTCTTCGATACCATGGTGCGATCCTTCACGACCGAGGCCGCTCTGCTTGTAACCTCCGAAAGGTGCCACCTCACTGGAAATGATACCCTCGTTAATGCCGATGATGCCGCATTCGATCGCCTCGGCGATACGCCAAACACGGCCAACGTCGCGCGCATAGAAGTAGGCGGCAAGGCCGAACGGTGTGTCATTGGCCATGGCAATAACATCGTTCTCAGTCTTGAACTTGAACAGCGGTGCGACCGGACCGAAAGTTTCCTCGCGTGCGAGCAGCATATCCTGCGTGACGTCGGCGAGCACGGTTGGTTCGTAGAAGTTGCCGCCGCGCGCGTGGCGCCTGCCGCCGACAACGACCTTGGCACCCTTGCTCAGCGCATCCGCGACATGCTCCTCCACTTTCTCGATGGCAGCCTTGTTGATGAGCGGTCCGGTTGTGACGCCCTCTTCGGTGCCGGCGCCGACCTTCATCTTCTTTACTTCGGTGGCAAGCTTCTGTGCAAAGCTGTCGTAGACCTTGTCCTGCACATAAATGCGGTTGGCACACACACAGGTTTGCCCGGCATTGCGATACTTTGAGGCCATGGCGCCGGCCACGGCCTTGTCGAGGTCCGCATCGTCGAACACAATAAAGGGCGCATTGCCACCCAGTTCAAGGCCGAGCTTCTTGATGCTCGGCGCGCACTGCGCCATGAGTGTGCGGCCGATCTCGGTCGACCCGGTAAAGGTCAGCATGCGCACGGTGGGGTTCGTGGTCAACTCCTTGCCGATCACGCTAGCCTTGCCCGTGATGACGTTGAAGACGCCCTTCGGAATGCCAGCTCTTTCGGCAAGCTCGGCCAGCGCCAGTGCCGTCAGCGGCGTTTCAGAAGCGGGTTTCAGCACCATCGTGCAGCCCACCGCCAGTGCCGGTCCCGCCTTGCGCGTAATCATGGCCGCGGGGAAGTTCCAAGGCGTGATTGCGGCCACGACGCCTACCGGCTGCTTGATCACGACAATACGTGCATCCGCCTTGAAGGTCGGGATGGTTTCGCCATAGACGCGCTTTGCCTCCTCGGCAAAGAATTCGATGAAGCCGGCGGCATAAAGAATTTCGCCTTTGGCCTCGGCCAACGGCTTGCCCTGCTCGCTGGTGAGCAGAAGGGCCAGCTCGTCAGCGTGCTCGTTCATTAGATCATACCAGGCGCGTAGACGCTTCGACCGGTCCTTAGCGAGGAGCTTCGACCAACTCGGCAGGGCACGATGTGCCGCCTCTACCGCACGTCGGGTCTCGCCTTCGCCAAACTCCGGCACCCGAGTGATGATGTCCCCCGTCGCCTTATTGGTGACAGGCAGCCTGCCCTCGCCGACCCACTGGCCGTCAACATAGCACTTGCTTCGAATGAGACTGATGGTGGGCTTGTCCATGGAACGCACCTCCATTTGCGCCGCTCGCACCATTCGAGCGGGGCCGCAAGGTTGTAGCATCATGGTGTATGCCTGCATCGGTTCGCGTGCAAGCGTGCGTTGCCAAGCGCGGGAAGGATGACAGGCGGCACAAAGCCCAATAGCGTGCCGGTTCCGTGGTAAAATTTACGGCACGCGCACCAGATATGCAGCTCACCGACGCTACCATCGTGTTCGACCTCGACGGCACGCTCGTTGACACTGCGCCTGATCTCGCGGCTGCCACCAATCATGCTCTCGCCTTTGCCGGACTGAAGCCTATGACGGTTGCGGAGCTGCGGCCCTTCATCGGCTATGGTTCCCGTGTGATGCTTGATGCTGGGCTGCGCCACCATGGTCTATCCCTGCAGGAGCAGGAGGTCGGCGGGCTGCACGAGCGGTTCTTTGCCTTCTATGCCGATCACGTGGCCGTGAGCAGTCGACCGTACGCAGGCGTGCGGGAACTGCTGGAAGCCCTGCGCTTGGCCGGCGCGCGCCTTGCCGTCTGCACCAACAAGTACGAGCACCTATCAAGGACGCTCTTGCGCCAGCTCGGGCTCGAATCATTGTTTGGAACCATTGCCGGCCGCGATACCTTCCCGATGTGTAAACCCAATCCCGGTCACTTGACCGGTACCATCCAAAGCGTGGGCGGCCGCATCGAGCGCGCGGTGATGGTCGGCGATAGCGAGGTCGATATCCTCACCGCAAAGGCAGCCAACGTACCCTGCATCGCCGTTACCTTTGGCTATACGCCACGCCATGTTCGCGATTTCGCACCAGACGTCATCATCGATGACTATCGCCAGTTCATGGCCGCATTAGCGAGAGTACTGCCTGACCCTAGTCCCCAGGCCTCGGGGTCTGCCGTAGGTGAACGCCGATAGCCCGGCGGCTAGCCGCCGTGTTCCTTCTGGTCACGGGCCGGCGCGCTAACCCGACGCCGCGGCTGCCAGATCCGCCGTAAACCGGTCGACTGTCTCTGCAGTGGTATCCCAGGCACACATGAGGCGGCAGCCGGTGTCGCCCAGAAAGGTATAAAAGCGCCATCCTTTTTCGCGTAATTTGCTTTGTACTGATGGCGGCAACTCGACGAATACACCGTTCGATTGCACCGGGGCGATCAACCGAGAGCCTCTCACTTTGGCGATGCCCTGGGAAAGGCGCTGGGCCATAGCGTTGGCGTGCCGCGCATTCTTCAGCCATACATCGCCATCGAGCAGTCCCGTCCATGGTGCGGTCATTAATCTCATCTTCGAATTGAGATGACCGGCCTGCTTTACCCGCCAGGCGAACTCGTGGGCCAGCATCTTATCGAAGAAGAGGACGGCCTCGCCGAAGCCAAGTCCATTCTTGACACCACCAAAGCACAGGACATCCACCCCCGCCCGCCAACTGAGCACAGCTGGCGCGACACCAAGCTGTGCCAAAGCATTAGCGAAGCGCGCGCCATCCATATGCACCTTCAGGCCGCAGCGGCGTGCGACTTGGCCCAGCGCGCACACTTCGTCGACGTCATAGATGGTGCCAAGCTCTGTCGCCTGTGTGATGGATAGGACGCGCGCTTTCGCATGGTGTACACCGCGGCCCAGCTTGGCCGCCGCTTCAACAGCCCCAGGCGTCAACTTTGCGAGCGGAAGATCGAGCGTGACGATCTTAGCACCGCCGCTGAGATACCCTGGAGCCCCGGCCTCGTCCTCTTCGATATGGCTGAGCTTATGCGCGATGATGGAATGATAAGGGTTGCAGAGCTGTGCCAGCGTTAGGGCATTGGCCGCGGTGCCGTTAAAGACGAAAAAAATCTCGCAATCAGTCTCGAACAGCTCGCGCAGCCGGTCGCAGGCCCTGGCTGTCCAAGCGTCGTCCCCATATCCGGCAACATGCCCCTCCGCGTTGGCACGCAGCAAGGCCTCCAGGGCTTCCGGGCAGATGCCGGCGTTGTTGTCTGACGCGAATTGCTGCGCCATGCGTGGCCTCCGAACTCTCTGGCGGATAGAAGAATAGTGGCAGTGCCTGCCCAGGTCACGCGGGTATGCGCTGCTCGACAGGCAGCTCAACCGGCCGATGCCGTCGTTCGGGCACGCCAGATCTTGCGCACCAGCATGATCAACCCCGGCAAGAACACGAGATCGGCAAGCAGCGAAGCGATCAGCGTGGTGCCACACACAAAGCCGAAGGTGCGCAGGCTTGGCAAATCCGAGAACACCGTGACGCCCAGTCCGAACGCCAGCACCAGTGTAGTCAGGATGATGGCCGGCCCGACCAGCACACGGGCATTGCGGATGGCGACTTCCGGCCGCGGTTCGACACGCTCTTCAAGACTAAGGCGGTTGAAAAAATGTATGAGAGCGTCGATGGCGAGCCCGAACACCACCAGCAGCGCTACCACGGATGCAAATTCGAGGCCGCCACCAGTCCAGTGAATGATCGCACCTGATGCTACTACGGGATAGAGGCCGGGCAGCAGACTGATCACTCCGACGAACACTGAGCGAAACGCCAGCGCCAGCAAAATGGCCGCGAAAGCAACGCAAATTGGCAGGCTTTCGTTGAGCTGTGAAATCATGCGGGCGCTGTTACGGGCGGCGACCGCCGGCAGACCCGTAACGGAAATCCGAAACTGCGGGCGCTCCGAGCGCACCTGATCCAGTGCCCGGTCGATCTTCTCTACCACGGGCAGGATGCGGCTGGAATCCACGTCTGGTAGCCGACCGGTCACCAGCACGGCATTCCCCTCTTTGGCAATAAAACGGCGCACCAGATGCTCTGGCAAATAGCCAACGTATTTCTTCATCGTTTCTGGGCTGTCGTCACCGGCTTCCTTGAGCCAACGGCGCAAACTTTCGAGCGACCAGACATTGCCCAGCCCAGCTTGCTTTTCCAACACCTCGTGCGCAGCCGCAATCGCTTGTAGTGGGCCGGGGGCATAGATCGACTCGCCAGTCTTCCATTCGATCATGACGTGAACTGGATTGGCACCCGTGAGCTTCTGGTCGATACGTTCCGTGGCGCCGAGCGCCTGCTCCCGATCGGGCACTTGGTCAGCCAGCCGATAACGCGGCTCGAGTTGCAAATAGGCGTGGCCCAAAATCAGGAATGATCCAAGCGCCACGAGCGTCGTTGTAAGAGGCCAGCGCACGACGCGATCGACGATCCACCCCACGATCCCACCCAGACCATCCATCAGACGGTCGGCCGGTGATCTGTCGCGGGCCAGGGTCGTTTCGTTGCGGATGAGCACGAGCCCAAGCAGTGGCAGCACCAGCAGCACGGCAACGAATGAAATGCAAACCGCCAGCGCGCCTGCCATGCCGAAGGTTCGAATGAGGCCAGAAGGCGAGAACAGGAGAGCGATAAAGGACAGAAGCGCGGTTCCATGCGCCAGGACGCACGCGGGGCCGACGATGCGCACAGCGAAGCGAACGGCCTGCGCCTTGTTATCACCCTCGCGCAGACGGATGCGGATCGCCGACACCATCTGCATACTGTCAGCGAAGCCCATCACCATGACTAGCGGTGTCATCACGTTGAGGAACAAATTCAACTTGAAGCCGATCCAGCCGAGCAGCCCCAGCGACCAGAGTACGGCCAAGACTGGTGGCAACGCGGCCAGCAGCATCAGTGATACGCGCTTAAAGAAGATTGCGGCTATCGTGGCGCCGAACAACAGACCCAATCCATTGTAGAGAATCTGATCGCGCTCAACCGCGTTGCGAATCTCTAACTGCATTACAGGTGCGCCCGTTAAGTGCGATTTTAGCCCGAGCGGCGCGAGCTCTTTCTTTAGTTGGTCGGCAATGCCGCCAATGATCACCTTGGCGCTCTGCTCCTCCACAGCCTTACGGTCGAGCGCAATCACGGCCAGGGCGAGTTCCCCGTCGGGCGACAGGAACTTGCCGGCGACGATCTCGTTGCTCCGCAAGGCGCTGATAATGGCAGTGTAGGTTTGGGCGTCGTCCGGCAACTCGTCGGGCACGATCGGAGCGGCATATCCACTAGCATCTGGCTTGGCTCGCGCCGATAGCATCGAGACCAGCCCGTCGACACCATCGGCGAGCTGCAAATCGATGATTGCGCGCCGAAATGCCTCTAGCTGCGGTTTCTTTAAGAGATCCTTACCCTCCACCACCACTAGGACGTCGTATTCGCTCGAGGGAAAGCGCCGGTCGATCTCCTCGTAGCGTCGAAACTCCTCGCTATCGGTGCGAAAGAGCTCGGAGAGCGAATTGTCAACGCGCAGGCGCATCAAGCCCATGACGCCGAGCACAGAGAACAGCACGATGAAAAGGAACGTCAGGTAGGGGGCGTTGAGGCCAAAGAAGCCAACGCGCTCAAGTCCGAACGCGAAAGAGCGTCGCGGTACATCGGCGCTGGCGTCCATTGCTCTGTCCCTAGCGTTGCGCGCATGACATAAGCACGCAGGTCTGCCCCTAACCCCGGCGCCGGGACAGAGAATCTGTGTTTCAGCTCATCGTGGCGTGGCTGCGGCCGACACGCAAGCCGGGGTCGCACCATTTGCCAGTCGTTGTTGCCAGTTGTTCGCTTTGCTTGATATCTCTTTGTCGCAGACGGCAGAATGAGGATATGCGGAGCCTGGGCATGGCTGATAAAACGCTGGATTTGAAGGGCCTTGCTTGCCCACTTCCTATTCTCAAGACCAGAAAGGCGCTGTCGGGGTTGCCCAAAGGCGCCACTTTGGAGGTATTTGCCACCGATCCAGGCTCGGTCCCCGATTTTACCGCATTTTGTGAAACCACCGGGAACCGCATGGTCGAGCAGGACGAGGCGGGCGGAATCTACCGGTTCGTCATCGAGCACAGGGCTTGAGGGCGGCGGCGGTCGCTGCAATTCACGCAAGGCAGGAGATGCGGGCTGATGGCAAAGATGCGCTATCGCGTGTTGGGATCGAGCGGTCTCAAGGTATCGGAAATTTCGCTAGGCACCATGATGTTCGGCGGACTGACGAGCGATGCCGACGCGCGGCGCATGGTGGATTATGGGTTAGAACGGGGAATTAATTTCATCGACACGGCCAACGTCTACAGCGAGACGAGGTCCGAAAGCGTGATCGGCGAAGCAATCAAATTGAAGCGCGATCAGTGGATTGTCGCGACCAAGGTGGGCAACAAGGTTGGTCCCGGCGTGAATGATAACGGCCTCTCCCGTCGCCACGTATTGCGCGCCGTGGAGGGCAGCCTGAAGCGCCTTCAGACCGATTGCATCGATCTTTATTATATCCATAGGGTCGACGATAGCACTTCCTGGGAGAATGTCGTCGCTACTTTCGGCGATCTCATCCGGGTCGGAAAGATCCGCCAGTGGGGCCTTTCAAACGTACTTGGCTGGCAGATTGCGAACGTGCATCACCTTTGTCGGCAGATGGGGGTTCCACCACCCGCGGCGCTCCAACCCTATTACAATCTGATGAACCGTCAGCCCGAGGTAGAGATCCTGCCTTCCGCTCGCGCGTTTGGCCTTGGGGTCGTGCCTTATAGCCCGATTGCGCGCGGCATGTTGACTGGAAAATACAAGGTCAACCAGGCGGCTGAGCCTGACAGCCGCGGCGCGCGCAAGGATCGACGGATGATGGAGACGGAGTGGCGTCCCGAAAGCATGCTGATCGCCGAGAAACTCAAAGCGCATGCAGAGGCACGTGGCGTGGATCTGGTCCACTGGGCAGTGGCCTGGGTGCTAAACAACGAGACTGTAAGTTCGATCATTGCCGGGCCACGCACTTTCGAGCAATGGACCACTTACTTTGGTGCGCTTGACTACATCTGGACATCCGAGGACGAAAAGCTTGCCAACAGCCTGGTCGCACCCGGGCACGCGTCCACACCTGGCTATAACGATCCCCAATATCCAATTGAGGGTCGGTTTCCGGCAGTCACTTAGACATCTGACTTGGCACAGTCTAGCTATGCCTAGCCTAAGAGGCACTCATGCCATTGAGTTTTAGCACAGTGAGGCTTCTTCGCCGTAAACTCAGCGGGGTTCCCGGCTTGACAGGGGCGCGGAGAGCCTCTCATAAGTCCGGTTAAGGGCGCGTGGCACAGCGGTAGCGCACTCCCTTCACACGGGAGGGGTCACAGGTTCGATCCCTGTCGCGCCCACCATTTTCCAGTGTCTGCTTCGCCCCGTTGACCCCTTGTCGCGTTCTGCCGAGCAGCTTAGGCTTGTCGAGCGAAATTTGGACGCATTCGCTGGGGGCGCGGGCGGAGTGGCAGACTGGCAACTATGGTTACCGCCAGCGCTCAGCAAGCCGCGTTTTAGGTTGTATGTCGCGGGCCACTCGATTTCTGTGATCGGCGGCTGGATTCAGCAGGTCGCAATTGCGTGGTTGATATTCCGGCTCACCAATTCGGCCTTCTTACTTGGGCTGACCGGTTTCCTGCTGAATATCTTTTACTTGTTGCTAGGCCCCCTAGGTGGGTTTGTGGCGGACCGTTTGCCGCGTCTCAAGACCCTCATCGTCATCGATATCATACTGGCGGTGCTCTCTGCGGTGTTGATGGTAATGGCTGCTCTTGGCGTGACAAACGTCGCCGCGTACCTCGCCATCGCTGCCCTGATCGGCATGGCTAATGCGTTTGAAATGCCGGTGCGCCAGACTTTGATCCGCATCATTGTTGAGGAACGCGCGCTGGTCACGAGCGCGCTTGGCATGAGCGCCATGGTATTCAACGTCGGCCGCATGGTGGGACCGGCCGTCGCAGGCGTCGTGCTGGCTTACCTCTCGGAGGCATGGTGCTTTGCCATCAATGCACTCAGTTACGCTGCCATCATTGCGGCGCTACTGGCCATGCGTCTCCCGCGAGAGCCCGCTCGACCTGCTTCTTCCTCCGCTCCCAAGCAAACCTTCACTGAAAGTCTACAGATACTCTTTGCCTTTCCGGCGGTACGTTATCTTTTGCCCGTTTGCGTGGCCCTAGGGCTGCTGGCAACTCCCTATGTTCCGCTCATGCCTTCAATCGTAAGCAACTTTTTCGACGGCGAGTCCTCTACCCTTGGTCTGCTGATGAGCTCCGCTGGTATCGGCGCATTGGCGTCTGCGGCCTACCTGTCGCTGCAGCCGGGCTACGGTCGGCAGATCCGGCTCATGACCATAGCCCCATTAGCAGTCGGCGCGGCGCTAACCTTGTTTGCCTGGTCGCGCGCTCTGCCTCTATCGTTGCTGTTGCTCGCTATTCTCGGCGGCGCGGCACTCCTTGGTGTGAATGCCACGAACGCAATGCTGCAACAGTCTGTCCCTGATGCTTGGCGAGGACGCGTCATTGGCCTCTACAGCATGTCGTTCGCGGGCACCGCACCCATCGGCGGGTTGATCGCCGGCTACCTGGCTGAGCGCATTGGATTGACTAGCACGCTGACAATCAACGGCATACTAATCGTCGCGGCGGGCTTCGCTTCACGGTGGCGACTGCACAACCACCCGGAGGCTTTGCGGGGTCTGATGCGCAGTCTGACACGATGAGTTCCGATCATTTGGTGGCCGCGCTTCGGTAGATGGGAATGTAGACGGGAACAAGTGTCTATAGGGACCGCATAAAGGTCTGGGCTCTCCGCACTGGCAAAGTGTCAAGTCCTTCCTGCATTTGCGCCAGGCAATTGCCCAGCAGCTCGCGCGCATCTACCTGCCGACCAATTTTTTGGAGCTGTCTTGCAAAACTGACGGTTGTTTTGAGCTCAAACAGCCGTGCCTTCTGGCGTCGGGAAATCGCTAAACTCGCTTCGTATGCAGACATTGCTGCAGCGACATCTCGATCTGGCTTCATGGCAATAATGTCGCCGCGTACTCGTTCAATCTCGGCATCCCATGCATGCGTGCGTGTTTGCTCTGATGCGGACGCCTTTTCAATTGCCTGCTCGGCCTTACCAAGTTGACCGGCGCGAATGTACAGTTCGGCAAGGAGTATGAAAAATCGCGGCACTGAAAGTGATGTTCCCGTTCGTTCCAACGCAACAATGCCATCCGTCATTTTCGAAATGCCATCTGTGAGAGATACTCCTATACCCGTCGTCCACGCGAGATGGCATGTGCTTACTGCTGCGTAGTATGCAAAGCCATTGCGTCGAGAAATATCGATGATTTGGTTCGCTCGTTGCTTCTCGCTGCCGACGTCGCCGCAGAATTCGTGCACGCGCACAGCAAACGTCAACGCATTGACATATCCATAGATGTGCGCTGGGTTGCGAGCCCGCGTTCGCGATATCGCGACGCTGCACTCAATTGTCTCCCGCGCCTTATCGAGCTGTCCAAGAAAGCATTGAGCGTGGGCCAGATAAGAGAGGCAGAACACCCCTGGGTTCTGCCCATGAGTGAAAAAGTGTGGTTCATCACTCTCCGGACGAGCCAGAGCCACGCCGGCTTGAAAGGAATGCCTTGCCCGCTCAAAGTCTCCGAAATGGAACGCCGCCATTCCGTCCGCTAGAAGTGCGTCCACTTTCGGCAGGCCAGGATGTTGACTTGAATCTTTCATCAGTTGGTCTGCCAACGTCCGCGCGCCGCCCAAATTTCCTCTTACCAAGTTTGCTTGAAACAAACCCCATTCCACATTGAATCTATTATTGCTGTGCTCTGAGGCTTCACAAAGGTCCCGTGCTCGCGTGAAAGCTTGCGCCACGGCTGGGGCGGAGTACCCGCTCATAGATCGCAAAGCCGTTGCTTTTGCTAATATGAGATCGAGCTCCACAGTTGGCGTGGAAACAGCCTGCTTTTTGTAATCTTCAAGCGCGAAATCCAGCATCGCGAGAGCTTCCTCGTGTGCCGATCTGGAGATCGCTTCCTTGGCGGCCCTGTGCCAGAAAGCAACCGATTGCGCAGGCAATTCGCCGAGTGAGTAGTGCCAAGCAATAACGTCATCACTTGCATAGATGTCACCTCCCCCGCCGCGCACTAATTCGTTGGCGATCTTGCGATGCAATTCTCGGCGGTTTTTCTTGAGCAATGAAGCATAGGCGATTTCGTGAAAAAGCGTGTGCTTGAAGCGAAACTCATTTGGCGTGGACGAGTTGCGCAAAACCAGCCCTGACGAGATTAGGACTTCGACATCGCGGTAAAGTTCTTCCAGCGACTTGGCGCTAATCCGAGACAGCAAGGGAGTAGAGAATTCTTGGCCTATTACGGAAGCCTGTTGCGCAATATCTTTTGTCGGACCCAGACCGTCGAGGCGCGCCATGAGCGCATCGGCAAGGGTATTCGGGAGGGTCGTTGGTGGTAACCCAGTGCCAATTTGGTCTACACCTGCTGGGGTCGGCGCGGCAATCAGTGCCTTCGTGAGCTCTTCGATGTACAGAGGGTTGCCTTCCGACCTTTTCAGAATGGTCTCTTTATCAGCCGCCCTAATTGTTTTGCCGCCGGCGACCGCGGCTATCAATGTCTTGGTTTCTGCATCCGGGAGTTGGTGCATCTCGCAGACAGTGACATGAGAAGGTCGGGAGTCGTGCGACTCAACGAAACCGACCCTCTTCAACACCTCGGCTTCGGACGGAGGGTCCATCCGTAGAGTGACTATGACCAACACCGGGTAGTTCTGTATCCAATGCGTAAGGCGGCTAAGGAAGAGTTTCGATGTCGGGTCAATCCACTGGACGTCTTCGAATACGACAATCAAAGGGCGATTCGCACGATGGGAGTCGCACCAAAACTTCAATGCCTCGATAGTAAGATGCCTCCTCGCGGAGGCACCGAGGGAGAGCACAGGACAACGTTCATCTGGTTTCAATCCAAGCAGATCGGCAAGCAAGGAGAGGTATTGGCTGCAGTCCGAATGACGACGATCTAGACAAGCTTCCAATGCCCCAATCCGTTTGGCGTTTGTGTCTAGCTTCCGAATTCCGGTGACGACTTCGAGCTGCCTAACTATTGGAAACAAGGATGCATTTGTGTGATGCGGCGAGCACTGAAAGGCGAGTACCGAGGGGTCAACAAGACTGCGTTCACGTTGCAAAGCTCCGATGCGCGACCTTGCTTCCATGGCCGCACGCGACTTGCCGATGCCTGCTTCTCCAAGAATTGCGACGGCTTGGCCGCTACCAGAAAGGACCCGCTCCCAACGCTCGCAGAGCATTGCAAGCTCGTGGTGACGGCCAACGAACGGGGTGAACGACGAACCCCGTGCTTCAAGCCGACTTACTGCTTTTTCTGAGACAACCTGATAAGCATGGACCGGCTTATCGAAACCTTTCAGATCCTGCATCCCCAAGTCGCGATATTCGAACCCTTCTCCCGCCAATTGCCTGGTTGGAGCGGATACCACAATGATGTTGGGGTCAGCCACTGCTTGTAACCGGGCTGCAAGGTTCACTGCCTCGCCGGTGACTGCATCTCGCTCAGCGACTCCACCGCCGACGACATCTCCAACAACAACAAGACCCGTTGCGATGCCAATACGGACGGCCAATCGCACACCATGTATTCGGCCGATGTCGTCATTCAGTTGCGGCATGGCCTTGACAAGAGCCAGCGCCGCCTGCAGGGAACTTTCGGCCGCATCCTCGCGCGCTAGCGGGTAACCGAAGAAGACGAGAATGCCGTCACCGATATACTTAGCCACATAGCCGTCATAGCGCTGTATAGCTTCTAGGCAGGCCCGTCGATACGCAGCAAACACGTCGCGAACGTCTTCGGGATCGAGCCTATTCGAGAACCCAGTTGAGTTCACAATATCGCAGAACATCAACGTGAGCTGACGTCGCTCGGCCCTTCGGGCCAGCGGTGGATCCCCTTCTATGCCTGGACATGACCTGAGGTTAGGCATCCATGGTAAGAATGCTCGCCTAGCCCTTGATGTCAAACGCGTCTCACCAAGATCGCTTTCGGGTAGTCGCGATAGACCCTATCAGGGCGACGTCGGCTCCTTGATGGATTCCTCCAAGCCAACGCTCTTTAGCCGATTACTGATGTTCGTTCATCAATTTGACGAACCAACGGGTCAGCCAATGTCTCGCCCAAGCTACTACCCGCGGGGCTACTTGAGCTTAGCTAAAACGTGCTCGCTATGTCGGCTGCGGGTTACCCGAAATCTTTGCAATGCGAAAAAAGGATTTGGCGCACCAAGACTAATGCGCGCCGAGGCGCATCGTTGACCTTTGCCACTTTCGCGCCGAAAGTGCATAGCTCAATAGCTTGTAGGCTAGCGCCGCTGCCGTGTAGTCGAACGCATGCAGGCCCGCAATCGGCGCGAATTCCACGAGATCGGCGCCGACGACGTTGGCGACCCCGCAGGCTTTCCGCAGTATGGAGAGGACCTGCCAATAGCCAAGACCACCGGGCGTGGGGGTACCTGTAGCTGGCATCACGGCCGCATCCAGGGCATCGATATCGAAGCTGATATACACAGCACGGCCGCGCAGCCGCTGCAGAATGCTGTCCTCGTCCCACGCAGCCTGATCTTTGGCCCAGTGGATGGTTATCCGATCGCGGTTGCTTTCAATAAACTCTGCCTCGGCCGCCGAGATCGCGCGGATGCCCAACGAGACAAGCGACACACCAGGGTTGTCCAAGACCCGACGCATGGCGGCCGCATGTGAATATCGTTCGCCAAGGTAGCCGTCGCGCAAGTCGGCGTGAGCGTCGAACTGCAGGACCACGAGGTCACTATGGCGGACCAGTAGTGGGCGTACGGCGCCCACAGTGAGCGAATGCTCGCCCCCCAACACGAGTGGAAATTTGTCGGCCGCGAGCACACCCTCGACAAGGTGTTCCAGCTGATCGAGTGCCGCCTCGATCGGTTTGGCGATCGGCGGCTCCCGCAAGGCAGCCACACCGTAATCAAGATAGGGCTCACAGCCGAGTTCCTCGTCGTAGAGTTCGAGCTGTTGGCTGGCCTTCAAAATGGCGGCGGGTCCCAACGCAGTACCAGCCCCGTAGCTGACAGAAGCCTCAAGGCCGAAAGGCACAACGACCGCTCGCGCCAACGCTGGATTTTCAGCGTCGGCGCGCACAGGGTCGAGAAAACTTTGATTGGCCGGCAGATAATCGAGCGTTGAGCTCACGCTTGAACCTGCTGCGCCTCCCGTTCGACGATCTGCTCCCCGTACATCGTCAGCAGGGGCTCGTCGAGCAGGATCGCCTCATCGTAGGCGCCGTAACCGTTGAAACGGCCACCGAGAGCACGGCCATATGCTCCCGTGTTTCCGATCTCGATGTAGTCGCCTTCCTTTATCCTGGATGGTAGCAGGAAGGGACCCGGCATGAAGTCGATCGTGTCGCAAGTCGGCCCCCAAAAGGCATAGGGTGCCAGCGTCTCTCCGGGCTCCAGCCCGCGGCCAACCAGCCGCACTGGGAAGGCAAAGCCCATGTGAGCCGCGTCAAACAGCGTCCCATAGCTGCCGTCGTTGATGAAAAGCTCGTTGCCTCGGCGGGCATCGACCCGCACGATCAGTGACTCGGCTTCAGCCACCAACGCCCGGCCGGGCTCGCACATCAGGCGGCAATGATCGCCAACGGGCAGGCGCTCGACCGAATCGGCAATGGCGCGCACAAAGGAGGACAGAGGCGCAGGCGCTTCGTCCGAGTAGATCGACGGGAAGCCCCCACCCACATCCAGGCGGTCCAACACAACGCCCGCCTTGACGATCAACTTGCCGATCTCACCCAAGGCCGACACGAATGCGTCCGGCGTCGCGGTCTGGGAACCGACATGGAAGGTGACACCCAAGGTTTTGGCCGCCTGCCGTGCCTTCCCGAGCAGACGCACGGCCTTGGCACCCGCAACGCCATATTTCCGCTCAAGCGGAATCTTGCTGTTCTTGGCCGAGACGGCGATGCGCACCCACAAGGTGAGGTCGCTGCAACCGCCTGTCTCCTCGGCGATTTTCTTGAGCTCGTCCTCGCTATCGAGCGCAAAACTTCGCACCCCAAACTCGGCAAAGGCACGTCGAATTGCGCCCCGAGACTTTACCGGGTGCATAAAATGGAGCTCTGCCTCGGGGATGGTGCGCGCATCCTCGATCTCGGGAAGCGAGGCGACATCGAAATGACGCACGCCGGCACCGTACAGCGCGCCTAACAAAAAGACCGAGCTATTGGCCTTGTAGGCGTAAGCAACGTCACCAGGGAAGTTTTGCAGAAACCAGCGAGCTGCACGTCCCGCCGCGTGGGGACGTAGGCCGATGACCGGGCGATCCGGCTTGTGCGTGCCAATCAGGGCAGCAGCAGATGCAAATCTTTCCATCTCATGGGACCCCCACCAGTCGGTTGGACCAGGCGCTGCTCGAACCAGCAGAAGCCGCCGCGAAAAGCTTAGCGTAGGGGGAAATAGGGTCTCGACAAGGGTGTGTAAAGGTTTTTCTCGTGCGCACGGGCAAAAAACTGTCGTGCTCGAACTGCCGTTTTGCCGCATGCCGGCCGCTCGCCTACGCACCGACCGCTGCTGTCAAGCCGGAGCGAACCCCGATGCCGCCGCCCGAGAAGGCCTCGCTCCTAGCCCGGCATGCTGGCAGGAGCGACCTCGCGAAGCCTGCCTGCCTCAAGCACCAGGACGCGATGCATGCGCTTGGCGAGAGCTAGGTTGTGGGTGGCAATTAAGGCCGCAACCCCACTGTGCCGGATAAGCTCGAGCAGCTCGTGGAACACGTGGGTGGAGGTATGTGGATCGAGATTTCCGGTTGGCTCGTCAGCAAGCAGAAGCTTGGGAGCGTTCGCAAGCGCACGCGCGATCGCCGTGCGCTGCTGCTCGCCGCCGGAAAGCTGGGCCGGTCGATGGTCTAGGCGATGGCCGAGCCCGAGCATGCCAAGCAGCTGCTTGGCACGTTCCTCGCCCTGCGCGCGGGCAGCGCCGCCAATAAGCTGCGGCATTAACACGTTCTCGAGCGCCGTGAACTCCGGCAGGAGCTGATGGAATTGGTAAACAAAACCCATTTCCCTGCGGCGCACGCGTGTGCGCTGTGCGTCACTCAGCCCGGCGCAATCCACGCCATTCACCAACACGCGGCCGCCGTCGGGCGATTCGAGTAGGCCTGCGATATGCAAGAGCGTGGATTTGCCAGCACCCGACGGACCCACCAAAGCAATCGCCTGGCCAGGATGGAGGTCAGCCTCCGCACCGGTCAGCACGGGAATCTCTCGATCGCCTTGCTTGAAGGTGCGCCGCACCTCTTGCAGCTGCAGTACGGGGCGTGAGGTTGCGTCCTGCACTGACCTCACTCGTAACGAAGCGCTTCGACCGGATCGAGGCGCGATGCACGCCAGGATGGATAAAGTGTAGCGAGTACGGAAAGAACCAGAGCCATGGCGACAATCACGGCGGTCGTTTGCGGATTGATGTCTGCCGGGAGTCGCGTCAGATAGTAGATCTCGGGGTCGAACAGCCGCGTGTTGGTCAACCAAGCGACGAACTGTCGGATTTCATCGATCTTCCAGCAGAACACAATGCCGAGGATTGCGCCGGCAAGCGTCCCGACCACACCTATGCTTGCCCCAGTAATGAGGAACACCCGCATGATGGCGCCCTTGGTTGCACCCATGGTGCGCAGGATGCCGATGTCGCGTCCCTTGTCCTTCACCAGCATGATTAGGCCAGAGATGATGTTGAATGCCGCCACCACCACGATCAGCGAAAGGATGATGAACATCATATTACGCTCGACTTCGAGCACCGTGAAAAAGCTCTCGTTGCGCTGTCGCCAGTCGGAGAAATGCAAGTTGCGGTCACCGACCTGCTTCATTTCCGCGACCACCGGCGCCAAGCTTTCGGGATCATCGACGATGACCTCGAGCACATCGACCGTATCTCCCCGGTTGAAATAACGTTGGGCCTCGCCCAGCGGCATGAAAACCATGGTGCGGTCGTATTCCGACATCCCCATCTCGAAGATCGCGGCCACACGATAGGGCTTGATACGCGGCGCTGTACCGAAGGGCGTGGTTGCACCGCGCGGCGATACCAACGTGACGCTATCACCTGCAGTGACGCGCAGCGAATTCGCCAGCCGCGTCCCGAGCGCGATGCCTTCCTGGCTGTCGAAGCCATCGAGGCTGCCTGCGCGTACATTCGCGGCAATCAGCGGCAGGGCTTTGATGCCCGTTTCTGTCAACCCGCGCACGACGCCCGCCAGTGCCTGAGCCGGCGTCGACACCATCGCCTGCCCCTCGATCAAAGGCAGAACATGCTTGACGCCGTGAATGGCCGCCAGCTTCTGCATGGCTTCACTATAATCGTCAAACCCAACTCCGATCTTGCTGACGATCACATGGCCATTGAGGCCCAAGATCTTGTTGAACAGTTCTTTGCGGAAGCCGTTCATCACCGACATGACGATGATCAGCGTCGCCACGCCGAGCAGGATGCCGAGGAAGGAGAAGCCGGCGATGACGGAAATGAACCCTTCTTTGCGTCGGGCGCGTAGATAGCGCAGCGCAAGCAGCCACTCGAATGGTGCGAACGGTCTGGTATCGGCCACCGACCCACGCATATGCACGCCCAGCCTCGCCTGTTGTTGCCGCCAATCCCGATTTGCTCAGGCCAGCACGCGACGCGCACTGACGAGTTCGACCAGGCGCTTCACTGCTGCGTCGGGTGCCAAATTGATCCGCTCCCCCGACCTGCGCTCCTTAACCTCGACTTCGCCTGCTTTCACACCCTTGGGACCAACAATCAGATGGAACGGCATGCCGACGAGGTCCATGCTTGCGAATTTCGCTCCAGCCCGCTCCTCGGTATCCTCATAGAGCACCGAGACGCCGGCACGAACAAGCTTGCCGTACAGCTCCTCGCAGGCACGGTCCGTATCCTTGTCGCCGACCTTGAGATTGATCAGGGCAACCTCGAATGGGGCGACCGGTACCGGCCAGACGATGCCCGCCGCATCGTGGTTTGCTTCAATGATGGCGCCGACAAGCCTGGAGACGCCGATGCCATAGGAGCCCATTTGCACCGCAATCATACTGCCATCCGGTCCCTGCACACGGCAGCCCATGGGATCGGAATACTTGGAACCGAAGAAGAAAATGTGGCCGACCTCGATGCCGCGCGCTGATACGCGCTTGTCAACGGGAACCTCCGCCTCGAAACGAGCCTGGTCATGCTTGTCATCGGTTGCCGCGTAGTGGTGCGTCCACGCGCCAATCAAGGCAGTAAGGTCACCGCCAAAATCGATATCGGCGGGCGGCACCCGGGTCTCCACCAGGTCTGCGTGGCAATAGACCCGGCTCTCACCGGTTTCGGCCAGGATGATGAACTCATGGCTGAGATCGCCGCCGATGGGCCCAGTCTCGGCTGCCATCGGGATCGACTTCAAGCCCATGCGCGCAAATGTACGTAGATAGGCAACAAACATGCGATGATAGGCGTGGCGGGCCGCCTCGGCGCTCACATCGAACGAATAGGCGTCCTTCATGAGGAATTCGCGCCCACGCATGACGCCGAAACGCGGCCGCACCTCGTCGCGGAACTTCCACTGGATATGGTAAAGATTGCGGGGCAAATCGCGGTAAGAGCGTACGCTGTCGCGGAAAATCTGGGTGATCAGCTCCTCATTGGTCGGCCCGTAGAGCATTTCGCGCTCGTGCCGGTCGCGAAAGCGCAGCATCTCCGGTCCGTAGGCATCGTAGCGGCCGCTCTCGCGCCATAAGTCCGCCTGTTGCAGGGTGGGCATCAGCATTTCGATGGCACCGGAGCGATCCTGCTCCTCGCGCACGATCTGCTCGATCCTCTGCAAGACCCGCAACCCGAGCGGCAGCCAGGAATAGATGCCCGCGCTGGCCTGGCGCACCATGCCGGCTCGCAACATCAGCTGATGGGAAACGATCTCCGCTTCCTTTGGCGTCTCACGCAGAAGCGGCAGAAAGAAACGGGAAAGGCGCATGGCGTTTGGCTGGTCGCTTTCTAGGCAATCACCGATGTTGATGCAGAATTATGCAGGAACGCGCCGGGAAGCGCACGCCCCAACCGTCGCAGGGCCTCATATCGTGTTCTGAACGGGCGCGCAACTTGGCGGGCCCTCCCCGGCCGGCCGTCCTCGCTCGGGCCACCGGCACGGGAATTCGTGACCGGCAGGAAAAATTCATTGTGGAGCTCGGCTCCTGGGGTGACACAAGGCCGCGCCTTGACTACTGTGTACGCAAATAACAAGGGCGCAAGCCCAGTTGCTGTGCAAGGGCGCCTAGCCCAAGTCTCGGGAAGGACTTCGTGGTGTTGGCATAGCCGACGCCAAGGATAGAGAACAAACGACATGCTTGAGCAAGGCTGACCGCCTTGCTCTTTTCATTTCTGGCTCAGGCTGGACCCCAATCCCAGCCAGGAGCCAAAATCGATGACATCGAACCTGATGGCTGCCCAGAATGCGGCAAACAGCACAGAGGTGATGAGGGTCGTCAGCAGCAGAATGCGCAGAAAACGCGGTCGCGTCGGCGCGCTCTCCGGTGTACCCGGAACGGTCACCCCATCTTCGCCTTGCGTGCGCACGCCGAGCGGAAGCACGGCAAACAGCACGACCCACCACAGCAACACGTAAATCGCGATGCCGAGCGTCAGGCCCATGGCGTCAGGCTTGCTCGATCTCGATCAGCGCACCATTGAAATCCTTGGGATGAAGGAACAGCACGGGCTTGCCGTGCGCTCCGAGCTTGGGCTTGCCGTCACCCAGCACGCGTGCCCCCGCGCCGAGCAGTTTCGCGCGCGCCGCCTCGATATCCTCAACCTCGTAGCAAATGTGATGGATGCCCCCGCTGGGATTGCGTTCCAGGAACGCCGCGATTGGCGATTGCTCACCCAGCGGTTCCAGGAGCTCGACCTTGGTGTTCGGCAGTGTCACGAAGACCACCGTCACGCCGTGCTCGGGATGCGGTAGGGGATCGGAAACTTGGGCGCCGAGGGCGTTGGCATAGAGGGCCGCCGCCTCCGAAAGCTTCGGCACGGCGATAGCCACGTGATTGAGACGGCCGATCATCGTTCTATCTCGCACAAACTGTTTTTTCCTAACTTCGCACTGCCAGTTGCGTCAGCAATACCTTGGTGATGGGTCGCTTGCCCCAGACATCCTCGATACGTGCTCGAACCGCTCGTCGCACGGCCTCGCGCACCATCTCGCCGTCCTTTCGCCGTGCCGGCGGAATACTCCGCAGGGTGCCGTCGATGGCATCAAGCAAGTGCTCAAGGATGCTGTCGCCTGCGCCATCCAGTGCCGGCACGCCATCAAGCGTGACCAGCGGATCGGCCAGCAATTCGCCCCGCGTCGACAGGGTAAGGGACACGATCACCATTCCGGCGAACGCCAAGGCGCGGCGCTGACGCACGGGGCCTTCTTCACTAGCGACCAGCAGCCTTCCGTCCCGAAACAATCGGCCCACGGGTGCCTGATCGATTACCTCCGCCGGGCCCGGTGCGAGGCGCACTATGTCGCCATTGCGCACGCTCAGCACCTCGCCCACGCCCGCCGCGCGTGCGAGCTTGGCGTGCTCGGTCAGATGTCTTGCCTCGCCGTGCATCGGGATCGCCACCCGCGGTTTCACCCAATGATACATTTCCTTCAGCTCCTCGCGCCGCGGATGCCCAGTGACATGCACCAGGGCATCGCCGTCCGTCAGCAACTCGCAGCCGAGGTCAATGAGCTGGTTGTGGATGCGACCAACGGGCCGCTCGTTGCCCGGGATGGTGCGGGAGGAAAAAATCACCAAATCCCCTTTGCCCAGGCTGATGTGGGGATGTTGGCCCGCGGCGATGCGCGCCATGGCGGCCCGCGGCTCGCCCTGGCTGCCTGTGCACAACACGACGGTTTCGTCGCGCTGCAGGTAGCCAAAGTGCTCCTGGTCAAGATACTTGAAATCGCTTGGCAGATAGCCGGTATCCATGGCCGCGTCGATGATGCGGTGCATGGCCCGCCCGGCGACGATCAGTCGGCGCCCGGCCGCCCTTGCGGCATCGGCCACGGCGCGGATGCGCGCGACATTCGAGGCAAAGATCGTGACCGCCACGCGCCCCTTGGCATCGCCGATCAGCCCCGCCAGGGTACGGGCAACGTCGCGCTCGGACGGCGAGCGGCCTTCGCGCAAAGCGTTGGTGGAATCGCACACCATGGCGGTGACGCCGTCGTCACCGAGGCGAAGCAAGCGCTCAACATCCGCTGGCGCACCGATGACTGGCGCGGCGTCGAGCTTCCAGTCGCCGGTGTGGAGCACGCAGCCGAGCGGCGTGCGGATCGCCAGCGCATTCGATTCGGGTATCGAGTGCGCCAGCGAGATCAGTTCGACATCGAAGCCGCCGACCTGGAAGCGGCTGTCGAGGGCTACCACCTTGACATGGGGCCGTTCCCTGCCGCCGAATTCGGCCAGTTTCGCCGCCAGCAGTGCCGCTGAGAACGGTGTTGCGTAAAGCGGTACTTTGAGCCGCGACCAGAGCTCCGCCACGGCCCCGAAATGGTCCTCGTGGGCGTGCGTCAGCACGATGCCGGCGAGATTGGCGCGTTCCTCCTCGATAAACCGCAGGTCAGGCAGGATGACGTCGACCCCGGGATCGTTCTCGCCCTCGGGAAAGGTGATGCCGAGGTCGACCATCAGCCATTGACGAGCATCGGCGGGTCCTAAGCCGTAAAGATAGCAGTTCATGCCGATCTCGCCGATCCCGCCGAGCGCTAGGAATACAAGCTCGTCGCCTGGCGACGGGCTGCGGGCTCTCGGCGATTGCTCGATCACGCTATCCTCTTTCGCCCGTGCGCCCGATCGTAACCTCCCCGTAGGTCAACTTGCGCTTCGTGCCCTTGCTATCGCACATGATGAGCGCGCCGTCCTCGGCAAGATCGAGGAATGCACCGCTGATCTTTTCCCGGCCGGTATCGACGGTGAGCGTTTCCCCCGGCGGGCCGCCGCGCTCGCGCCACGCCTTGCGTATGGCGCCAAAACCGATACCCGAATCCCAAATGCCAAGCCAGCGCTCCATGGCGCCTGCAAGATGGCCCAGCATCGTCTGAGGCAACACCGCCACCCCGTGCGCCGCCAGATGGGTCGCGGCCCGCCCGAGGCCATCGGGATGCCAGGCCAAATTGATACCGATGCCCACCACCGCGACGAGCTTTGCGCCTGGCGCCGCCGACGAGTGGCTTTCGGGCAGGATACCCGCGCACTTTGCCTCAGCGATCAACACGTCGTTCGGCCACTTCAAGCGCAGATCGGGAAGTGCCACACCGGCAGCGGCCGCCACAATGGCATCGATCACGGCCACCCCAGCCAGCAGTGAAAGTTGGTGCACGGCTGAGGGCGGACAGGCGAGGGTTTGCAGCAGGCTGGCATGCAGATTGCCGGGCTCTGAGGCCCACTTGCGGCCCGACCTGCCCCGGCCTTGCGTTTGCCGGTGCGCCATGATCCATAGCGGGCCGGCTTCGCCGGCCTTTGCCAGGGCAAACGCCTCGAGGTTGGTCGATCCGACCTGATCGAGAATGATGCTGCGGAACGGGTGCGGCACTGGAGCTTTTCGCCTGTGGCGGGATGCTTGCCTAGAACAGGCTTTTGGCCGCTGCATCTGCCGAACTGACCAGCGGCGCCGGCCAGACGACATAAAGCAGCACAAACAGACCCGTCACCGCCATGACAAGGCCGGCTTTGGCAGGAACCGCCAAGAATTTCTCCTTCGGCGCATCGAAGAACATCACCTTGACGATGCGCACGTAGTAGTAGGCACCGACGACGCTGGCAAGGACGCCGAAGATGGCGAGGGGCCACAGCCCCTCCTTCACGGCCGCCACAAAGACGTAGAATTTGGCGAAGAATCCAGCGAGTGGCGGAACGCCGGCCAAGGAAAACATCAGCACGCCGAGCACAGTTGCCATGCCGAGGTTGCTCTGGGCCAGACCGGAGAGCTCGTCGATCTCCTCCACCATGCCGCCAGCTCGCCGCATCGACAACACGCAGGCGAAAGCACCCAGCGTCATGGCCACATAGACGACCATGTAGATCAGCATGCCGCGCGCCCCCTCGGGTGAGGCAGCGGCGAGCCCGATCAACATGTAGCCGACATTGCCGATCGCCGAATAGGCCAGCAATCGCTTAATGTTGTGCTGGCCGATGGCTGCAAAGGCTCCAAGACCCATGGAGGCGATGGCCAGCGCGCTCATCACCTGCTGCCACTGGGGGGCGACACCGCTGAAGGCACTCAAGGCCACGCGCATGAACAGCGCCACCGCCGCCACTTTCGGCGCCGAGGCGAAGAAATTGGTCACCGGTGTTGGCGCACCCTCGTAGACATCCGGCGTCCACATGTGGAAGGGCACGGCCGAGATCTTGAAGGCAATGCCAACGAGGAGAAACACCAAGCCGATGATGAGGCCGATGTTTTGCCCGGCTCCGGTTGCCTTGCTGGCGGTGGCGATGGCCGCGAAGCTGGTCGATCCCGTGAACCCGTAGATCAGCGACGCTCCGTAAAGCAGCATGCCTGAGGAGAGGGCGCCCAGCACGAAATACTTGAGACCGGCCTCACTCGAGCGCACATCGTCGCGCCGGATGGCGGCAACCACATAGAGCGCCAAGCTCTGCAACTCCAGTCCCAAATAGAGGGCGATGAGGTCGTTGGCCGAAATCATCATCATCATGCCGGCGCTCGCCAGCAGCACCAGTACCGGGTATTCGAATTTCAGCGACCTGGTCTCGCGCATGTAGTCGAAAGACAGGAACAAGGCGCCAGCTGAACCGACCAAGGTCAGGATTTTCATAAAGCGCGAAAAGTCATCCACCACGAAGCCGCCGTCGAACAGAAGCTGGCTGCCCGGCAGCTGCCCCAGCAGGAGCCATATCGCTACAGCGATGACGCCAATTGCCAGCCAGCAGATGCGCTCCGCCTCGCGTTCGGTCTCGGGTCGCATGACGCCGAGCATCAGCAGCGCCATGGCCCCGCAAACCAGCATGATCTCTGGCGCCAACGGTGCATAGGCTAGGGCCAGCTCGCTCATGGTGTACCGCCTTTGTGCCCCTGCCAACGACCCGCTGCCTCCGCCACCCCGGGCGCCGCCGTCACAAGCCAGGCGCCGCGCTTTGTCGGGCATGCGCGTCGGCCTGGCATACGGGTTGCTCCTGCCTCTAGCATTGTCTCACCGCGTATGCATGGCCTGTGCAGCCTTCAGCGCGGTCTCATAGTTGGACACGAGCTTCTTGACCGATACCGCGGTGACATCGAGCAACGGCGCGGGGTAGAAGCCGAACAGGATCACCAGCAGAACCAGCGGCGCAAATACGATAATCTCGCGCGTATTCATGTCCGTGATGTTGCGCAGGCTGCGCTTCTCCAGTGCCCCGAACATCATGCGGCGGTAAAGATAAAGAGCATAGGCCGCCGATAGGATCACCCCCGTGGTAGCAAGGAAGGCAACCCAGGTATTGGCCTTGAAGGCCCCGACCAAGGTCAAGAACTCACCGATAAAGCCCGATGTGCCCGGTAGCCCAACGTTGGCCAGCGTGAACACCATGAACACGAAGGCGTAGATCGGCATTCGATTGACAAGTCCTCCGTAGGCGTCGATCTCGCGCGTGTGCATGCGGTCGTAGACCACGCCGACGCACAGGAACAAGGCGGCCGAGACGAGCCCGTGCGAAAGCATCTGGAAGATGGCACCGTCGACACCCTGCACCGTGAAGGAAAAGACGCCCATGGTTACGAAGCCCATGTGAGCCACCGACGAATAGGCAATCAGCTTCTTCACATCCTCTTGCGCCAGCGCGACCAGCGAGGTGTAGATGATGGCCACCACCGACAACGCGAACACCAACGGAGCAAAGTCCTGGCTTGCGAGCGGAAACATCGGCAGTGAAAAGCGCAAGAAGCCGTAACCTCCCATTTTCAGGAGGATACCAGCCAAGATTACGGAGCCTGCGGTGGGCGCCTCCACGTGGGCGTCCGGCAGCCAAGTGTGCACCGGCCACATCGGCATCTTCACGGCGAAAGAGGCAAAGAACGCCAGCCACAACCAGCGCTGCATTTCCGGCGGGAACTTGTGGGTCAGCAAGGTCGGGATGTCGGTGGTGCCGGCGTGCCAATACATCGCCATCATGGCGAGTAGCATCAAAACCGAGCCCAGCAGCGTGTAGAGGAAGAATTTGAAGCTGGCGTACACCCGGCGCTTGCCCCCCCACACACCGATGATCAGGAACATCGGGATGAGGCCGCCCTCGAAGAACAGGTAAAACAAGATGAGATCGAGGGCGCAGAACACGCCGATCATCAGCGTCTCAAGCACCAGGAAAGCGATCATGTACTCCTTGACCCGGTCCTGGATCGCTTCCCAGCTGGCTAGGATGCAGAGCGGCATCAGGAACGCGGTCAACACGACAAACAGCAGCGAAATGCCGTCGACACCCATCTTGTATCGAATGGAACCGCCCAGCCACTCCATCTCCTCGACGAACTGGAAGCCGGCGTTGGCGTAGTCGAACTGCGCCCACAGATAGAGCGCAACGCCCAGGGTGAAGAGCGTGCTGTAGAGCGCGATCCAGCGTGCGTTGCTCTTGGCAACGGAGTTTTGGGCGGCGATCAGTAACGCACCCACCAGGGGGAAGAAGGTGACCAGCGACAGGGCGCTGAAACCGGTCGCGTTCATCGTCCCACTCCGCCGTAGAACATGAACCAAGTGACCAGCAAGGCGACGCCGATCAGCATGGCGAAGGCATAGTGATAAACGTAACCGGTCTGCAGCCTGACGACGCGCCCGGTCGTCCAAAGCACACGCGAAGCGATGCCGTCAGGTCCCAGCCGATCGATAATGGCGCCATCGCCCTGCTTCCAAAGTACGCGACCGAGCCGCATCGTCGGCCGCACCAACAGCCAGTCGTACAGCTCGTCGAAGTACCACTTGTTGAGCAGGAAAAGGTAGAGCGGACGCAAGGCGCGCGCGGTGGCTGCCGGTAGCGCCGGAACGGCAAGGTAGTAGATGTAGGCCAGCCCCAAACCGCCGAGCATGGCAAGCGTCGGAGACCAGCTTACCCACAGGGGCACCTCGTGCATGGCGTGCAAGATGTGGTTGTCCTTGCCCTGGAACAGGGATGCGCGCCAGAACTCCGCCTGCTGAGGCCCAATGAAGAGTTGCTGGAAGGCAAAGCCTGCTGCAGTCGCGCCGAGCGCCAGGATCAGCAGCGGCACCAGCATCACCCAGGGACTCTCGTGCGCATGCGCGTAGGTCTCAGGGTCGGCGCGGGTGGGACCGTGGAAAGTCATGAACATCAGGCGCCAGGAGTAGAAGGCGGTCATGAAGGCCGCGATCACCAACAGCCAGTAGGCATAGTTGTTGGGGGTATGCCCGGCATAGGCAGCCTCGATGATGGCGTCCTTCGAGTAGAACCCAGCAAAGCCGAGCAGATGCGGGATGCCGGCGCCCGTCAGCGACAAGGTGCCGATCAGCATCATGAGCCAGGTGAGGCGAAGCTTCGAGGCCAAGCCACCCATCCTGCGCATATCCTGCTCGTGGTGCATGGCATGGATCACGGAGCCGGAACCTAGGAACAACAGGGCCTTGAACGAGGCATGCGTGAACAGGTGAAAAATGCCGGCCGCATACGCACCAACGCCGCAGGCTACGAACATGTAGCCGAGCTGCGAACAGGTCGAATAGGCGACGACGCGTTTGATGTCGTTCTGCACCAGGGCGACGCTGGCGGCGAAAAAGGCCGTGACGGCACCGACCAGCGTCACCACCTCGAGTGCCACTGGCGCATGTTCGAACATCGGCGACAGACGCGCCACCATGAACACCCCGGCCGTCACCATGGTGGCGGCATGGATCAGCGCGGAGACCGGTGTCGGGCCCTCCATGGCATCGGGCAGCCAGGTATGCAGCAAGAACTGCGCGGACTTGCCCATCGCTCCCATGAACAGGAGCAGGCACAGCACCGTCAGTGTGTCCCATTGCTGCCCCAGAAACTCCATGGGCTTGCCGGCCATGGCGGGGACGGCGCGAAACACCGCCTCGAAGCCGATGCTGCCAAACACCGCGAACGTACCAAAGATCCCCAGCGCAAAGCCGAAATCGCCCACACGATTGACGATGAATGCCTTGATGGCTGCCGCGTTTGCCTCCGGTTTGAGATACCAGAATCCGATCAGCAGATAAGAAGCGAGCCCGACGCCTTCCCAGCCGAAGAACAGCTGGAGGAAATTGTCGCTTGTCACCAGCGCCAGCATGGCGAAGGTGAACATCGACAGATAGGCGAAAAAGCGCGGCCGGCTGGGGTCTTCGTGCATATAGCCGATGGAGTAAAGATGTACCAGGAACGAGACGCTGTTGACCACCACAAGCATGACGGCGGTCAGCGTGTCGATGCGCAACGCCCACGCCACCTCGAGCTCCCCGGACGTCATCCAGCGCAGCACCGAAACGCGTATGACTTGGCCGCCAATACCCACCTGCCAGAAGGCCACCCAGGACAGGGCGGCCGCCAGGCCCATAAACGCGGTGGTGATGATTTCACAGGGCCGTGCGCCCAGGGCCCGACCGAAAAAACCGGCGATCAGTGCGCCCAGTGCAGGCAGAAAGACGATGGCGTGATAAATCATCGACTGCCTCTGGATGGGCTTCCTGTTGCGCCGCTGCAGCACAGGCGCCAGCAAGTGCTGGATGGCCGACTGCTTCGCACGGCGATGGCTGGCACTTGCCGCCGCCGTCCCCGACGACGGGCGGGGGCACGAGCTGGCTGCGCCGTCAGATATCTTAACATCTCACCCCTTCATCAAATTAATGTCTTCCACGGCAATCGAGCCACGATTGCGGAAGTAGACAACCACGATGGCGAGCCCGATGGCCGCCTCCCCGGCGGCTACCGTCAGCACGAACAGCGCAAACACTTGTCCGACGAGGTCGCCCATGAAGGCGGAGAACGCGACGAGGTTGATGTTGACGGCAAGCAGCATCAGCTCGACCGACATCAAGATGACGATGACATTCTTGCGGTTGAGGAAGATGCCGAAGATACCAAGCGTAAACAGGATCGCGGCGACCGTGAGGTAATGCCCAAGAGCAATGGCCATCTCGCAATTTCCTCAGCTGCGCCGTTCGACAGTTGCTGGCGGCGGCACGATAGCCTCCCCGGGCTTGACCTTCACGACCTCCATCGCCGTCGCTTTCCGACGCGCCACTTGCCGGGCGATCGACTGGCGTTTCACACCCTCCTTGTGCCGTAGCGTCAAGACGATGGCACCGATCATGGCGACCAGCAGGATCAGCCCTGCGGCCTGAAAGTAGTAGACGTACTTGGTGTAAAGAACGCGCCCGATCGCCTCCGTATTGGTGATGCCCGAGCCGGCCGTGGGAATTGGCGCGGCCGGCACCGCCAGAGCGCCCGGCTGCACGATGTGGACGCCAAGCACCAAAATCAGCTCACCGAGCAAAATGAGGCCGATCATGGCTCCGAGCGGCGCGTTCTTGATGAAGCCGGCCCTGAGCTCGGCAAAGTCCACATCGAGCATCATCACCACAAACAGGAACAGCACGGCCACGGCACCAACGTAGACGACGACCAGGATCATCGCCAGGAACTCCGCCCCGAGCAGCAAGAACAGCCCTGCGGCGTTGAAAAATGCCAGGATCAGGAACAGCACTGCGTGCACGGGATTGCGGGCCACGATCACCATCGCGCCCGCAGCCACGGTCATGGCCGCAAACAGATAGAAGAAGGCTGCCGCCAGCATTACCGCCTCACCTGAAGGGTGCATCGAGTTCGATGGCTTTGGCGATCTCACGCTCCCAGCGGTCGCCGTTGGCCAGCAGTCGCGCTTTGTCGTAGTAGAGTTCCTCGCGCGTCTCGGTCGCAAACTCGAAGTTCGGACCTTCGACAATAGCATCGACCGGACAGGCCTCTTGGCAGAGGCCACAATAGATGCATTTGACCATGTCGATGTCGTAGCGCGTGGTGCGGCGGGTGCCGTCATTGCGGCGCGGTCCGGCCTCAATGGTGATCGCCTGCGCCGGGCAGATCGCTTCACACAGCTTGCAGGCGATACACCGTTCCTCGCCGTTCGGGTAGCGGCGCAGGGCGTGTTCACCCCTGAAGCGGGGCGAGAGCGGTCCCTTCTCGAAAGGGTAGTTGATCGTCGCCTTGGGTTTGAAGAAGTAGCGCAGCGACAGCCACAAGGCTGAGGCAAACTCCTTCAAGAACAGCGAGCTGACGGCTTGTCCAACACCAGCCATGGGCTTTTCTCTCACGGCGCAAGTTCGAAGTACTGGAGCACTGCGGCGACCGCGACCACCATGAACAGCGACAGGGGCAGAAATACCTTCCAGCCAAGCCGCATGAGCTGGTCGTAGCGGTAGCGTGGCACGAAGGCCTTCACCATGGCGAACATGAAGAAGACCGATACCAGCTTCAGAAGGAACCAGAACAGTCCTGGAACCCAATTGAACGGGGCGACATCGAGCGGCGGCAGCCAGCCGCCCAGAAACATGATGGTGATCAGCGCGCACATGGTGACGATCGCCACGTACTCGCCGAGCATGAACAATAGATAGGGGGTGGAGGAATACTCGACGGCAAAACCCGCCACCAACTCCGACTCTGCTTCCGGCAGATCAAAGGGCGGACGATTGGTCTCCGCTAGCGCCGAGATGAAGAACACGATGAACATCGGGAATAGAACCAGCCAGTTCCAGTCCAGCGCGGAGTTTACCAATCCGAGCCGCGTCCCTATGCCGACGCGCTGCGCGTTGACGATCTCGGTAAGATTGAGCGACCCCACGACCAAGAGCACGGTGATGATCACGAACCCGATCGAGACCTCGTAGGACACCATTTGTGCCGCGGACCGTAGCGCCCCCAAAAACGGGTATTTCGAGTTCGAGGCCCAGCCGCCCATAATGATGCCGTAGACACCGAGTGAGGAGATCGCGAACAAATAGAGCACCCCGACATTGATGTCGGCGATGACCCAGCGGCCCCAGGCATTCTCGTTGAGCGGGATCACCGCCCAGGCCGCCAATGCCAGCACCGATGCCACCAGCGGTGCCAACAAAAATACGCCCTTGTCAGCACCGGCAGGGATCAGAGGTTCTTTCAGCACGAACTTCAAAAGATCGGCAAACGATTGCAACAGTCCGAAAGGACCGACCACGTTGGGGCCGCGGCGCAATTGCACAGCCGCCCACACCTTGCGGTCCATCAGCAGAAGGAAGGCAATGGTAACCAGCAGTGCCACCAACAGTACCACGCTCTGCATGACCATGAGCAGCAACGGCCACACATAGCCCTGCCAGATGTCGGTCCAAAATGCGCCGTTAGCCATGCGTCCCCGTTGTCTCTCGGTCCCACCCCTTCTTCAAGGCGCTGAGGTCGGCCATGATCGGTGAGGCACGCGCGATGGGGTTCGTCAAATAATAGTCGGAGACGGCGTTGGCGAACGGTTCCGCTGCGAGCGCGCCCTGGCGCGCCGCCAGGGCGGCAACGCCAGCCAATTGCGCAGCTGTGACAGCGTCCAAGCGCATGAGCTGCGGTGCCGCCTTGTACATGATGGCGCGCAGGGCCTGAGGATGATCATAGTCGAGCGTGTGCCCGGCATGCGCCGATAGCGCACGAATGATGGCCCAGTCCTCTTTGGCCTCACCAGGCGCAAAGGCCGCCCTGTTCGTCATCTGGGCGCGGCCTTCGAGATTGACGTAGGTCGCCGCTTTTTCCGTGTAGGCCGCGCTCGGAAGCACGACGTCGGCGCGATGGGCGCCGGCATCGCCATGGCTGCCCTGATAGATGACGAAGGTCGTCTCACCGATGCCGCCCATCTCGATCTCGTCGGCGCCCAGCAAATACAGAATATCGAGCGCACCACCAGCGCTCGCCACCAGCATGGCGGCAACGTCCAGGCCGCCGCTGCCGGGCACGAAGCCAACATCCAGGCCGGCCACTCGCGATGCCGCGCCATGCAGCACATTGAAGGCGTTCCAGCCGGGCTCCTTGCTTTCGCTGGCAAGCAAAGCGGCCCTCGCCGCTGCCGACAATACGCCGACCCCGTCCGGGCGGGCCGCCGCGGCGGCACCGACAATGATCATCGGCCGCTTGGCGTCGCGCAGCACCCTGGCAAAACTGTGCTTGCCGTCGGCAACATCCTTGAGCGTTTGCGGTCCAGCGCCAAGGTAGTCGTAGGGGTATGTCAGATCCGCGGCTGCACCGATCAAAGCCACGGCGAGGTTGCCCTGCCGCCAGCGTCTGCGCAGCCGCGAATTGAGGACGGCAGCTTCGAGCCGCGGGTTGGTACCCACCAACAGGATGGCATCGGCCCGATCAATGCCTTCAATGGTCGAATTGAAGAGATAGCTTGCGCGCCCAAGTGAGGGATCGAGCTTGGCGCCGTCCTGGCGGCAATCCAAGTTTCTGCAGCCCAAACGCTCCAAGAGGTCTTTCAGCGCAAACATCTCCTCGGCGCCGGCGAGATCGCCAGCGATCGCGCCGATACGATCGGGCGCCACGCTCTTGAGCCTGCCGGCCACGAGGGCCAGCACCTCGTCCCAGCCTGCCGGCCGGAGCGCGCCACCTTGCCGAAGATACGGCCGATCCAATCGCTGGATGCGCAAGCCGTCGGCCACGTGCCGCGTCTTGTCCGAGATCCATTCCTCGTTCACCGCATCATTGTTGCGCGGCAGGATGCGCACCACTTCGCGGCCACGGCAATCGACGCGAATGGCCGACCCCAGCGCGTCCATGACATCGATGCTCTCGGTCTTGCGCAGTTCCCACGGCCGGGCGGTGAATGCCCACGGTCGATGCGTGAGGGCGCCGACCGGGCACAGGTCGACCACGTTGGCCGACAGTTCCGACATCATGCCGCGCTCGAGGTAGGTGGTGATCTCCATGTCCTCGCCGCGGCCGATGGCACCCAGTTCCTCGACACCGGCCACTTCGGTCATATAGCGCACACAACGGGTGCACTGAATGCAGCGCGTCATGAAGGTCTTGATCAGAGGTCCCAGGTATTTTTCATCGACAGCGCGCTTGTTCTCGACATAGCGCGAGCCTCCCATGCCGTAGGCCATGGCTTGGTCCTGCAGGTCGCATTCGCCACCCTGGTCGCAGATGGGACAATCGAGCGGGTGGTTGATGAGCAGGAACTCCATTACGCCTTCGCGTGCCTTCTTCACCACTGGCGTTTTGGTGTTGATGATCTTCGGGCTGCCGTCCTTGTTGGGCGGCAGGTCGTTGACGCCCATGGCGCAGGAGGCCGCCGGTTTCGGCATGCCCTGCACTTCGACCAGGCACATGCGGCAATTGCCAGCAATCGACAGGCGCTCGTGGTAGCAGAAGCGCGGAATTTCCACACCCGCCTGCTCGCAGGCCTGGATCAGCGTGATGCCGTCCTCGACTTCGATCGGCATGCCATCGATGATGAGTTGCTTCGGCATCGGCTACTCCGCTGCCTGCTTGAGCGCTGCCTGATGCCGGTCGATGCGTTCCTCGATAACCGGCCGGAAGTGGCGTAGCAGTCCCTGCACCGGCCAGGCCGCGCCGTCGCCGAGCGCGCAAATCGTGTGGCCCTCGATCTTCGTGGTCATATCCTGCAGCAGGTCGATCTCGCTCTTCTGGGCCTCGCCGCGCTCCATGCGTTGCAGCATGCGCCACATCCAGCCGCAACCCTCCCGGCAAGGCGTGCACTGGCCGCAGCTCTCGTGCTTATAGAAGTAGGCAATGCGGCGGATGGCGGCGATGATGTCGGTCGACTTGTCCATGACGATCACGGCGGCCGTACCCATGCCCGATTTGAGCTTGCTGAGGGTATCGAAATCGAGCGTCAATTCCTGGCAGACGCTCGACGGTAGGCACGGCATCGACGATCCGCCGGGAATCACCGCCAGCAGGTTATTCCAGCCGCCGCGCACGCCGCCTGCGTGACGCTCGAGCAACTCGCGCAAGGGAATACCCATCTCCTCCTCGACCACGCACGGCTGTTCGACGTGGCCTGAGATCTGAAACAGTTTGGTGCCCGTATTGTTTGGCTTACCGAAGCCGGCAAACCAGGCTGCCCCGCGGCGCAGGATAGCGGGCACGACGGCAATCGATTCGACGTTGTTGACGGTTGTCGGCGCGCCATAAAGGCCGGTGTTGGCGGGAAAGGGTGGCTTTAGGCGTGGTTGGCCTTTCCTGCCCTCGAGGCTTTCCAACAGCGCGGTCTCCTCACCGCAAATATAGGCCCCCGCACCGTGATGTACGATGAACTCGAAATCCCAGCCGTAAATGTTATTCTTGCCGATCAGTTTGGCGTCGTAGGCCTCGGCGACTGCAGCCTCGAGGCGCTCGCGCTCGCGGATGAACTCGCCGCGAACGTAGGTGTAACAGGCGTGCGCCCGCATCGCGAACGACGCCAGCAACGCACCCTCGATGAGCAGATGCGGGTCGTGGCGCATGATCTCGCGATCCTTGCAGGAGCCCGGTTCGGATTCGTCGGCGTTGATCACCAGGTAGCTTGGACGCGGATCACTCTTGGGCATGAAGGACCATTTCAGGCCCGTTGGAAAACCCGCGCCGCCGCGTCCGCGCAGGCCCGAATTCTTGATCTCGGCGATGATGGCGTCGTGACCTTTTTCAATGAGCGCCTTGGTGCCGTCCCAACCACCGCGCGACTTGGCCCCCGCCAGCTTCCAGTCTTGGAAGCCGTAGAGGTTTGTGAAAATTCGGTCCTTGTCTTGTAGAGCCACGGGTGCAGCGTCCCCTACTTGCCGGCCTTGGCGAAGTCTGTGAGTGTCGTTGGTCCGTCGAGAGGGCACGAGGCTTGCCGACCGATCTGCGAGCCAGCCTTAGGTGGTGTGCCACTGGCAAAGCCGTCGAGGACCTTCTCGAACAGGTCCGGGGTCAAATCCTCGTAAGTGTCACGCCAAATCTGCACCATCGGTGCGTTAGCGCAGGCGCCCAGGCATTCCACTTCCTCCCAAGAGAATTCACCGTCGGGCGAGAGGTGGTGCGGATCGGCATGAATCCGTCGCTTGCAAATCGCAACCAGGGCTTCGGCACCCCGCAACATACACGGCGTGGTACCGCACACCTGCACATGCGCCTTCTTTCCCACCGGCGAAAGCTGGAACATCGTGTAGAAGGTCGCCACCTCGTAAACGCGGATGTAGGCCATGCCCAACATGTCGGCGACCACTCGGATGGCCGGTTCCGGCAGCCAGCCGGCATGCTGCTCTTGCGCCCGCCACAGCAGCGGTAGCACAGCCGAGGCCTGCTTGCCCGGCGGATACTTCGCCATCGTCGCCTCCGCCCACGCTTGGTTTTCTGGCGTGAAGGCAAAGCTGGGGGGCTGATTGGGGTCCAGTCTGCGGACAGACATGCGGCTGTGCGTGCTCCGGGCGGCGGAGGCGGAATTGTGGCGGCCCACTTATAAGGGCTGATTCAGTGGTTGTCGCCCGTCTTTAGAACGCTGCCAAGACGTAAGCGGCGCGGCAAAGTCGCTCGGCTCAGCGCCCCTTGTTCCCGCTCCGCCAGCAGACCAGCGGCCAAGCACCAAAAGACCACCCCGCAGCCCAGGTGGAAGGCAATCTGCGGCAGCTTTCCGGTCGCGTTGGCGACCAGCCGGGCGTCGGCAAAACACACAAACCCGCCAATCGAGAACCAGACCGCCAAGCCATGCCATTGGCGCAGCGCTGCTAGGCCGACGGCAAGCGCTCCCAACCAGAGGTTTCGCAAGCCAATGATGTAGTGCAATTCATGCCCGCTTGGCCGGCCGGGTAGCCCGAAGGTGCGCGCCGCCGATTCGGGGATCAGCAGATAGTGGATGCCGATGAGGCCCAGCAGCGTACCGACAAGGGCGCAGACGGCTAAGACGATTTTCGTTCTCCATCGTGGTCTTCCTTGCATTGGCAGCTCAGGTGAAGCTAACTTCCACGCCGGCGCCGCCTCATCTGTCGATCTCGCCGAAAACGACGTCGAGCGAGCCGAGGATGGCTGACACATCCGCCAGCATGTGGCCGCGATTCAAAAAGTCCATCGCCTGCAGATGCGGGAAGCCAGGAGCACGGATTTTGCAGCGGTAAGGTCGGTTGCTGCCGTCCGACACCAGATAAACGCCGAACTCGCCCTTGGGCGCTTCCACGGCCGCGTAGACTTCGCCGGCCGGAACGTGGAAGCCCTCGGTATAAAGTTTGAAGTGATGGATCAACGCTTCCATGGAGCGTTTCATCTCGCTTCGCTTGGGCGGGATCACCTTCTTGTCGTCGATCACATGCGGGCCGGCCCCCTCCGCAGACATCAGCTTCTCGCAACACTGCTGCATGATGCGGACGGCTTGGCGCATCTCCTCAACGCGGATGCAATAGCGATCGTAATTGTCACCGTTCTTGCCGATCGGAATGTCGAAATCGAGTTCGGAATAGCACTCGTAGGGCTGCGCCTTGCGCAGGTCCCAAGTGGCACCGGAGCCGCGCAGCATGACGCCCGAAAAGCCCCACCGTAGGCAGTCTTCCAGTGCCACGACGCCGATGTCGACATTGCGCTGTTTGAAGATGCGGTTGTCGGTGAGCAAATCTTCGATATCGTCCAGCACCTTGGGATGTGTTGTGCAGAATTTGGCGATGTCGTCGATCAGCTGCGGCGGCAGGTCCTGATGCACGCCGCCAAAGCGGAAGTACTTGGCGTGCATGCGGCTGCCCGAGGCGCGCTCATAAAACACCATCAGTTTCTCGCGCTCTTCGAAGCCCCACAGCGGCGGGGTAAGGGCACCGACGTCCATGGCCTGCGTCGTGACGTTGAGCAGATGCGACAACAGCCGGCCGATTTCGGAATAGAGCACGCGGATGAGCTGCGCCCGCTTCGGCACCGTGATCTCGAGCAGTTTTTCGCCGGCGAGGCAAAAAGCGTGCTCCTGGTTCATCGGCGCCACATAGTCGAGGCGGTCAAAATAGCCGATCGCCTGCAGGTAGGTTTTGTGCTCGATGAGCTTTTCGGTGCCGCGGTGTAGGAGGCCGATGTGCGGGTCGACCCGGGTTACCACTTCACCGTCGAGTTCGAGCACGAGGCGCAGCACGCCGTGGGCGGCCGGATGCTGCGGACCGAAGTTGATGTTGAACTGGCGGATGTCGGTCTCTGGCATTGCTACGGCTTTGCCTTTTCATCGCCCGGAAGCATGTATTGCGTTCCCTCCCAAGGGCTCAGAAAATCGAAGGAGCGGAACTCCTGCGGCAGCCGGACAGGCTCGTAAACCACGCGCTTTTGCGCATCGTCATAGCGTACCTCGACGTAGCCGGTCAGCGGGAAATCCTTGCGCAGCGGGTAACCCTGGAAGCCGTAGTCGGTCAGAATGCGGCGCAGGTCGGGATGGCCGGAGAACAGGATGCCGTACATGTCGTAGGCCTCACGCTCGTACCAGTTGGCGCAGGCAAACAACTCGACCACACTGGGCACCGGCGTCGCATCGTCGACGGCGCATTTCACGCGAAGGCGCAGATTTTGCCGCGGCGAGAGCAGGTGGTAGACCACATCGAAGCGCTGCTCCCGTTCCGGGTAGTCTACGCCGCAAATGTCGATCAGCTGCTCGAATTGGCACTGCGGGTCGTCGCGCAAGGTGCGCAGCACGGAAACGACCGACTGGGCTGGCACGACGATGCTGAGCTCGCCGAGCGCAAGCCGCCGGCTGATGCAGTCGGGACCCAGAAGAGCCTCAACGTGCTGGGCAAGTTCCTCGAGCATAATAAGCTGCTTGTCTCAGTTCGGCCGGGCCCGGCTAGCGTTCGATCGTTCCAGTGCGCCGGATCTTGCGTTGCAACAACAGCACGCCGTAGACCAGCGCCTCCGCCGTCGGCGGGCAGCCGGGCACATATACATCAACGGGCACGATACGGTCGCAGCCCCGAACCACGGAATAGGAGTAGTGGTAGTAGCCGCCGCCGTTGGCGCAGCTTCCCATCGAAATGACGTAGCGCGGCTCGGGCATCTGGTCATAGACCTTGCGCAACGCGGGTGCCATCTTGTTGCAGAGCGTGCCAGCCACGATCATGACGTCGGATTGGCGCGGTGAAGCGCGGGGCGCAAAGCCGAAACGTTCAAGATCCCATCGCGGCATCGACGCCTGCATCATTTCGACGGCGCAGCAGGCAAGCCCAAAGGTCATCCACATCAACGAGCCCGTGCGCGCCCAGTTGATGAGGTCGTCCGTGGTGGTGACCAGGAAACCCTTGTCGGCGAGTTGTGCGGAGACGTCACCAAAGGACGCCGCGACCGGCGCCACCAAGCCGGTGGGGCCATGTTCGAACGGCTTGGCGGTCTGGATCGCCATCAATCCCACTCCAGCGCACCTTTGCGCCACTCGTAGATAAAGCCGATGGTCAAGACGCCCAGGAACACCATCATCGACCAAAAGCCGAAGACTCCGACCTGCTTGAAGGCAACCGCCCAGGGGAACAAGAAGGCGACCTCCAGGTCGAAGATAATGAAGAGGATGGAGACCAGATAGAAGCGCACATCGAATTTCATGCGCGCGTCGTCAAAAGCGTTGAAACCGCATTCGTAAGCCGACACCTTCTCGGGATCGGGATGACGTACCGCCACCAGGAAGGGCGCCACCATCAGCGCCGCGCCAATGACCAGCGACACCCCGAGAAAGACGGCGAGCGGCAGGTAATCCAGTAGCAGTTGGTTCATCGCGTCCTGGCTCCGCTTACGGCTATGCCGTGACGCAGCGCAAAAGCTCTCTTGCGGGTGTTACCGCAGTGCCACCGGTGACGCAACCGGCGCCTTCGTCGCAATGAAGGGTTTCGCCGCTGGCGCGGCAAAGCGGGCGCCGGCCGCCAGGAGCGGCGGCGGCTGGGGGCCTGGCCTTCGCACCCCAGGGGCTCTCAATTTCCAAGGTTCTGCCGCCGCAGCTTGTCGTCGATGCTTTCCAAGAGATTGCGGCTCTTGCTGCGCTCCAGGCGATCCTCATCCGCGGGCGCGATCGGCGGGCCGGCGCCACGTGCGCTGGTCCCAATTCCACGCGCCGTCGGGGCTTGCGCGGGTGGCACGAGAGTAAGCTTCAGCGTTTGGGTATCGCTGTTTGAGCCGGTCAACTTGATGCCGCCGCCCACGCTTCTGCTGTTACCGATTGGCACCAGGCTAAACCTGGGTTCCAGACCAGCATTGCTCTTGATGATAAAATCAAGGTTGTAATCTAGCTGCGTCAGACCCGTTAGGTTGGCCACCTTGCGCGTGCGCCCGGCACGCTCGAACAGATCCGCGATCCCGAGTTGGCCCCCAAGACGACCGTAGTGTCCCGTCTCCCGCCCCTTGCAGCCGAGGTTGGGATCGCGGTGAAGCGCAAGCAAGCTTTCATTAAAGCTGATCCGCTCGGTGCGGGTTGCCTGTCCACTAAATCCTGCGGTCAGGTTGGGAACAAAGGCCCCGCTCTGGACAGGGAAGACCACGGCCGAGTCCGCCCCCAGTTCGCCGTTGTGGAACACTTCAAGGCTGAGGACGAGCGCTGCATTCCACGGTTGCAGCCAGGCGTTGGACGGGTTCGACCACGCGGCCTCACGCAGCTCGCATTTGATGTGGCGTGCGATCTCGGCAGTACTGACGGCATCGTCACGATAGGAAGGAACCGTGGCGCACCCGGCGAGCACAGACAACGCTACGCACCCCGCTCGCGCGCGAAAGCTACGCATACTGGCCCCTACGCAGCACCAAAGAAGGCACTGTGCAGGCTGGGCGCCTGCCTCACAAGCGCGATGACCCGCGCCCGCGCCGAGCGGACGCGTGCTGTGGTTTTTGCACAACGCTGAGCGGCCCGAGCAGGCGGGACGCTGCAGGCGGTAACGTGGTCGCTAGAGTTCGCTAGTTCGAGCGCTGCCGGCGCAGCCGATCATCGATGCTTTGCAGGACGTTCCGGCTCATGGCGCGAGACAGGTTCTCACGATCGGCCTGCGACAGGGTTCCGCAGCTGTCGCCGCGACTGCACACGCTCCGCTTTTCCCGATCATTGGATCGGCCCTCGGCCAGCGCGGTTTGGGAAAGGCCAATCAGTAGCGCGGCTGTTGAGAGTGCAAAAAAGGCTTTCATCGAAGCGCTCCGTTCTGCCTTAGAGATGGCAAATGATCTGGGCATTTCCAAGGTCTGGCGCTTGCCGTCGGGCGTCGCCGCTGAGCCAAGGTGCCAATCGCGAACTCCCACGCGGATGCGCAACCAATTGTGCTGCTTGAGGGTTTAGGAGCCGAGGACGGTTATCCTAAGGAGCCACCCCATGCGTCGGTTTGCGTTGTTTTTTCTACCGCTTGCTGCGCTCAGCGGCCCGTTGACACCCGCAGTTGCGGCAGACCTGGACGGGCCGCTCTATGGCCAACGCGATGTTGTGATTGAGCGCCCAGCCACCGCGATCGTGCGCGAGCGCATCATTGAGCGCAATTATTACTACGAGGAGCCAAGCTACCCGCTGCACGCCTATGCGCCGACCTATTATTATTATGCGCCAAGGACCTACGGCGGTTCTGCCTACGAGGATGGATATCATTGGTATCCCCGGCGCCCCTTCTTTGCCGTGAGGCAGGGATGGCACCCTCGCCATCGCCACTGGCGCTATTGAGCAGGGGCGAGGCATCTCGTTTCATTCTCGTGGGCGCGAGCGCGGACCGTGGCCGGGCGGAGCGGGCCTTAAGCTTCTGAAAAGCCGCAACTTTGCTTGCGTCAGCCGGGGGCCGCTTTGCCTGCGACCCCCACACCCCCTGCCCTTCCATAGTTCCCGACGGCCCCAGTCAGACGCGGCGCCCGCCACCTCGGTTGCGGCCACCCATCGATGTTGCCTCGGTCGCGTTGTGTGTGCACGTTGGGCCAGGCCTTAGCGCACGCGGGTTTGCAGGTCTTGTCTCATCCAAAGCCCGGCACCCAACATGCGAGCCTGAACGCGAACGGCGCCAAGAGCAACCGCAAGAGATCGCACGGCCTTGCCGCTTCACCGCCTCGGGACCTTGGTGGCTGGCGGGCTGGATCGGCTGAACCACCTGACCCTGACGTGGTCTCGCCCCTCCGAGCCGAGGTCGTCTGTGTCGTGGCAAATTCCCCTCCGAGACACGAGCCTGTCGCGCCGCCACACCAGGCCTGATCGTGAACGCGGTCACCTGAACGTGGTAGTGTAGGACGCGAACCCTGACGGAGGCGCAAGCAACTGCCCGCATCGAGCCGATCCTTGAGGTCGGGCCAGCCGGCACGTGCTCAGACCCCGGTGCCACACCAAGGGCGAGGTCAGAGCCTGTTGCCGCTCCTGGTCAAGCCGCGTGTGTTCAGGAAATTGTCGGGAGGTTCTATGACAGGGTCTCAGACTCGCCTGCACCTAGCGGACATATCATGGGCCGGCCGGCGGCGCGGGTGTTGGACCGGTGTTCTTTGCCGAGGGGGCGCGGTTTGCCTGCTGGTTTTCTTTTTTGGAGGCTTTTCAGTGGCGGCTGCTGAAGTTTCGACGCTCAAGGCCGACGAAGCGGTGGTTCTGTTTCCCGCTGCCGCGCACCAAAGCGAGGATGGTCGCCAATGGGTTGTGCCGCTCCACGTCTGGGTCTACCTGCCTCAGCATAGCCAGGTTCGCCGCAAGGCAATCGCAGAACTGCTAAAACGTCGCCATGGTCTGGACTTGACGCCGGCGAACGCCGTCTTTTTTGATCCCAGGGTCAACCTGCTGCTTGCCGACAACAAGCGCGACCGAACCGTCGTCGTTGAGGTGGCCGGAGTTCGCGCCGCCTTGCCGCCGACCTCCGCCAATGGCCATAGCCATTCGCAAGTCCGCATACCAGTATCGGCGCACACACCCGAGGGCGCGCGTCTCACCATTCGTGCCGTGTTACCGCCGGCCGACTCGCGCAAGATTGAGGCCGATGCTCACCTCATCGGACCGACGGGCTTGTCGGTCATTTCCGACATTGATGATACAGTGAAGGTCACCCATGTGCTCAACCGCCGGAGCCTGTGGGAGGCAACGTTTTACAAGCCGTTCGCGGCTGTGGCGGGGATGGCAGATGCCTATCAACGGCTCGCCGCCCCCGGGGCGCCCTTCCACTATGTCTCTTCGAGCCCCTGGCATCTGACGGAGCCGCTCTTGGCCTTCCTGGGGGCAACCGGCTTGCCAGTCTCATCGATCTCGCTGAAGCACGCTCGCCTAAAGGACCGTACTGCCCTCGACATCCTAAAGCCTGGCCGCGAGACCAAGCCTCCTGCAATCGAAGCCATCCTGCAAAGGTATCCCGAGCGCCGCTTCATCCTCATCGGCGACAGCGGCGAGGATGATCCGGAAGTGTATGCGCAGGCGTTGCGGCGCCATCCCAAGCAAATTACGCGCATCTTCATCCGTAACATTACCGCCGCGCATCGCGGCGATGCCAGATTCAGCAAGACGTTTGCCGGCCTCGAGGCGGAGCGATGGGAGTTGTTTGAGGACGCCACAGCTATCGCGGCCCAGTAATGGCGCCCGCCTAGCGGTGCTCCGACAAAATTTGTAAGCGCCCTTCAGATCAAAGATCGCCGCACCACCATTAAGGGTCGAACGGCGGGTATGCCTGCGCTGCCGCTGCCACAGTTGTCCTCCACGTTAGAGGCAGGCTCACCCGGATCCGATTTTTCGCAAAATGCGTGCCTCCTCGCTCAGGAGGAAACTGTCGTCGACACGACGCACTTGTGGTGGGAGAGCTCGCCGGTACACTGGGGCAACCTCGCCAGGGGAGCGAACGAACGAGGTGATGTCGAGCAGAGCGAGGGCCTTCCCCCGGCTCAATCGTCAGTGGATGTGTATAATCTCTGGCGGCCTGCCTTCGGCTGGGGTGGCGCAGCTGCTCAGCGCTCCATCCCTGATGCCGTTGTCCCGCATGGCCGCAGCGAAGCCCACGGCCCGCCGCTTTTTTTGCATCGAGGCAGACATGTTGGACAATCCGGGGAGCCAACTGACGACGGCAGAATTGCGCGATCTGCGCCGGCTCGTTGGCTGCATGGTGCCCGCTTCAGCGGAATACCGGGTGCCAGGTGCGGATGACGCGGTCATCTTTGCGGATATCGTCCGCTCCCTTGGCCGAGATATGAATGCCGTGCGCAAGGCAATGGCCATGCTGCGCGAGATGGCAGGAGATGATTTCTCACACCTCGATCAGACCAAGGCAGAGGCGACGGCGATGGCGCTGCTTGCCCGCGGCGGCCCAGATCTGATGGCGCTCGGGCGTGCGGTGCTGCAATGCTATTACCGGGACGACCGGGTGTTCATTGCGCTGGGCCTCGAGCCACGGCCGCCTTTCCCCAAAGGCCATGCGCTTGAACAGGGAGACTGGTCCCTACTGGAAACGGTACGCGCCCGACCAAGGATGTGGCGTGACGTCGACGGCAAGGGACGCTGATATGGCGACTGAAGGAAATCCAAGCGCCGTCCGCCCGACCGACGAGATCGTCGATGTCCTCATCATCGGCTCGGGTGCCTCCGGCGCTGCGGTGGCCTGGAGTTTGGCCGAGACGCGGATGAAGATCTTGTGCCTCGAGCAGGGCGATTGGATCAAACCTACCGATTTTCCCAGCAACGGCCGTGACTGGGAGGCGCGCCGTTATGCCGATTTCGACATCAGCCCCAACCGTCGCGCGCGGGATACCGACTATCCCATAAACGACGACAACTCGCCGATGAAGGTCGCTAACTTCAACGGCGTTGGGGGAAGCACGATTCTCTACACGGCGCATTACCCACGCATGCACCCCTCCGACTTTCGCGTGAAAACGCTGGATGGCGTGGCGGACGACTGGCCAATCGACTACTGGATGCTCGAGCCCTATTTCGCGGAGAACGACCGCATGATGGGCGTGGCCGGCCTGGCTGGCGATCCAGCGTATCCTCCCCATCAGCCGAATATGCCACCCATTCCGCTGGGCAGATCTGGCACGCGTTACGCGCGTGCGTTGAACGAGCTTGGCTGGCACTGGTGGCCGTCCGATGTTGCCGTGGCCACCACGGAGTATGATGGGCGCGCGAAATGTATCAACCTTGGCCATTGCACGCCTGGCTGCGCACAGGGCGCAAAGGCGAGCGTGGACATCACCTATTGGCCACATGCGCTGCGGGCCCGTGTGGAGCTGCGCACCCGCTGCCGCGTGCGCGAGATCACCGCCAACGAACACAGCATGGCATCCGGCGTCATCTACTATGACCCGAATGGCGTGGAACGGTTCCAGCCGGCCGAAATGATCATCCTCGCGGCCAACGGCATCGGCACGCCCAGACTATTGCTGAACTCGACCTCCGCCCGGCATCCTAACGGCCTGGCCAATTCATCGGGTCTCGTCGGCAAGAACCTGATGCTGCACCCCTGGCCACAGGTGTTTGGCTATAGCGAGGAGGAGATGGACGGCGACCGCGGGCCGCAGACCGTCATTTGGAGCAAGCAATTCTATGAGACCGACGCGGCGCGCGGTTTCGTGCGCGGCTACACGCTGCAATTCAATCGCGGCACCGGTCCGGGCAACGAGGCGATCGTCAGCGCTGCTGCCGGCCGCCTCCCGTGGGGCAAGGACCATCACCGTGTCTATCGCACGCTACTCTATCATGGCCTGCGCATCGGCGTTGCTTGCGAAGACCTGCCGGAAGAGCACAATCGCGTCACATTGGATCCTGTCCTGACGGACGGCCATGGTATTCCTGCGCCGAAGATCGACTACACAATCAGCGAAAACACGCGGCGAATGATGGAGCACGGTATCGCCCGCGCTTCTGAGATCCTGACGGCGGCCGGGGCGAACAACCTCTACGTCTCGCGCAGCAACCTGAATAGTCCAGGCCACCTGCTGGGAACCGCCCGCATGGGTACGGAGCCGACGCGCTCCGTGGTGAACGAGTGGGGACGCTGCCACGACGTGAAGAATCTGTTCATCGTCGATGGCAGCATTTGGGTCACCGCTGGTGGCGTTAACCCGACATCCACCATCCAGGCGCTGGCCCTCTACATCGCCGACAACATCAAGAAGCGCCTGGCGACACTGTTCGACTGAAGCTCGGATCATTGGGCCCGTTCTGGCTGGAACGTAGCAAGAGAACGGCGCGATCGCGGGTGTGTTCGCCGCGGGGGTGCCCATCATCGATGGACCCGCTCACCTGATGGGTGAACAGCAAGCTCATCCTTGCTGGGGCTGTCACCCCTGGCGATGCGGTTGGGGTCTTTCCGCACACAGGAGCGCCGCCCGCTAGGTGGGACAGCGTTGTCCCGCCTCGGCGCGCATCTCGGTCTCCCGACGGTTCATGCTTGCAGCGCCAGAGCGATATTGTGCTTGTCCTGCCAAAGGCGCGTGTATCCGGCGTCAAGCAGAACTTCAACGCAGTCGATCGCCCAGCGCCCGCTGTGGACGGTCTCCATAAAGATCCGGCTTGGCCAAAGGCTGGACGGCATTGTCGATATGAAGGGCGCAAGCGCACGGTCTTCGAAACCTTCGATATCGATTTTCAGCGTGTCGATCCGCCTAACCCCGGCCGAGACGACGATGTCAGCGAGAGGTGTGACGGACACTTGCTTCGGTGTGCCGACCGCATCCGGCGCCATACTGGATTGCCCACGGTTTCTTGGGTGAATGTGCAGGAGTGCGGTGCCGACTTCGCTCCCAACAGCGGTCTGGAATATCGCAACATTCGTGAACCCGTTCACGGCAACGTTGAAGCGCAGTCGCTCGATCATTTCCGGAATGGGCTCGATGGCGATGACGTGGCCTTCGGGACCGACGCGCTGCGCCGCAAATGCTGTGAAGATGCCGCAATTAGCGCCGATGTCCACAAACACGTCGCCAGGCTTAAGGCCCTCCACTACCCGCTTTAGCCCGATCCTGGGTGCATCAGGACCACCAACGAAGATGTCACGCTCTGTGGCGTTATCAGCCAGATAGCAGCGCAGCCTGATGCCATCGATTTCGATGTCGTGGCCAGTGCCTGATAAAGCTCGTTGAGCGATGTGACGCAGCTTTCCACGCAGAACGCGCTTGCGGATCGCCCACGCAAAAACCGAGGCCATGCGGCCGGGCACTCCTGCTGCGGCGGTCTTTATCGAACCCATGTGCAATGGTGGCTTCAAGCCTCGTCCTTTTCAGCCCATGCGTTGCCGGGGAAAGTCTCGGCTCTTGAGGGTAGGTTGTTTTAGGCCAAAAGACGACGACGACCAGGGGCAGCGGCGGGTCGTGCGGCCTCAGTCTCTGAAGCGATACCCTCCCAGGCGGTGCTTTTGTGAAAAGCTAGATCGGGGCCACGAGGCCGCGGTCCAGGCAGACGGAACCCATGTTGATACGCCTGGATTTGTGAAACGCCGAAACATCGTTTTTTTTTGGCATTGCTGCATTGGCGCAAGTTCTTAGGTGCGCGATCGGCTGACTAATGACCTCTACCAGCACTCAGGAGGGTCTAGACAGAAAAGTTTTGCTAGAGTTCAGTGTAGTGGCGGGGTCTCTTTGAGGGACGGGTCACCTTGATTAGGGCGTTTTATCTCAACTTGGAACGGGAGGCGGAACGCCGCCGTTTCATGCAAGAACAACTGGCCGAGGTTGGCATCCCCGGTGAGCGCATTGATGCCGTGGATGGCAGCAAACCCCTTCCGCCTGAGTTAGCGCGCCACTTCAGCGACAAGCACGTGATGGATGTCGGCGCCTTGGGCTGCTACGCCAGCCACATAAAGGCATGGCACCAGATCGTGAACGAGGACGTGCCGGTCGCCCTTGTGCTGGAAGACGATGCCATCCTTGATCGAAACCTTGCGAGCATTCTCAGTGAGGTGGTGGCGGCGCTGCCGAAGGGCTGGGACATGGTCCATCTTGCCAGCAAGCCAGACCGCGCCGTCTGCACGATTGCCAAGTTGTCGGGCCTCGAACTTGTCCAGTATTCGCGCGTGCCACCTGGTGCAGTGGGCTATCTGCTCTCGTATGCGGGCGCCCAGAAGCTCGTACTGGCAAAGCCCCGAGTGTGGCCCATCGATACAGACACCCGGCGCCCTTGGGCGTTCGGTCTCGACGTCTATGGTGTGGCTCCACCGCCAATCGACCACAATTGGTCAATGCCATCGACCATCCGCGCGCGCGGACGTAAGCGCTCCTCGCCGCGTCGCGGGTTGCGCGCGGCCTTCGGCAATCCAATCCGCAATGCAAACGCGTTGCTGTTCAACTGGCGCCGATTAGGCCCGTTGCAATGGTTTCGCTGCCTGATCGTAAACCTCGCTCTGAAGACCCGCGCCAGCCTGAAATAAGGCAATGGCATGCCAAATCCCGACGCCGCCCTGCCCACGCAGGCAGCCGCATCTCCGCCCGAATACCGACGCGGCGTAACCGAAGCGCGCATGCGGTTCGAGGTGTTGGCCATCTTTCGGGGAGCACGTTGCCACGTCATTGGCGACAGCATCGCCGGCAATGGAAGCGCCAGCAGTCTGGACGGAGGTTCGGGAGACGATACCCTGCTGGGCGCCAGCGGCGGGCTACGCTGTGTCGAACCACATGAGATAGATATCGTGACGAATAGGTGGGGTGACTTTCGACACCCAAAGTAAGGATGACCGCATGACCGAGACGATTAAGACCTGGCGCGCCGAACCGCTCACTTGGGGCCGAGGCCAGCGTCAATTCGAGGTGTTCCTTGAGCCGACCTGCCCGTACTCAGTAAGGGCATTTGCCAAGCTTGATGAGACGCTGGCAGCTGCGGGCCCGGACAATATAACCATCAAAATTTGCCTGCAGTCGCAGCCATGGCACATGTATTCTGGCGTCATCGTCCGTTGCGTTCTGGCCGCTTCCACATTGCCAACAGGCAAGGAAGCCGCAAAAGCGGTGCTCGCCGCCGTTGCCGCGCATCGTGAGGAGTTCGAATTCACGAAGCATTGCAGTGGCCCAAACATGGACGCCTCGCCAAAACAAATCATGGCGCGTCTTGAGAGTTACTGCGGATTGAAGTTGGCCGACGCGTTCGCCATCCCGAATCTGGATCGCGAAATCAAATGGCACACCAAATATGCTCGGCAGAATGGCATCCACGTGTCGCCGACCTTCATGATAGATGGCTTGGTGCAGCCTGATATGAGCAGCGGGGACAAGGTTTCCGACTGGGTATCTCGCTTGTTGACGAGTTAGGGAACCTAGTTCGCATACCAGCGAAATGCTCGTGCCGAGCGGCCGCGGAACCGGCATCGCCGCACGATGACGCAATGGCTTCGTCCGTCCATCGGATCTTCACGCGATCGTGGGCGGTGTCAGTTAGGAGCAATTAGAGGACAGGGGCGCCGATTGGCTGCATGAGCCCATGGGTGGGGCGTGCGGCCAACATAGCGTTGCAGAGCTTAGTGTATCTCAACAATTGATCCTGTAAGCTCCTCCCGCCCGCGTCCAGTCGCCATCCTCGTCGCAGGAAGCCCTGCTTTTAATCCAATCTCCACCGCTGCCATCGATAAACAATGTGCTCATTATTCCCGTTGTAGGAAGATCGCCCTCAAGCGTCCGCACATCGTAAGTCAAATTGTTGCCGTTAAGGCGGGGATTGTTGAGCACGACGACGGTGCTTGTTGGAGGCGTTTTGTCTTTGGAGACCGATAGCACGGCATTGGGCGGATCGCTCTTGAAGCTATTGCTGCCCTCGGCCCATTTTTTCAAGAAGAGATCGTTGCGCAGGTGGCCCACAATCCGCTGCGGACGATCCGAGAAGAAGACCGTCATCGGCGAGACGTCCTGTAGTGTCAGGACACCATCCTTGTAGGCGATTTCCTTTGCCGTTTGCACGAACATGAACTCTGGTGCCTTTGCGGGCGCCTTGGCCTGCGCAGTCGCCGGGGGTTGGGGCGGCGCACTAAGGAATGCGGCAGCCAGAAGAGCCGCCGCGATCTTCACGCTATCGCTGGTCATGGGAGCCTCCGATTGGGTGTGGGGCTTGCGCACAAAGATGGCGGAAGGGGTCAGCCTGGCGCGTAGTTGGACGGTAGAACGGTGACGATCTCACGCCATCGGGCCATACCCGATATGAGCCAGTTCTAAACACCTCAACCCGCTCAGGGTTAGTGCGTGGCAAGGCTTAGTCGAAACCCAGGGAAAGGGCTCACGAGTTCCGACCAAGGGTGGCGCAGCTGAAAAGCATGCCACTTGGCCGGTAGCGTCTTAGCCACAATTCTCGTGAGTAGCGTCCGCCAGGGACCCCGCCGTTAGCCTCTGAAACCCCGGCGCGCCCTGCCCGGGGTTTTAGCGTTCCACCCACCTCAGTTCGCGTTCAACGGCTATGCCCCAGCGGTCGGCCAGGCGCTCCACTATGAAGGAGGCGGCAGCGGCGAGGCGCTGGCACAGTGGAACGCCATCGCCCGTGCAGGGCGGCTACTGATCGGGGCATCGTGACGGCTGACGACGTCTTGGCCGACATGATCGCCAAGGCGGCGGCTCGCACGGTCAAGGAGAACGAGAAAACGGGGGCGCGCTTTGCCTCGTGGATGCCTCTGCCTGAGGATCTCGGCTCAGATGCCGTTTCCCGTGACCCTGTATTTGCGCCAGCGGCCAATCTCTGAGCGGGGGTGGGGTCACCCACCCCCATCCCTCCCGGGAAGATTTCGGGGTTCCCAAGCCAATTTTCGAGTTGCCTATGCCGCCAAGCGTCAACCGTTTTAGGCGCAACGGTGAGATTGTGGCTCTTGTAAAGGCGCGCAAGATGCCGATGCGGGAGATTGCCGCGCGGTACCGTCCAGCAAGCTGATCCACCGCGAGATGCCATTGAGGCATGTCGCCCAGACTGTCGGCCTTGACTATGGCGAGGCGGTGCGGCTGGTCAAGGAAGCCTGGCGGTCGGGCTACATGGGCCTCGCCGTCCTGGTCGCCGTTGCTGGGACAGCCAGCTGTCGCCCCTGGACGCACGCAAGCTTCGCCTGGGCGACATGCGGCGCGATCCGGTCGGCACCTGGTTTGAGGTTGCTCGGGCCAAGACCGGGCGTGAAGCCATAGCGACGCTCAGTCCGCGCGCTGCGCGCCTGTTGGAGGCCTATCTGGCCAGCCTGCCTGCTCAGCCCATCGGCGCCGTGCAAATCTTTTGCAACCGATCGGGGCGCGCCTACTTGAAGGACACATTGGGCGACGATTTCCGCGACGTACGCGCCAACTTGTTGGGCCCCGACGAGCGGCGCCAGCTGGCCGACGTCCGGCGCTCAGGCGCGACCGAGGACCTGGCCGGCAACGTGCCGCCTGAGAAGCTCGCATCCAAGATGGCCAACACCTTGTCGGCGTCAAACCGGCTGCACAAGACCTACGCCCCCGTGCAGCTCGCGTCGGTGCGCGATGTCGACGCCGCGCGCAAAGATGGCAGGCGCACGCTGAGAGAACAAAATCCGGACGAACGCGTCACAGCGTCGGCCGGCAAAGTGTCACAACATCGTCCAGCAAAAGCTAAGGCAATTGAAATAATGCTGCGAGCGCCGGGACTTGAACCCGCGGCCTCCGGCGCGACAGGCCGGCCAAAGCCCCTGAAAACATTGCCTTGCGGGTCCTTTTCCGCGCCGCAACGTGTTGTCAGAACGACCAGAGTTTCCGACGGGCGCCGGCCCTCATGGGGACGGCAAGCTTGGCTCGACGGCTCGGTGCCCCCATGTACCAGCGTGGACGGCACCCTTGCGGTGCCGTCGCCGTTTTTGGCACCGCGGCTTAGAGCGATCCTTGGCCGATTAGGGCATAATCAGAGAGGGCGCCGATGGTAGCATGGAGCGCGAGGAACATTATGGTCACCGGTCAGCTTGCAATCATTGTCGCAGCCCTTTTCGCTGGCGCGGCCGTCTATATAAATATTGCGGAGCAGCCAGCGCGGCTACGTCTCGACGATCAATCATTGCTGACCGAATGGCAACCCGCCTACAAGCGCGGCTTTGCGATGCAAGCCTCGCTCGCGGTTGTAGGATTTCTCCTGGGGGTGCTGGCTTGGTGGCAGCTGGGCGACTGGCGTTGGCTCCTTGGAGCGGCGGTTCTGATCGCGAACTGGCCCTTTACGCTCCTCGGCATCATGCCGACCAACAACATGCTTATGGCCACCAAACCGTCAGCCGCCGGGCCTGAGACCCGCAGGCTCATTGAGAAATGGGGAGGGCTCCATGCCGTTCGCACCGCACTCGGCTTTGCTGCCACGCTGATTTTCTTGTGGGCGTCGTTGCGCTAGATCACCGCTCTTTTTTTGTCCACAGAGCGAAACATGGTGGGCGCCATCGGAACCGCCAGGTGAACTTGCCCACTGAACCGTCATGTGAGTTGCCATGGGTTCTGCCATACCGGCTCCACCATCGCCTGACGCCATCGGCACAGGCGAGGCGCAGGTGAGACTGCGAGTTGCCGCGCCGCGTGCAAAGCTGGGCACCGCACCGGAAAGCTATCGCTTGCCGGTCACCATCACGCGCACGCCTATTCGACGGCCGGCTTCGGCCTCACTTGGGTGGGGGAGCCCCATCTACAGATTGAGATGGAGAGTGGGACGCCGACGTTGCAATAGACCCAGAACCGTGGTCACGAGCACATCAGGATTAGCTGGTTTCGGCACATGCACCGCGTCGCCGTAGGCTCCATTAAGATTGCCGTATCCGCTGTGGACCACGTACGGGATATTTCGCTGTTTGAGCCGTTTGCAAAGTTGCGAACTCTCACCATCGCTGAGCACGTGATCCAGGATGACGGCCGACGGAACCTCGTTTTCAACGGCAATGAGCGCACTGGCAAATGACCGGGCCGTCACTACCCGCGCACCTAAGTCCGTGAAGGCATCTGCAATGCCGAGTGCGATCAAGGGCTCATCCACGCAAATGAGGATTGAGCAATCAGCCCAGCTGGAGCTGTTCATGGGACCTACCCCGCGCGGCTAAGCGCATTTGCCAGAGGTGCCGCCGTTGTTGAAGGGTGGCGGCTCATCCCGACCGTCGATCAATCCTCAAACGCGCAACAAGCGCGATGATCGACTTTGCTTAAAGGCCCTGGTCGCATAGCGAAGACGGACAGGGTGTTGCGTGAGTGCGGTTAGCCTACACCATCTGAGTGGCCCTTGGATAACTTAGCGCACCGAGACACGATTAATTGAGACGGGGGAATGGGCAGTGCCGTGCGCGCGAGTGCTGGGACCTATCCACCAGCCTCGCGATCGTGCTGCACGTCGATGGTGACGTGAGGCGCCAGGGTCACGCAATGTCGAGGTGACGACACCTCGGATTGCCCAATCCTTGACGCCTTGGCAACTTGAGCGCCCCGGAGTTGCCGGCCCCTGCCCTCTCGCGGGCGCGCGTTTATGGAAGACAACGCGGGCCACCTGAAGCGGTAGCCCGCCTCGATCGCGTTCGCGGGAGATTAGGCCGCCAAACGCTCTGCCACCAGAGGGATCAAGTCACAGTCAGTGCGTCGGAGCGAGTTACGGCTTCATAGCGCCCTGCACACTCGTGTAGAGGGCATAGAGCGATGACGAGCCGCAGATGTAAAGTCTATTGCGTTGCTGACCGCCGAAGCACAGATTGGCGACAGTTTCTGGTATGTGGACCTTGCCGAGCAGATCGCCGTCAGCCGTGTAGCAGCGCACGCCGTCTTCGTTCGGATCGCCCCAACCCACCGAGCACCAAAGACGCCCGCCGGTGTCACAGCGCAATCCGTCGGTAATGCTGGGCTTGGGCATGTCCGCAAAGACTTTGCTGTTCGAAAGTCTTCCGGCCGCGTGATCGACGTCGAACACGCGGATATGCGACGGGTTCTCCGGCCCGTTGGTATAGCCGGTGTCACAGATATAGAGCTTTTTCTCGTCAGGCGAGAAGCAAAGGCCGTTGGGCTGCACAAAGTCATCGACGACAACCTTGATGTCGCCCGACTTCGGATCCACCCGGTAGACGTTGCGCTTGTCCTGCTCGGCCTCGGCTTTGATGCCCTCATAAAAGCCGCCGATACCGTAGGATGGATCGCAGAACCAGATTGAACCATCGGCAGAGACAACCGCGTCGTTCGGCGAGTTCAGCTTCTTGCCATTATACTTGTCGGCGATGATCGTGATCGAGCCATCGAGTTCGGTCCGGGTGACCCGCCGGCCGCTATGTTCGCAAGTGAGCAGGCGTCCTTCCCGATCGATGGTGTTGCCGTTCGAGTTCATCGACGGCTGACGGTAGACGCTCACGCGACCGTCATCCTCGCAGAAGCGCATGATGCGGTTGTTGGGAATGTCGCTGAACAGCACGTAGCGGCCAGCCGCGAAGTAAACCGGTCCCTCGGCCCAACGGAAGCCTGTTGCGACGCGCTCGACCGCCATGGTGCCGGCGAAGGCCGGGAAACCGGTAGGCCCGAACGAAGCACCGGTCTTCTTCATAAACTCCAGACGAGCATCCGGATAGCGGGCGCCGGGTAGCGGACCCAAGGGCAGCGGAGTCTGTAGGGTTGGAGCAGCCGTTTGACCGAATGGCGTTACGGTCTCCGCAGCGGCCGCTTTCATGGTCACGGCCGCCGTGGCAGCCGCCGTCGTCGCCAAAAATGCACGTCTGTTCATTGTTATCTCCCTTGAGGTGCTCCTCCGAAACTCCCACCGGCTCGTACTTGGGAGGGTCGTCCGGATGCTGGGAACCCTAGCACGAACAGAACTCGCGGAAGAGCCCCTCGCCGGCGCAGCAATTTGGTTGCTTTGGATCGAAGCTGACATTGCAGCGAGCCGCGCTCACCGTTGGCCCGCAATCTCGCGTTGCAAGATGGCCTGCTGCTTTCTCAGCTCGCGGGCGGTGCCGTGACTTAGCGGCGGTGATCGCAGGCGCTCCAGGCCAAAGCCACGCTGAGCCCGCGCACGGCGCGGATGCTGCAGGCATATCTCGCCGGCTTCCCCGCTGAGCCCATGGGTGCCGTCCAGATCTTCTGCAATCGCTCCAGCCGGCCCTATTCCAGAGACACCCTGGGCGACGACTTCCGGGACCTGCGCGCCAAGGTGTTTGGCGGCCAGGGGCGGCGTCAGCTGGCCGACTTCCGGCAGTCCGGCGCGACCGAGGCGCTCGCCGGCGACGTGCCGCCTGAGAAGCTGTCCTCGAAGAGCCAACACGCTCTGGCATCCAACCGGCGCCACCGGACCTATGCGCCCGTGCAGCTCGCCGCGGTGCGCGATACCGATGAAGCGCGCAAGGCCGGCAGGCGCAAGTTGAGGGAACGAAATCGGGGAGAAAGTTCCCGATCGCTGGCCAAGGAGTTCCCGAATGCTGTTTAGCAAAAAGCTAACCCATTGAAATAATGGCGCGAGCGAAGAGACTTGAACCCGCCGCCTCCGGCGTGACAGGCCGGGATGACGCCAGTCTTTTCAACCCCCTGGGACACTTTCCTTCGGCGCTAACGTGGGCCAAGGCGGTGAAAGTATCCCCTAGCATGGGGGCACCATGGCAGGTGGAGACCTTGCCCTTCGCCGGGAGCAGGATGCCAGGGGCACGGGCCGCCGCGCCGCTAACGGTGTAGGCGTTCCCGCTCCCGTACCGCAAAGACGAAGCGGGGCGACTCTTTTGAGTGGCGCCCGTTCGAATTTCTGTTCTGTTGCGTTGTGTGCACCCTGCGCGGTCCCAAGCTCGCCAGCTGTTTTCCGCAATGAAATTCCAACCAAGCCTCCCGCGTCAACGCCAGAGCGAGGCGATCCGCACGACTCGCGATGACCCAGGCCGTAATGACCTACTGCAGCTGCTGCCGGGCTCATCGCATCACCTTTGCGGTATGGCGAATCGAGATGCAGGCAACGATCCCTGCCGCTACCGACATCAGAAACAAGGGTGCGGTGATGGCTGAGGAAGTGTGCTGACCTGGACGTTTGCGTCAGGTCGCCGGCGCGTTCATGGAGTACGCGAACGGGCGCCTGGTCGCCAAGCTCCGCGGCGCCCGGGAACGCAAGCCCAAGGAGCCAGCGCGGCAGCGCCGCCCGGTCCGCGGGAGGGGGGACGCTAGCTCTAAAGCATCTGCTCTGCGCCCTTGCTTCGCGCGCACATTTGTGCAGCATTCCGAAACCTTCGCAACGTCAGTCGAGGCTTCAGCGCAAGCTTCGATCGAGCCGGGACCGGCCATGCGTGAGATCCTGTTCTTCGTCCTTTCAAGCTTCTGGGCCGGTGCGGCGCATGCGGCAACGCCAGGTCATGGCAAGACCATTGCCGCCGCGTATATCGTGGGCGCGCAGGGCAAACCGATCGATGCGGTCATCCTAGGTGTGTTTGTCACCCTTTCGCACACCAGCGGCATTATCCTGGTGGGCGTGCTGGCCTCACTCGGCTTCGGCTGGCTGCAGCCGCAGCGTATCGAGGCCTATCTGGGGCTTGGCGTCGGAATTTTGGTGGTCGTGCTCGCACTGTGGATGCTGTGGACCCAGCGCGACCTTTTGGCTTTCGCCATGGGCGAGCCCGGTGCCGTTGGCGGGACCGGTCATGGACATGCACCTGGGCCAAGTGCCGCCGCTCATCACGGCCACCAGCATAGGGCTGGTGGCGAGGAGATTGGCTGGCATAGCCACGGCTGGGGTACCGCGCACGCGCATCGATTGGATATCGTGACGGCAAACCGCCCAAAATTGCCCGTCCTGCTGGCGCTCGGCATTGCTGGGGGTCTGCTGCCCGATCCAGCGGCGCTGGCGCTGCTGCTCGCCGCCCTGTCGAGCGGCAAGGTGCTACTCGGCCTCACGACCGTGCTCGTCTTCAGCCTCGGCTTCGCGGCGACGCTGGTTGTCGTCGGCATCGCTGCGGCAAAGATCGGGCAGAGAATTTTGCAGTGGCTCGATAGCATCTGGGTGGTGCGCGTGCAGATCCTCACCACGCTGTTTATCCTGGGGATGGGTGTGGTGCTGACCATCAAGGCCGCCTACGAGTTGGCCATGCTGCCGGCCGCCTAGGCTAAGGCTAGCGTGCTGGAGTGCGCTCGTCGATGCTGGGGCACACGTTGCTCCAGCGGCCTGGGATCGCGAGGGTTCAAGGACCTCGCGTATAGCGGGCCGGCAGCATGCCGACGTATCCGCTGATGTCGGCATACCAGATATTGCCAGTCGGATCGACGGTAACACTGTAGGGGCGGGCGTTGTCACGCGGAAGTCGGAATGCCTCGACCTTGCCACCGCGCAGGCGCCCAAGGCTCGAGCTGCGCACCATGCCGAACCAGACGGCACCGTCGTTGGCGACCGCCAACCCACTGAGACCCGCATTCTGCTTGGCCACCTCGAAGTCAGCAAACTTGCCCTCCTTCAATTGACCGATGCGATTGCTGCGGAATTGCAGGAACCAAATGGAGCCGTCGGGACCGACTGCGATATCGGTCGGTCCCGAACCGCGCCGCGGCAAGTCAATCGTCAGCATGCTGCCGCCCGGCTCGATGCGCAGCAGCTTGCTGCCGCCCTGCAATGTTGCCCACACCGTCCCGTCCGCCGCCACCGCCACGCCGTAGGGACCCTCGCCCGCTGATCCGACCTCATGGCGCTTGAAGGTCCCATTTTGCAGTTGGGTGATACCGTAGCCGGTGCTGTCGGCGAACCAAGCCGAGCCGTCGGGGGCAATCGCCAGTCGGCCGAGCCTCGCGAGCGGACCGTCGAGCGCAAATCGCGCAGCCTCGCCAGAGGAGCTGATGCGCACGATGGCGCCGGCGGCGATGTCGGTGTACCAGGCGCTACCGTCGGCGGCGACCGCCAGGCCCAGCGGCTCGAAGTTGCGTCCCGGCGTCGGCAGCCGCTCGATCACGCCGTCGCGCAAGCGGCCGATGGCATCTGCGCGATCAATCGTGAACCAGACGCTGCCGTCGGCAGCGGCGGCAATCGCGATCGGTGCAAGCTGCGGAGCCGGCATCGGGTACTCGACGAACCGCGCCGCCGGTGCCCGATCCCACAGCAAGAGCGCGCCGACGGCGGACAGCGCGCCAAGCCCGAGCGCGGCAACAATCGCCAGCGGGCGCCAGCGCCCAGGCGCTGCTTTCGTGCCCTTCAGCAAAGTAGCTCACCCGTTCCCACCAAGCGCGAGCGTGCCAGGCGACGGGCGCACAACCAGCCTCCGATTAGGAGCAGCAGCCAGAATGAGATGCCGCCGGCAAGGCTGATGGGATCGAGCCGCTTGAGCAGATTGCCGCCCTCGCTGGCGGCACGCCATACTTCCGAATAGGGCATCAGCGAGTACACTGCATAGAGCAGGCCGGCATCGGCTGGGTCGCGTGTGAGCGGTCCAGCCTCGAGATGGATCGGCAGATTGTCCTCTTTCAGCATCCAGGTCTCGCCGCCGTTCTCGCTGCGATAGAGGCCACGGTTGCTGGCGACGACGAGGGTCGTTGCTTCGGCATTCGCGGCGATGCCTCGTACCGTCGTTCCCGGCTCGGGCAGGCTGCGTCCGACGCTGCGCCAGACCGCGCCGCCCTCGTCGCTGGCATAGATCTGACCGGCATGCGCTGCCCATACCCTGTTCGGGACCTCGACGTCGACTGCAACGGTGTCAACAGGGTTGCTCGCCTCCCCCAGCCCGCCCGCGCGCCAGCCCTTGCCACCATCCTCACTGCTCATGATTTGGCCATCGATCACGGCAACCACGATCTCGTGTTGCGAACCTACGACGGCTAGCGCGCTCATCACGCTCGTATCCGATGGCCCGGGGACAGGCACAAAACTGTGCCCGCCGTCGGCACTGAGGAACAGGCGATTTCGGCCGAGCAGATAGATGCGCTCTGCCGAAGCACCCAGCGCAAGGGTCCTGGCGGGGATAGCGGCTTCCGGCGCAGCCACCGGCATCCAGCGGCCTAACTCGCGACGGAACACGCCGCTTTGCGCGGCGCAGATCGCGCCTTGGCCGTCGCTCAGAAAGGTGACGGCGAACACCGGGCCGAAGATGAGGTCGCGCGCTGCAGGTGTCCAGCTCAACCCGGCGTTGCGCGAGCCCAGCAGACCGAGATCGGTGCCGGCGAGCAGCTCACCCTGGTGCTTGGGATTGACGGCCACGACCAGGGCTGCATTGAGAAACAGCCCGACATCGGCGCTGAGCCAGGTGCCGCCGAGATTGCGCGAGCGAAACACCCCGCCGTAGGAACTTGGATCATGTGCACAAGCGCCGCCAGCGGTCAGGGCCAGCAAGACAAGCTGGAGAACGAACCGATATACGGGCGCCAAACGTTGCAAACTGCGGCCGGCGCCGCATCTGCGGCTGAGAGGGGCCTTTCTACCCCTCGCCGCCCGATTCATCCGCACCTCGGCCGACTTAGGGCTTGCGCGACCTCTCGCCCGGCGCCAGAGCGATTTCCGCCATGCGGCCGCCGTTCAGCGCCACCCACGAATTCTTCGTGATTGGATATTTCTCGGTGTAGCTCAACGGCTCGTGGGCGGCGATGCAGTTCTGAAAACCGCCGGTGATCTTGTAGCACCGCTCGTAGGCCAGGAATTGTTGAACCGAATCGGTCTGCTGCACGTTTGCCACCATCCAGTCCCGAATCGCCTCATAGGAGGAGAAGGCATCCGAGCCGAACACCAGCTTGCCGACGCTGGTTGGCACCTCCAGAAGCTGGGAGCCCGCGGTGTGGGCGCGGTACGCCGGGTGGATCACGACACCGGGGGCGATCTCCAACTCGCCATCCACGACCACCGCCTTGCCCTTGAGCACCTTGCCGTACACCTCCTCCATGGTCAGGGGCATGTAACCGCAAGCCGGCGTCCGGTTGCAGCCACCCGGATCGGAGTTGATCGCCCTGATGTGCTTCTCCGGATAGTTCAGCGCCCACTCGATCGCGGCAAGCTCCTGCTTCTGCACGTAGAGCACGGCGTTGGGAAGGTCTGACAGCTGGCCAGCATGATCCCAGTGGGCGTGGCCAATCACCGCTTTGGTGACGTCGGCGGCGTTGAATCCCAGAACCTTAAGCTGCTCGCCGATCGGGGCCCAATGCTCCGATCCCGTCATCTTGAGGTACTCCTGCTGCTTCCAGCCGGTATCGTACAGGATGAGGTCGCTGCCACACTTGATGACGCCGACATTAACCGGCAGATCGACGGTCGGGATGTTGTTGTTGGGATTGGTGCTGCCGGGCACGAAGGCGCGGTCGGGCATGAAGGCGCCGAAGGGTACTTTCATGAAGCGGCTGCTCTCGATCAACCAGACAGAGCAGACCGGAGCTTGTGCCAGTGCCGCAGTCCCGCCCAGGACTGCCAGCCCCATAGAAGCAGTGACGAACGACGCAAGCAATCGCAGTTTCCGTCCGAGCCTCGTCATTGCCTTTCCTCCCTTGCTGCAAGACCTCAGATAAGTCGTCGCGAACTCCCCAGACTTGTCCCGCTGTGGCATCGCTCAGTGAGGCTTGTACTGTCCCGGCCAAAGCACCTCGCCGGCACGGAGTAATCCTTGCGATGCACTGATGCTCATGGCATGAGCGTCGATGAGATGCTGACGTTCACCGTCCCTGGCGAAGGCGAGCATCTCGTTACTGGCTTGGCGGTAGAGAACCATGGCGTCGACGTATTGGTTGTGCACCTTCGCCACCGATGACGGCACCATCAGACCGCGCACGCGCGCTTCGGCCTCCTTGAAAAACCCGGCGACCGGTTCGATTTTTCGCTCGAGCTGTTGGGCATCACGGCTTCCCGTCTCATAGACGATGCCCGCGAAGCTCATCGCCACCGCCGACGGCGTCACCTCGCGATGGATTTCCCACAGCGCCGCCGCGTAGCTTTCCTCTTCCGCGCTAAGCGCGCGTGGCTCTGGTCGTTGCGACGTTGCCAGCGCACCGGGTTGGGCCGGCCGCAGCTCGTGGTGCCAAGCAAACAGCACGATTGCGGCGAGAACCAACACGGTGCTCGCCAGCAGAATGGACCGAGTACTAGGGACGCCGATCGTTGGGATGGTGTCTCCTCCCGGGCGAACGGGTTGTCGGCTTGTTGAGCAACGTTACGCCTCCGCTCCCGACGGGTCAATATTTCGTGCTGCCTGATTCATACTCCTGCCGCGGGTCTCACCTGCGATCCCATCCACCCTACTGGCAAGCGTTGTCCAGCGAACGGGTTCAGTGCGGCTGCCACGTCGGATTGTCGCTGAACAGGCCACCTTCGGCGAAGCCGATGTCGTAGACGAGAAACAGCCCAAAGGCGAAACTGATGAGACCCGAGGCGACACCAAGCTGCCAGTTGAACCTTGGTAGATTGACCGAGGTGAAAGCGAATGGCGCCACCAGCAGCAATGTGACCAGCATCATCCCGCCGACGGTGCCGACCCCGAACAGAAAAAGGTAGGCCACGGCCAGAACGGGGTCGCGGATGATGGTCACCACCAAGAGCGCGATAGCAGCCGATCCGGCGAGCCCATGCACCAGACCAACCCCAAATGGCCGCAGCCATTGATAGAGCGGCAGGCCGCCCAGCCAACTGCGGTCGAGCAGGGCCAGGGGCGTTTGGTCTTCGGCATGGCCGTGGTCTTCTGGCCCATGGCCATGCGGATGCCTATGCACGTAGTCCCCGTGCGCGTGCAAGTGGTCGTGGGAGTGCGCCACCTGGCGCGCGCCGGCGCCACGGCCCACCCCAGTCAGCGTGATGACGCCGAGCAGGACGAGCATCACTCCGACGGCGAATTCCATGGAAAGACCGAGCCAAGGCGGGATGACGACGCCGAACAGGATGATGGCGCCGCCCACCAAAAGCACCGTGACTGTGTGCCCGATGCCCCAAGCTGCACCAATCAGCATCGAGCCGCGCAGCGTGCGTTGCCGGCTGACGATGGCGGCGATGGCGACGATATGGTCGGCATCCGTCGCGTGCCGCATTCCGAGGAACAGGCCAAGAAACAGCAGGGAGACGAAATTGATAGCCCCGTCGGTCATGATGGCATTGTAGGAGGCTTCCTCCTCGCCGCCAAAGTCGAATTGCAGGGATCGGAGCCGGCCGGAGCGTTTAGCGCGGGTGTCTGCGAGCCCCAACAGCCGTTGGGCCGTCCGCGCCAGGTGCGCGTGGGCGCAATCGCCGCAAAGCCGGCAGAGGGCCGGTGCCTAGGTCTTTCGGGCTGTTTGCCGCCACAGCATCCTACGCGGTCGGGGCGCGCCCGGCCCGTGGCGCAGGCTGGGCAAGTGTTCCCGCTTTACCGCGCAGGCGCTGAGGCTGACGGCGCCGGTCAAGGGGTTCGTGGCCATGCTGCTGCGCGCGACTTCGACCATGCCGAGGGGCGCGCCAACCTGTTCGCTGACTGCCCGCAATTCGCCAAGAAGATCGTATTGACGCGGCGCATCGTTAATTGCACAGCTTCGGTCATGCAAAAAGACGGGCGCCGCTTCGAGAGGTGCGCCCTAGTTCCTGGCAATGCACGCCACAGGAGACGTACACTCGTTGGGCATTATGCCGTTTGGCCTCTGTTTGCTAGAACCCTGCCAGTGTCAATCAATTGATAGTCCGCCATGATTTAGATCCTTGTGCACTCTGACCAACGGGGGACCCTCATGATCCAGACCTTGGGAATGAGTATGGTCGCTGCGTTGCTAGTCGCATTCGCAACGGTGTCAGCTTACGCACAGTCTAAGGGCACCGATCTCCGCCCATGGACCTTCACGGATGGCGACAACGCAACATTCCAGAAAAAGCCCGGTGCGCTGAAGGCAAAGAACCCTAAAGCAAAAGTCAGTGGCGAAGTCTTCGTCAGGCTTCCACGCGGAGGAAGGCATTCGAAGGATGGGACGAATTTGAAGACAAAGGACTAGGTATGCGCTTCCAACTTTCCCCGCTGTTACGCACGCCCAGCGAGGCCTCAGTCGTCGGCGCGTCCACCCGGATCGTTCAGCGCAGCCTGCAAGTACAACCAGGCCTCCCATGCCTGTCGGCGTCCAACCGGCACAAGATCTATGGCCCGTGCAGCTCGCATCCGTACCTGACACGGACGCCGCGCGGGCGCGTGGCCGGACCGAGCTTAGGGAACAAAAACGGACGAAAGTGCCGCCGGCCCGAAACGTATCCCCCTGAACGGGAGGCGCTAAGTAATTGAAAACATGGCGCGAGCGACGGGACTTGAACCCGCGGCCTCCGGCGTGACAGGCCGGCGCTCTAACCAACTGAGCTACGCCCGCAAAAAGCGTGAGCCAAACCCCTAGCGTTTCGCAAGCTAGCTGGGCCGATCACACTCGGCACGTGTACGTGAGGCTTCCGCCTCCGTCAAGGCACCCACAGGCTGGGCCATCAGCGTGTCGCAAATGGCGCCTGGTAGGGCCGTCCATACGGTACGCCAGCCAAAACCACACCGGCAGGTTTGATGTGTACCTTGCCCTGACGCTTGTTGTTGCGAGTGTCCACGAACTCGACGGGCCCTTCGACCACCTCGAGCAGAGACAGGTCGGCCGGGGCGCCAACTTGCAACGTCCCGAGCTTGGGGGCGCGGTTGATGACCTTGGCAGGCGCGATCGTGGCCATGGCCACAACCTGCTCGAGCGACAGACCCAAATTCATAAACTTGCTCATCACCCACGTGAGGTAGGGCATTCCCGGGGAGTTACCGGAGAACACATGGATGTCTGAGGAGATGGTGTCTGGGCCTGCACCGGCGGCCATCGCCGCTTCGGCAACCGTGTAGTCGAAACTACCCCCTCCATGGCCGACATCGAAGATCACACCACGCTGCTTGGCGGCAGTCGCCGCCGGTAGCAGCTTGCCGTCCTGCACGATGTTGGTGAACTTGCCGGCGATGTTGGGCGCCCCGGAAAAGGCGTGCGTCAACACATCCCCGGGCCGCAGTGTGTCGAGAATTTGGCTCATCAGCTCGGGCGTCTCGACGCCACCGATGTGGCACATGACCTTTCCGCCGGTGCCGGCCATTTCGCAAGCTGTTATCGCCCGCTTCAGGGGCTCAAGCCCGTTCTTAGCGATCACATTTTCGCTCATGCGCACCTTGATGCCGATGACGATATCCGCATTTTCGGCTACCGCCTTCGCGGCCGTCTCGGTTTGTGCATAGTCAATGTTATAAAGCTCAGGCACGGGGAAACCGGCCAGCCCGATATTGGCGATATGGACGAAGGCATAAAGCCTGGCACGCGTCTGCGGTACGACCGCACGTCGAAACGCGGCAATGTTGTTGGCGCCGGCATCACCTCCCGAAACCAGCGTGGTGGTAGCCTGATAGGGGACGAGCTCGTCGGCTGGAATGCCGATGGCCGAGCCATACGGGAACACGTGCGCGTGCAGATCGATGAGGCCTGGCGTCACGAGCTTGCCCGCGGCCGGTAACACGCGCTGCGCCTTCTCCGCTGGAATCTCGGCTTCCAAAGCCTCGACCAACCCATAGCGAATACCGATGTCGCGCTTGGCCCGAAGGTTTTGACTGGGGTCGAGAACCTCCGCACCCTTAATCAGTACATCAAATTTGTCGTTTGGCCCCATGGCCGCCCCGGCGGGCGATGCGCCGAAGGTCAAGCCCGCCACCGATGCTGAACCGGCAAGAGCAAGCAGCGTGCGTCGCGAGACAGCTGACATAGCGTTCCTCCACGGGCAATTCTAATGCGCGCCTTGGAATGGAACGTGCACACACCTTGGGCGCTGGTCAAGCTCGGCGGCGCTCGCCGGTGATGAGACGCCAGCCGCTCAGCGGCGGGCAGTGGCCAAGAATGTTACCGACGACTGGATTTCATTTCCGCCGCAGGCGATAACGCTGTGGTACAATACCCCCGTCGTGATCTTGGGAGTTTGTCGTGCGCAAGAAAATGAAGAAGCGCTCAGCTGGGGTGGCAAGGCCCCTTGAGGAGCCTAAGTCCTATGCCAGTGTCTACGCTGCCAAACTTGCCAAACAGGTGGCCGCGTTTACTCCGCGTTCGCCAGGTACGGGCAGCCGCAAGAGCAGCAGGAAAAAAGCTCGCTAGATTGCGGGCGCGACACGCCCCGGAGCCACCTTCGCCAGCAGTTGGCAGCTCGGGATAGAAGCTGCCGTCCTGCAGCATTGCTCCTCAATTGACGCGCCAAAGGGCATGCTGAGCCATCCAGCAGCTGGGGCAGGCAGCGCCATGAGCGGGGTTGCTTCCGCGCTGCGTGACGGCCAATGCGACTGCATGCAAAGAGCAACAGGTGAGCTCCAGGAGGCTTCGGGTTGCCTGTAGGACCAGAGCTCGCCCAATGCCTAGGCAGAGGCGTGCCTGGGCGAGACTGGGCCCCGTTGCGCGGCGCGCGTGACAACCCCACATCAAACTCCACGTGCGGAGGGATGCCGCACAAATCGAGTGCCTAGATTTAAGGTCGCTCCTTGGCGGCCCGTCAGAGTTGGTTTCTTGACGCGCAGGCACCCTCTGTGACGCTAGAATTTGTTGCACTGGTCGGGATCGGCTTTGTAGCGCAGCTCGTTGATGGGGCGCTCGGCATGGCGTTTGGCCTCATCTCGACGACGGCACTGCTCTCTCTTGGTATACCGCCCGCGCAAGCCAGCGCGGCCAGCCACACGGCAGAGATAGCCACGACGGCAGCGTCCGGATTGTCGCATTTGTTTCACAAGAACATCAATGTTCGCTTGTTTTTCACGCTGGGCGGCACGGGTGTGCTCGGCGGCGTGTTGGGGGCCTACGTTCTTTCCCATATCGACGGACGAGCCATACGTCCCTTCGTTTCCGCCTACCTCCTGGTGATCGGCATCCTGATCCTGATGAAGGCCGTGAAACTGTCGCCCACCAATGAGGACGCTCGGGTCGGCTATGCCGCACCGCTAGGTCTTGTTGGTGGTTTTCTGGATGCCATCGGCGGGGGTGGTTGGGGGCCAATGGTCACCTCGACACTGATTGGCTCGGGGCATGCTCCGCGCACCGTCATCGGTTCAGTCAGCGCTGCGGAGTTCTTCGTGACCGTGGCAGTCGCGACGACCTTCTTTGTCGAATTGGGTATGGCGCACGTCGAGCATATCGCTGCGCTGATTGTCGGCGGCCTCCTGGCGGCGCCCTGCGGCGGCTACGTCGTGCGCTACGTCCCTGCCTACGCGCTGATGGCTGTGGTTGGTGTCCTGGTGAGCGCGCTTGCGCTGTTCCAACTCGTCAAATCGATCGGCTAGCGCCTACCGCAAACCCTTCGCCGCTCACATGGTGATGCGCCGGAGCAACAGCACCGCGGTTCCTGACATCTTGATCGCGTGGGCCCGCTGCAGGTGTGGGTCCTGAGGGCTACGATGGTCTCGTCAGGGAACAAGGAACAACCGCGTGGGACAAAGCCGGCCGCTGGATAGCGCGTTCGCTCATATCCGCGATCATCCATTGTTGAGCTGGGCCCACAGCGTCGGCCTCATCAAAGTCTATGCCGACGGAAGCTGGCACCTTTCGGAGTTGGCCCTGGAATGGCTCCGCCATCAACCCGTCAAGATCGACAGCGCCGGCGAACGCGCGCTGAGTGATGTTCCTCGCTGCCGCCACCATGATGCCTAGCTCCGGCCCCTGCGAGGCTTACACCCACAATGTCGGTCGGGAACGTCGCCCTCCGCCCACCAACGGCGCTGTTGCCGTCCACGCGTGCAACGAACGCCTGGCCCCGCCGATGGCAGGGGCCGGCGTGCAAGCTCACGGGCACGTCAGTGAACTTCAGCCCAAAGTGGTGGGCGGTGAGAGGATCGAACTCCCGACATCTTCGGTGTAAACGAAGCGCTCTACCGCTGAGCTAACCGCCCGAACCGGCATTTGCGGGCACTTCTTGTGGCACGACGGAGTGCAGAATGGCAACGCACAAAGAAGGGGTCCAGCAGCAAATAGCGCCCGCAAAAAGCAGGTATGAAGAGGCGCTGCAGCAAGGATCCCACGGCAGCAGGTGGTGACACATTTCGCTCCGGAGGCGCCGCCGATCTTGCCTATTGGCCTGGCCTATTTGCTTGGCATCGGTGCCAAGCTTATCACCGTGGTCGGCCGTTGCGCCGATGGGCGTCACGACCTCGCCGCGTTCGTAGCCCGGTGGCCGCGGTGGCTTCAAGGCAGCGGCAGCACATTCACGGGTCTATCCCCTCTTGCGCGTTTTCGCTTTCGGTTTTTTGGCAGTGGCCGCCGGCATCACCATCATACGCGCAGCCAGGCGATAGGCGTTACTGACGCTTTGGATGAACAGCACCTGTTCTTGCCAGATTTCGAGCGGCGATCGCGCCCTTAGCAGCCGTATTGGCAGTTCTGCGCAGCGCGACATCATGTTACCCATGAGCTCGAAGAGATCGGTGCCAGCTTGCGCTGGTACAGGCCTAATCGTTTGAAAAACAGCGTGACCAGGCGCCGCGACAAGCGCCTTGGCACGTGTCCTTACCTTGCGTTTGAGCTTCTTGCTGGGGGAAGCCATAACTTGTCCTCGATCTCGCGTTAGCTCGCATGGGGCAAACGTCCTTGGAGCAATTGGGTTGCAAGCCAGGAGATTCCGCCGCGCTGCCGCAGTTCGCCGCCCCGCAACCGGCTCCGCACCGACCTCGGGCACGAGGCGGCCCTGATGGTTAGGGTTTTTAGGCCGCCAAATTGGAACCATTGCCACCAAGTTGAGGACGATCCCGACGTGCGCGTTCGGACCCAACGTCATCCTCGGGAAGCTACACCCACCTGTGCCAGTGGCAATCCGGGCGCCTCAGTGCATTCCCTGACGGATCGTTCACGCCACAGTATTGCTTCCTGCTCTTTCACCGCTCCCCTTGTGGACCTCAGTCTGGGTCGGTTTGAACCGAAACGTCAGCTTTGGGGGAAGGGGACCCCTCGATGTCATTGCGGCGGGACGACCAAATTCCGCAAACCCGTTATCTCGCCCCACCTACAGAAAACACCTGATCGACACGACGACCGACCTGGACAATTGTCTCCCCCAGTCGTCACCTCATCACGGAGGGGCTTTCAGGGTGGGTGGCATAATCCATCGCGTCGAGAATTTGTTGCTTCCCAGCAGTATGGCGAACGCCTGGATCGCGCCACTTGGCGCGGCCGCTGCCATGGCCGTAGCCTACTTTTGGGTCGCGCGGCTGCCAGCGCATTTAGCAGTGTTTTGGCCCGGCTCCGGCATTGCCGCCGGCATCCTCATAGGCGCTGGTCATCGCGCAGGTCGCGCGGTTGGGATGGGGGTCATGCTTGGCAGCGTTGCTGCCATCGCCTTGAACGAGCAAGGTTCTTACGGCTCGACGTGGCTAGGCCTTTGTAACTTTGGCATAGTCGTTCTTCTCACCTGGCTGCTATCGAGGTGGGTTGGCGGGTCATCGGTCCCTATGCCCCTCGAAAGAGCCGAGCACAAACCGGCCGATTCCCAGCTAATAGCCGACTCCCAGCTAATAGTAGCGGAGACCCAACTTACCTCGTTGGTTGAGCATGCGCCGATGGCGATTGCCATGTTCGATCGACAGATGCGCTACCTCGCTGTCTCGCGGCGATACGTTATCGATTATCGCCTCCCATCAGCTGCGCAACTGATTGGCAAGTCCCACTACGAGATTTTTTCCGACACCCCACAGCATCGGCGCGATCTCTACGTCAAGGTGCTCGCTGGGGAGGAGTTATCGCATGAGGAGGACCAGGTCACGCGTCCCGACGGAGGCTCCGACTGGGTGCGCTGGTCGATGGCGCCATGGCGCGGGGGTGACGGCAAGATTGGCGGGGTGCTTTTTTTCTCCGAAGTCAGAACCGAGCAGGTTGAAGCGCGGCGCGCGCTTGCCGACAGCGAGGCTCGCTTCCGTGCGGCATTTGAGAACGCGGCGGTGGGCGTAGCTTTGGTGGCATCCAACGGAGAAATTCTGCGCGTCAACAACAGCTTCGCACGAATGCTGGGTTATTCTGCTGAGGAACTTAGCGCGAAGACCTTTCAGGACATCACCCATCCGGATGACCTCGAGGCCAATCTCTCGGTGCTTAACAAGACACTCAATGGCGGGGCCGAAAGCTACTGCATCGAGAAACGCTATGTCCGCAAGGATGGCAGTATCGTTTGGGTCAGTCTCACTGCCGGCTGCCTGCGCAAGCTTGATGGCAGCGTCGACTATTTCGTCTCCGTCATTCAAGATATTTCAGCTCGCAAGCTGGCCGAGGCCCGGCTGGCAGAGCGCAATGCGCAATTTGACCTTGCGCACAAGGCCGCCCGGGTGGGCTGTTACACATACGACATGGCCGCAAGGACTATGCGGCTATCGCGCGCCAGCATCGCCATATACGGTCTTTCACACAGCACGATGGAAGTCGGCGCCGAGCACTGGTATGCACGCGTGCATCGAGACGATGTGCAGCGCCTGCGCGACGAACACATCCACGCGTTCAAGGAGCAGCGGCGCGAACTCGTAAGCGAGTTTCGCTATGTCCGGCCCGGCGGCGAAATTCGCTGGATTGAAGCGCGCAGCCTCGTTGCCTACGACAATGCCGGTTTCGCCGTTCGCATGACGGGTGTCTACATCGATGTGACCGAACGGCGCAAAACGGAGGATCACAAGAACTTTTTGATCGCTGAGCTCGACCATCGCGTAAAGAACGCGCTTGCCTGCATTGCCGCGGTGGCAGAACGCTCTCGGGCGTACAGCAAGTCGGCGGACGAGTTCCTCAGCGTGCTCAACGGCCGTATCAATTCGATGGCGAATACGCACGCTCTCCTGAGCCGCAGCCATTGGGAAGGCATATGCCTCAGTGAACTCGTCAGAAGTGAGTTGGCTTGCTGTACGAAAGACAAGAGCGCGCTCATAGAAGGTCCGAAGGTTGACCTTGCTGCAGAAGCCGCTCAGCCCGTGGCAATGGTTCTGCATGAACTGGCTACCAACGCCACCAAGTATGGGGCCCTGTCCAATGGCCGCGGCAAGGTTTTGGTGCGCTGGCGAAGGCTGGCGAACGGTCGCTCGCGTCCGAAGCTGGTGCTGGACTGGCAGGAGATCGGCGGCCCGCAGGTGGCGGCACCCAATGCCATCGGTTTCGGCACGTCCATCATTCGCGATCTCATCCCCTATGAACTCGGTGGCGCAGTGGACTACGAGCTTGCCCGACAAGGCGCCCGCTGCAGGTTGGAAATACCCGGTGACTGGTTGAACTCGCTCACCCCGCCGATCCAACCGAGCCTGTGAGGTCGCCCGGTGGTTGATGGCCCCCGCTCCAGACCAACGCCTGCCCATCGTCACTGAGCCTCAGCTGTGCAAGCGTCTGCTCGCGCTGAGCGCCTCCGAAGGCTAGACCATGGTCGGGAGGAGATCGCTCACCTTCTGAATGGCTCTAGAAGCTCTTCTTCCCATTCGGCATGACTGCCATGCCTTGCGACATGGGAACGCCCGCTGGACCGGCAGGTTTTGCATTTATCCAGACGTGAATTGCTTCCGCATACTGCAGGGGTCTAGGTCCACTCCCTCCCACCAACCCAGCGTGAACCTAGGCCCCACTTTTTGTTGCGGGGCTGGCGCGGGCGCAACCTCACCCACGGGATCGCAGGTTGCCGAGTTTGCCTTCCTTGCTTGCGTTTCTCGCTCGTCTCCGACCGGCTTGCGTAGCTTACAATGACGTTGACTGCAGACGAGAGCAGCCGCAGTGGCGGCGATGATAATCGGCAAAGCAGCTCATCCATTGCCACTGCGTTCGGCGAAGTCACAAAGCCATTTGCGCTGCTCCCAAAATCCATATCGGTGTTGTTGCGATAGGCACAGAGCCTTTCCAGCGTAAGGCAGGTGACGCAACATCATCTGCGCGGGGAAGCATGAGGAGGAACACGCTTGGCAGCCGAGAGCGGCTCGTCTCGGCAACCATTGGCGCGTGAGTGATGGCAGCTTCTATCCCTTGCTCCCTTATGGAATGGTCAGCTGGCAGACACACACTGCCGGCGGACCGAGCGACGCCGGCAAGCGCAGTCAGCCGACAGTGCAATGCCGCGCGGCATCACTGCGCGAGACAAGACACAGCCGATCATCTCCTCGTCTGTCATGTTTGCGACACTCGCACCGCCCAACGGTTGTTGTTGTCGTGCGCTCGGAGGATTTCCATTCCGCGGCGCGCCGTCCCCGTCGTCGGCACCCCCGCTAGGAACATAGCCCAGCGGGCCGCGTTGGGTTCCTACTGGACGCCACTGGCGCGTCCTCATCCATCCCACAGGAGCACTCAATGAAATCGACTGTTATCGGGCTGGCCGTCCTAATGCTGGCGGCCCCGGCATTTGCACAAACGACCACGCCGCCGCCGGCTGCAACTCCGGCGCCGGCAACCTCACCTTCCGGTCAGCCGATGTGGTATTCGCACCAGGCCGAGGAGATGCGGGTCAGCAAGTTGATCGGCACGAAAGTTGTTAATACCGCTAACGAGACGATCGGCGACATCAACGAGATCGTCCTTGGCAAGGACGGCAAGGTGGCTGCAATGATCGTCGGTGTCGGCGGGTTCCTCGGCATGGGCGAACGCGAGGTTGCGATGAGCTTTGATGCTTTTCGCATGAGCCGCGATTCCGGCAATAATCTGGTGCTCACCGTCAACGCCACAAAGGACGTGCTCAAGGGCGCTCCCGAGTGGCGGTGGGACAGCAGCAAGCAATAACGTCGCGCAAGGGGCCGGCCCCTGCCGGCCCCTGTCGGTTGCTCAGGCCGTAGGCGTTCCGCCACGGCCTTGGGGCTGGTGGGGGGATGGGGGGCTTTCTAGGTGATCTGAGGCGAGCGCAGACCCGTCATGGCGGGCCCGGGGGGCCCTATCCGAGGGGGGACCGAGAGCGGAAGTGCCCTGGGCCCATAGGTGCGTCGGCTGGGCACGGCGCGCGCTCGCGACCTATCGCACGCCTACTCGGCGCCTCCCACCGCGGGGGGATTGAGGGTATCAAGGCCACCCGGCCTACCCTTATGACCCCTCAGGGTGACGCTGACGCTTCGGTCATTGGTCCGCCCATTTGGGTCCGGCGGGGCCGCCAGAGGCGTGCGGGTTGGAGAGGGAGAAACGAGCCTTGCCTGGTAATGGCGGCATAAACCAGCGTGCGATCCCTCTCGGGCACCCACCCGCAACTCATGCCAGGAGTAAACCAGGGCGGGTCGGCGCGAGCGCGCAAAACGCGCGCGCGCGGCAAAAATGTGAACCGGAAAGCTAGTTGAGCATGTCCTTGAGGGCTTTGGAGGCCTGAAACTTCGGCACGATCGATGCTTTTAGCATCATTTCCATGCCCGTCTGTGGATTGCGGGCCTTGCGCGCGGCACGCTTGGCAACCTTGAAGGTGCCAAATCCCGGAATGCGCACCTCCTCGCCCTTCTTCATCACCGCCTCAATGTGATTGATGACCGCGTCAACGGCCACGCCAGCCTTGTCCTTGCTGAGCTCGGTTGCCGCTGCCACGGCATCAATCAAATCCTTCTTGCTCATTTGCACCGTCCTTAGCATCTGCAGATGGGTTCAGGGGAACAGGTCCGTTCGCGGCCGAACTCTGGGGGACGGCGGCCAATTTTGGCCGCTCAAGCTCAGCAGCGAGCGCGAAACAACGCCCAAACCCCCCCTGCGTCAAGGGGAAAATCCCAAGAAATGCGCCAGTTTTCAGGGGAAGTTGAGGGCTGCACAAGCCAAAGTTGCATCTGCGCTAGGGTTAATGCGGACCTTCGAGAGGTCCGCATTCCCCGCTTCAGGTGCAACGGCGGCTAAGCCGTCAACTCAATGCGCGGTCACGCGCGACCCTTCCCCGTCCTCGGTCGCGACGGCTGCCGCCGCCGCTTCCTCGCCGACGATGGGCGTGGGCATGCGTTGGAGGGCGATCTTCAAGACATCGTCCATCCGAGATGCCGCCAAGATTGAGAGATGGGCCTTCACCTCATCGCCAATCTCCGCCAGATCCTTGACGTTCTCTTCGGGGATGACGACCGTCTTGATCCCAGCCCGCAGAGCCGCCAGCAGCTTCTCCTTAAGGCCACCGATCGGTAGCACCCGGCCGCGCAGGGTGATTTCACCCGTCATCGCCACGTCTTTACGCACCGGAATGCCCGACATGATGGAGATGATGGCGGTCACCATCGCCACGCCTGCCGACGGTCCGTCCTTCGGCGTTGCTCCTTCCGGCACGTGGACGTGAATGTCCTTCCTTTCGAACAAGGTCGAGGGGATACCCAATGCGTGCGCCCGCGAGCGCACGTAGGCGTTGGCCGCCTGGATGGATTCCTTCATGACGTCGCGCAGGTTGCCGGTCACCGACATCTTGCCCTTGCCGGGCATCATGACGCCTTCCACGGTCAAGATCTCGCCGCCGACTTCCGTCCAGGCAAGGCCGGTGACGACGCCCACCTGATCTTCCGCCTCGGCCTCGCCATAGCGGAACTTCGGCACGCCCAGGTAGTGCTCGAGGTTTTCATACGTGGCGTGCACGGATTTGGTGGCACCGAGCAGGATCTCTTTCACCGCCTTACGCGCCAGCTTGGCGATCTCACGCTCGAGGCTGCGCACACCGGCTTCCCGGGTGTAACGCCGGATCAGCAATTTCAAAGCCTCGTCGTCGATCTCCCATTCCTCATGTTCCAGGCCATGATTCTGGCGCTGGTTGGGAATGAGATGCCGCTTGGCGATCTCGATCTTTTCGTCCTCCGTATAGCCGGCGAGCCGAATGATCTCCATCCGGTCCAGGAGGGCCGGCGGAATATTCATGGTGTTGGCGGTCGTCACGAACATCACGTTCGAGAGGTCATAGTCGACCTCCAGATAGTGGTCATTGAACGTGTGGTTCTGCTCGGGGTCGAGCACTTCCAGGAGTGCCGCCGCGGGGTCACCACGGAAGTCGGACCCCATCTTGTCGATTTCGTCCAGAAGGAAGAGCGGATTGGTCCGCTTCGCCTTTTTCATGGACTGAATGACCTTGCCCGGCATTGAGCCAATGTAGGTGCGCCGATGGCCTCTGATCTCGGCTTCGTCGCGCACACCGCCAAGCGACATGCGCACGAACTCTCGGCCCGTGGCATTGGCCATGGACATCCCAAGCGAGGTCTTACCAACCCCCGGCGGCCCGACCAGACACAAGATCGGTCCCTTCAGCTTGTTGGTGCGTGATTGCACCGCGAGGTATTCGATGATGCGCTCTTTGACCTTCACCAGGCCATAGTGCTCCTTGTCCAGAACCTCCTGGGCCTCGACCAGGTCTTTCTTGACCTTTCCCTTGATGCCCCAAGGAATTGACAAGAGCCAATCGAGGTAGTTGCGCACGACCGTGGCTTCCGCCGACATCGGGCTCATCTGCTTTAGTTTTTTCAGCTCGGCCAGCGCTTTGTCGCGCGCCTCTTTGGAGAGCTTCGTATTCTCGATTTTCTCCTCGAACTCGGTGATGTCGTCACGCTCATCGCCGTCGCCGAGTTCCTTCTGAATGGCCTTCATCTGCTCATTCAGATAGTATTCGCGTTGCGTCTTCTCCATCTGCCGCTTGACGCGACTACGGATCTTCTTTTCCACCTGTAGGACGGAGATTTCGCTCTCCATCAGCGTGTAGACGCGCTCGAGCCGGCTCGAAACCGCGGTAATCTCGAGGATGTCCTGCTTGTCGGCGATTTTGATGGCCAAATGCGAGGCGATGGTATCGGCGAGCTTCGAGTAGTCCTCGATTTGGGTAATGGTCCCGAGGACCTCCGGTGAGATCTTCTTATTCAGCTTAACGTAGCTCTCGAACTGCGACACGGCCGACCGCGCCAAGGCCTCGATCTCGTCCTTGGTGCCCAAGGTCTCGACAATGCGTTCGACTTCCGCCTCGAAGTAGCTGGGGTTGTCCGAATAACGCACCACCTTGGCGCGTGCCGTGCCTTCGACCAGCACCTTTACCGTGCCATCGGGCAGCTTCAGGAGCTGCAGCACGGACGCCAGCGTCCCCATCTGGTAGATCGCATCCGGCGCCGGATCGTCGTCGCCGGCGTTCTTCTGGGCCGCCAACAGAATTTGCTTGTCCGACCGCATCACCTCTTCGAGGGCGTTGATCGACTTCTCCCGTCCCACGAAAAGCGGCACGATCATGTAAGGAAAGACGACGATGTCGCGCAACGGCAAGACAGGATAAATCTCCTTGCCGCCGCTCTTGTCTTTGCCTTGTTTGGTTTCGCTCATGGTCTTTCTCTTTCACCGCTCATCAGGGCTTACGCCACGCCCCCGATTTCGCCAAGGTCTTTGCGATGCATTGACAACCGCGCGTCGCGTTCACGCCACAACCTGCGCCAGCAGAATTGCCGACACCGGTTCGCTCCATGTCCTCGTCGCAAGGCTGCCGACCCGCCTCCGCTAACAAAAATGGTCGCCGCAAGGCCACCAATCAAGTGGCCAGTGTCGCCCAAGGGCACCACTCCACGAGCACCGATGCGCCCTGCCTGGCGTCAGCTAAGCCGTAGATCCCTTTTCACCGGCCCGTTCGGAGTAGATTTGCAGCGGTCGTGCTCCCCCATCGACCACTTCCGGGCCAATCACCACTTCCTCGACGCCCTTGAGGCCGGGCAGCTCGAACATGGTATCGAGCAGGATCGCCTCCATAATGGAGCGGAGCCCCCGGGCGCCGGTCTTGCGCTCGATGGCCTTGCGAGCAATCGCCTTTAGCGATTCCTGCGAAATCGTGAGCCGCACATCCTCCATCTCGAACAGCCGCTGATACTGCTTGACCAGGGCATTCTTCGGTATTGTGAGGATCTGGATGAGCGCACTTTCGTCGAGATCTTCCAGGGTGGCGATCACCGGTAGGCGCCCGATGAACTCCGGGATGAGGCCAAATTTCAGGAGATCTTCCGGCTCCACACCTTTCAGGATATCGCCGGTGCGCCGCTCGTCGGGCCCCGTCACCTTGGCCCCGAAGCCGATCGAGGAGCCGCGGCCGCGCCGCGAAATGATCTTTTCCAGGCCGGCGAACGCCCCCCCGCAGATAAAGAGGATGTTGGACGTATCGACCTGCAGGAATTCCTGCTGGGGATGCTTGCGGCCGCCCTGGGGTGGTACCGAGGCAATCGTTCCTTCCATGATTTTGAGCAGCGCCTGCTGCACGCCCTCACCCGAGACATCACGGGTAATGGAAGGGTTGTCGGATTTGCGGGAGATCTTGTCGATTTCGTCGATGTAAACGATGCCGCGCTGCGCCCGCTCGACGTTGTAATCGGCGTTTTGCAGCAGTTTCAAGATGATGTTCTCAACATCCTCGCCGACGTAGCCGGCCTCGGTCAGCGTGGTTGCATCCGCCATCGTGAAAGGCACATCTAGGATGCGCGCCAGGGTCTGGGCGAGCAGTGTCTTGCCGCAGCCCGTGGGCCCAACCAGGAGGATGTTGGATTTTGCCAGCTCGACGTCGTTGTTTTTGGCGGCGTGATTGAGCCGCTTGTAATGATTGTGCACCGCCACCGAGAGCACGCGTTTGGCGTGGTCCTGCCCGATGACGTAACTGTCCAGGACCGAACAGATTTCGGTGGGACTGGGGACGCCATCGCGCGACTTGACGAGCGTGTTCTTGTTCTCTTCGCGGATGATATCCATGCAGAGCTCGACGCATTCATCGCAGATGAACACCGTCGGGCCGGCAATCAGCTTGCGCACTTCATGCTGGCTCTTCCCGCAGAAGGAGCAGTAGAGGGTATTCTTTTCTTGAGCCATCCCGTTCCTTCAACCCCTTCGGGCAAACCAACGCGTCAACCTCCCGCCGAGCCCGTTTCGGCTCCAGCACGCCAGTAGCCTTGGCAGGCTCGCTCGCGCCCGGCAGGAATCTTAGGCCCAATCTGAGCATGCTAGCGGCGCCCAGATCAAGATTGGATTAACAACTCCGCCCAACGATCCCGCATGGCTACCCGGCAAGCCACAGGGAGCACCAAGCTGGGACAGTGCGGCACGGAGCAAACAAGGTGCCAGTTCGGGGGCCGAAGGCCCGAGTTCGGCTAGCCCTGGATGGGCTTGGCGGCGGCGAGCAGACCCTCCGCTTCGTCACGATCCTTGATGACCTTGTCAATCAACCCAAATTCCTTTGCCTGTTCAGCTGTCATGAAGTAGTCACGATCCAAGGTCTTTTCAATCACCTCGTAACTTTTCTTAGTGTGCTTGACATATACCTCGTTCAGCCGCCGCTTCATCTTGATGATATCTTCGGCGTGCCGCTCGATATCGCTGGCCTGGCCGGAAAACCCACCCGAAGGTTGATGCACCATGATGCGCGCATTCGGCAGGGCGTAGCGCATGCCCTGGGTACCCGCACAAAGTAGCAGTGAGCCCATTGAGGCCGCCTGCCCGATGCACAGCGTGGCAATGGGCGGCCGGATAAACTGCATGGTATCGTAAATCGCCATGCCGGAGGTAACCACCCCGCCGGGCGTATTGATGTACATCGAAATTTCTTTTTTTGGGTTTTCGGATTCGCAATAGAGCAGCTGCATGCATATCGAGGATGCCATGTGGTCCTCGACCGGCCCGGTGACGAAGATGATGCGCTCCTTCAGCAGCCTGGACGGCAAATCATAGCCGCGCTCGCCCCTGTTCGTCTGCTCGACGACCATAGGCCAGAACGTACTCGTGTGGGTCGAGATCGGATCGGACATGCTGGCCTCTATCGTTCGCTGCTCGCTTTTCACGTTCGCCCTGAAGGGTGGGGTGGCGCCATCCTAACTTCAAGCCGAACTCATTTCTGCTTCTCGCCCTGAGCGTGATCATGCGTGTGGCTGTGGTCGTGATGGGGATGCTCATGATCATGATCATGATCATGACCATGTTCATGGTGGTGCTCGGCATGGTCATGATCGTGGTGCGCATGATCATGCAGGCCAGGCTCGAGTAGCCTGTCGGGCGCGGTGTCCTGTTGCATCAGCTCCGCGACCGACACCTTCTTCTCCGCAGGCTTGGCCTGCGACACGATCAGATCGACCACCTTGTCCTCGAAGATCGGGGCGCGCAGCTCGACCAGGGCATTGGGGTTCTTTTGGTAGTAATCATAAACAAAGCGCTCCTGGCCGGGATAGCGGCGCGCCTGTTCCATCAACGCATTGCGCATTTCATCCTGAGTCACATTGCAGCTTGTTGGCTTCTCCGATTTCGCCGATCACCAGCCCCAGGCGGACGCGCCGCTCGGCGATCTTGCGGTATTCCGTTCGCATTTCCTCCTCCGACCTGCCCTCGTCGGCGAACGTGCGCTTGGCAGCCTCCAGGTTTCGCGTCAGCTGCCTCCAAATGATGTCAAACTCGCCGTTGACGAGTGATTCAGGCAGCACGAAATCGTGTGCCATCTCCAATTGATCGAGGATCTGCCGTTTCAGCCTTGCGCGCGACAGCGAAGCATACTCCGCAGCGATCCTGGCCGATACCAGCTCGCGCAATTTGCCTACGTTCTCAGCCCCCAAGGTCTTGGCAAACTCGTCGTCGATGGCAGGTTTAATGGGTTTGGCCACCTCTTTCACCTTGACGGCAAAGACGGCATCTTTGCCGGCCAACGACGCCTCGGGATATTGTTCGGGGAATTTGGCGTTGACCGAGCGCTCCTCTCCCGCCTTGGCGCCGGTGATACCCTCGACGAAACCGGGAATGAAGCTCGACTGACCGATCACCAGCTCGACGCCCTCCCCCTTGCCGCCCTCGAACTCCTGCCCGGCGATACTGCCCACGAAATCGATGCTGACCCGGTCACCCTCGCCGGCGCCTCGCTCGGGTTCCACATCATAGCGGGTCGCGCGCTCCGCCAACTGATCGACGGCTTTACTGATGGCGTCATCGGCGACATCGGCCACCTCGCGCTGAAGCTTGAGCGCGCTGAGATCGGTAATCGAGAACTTGGGGAGCGTCTCGTAGGACATGGTGAAGGCAAGATCGCTCTCGCCCGTCAGCACGCGTTCGATCTCTTCCTTGTCCTCGGTGAGGTTGATGCTGGGCTGCTGCGCGGGACGCTCATTGCGCTCGGAGATCGCCTTGCGGCTGGTCTCGTCAACCATGGCTTGCAGGACTTCGGCCATCACCGAGCGCCCGTAGAGTTTCTTGAGGTGTGCGGTCGGGACTTTGCCCTTGCGGAAACCCTTGAGCTGAACACTGTCCTTGACTTCACCTAGTCGCGCGGCAAAGCGCTCGCCCAGCTCGCCCTGGCCGATCACCACCTTGAGCTCGCGTTTCAACCCGTCGGCAAGCGTTTCGGTTACCTGCATGTCTCTTGCCTCAAATCTGGCCTCAAATCTGGCCGATTTGGGCTATGGCGCCCGCAACGGCCCGCAACACTCGTCCCAAGGCTGGTGCGGACGGAGGGACTCGAACCCCCACGACTTGCGTCACTGGAACCTAAATCCAGCGCGTCTACCAATTCCGCCACGCCCGCCTGCCACGTCCCGCTGGCGGTCATGGCTGACCGCCTGAGCCACCGGAAAACGGCTGATTGTCCGGCAAACCCCGCAGCCGTGCGCGCGCGGCGCCTGCGGAGAGGGTCGGGGGCACATATATCGGTGCCGGTCCGGTCAAATCAAGGCGAATTGGGCCTCGACCACTGGGCATAGGGGGATGAAGGATACTGCTTCATTGCCCCTGCCACACCACCCGGTCGACGGGCCCGCAGTGGGTGGTTCGAGGGGGTGAGGTCACGTTCCCACCTGGGAACTCCAACCTGTCGAAAGAGCGCGGGTGGCAAGAGCGATTTGGGTCGCCATCGCCGAATTGCCGCACCGGCGGCGCCCGTTGGCCGCGACCTGCGCGGCTGCGCATCCCCCGAGCACAAACGAGAAGTCGAGGAAGTGGCGCTGTATCGCCGGCGTCCCAGCGCACTTGGCCTGGACTAACACAAGGCCCGGCACGAGGCCGGGCCTTCCATTGCCAATAAAACGGGAGGCTCAGCCGCCGAAATGAAAGCGTAGGCCGACCTTGAACTCGTGCGCGGTGAGATCATTGATCTGCAGGGGTGGGTTGTTCGCAAAGCCGCTCGTATCGCCCCTTCCGGATTCTGCCTTGCCCAGATCGATGAAGCGATAGCCCAGGTCCAAAACCACCCGCTCGCTGATCTGAAAGCCGGCACCGGCCATCAACGACCAGGCCAACGACCACGTATCCTCGCCAAATTGCGTGTTGGCGGACGTCGAGAAACCTACGCCGTCCATCTCGTTGCGGGCGAGCCCGACGCCGGCCCCGACGTAGGGGACAAAGCCACCCCAATGGCCAAAGTCATAGTAGGCGTTGAACATGATGGTGGACGTTTGGATGCTCGTGTTCAACGTTCCCCCCTGCGGCAGGGCGACCACGCCATTCAGATCGCGATCGCCGCGCCAATCAAACATCACTTCCCCGCGGATGCCGCGCGGCCCCGAACCACAGCCAAATCCGGCGCCGGCTAGCCAACTGTCATCGATGTCGCCGCTAACGCCATTCGTAATAAAGACTCCGCCAAGGTCGGTTTGGGTGAAGGTGGCGTGCGGGTCGCCAGACCAGGAATATCCCACATCGCCGCGGAAGTAGCAGTGACCGGCGGCGCGCCGGTAGACTTGGACATCCTTCAGGGAAGCCGGACCGTTAAGATCGGCGGCGAACGCGGGCGCCGCGATGGCAAATGCGGCAAACGCAGTTACAGCCAAAACCAAGCGGTTCATGCTCATGTCGGATCCCTTGTGGATTTTCGTGCGCACCGAGGTCAGTCCCGCTGACCCAACCTCGGCAACCATGCCGCCCGATCGGTTAATGGGCGATTAAGGGTATCTTCGCTCGGCGCGAGGTCGCGGCTCGACAGCACCTGTCTCATTTTCGGCGGGGGCATTGACGCTCGTCCACCGCCCTTGCGGCCTGCGGCCACCCTTGCGGGGCCGCAGGCCCATCTTTAGGGTAATGAAATCCATTCAAGGACTGCAAGCAGGAGGTCGGGCCCTTGCAATTCGCCAATGGCGTGGCTGCCGCGGTGGGTCGCACGCCGCTCATCAAATTGAGACGAGCCTCAGAGGCGACCGGTTGTACCATCCTCGGCAAGGCGGAGTTCATGAACCCCGGCCAGTCGGTGAAGGACCGGGCGGCACTCTATATCATTCAAGATGCGATCCAGCGCGGCGTGCTCAGGCCTGGCGGCACGGTCGTGGAGGGGACCGCCGGCAATACTGGCATCGGTCTCACCGTGATGGGCAACGCGTTGGGCTTTCGCACCGTGATTGTCATTCCGGTAACGCAGAGCCAAGAGAAAAAGGACGCTTTACGCCTGCTCGGTGCCCAGTTGGTCGAGGTCCCGGCGCGGCCGTACAAAGATCCCAACAACTACGTGCACTATTCCGAGCGGCTGGCCAAGTTCCTGGCCAAGACCGAACCTAACGGAGCGATCTGGGCTAACCAATGGGATAACACCGCCAACAGGCGAGCCCACATCGAAACCACAAGCGAGGAGATCTGGGCCGATACCGACGGCAGGGTCGATGGCTTCGTGTCCGCCGTCGGCTCGGGTGGCACGCTGGGTGGCGTCTCTGATGGCCTCAAGGCCAAACGCAAGGGCATCCAGATCGGCCTCGCCGACGTCCCGGGTGCGGCACTCTACAGCTATTACAAGACCGGCGTGCTCAAAGCCGAGGGGTCCTCCATCACCGAAGGTATTGGCCAAGGCCGGATCACCAAAAACTTCGAAGGCGCCGTCGTCGATCATGCCTTTCTCATCCCCGATGAAGAGTTGGTGCCGATCTGCTTTCGATTGCTCGAAGAAGAAGGCCTGTGCATGGGCGGTTCGACCGGCGTTAACGTCGCCGGCGCCATCCGCCTCGCCAAGGAACTGGGACCCGGCCACACGATCGTAACCTTGCTGTGCGACTACGGCAGCCGTTACCAGTCCAAGCTGTTCGATCCCGCCTTCCTCAGATCGAAAAATCTGCCCGTGCCCGATTGGCTTGCCTCCGGTCCGTCCGCCCTTCCGCCGATGTTTGTTGCTGCCGATGAGAGCTGACAGCATGCGGCGCAACCTGCAACACCGCCCCGAGCCTGGCCAGCGGCGGACGCCAGGCAGCGACACGGCCTGTTGGCGCACCCCTGCTTCCCAGCCGGCGGCCCGGCAGCACAATTTCGTCACGCCTGGCTGGTTGCGCGCCTTAGCGTGCACGATGGGCCGAAACTAGGGGTGCAGACCGGAGCAGCATCATGACCGAGCAGCTTTACCGAACCGACGCTTATGCACGCGATTGCACCGCACGCGTGCTTGCCATCAACGATCGTGGCGGCATCGTGCTTGACCGTACTGTGTTTTACGCCTCGGCCGGCGGCCAGCCGGGCGACCGTGGCGTACTCGAGACCGAGGCTGGCGCCTCCTGCCTCATCGCCACGACGGTCTATGACAGCGACAAAGTTACCATCGTGCACGTGCCTGCCGATGTTGCCGCGCGGCCGGCGGTGGGCCAGAGCGTGCACGCTGCGCTCGACTGGGACACGCGCTCCAAACTCATGCGCATGCATACCTGCCTGCATCTGGTGTGCGCGCTCGTGAAGTTTCCCGTCACGGGCGGCCAAGTTGGCGCCGAGGAAGGCCGCCTAGATTTCGACATTGAGGACGCCTCCTCAGTCGACCGGGATGCACTCACCGCCGGCCTCAACGAGCTGATCGCAGCCAATCATCCGGTGACGGAGCGCTGGATCAGCGAGGCTGAGCTCGAGGCCAACCCCGGCCTCGTGCGGACCATGTCTGTGAAACCACCGATGGGTAGCGGCAAGGTGCGCCTCGTCGCCATCGGCGAGAACGGCTCGATCGACCTGCAACCATGTGGCGGCACGCATGTCCGAGCTACCGGAGAAATCGGCCGCGTGGCTGTCACCAAGATGGAAAAGAAGGGCAAGTTAAACCGACGCATCCGCATCGCCTTCGCCTGAAATGGTCGTGCTCGTCTGCCCGTCGTTAATTGACGGCTCCGCGCCTTGGTCAACCATAGAACGGACCGATCCCTCATGCTTGGAACGCGCGACCCCGTTGGTCGTCGCCTAAAGCCAGATTGAAGAAAGCAAACACAGCACCCAGGAGAGAAACGGCATGGCCAACGGGGAGCACAAATGGCTCGTTGAAACGGATTGGCTGGCATCGCACCTCGATGCACCTGACCTCGTCATCCTCGACGCTTCGATGCATCTGCCGACGACCAAGCGCAACGCCAAGGCGGAATATCTCGATGCGCACATACCCGGAGCCCTATTCTTTGATATTGACGATATTGCGGATGAGGCCTCCTCGCTGCCGCACATGCTGCCCTCCCCCACCAAGTTCGCCAGTCGCATGAAGAAGATGGGCGTCGGCGACGGCATGCACATCGTCACCTACGACAGCGAGGGGCTCTATTCGGCCGCGCGCGCCTGGTGGATGTTCCGGACCATGGGGCATGATGAGGTGCGAGTCCTGAACGGTGGCCTGAAGAAATGGAAAGCCGAAGGCCGCCCGCTTGCAGATGGTCACCCTCGACAGCGCACCCCACGCCACTTCACGCCGGTTTACAATGCCGGCTTGGTGCGCGATGCCACCGAGGTCAAGGCGCTGATCGACAACCCCATGGTCCAGATCGTCGATGCGCGGGCTGCTGGCCGGTTCGAAGGCACCGCCGCGGAACCGCGTGCCAGCCTGCGTTCGGGTCATATTCCGAGCTCCCGCAACCTGCCGTTTGCAAGCCTGATCAACCCGGACGGAACTTTGAAGCCAGCGTCAGAACTCCGGCAAATTTTTGCGGCAGCCAAGGTCAATCCGGACCGGCCGGTCATTGCCTCATGCGGTTCCGGCGTGACCGCGGGCGTCATTGCGCTTGCCCTGGCGGTCCTGGGCCGACCTGATGCGGCCGTTTATGACGGCTCTTGGACCGAATGGGGCGCCGATCCATCCCTCCCCATCGAGACCGGTCCGGCCAGGTAGAAGAACCGCTGGGTGACGGGGAGTCGCGCCAGGCCGATGCCGCTTGCGGCCTGGATGTCGGGCGACCACTTCCCCCGCGGCCGGAGCCCTCCGCAAAGCCGCCAGACGGGAATGCGCGACCAGGATCTTGCAGTCCTTGCTTCACTCCGGCAACGGTATGAATTCCTTCTCATCGCCTGGGACCAGGGCAAAGCGTTTGGCTCGCCAATCGGCCTTGGCCTGCTCGATGCGCTCCTTGGAGGAGGACACGAAGTTCCACCAAATATGCCGCGGGCCGTCCATCGGCTCTCCGCCCAAGAGCATGAGCCGCGATTGGGCCAGTGCCAGGACCGAGATGCGGTCTCCGGGCTTGAAGATCAGCAACTGCCCTGCCGCGAACGCAGTGCCGGCGATATCGATCTTGCCCGAGGCGACATAGACCGCCCGCTCGTCGTGGTCGGGATCGAGTGGAAGGACGGAACCTGGCGCCAGCACCGCTTCGGCAAACAGCGCTTCGTGGGGAAATTCGACCGGTGATTGCGCTCCATAGGCCGAGCCCATGACCAACCGCACCGTTTTACCTTCCCCGGCAATACGGGGGAGCTCGCCTGCGCCATGATGCGCGAAGGCAGGCGCCGCCTCTTCATGGCTCTTGGGCAGTGCCGCCCATGCCTGAATGCCGAATAAGCGCTTCACGGTCGCCGCCGGCGCCTGGTCTTTGACGTGCGCCAGGCCGTGCCCGCCCGTGCGGAGATTGGCCTCACTGGTCTCGCGCTCGGAATGCACGATGCCGCGTCCAGCGCGCATCAGGTTGACCTCACCGGGTCGGATGGCAAGCGATGAACCCAGGCTGTCACGATGAAACACCTCGCCTTCGAACAAGTAGGTGACGGTGGCAAGGCCGATGTGGGGATGCGGCCGGACGTCGATGCCCTTGCCGATTAAGAACTCTGCCGGCCCCATTTGATCGAAAAAAATGAAGGGTCCCACCATCTGCTTTTGTGCCGCCGGCAAGGCGCGTCGCACCTCGAAGCCGCCGAGATCACGCGCCCGCGGCACAATGACATGCTCGATGGCATCGCAAGACAGGGCATCCCCGGGTTTGGGGTCCTGGGTAGGCAGCCAGCTCATTCGATTTCCTTTCTTGTAAATGCGCGTGGACCAGGAACTTGAAGGGACGGCTATCCCCCCTTGGCTGCATCCGGTGCAGGCTTTTTCGCCAGCAAGGCAATCGCATCCGCCAAATGTTCATCGGCGATGTTATAGGCACCCCTGGCGAGGCGGATGTTATGCGCCTCACGCAATACGTCGGCGTGGGTTGCGCCGGCTGGCGGCTCGAACTTGTAGCAGGCCAACTCGAGGAGCTGACCCAGCGGCTCGCGAAAATAGATGGAATACATGAAACCCCGGTCCACCTCGCCGGAGTTGGCGAAGCCGCGCTCCTTTAGCCGCATGGCAGCCTGGGTATAGGTAGCACGCGAAACAATGAAGGCGATGTGATGCACGTTGCCGGTGCCGGTCGGATTGGGACGCCCGATTGGCTGCCATGACTCGCTGGTAAAAACGGTAATCAGGCGTCCGTCGCCTGGGTCGAAATAAAGATGGTTCTGCTCGGGATCATCGAGGTTGGGCTGCTCGAACACGAGCGGCATGCCGAGTACCCCCTCCCAGAAATCGACCGACGTCTGCCGGTTGGCGCCGACAAACGTGATGTGATGCACCCCCTGTGCTTGCAATTTATTCATGCGTGGGCTCTCCAAGGGCGCGCAAGGGGCGGTTCACCCCCGATCTGACAGCGCCGAATACCCGCGACTTAGGAAGGCTCGCGGGATTTTGCAAACCCGCGAGCCTCGGTTGCCCCGCCCTGCTACGCCCCGGTTAGTCCAACGAGGTTGGTTTCGCAGCCAGCATCGGCGACGGCACGGTCCCCGGCACGCAGCCCGTAACGCATAAGCCTGTACGGTCGCCAAGCCATTCTGTTGCTCGGCAGCTTGCCTGACCCCGCCCCGATTGTGGGCAACGATCGGTGGCTAGCTAGCAAACCGCCCCATCAGATGACAGCTTCCGGATCGCTCTGATCGCCTGCGGGCGGTTCAATCGGCCTTAACCCTTAGCGAATAACCTGAATGCGCGGGCCACCTACCTAAGCAGGAGCCGAGCCCATGCTCGACGTGCAGGTGATGCTCGTTGTCATCGCGCTTTGGGGCGAGGCGGAAGAGCTTCTCAAGATCCCGATGCCGACGATGACCGAATGCGAAGCGTACGCGCGATTGTGGAACACTCGCTTGCCTGGCGTTGATGCGTCGTGTGTGATCGAGCAACGGGGCAGAAAACTTGCGAGCAGATGAAGCGACGCGGACCTTGCGGCAATTGCGGGCGGATCAAATCCGATCGGGGCCGACGCACCCGTCCCAGTTGGCGTCAGGGCGGCTAGCCCGCTTCAGCGGCTTGCTGGCGTGGAGCTTGAACATAGACCGTATGTGAAAAGTCGCCCTGCTGCCAGCCTAGCTGTGCTCTGGTGAGAACTGCCGCGATGGATTCGGGCGGCAATTGGGTGCCAATTTCGGGTTCTTGCCGTCTGCTGATTTGCTAAGTACATCACCTCGCGAGACGGATGGGTGGCCGAGTGGTTTAAGGCACCGGTCTTGAAAACCGGCGTGGGTTCACGCTCACCGGGGGTTCGAATCCCTCCCCATCCGCCAGATTGACGTCTGCTGACGTCTGCCCATATCGGCCAGCATCCACAGAAATCCGCATTCTACAAGGTTTTCTTACCGTCAGCGTCTGGACGCGTCCGCCCAAGTCGACTAGCACCGACAATCGAAACATGGGCTGGAACATGGGCAGACGGGTGGTATGACACGTACGCTCCACAGGCTCTCGGCAACTAAGGTGGCCACCACCAAAGCGCCCGGCTACTACGCCGACGGGGGCAACCTCTACCTGCGCGTTGCTGTCGGCACCAAGACCGGAAGCAAAGACCCGGCCATCAGCAAGGGCTGGATGTTTCGCTTTACCATGGCCGGCAAGACGCGTGATGCCGGGCTTGGCGGCTACCCGACCATTAGTCTGGCCCGGGCGCGCGAGGAGGCCGAGCGATGCCGCCGGCTGGTTGCTGCCGGCATCGATCCGATAAAGGCCCGGAACGAGGAGCGCCAGGTCGCCTTGGCGACGTCCGCAAAGGCAATGACCTTCGAGCAGTGTGCTTCGGCGTTCATTGCCAGCCACGAGGCGGGCTGGCGCAACGAGAAGCACCGGGCCCAGTGGACGAGCACCCTCAAAACGTACGCCTACCCCATTTTCGGGGTGCTGGCGGTGGAGGACGTCGATACCGGTCTGGTCATGAAGGCGTTGGAGCCGATCTGGGCCGCCAAGCCGGAGACCGCCGGTCGGGTTCGTGGTCGCATCGAACGCGTTTTGGACTGGGCCAAGGTGCGCGGACACCGCGATGGCGAGAACCCGGCGCGCCTGCGCGGTCACCTTGATAACCTCCTGCCCAAGAAATCCAAGGTACACAAGGTCAAGCACCATGCCGCGCTCCCCTACCGTGACATCGGTGCATTCATGGTGAGGCTGCGTGAGGAAACCTCAATCTCGGCTCGCGCACTGGCCCTCCTGATCCTGACGGCGACGCGAACCAGCGAGACGCTGGAGGCCACGTGGGACGAGATTGACGTCGATGAGGGCGTGTGGATCATTCCCAGTGAGCGCATGAAGGGGGACAAAGAGCACCGGGTGCCGTTGGCGCCGCGCGCCAGCGCCATCCTGGAAGAAATGAAGCAAATCCAGCTCAATGAGTATGTGTTTCCCGGCACGAAGCCGGGGCAGCCCCTGAGCAACATGGCGCTGGCCATGCTGCTGCGGCGTATGGGGTACGGCAACATCACGGCCCACGGCTTCCGTTCTTCCTTTCGCGACTGGGCCGCCGAGCGCACTTCGTTTCCGCGCGAGGTCGCCGAGATGGCGCTCGCGCACAAAATTCCGGATGCCGTCGAAGCAGCCTACAGGCGCGGCGACTTGTTCGAAAAACGTCGCAAATTGATGGATGCGTGGGCTGCGTTTTGTGCCCGTAAACCGATGTCAGCCGAGATAGTACCGCTGAAACGGCGGAGAGGATGACCTGAAATCACGCGGCTAGGGCGACGGCCCGAAAGCTTGGCACTCCACCAAGTTGCCGCGTGATACTCGATTGGAGGCCCGCCAGGAGAGCGCCAATGACGGACGACGCCGACGATTTCGTCGTGAAAAGGTGGGCCCCCAATCCCCTGGATCGGGATTCAAAGCGAAAAGCGCGGCAAAGTGATCCTTGGGCTAACGGTGGGCGATATCCTCGGGCGACAGCATGCCAGCTTGAACAGATAATTGGCGACATGGGGTTCAACGCCTCCGATGCTGTGAAAAAGGATTTGTTAGACCAGCTAAACGGCTTTGTGTTCAATGTGGCGGACGCATTGAAGAGACAAAGCCAGAAGCCGCCGGCCTCCGAACTTACAGAAATGCTCGATAGCGTTCGCGGCGCTGTCGGCACACTCCTCAGGACATTAGATCTTCATGAACCCGCCGAGGAGATCTACCGAGCGGTCGGGATTTCAAGACGCATGAACCCTGCCGTACTTGAGCAGCTAACGACCGCAGCTGCGGCACTGCAAGGCGTCGGCATCGATTGGCGCAACGCCGATTTGGTGACCAGGTCGGTGCAGGCAGCAGCAGTTCTTGGAGTTTTGGCCGAAAACAGAATTGCTCAACTGCGCGCTGATCCGCCTAACAAAAGTGAACGGTGGGAGCGTCCGATTTCGCGATCCCTGGCCCAATTGTATAGGGAGGCGTTTGGTCACCGGCCAGCTCAGAGGAATGGTAGTCCTTGGCTGAAGTTCCTGAAGTGGACGCTGAAGATTGCTGGTTCCCCGACCGCCGGTTCGAGTGACGATGCATTGAGGAAGCTGCCAATTTCCCAATCCAAGAAATAGGGCACGCGTTCCCGCTGACGCCGGGAATACTTTCCCTATCACCCCCGTCCTCGTTCGTAGTCATATCGCGCCGATCATCAGCCGATGGAGGCGCCACGATGGACGACAAGATTTCAAAGATGGCATTTTCAGTTGACGAAGCCGCAATGCGCGCCGGCCTCGGAAGAGATGCGATCTACTCCGCAGTGAGAGAAGGCAAGCTTGAGGCCAAGAAAATGGGCCGCAGGACGCTTGTCACAGCCGACGCTTTGCGCCGCTACCTCGACAGCCTGCCATCCCTCCAATTGCCCCCAGCCGCATGAAAAGGGCGCCAGCGGGATCTGACCCCGTAGCGCCCTAAAGCAAGCAAATCTGATGGCGAACCCTTATCAGTTCGCGTGTTCAACCGCAATAATTTTTGCGGAGCCAGCACAGCCGATAACAGGTTCAGATGGCAATCCTTCATCACGACGAACACGCCCATTCTAAGCTCAACGGACATAGTCATGTTGAACTAACCAGACCGGCGTATCGTTACGGTGGCGAGTTTCCGCCGGCGCTAGAGCCGCTGCGGGAGCAATCACAATGGGTCGCGTGGGGCTACGTTTCTAAAGGGAGCAAGTGGACGAAGCCCCCATTCAATCCCCGAACTGGTCGACTTGCGTCGGTGAGTGATCCGAAGAGCTGGGGGCGCTTTGAAGAGGCCCTGGCCAGCATTAGGAGACATGAGGGTCTCGCAGGCGTCGGCTTCGTACTTACCGATCTAGATGGCATCACTGGCATCGATATCGACCACTGCATCAGCGATTCCGGCAGCTTTTCCGACCTCGCCGCAGAGATCATCAGTTACAACGAGACCTATGCCGAGATAAGTCCGAGCGGCGAGGGTATTCGGATCCTTGCGCGCGGCAAGATCGATAAGGCCCTGAAGAACGATGCACTAGGCGTCGAGCTCTATGGAACGGGGCGGTATCTCACCGTGACCGGTCGCCAGATCGACGGTACGCCGTCCGAAATCATGCCGGCGCCGCGTACGATTTCTAAACTCATCGCTGTCGCCGAGAGCCACATGCGCGGTGCCTCTCGCCCCAAGGAGAATGGCAACGCGGGAGTAACGGCCGAAGACTACTTCGGCAGCGTCAACGCCGCTGCTTTGGCGAGGCTCGATGACTGGGTCCCACTGCTGCATCCCACCGCACGCAAGCATGCTACCGGCGCTTGGCGCGTCTCATCCCGGGACCTTGGGCGCGATCTGGAGGAGGATCTTGCATATCACCCCGGTGGCACTCGCGACCATGGCGAGGAGCGCGGGCTCTCGGCCATAGACGCCGTGCGGAGGTATGGCGACGCGAGCGACGCCACGACCGCGGCCATGTGGCTTTGCCAGAAGCTGCGCGTCGAACCTACGAGCCTCGGATGGCAAGGCGCTACCAGCAATCCACGCAAAAATACGGCTGAAAGATCAACTGCTGAGGTAAAGGCGTGGCCGATTCTACGCAGCAAAGCAAAGCACGGCCTGGTTGGCGAGATCGCTAGCCTTGCCACGGAGAACAGTGAGGCGGATCCCGTGGCGGTGATGATGACGGTACTGGCGTGGAGCGGAGCTCTATTCGGCCGAAACCGGTACATGAGTATCGGTGACGACGAGCACCATCCGCGTCTTTACGGCGCCCTCGTTGGATCCTCTTCAGTCGGGCGCAAGGGAACGAGCCTTGGTCCCGTTCGAAAGATTATGGCGGCGGTTGAAGGGGAGCTGCCATCCACTGACCAGCCTGAGCGGTCTGATCGCAGAGGCAGCGCGCGTCTATCGCGCAATGAGGGACAACAAAATCGAGCATGGCAAAGGGCGAAGCCTCGTGTGGGTTCTTTCTCAGATGCGCGCCATGGTCGAGACCCAAGCATTGGAGCGGCTTGAGCAGCGGCTCGAGGAATTGGCCCCATCAATCGAAGGGAAAGCACGTGGCTTCACGAGCACAGATCACCCGTCTCGCACAGCGCATTGAGGACCTGGCTGAGCGCACGGCGAACCGTCGACCAAGGAAAATCGTGCATATTACGCAGGATAAGGATCGAGGCGAGACTGAGGAGGAGGCGATGATCAAATATTTTGCCCTCCATCCAGAAAGCGTCGGCGCCACTGTAATCCTCACGGTGATCGTCTGATGGCCACCAGAGGGACAAATTTTGGGCTTGCGGATCGGATTAAAGCCTTGGCCAGCACAACAGCCAAGCGACTGGTCGTAGTGGATCCAAACGAAACGCCGGAGCGGGCACTTTCCCGACTCGGACTTTCGGAATCCGAAGTCTCATTTTTCGTGTGCACCGGCGTACCGCGGTTGGGCACGAGGTTCTGATGCCGAGCAAACAACAAATCGACCGGATCGCTCGGCGCATAGAAGCGCTGGCGCCGAAATCCAACCCCGTCGTGTACGTCTGGCGCAATCGGGGGGAAACCGGAGAAGAGGTCCTCGAGCGGCACTACCGCGAGTTCCCTGCAGATCGACTGGCCGCTCAGACCTATGTCTTCAGTTGGGAACAATAGCCCTCGAAAAGCGCTTGAGTGCTCCCGCGGACCTCGCGAGTAATGTTCGCGCTTTTGAATGTCGCCTAAACCTCGGCGCCATCACACGGCGCGGGCCGCCGGCTGCAGCCAGGGTAATGGCAGCGGAGATGCGCGTCACGTTCGCCGCCAGCGAGAGGGTTCGGGCCCAACCCTTAGGGGGTGGCCGGATTCGATCGGAATGGGTGGCCGACTTCCGTCGGAACGGGTGGGGATTGCCTCGGAATCAGTGGCGGGTTGGTTCGGATTACGCACTCTTTCCCCAATGCATCGCTTATCCCCCAATACACTGTGCACGAGCTTATCACTGCCTCGGTAATGGGCGATGCTCAACAAAAAGAAAAAACCCCAGGGAATCATGGATGCCGGCGAGAGCGCGAGGACATTAGTCTCAGAACGAACACTCCCGCTCAAAAGTTTCCATCCAAGCGTCAAATTTCGATCGCTAACGAATGGTGTCCTGATGTCGGTCGGAAGGGCATCGGCGATATCGCTGCTCCGGGATTCGGCGACTACCAGAAGGGGTCCTTGTGTCCGGTGCGCTAATAACTTGCCCCCCAAGCGCGCACGGGGACCGCTGCTTCCACGCGCTGAACTACTAGCTCTGAGTCGAAACAGGTGGGCGGCTGAGTTCTAGATCTCGTTCGGGTGGGTGAAGCCCTAGAACCGAAAAGCCGAGGGTTGCGAGGGTGTGGAGCGTACGCGTGACTTGTAACGCAAAAGGCAACCTTTGGTACCGTGCCAGGACAACAACCGCCACGTTTGGGCTGCTCGCCGGTGGTTACCTCGTTATGTCCGGCACCACGGCAGTACCTGCCGCAGGCCAAAGCAGCACCGAGGTTGGCAAGGGAGGCTGGTCAACTCAAGTGCGGCCCACCGCACGGGTCGATGCCGAAAGTCAAGCCGATCTGCAGTACGTAGGCGTGTCCTCCAAAAAGAAGAGCGCAGTGGCGGCGGCAAGCACGCCTAGCAAACTGGAGGGCAAGGACGACCTTTTCCGACCCGGCCCGCAGTATGATGGGAGCTACGATGCCAAGGCGCAGGTCGACATCTACGGAGCTAAGAGCGCGATCGAGCCGCCGCGCCCGCTTGTTGAGCTAGGCCGCCAGCAATACACCTCCGGCTTATACGAGGAGAGCAGCACACTTTTCGGTAATTTGAATCCTCTGCTACCAGGCCTCGCCATTTACGGCGACTGGCGGACGGCAGTCGCCTACAACAGCAACAACGGCAAGGATATTGCCCAGATCGCGACTCGGCTGAACCTCGACGTCGACTTCAAGATCACCGGCACCGAACGCATACACGCCTTCTTCACGCCGATTCAGAAAAATAATAAGTTCACCCGCTTCGAGTTCGGCGGCGGAGACGGCGATAGGAAGTTCAGCGCTGAGTTCGATCTCAATCCACAGACGCTGTTTTTCGAGGGTGACTTCGGCTCCATTTATTCCGGCTTCTCCGGTCGGGAAGCCGGTTTCGACCTGCCTTTCACGGTCGGTCTCTTCCCGTTGTTCCTGCAGAACGGGATCTGGGCGAACGATGCGATCCTCGGTGGCGGAGTGAGCCTCACGGCAAAGAATTCGAAGAAGCTGGGCCTTGCCAACTTCGACGTCACCTTCTTCGCTGGTTTCGACAATGTCGACAACGTGGGTCTCCTCGGACCGGAAAAACACAATGCCAACGTTTATGGCTTAACCACCTTCATTGATGCCTTTGGCGGCTATATCGAAGCGGGCTACGGGCTGCTACAGGTCGTCGACGACCCGGTCATGCGTCTTGAGAGCCCGACCCCGCTTCGGGGGGTGGATGGCCAACTGACGCACTTCGTGACCGCGGCTTACACGCGGCGCTATGCCAACACCTTGTCAAACTCAACCCGCGTGTTCGCGAACTTCGGAAACGGCCAGCATGACGAAGGCGTCGCCATCATTTCGGAGAACAGCCTGATCTCGGGCTTGCCGAGCACGCTGATCCCCTATGCCAACTTCTTCGTCGGCTTCGGCAATCCTCAGCCTTTGGTCGATGGCAACGGCGCGGGCATACTGAAGAACGTTGGTATCAACTTCGAGACCGACGCCCTCACCGGCTACCCGAAACTCAACGACACTGGCTCCAACGCCTACGGCGGGGCGATCGGCTTGCAGTATCTCTTCAATCTGGATCAGCAGCTCGTCTTCGAGGTGGCGACCGTGCAGCCCTTCGGCGATCCGATCGCCGGCATAGGCGCCGACAGACCGCAGTACGGCTTCGGTGTTCGCTATCAGATCCCGATCGACCGCGCCTGGCTGTTCCGCGCGGATGCTACGTATCAAATCGTTGAGGGCTCCGAAAAGCCCACCTTCGGCGTCCGCGCCGAGATCCGCAGGAAGTTCTGATGCGCGTGCGTGCGTAGCGCGGCGGAACAGTAAGTGCCCTGCGCTCGCGCCTTCGCCTTCAACTTCGCCAACAGCTGCTGGCGCCTGAGCGGCGGCACCACTCCGCGGCCTGCACACTGATCGCAAGGCTTGGTCCGGAACGGCAATCTGCTGGGGACCGTGCCCTTGCCTTCGCAGGCGGGGCAGGCGTGAAAATCGGCGTGAACTTTGTCGGGCATCGCCATAAATATAGGGCGAATTCTAGCTTGGCGGGAGTCCGTTTGCCCGCGCCGCGGCAGAGTGTGTAAGCTCCCAATCCGTGTCCACCCGCCTCACGTTCATCAAACCACTCTCGCCGTCCGCTTCCGTGCCGGAGATTATAGAAGCGCTGAGCGGGTGGCCCGTGCTCATCGGAAAACGCTGTCAACGGTGCAGTCACGGTCGGGTTCTGCACGTACTTCTTATAGGAGTGAGCTGCGCCCAGGATGAGTTGGCGCGCATCGGCCTTGCCGAAGTGCAGGATGATGTATCCGGCAAATTGATCGGCGGCATCCTCTTGGTGCCCAAAGATCGGAACGTTAAGGAGATCAAACATCGCGTGGCCGGTCTAGTGCCGTCTTGAACGTCAGCTCAATCGGCAACTGAAATGGACTGAAGATTTCTTGCAATTTTTCGCGCCCACTGGCTTGGCGCGCGAGCTGCGCAAGAGAACGTCACCAGTCTCGAGCGGGAAATCGCTGAACTGGAGCAGGTTTGCGCGTCTCTGAAGTGGTAGTTCTTAAGGTCCGATGTTCTCTCAACTCGGAAACATTTAACCTTCCTGCTGGGGGTGCCGTTGGGTTCGAACCAGTACCAGTAGTTCGCAGCTCCTGGCGCGGTGCGTGTCCGTGCGTCGCCCCCGCCGGCGAGTGCTCCGCGCCGCCATCGCCAAGATTTGGGCGTGCATCACGCCACGATTGCTAGACTTGGGGCCTAATGCACCATCGCTACCGAAACCCGACCCTGCCGCCCGGAGACCCAAGCCGGCCGTCAAACCGAGGCCAAGCAGGAACGAACACCGTGATCCGGATTTCCCGCCGCAGGTTTTTGAAAACGTTGGGTTGGTCCGGCGCCGGCACGCTGGCTCTCGGCGGCTATGGCTTTGCCGTCGAACCGCTCTGGCGGCTTGACGTGACGTGCTATTCCCTGGCGCCGCCTGGCTGGCCGCGGCGCCTGAAGCTGTCGATCGCGGTGATTGCCGACCTGCACGCCGGGGGGCAGGCGATGCCGCTGGGGCGCATCGAGGCGATCGTCGAGGCCACCAATGCGCTCGGCGCCGACACGGTCGTGCTGCTCGGCGATTTCTCAGCCAGCCACAAGTTCAAGACGCGTCCCATCGCGCCGCAGGATTGGGCCAAGGCGCTGGCCCAACTGCGGGCGCCGCTTGGCGTACATGCGGTGCTCGGCAACCATGATTGGTGGGACGATCTGGCCGCCCAGCGCAAGCGTGCCGGGCCTGTGCACGGCCGGCGCGTGCTCGAAAAGAGCGGCATCCCGGTCTATGAAAACGCCGTCGTGCGGCTCGCCAAGGATGGGCAGCATTTCTGGCTTGCCGGGCTGGGCGATCAGCTGGCCTTCATTGGCCGGGCGGGCTGGCGCAGCCAGGGCGTCGACGATCTCGCCGGTACGCTGGCGCAGGTAACGGACGCGGCTCCCGTCATTTTACTTGCGCACGAGCCCGACATCTTCCCGCGCGTGCCCGCCCGCGTGGCGCTGACGCTGTCCGGGCACACGCATGGTGGGCAGGTGAGGCTATTCGGTTATTCGCCGATGGTACCCTCGCGCTTCGGCAATCGTTTCGCCTACGGGCATATCGTGGAAGAGGATCGGCATTTGATCGTTTCGGGTGGGCTCGGATGCTCTTTTCTGCCGGTGCGGATGGGGGTGCCGCCGGAGATCGTCCTGGTCGATGTCGCCGTCTGAAGCGCAGCGCCGCTGGTCCGACCATTGCCGGCCACCTGGTTGAGGACGCGGCCGGGCGGCGCCACGTGTTGGCAATCCGGGTCTATTTTGAGGACACGGATTGGCAGGGCGCGCGTGGAATGTCCACTTTTTACACTTGGCGTCTTGTGTAAAAAGTCGTGACGGGCTGTTTCAGATGTCGAAAGCGTCATCACACGAGCCCCTCGCGCCGCTGGCGAGCAAGCTCCGCCCGGTAAACGCTCCGCATCTTGTCGCCCAGCCCTTGCGCAAGGGCCTTGGCGTATCGAACGCGAGCCCTCGCCACAGCGCCCAGGACCGAAGCAAGCGCTCCCGCACCGCCTTACCAATCCGAGCCCGCCCGGTCGCGGCCTGGCCCCATCCAATACCGCCCGTTCAAAACTGCGCCTAACTGCATCAATTCGTCTTCAGTAAATAGCGCCTGGGCGGCGAGACGGTTCAGATGATAGCTGCCGTTGATCACGCCACCGCATCTACTGAGATAGCCTTTAATCGTGTTTTCCTTGCGATCGAGGCGCAGCGCGATTTCGCGGGGGGACATCCCCAGTAAGCGCGCACTGATTGCCCGACGCCTAAAGTCGTCTGCTGGACGTTCGCGTTTCATCGGTGCCAATCGCTAAATCGACACGCAGCATAGAAACATTTCCGCAGCTGAACAGGTTTGCTTCAAATCACGACCCTGTGAAAGATCCCCTAGATCGGGGACGCGAGAATTCAATTATTCGAAATAAGACCGGGCGGGGCGGTGGGGCCCCGGTACCCCGCCCAACCTCGCCGATATTGGCCTGGTCGAAGTGGCAGAAGTGGAAATCGCCGCCGTCGGGGGGGCGGTCGCCGCGGCAGCTTCGAGGGTCCAAATCGAACTGTGGCCGGCAACAAGGATCTTGCCATCAATCAGTGCTCTGCTCAGTGATGCCATTGGGGTGCGGAACCCTGTTGTGAAAGACAGCTACAACCTTCTGGTTGCTTGCCGGTTTGTGCGCGTTAGCGCTCCTTCGCTTCGTTTTTGCCGTCTGCGTTGGTCTCACGGTGATGCAGATTGCGCCGTCTGAGCGTGACCCAATTGATTTGCTCGTGGCCATCGCGGCGGGTGTCGCATTCCTCATTGGTGGTTGGCTCCTTATTAAAATCGCGGTTGCACTTTTCGCGCGGCCAAATCCATGACGCGCACGTGCGTACTGATGCAAAAATGCGCTCTGGTTCTGGTTAGGGGATGCCCATCATACTGGCTAACACCGATAGACTGCGGCCACCTGAAGGGGCATGTTTGTTTGCTCGTGCCGGTGTGATTGCCCAAGCGCGCAAAGAGCGGCGCAGCCACCTGTAGCCATGCTCCTAAGTCTTCTGAGACTAGTGTTTCAGCCGGCGCGTACGAGTTTAGCGCCGCTGGGGCTTGCTGCACATGGAGACAAGCCATGAAACTTGTCCATGCTGCTCTGCTGCTAGTCGGTATAACTTTCTTTAGCCCCGCTTCAGCAGACATCGATGCATCGCAGGCCGATGCAAGATTGATCGGAATGCTGATCTACACTGCCGACAGGCTGCTGATTGGGCAAGTCATCAATGTTGAAACCTATGGTTCCAACCGAACCTTGGTCGCCGCTATCGGAGGGTTGACGGCCTTTGGACCCAGATTCGTGTGGATCCCCCTGAGCTGGGCGAACAAAGAGGAAGATTACATCGTGCTGCTGCTGACAAATGCACAGGTCGCAGCATTGCTAGGATTTGGTCTGGGTATAGGGGGCCGCTAAGTCTGAGCGTTCAGGCTCGCTCGATGCGGATCGGCCTCCAATAAAGAGCTTTCTCCCGCGGGGCGGCGGCGGGGTTCGGATCAGCTCCAGATGCATATCTTATGCATACCGCCTGGTGCGATGTGGGTTCTGCCGACGCTCCTACCCTGCGGGATCATCCCTCTCGACCACATCATCGAAGCAGCTCGCCCGCCCTGCGCACCGCGCGTGTCGTCAAGACAGTTTTGCCGCGTGCGAGGGCGGGTTGACGCCCAGGCCACGGGCGTCCCTATTCGCTTGGGCCGCCAGGTCTCCCCCAAATAGCAGCTATCCGACCCAGATTCGCCCGAAGGTCCGATGCACTCTTCCTTGTGCGTTACCCCCAAAGCACGATGTCGCTCCAATGGCGGCGCCGTAAGATCCGTTGCCTTTGTTCGAGGACAAGCTCTTAGCTTAAGTTGGGAGCTTCGTTTAGTCTGTGTACCAGTACCAAACGCAAACCCATAGCGAGCGGAGCGGTGCGGGACCTTCGTCGCTCCCACCATTACGAATCCCGGTGGTGTCCCAAATTACGGATGCGCCGGGAGCAGGTGGGCGGGGCGCTGAGAACGCTCCCCGACAATGTACGCACAGCTGACACGAGCTTGCATCCTTGAGAAGATAGCCAGCAATTCGGATCCGGTAGGCGCTCATCAGCATCCATCCTAACGACACGTCAGTCTCGCTAGAACCCGCACAAGGCTGGCATTCAACACGGCATCGTGATGATCGTCGCGGTCACAGAGGCGATGGAACGTGCGCCAGAGCATTTGCTTCGGCTTGTAGAAGCGGGCCGCTGCGTGAGAAATTCGCGATCAGCTTCTGTCTCAGATGCGCTCCAGCCTGCCGCTCAGTGCAGAACGCGTGATGGCTTCGAACGTGCGCACATTGGCATCGATCTCCGCCATGCTCACCGGGTAGGGTGCCCCTCCGGCAGCGGCACGTCCAAAGGCCTCGAGATTGTCCCTAACCGCGGGATGCGGCGGGAGTGAATGGCTCGCAGCAGGTTTGCCGCGGGGCGCGACGGTGACGTCCCATCCCGTGGGATGCTCGGGATGAGTGCGATCGCGAATCTCGATCCAGCCTTGCGAGCCGTAAACGGCAATGCGCCCCATGAAGGAGGTTGCCAGAATTGCAGTCAATAACGCGCTGGCGCCCGACTCGAATGCGATCATAACGCCCAGTGTATCGCCGTTGGTGAAATGGCTGCCACGCGTGGCGAGCCGCGCCCATACCTCCTTGGGCTTGCCCAGGATGGCAATCGACAGGTCGACGAGATGAATGCCGGTAGCCGAAAGCGGCCCGACAGGAGCATCCACGGCCGAGAGGCGCCAATTGTCGGGGGAAAGCGCGAGGAACTTATCCTGGCTGAAGTTGCCTTCCATGGCCAAGGCCGTGCCGAGTTCGCCAGCCGCGAGCCTGGCCCGCAAATCGATGATGCCCGGTTCGAAGCGCCGCTCGTGACCAATTCCGAGCTGCACCCGTGCCGCGGTCACAGCTTCGGCGACGGCGTCCATTTCGCGTGCCGTGGTGCAGAGAGGCTTTTCACAGAAGACGTGCTTGCCGGCCTTGGCAGCCGCCACGATCTGCGTCGCGTGTTGCTTGTGCGGCGTCGATAGGATGACGGCCCCAATATCGGGGCGCTCGAGCGCATCCTCGAAGCGGGCAGTTGTCTCTAGTCCGGCCGCCTCGGCCGCCTTGCGCGCCGTGTCGGCCGGCTCGACGCCGAGCACGGGCTGGATTACTTCGCTGCGGGCAAGCTGGCGGTGGATGATGGCGCCCCACCAGCCCATGCCAACGATGGCCGCTTTGATCATCTGCGTGTGGCTCGCCTATCGCGACCGACGGATTACCCGTAGCGCAATCCCCTGCATAGACTGCCTTCAGCACGGGACCAAGGACTTTGCCCTTGTCGGACATAAGCTGCTCGGACAGCCATGGAGCGTGCCCATCAGTTTGCCCAGAAGGCTGTCGAATTGGAAGCAAGCCGAGCGGTGCCCGAAAGGCCCGTACAAAAACCCCCGTCGCTGCCACGTGCGAAATCCCCGCAAAAGTGGGCTCCGACTGGTCGATTTCTACCGTACAGCCAACTAAAGTATTTGTACGTAGCAATTCCCATGTATGGGGTGTGGTTCAACGGGGGAGGGAATTGAGATGACGGGGAAAGCAAGACGGGTAGCGCTCTACGTGCGGGTCAGCACTGACCACCAGTCGGTCGAGAACCAGATCCGCGAGCTCAAGCAGGTCGCCGAACGCCGTGGCTGGCAGGTTGTGGAGACCTACCAGGACGCCGGCATCAGTGGTGCCAAGGGCCGCGACAAGCGCCCGGGCCTGGATGCGATGCTGAAGGACGCCAACCGCCGCAAGTTCGATGTGGTGATGGCGTGGGCCATCGACCGCCTCGGCCGGTCGCTGCTCGATCTGCTGGAGACGATCAAGCACCTCGAGGCCGTCGGCGTCGACCTCTACCTGGATCAGCAGAACATCGACACCACGACGCCCATGGGCAAACTGTTGTTCCAGATTACTGGGGCATTCGCTGAATTCGAGCGCACCATGATCCGCCAGCGCGTGCGGGCTGGGCTTGGCGTCGTCCGGGACAAGCTGGCCCGCCACGGCAAATTCGAGACCAAGCGCGGCATCGTGCGCACGAAGCTCGGCCGCCCCGGCGCCGAACCCGACAAGATCGAGCGTGCCCGCCTGGAGCTGGCAAAGGGCCTCGGCATCGGCAAGGTGGCCAGAGAGGTCGGGCTCGGTGTCGGCACCGTCCATCGGCTCAAGCGTGAGATTGGAGCGCATGCCGCATAGCGTCAGGGAAAAGGATTAGCGTCCAAGTCGCGTTGGTTGCGTTGCGTCTGCCCGATAGGCCAATTGGCCGATCGGGGCGTCCCACCCGCCTGCCACAGAAAAGGGGTGGCGCCGTTGGCGCACCGCATCACCATCGAGCCGACCGAGATCCGCGGCGAGCGGGGGCAGCGCTACCGCGTCCACTATGGCGACGCCGTCCTAATCGAGGACACGTGGAACCCTGAATTCGAGGCGTGCCGGGCGTTGGTTGCGCGTGGCGTTACCGGCCGCCTCGATGTGTGGCGGGCAGGCAAGACCCATCCCGACATGATCGTACCCGACATCGAGGAAGGCGCCCGCTGGACAGTGGTGGAGAACGACAAGGTCGGCCCCGTCATTAGGCCGTGGCAACCGTTTCCCGAGCATGTCGACCCGGATGCCGTTTTCCGTGACACGGCGTTGGCGCCAGCGGTCATTTCGCCGGAGGGAGTAGCCTGACCCACCCCCGAGCCCAAA
>CAWFZX010000037.1:0-213320 GCA_963820375.1 uncultured Alphaproteobacteria bacterium | reverse complement strand
CTGCGCATGACACCCGGCCGCGCCCACATCGCCTACTCGACGACCAAACTCGGCATCCTCGCGTTTTCCAAATCGACGGCGATCTCGTATGCCAAGAAGAACATCCGCTGCAACACGGTGATCCCAGGCTTGATGCACACCGCCCTCGTCGAGCATCGCTTGGCCAAGACCATCGGTGCCAACGACCTGCAGGGACTGATCGATAAACGCAATGCGCAATGCCCCACCGGCAAAATGGGAGATGCTTGGGACATCGCCCACGCGGTTCTGTTCCTGGCCTCCGACGAGGCGCGCTATGTTACTGCGACCGAGATCCTGGTGGACGGCGGGCTCACCGCCACCGCGGGCGTGGGCTGAGGCGGGCTCGTGGGGCGTTGCCCCTGATCGAACGGCTGCGGGCGGCCACGCCGCCGCCTGCGGGTGCGGCAAATGCTGGCTGTAAACCCGGAGCGGATTACCGCTTGGGGAGGCGCTCGAAGGTCGGCAGCCCATCGGGGATCGTGTGAAAGGGCTGCTTGTCAATGGCGTAAATGGCCATCTTGGGCGAACCGAACAGGCTCGGATCATCGAGCGTTCCGACTTTTACGATCACGCCGGCGAAACTCTGCGGCCGCGTAACCAGGTGCGTACCGCAGTCGGCGCAAAATTCGCGCGTCACGGGGCGCTCAAGGTCACTGCGCTTGAACTGCTTGGGGGTTCCCAGGGTGTAACTGAAGCCGTCGATGGGCATGGCGATGAACATGTTCGGCGAGCCACCGGTGATGTATTGACATTCGCGGCAGTGGCATTGCGCCTTCAGCATCGGCTCGCCTTGCGCCACATAGCGCACCTTGCCGCAGTAGCACCCGCCCGCCAGTTCCATGGCATCCTCCCAGGATATCGCAGCCCCTGCTGCCGCCGCAGCATCCTCGCTTCGTTAGCTGTTGAGGGGCGACAGCGCAACGCCTCCGACGGGCGATCCCGGGAGCAGGGCAGCTTTCGCCTCGGCAGCCATCCCTGCAAAGCAGATGGTTCAGCTGCGGAGGCAATGGCAGGCAAGCCCGCTGCCACGGCGACCGGTGCCTGCCTCCCGTGCTCGGCATCCCTCGCCACAGCAGGAGATGGCTTTGGCGCGACGCGGGGAGGCCAGCGATTTTACCCTTAGGGGCATACAGTCTCTTTTCCGCCCAAATGCGGCTTGATAGGCTCGGACACGAAAGCTTCCGAGCGGCCGAGGGGAGAGCCGTGACTCACGTTGCGCCGGACTGCCGCATCTACCTCGTGGTCGAGGCGGGACCGGCCGCGATTGCAGGCCTGACCGCGGCTGCCGACGTTGCCGACATCGCTTGCTGCCTCATCGTTCCCGCAGCAGTACCACTCACGGCGGCCGCCGCCAGACCGATCGTCGAGGCGGCGCAACGCGCGGGAGTCGCAGCGTTGATTGCGAATGATGCCGGCCTCGCGCGGGCGGTGCGAGCGGATGGCGTGCACCTGGCTGCCTCGCGCAACCCAGTCACCGCATACGCCGCGACACGCCAGATTCTGGGACGTGAGGCGATCGTCGGGGCGGATGTTGGCATTTCACGTCACGATGCGATGTCGCTGGCGGAAGCCGGCGCCGACTATGTCGCCTTCGGGGCACCGGCGCATCTGCAGGACCGCACGCGTGCGCACGCGCGGCGTGACGATCTGGTGGCCTGGTGGGGCGAAATCTTCGAGGTCGCCTGCGTGGCGTTGGACGTGGAAATACCCGCGGAAGCCGAACGACTGGCGCGAGCAGGGGTGGACTTCGTTGCCGTGACGCTGCCGCCGGGACAGTCCGCCGCCGCAACGCGCGATCTGGTGGCAGGCATCGGCGCGGCAATCGGCGCCAGCGCGGAAGCCGGCTGAGAGGATTTGCGCCATGCGTCGGATCCTTGCCTTGTTGACATCGGCGCTGTTCGCCGGCACCGCGCTGGCCGAGACCAGCTCGTGGTCCTCCAAGGGTGAGGCAGCGGGGGCGCCGACGCCGCAGAAGACGCCGGGGCAAAAGAAACCGCAAAAATCCGCACCGGCACAAAAACCCCCTGACGCACCGGCAGCAACGAGCGATAAGGCCCCGCCGGCTGAAGGCGCAAGCAGTCACGCCAAGGGCGCGCCCCAGGGCGAGGACGCCGCCTATGAGGCCTTCGATCAGGGCCGCTACCTCACGGCGTTGCAACTTGCCATGAAGGCCGCTGAGAGCGGCGATCCCCAGGCGCATACGCTCGTTGGCCGCCTCTATGCGGAAGGCTACGGCGTTGCGAAAGACAGCGCGCTGGCTGCCCGCTGGTACGCTCGCGGGGCGGAGCTGGGCGACGCTGAGGCCATGTTCGCCTACGCCATGATGCTGGCGGAGGGCCAGGGCGTCGAGGCGGATCATCATGCAGCTGCCCGCTATTTCGAGGCTGCCGCGGTGCGCAAGCATCCCATGGCCAATTACAATTTGGCGCTCCTGTTCCTGAAGGGAGCTGGCAAACCCGAGAACCCCTATCGCGCCTTCATGCACATGCAGTTCGCGGCCGAGCAGGGCGTTACCGCCGCTCAATACGATCTCGGCACCCTTTATGCGACCGGCACGGGCATCGACGCCAACGCCTTCGAGGCGGCTCGGTGGATCGGCAAAGCCGCCGCAGCGGGCCACCCAGAAGCCGCGCTCGAATTCGGCGTTATCCTCTTCCGCGGTCACGGCGTACCGGTCGATGAGAAGCGGGGCGTGGAGATGTTTCGCGCCGCTGCCGAAAAGGGGCTTGCTTCGGCGCAGGATCGGCTGGCGCGCTGCTACGTATACGGCGCCGGGGTGGAAAAAAATCTGGTGCAAGGCGCCAAGTGGTACCTGATCGCCAAGGCCGGCGGCATCGAGGACGAGGGGCTCGAGAAGGCTTTGCTGGCGCTTTCCAGTTCCGACCGTGCCAAGGCGCAGAAGGCGGCAACCGAGTGGCGCGAGAGAGCCCAGGTCGGGATGGAGTGACGAGGCGCCCCACGCGCGGCCTGCGCGAGGCTGCCGACGGCCGGCCTGCCGAACGTTTGCAACAGATGGGCGTGGCAGCTGCCTCGCAAGCTTGGCGCGCGCGCAGCCTCTTGCTGGCACTGCAGCGTGGGCGCTCCCGCCGCCAAGCGCCATGGCTTGCGCCGAAGCGCTGAGCGCGCTAGCCCTCACGGGTTCAGATCAGGAGGTTGCGGCGATGAAGCTGTCGCAAGCAAACGCGCGTCGTCTATCGGCGTTGGTGTGGCGCGAGCGGCTGCGCCGCTTTGTTTGGATCGCGGCGGCGGCGGTCGGGCTGACCGGTCTGCTGACGGTGTTTCTCGTGCAGCAGATGGATCGGGCCGACCGCACCGTCAGCGTCGCCGTGCATCAGGCCACGGTGTTGGCGGTGAGGCCGGGCGTCGGGGCGCGCACGGGCATCGTTCACGTCCACCTCGACGACGGGCGCGAGGTGGATGCCATCAGCGCGCTGCGGCTGACACCTTTTACAGGCACGCATGTGGTGATCAACGAGGCCCTGCACGCCTCGGGCAAACACAGCTTCGACCTGGTTCGACTGGCGGAGTAGGCTTAAGGCCAGAGCCGCCCGCGGTGGCTATTCGCCAGCCGGGACCGGCCGCTGGTCGGCGCCGCCCGCGCGGCAGCTTGAAACCTCGTGGGCTTGGGGCTCGACCGGAGCGGCCCCTGCCACCGCCGCCTCCTTCTCCGCAGCGATGCTTCAGGGTGCCAGCGCCTGCTGCACCGCAGTGATGAAAGATGTGGCCGACGGACCTAGGCCTGCCAGCGCCAGATAAGCCGCATCGGCCCGCTTCACGTGCGCTGCCCCGGTGCTAAGGCCAATGACAAAGGCATCTTCGCCGCGCAAAAGCAGCAGCGGCGACCCCGAATCGCCGGGCCGTGCATCGCAGCGGTTCAACATCGTGCCCGCTGGACCGAGGGCCGCGGCGCAGCCACGGTGCACCGAGAGCAAATAGCGCCGATCTGCGCTGTAGCCCGCCCGCGCGATCTCGGCGCTGCCAACCTCTTGCGCCACGGCACCAGCAACGATCGCCTTGATGGGGACGGGCTTGATGGCCAGCGCCATCTCAAGGCGGATCAGCGCCCAGTCGTGCGCAAACAGATCGCCGCGCAGACTTTTTTTGGCAGGATCGCTGCCCTCCGCCATGTCGAGTTCGGGTGGAATGATGAAGGCCACGGCTTTGGCATGGCCACTCGAGCTGTCGCGCGCCTGGCCGGCAACAAAGTGCACGTGCTCGGGCTTCACCCAGCGCCCCAGCCGATGATCGAACAGACAGTGGCCCGCGGTCAGCACGAGCTGTGCCCCAACCAGGGTGCCGGTGCAGTGCCGGCGGCTGACGCTGTCGGCGATATTGACGCGGCCGATCGCATACCACGGCCAGGCCGAAGGCTCCACGGGCACACGCTGGTCCTTGCCGTAAAAAAAGGCACCCCAGCGCGGATCAGGAATGGCGAGCGGCTCCTCGCCCAGCGCCGGTAGGCTGGCCGCGGCGAAGACCGTCGCGAGCATCAGACGGCGGCACAAGATCAGCACGAACGCCGGCAACTTTCTCAACCAAGCACCCCACCCGGACATAGCCGATGGACCCCGTTGTCCGATTGGTCCGTTGTCCGATTGGCCCTCTTTCTCATCCCTGAGCTCTCACGCCGCCTTGCGCAGCATAGCATCGCCGAGATCAGCCGCAAAAACCGCCGGGCTCAGCCGCATGCCGCCTTCGCGCCTGCGGCTGGCGCTCAGCGGCGGCCACCCGTGATTTGCGCGTTCATCCAGGCGGCGGTGGGCGCCACGCCGCCAAAGCTGTAGAGATGAACACCGACCACGTTGCTGGCGCTGCCACTGCTGGCATGGCGCGCAATTGCCGTGAGCTGGGCGCTCGGATCGACGTGGGTAAAAAGCCGCACGGCACGCATGCCTTCGGCTTGCAGTGCCCGCAACGAGGCGGACACGCCGCAGCGCTGCGCGAATTTGAGCAGTCGGCGCGGCGTGGTCGGTCCCGCCAGGCCGACATAGACCGGAACGCCGGGAGCACGGCGCATGAGATCTGCACAGAACTCGACGATGCGGTGAGGCGCGAAAGAGAATTGCGTGACGACGTAGCCGGCTAAACGTTGCTGCTCGAGGAGTTGAAGCTTTTGGCTGAGAACCGCATTGAGCGCCGGCGTGGAGACCTGCGGGTGGCCTTCGGGATAGCCTGGTAATCCCACCTGCTGCAACCCGGTGTCGGCAAGCACACCATCCCTGATGAGAGCAACGCCGTCGCCGTAGGGTCCCAGCGGTGCGGCCACATCACCGGCGATCAACAACGCCTTGGCGACCCCCGCCACCCGCACGGCCTGATCCAAGAAGGCTCGCACCTGCGTCCGCGAGGCGACCCGGCGTGCCGCGATATGCGGTACCGGTTCCAGGCCGGCTTCCCGCAGGGCAACCAAGGCTGCCAGCATGTGCGGCAGTTCATGCCGCGGCAAATGATTAACGTATACGGGCGTCCCCGCCGGCAGCAGCTCGGCGATGCGCAGGGCATCCTCGGGAGTTTCCGCTCCCATTTCGATGGAGCCACAGGCGACCAGCTCGGCAGCGACGGTGGCGATCGAGCCGCCGCCGTCGGATCCAGCCGGAGAATCAAGGACAGACGCGGGCATTGTGTTCAGCCTCTCTTGCGCGAGATCACATAGGATTCGTCCAAAAACCACAGGCGCCCGTGCGCCTGCAGCACCTCGCGTGTGGCATCAAGATAGCGGCGTGCGCCGAGCACCTCGGCGAGACGCTCATCATCGATCTGCGCCACGTAGACGGCGGCATTCCAGGCCGCAAACAATGTCGAGGTGCCGATGCTGGCGGCAATCTCGCTGGGCAGCGTGTGCATATCGTAGCGAAACATCGCGCGCTGGTCGGCATAGGCATTGAAGTTGTAGTGGCGCGCCTCGCGGCCGAGCTCGGCGCGGGTGGCGCGCAGGATATCGTAGCGGCTGGTCTGGAAGGGGTCCTCGTCGGGCCAGATCTTGCGGATGATGTCGAGGCCGGGATCGCGGCCACAGGAATGGACGCCGAGCAACCGCCCGCCTGGTCGCAGCGCACGTGCCAGCGGCGTGACGACACGCGCGGCCTTGAACGCGACGGGCACCCGGGCGCGGTAGGGTTGCGAAGCAATCACGAGATCATAGTCGGCACGCGCGCGGCCCTGGCGCGGGACGACATCATCAAGCAAAAAACGGAAGTCCTCGCGGTAGATGACGATCGCCGCCGGCCGCTCATACACGGGGTTGCCGGTCTTGGGGCTGTGCCGCGCCTGCCAAACCCGCGTCAATAACGGTTCAAGCGCGGTGATCTGCTCGCTGAATTCTGCGGCCGTGCCGCCGGTGAGCGCCACCTCGTGCCAAGCCAGCGACGTGGCGGCCGAAACCGCATTTGGTGCCAGCCACGGCGCCTCGGTGTAGTACATGTTGGTGACGACCAGCACCGTGGCAGGGTGCTCGTGAAAACGGTCGGCCATCTTGTCGAGCGAGAGGCGCGTGTCCTCCAGACTGATCTCTTTGCCGACGACGTAGAAGGGCAGCGTCGGGAAACGGCGATGCATCTCGCGCAGGACACGTGTCAAAAGCGTGCCGTCGCCCATGCCGGCATCGAACAGGCGAATCGCCGGTGGCTCGGGATGCAGGTGGGCAAGCTCCATGCTGACGCGGCGCGCAATCACTTCCTTCTCGCTACAGGTGTTGACGAACAACAGGTATTTCTGCCGATTGTCAAAGAAGCGAAAATTGCGCGAAGGCCCCTCCTCGACCGACGTCTTGCTGGTGGCGATCCCGGCCGCTTGCACGCGCAGGAGCGGCTTCAGCTCGGGCGGGGTCGCCGGTGCTGCCACGCCCTGGGTGGTCAGGAAGGCGCTGACGCGCTCGAGCGTCTCTGGCGTGATGCGGGCGCCGTCGCGCAAGCGGGCGACGAACTTGCCGTCGTTGACGCAGCGGCGGCCGAACGTCGATTTGGCCATGCCGGCGCGGCGGCAAAATTCCGAGATGCTGTCCAATAGTCCAACGGCGGCGTAGGCCATCCGCAAACGGGCTCCCGTTGCACGCAAGCGCGTGTTGGCGAACGGAACGCCTGCAGGGTAGAGCCTGCCCCGGTGGGATCACAACCACATATCCATGCAAGGGTAAAGTGGGATATTTCCCACAACTCGGCCCGAGCCGCTGGGGAATAGGCGCGGCGCGCCGCCTGCATCGGCAGCGGGCGCCTTGTCAGGCCCTGCCACCTGGGCTAGATCGGGCCGGTCCCTCAACTCACGATGTGGATGTGCCCCGCTGATGCCGGCCTCAGCCCTGATGAATGTCATGATTGGCGCCGCCCGCAAAGCCGGGCGCGGCTTGACGCGCGACTTCGGCGAGGTCGAGCAGTTGCAGGTCTCCGTGAAAGGCCCCGGCAATTTCGTCACCGCCGCCGATCACCGCGCCGAGGAGGTCTTGTATCGCGAGCTGGCGAAGGCGCGGCCGGGCTACGGCTTTCTCATGGAAGAGCGCGGCGTTGTGGCCGGCCCCGACAAGTCACATCGTTGGATCGTCGATCCTCTTGATGGGACGACCAATTTTCTGCACGGCATCCCTTTGTTTTGCATTTCCATCGCGCTGGAGCGCGACGGCGAAATCGTCTGCGGCCTCATCTACAATCCCATCCTCGATGAGCTCTATACGGCCGAGCGCGGGCAAGGAGCTTTCGTCAACAGTCGGCGGCTGCGCGTCGCGAACCGAAAGACCCTGGCCGACAGCCTCATCTCAATCGGCATACCGCATCGCGGCCGATCGGGGCACGAGCGTTTTCTGGGCGAATGCCAGGCCCTGATGGGCGCCACCAGCGGACTGCGCCGCAGCGGCGCGGCCGCCATCGATCTGGCCTGGGTCGCCGCCGGCCGTTTTGACGGCTTTGTCGAGCGCGACCTCAAGCCTTGGGATATCGCCGGCGGCATGATCCTGGTCCGCGAAGCGGGCGGCTATGTCAGCGACCTCAACGGCACGCAGATGATGTTTGACCAAGGCAGCATCGTTGCCGGCAACCAGAACATCCACAAGGCGCTGCTGGCAACGCTTAGCGGCGCCGGCGCGGCCGCTGGCCAGAAGAATTCCGTGTCCGCCTAAAAGAAGGCACAAAGAGCATGAACAGACCCCAATCGGCATGAAGTTGCCGGTTTGTGATGCCATTGACATTGGTTAATGTCGGCCCTGGATCGAGGCTGGGAGAAGGACGCATGGCACGAGCGAGATTGGGTGAGCGGGCACCCCCCTCCCTCCACCGCACCCTGTCCACCCCGGGACTGTATTTGTGGCGCATGTTCGTGTTCCTGGTCCTGGTCGGCCTGCTGGTGGCGGTGCTGCACGCGCAGCTCTGGGCGGCCATGCTCAACAATCCCGGCCTGAATATGCTGATTTGCGTCGTGCTGGTCGCCGGCATTCTTTACGCCTTTCAGCAGGTGCTGCGGCTCTATCCTGAAATCCGCTGGGTCAACGCCTTTCGCATTGCCGATCCGGGCCTTGCCATTTCGCATCGACCCGTCCTGTTGGCGCCGATGGCGACCATGCTGCGCGACCGCACCGGCGCCCTGTCGTTGTCCGCCACCTCCATGCGCTCCATCATGGATTCGATTGGCTCGCGCCTCGATGAGGCGCGCGACACCGGCCGCTACCTCGTTGGCCTGTTGGTGTTCCTGGGATTGCTTGGGACCTTCTGGGGGCTCTTGGATACCATCCAATCGGTGGGCAAGACGATCGGCGCACTCGATACGCGCGCGGCCGACAGCGTAACGGTGTTCGATGAATTGAAGAATGGACTGGCCGCACCGCTGCGCGGCATGGGCACGGCATTTTCATCCTCGCTGCTGGGACTCGGCGGCTCGCTGGTGCTGGGGTTCTTAGAACTCCAGGCTGGTCATGCGCACGGGCGCTTCTACAATCAGCTCGAAGAGTGGCTGTCGGGCATTACCGAGCTGGCGCCTGGAGGCTCCCAGGCCAGCGATTACGGCGCCCACCAGCTGCAGGTCGCCGTGCTCGATATGCATCGTGCCATCTCCGAGCTCAGCGAACGGCTGACCAGTATTCCGCGCCTGGAAGGGGGAACGCCGCCCGCGGAGGAGGCGGTCAAGGAACTCGCCAAGGGCGTCGATCAGCTGGTGCGGCAAATGCGGGCAGAGCAGAAGGTGGTGCGGGAATGGGTCGACGAGCAGGCGGCGCAACAATCGGAGGTCGCCTCCGTGCTCAAAGATCTCGCCGCCAACGTCTCGCGAAAGAAGTAGATCCCGATGCCGTATGGACGCGCACGTCGATCGACCGCGTATGGTGAGTTCTGGCCGGGCTACGTCGACGTGCTGTCGACGCTGCTGCTGGTGGTCACCTTCCTGCTTTCGGTTTTCATGGTAGCGCAGTTCTACGTCAGCCAAGAAGTCTCCGGCAAGGACAGCGCGCTGAAACGGCTGACCAGGCAGATCGCAGAAATCACAAATCTGCTCAGCCTGGAGAAGGGCAGAGGTCGCTCTCTCGAAGACGAACTTGGCGCCTTGCAGGCTTCGCTTGCCACCCTGCGCGCCGATAACGAGCGGCTCGGCGGCCTCGCCGCCGGCAGCGCCGAAAGGGATGCGCGCATTGCCGGTCTCAGCAAGGAGCTCAGCGAGCAAAAAGGCTTCTCCGCCGACGCCTTGGCCCGGGTCGATGTGCTGAACCAGCAGCTGATCGCGCTCAGGCGCCAGCTGGGGGCGCTGCAGGAAGCGCTGGGCGCGGCTGAGGCCAAGGACAAGGAAAATCAGGCCCGCATCTCCGACCTTGGGGCCCGGCTCAATGTCGCCCTCGCCAGGCAGGTGCAGGAGCTGCAGCGCTACCGCTCCGATTTCTTTGGTCGGCTGCGCGAGTTGCTGAAGGATCGCAAAGACATCCGCGTGGTCGGCGATCGGTTCGTGTTCCAGTCCGAGGTGCTGTTCCCTTCCGGGCAGGCCACCATGACCTTGGAAGGTCTAGCCGCCATCGACCAGCTGGCCATGGCCATCATAGAATTGGAGCGCAGTATCCCGAGCGAAATCGATTGGGCCTTGCAGGTGGACGGCCACACCGATGTGCGCCCCATCGCCAGCTCGCAATTCCCTTCCAATTGGGAGCTTTCCAGTGCACGCGCGACTTCGGTCGTCAAATACCTGATCAGCCGCGGCGTCTCGCCACGGCGCCTGGTGGCGGCCGGCTACGGCGAGTTCCAGCCGCTTGAGGACGGCGTCGGCGAAGACGTGCTCCGCCGCAACCGGCGTATCGAGCTCAAACTTACCAACCGGTAACTGCGCCGGCAGGCCGCGCACCGACAATGCGCCTGCCCGCCGCCGCAAAAAAAGGCCAAAATAGGCATCAAGAGCGTTCTACTCGCGCTGCCGGCGCCGACGGTGCTAGGCTCAAGCGTGGCCGGCCCTGATTCCGCCATGCTGACGGCCGCGAGCTGGGTGCGCAGACGAGATCTTGACGGGGTAGCGCCGTCAGCCGCCTGGGTTTGACAAACGACGCGAGGCCTTGAACGTGCACGACTGGTTTTTCAGGCACGGCGGCCGCAAGGGCCCCATCGACTGGCTCAGGGTCGACGCCTGGATTGATTCGTCACTGGCGGAAACCTGGGAGGGGGCGAAGGATCGCTGGAACGGCATCACCAGCTTCTTTGCACGTTTCCGCTTGAGCGGTTGGAAGCGCCTCTTGAATGAAGGCTGTTCGGAGGCCTTGACGCTTTGTGTCGGCGGCTTCGCCCTCCTCTATGTGCTCGCCATCCCGGCGCTGATGGAGTTCGACGAAGAGCGCATCCTGACCGGCAAGTTCAGCGTCAGTTTCATCGACCGCTACGGCAACGAGATCGGCAAGCGCGGCATTCTGCACAGCGACGCCGTGCCGCTCGAAGAGATTCCCGATCACGTGATCAAGGCCACGTTGGCCACCGAGGACCGGCGCTTTTTTGAGCACTTCGGCGTCGACTTCATTGGCACGGCCCGCGCCCTGGTCGAAAACGCGCGTGCCAACGAGGTGGTGCAAGGCGGCTCGACCATCACGCAGCAGCTGGCCAAGAATTTGTTCCTTTCTTCCGAGCGCTCCCTGCAACGCAAGATCAAGGAGGCTTTTCTGGCCTTCCTTCTGGAGTTGCGTTTCAGCAAGCGTGAAATTCTCAAGCTCTACCTCGACCGCGCCTATCTTGGCGGCGGGGCCTTCGGTGTCGAGGCGGCCTCGCAATTCTACTTCGGCAAGTCGGTGCGCGAGGTGAACCTCGCCGAGGCGGCGTTGCTCGCCGGCCTTTTCAAGGCGCCCTCGAAGTTCGCCCCGCATGTCAACCTGCCGCTCTCACGCGCACGCACCAACGACGTCCTGAACAACCTCGTCGATGCCGGTTACATGAGCGCAGGCCAAGTGCATGCGGCACGCCTGAACCCGGCGCGCATCATCGAAACGCGCATCGCCCACAGCCCGGACTGGTTCCTCGATTGGGCCTTCGAGGAAGTGCAGCGCATTGCCGAACGCAGCGGTCAGTACGTGCTCACGGCTCGGGTCAGTGTCGATCTGAGCCTGCAGCAGGCAGCCCATGACGCCCTGGTCAATACCTTGGGCCAAACTGGCAGCAAGCGCCGCACGCCGTTCACCGGCGCATTGGTGGCAATGGAGCCCGACGGCGCCGTGCGCGCCATCGTCGGCGGGCTGGACTACGACGACAGCCAGTTCAATCGGGCCACGCACGCGCACCGGCAGCCCGGCTCGTCCTTCAAGCTCTACGTCTATGCCATGGCTTTCGAGAACGGTTACAATCCGCGCTCGATCGTGCGCGACGCCTCCGGCCCGTGCGGCAACTGGAGCCCCAGGAACTACAGCGGTGGCGGTGGGTCGGGACGCTCGATGATGGCCATCGACGCCTTCAAGGTCTCTCTCAACGTCCCGGCGGTCGACCTGTCGCTGCGGCTTGGCCGCGACAAGCTGTTGGAAATGACCCAGCGCCTGGGCGTCGCCGGCGTGAAAAGGACCTGCTCGATGGCGCTCGGCGACACCGGCATCACGCCGCTGCAGCACACGGCGGCCTATGGCACCTTCGCCAACGGTGGCAAGCTGACGCGGCCCTATGCCATTCTCGAGCTGTTCAATTCCAAAGGCGATCTTGTCTATTCGCGCGAACGCGACGAACCCGAAGCCGCGCAGGTCGTCAGCCGCAAGGTGGCCGAGAATATGAACATTATGATGAAGGCGGTGGTCGACGAAGGCACAGCCAAACGAGCCGCCTTGGACTTCACCTATGCCGTCGGCAAGACCGGCACCAGTTCGAGCTACCGCGACGCTTGGTTCCTCGGCTTCACCGGCGCACTGGTGACGGGTGTCTGGGTCGGCTACGACGACTTCCGGCCAATGTCGTGGAACGGCCAGGGGGTGACCGGTGGCAGTCTCCCGGCAACGATCTGGCACAGCTTCATGTCGGTCGCACACAACAACATCAAGTACATTCCGCAAATCCCCGGCTTGCCGTTGCATCCCAACCAGGTCGCCGAGCAGCAGCGACTGTCGGAACTGAAGCGGATTGATCCCGCCCTGGCCCAGGCGCAAATCGCCCAGGCGGCGCAAAAGAAAACAACGATCATGCCCGATCAGACCCGAGAAATGCTCAAGCGGCTGGCCGAGACCATGCGCCGCGCCAATGGACAGGAGGCGGTGCCCGCCAGCGCTGCGCCGGCGGCAGCGCAACCCAGCGTGCCGGCGCCCACCGATCGCACACGTCCGGCGCCGGCCGCTCCCGACCGTCGCGCCGAGATGCCGCTGACCGCACGCCCAAAACCCTGATTGCCTTTCCTGATCATGCGCCAATTCGGCAAGCTGTTCGTCAACCTCACCGCGATTGCCGTGCTCGGCATTGGCGGCGGCCTCGGCAGCGCCTGGTACATGGTCGAAGCAGGTTCGCGCCTGACCACGCGCAGCTATGGTCCTTGGAGCACCTGGCTCGCCGCCGGCCGCCCCGACGCCGATCCGTATACGCGCGCCCGCGTGGCACGCAACGGGCTGTTGCCGATCGCCTCCACGCTGGAGCTGACCTTCTTCGCCAAGACCGACGGCGAGGGCGGACAACTGCAGTCGGCCTGCGATTATACCGTCACCGTTGAGGGCATGGACGGCGCTTGGTGGAGCCTTGCCGCTTTCGACCGAAGGGGTAGCCTGATCCCCAATGCGGCCGATCGCTACGCCTTCAGCAGCGATACGGCCATGCGCGAACCGGATGGGCGGGCGGTGATCGTGGTGGCACGCGACGCGCGGGCCGGAAATTGGTTGCCGATCGGGGCCGGCAAGGTGACACTCCTACTCACGGTCCAGGATGCCGGCATGGCGGCGGCCGTCCACATGGGCGGCAGCGCCAAGGCGCTGCCTGCGATCCGAAAGCTGGGTTGCCGATGAGCCCGCGATTGGCGCCGCCGCCCCTGCCAACCACCCTGGCGTCAACTCTGGCCGAGCGGCGATGGCCCAGCCTCCCCCCTGTCCGCCCGCCTCGGCTTGGCGCCAACAGCCTGCCGAGGCCGCCAGGCTGGATCCGCAAGATCCATTGGCGCACGGCCGTCGGCGCCCTGCTGCTCGGCGGCATCTTGCACCTCAGCGCGACGCTGGCGGTGCCACTGCTCGGACCGGGGATGGCCTACCAGAAACTGCGCGATGTCCTGCCCGCCAACACCATGGTGGTGGTGGCACCGGCCTTGCCGGGCAAGCAGCTGTTGCCCTTCTTGATGCCGGACGCCTACTACGGCATCTGCCGCTACAGTGTCGCCAGCGAACCGATCACGGTGAGCGCGCCCCTGGCCGACCTGGGGTGGACGCTTTCTCTGCACACCCCGCATGGCGACAACTTCTACGTCATGCCGGGCCAGCAGCTGCGCACGACCGATATCTCCCTCGTCATCGTGCCCGGCGCGGAACGCAGTGGCGATCTCATTCCCGCCGCGGGGCGGCGCCCTGCCGCGCCCGCCGAAGACCAGATCGCCTCACCCGCGGACGAGGGTTTGGTCATCATTCGCGCGCCGCTGAAAGGCTTGGCCTGGAAGGCCGAGGCCGAGGCGGCGTTGAGCCGTGCCAAGTGCACCCCCGGTTTCAAGCCCTAAGCGCCGCCGCGCCGGCTGGGCGCGTCGGCCAGCCCCCCGCCAAATCTCCCTCACTCAGGCAACTCGAGCCGGTCGCGCTTCGGCCGGGCCTTGTCCTTGCGGCGCGGCTTTGGCGCATCGGTCTGACGCTCCCGGCGGACGCCCGGAAAGATGATGATTTCGGCACCCTCCGAACTGGCCTCCATGCGCGGCTCAAGCCGCAAAGCCTGCGAACGAAATTCGATGATCATGACGATTGCTGTCCCCCAAACCGCCGCCGGTTTTGCCCGCTGCGGATGCCCCTATCGCGCGACGTGGACGCTCGCGACGAATCGCAACATTTGACGGCTGTGGCCGTTAACGCATCGTTAATGTGTCGGAGCCTGCCGCCGCCCAGTCTCAGCCAGCAGCCAACCAATCCTCAAGGAAGTGGCGGCCTTGCCGATCCTCGACGACGATGATCCAGAGGTCGGGATCGAAGGCAAGCTGGCGGGCGAGGTAGCTATCGGCTTCCGCCTCGGCTGCGACTGGCGTCGGCAAACAGGGTTGCCAACGCCGCTCGTTGTCCTTGGCGCTGAGACTGGCCGGAGCCGGCCCAAACAGGCTGGCGTTGCCGTCGAGTTGGCTGACCTTGACATAGATGGCGCCCGCATCGCTGTCGCCGCGACGCTCAAGCAGCGCCGAGGCACCCTCGAACGCACAGCGCCGCAGGTAGGCTTTCACCCAAAGTTCCGATTTCAATCGCATGCCAGCGCAGCATAGCTTGGCCGCCCCCCGTGCCAAGACGCTAGCTGAGCCTCTCTTCACCGACGCGAAAGTTTCGGCGCCGACGGTGCCGCCAGCTGCCCCACCAGTTCGGCGCTGATCCGACCCTTGGGAACAAGGCCTTTGTCCATCTCGAACTCGCGGATGGCGCGTATGGTATCGTCCTGCAATTGCCCATCCGGTGCGCCGGGCTGATAGCCGAGCGCCGCCAGCGACTGCTGTACCGAGCGAACCACCTCCTGCGCCTCGGCACTGCGCACCTTACCGGCCGCTGCCGGATCAGCCGCGGGCGCGCCCCCAAACAGGATGCGCGCCAGCAAGGTCTCGCTTGCCTGTCCCGTCAGTGGCAGGCCATGGTCGTACTCGTAGGCCATGATCGCGGCTCGGGTGGCCAGCCGCAGGCTCCCGTCGCTGACCAAGGCCCCATAACCTTTCTGGCGCAACTCCCGCTGAATGGCACGGACGGTGTCGATGCGGGCTTCCGGCTTGAGGGGCACGCCGGACACGCTGCCAACCTCGGTGTTGGCCCCCTCCGGCTTGAAACGCGCAGCGCGCAGGCGTTTTTCCGGCGCCTCTTTTGCGGCACTGGAGGGGCGCTCCGCAAGCCCGGCCGTGGGCGCCGTTGGCAGCCGCGGCCCCGAGGGGTCCTTTGCCGGCCCCGAGGGTCGTTCCGCCAGGGCAGTGCCGACCGCCGTCGCTGTGCGCTGCGCGGGCACGGCGGCCGACGGCACGCTTACGGCAACGTTGCTACTGCCGCCGACGACGGGCCGCGTTTGCCGAAACAACGCATTATATGCGACCGCAGCCGCCAGCAAGAGAAACAGGCAGAGCGCTTGGCGTGCCCGCCGTGGCGTCATCACCTCACTCCTCAACCGAATTAGTCGCTGCGCCAAGGCTTGATATTCGAGCCGGTGTGCTAACGAACTGTTAAGGTGGGAGTGGAAATATCCCTTTTTCCGCCAAGGGCTTAGCAAGCTCTAACCGTCGTGCACCCGCCGTGCACACATTTGCGTGATGGAGGCGCTACTGGCCCTACGGGCCCGAAAAGCGCGAGGCGGCCAACCTTCTTGGCGCCGAGATCGAGCGCGTCGTCGGCACCCCCGCCCTGGCCGCCGCGGCTTAGCGATGTAGCTTTATCGCCGTTTCACGAACCATTTCACCAACCAGTAGGGAACGGCAAAGCCGAGCATGCCTATAGCAGTTCCAACGGCTTTCCATTGCGGAGGGCTAAAGCCCCAAACTACGTAGTAGCCGGTGTGGTAGGCATAGTAAGTCAGCGGCCACACAACGGCGAGGCCCACCAAGCCAGCGATCACTGCCTCGCGCGGCTCCAAGACGCCATACCATGCTGGCTTTTTCATCACGACAGCGATCCTTGCCGATTACGGGCATTATTGGAAACTCCCTGATGCCCAGGTGGCACTTGCTTTTTGCCTGCTTCGCGGGCAATGGTGCCGGCCGCGTGCGCCGCGGCAGGGCAGGCCTCCGGCGGAAACCTCGACCGCTCGAACCGCATTCGGTTACTGCCCATGGCCGTCCAACGCGCAGACCCTGAATACGATCGCCCGCGCCAGCGATGGTGGAACCGTGGTTCCGCACCACACGCCGCGAACCATGTCGCTAGCCACGACGTGAACCATGACGTGAGCCATGCCTCTGGCCATGCCGTTGGCCACGACGTGAGCCATGCGCCTGGCCATGTCGTGAGTTCACCCGTGAGTTCAGGCGCATCACATGCCAGATCGCCTGCCAGAAAGCCTGCCAGAAAGCCTGTACGCATCGGCGACGCCATCGTGCACCCCGATATCGACGGTTTGCCGGTCCCAGGGCCCGACGAGTATGCCCGTGAGTTCGTGAGCTTCCTGCAGGCCCACCCCGCGCTTCAGGATCTCCTTGGCGGCTGGATCAGCTCGGGCGCGCTAGAGCGCCAGTATTACCGCCAGTTCGGGGCGACCATCGGCAAGTGGCCGCTATTACCGTGGAGAATGGGTTGCCGTCGAGCTTGGCGACCTCTTGGAAAAGCGGGATAGACAAACCCGCCGGCTGATGCGGAGGGGGAAGCTCCGGCGGCTTACTGTGAGCGAATACCAAATTCCGGAGGCTCAGGGGGGAGACCACTGATGGGGGGAAGGGAATTGCAGCGCTGCTGCTAGCGGCCTCGGCATCGCCCATGCAGGCACTAGCTAGTCTCTACAGATTGAGATGAAGAGTGGGACGACGCCGACGTTGCATTAGACCCAGAACCGCGGTCACGAGCACATCAGGATTAGCTGGTTTCGGCACATGCACCGCGTCGCCGTCGGCTCTATCAAGATTGCTGTATCCGCTGTGGACCACGTACGGGATGTTTCGCTGTTTGAGTCGTTTGCAAAGCTGCGAACTCTCACCATCGCTGAGCGCGTGATCCAGGATGACGGCCGACGGAACCTCATTTTCCACGGCAATGAGGGCACTCGCTAATGACCGCGCCATCACTACCCGCGCACCCGCGTTTGTGAATGCATCTGCAATGCCGATTGCGATCAGGGGCTCGTCCTCGCAAATGAGGATTGAGCAACCAGCCAAGCTGGAGCTGTTCATGGGCCTACCCCGCGCGGCCAAGCGCATTTGCCAGAGGTGCCGCCGTTGTTGAGGGTGGCAGCTAATCCCGAGCCGTCGATCAATCCTCAAACGCGCAACAAGCGTGATGATCGACTGCTGAAGGCCCTGGTCGCGTAGCGAAGACGGACAGGGTGTTGCGTGCGTACATTACCGTACACCATCTGAGTGTTCCTGTGGGTAAGCTAGCGCACCGATACAAGATTTAATTGAGGCGGGGGAATGGGCATGGGCAGTGCCGTACGTGCGTGCGCTGGGACCTACCCGCCAGCCTCGCGATCGTGGTGCACGTCGAAGGTGGCGTGCGGTAGAAGGCGCCCGGGTTGGGGCAAGGCCGCATGCAATCCGTCGTCTCAAAGTCATGACCAATGACGAATGCAGTGCCGGCGCGCCCTGTTCAGGCCGCAACTCGCTGATAGGCGCCGAATGTGCTACGCTCGTTTGTGGCTAAGCAAGCAATCACTACGATCTTCCGAGTCGAGCTCACCAACTACGGCTGGTCCGTCGGCGCTGGAGACGACCGTTTGGGTTTGTTCGTGACCCAGCAACAGGCGCTTAATGATGTCAAAAAGCGCCGAGCGACGCTAACCGCCAACGGCCAACGCAGCACGGTCCTCGTAACAGCCCACGAGTTGGCTTCAACCAGTGGCCGAGGCGCGCGCTACTACCGTTACCGTTAAGTGCTCGGAGTTCACTGGTCAGTTTGCGGAAGAAAGAGCGGCAACATACGCAGACGACCTCGGAAGACACTATCCAAGTTGTCATTGCTGCCGCTCTTCCGCCCACACTAGGCGCCCAATCGGTAGCAATAGCAAATTAGCCGTTCATAAAGAGAAGAGCAGAGTGATTTGGAGCACCGCACGATCACGTGCGAAAGCGTACTAACATTTCGCACGCAATGTCAGCAACTGTGCGGGTATGAAGACGTTGTCAGTGTGAGGAATAGTCAATCTAGCCATATGCCACGTTCCATGCGTGCCGGCCTTCCGGATCGATCCCGTCTGCCAAAAGCAAGGTGCGAGGGTGACGCCTAAGATATTAGGTGACAAGTTGAGGGAACTTCTCAACATACCCGGCTGCCTTCCACCAGACCTAGCTCGCTTGGTTGAGTTGCTAGAAAAGAAGAAGCGCACGAACAACGTAAGGCGGCCGGACCCTAGTCGCAGTGAGAACGGTCCCTGAAGCAGCGTTGTGGGATTAGCCCGCTGCATGGGCATCTATCAGAGCCCTCATTGCGATCAGCAAGGCCTCACGGGTCGCGGGTTTGTTGACGTGGGTGCCCCGTTACCCCCGCGGACTGCACATATCAAGAATTGACCATGTAGCGGACGCCACGACGTTAGTCGTTGGTGCAGTTCCGCCGAAGCACCCCCGATGACGCCGACTTCCGTTTGCAAAGGTGCAAGCGATCACAGCCGTGTATTTCCCTGCGTTCGTGAAACCGGTCGCAGCGCTAAACGGCGGAACTCGCACTAAGTGGAACGAGCGAGCCGGCTCCAGGTCACCGTGACGCGCGTGCCAAGCTCGACACGCTGATACAGATCAAGCGCATGCTCGTTGAACATGCGAATGCAGCCCTTGGAAACCGCCTCGCCGATCGTCCAGGGCGCATCGGTGCCGTGAATGCGATAGGTGCTCTCGCCCAGGTAGAGTGCGCGCACTCCTAGGGGGTTCATTGGGTGACCGCCAGGCACATAGCTCGGCAGTCTCGGATTTTCGCGCATCATCTCCTGCGTCGGCACCCATGACGGATTGATCCGTTTGTCCGACACAGTGGTCACGCCTTCCCATCGATCCACTTCGCGCGGAACAGCAATCGGATAGCTGACAGCGCGACCGCGGCTCTCGATGTAGTAAAGACGCCGGTCGCCGAAGCTCACTACGATCTCACCCGGCGCATAAACACTGGGGAAAAATTGGGTCTCTCTGACTGAGTGGGGCTCGCCGGACGTTCGCATCCCCCCGGCAAAACTTGGCGCCGCGGATCGCGAGCCCTGAGATCCGTACGTAGCGCAGCCTCCCAACGTGGTGCTGCCGGCAAGGAACAAGAGTAAGTGCCATGAGGCGACACGATATCTAGTCAAATCCCACATCGTCCGTCGCCTGGAAAGCCCTCGATTGCCAAATGAACTCGATTGCGCGCTCAACGGTTCCCTGCATTCCTGTGCAACGGCGCTGGGCAAGTTGCGGCTACGACTGGTCGCATCACGAGTGCTTTCTGATTCGCAAGACCTACCTGAAAAGGGGTTAGAGTAGCTGGGGGGTTTCGTAGGTGTTGCCGATTACGCAATATCCATTGGAGACGAAGACTCATCCGATAATGAGTGTAATCGGATGAAAGAAAGAACATGCTGCCGAAGCCTCCGCCGCCCTCGAAGGACTCGCCAATGTGGGCCGAAGGGGCCAGGTTGGAATGGCTCGCCGCGGAGCGCGCGAAACGCGAGCGGAAGGAGGCGGAGGCCGCAGCGGCGAAGAAGAAAGAGCTCGACGCGCTCCTGGACAGCTGGGACGACGCCTTTTTCCGGGGGATGGACGAGGGGCGCTGAAAGAAAGAAAAGCACATGAGCCGCAACCCCGGCTTGCCTCCGCCGCACGTCATGGAGGCGTTGCGCAAGTTCTCGTATTTGGAAGAGCACCCGGACCATCCGGTCGTTGAGCCCTGCTGCCAGCCATGGGAAACGGCGCATTTCGTTGGCAGCGACTGCGAAAGCATTGCCTGGCTCGTTGCCTACAACATTCCATGGCCGCCGGGGTCCCCGCCCGACACCTCGACGGGCAAGCCGGTCATTGGCAGCGATCTGCCGCCGGTGCGCTATTGCCCGTGGTGTGGGCACAGCAAGACGAAGAAGAGAAAGCATATGCGGCGGGCTTGACGGAGGGCCAACCGTTGTTTTGGCCAATTCCTTTGCTCGAGATTCGCGCATGGAAACCTTCACGTTGGTCGCCTGGCTCATGATGGGCCAGCGCTTTGAAGAGACGCCCCTGCCTGATCTGTACCCGGTACAGTGCACCGTCTTCCGCGATGAAATGCTGCGGGAGCGGTCGCCCGTGCGCGCCGAGTGCGTGCCGGAGCCGGCACCGCGTGCGATCATGCCGTGGACAGGCCCGAGCAGCTGTGCGCGCACATCAGCGGCTCGTGCGCCTGGCCGCTGCTGCCGGGGCGCAAGAGGGTCTAATGGACATCTTCTTCAGCTTCACCCTGATGATCTGGATTGCGGCGGAGGCCGATCCCAATGACCGTCGCGTACACGAGATCCCAGGCCTCAGCCAGGACGAATGCTTTGACGCGGCGATGGAGCTGGTGCAGCGGCGGCTGGTCCCAAAAGGCTCAACCCACTGCCGCAACATGTGGCCCGATCCGTTCGTGATTAGGCCGCGGCCGGCGGACTAGGACCATGCGGGTATTCACGCTGTGGCTGCTGGCAATGGTCGCAGGCATTGGCTTGATGATGTGGCTGCTGCCGCCGCGCGAAATCAAGCGCCGCCTCCTGCTTGAGGCCGAGCAGCCAACGCCGAAACTGTTCACGGATCGAGTGCCGCAGGTGAAGCCGATGCCGCAGGCGAAGCCGAAGTCGTGGCCGGTGATTTGTCCAGTTGCGCCGCCGTGCTGGCGGGATGGCAAGCCGATCGTGGGCGCGCTTTAGACAAGGGTTGTATGGCGCAACTCGTAGAACGGCCCTAGCGAGCCCGCCGGCGGCCGTTCGTGGGCAGGGCTGCCATGGACGTGGGTAACGGCGAGCATGTCGCTGTAGCCTCAAGCCTGGAGTCGTGCTTGCATTATTTGCGACCAGGCCATTTCGTGAGTGGCCGGGCGTCGACAACGGCACCGCGATTAAGACGTTGAGCGCGCAACCCGCGACGTGGCGCTATCGCTCTCAAGCGGCGCGTTGAACGGGAGCGGGGGCGTCTACAGGCTTGGGCTCAAACGGCAGCTTTGGGAGCAACCTCGGGAGCCGTCTCGGAGCGACTACAGGCTTCTCAGGAGAGACTGCTGGCGCTGCCTCTTCTACGGTTGGCTTCGCTGGAGGTAGTTGCGCTCCCCCCAGCGTTGGCCTCGGCAGCTATTCCTCCCCTCGGTGTTATACCTTCTGTCGGGGCCTTCTTATCCAGCGGTACGCTCCAAAGTCGCCATGACAGGAGCGTCAGGTGCCGCTTTCGCCTGTCCCTGGGCGGGGGCCTCACCGGGAAGCGCAGCCTCAGGGGTTGAAGCGCAGCCACAGGGGTTGCGGGGTTTTGATCGACCCTTGCTAAGCCAGCTTTCCTCTGAGGCTGCCACCTCGGATGCTTTGGCTACTTCTGCGGCTGCCACCTCGGCCCGCTGGACGCCGGGCTTGATCAACGGTTTCAGCAGCAGCGGCTTTCTCGTCGTCCTGCCGGCCATCAGCTCCCCCCGGGCGTTTCCGATAAAGATTATAGTTTGCTAGCTCGATCGCAACCTTGTGCTCCGGCGGCATCTGCGTGCATGCGCTGCAAATCACGCGCCCGTCGGCAAGCAACAAGCGCGCCTGATCGCCGCTGAGATCCGCGCCACAGCTGTCAGGCAATGCGCAGGGCAGCTGGGCGAGGTGGTCTCAGCTCCGCCGGCAGCTCGACCGGCATCTCGATCAGGGCGGTGAGGCGCTTGACGTTCTCTTTCGCCTTGGCGAGCTCGGCGGCCAGCTCGGCATTCTCAGCAATCGGGGCTTCGCGCGTTGGTTCGTCCATGGTCAATCTTCCGTCTCCACACCAACGATTTCACCATTCGGGTTTTTCACGACACGCTTTGGCGCGCTGACGTGATCGATCAGTTCGTCGAGCTTGGCGCACATCTCGGCCAACAAGCGCACCTGCGCCGCGCCCGGTCCATACTTTTTGTCAAAGCTGGCGGCGAGCGCCGGATCGGCCCGGAGCTGGTCGATCTCCCCTTGCCCTGCCCATCTTGGCAGCTTTGCGGGCCTGCTCGGCAGTGACCTGGCCGTGGGTGCCGAGGGGCAGCCACTTCTGCTCGCCCTTGGCGTTCCGATACCGGTAGCCGTAGGACACCGTGCCGGACGGCAGGCACCTGGCCGCGAACCCCTTGACCTCGACGTCAGCCAGGAGCTCGCCCGGCTGAAGGTTTTCGACTGCCGATTTGTTGATCTTGCCTTGCTTCGTTGGGCGTTCCCGCCTGTTCGTGCACACACTTGGGGCCGATTTCAATGAGCGTGCACACACAACGGTTTAGCGCGCGTCATGACAAATCAAGACACATCTTGACGCTAAATCAATGGCTTAAGACCTCCCGGTTTGTCGCTTGTTTTGGGTCCATGCGCTACCGAACTGTTAACGCATTGCGCCTGGCAACGCCCGCATCGGCCGGCAGCGGGGTCACCGCGGACGGTCCCTAAAATTTGCGATAATTTTGCCTCTCATCGCACGCCCCGGCTTTGCCCTGCCGATACCTTTGTTTGCTATGGCTCGGAGCATCGCGCCCACAGCGGCGCTCTGATTGAGGCAGTCGGTGGCGCATGTTTCTGTTCAGGATCGTTTTCTGGCTCGCTGTGGTGGTCATGGTGTTGCCGACCGAGGAGCGCCAGCAGGCCAAGCTCTATGAGACGGCTGCGGCCACCGTTGAGCGCATCGCGACCTTTTGCGACCGCAATCCCACGGCCTGCGCGGCGGGCGCGGAGGCCTGGTCGGCGTTCCTGAAAAAGGCCGAGTTCGGCGCCCGCGTGGCCGTGGATTTGATCACCACACAAGGGCAGCGGGCCGATGGTGGCGTTGCGGCCTCGAGTACGCGCCCAACTGGTCCGGCAGCCGCAGAGCCACGCTCCACTCCCGCGCGCAACACGCTGACGCGCGACGATCTGGGACCCGCCTGGCGCGGTCATCCGCCACGGGCCGGCGGCGCCTGAGCTAGGCGTTTGGCGCCGCCGTGCCTTGCGCGGCAGCGCCCTGGGGCCATATGCATAGAGGAACCGACAGGCATCGTGGCGATGCCCGCGGGCGTAGGGTTCCTTGCTGGCCAGCATGGCGATCGAGACCATCCGTGCGGACTTTGCCCTCCTGGATGATTGGGAGGATCGCTACCGCTACGTCATCGAGCTTGGGCGATCCCTGCCACCGCTGCCCGAGCCCTTACGCACCGAGACCAACAAGGTGCGCGGCTGCGCGAGCCAGGTTTGGCTCGCCAGCGAGACACGTACCCCCCCTTCCGGCAGCGCGCCCGTTCTCAGTTTTCGGGGCGACAGTGATGCCCACATCGTGCGCGGCTTGATTGCCATTCTGTTTGCGCTCTACCAGGAGCGCACGGCCGACGAGATCCTCAACACGGATGCCCGGGCGCTTTTCACCGAGCTCGGGCTTGGCGAGCACTTGACCGCGCAGCGATCGAACGGCTTTTTTTCCATGGTGGAGCGCATCCGCAGCGATGCTCAGGCGCTGGCATCGGCTTAGCCCCAGCCGGCGACGAGACGAGCCTCACCAACGCCGGCCTCTGCTGCCCGCATGGCAGCTTCGAGCCCCGCCAGGCAAGGCCGCCCAAACCATCAGGCCTTGGGCTGCTCAGGCCAGGCTGAGGCTCAGCCTCAGGCGCCGCCCACCCACCGCGATGGCTACAGCCTGGCCAATCGGGGCGCGGGCAGCGCGCCGCGCCGCGGCGGGCGTCGCACCACGTTTGGCTATTTGTCGCGGCGGGTCCCAAGTCCCATCTGTTTGGCCAGTTGCGAACGGGCTGCCGCATAGTTGGGGGCCACCATCGGGTAGTCGTGAGGTAACGCCCACTTCTCGCGATATTCCTCCGGCGAGAGGTTGTAGTGCGTGCGCAGATGCCGTTTCAGGGATTTGAATTTCTTGCCGTCCTCGAGGCAAATAATGTAATCGGGCGTCACCGATTTCTTGACGGCGATGGCGGGACGCGGCTCTTCACGCTCGACCGGCCCCGGCCGTTGCGACGCCTTGCTGAGGGCATCGTGCACATCCCCGATGATGGCTGGTAGCTCCGCAGCAACGACCGTGTTGTTGCTTACATAGGCAGAGATTATCTCGGCGGTGAGCTCAACTAGGTCGGTTCTATTCGCCTCGTCCATTGTTCCTCTCCGTTGGACGCGGAAAATCGCGGCCTCGAATCCTCAGACCTTATCCGTAGACCTTGATCCCAGCCGTGGCCCCACAAACTTCATTAGCGCCGTTTTACATTATGGAGCTAGCCATTACAATGATAATGCTGCAACACAAAGAAATAACTCGAGACTGCCCAAGCAACCGAAGCCTTGATCTAAGCCTCTGCGCCCCTATATATAGGCCATAGCTTCCACCCAGTGTTGCAAGTGCATAGCGTTTTGGCAAAATGGCTTGCCAAATACTCCAGCTGACGTCAGATCACAGGACGGCACCAAGGCGCTAGCGCCGACACGAAGACTTGAAAAGCGGACCCTCGAACCCGGCGCCCCCGGCCGTCATAATGGAGGGCGCGCCCCGCGGTTCTCCGCCCCACCAACGCCAGGCCATGGTCATGACCAAGTCACCGCCCGATGCTGCCGACAAAGTCGCCAAGACAGACGCCCAATGGCGCAGCGAACTCACGCCAGAGCAGTACTACATCACCCGTCAGCACGGCACCGAGCGTGCCGGCAGTTCGCCTCTCAACCGGGAAAAGCGACAGGGCGAATTTGCCTGCGTGTGCTGTGGTGAGCCGCTGTTCTCCTCCAAGGCCAAATTCGATTCTGGGTCGGGTTGGCCGAGCTTTGACAAGCCAGCCAACGGCAAGGTCGTCAGCGAACACGAAGATCGTTCCCACTTCATGACACGGACGGAGGTGCGCTGCGCTCGTTGCGAGGCCCACCTCGGACATGTCTTCCCGGACGGTCCCCCCGAGACCACTGGCTTGCGCTACTGCATCAACGGCGGCGCGCTCAAATTCAAGCCGACCGAGACCTGAACCGGTCCTGCCAATTGTGCCTGCCTCGGGCTGAATCCGGCGACGGAGGCGCCCGACTCATGACGCCAGCTGCGCCCTCCCAACAGGTGCCCCATGCACGGTCTCAATCGACCTCTCACACGTCTGGCGCCGCCAACCGCCGAGCGCCGGCCGGTCTTCAGCGTCCAGCACCGCGTTGAGCTGGTCGACGAATATGCCTGGCTGCGCGCCGACAACTGGCAGGAGGTCATGCGCGACCCGTCGCTCTTGGCACCGGAGATCCGTTCCTACCTGGAGGCGGAAAACGCCTTTACCGCGGAGGCGCTGAGCGACACGCTCGCCCTGCAGGACTCCCTGTTTGCCGAGATGAAGGCTCGCATCAAGGAGGATGACAGTTCGGTGCCCGCACCCGACGGCGCCTTTGAATACTTCACGAGCTATGTCACCGGCGGCCAGTACCCAAGAGTGTGCCGTCGTCCGCGTGGTGGGGGTCCAGAGGCGCTTCTGCTCGACGGCAACCAGGAAGCCGCAGGCCGCGCCTATTGGCAGCTCGGCAGCGTCGCCCACAGCCCCGACCACAAGCTGTTGGCCTATGGCGTCGACGAAAAGGGCTCCGAGCTCTTTACCATCCGCATCCGCGATCTGGCGACCGGGACGGACCTTGCCGACGTCATTGCCGACACGCGCAGCGCCGTGGTCTGGGCGCGCGACGGCCGCACCCTGTTCTACGTCCGCCTCGACGACAATCAGCGCCCGCTATACGTCTACCGGCATCGCATCGGGACCGCCGCCAGCGAGGACGTGCTGGTCTATGAGGAGAAGGATCACGGCTTTTATGTCGGCGTCGGGCAGACCCAATCAGGCCAGTTCATCATCATCGACGCCCATGACCACCAGACCAATGAAGCCTATCTGATCGACGCTGAGCAGCCGGAAAGCCCTGCCCGGTTGATCGCGCCGCGCCAGCACGGCCATGAATACAGCATCGAGCACCATGGCGAGCGCCTGATCATCACCACCAATTCCGGCGGCGCCGAGGACTTCCGCATTTGCGAGGCGCCGCTGTCGGCGCCCGAGCCGGCAAACTGGCGGGAAATCATCGCCCACAAACCCGGGCGGCTCATTCTGGAAACCGTCGCCTTCAAGTCGCACCTGGCGCGCCTCGAGCGCGAAGACGGCCTGCCGCGCATCATCGTGCGCCGCTTCAGCGACGGCGCCGAACATGCCATCGCCTTCGATGAGGAGGCCTATTCGCTCGGCATGTCGGGACTATACGAGTTCGACACCACAACCCTGCGCTTTACCTATTCGTCGATGCGGACGCCCTCGCAGGTGTTCGACTACGACATGGAGGCGCGCACGCGCGTGCTGCGCAAGACGCAGGAAGTCCCCAGTGGCCACAACGCGGCAGACTACGTGACCCAGCGCCTCTATGCGCCCGCGCCCGACGGGGAAACGGTGCCCATTTCGCTGCTCTACAGGAAAGGCACCCAGCTCGACGGCTCGGCGCCCCTGTTGCTGTACGGCTACGGCTCCTATGGCATCACCATCCCCGCCGCCTTCTCAACCAGCCGGCTCTCGCTGGTGGATCGTGGCTTCGTCTTTGCCATCGCCCACATCCGCGGGGGCAAGGACAAAGGCTATCGCTGGTACACCGAAGGCAAGCACAGCAAAAAGCTAAATACCTTTACCGACTTCATCGCTGCCGGCGAATTCCTGGCCGCGCAGGGCTACACGCGGCGCGGGCGCATCATCGCCAATGGCGGCTCTGCCGGTGGCATGCTGATGGGCGTGGTCGCCAACATGGCGCCCGATCTCTTCCTTGGCATCATCGCCGACGTGCCCTTCGTCGATGTGCTCAACACGATGCTCGACGAAAACCTGCCCTTGACGCCACCGGAGTGGCCCGAATGGGGCAACCCGATCGCCTCCAAGGAGGATTTCGACATCATCCGCTCCTATTCGCCCTACGAAAACGTAGCGGCAAAGCCCTACCCGCACATCTTTGCCTTTGCCGGGCTGACGGACCCGCGCGTCACCTATTGGGAACCGGCCAAATGGATCGCGCGCCTGCGGCGCCAGAACACCAGCGACAATCTGATCCTACTCAAGACCAACATGGAAGCGGGCCACGGCGGCGCCTCCGGCCGCTTCGAGGCGCTCAAGGAGCTGGCCGTCGACTACGCCTTTGCCCTCAAGATCACGGGCAAGGCCGCTAGCTAGCCCCGGAGCCACCCGCCGGTCGAGGGGCGCTGCGAACCTGCTGCGCCCCCTTTTGCGGCACCTGGCCGATGGCAGACGTCCCGCTCAAATGTCGATGCTATCGTCGCCAAAGTCGCCACCGCTATCGACGCCGTCATGCTCGACGCTGTCGAAGTCGCCGCGATCGGCGTTGCCGCGATCGGCCTCGTCCGCACGGCTGTCCTGGGCCGCTGTCTGTTTGTGGTCCTCCTTGGCACCGCCGTCGGCTGCCTTGGCGTGGCCACCGCCCAGCATGTTGCGGATGCTTTCGGCAACCAGCACGCCGCCGGCAACACCGGCGGCTGTGGCCATGGCGGAACGCATGAAGCCCCCACCTCCACCGGCTGGCGCGGACGGCGCCGGGGCGCTTTGCCCCCATGCGGAGGGACGATCATAGGTCGATGGCGTCGCGCGCGCACCGACCTGGGGGACGCTGCTCGGCCGGTCTTGGGGATCGCGGCCTCGGTTTAGGAACCCGCCACCCAGGAAACTGCCGGAGCGCCGGGGTTGTCCTGCCCCACTCTCCTCCAGTTCGCGCAAGCGGTCTTCGAGTTCCAACGCGCGCGCGTTGGCAGCCTCAAGCGCCTGTTCTTGCACCAGCACGGATTGCGTCAACATGTAGACCGCGTCGGGCAGCGCCCGGACGCGCTGATTGATGAGGGCTTCCGCCTCCCTGTCCATTTCCGGGGCACCATAGCGCACCATGCGGTCGAACAGACCTTCGATTAGCCCGCGTTCCTCTGGCGTCATGCCATCCTCCTCGAATTCGACCTGACTGACCGCTGATATCGGGATTTGTCCCCGGTTCCACAATGCCGGGGCACGTCCGGGCCGGGCGGGGCAAGGCCGGGGCGATCAGAACAGGGCGCCCCTGGCAGCAACCGGCCACAGCTGCTCGACACGCGGATGCGCACCTGACAGGCCGCGCACGCCAACGTACCAATCATGCAGATTGACTGTGGGGTCACAATGGCCGGGCAGCAACAATACCTTGTCGCCCCGCGCCGGTGGGGCGCTGCAGGCGCTGACGTCGAGATTGCCGTGCTCGTCGGAGGGCCGCACATAAAGCGCGCCTGGAAGCTGCCAGGGCACGGGCATGCCGCTGTCGACCGCCAGTGCCTTGAGCCCGGCATCGAGCACGCGTCGCTCAGGGGCCGGCGCGCTCATGACGGTGGCGTAGACGAACAACGCGTGTGCGAAACCGGTCATTGGCGCCCCGTCGGCGCGCTTGTTGCGGGCATAGTCCGCATCCATGAAGACGTAGGAGCCGGCCTGCAGCTCGTTGTAGACCCCACTTGCCGCCTCGTGCTCATAGGTGCCGGTACCGGCGCCGGAAATGATGCTGGCTTCCAGCCCCACGGCCTTGAGGGCAACGAGCGTATCGCCGACATGGGCGACGGCGCGGGCGATAAGCTCGCGCCGTTCAGTCGCCTCGCGCACGTGCTGGGCCGACCCGTAGTAGGCCTGCAAGCCTGCAAAGCGCAGGTGCCTCGCGGCCGCCACGCGTTCGGCCAACCGGGCCGCGGCTGTGCCCGGCGCCACGCCGCAGCGGCGGCCGCCGACATCGATCTCCACCATGATGTCGATCCTCGCCCCGGCGCCGGCCGCCGCCCGCTCGATTTCTTCAATGTTGTCGGCATTGTCGACGCAGATGCCGATCTTGGCACGCTGCGCCAAGGCGGCCAGCCGCGCCAGCTTGCGCGCGCCGGCGACCTCATTGGAAACGAGCACATTGTCGATGCCGCCCGCCACCATGATTTCTGCCTCGGCCACCTTCTGGCAGCACACGCCCACGGCGCCGAGCGCGATCTGGCGCCTTGCCACCTCCGGGGACTTGTGGGTCTTGGCATGGGGGCGCAGGCGCACACCGGCCTTGCCGGCAAAATCCGCCATGCGCTGCAAGTTGCCCTCGAAGGCATCGAGGTCGACGAGGAGGGCTGGTGTGTCGACATCAGCCAAAGGCTGGCCCAGCGCAGCTGGCGGGTCGAGTGGCATTGGCGCGTGCTCCTTGAGGCGGGGAGCACAGCATTGCGATGCCGGCGAGCGTCAGGCAAGGGCCGTGCGGAACATGCCAGCAAAAAGCGCCTCCGCTCGGCATGGGCTGGCTCGCTGTGACCAGCCTACCACAGGACTTTCACCTCCAAGTCCATGCCCATGCCTTTGCCCATGCCCGAAGGACGCTCACCGCAAGCTGTCGAACATGCTCGGCACCCAAATAAAAAGGGCCGCTCGCGCGGCCCTTTTTTAAGGTTTGCTTTTCGCCGTTTAGGCGGCTTTTGACAGTTTGTCCGCCAGCTTCTTTTCCTTTTCCAGGGCCCCTGTTGTTCGCAGCGCAATGTCGAAATAGCGCGTCCGCCCGCCAATGCGCTCCTTGCGGATGCCGAAGGACTTGAACTCCCTGCTGAAGGTGGGCATCGCAAACGGCTCCTTGTCCCGCTCCTCGCACCAGCCGCAGTAGCTCTCGTAGAGGTCCTGCGAGGTCAGGCTCGATCCACCCGAAGCAACGATGCGCTCGCGGTAGTAGCGCTCGACATCGCTGTCGGGCAGCAATGGCTTGGCCCCGACCTTGTTGTCGTTGGCACCAAGCCTGCGGGCCGGAGGCAGCTCCTCGTGCTCCTGCGCCTGCGCCTCGGGCTCGGCCGCCGTATCGTCGCCGTCGGCAACCCGAGCTTCCGCCAGCCTGACCGCGGCAAACGTTTGCGCCGGGGCCCGGGGTACCGGCTCGGCGTGGATGCGCCAATGCGCAAAGGCGACATACATGCCAAAGCCGGAGCCGATTTCAATCAGCAGTGCCACGAACAGCGTCAGCCCGGTCTGCACCATTTCGACATTGAGGCCCGACAACTTGGCGAGCACGCTCGCCTGTGGATCGGCTTCTGCCAGCGCCGTCCCGCCCGCCGTCTTGGCAAGCCGCCCACCGATCTCGGCGATGCGGGTCTCAAGCTTCTGGGCTTCCTGCGCCGAGGCCAGCTCCGCGGTGAGTTTATGGAACTGCTGACAGAAGTCGCGATTGGACCGGCCCGTCACGTCGGTGCAGCCGGCCGTATTGGTCCAGGCCCGCTGGCCCTTGAGACCGTTGAGATCACTTTGCACCGTGTCGGCCGGGCGATGCTGGGGAATCCAACCCAGTTGTTCCTGCGCGCGTTTGGAGTTGGCGCGCAAATCGGCGTAGGTGGCGGCTTCGACGGCACGCTTGCCACTGGTGTCGAGGCGGTTGAGCGCCGCATGGCCGAGCGCGGAGGTCATGGAATAGCCGGTGACGACGGTCCAGACCAGGGCTGCCGCCAGGGCCTGTGACCACATTTTGTTGCGCAGGGCAGCAAAGAAGAAGAACGGGACCAGTGCCTTGAAGCAATCCGCCGCCGCCGACGCCAGCCCGTAGATTTGCCCGTCGATGGCCGTCTTGCCGAGAGAGAACCCAAACCGATAGTTCATGGCGGCAGACACCGCCAGCAAGATGCCGGCCGCTACGACCCCCAAGATCCCTAAAACATGTCGCATCATTTGATGCCCCCTTCATGCTGGCTGCGCCGCGGATCGGCCAGCCAGGCGCACAGCGCAGAATGAGGAAGCCGAAAGAATCAACCGCCAGGCTTTGGCAGGGCGCAGAAGGCGAGTTGCCTTTGCTCCGAACCATCCACTGGTACAGCCAACGCACTCACATGCTTGGCGGCGCCGCAGACCTTCGCAGATTTATGCACATGAGGCCCACCCAGTGAGGTGGCGCGTTATGCACAAGTCGCCAAGGCCCGCGATTTTACAACGCATGAACCCTGCACACGGCCCCCTGTTGGCCGGACGCTACGCGATTCGTTTCTTTTTGTTAACGGATTCAGCCAGGTATGTCCGGCCCGCACCACCTCGCGGGCTTCTTCGCGCCGGTCGCGAAAACAGCTTGGCGGCGCAAATAGTGCCACAGGCCGATTCCGGCTATCCACCGTTTACCCACCGCCGCACCGCACTTTTCCACCGCTGGGGAGGCTAGGGCATCACCACTTCCACTTGCGCCACGTCACCGGCCCGCACGGAAAAGTCACGCCTGAATTGCTGGCCGGCATGTCTGGCAAGCACCGTATATCGCCCGGGCGCCAGAACGTGCGTTGGTAAGGCGCCCACACTTTCCTTAATCGGCTCGCCTCGCTGCGTCGTCACACTCCACTGCGTGTCGGCCATGGCATCGCCGCCGGCGCGCATCACCAGCTTGAAGGTGACCTTGGCAGCGGCATGGCTGAGCGTCGCTTCCGTCAGCTTGCCGGCCTCCACCGTCACGTCGGCGCGCGCCGTCGCGTTGGCATCACCGTAAGTGCTAAGGATGCTGTAGATGCCGGCGTTGAGCCTGACGATCACACCGGTTTTGATGGCGCTCACGACCTTGGTCTTTTGGCCATACTGGTCGCGCTCATCCGAGAAAATGTCGTAGCTGACGATCCTGTCGTTGATGGCCTCGCCGTTGGCCAGCACCGGTGTGACGCGCAGGCCCCCGGCATTGAGCACGAAGCGCTCCTGTCGTTCCTGACCCGCATGTTCAGCCGCCACCACGATCTTGCGTGTCAGATGCGCGCGGCCGAAGGCAACGTTGACAATGTAGCTCCCGGGCTCCAGCCGCAAGGTGGGGCTGGCGTCGCGATGCTGGGCAACGAGGGCAGCCTTCTCCGGGCCTTGGCCGACCCGGTAAATGCGCCACACCAGGCCCTGGTCGATGTTTTGTCCGTCATCGGTCAGGAGGGCGGTGAGGGATATCTGCCCGATCCCCGAGCCGGCGCCGGCTTGTTTGGGGCCGGCCGAGGAGCGCGGCACGATGGTGGTATTGGGGGGCACATGGCCCGCCGGCGCATTGCCGTCTCGACCCGCCGACGACGGCCCCGTCTGCACGGGCCAGCCTGCGGCGGGCTGCTGCGCTGCGGCCGGCGCAGCAAGCAGCAGGCACAGCATGGCCCCAACAAGTGAGCGTGCCGCCGACGTCATGCCTTGGCTCCTGTGTCCGATCTTGCTGCTGGGCATGGCAAAATCCCGTTTTAGCGCGCCGCCCTGCCGCTGCGATCGCCGAAGCGATCCGCCGCGGCAGATCACCGGCAGTGGCTTGGCCACCGGCTCAATCGTTGCCCAGCTCGATCAGCCGCGTTTCACCGGCCCTGAGCTCGACCAACCGCCGATAGTGCTTGTCCTGTGTCTCCGCTTGCACCAGGTAGCGCCCCGCCTGCAAGGTCGCCGTCGGCTCGGCTTGGCCGGTCGCCCACACCGTGCGCCCAGCCCCACCCTCCTCGCGGATCGTCCAGAACGGCTCGCTCTGCGCTCCGCCGCCGGCCAGCCGCAGGCGCACGTTGGCTGCAGCAAAATCCAAGCTCAGCGCCAATGTCTGGCCGGCTTTGAGTTCGATCTCCCGCACGCTGCGCGCATTCGTGGCCGCATAGCGCGCCTCCACACGATAGCGGCCGCTGGCCAGCAGCAGCTCGGGCGCCGGCTGGCTGGTGGTGACGACCTGAGGTTCTGGGTTGTCGAGCTGCTCGATGCGGTAGGTGAGCGAACCGCCGGCCCGCACCTGCGCGCCGGCCAGCCGGCTTTCGAGGACAAGTTTACCGGCAGCGAGCGAGAGCGTTCGGCGCACCACGTCACCGGGACCAACCGCCAGGACCTCACGGCCTTCAAGGCCGCCCTGGCGCACGCTGACATGATAGGTGCCCGGCGGCACCACGAACTCCGCTTCCCGGGCGGCCGACTGGGCGATCTCGCGCCGCCCACCGGGAGCGTCGGGATCGTCTTCGGCGATACTGAAGACGGGCGCATCGAGTTCACCCAGGCCGTCGCGAATGACCGCGGTGACCCGTAGGCGGGCGCCATTGAGGGCCATATCCACGCGACCTCGACTGCCGGCGGGCACGACGATCGAACGCTGGGCGCGCACAAGACCTTCCTCAGCGAACACCACATAGCGACCGGCCGGTAACATGACAGTGGTCTCGCTCCCCCGGAACGATGTCAGAAGCGCGCCCGCCCGCGCCTCGCTTTTGCCGCCCGGCGTCGCCTGGCCCGCGTCGGCGATGCTGATGACACCATCGCCAATCGCTGCGCCCGACTTTTGCCATTGTGCCCTCACCCGCAGGGTCCCCGCGTTCAGCACGATGTCGGCGACGGTGGGACCCTTGTCGCCCACCTCCACCTCCTGCGTGACGGCCATGGCGCCGTCGCGCGCCTCGACCCGATATTGGCCCGGGGCGAGCGCGACGCTGGGGTTGGCTGCCCGGGCCGCGAACACGGGCTGGCCGGCTTGGCCGGCGCGCGTCACTGTCCAATCGAGGGGCCAGGCGACCGGCTCATGGCCCTCGGCCAGCAGCGAGCGCAGGTACAGGCCGGGCCGGGTCTCGTTCCCAGCCGGGAATGGGGCAGCACTCGGCGCGCTCCTTGACGATGGAGGGAGTTTCGAGATCTCGGTTGCCGGCCCTGTGCTGTTGCTCGCCAAGCGCAGCGCATCCTCGATCGCTGCCTCCACCTGTTCGGCATTTTGCGCATAAAAAAGGCGTCCGCCGGTGGTTTCGGGGAGGCACGTCATTTTCGCCAGATCCTCGGGTTTGGGGCCGAGGCTGATGACATGGGCCCTCACGCCGGCGGCGCGCAGTTCGGTTGCCAGCGGACAAAGATCTGTCTGGCAGTTGTCCGCATCGTCATGGATGAGCACAAGCGTGCGCCTGGAGCCGTCGCTCGGCAGGGCCTTGGCGGCTTCGCGCAAGGCCAGCGTCAAGGGTCCCCGGCCGCGCGGATTAAGGCGCTCGAGGGGCAGCATGATGCGCTCCATGTCGATGGGCTCGGCCCGGCGCACCACCTCCACGTCGCTGCAGTCGCCGCGCCGATTGCCGAAGCTCGTCAGGCCCACCCGCGTCTGCGGCGCAATCCTGGTCAACGCCCGCCGCATGCTTTCACGGGCTACCACCAGCTTGCTTTGTCGCGTACCCTCGATCGGACCCCACATGGAGCCCGAGCCGTCAAACACAATCATCAGGGCAGGGGTCATCGCCGCCGGTTCGGCCGGCTGCGCCCGCACCCCTGTCGCAGCCGCCTCGCAGAGGACGGCCACGGCGATGCGCCAAGGCCCCAAACCCCAACCCCATCGGCGCATGCTAAACACCCACCTGTGACGTTTCCAGCGGCCAGCCCGGCGGCGCCCGCATCCCCATTGTACTAGCGCAGAAGTTGGTTTAGCGAGAACGCATTGCTTTCCCACCCAAGAGCGGACCGGATGAGCCAAACCACCCTCGAGTTGCTCCTGAAACGGCGCTCCGTCAAGCCGGTCATGATGACCGAACCCGGTCCGAGCCCCGCACAGCTCCAGACCATCCTGACCGCCGCTGCCCGCGTGCCCGACCACAAGAAGCTCGTGCCCTGGCGTTTCATCGTTTTTGAGGGTGAGGCCCGCGCCGACTTCGGTCGCGTGCTCTTGAAGGCCCTGCAGGCGGAAGAACGGGAAGCGCCGTCGGCGGCACGCCTGGAGATGGAGCGCACACGGCTGGTGCGTGCCCCGACCGTGGTGGCGGTCATTTCTCGGGTGACCGCCAATGCGGCGGCGCCGGAATGGGAGCAAGTGCTCTCCTGCGGTGCCGCCTGCTTCAATCTTTGTCTGGCCGCCAACGCCCTGGGCTTCGGTACCTCCTGGATCACGGAATGGTACTCCTACAGCCGCACCGTGCAGGCAGCCTTGGGACTGGCGCGCCATGAGCGCGTTGCCGGCTTTATTTACATCGGCACCGCCAAGGAACAGCAGCCCGACCGCGATCGCCCCGAACTCGATCAGATCGTCAGCCGCTGGAACGGCTGAACGAACCCGCAGGAGATCCTAAACGTGTTCTACGAGACCCGCGACAACAAGCATGGACTGAAGCACGATCCGTTCAAGGCCCTGTGCGTGCCGCGACCAATCGGCTGGATCTCAACCGTCAGCAAGGCCGGCATTTGCAATCTTGCCCCGTATAGCTTTTTCAACGCGGTCGGCGAGCGGCCGACCTACGTCATGTTTAGCTCGGCCGGTCGCAAAGATTCGCTCAGCAACATCGAGGACACGGGCGAGTTCGTATGTTCGCTCGCCACCTACGATCTGCGCTTCAACATGAACATGACGTCGGCACCGGTGGCGCATGGCATCGATGAGTTTCCGATCGGAGATCTGACAGCGGCCGCAAGCCGGCTGGTCAAGCCGCCACGGGTGAAGGAGAGCCCGGCCGCCTTCGAGTGCAAGCATTGGCGCACCATCGACCTGCCCGGCTTGGAGCCGGGCCAGCCTTCGACCTACTCGGTCATCTTCGGGCAAGTGGTCGGCATTCATATCGAGGATCGCTTTATCAAAGACGGCCTGGTCGATACCGGCGCCATGCGTCCGATCGCCCGTCTCGGCTACATGGAATACGGGGTGGTCAACCCCGAGAACGTCTTTTCCATCGACCGCCCAACAGCCCAAGAGGCCATGGCGAAACTCAAGATGCGGGCTGCAGAATAGTCCTCTTCGCTGCCTCCAGCCGAGGCAAGACGGCACGACGCGAGCGGGGAACCCACCGGCTCACCGGATCATGACGCCGCCACCCAAGCCCCGTTCTGCCGCTGTCTTCGCGCACGTCTCGTCTCCCTGGCAATGGAGCGTTCTCCTCGCCGGCTCGCTGCTGCTTGCAGCGCTATTCGCAACGGCCGGCTTGCCGGCAGCATTGCTGCTCGGGCCGATGAGCGCCGGCATCGTTTTGGGCAGCAATGGCGCCAGCATCGGCGTGCCGCGCGTTGCCGTATTCGCCGCACAGACCATCGTTGGCTGTTTGATCGCCCGCTCCATCACCAGCGATATCGTGCATGCCTTCCTCAGGGACTGGCCGCTGCTGCTCGCTGCGGTGCTGGTGATCATCGCCACCAGCGGCATGCTCGGCTGGGTCATGAGCCGGGCAAAGGTGTTGCCCGGCAGCACGGCGGTTTGGGGCTGCGCACCGGGCGGCGCCTCCGTGATGATGATCCTGGCAGGGGCGTTCGGGGCAGACGCGCGATTGGTGGCCTTCATGCAGTACCTGCGCGTGGTGCTGGTGGCGGCGGTGGCTTGCGTGGTTGCCCGCCTATGGGTCGGTGCCCCCAACGCCGCCGTGGCCGAGGCCGCCGGCGCTGTCGTCATGCCCTGGGCAAATATCGCCGGCACGCTGATCATCGCGGGCACGGGTGGCGCCATCGGCCTGGCCTTGCGCATCCCCGCCGGCGCCTTGCTCGTACCGATGGCACTTGGCGCCGTGCTGGAGGGCATGGGCCTCTTCAGGCTTGCGCTGCCGCACTGGCTGCTGGCCATCAGTTATGCATGTCTGGGCTGGAGTATCGGCCTGGGCTTCACCCGCGACAGTCTCCAGCATGCCGCCCGCGCGCTGCTGCCGATCACGCTCGCCATCCTGCTGATGATCGGCGTCTGCGCTGGCCTTGCCGCCATTCTGGTCAATGCCGCCGGCATCGATCCACTCACGGCCTACCTCGCCACCAGTCCGGGCGGCATGGATTCGGTGGCGATTATCGGCGCTGCCAGCAACGCCGACCTGTCCTTCGTGATGGCCTTGCAGGTGGCCCGCCTCGTGATCGTGCTGATCGTCGGCCCGCCGCTTGCCCGCTTCATCGCTCAGCGGCTGTAACGACCCGACCGCTTCAGGTCTTGACCGCCTTGGCACGCAACAGCAGCCGCTCGGCACGCGCGACGTGGGCTTTGTCGACCATCTGGCCGCGGATGGCGATCACGCCGGCTTGTGGATTGTCCTTGAAGGCCTGCACGATCTCCTCCGACACAGCCAGCGCGTCGGCATCGGGCGTGAATACCTCGTTGATGACGGCCACTTGCGAGGGATGGATCGCCAGCTTGCCGCTGAAGCCGTCGCGCGCCGCCGCCAAGCACTCGGCGCGAAAGCCTTCCGAGTCGCGAAAATTGACGAACACGGTGTCGATGGCAGCGACCTCGGCGGCGGCGGCGGTAAAAAGGCACAGATCGCGCGCCAAGCGAAACGGCGAGGTCCAGGTGCGGCCGTCGGCCTCGCGGTTGCCGCGCGCGCCGATCGCCGCCGAGAGGTCCTCAGCACCCCAGGTCAACGCCAGCAACCGCGTGCTGGAGCCGACATAGCTATGCATCTGCAGCAAGGAGATCGGCGTCTCCGTGGTGAGGGCGATGATGCGCGCGCCCGCGCCCTGCTTGCCCGTACGCTGCTCGGCGTGCCCGAGGGCAACCGAGAGGGTGTGGACATCCTCGCCCGAGCGCGCCTTCGGCAGCAAAATGCCATCCGGACGCGCGTCCATGACGCCGATCACATCATCCTGCCAGTAGGGCGTGTCGAGCGCGTTGATGCGTACCAGAATCTGCGGCCGCGGTTGGCTGGCAACCGTCGCCTCGATGTACTGTTTGGCAATCGTGCGCGCCGCCGGCTTGCGCGCCGCGCTCACCGAATCCTCAAGATCGAGGATCAAGCCGTCGGCCCCGCTCGCCAAACCCTTGGCAAGCTTTTTCTCATCGTCGGCCGGGATGAACAGGAGCGAGCGCATCTCTTACCTCAAGCCTTTGGCCGCTTACGCATCATGCCCTGCCGGCGGCACTCAGCCACCAGCTCACCACGTTGATTGTAGGCCTTGTGCAGGAACTCGACGATGCCGGCGTCCGCCCGCGAGCGGGTTTCGCGGCTGGAAACGATTTCGGTCGTAACCCGCAGCGTATCGCCGTGGAACACGGGCTTTGGGAATTTCACCTCGCTCATGCCGAGGTTGCCGATGGTGGTCCCAAGCGTCGTGTCGTTGACCGAGATGCCGATCATGACCCCCAGCGTGAACAAGCTATTCACCAAGGGCTTGCCCCACTCCGACCGGCTGGCGAAGTCGTGATCGATATGCAGCGGCTGCGGGTTGTGCGTCAAACAGGAAAACAGGGTGTTGTCCATTTCTGTGACGGTACGGCGGATCTCGTGCTCGAACACGCGGCCAACCTCAAAGTCCTCCAGATAGAGTCCCGGCATCCTCACCTCACGCGTTGGCTCTGTTTCGTGTCGATTGGCGTGTCAATCCGGCTGACGCCAGACAATTGCCGCCTGTCCCGACAGCATAACACCGCGCCGGGCGCAGCAAGGTCAATCGCCCCGCGGCCACCCATCTGGCAACTCGCCGATTGCGCCGACGCCAATCGCGGTGTAGAGGCCAACGCCTTTTGCGGCCTGCCGCTTGCCCCCCGAACGCGACCCAGCCATGCCAGATCTGATGCTCATTGCCGGCGTGTTTCTCCTGGCCGGCTTCGTCAAAGGCGTGATCGGCCTTGGTTTGCCGACAATTTCCATGGGCCTGCTGGTGCTGTTCATGCCCCCCGGCCGAGGCAGCCGCGCTGCTGATCGTGCCATCGCTCGTCACCAACGTTTGGCAGATGTTCGCCGGTGCCAATCTGGTCGCCCTGGTCCGGCGGCTTTGGCCCGTGCTGGCGGGGGTGTGCCTGGGCACCTGGGCAGGTGCCGGCCTCATGACCGACGACGGAAAGTGGGCTGTCGGGCTGCTCGGGATCGCGCTGATGCTCTACGCCATCGTTGGCACGACCGCCTTCGCCGTGACCGTCACTGCCACAAAGGAGCGCTGGCTTGGACCCTTGAGCGGTGTCGCCACCGGACTGATTACGGCCGCGACCGGCGTGTTTGTGATCCCCGTGGTGCCCTATCTGCAAGCGCTTGGCCTCGACAAGGAAGATCTCGTGCAGGCCATGGGTCTGGCCTTCAGCCTTGCCACCGTGGCATTGGCAGGCAATCTGGCGGCGGCTGGACTGATCAGCCTGGTGCTGGCACCGTCCGCACTCGGCACGCTGGCGATGGCGGGGATCGGCATGTGGCTCGGCCAGGCGCTGCGCCTGCGGCTGCGGCCGGCGATATTCAGGATTTGCTTTTTCGTCGGCTTGTTCGCGCTGGGGCTCTACCTTGCCGTGCGCGCCATGCTTTAGCGCCGATGCCGGCTAATAGCGGAACTGCTCGGAGAGGATGCGCTCGTCAAGGCTGTGGCCGGGATCGAACAGCAACAGCAAATCGATGTGGTTGACCTGAGCGATCTCCACCCGGGTCACCGATCGGGTTTCGTTGTGGTCGGCCACCGCGCTCACCGGACGTTTTTCCGGCTCCAGCACCTCAAACTCGATACGCGCCTCGTTCGGCAGCAGCGCGCCGCGCCATCCGCGTGGTCGGAACGCGCTGATGGGTGTCAGGGCCAGCAATGGCGCCTTGATGGGGATGATGGGGCCGAACACCGAAAGGTTGTAGGCTGTCGAACCGGCCGGCGTGGCCACCAAGGCGCCGTCGCAGACCAGTTCGTCGAGCCGCACCCGGCCGTCGATGAAGATCCTGAGCTTTGCCGCCTGGTGCGTCTGGCGAAACAGCGACACCTCGTTGATCGCCAATCCGTTGTGGACTTCGCCCTCGTGATCATGGGCCGTCATCGCCAACGGATGGATCAGGTTGATCTCGGCCCGCTCCAGGCGGCCACGCAGGTCATTCTCGCTATAATCGTTGGTAAGGAAGCCGACCGAACCCCGATTCATGCCATAGATGGGGATCGCGTCCTTGAGGTGCATGCGCAAGGTCTGCAACATCAGCCCGTCGCCGCCGAGCGCCACAATGACATCGGCGTTCTTCGGATCGGTGTCGCCGTACTTTTGGGTCAGCCGCTCGCGGGCGTCGAGGGCGTGCGGCACCTCGCTCGCCACAAAGGCGATCTTTTCGAATTTACCTGCCGATCCTGTCATATAATGCCGGGCGCAAAGCCTGATTGCCGACGCCTGTTCCCTGGAGCTCTACTCAGTTGCAAACGAAGGAAAAGCTCGTTCTGATCTATTCGACCTATGCATCCCCGGCCGAGGCCGAGCGGATCGGTGAGAGGCTGATAGATCGTGGTCTGGCCGCCTGCGTCAACATTTTTCCCGGCATGACGTCAATATATGTCTGGGAGGGCCAGCGCCAGCGCGAAAGCGAGACCGCCATGCTCATCAAAACGCGGGCTGCGTTGGCCGCGCAAGTGATCGCCGAGGTGCGCGCGCTGCATTCCTATAGCAATCCCGCGCTGCTGGTGTTGCCGATCGTCGAGGGATCGCCGGACTTTCTGAACTGGATCGCTGCGCAGACCGCCAAAGCGGTTTGACAGGCTGTAAACCCGACCTCGGCGAGCAGACGGTCGCCTCCGATCCCGCCCCGCAATCTCGCCCGAGCGCACAGCGCCTGGACGCCAAGGTCAGGCGCTGTGCCTGGCGGCGGGTTGCTTGGGCAACGGCGTCCGCGGCCCCGTCGCGCGCGAAGTTTCGATCATGATGAGCTCAGCCAGGTTGTCGGCGGTGATGTAGCCCAACAGACGCTGCTGAGCGTCCGTCACTCCCACCATGCGCTTGCCCGTACTCTGCAGCAGGCCAAGGATATTCTCGACGCAGGCATTCTCCGGCACCGTCGGCACCTCACGCTCCATGATCTCGATCACGGGAGTCTGCCCACCGGTACGCTGCAGGGCGGCAATCAGGGCATCGCGTGTCAATACACCCCGCAGGCTCCCCGCCCCATCGACAATGGGAAATTCCTGTTGCGTGGTGCGCAACAGCAAGGCGGCTGCGTCGTCCGCCGTCGCCAGCGGTGTCAGCGTTTGGAACGCGGTGATCATCGAGTGCCGGGCAAGGTAGCCGCGCGTGTACTCGCGGGCCTGCACGTAACCAGCTTCGCCGCTGGCCGCGAGGAAGATGAAGGCGCCAACCAGGATCAGCAGGGGATTGCCGAACAGTCCGATGAAGCCAAACAGGATGGCGAGCCCCTGACCAATCAGGGCGGCTATCCGGGTGGCGCGCGTGTAGCCCATCGGCATCGCCAGCAGCGCGCGCAGCACGCGGCCTCCGTCCATTGGGAAGGCTGGAATCAGGTTGAACAGCAACAGCGCGCCGTTGGCGGCGGCGATGCGCCCGGTCATGGTCGACTGCGCCTGCTCGAGCTGCGCCATTTGCGTAAGATCGAAGCGGGCGCCCAGCACGAACATTAGAACCAAGACGATTAGCAAGGTCACCAGCGGGCCAGCCAGGGCCACGACTATTTCCTGCACCGGCTTTTCCGGCATGCGCTCCAGCGAGGCAACGCCGCCAATTGGCAGCAGCGTAATCTCGGGCGTGTTGATGCCGTAGCGCCGCGCCGCAAGCACATGGCCGAATTCATGCAGCACCACGCTGACAAACAGCAGCAAAATGAAAATGACGCCGTCGACCGCCTCGGGCACGCCGCCGCGCGCCCAATGGATGGCGCCGATCCAGGCCAGCAGCAGAAAGAAGGTCATGTGAATACGCACGGCCGTACCGCCGACATCGAACAGCTTGATCGACCAACCCATGCTTGTCTCCTCGGCCTGCCCAGCACCTGAAGCGGCCTATGCGGCGGCTCGAGGGGAGGCAGCTGAGGCGCTATGTCGGTAGGCGGCGCCACCCGGTCAAGCGCGATGGCAACGGTTTGGATAATTAAGATAAGGAGGCGGGTGCGGCAGGGTTTGCCGGTTCAGCGGCCACCCGCCGGCCAGCCGCTTGGCGCGCGCCGGGCCGCCCATCACCGATCGGTTTGTCCTGCGACCGGACCGCCTTTTTCTGGCCTCCTCTCAACCCCCTCTTTGGGCGCGCAGCTCGGGGGCCGTTCGCTGGGCCTAGCCTCGGCCGGCGTGCCGCTTTTTGGCGCCAAGCCCGCGCCGCTTTCGCAAAATCGTTGCCATTTCCGCTTGGCCGGAACCGCCAGCTGAGCCGCCGCGTTGAATGTTGGTTGTGCTTGGGGTAGCGAGCCGCATGGCAAAGAAGGCCGACGACCAATTCCAGCTTCCGACGCACGGCGCCACGGTGCTGCCCAGCGTCAAGGTCGACAGCTACAATCTCGAGGTCGAGGATGACGAGGGCTTCGTCGGCGACAGGGCGAGCAAGGCAGCCTTTTGGCAAATCGTCGACAAGTGGCGCAAGACGTTGAAGGACCTCGGCGAGGATCCGCTCGGAGAAAAGCCCAGCGAAGACATCGGCAAAAAGAAGCTCGCCACGCTGCTGCATGAGGGCGACCCCGCCGCAGCCGGCCTCGTGCAGAGCGCGGTTGAGGAATTTGCCCAGCAGCTCGCCCAGGTGATCCGCCGCTTCCTGCGTCTCAAGGATTGGCGGGAGACGGAATGCCTCGTCATCGGCGGCGGCTTCAGCGCCAGTCGAGTTGGCGAACTGGCGGTCGGCCGCGCCAGTCTACTGCTCAAAGCCGATGCTGTTCCCGTCGATCTGGAGCTCATTCGTAACGATCCGGATCATGCCGGTCTGCTCGGTGCCGCGCATCTGCTGCCGGCCTGGATGCTCAAGGGCTACGATGCCATACTCGCCGTCGATGTCGGCGGCACCAACATTCGCGCCGGGGTCGTCGACCTCAACCTCGGTAAATCCACTGACCTCAGCAAGGCGCAAGTGGTACGCTCCACGCTCTGGCGGCATAGCGAAGAAGACGTCAAGCGCGACGACGCCGTCGAAGAGCTCGTCGGCATGCTGGAGGAGCTGATCGATTGGAGCCGCAAGAACAAGGTTGCGCTGGCGCCGCTGATCGGCATCGGCTGTCCGGGCGTAATCCACGAGGATGGCTCGATTGCACGCGGCGCTCAGAACCTGCCCGGTAACTGGGAGAGCAGCCGATTCAACCTGCCGGCATGCTTGCGGGAGGGCATTCCCAAGATCGGCGAGCACGAAACGATTGCCGTGATGCACAACGACGCCGTCGTGCAAGGCCTGAGCGAGCTACCCAACGTCAAGGACCGCACGCACTGGGGTGTGCTCACCATCGGCACCGGGCTTGGCAACGCGCGCTTCACGAACCGGCACGAAGGCAAGGGCCGTAACGGCAAAGGCAAGGAAGAAAAGGAAAAGGCAAAGGGCGATAAGGCCAAGGCATGATCGGCCGATCAGCCGGCAACCGCGCCAGAGCTTGCGCCGGCCCGGCAATGCCGGGCACACCCCGCAGCCTGTCCAGGCGCCGGCCAGGCTCTGCCTCGACCGACTAGGCGGCCGAGGCGACGCTGGCCGCGAGGCTGCGGCGGTCTGCCAGGTAGAGGCGCTCGATCGCCTCGGCCGGCAGCGGCTTGCTGAACAGGTAGCCCTGCATTTCCGTGCAGCCCTCGAATGCAACCGCGTCGCGCTGCTCTTGCGTTTCCACGCCCTCGGCCGTGGTGGTCAGGCCCAGTCCCTTCGCCATGGCGGTGATGGCGCGCACGATGTTGACCGCACTCGTACCCTCGGTGATGTTTTCGATAAAGGAGCGGTCGATTTTGATCTTGTCGAACGGGAAGCTTTGCAGATAGCTGAGCGAGGAATAGCCGGTGCCGAAATCGTCCATCGAAATCCGCACACCCAGCGAACGCAAGCCGTAGAGGGTGGCCAGCGTCGCGGCGTTATCCTGCAGCAATACCGCCTCGGTGATCTCAAGCTCCAGGCGCTCGGCGGCCAGCCCGGCTGCGGCCAGCGCCTCGATCACCACATCGACGAGGCCGGGGCTGCGGAACTGGATGGCCGAGAGATTGACGGCGACCTTCAGTGCGTCGGGCCAGGTTGCCGCTACCGCGCAGGCCTCCCTGATGGCCCATTCGCCAAGCGGCACGATGCAACCGATCTCTTCCGCCAGGGCAATGAATTGCGAGGGTGCAACCAGCCCCCTGTCGGGATGGCGCCAGCGGATCAAGGCCTCGCAGGCGTTGATCCGACTGCTCTTGAGATCGACGATTGGTTGGTAGTGGAGCTCAAATTGCTTGCTGCTCAGCGCGCAGCGCAAATCGCGCTCCAAGCTGCGGCGTTCTTGCATCTGCGCGTCCATCTCGGGCTCGAAGAACCGCAGGGCACCGCGTCCCTCGGCCTTGGCCCGGTAGAGCGCAAGATCGGCATTGCGCATCAAAAGATCGGCGTTCATCGTATTGTCGCAGCCGATGGCGATGCCAATGCTGGTGCCGATCACCACCTGCTGGTTACCGATGTCGTAGCTCTGGTTCATCAGCTCGATGACGCGTTGCGCCAGCGAGCCGGCTTCGGCAGGTTGGCCCACCTCAGTCTGCAGAATCGCGAATTCGTCGCCACCCATGCGCGCGATCACATCATCGGCTCTGACAAGACTGCGCAGCCGCTCGGTGACCATGGTCAGCAACTTGTCGCCGGCGGCATGGCCGAGCGTATCGTTGACATTTTTGAAGTGGTCGAGGTCGAGAAGGTGCCCGGCGACCATGGCTCCGGGCTTGGCATGGCTAAGCGCCTCCTCCAGCCGCTTGCCAAACAGCATCCGATTGGGCAGCCCGGTGAGCGCATCGTGATGGGCCAGGTAGGCGATGGTGGCCTCGGAACGGCGCTGCTCGGTGATGTCCTGGCAGGTCGTGACGGTACCACCGTTGGCCATTGGCTTGCTGGTAATGGCGATCTGTCGGCCGTCGCTGAGCTCGATCGCATATTGGCCAATCGTGCTACCCTGAGGCAGACGACCTAGCAGCGCTTCGAGCAACTCGTCGGCGGGCTTGCCGGCGTTGTGCCCCTTGGCAATACGTCCCTCGAGGACCTGCCGCTGATTAATGCCGGGCTGCAGCTCTTCGCGGCTCAGCCCGCACAACTCGCCGTAGCGGCCATTGCAGAGGACAAGGCATTGTTCGGCATCGAACATGGCCAGCCCCTGAGCCATGTTGTTGAGCGCCGCATCGAGCTGCAGGTTTTGCGCCGCCAGCTTCTGTTCCTGATTTTTGAGCTTGGCGCTCGATGCCGTCAGCGCATCGTACTGCCTCTGAAACAGTCCACCCAGCTTGTGGCCATAGACGGTGACAGCAATGACCATGACCAGGATCATTGACCCCAGCACATACTCCAACACCTGCAATTTCTTGGTGTTTTCGAGTGCGGCCATGCCCATGCTGTTTTCGAGGTGCCGCAGGCTCTGGGAAAGCGTATCGATCTGTTTGAGAACGTCCCCGTAACTGCGATCCATCGCCGCCATCTCGGCAGCGGCGGCGCCCTCATCGCCACCGGCGTAGTGGCCAAGCAAGGTGCGGGTTTGCCGCAGCATGGCGCCCATGCTGGTTTCGAGGCCCGCGTAGGCGCTTGCCAAGCCCGTGTCGTTGGCACCCTCTTCGCCGACTTCTCGCTTCAACTGCTCAAGGCGCGGCCAGAAGGCGGTCTCCGCCACCGCAAATCGCTTGAGCTCCCGGGCCGCGTCCTTGCTTTCGAAGACGTCGTTGCCCGGGCCATTCACCTCGCCGGCACCGCTGCGCAGGTCTGCGACCTTGTCATGCAGAGCGCTCCAGCTGAGATTGGCGCGAACCGTATTGGAGAGAACGCCATTGACGTGGTGGGTAAGGACCAGCCCCGACACCACCGCCGCCAGATCGAATGCCGCGAGCAGGTAGTAGACGTGGTGGATCCTGGCCCGCCGCCTGATCGCCACTGCAGACGGCACGACCCCGGCCCAGCATGCGCCCTTGCGGGCCAGCGCAAACACATTACCCCCCATGCGATCCCGGGCGCGACGATCCGCTGATCGACAGCACGGCAGCACACCTGACGACGTGATACGTAAACGGACGATCCCCTGGTCCCTTGTTTAGCGGCGATGCGTTAAATAATCCGCCGCGCCAGCATCGGCTTTTTGCTTAATGCTTTCTTTGCACCGGTGCCGCCGCGGGCCAGGCCGCGACAGGCCGGACACGCCGAAAAGGCAACACTTGCGCAACGCTGTCAGCGCGCGCGTGGCGCTGGGACGCGCGGCGACTAGTTCCGCCTCGCAGTGGCTAGGCCCGCGACGGAGACCAATTGTAGATCCGCTTGAGCGTGCCGCCCATCAGAGCCGCCCGATCGCTATCGGACAGGCGGTCGCTGAGACGGAAGGCATCGACCGCTTGCTGATAGGTGACAAACGCAACCGCCCTGGTCCAGTCGGTTCCCCACAGACAGCGATGCAAGCCAAAGGCGTCGAAGATGCGCCCGAGCGGGTCCCATAGGTCGGGGTAGGGGAACGGGGCATGCGACAGCGTGCAGGCGCCGCTGATCTTGATGGCAACGTTGTCGTGTGCCGCCAGCTGCAACACCTTCGGCAGGTCGGCAAAGGGCTTGGCAGGCACCGGCGGCTCGAACGGCTGTTGCAGCCCAAGGTGGTCGATGACGAGGCTTGTGTCGGGATTGCCTGCCGCCATCTGTTCGGCCTGTTCCAGGCGCCCCCAGCACAAAAGGTTGACCGGGAGTGAGTGTCGCGCGGCCGCGGCAAGCACGCGCTTGATGCCCGGGTCGGCAGCATCCGTCGTCGGCACGCCGTAGGTCAGCATAATGCGGATGCCGACCGTGCCGTTGCTGGCTGCCCAGTCCGCAATAATATCGGCCACGGCCGGATCGGCTGGATCGACCGGCTTGATCAAGCCGAAACGACCGGGATGGGCAGCGTGCACCGCCTGGGCGTAACTGGCGTCATAACGGTACATGGTGAACGGCGAAACCAGCAGCGCGCCGTCGACGCCGACGGCATCCATCGACGCCACCATGGCATCGCCGGTGACTTCGGCAGGTCCGTGCAGGACACCGGACCAGGGCCGGCCCGGATGGTCGCGTTCATAAGCGTGCACCTGCGCGTCAATAGTGAGCATGGTTGTTGACCTTCCCGCCTGATCGATGATGCCGCAAGCAGCATGCCCTGCGGCAACGTCGGGGGCAAATTGCGGGGGCGCGAGCACGCATCGCTTGGCAGCAATCGACAAGGGCTGGGGCGCCGAGCGATGCCCCGCTGGTGCTGGGCATCGCCGCCGAGATCGCCCGGGAGCCCGCGGCATCCCTGCCGGCACGCCGGCTGCGAGACAGCGCCAAGACCCGCCGCGGCGCCAGCCGCCAGACCGCAGCGCAGGCGGCGCATCTTGCGGCGCTGTCGAGGGCAGGCTGGCTCAGGGCATGGCGCGTGCTATCGTGGCGGCAACAATCGGCTGCAACACGACATGCAAAAAGCCACGGCGCAGCCAACAGGCATGGAGGCGACAGGCATGGCGGACAGCCAACAGCACCACGCTATTCTGAGCGAGCTCAACCGCAATTACATCCGGGCGGTGGACGAGGCCGATGTCGCCTGGTTTGACGCCAACCTCGCCGCCGACTTCTTCAATACCAATCCCGACGGCAGCTTGCTCGACCGCAAGGCCTTCCTGGCACAAATAGGTCGTGGTTCAACCGTGAAAAACATTCGCGAGCATGACGTTGTGATCCGTGTCCTCGGCGACTTCGCCATCATCCATGCGCGGACCAGCTACCAGAAGCCCGATGGTGCCCAAGGGGCCGGTCGCTACACCGACGATTGGCAATTCCGCGACGGGCGTTGGCAATGCGTCTCGGCGCACGTGACGCGCCTGTAGCGGGCAGCGGCCTAGCACGGCCTGATCCCGCGTCGACAGGCCAAGCCGTTGTGCATCGGCCAGCGCCAGCCCTAGCGCCGCAATCCCCGCCCGATCGGCACCGTTCCTCCAGGCGGTTTGGGGTGCCTGCGCCTCAAACCAGCCTACTCTGCTCCACGGCGGCGTGGATGAATGAAGCAAACAACGGGTGCGGCTCGAACGGGCGTGACTTCAGCTCGGGGTGGAACTGCACGCCGATGAACCAGGGGTGGTTTGGCAGCTCGATGATCTCCGGCAAAAGTCCGTCCGGCGACATGCCGCAGAACTTAATGCCGGCCTCTTCCAGCCGTTCGCGATAACGCGTGTTGACCTCGTAGCGGTGGCGGTGGCGCTCGGAGATTTCCGTCTCGCCGTAGATCGTCGCCACCCGGCTGCCCTTGGCGAGCGTCGCCGTATAGGCACCGAGCCGCATGGTGCCGCCGAGATTGCCGTTGACGGCGCGCTTTTCCAGTTCGTTCCCGCGCATCCATTCCGTCATCAGGCCGACCACCGGCTCCGGCGTTGGCCCAAACTCGGTGGAGCCCGCTTGCTTCACCCCGACCAGGTCCCGCGCGGCCTCGATGACGGCCATCTGCATGCCAAAGCAGATGCCAAAGTAGGGCACGCCGCGCTCGCGCGCGAAACGGGCCGCCAGGATCTTGCCCTCCGAGCCCCGCTCGCCGAAGCCCCCCGGCACCAGGATGCCGTGCACATTCTCGAGGTAGGGCGCGGGGTCCTCGCGCTCGAACACCTCACTTTCGATCCATTCGAGTTTCACCTTCACTCGGTTGGCAATGCCGCCGTGGAACAGCGCCTCGTTGAGCGACTTGTAGGCGTCCTTCAGGCCGGTGTACTTGCCGACGATGGCGATCGTCACCTCCCCTTCGGGGTTGGCAATGGCGTGGGAGATCAATTGCCACTTCTGCAGCTGCGGTGGCTTTGCGTCCTTGATGCCGAACGCGGCCAGCACTTGGGCGTCGAGCCCTTCCCGATGATAGGCAAGCGGCACCTCGTAGATGGAGGCAACGTCCAGCGCCTGGATCACCGCTTCCTCGCGCACATTGCAGAATAGCGCGATCTTTTTTCTCTCCGAGCGTGGCACCTCGCGATCGCAACGGCACAATAAGATGTCGGGTTGTATGCCGATCGATCTGAGTTCCTTCACCGAGTGCTGCGTCGGCTTGGTCTTCAGTTCGCCGGCGCTGGTAATAAACGGCAGCAGGGTCAGGTGGATGAATACGCTGTCCCCGCGCGGCAATTCGTTGCCGAGTTGACGGATGGCCTCAAAAAACGGCAGGCCCTCGATGTCACCAACCGTGCCGCCGATCTCCACCAGCACGAAGTCGATGCCCTCGTTGCCACACAGCACGAATTGTTTGATGGCGTCTGTCACATGCGGGATCACCTGCACCGTGCCGCCGAGGTAATCCCCACGCCGCTCCTTGGCGAGGATTTCCTGGTACAGCCGCCCGGTGGTGATGTTGTCGGACTTGCGGGCGGGCACGCCCGTAAACCGCTCGTAGTGGCCGAGGTCGAGGTCGGTTTCCGCGCCGTCGTCCGTGACGAAGACCTCACCGTGCTGGTAAGGCGACATCGTGCCGGGGTCGACATTGAGATACGGATCGAGCTTTCTCAGCCGAACCGAATAGCCGCGTGCCTGAAGAAGTGCCCCAAGAGCCGCTGAAGCCAGCCCTTTGCCGAGCGATGAGACCACGCCGCCGGTAATGAAGATGTACCGCGCCATGGGCTTTTAACATACAGCGATAGTGTTCGATTCGCAGAGTGTTTTTTGAGTTCCATCCACGGCCTTTCCCCGGCAAGCGAGAGCGCGTCGGTGTTTTCTGTCGCAGCCGCCGGCAGAAAGCCCTGCCCGCAACCCTAAGCGCCAACGCCACCGGGCCAGGCCGCCCGGCTTGACGGGGCAGGCACGGGGGAAAGTTCCCACCACCTCAGGGGCTCAGATCAGGCTCAGGCCGGCGTCGTGGCCCGCCTCTGCAGCGGCTGCAGGATTTCCTCGCTGTCAGCGCCCAGGGTCGGCTCCATCAGCACGGGCCTGGCGGGCTCGTCGCCAAAGCGGATCACGGGGGCGATGTGCCGCCGCCCCAGGGCATCGACCAGCAGGGAGGCCCGCGCCGCCACGTTGGCATCGGCGAAAGCCTCGGGCAGGGTGTTCACCGGCGCAAAGCACAAATCGAGGCCCGATAGCCAGGCGATTGCCTCCTTGAGCGTCTTTTTCTCGAATACCTCTTGCAGAAAGGCGATCACCGGGCGCTGATGCGGCCCCGGGCCTTGCAGGCAGGGCGCAACCAGATCGGGGCGTCCCAGCGCGTGCAGCAGGTTCTCGATGAATTTCTTCTCCTGCCCGGCCAACACGAGGTAGCGGTCATCGCCGGTGCGGTAGATCTGGTAGAACGCCGCCCCGCCGGTATTGCGCTCATGCTTGGGATTGGGCTGGCGGTTCTCTGCCAATGTTGGACCGACAATATTGGCCGAGGCGGCCAGCACCGCGTCGTGCATGGCGATATCGATCACGTCGCCGCGGCCCGTGGTTTCGCGCCGCAGCAGCGCCATCAGGATCGCCGACAACCCCTGCAGCGCGCTCAGCTGATCAGCAATGGGGATGGCGGTCATCGCCGGTAGACCGTCGGTGCCGACCGTGACGCTCTGCGACCCGCTGATCGCCTGCAGGGCGAGATCGTGCGCCGGCCGATTGCCGTAGGCGCCCTGTTGTCCAAAGGCGCTGATCGAGCAGTAGACGAGGCGCGGATTGCGCGCCCGCAGCAGATCCGCGCCAATGCCCAGACGCTCAGCCACACCGGGTCGGAAGGTCTCGACGAACACGTCGGCCGTATCGCAAAGCGCAAGCAGGAGCTGCTGGTGCTGGGGCAGCTTGAGATCGAGCACCACGCTTTTCTTGCCGCGGTTCAAGTTGCGGAAAAACACCGTAGCGGGGCCGTCGGCGAGGCCGATGTGCCGTCCCGGATCACCCTCCCCGGGCTGCTCGATCTTGATCACCTCGGCGCCGTGATCGGCGAGCGTCATGGTCAGGAACGGGCCCGGCAGGAAGGACGACAGATCGATGACACGCAGGCCGGCGAGCTTCATGCGCGCGCTCGCGTGGAGGACTTGGGCGCCGGTAGTTCCGCAAGCACCGCCTCGGTGTCGGCCCCCAGATTGGGCGCGGCCACCTGCTCGAGCCGCTTGCCGTCGATCTTCAGTGGATTGGCCAGCACGCGCAGATTGCTACGGGCCGGATGCACAACGGTGCGCACCATCCCCACCTCGGCGACAAAAGCAGAATCAAGTGCCTGGTCCATCTCGAGCACCGGACCAGCCGGCAGCAACCCGGAGAATAGCTGCAGCCAATCGCTCGTCGGGCGCTGCTTGATCTCGGCATCGAGCACCTGAGTGAGGGCATCCAGATGGGTGCGTCGCAGGGCCTGGCTGGCAAAGCGCGGATCGACGCCAAGGTCGGCTCGCCCGATCGCGGCGATCAGGTTCTCCCAGAACTTGTCCGTCATGCACATCAGAAAGATCCAACCGTCAGCGGTCGGGAAGGTCTGTACCGGTGCCACCGCCGCGTGCGCGCTACGCCGCTGGCGGCGCGAAACATCCCCCTCATTGAGGTACCAGACCGCCGAATAGCCGAGCTGGTGCAGGGCCACGTCGAACAGCGACGCATCGACATCGCAGCCGATCCCCGTTTGGCGCGCGCGCAGGATGCAGCTGAGGAGCCCGACCGCGCCGGTGGCACCGGTCATGTAGTCGATCATGGAGGCCCCGACCCGCGCCGGGGGGTTGTCGGGCTCCCCGGTGAGGCTCATGAGCCCGGCCTCCGCCTGCATCAGGAAATCGTAGCCCGGCCAGCTTTGCCGGGCATTGTCGCGGCCGTAGGCCGAAATATGCAGACAGACGATCTTGGCATTGACGGCTTTGAGGCTCGCATAGTCGAGCTTCAGCTTCGCCGGCTGATCACCGCGCAGATTATTGACCACCGCATCGGCGGTCGCGACCAGCCGCTCAAAGGCTGTGCGCCCGTCCGCCGACTTGAGGTCGAGCGCGACGCTGCGCTTGTTCATGTTCCAGGTCTGAAAATAGTGGCTCTGCCCTTCCGCGAGCAGATGTGGGCCGATATGCCGGGCCGCATCCCCGCCGACGCTGGGGTTCTCGATCTTGATGACGTCGGCACCGAGATCTGCCAGCAGCAGCGTACTGTAGGGGCCGGCGCCGAACTGCTCCAGGGTGAGAACGCGTATCCCCTCCAGCGGCTTCATGCGATTGGGTTCCGTTTGATCCATTGCTTGGAGATGATGATCCGCTGCAGCTCGTTGGTCCCCTCACCGATGCAGGTGAGCGGAGCGTCGCGATACAGCCGCTCGATGTCGTATTCTTTGGAATAGCCGTAGGCGCCGTGGATGCGCAGCGACTCGGTGCTGTTCTCCAGCGCCGCTTCGGAGGCGAAATACTTGGCCATGCCGGCCTCGAGGTCACAGCGCTCGCCGCGATCGAACGCTGCGGCCGCATCGAGCGTCAGCAATCGCGCCGCCCGGGCCCGCGTCGCCATCTCCCCGAGCTTGAGCTGGATCGCCTGATGCTCGCAGATCGGCTTGCCGAAAGTCCGGCGTATTTGCGCATATTCGGTCGCCAATCGCAGCGCACCCTCGGCGATGCCGACGCCCCGGGCGGCGACGTTGATGCGCCCGAGTTCCAGCCCGCCGGTCGCCTGAAAGAAACCTTGGCCCTCGCTGCCACCGATCAAGTGGTCCGCAGAGATGCGGTAGTTCTCGAAAATCAGCTCAGCGGAATCGATGCACTTGTAGCCGAGCTTCTCCAGCTTGTTGCCGACGCGGAAACCAGACATCTTGGGGGCGATGAAGAGGCTCATCCCCTTGTAGCGGGGCTCGGCCTGCGGGTCGGTCTTGACCAGCAGGGCCACGCACGAGCCTTCGATGCCGTTGGAGATCCACGTCTTGGTGCCATTGATCAGGTAGTGGTCACCGTCGCGTCGCGCCGTCATGCGGATCGCCTGCAGATCGGTCCCGGCGTCGGGCTCGGTGAGGGCAAGGCCACCGCGCACCTCGCCGCTGGCGAGCGCAGGCAGCCACTTCGCTTTCTGGGCCGCAGTCCCGAATTTCTCGATCGCCAACGCCAGCATCAGGTGCGAGTTGAAGATGCCGGTGATCGCCATCCACACGCTCGATATCTGCATCACAATCTGCGCGTAGGTGCTGGCCGGCAGACCCAGCCCGCCGTACTCCGGGCTGATGGTTGCGCCAAACAGTCCCAATCGCTTCATCTGCTCGACAATCTCGCTGGGATAAAGGTCGTCGTGGTCGTACTGCTTGACGACCGGCTTGACATCCCTTTCCAGCCAGCGATCGATGCTGCGCAACAGCTGCTCTTCGTCCGTGCTCTCGATCTTCCGCAGCGTCGTCTTGGTCATGGCTGGCCACTCGTTAGCGAGGTGTGTCGCCGGCAAGCGTAATGCGGTGCATGGCACGCCGATAGCCATGGTAGTCGTTGACAGGATTGTGTTGTGTGCAGCGATTGTCCCAGAAGGCGATCGAGCCGACCTGCCAGCGGAATCGGCAGGTGAACTCCGGTCGGGTCTGGTGCTGGATGAGATAGTTGAGGAGCGGCGCGCTTTCCGCCTCCGTCATGTCCTTGAAACGCATACTATGGGCGACGTTCACATAAAGAGCTTTGCGGCCGGTTTCGGGATGCGTGCGCACCACCGGATGCTCGCCGACGTACTCCTGCAGGGCGTCGTCCCGTCTCATATCCTTGACGCGATCCTCGCGCGTGCGACTGGCATCGGCTTTCCGCGAGCTGTTGACCGCAATCAATCCCTCGAGCATCTGCTTCATGCCATCCGACAGTGTCTCATAAGCCAAGTAGGTATTGGCGAACATGGTGTCGCCGCCGTGGCGAGGCACCTCGCGCGCGATCAGCATGGTGGCCATGGGTGGCTTGGGCAAATAGGAGGTGTCGGAATGCCAGATGCCACCGAAGTTGGTCGTCTCATGCTCGAGTTTCACGACCGGGATGATCTCCGGAAAACCCTCAATGCCCTTGATGAAAGGATATTCAACGATCTCGCCGAACCGCCGGGCGAAGCTCAGAAACTGCGCCGGCGCCAGCGCCTGATCGCGGAAGAAAATCACGCAATGCTTGAGCCAGGCGCGCCGAATGGCGGCAATGGCCGCGTCACTGACCTCTCCATTAAGATCGACCCCGCCAATCTCGGCGCCGAGTGCACCGGCGATCGGGCGCACTTCAATTGCGCTCTGCTGCATGGGCACTGCCCTCCCTGAAAAGACCTGCGCGTCCCCTAGGCTAACATGCCACCGAGCCGGAAACAGGGGCAGCGATGGTGCGCCAACGGCGGTTTGCAAGGCAGCACTTGGGGCCTGCGGTTCACGCAAAGCCCCTTCCGCGCCGCCAGGAGAGCGACGGCCGAGCGGCGGCTTGCCGGCGGCAAAAGCCGCACAACCCCCTGGCGCCCCGAGCCTCAGCCAACCAAGCGCACCCCCTGGGGTCACGGCCCCCTGCCGGTGTGACGCCTGGTCGTCCCGGCACTGGCGGCGTCTGGACAGGCTGCGGCAGCGGATTGATGCCCCGGAGCTGCTGGGGCAGGATGCGCACCGAGCCGATTGCCCAGCGGAGCCACATCATGACAGAACGCGGCCCGGCCTACAGGTCGTCGCCCAGCAACCCAAGCCTCGGCGAAATCCAGACGCGGCCGGAGCGGGTCAAAGATATGCCCTACGCGCCGGCGATCCGCGTCGCGCCGCCGGGCGAGCTCTTGTTCATTTCTGGCGCCACCCCCTCCCCGCTCTATCACAGCCACCCGCATGAGTTGCACGAGCACCAGCACCCCGTAGGGATCGCCGAGCAGACGCGGCTGGCCATGGAAAACATCAAGACCATCCTCGACCATCAGGCCCTCACCTGGACCGACATCGTCAAGGTCACCAAGTACCTGACCGACATGCGCGACATGGACGGCATGGTGGCGGTGCTGGCGGAGTATTTCGGCGCCTGGACACCGGCCAGCACCACGGTGTGCGTCAACCAGCTGTCCACGCCCGGTGCACGCGTCGAACTCGAGATGATCGCCGTCTACCCCAAACGCTGATCCACAGCGGCCGCAGCAGGGCCGGCATGCCTGTGTGCCACGGCCTGCAAGAGCACCGTCTTTTGCGATGGCTCTGCTGCAGGTGCTGGGCAGCCAAGCGCATGCTGGCCAATCAGGGCGTGCTCATGGGCTGTTCGGCCGCGGGCCCAGGCCACGGCGCCCGGCGGCGCGGTGACCTATCTGCAAACGGCAGACGGCGAAGGGCCGACACGGTACAATAGCTAAGTGGTCATGGCCGTGGGAGCTGCGGAAAAAAGCGAGCGCTGCAGCCTTAGCTGGCGGCGGCAAACGGCCAACAGCTTCAACGGCACTGCCACGCACACAACAAACATTGAGGCCGGCAATGGCAGAGAACGAACCTCCTTTACTGAGGCTTGGCATGCGCGCAGCCGATTTCGCCCTTGCTGGCGTCGATGGTCGCACGCATACGCTGGGCGACGTGCGCGGCCGCAACGGTACGCTGGTGGCCTTCATCTGCAATCACTGCCCGTACGTGAAGGCAATCGTCGGCCGCTTTGTCGCAGAGGCACAGGCGCTGCAGGCGCTCGGGGTCGGCAGCATTGCCATCATGCCCAACGACACCACCGCCTATCCCGCCGACTCGTTTGCAAATATGCACGCCTTCGCGCGCCAGCACGGCTTCACCTTTCCCTACGTCATCGATGCAACGCAGGACGTCGCCCGCGCTTATGGGGCCGTGTGCACGCCCGATTTCTTCGGTTTCAACGGCGAGCTGGAACTTGCCTACCGTGGCCGCCTCGACGCATCGCGCACGACTTTGCTACCCGTTACGCGGCGCGAGCTTTACGAGGCCATGGCCTTGATCGCGCAGACGGGCCACGGGCCGGCCGAGCAGCTCCTGAGCGTCGGCTGCTCGATCAAGTGGCGGCCGTTATGAGCGCTGGCGCGGCCCACCCCAGCCGCCGCCGACGACCTCAGACGCTCTCGAACCGTTGCCGGCGCCCCCTGGATCTGGTGCGCACCACCGATTCGATCTCGCTTCTGTCGATACCGATGTCGTGCAAAACGTAGTCTTGAAGCGCGTGCAACTGCACGATGGTTGCGCGCTCCGACCGGCGGCGCCAATAGGCCCGCCACAGGCCTTTGCCGATGTCGCTCAGCCGCTGGCCGATAGAGGCCACACCATTGTGGCTGGCGGCGAGGGTTTGCGTGTTGCAAGTCATGGGAAACCTCCTCAAGGGTTTGCGGGCTGGCAAGCCTCAGCCGCACGAGCGGGTCGATGGCCCACCGTAGGGCCTCGGCGCCTCGCTCAGCCGCGCCGCGCGGCCCGCTTCACGGACGAGCCCGGCAAGCCAGCCGAAGGCACCCCGCAAAAGCTCCCGCGCCACCTGTGAGCGCTCGAGGTGGGCGGCGCGCTTGAGCGCCGCGATCTCCTCGGGCGTGATCTCGGCCAGGCGCCAATTTGTCGGGATATTCATTTTAGCATTCCTCATGTCCGTGACGTCTTGCAACTAGAAATATGTCGGATAGACTAGGTTTACAAACGACCATATCTCGCGTCAGAGATGAGAGAACCTTAATCATCCCATGCGTCGCCCGATGCCCCCGCTCAACGCCCTGAAGGCCTTCGAGGCCACCGCCCGGCACCTGAGCTTCACCAAGGCCGCTGCCGAGCTCAACGTCACGCCGGCCGCGCTCAGTCATCAGATTCGCGGGCTTGAGGACCTGTTGGGTCTTAAGCTCTTTTTTCGGCGTGCCCGCGCCATCGAACTCACCGATGCCGCCCGCTTGCTCTACCCCGGCATCCAGACGGGCTTTGAAAGTCTGCGCCAGGCCGTCGCGCGTCTCGAGCCCAGCCGGCAGGATCGCGTCCTCGTCGTCAGCGCCACGCCGGGCCTGACGGCCAAATGGCTGGCACCGCGACTTTATCGCTTTCTCGTCAAGCACCCCGATATCGACACGCGGATCTCCGCGGGCTCAGCCTACGCCAACTTCGCCGCCGACGGTGTCGACGTCGGCATCAGGCTGAGTGCCGGCGTTCACCCTGACCTCTACGTCGAAAAGCTCTCCGACGAATGGCTGCTGCCGTTGTGCAGCCCGAAGCTGCTTGACGGCCCGCATCCCTTGCGTTCGCCCGAGGACCTCGTGCACTTTACCCTGATCCAGGTCGATCTGCCGGGCGTGGTGCCCACCTGGTCCGACTGGTTCCAAATGGCGGGCGTCGCTGGCATCGACACCACGCGTGGGCTGCGCCTCAATGTCGCCGATCATGCACTCGACGCTGCCAGCGAATGCGCCGGCGTGGTGCTTGCCTACAAACTGGTTGCCTCGCGTGATATCGGCCTTGGCCGCCTCATCGTCCCGTTCGGACCCGAGATCCCGCTGCCGGGGCGTTCCTACTTTTTTGTTTGTCAGAAGGGCCACGAGAAGCGGACCCCGGTCAAAGCCTTCCGTGACTGGATCTTCAGCGAGATCGCGGACACGGCGGCCATCATGCGGCAGGCCTCGCAGAGCATCGGCAGCATCTGATGCCGGCCAAGCCGCGACCGCATCGGGCTACACGGGCCATCTTGAGCGCCTTAGCCCGCCCGCGGCCAGCCCATGACGGCCTTTGCGCGCCTGTTGCAGCCGCTCGATCTCGGCTTCATGACGCTGAGGAACCGCCTGCTGATGGGCTCCATGCACACGCGGCTGGAAACGCTCGACCGTGCCAACGAACGCATGGCCCGCTTTTATGCAGAGCGCGCCAAGGGCGGTGTTGCTTTGATCGTCACCGGCGGCTTCTCGCCCAACGAAGAGGGTCGGCTGGAACGAACCGGACCGATCTTTAATCATACGGCACAGATCGCCGAGCATCGGCCGATCGTTGCGGCCGTGCACGCCTGTGGCAGCAAGATCGCCCTGCAGATCCTGCACGCCGGGCGCTACGCCAAGGTCGCAGCCGCGGTCGGTGCGTCAAGCATCGCCTCGCCGATCAATCCGAACGCTCCGCGCCGCATGACCGAGGCCGATATCGTCCGCACCATCGAGGACTACGCTACGACCGCCGCGCTCGCGCGTGAGGCTGGCTACGACGGCGTCGAGATCATGGGCTCGGAGGGCTATCTGATCAACGCTTTCACCGCACCCCGCAGCAACGACCGCGACGATCAATGGGGCGGCAGCCTGCTAAATCGGCTGCGCTTTCCGACCGAAGTGATGCGACGGGTACGCCAGCGCACCGGCGGCGATTTCCTGGTGATTTTTCGCCTCTCATCGATCGACCTGGTTGAGGGCGGGCTGACCGGCGAGGAAATCGGCACGCTTGCCCGCAACGTGGAAGCCGCGGGCGCCAACATCATCAACCAGGGAATCGGTTGGCACGAAGCGCGCATCCCCACCATTGCCCAGAGGGTACCACGCGCCGCCTGGAGCTTCGCGGCGCGCCACCTCAAAGCCGCCGTCACCATTCCGGTCGTGGCATCAAACCGCATCAACACGCCCGAGCTCGCCGAGGCGGTTCTAGCGCGCGGAGACGCAGATCTCGTTTCCATGGCGCGGCCGCTGCTAGCTGATCCCGAATTCGCCAACAAGGCCCGCCACGGCCGCAGCGATAAGATCAACGTCTGCATTGCCTGCAACCAGGCTTGCCTCGATCTCATCTTTTCCGAGCGCGCAGCGACTTGTCTCGTCAATCCCAAGGCCGGCCGCGAGCTCGATTTCGATCAAGCACCGCCAGCAAGCCTGCAACGGATCGCCGTGGTCGGTTCCGGCCCAGCCGGCCTTGCCTGCGCGGTGACGGCTGCCGAGCGCGGGCACCAAGTCACGCTGTTTGAAGCGGAACAGCGGATCGGTGGGCAGCTCAATCTCGCACGCAATGTGCCGGGCAAGGAAGAATTCGACGAGACACTGCGTTATTTTCGCACGCGCATCGCCGAACTCGGCGTCAGCTTGCGGCTCGGTTGTGCGCCAGATGCGGCCATGCTTGCAGACGCCCGTTTCGATGAAATCGTGATCGCCACCGGTGTCACGCCGCGCCTTCCCGAGATCCCGGGCATCGAACACAGCAAATGTGTGAGCTACGTCGAGTTGCTGACGGGTGCGAAGGCGGCAGGCGAGCGTGTCGCCATCATCGGCGCCGGCGGCATCGGTTTCGATGTGGCCGAGTATCTGAGTGCCCCGCCGCTGGCCCAGGCAACGCCAGTGGCGCAATTTTATGACGAATGGGGGATCGATGCCAAGATCGCCGGCCGCGGTGGCCTGACCGAGCCAGCCGCGGCAAACTCGGGCCGGCAGATCGTCATGCTGCAGCGAAAGTTGGGCCGCATGGGGCGCTCGCTTGGCCTCAGTACCGGCTGGGCGCTGCGCTTGGCTTTGGCCAAGCGCAACGTGACACAGCTGAGTGGCGTCAGCTACTTGAGGATCGACGCTGCCGGCCTGCATATTGCGGTCGACGGCAGGCAGCAGGTGATTGCGGCCGACAGCATCATCATCTGCGCCGGTCAGGAGCCGGCGCGCGACCTTTACCACGCGCTCAGCGCCCGCCGCCGCAGGGCGCATTTGATCGGCGGCGCCGAACGCGCAGCCGAGCTCGACGCCATGCGCGCCATCGATCAGGGCACCCGGCTCGCCTATGGGTTTGGGGCGGCGCCTGGTGCCTGACCGGACGGCAGCGAAAGGCGGCCAAGGTCGCCAGCGACGGGGGTTGGCCCAGCCCGGCGCCGGCTCGTTGCCAGGCGCCCGGAAAAAAGGAGCAAGTGATGACCGACCGCTACAGCCATTACAAGGCGCTCAAGTTCGCCAGACCACGACCGCGCGTCTTGGAGATCATTCTGTCCAAGCCGGGCAGGCTCAACGCGCTCGACGGTGACGGCCATGCTGAGTTGGCTCAGGTTTGGCGCGACGTCGACCGCGACCCTGCAACCTCAGTGGCGGTCCTGCGCGGCGAGGGTGGGGTCTTCTCCGCCGGCGGCGATCTCGGCATGGTCGAGGTGATGGCGCGCGATTGGGCGACCCGAACCCGGGTCTGGAAAGAGGCGAGCGATCTCGTCTACAACATCATCAACTGCAGCAAGCCCATCGTCGCCGCCATCGAGGGCCCTTGCGTCGGCGCCGGTCTGGCGGCCGCGTTGCTGTCCGACATCTCGGTTGCCGGCCGCAACGCTCGCATCATCGATGGTCACACCCGGCTTGGGGTGGCGGCAGGGGACCACTCGGCGATCATATGGCCGCTCCTGTGCGGCATGGCCAAGGCCAAATACTACCTACTGTTGTGTGATGCCCTCTCCGGCGCGGAGGCGGAACGCGTCGGCCTCGTCTCACTGCTGGCCGACGATGACAAGGTTGTGGAGACGGCGCTGGCGGCAGCCGAGAAATTGCGCGACATGCCGCCGGCCGCGGTGCGCTGGACCAAGCACGCGCTCAACAATTGGTTGCGCACGGCCGGGCCGACCTTCGATGCCTCGCTCGCCATGGAATTCATGGGTTTTTCAGGACCGGAGGTGCAGGAAGGCTTGGCCGCCCTGCGCGAGAAGCGCCGCCCAAAGTTCGATCCGACCGACCCGTTCTAGTCTCGCCTGCAACGCCGCGCCGGGCCGCCGCTTCTGCCGGCCTGGCACGCCGCCGCCCAAGCGCCGTGTTGGACCCGTGGGTGACTGATGTCAGAGCCGGATCGGAGCCATCTCGCAGCAGCGCGAGCGCCGCCGGCCGATCCTTGCTTTGCCGCTGGTGCTGCGGGCGGCAAGCGCCGCAGCGATCACGGGCCAGGCGCTACTTGGATTGCGGCACGCTCGGAGCACTGGGGGCCGACGGCTGCAGCTGGTCGAGAATGCCGCGCCCGCTCGGCGGCGTTGCCGGCTGCGAACCGGAGGGCTCGGCCGCAGGCGTTGATTGACCGGCGGACGGTGCGCCCGCCGGGCGATCGAAAATCGAGCCCGGCGCCGTCGATCGGGAGGCCAACAGCGTCAGCAGCAGGCTGGTGGCAAAAAACGCGGCCGCCAGACTAGCCGTCACGCGGGTGAGAAAATTGGCCGCCCCCCGTCCCGTCATGAACCCGCCACCGCCGCCAATCCCAAGCGCGCCGCCTTCGGAACGCTGCAGCAGGACGACGCCCACCAGCGCGGCAGCGATCATCAAATGGATAATGAGCAGGACGGTCGTCATGCACTGGCTCTCGGTTGCGGCTGGGGCCCCGGGGCTTCTACACCACGCCGGCTGGCGCCACCAGCCCCGCGGGCGCCGCCGGGCTAGGGCTTGGCGGTGAAGGGGTCGGTCCCCGGGGGAACCGGAGCGGGCTTATAGGCATCATCCACTTTCGGTTTTGCCTTGGGGGCGGCGGGAAGGGGTTTTGGCTTGGGCTGGGTCGAGGTGATCGGCGGCTCGGCAGCCTTGGCCGCGCCGGTCTTACTGGCCGCAGGGCCGGCCGGTGGCTTGGCGGCAGGGCCTCCCGCCTTCGGGTGAGGCGGTGCGGGGGCTTTGGCCTGACCTTGGCCAGACGCTTGGCCAGAAGCGGGGCCAGAAGCGGGGCCTTGAGCCTTGCCAGGGGGCAGAGCCTTCGGCGGCTCCTTGGCCGGCGTGGCGGCGACACCCTCCTTGCGGTCGGTGACGGCGGCGGCCTCCCCATCCACGCCCTCGGGCAATACGACAAGCGGCTTGCCCTGGCAGCGAAACAGGATCTGCTCCTCGACTTCGATCAGCCGCTTGATCTGCTGCAGCTTGTCAGCTGGCAGGTTGACCTTGGCCCACTCCGGGCCCTTGGCCATGCTGCCGCGCGTGCCACCCAGTTCGAGCTGCATGAGTTCGGTCTTGAGCCTGGCACACGCCTCCTGCTCGAGCGTCGCGGCGGCAGCCGGGCCGCAGCACGCCACCAGGGCTTGAACGCCAAGCACGATGCCGAAACGGGTCATGCGCTTCCACGCAGCGGTGATTGGCACGGGACGGTGATTTGAGCCGCGACTAAGCCCTGTTTCGGGTTGCCCGGTCAAGCACCGCACCCGGCAATGATGCCGAGGAAATCGGCAGCCTTGAGGCTGGCCCCACCGACCAGCGCGCCATTGACGTTGGCGATCGCCAACAGTTCCTGCGCGTTGTCGGGCTTGACGGAGCCGCCGTAGAGCACACGCATGCCTGCACCCTCGCCGCCGAAACGCTGTTGCAAGGCCTGGCGCAAGAAGCCGTGCACTTGGGCCACATCGCTGGCGCTGGCCGTCAGCCCGGTGCCGATGGCCCAGACCGGTTCGTAGGCAATCACGGTGTCGGCCGCGCTCGCCCGGTCGGGTAGCGACCTTGCGAGCTGCCTGCCGACCACGGCCAGGGTCAAGCCGGCGCGCCGTTCCCCCGCGGTTTCTCCAACGCAGACGATGGCGGTGAGCTGCGCTCGATGCGCCGCCTCGACCTTGGCGCGCACATCCTGGTCGCGCTCAGCGTGATCGGCGCGGCGCTCGGAATGGCCGACAATCACCGCGCTGGCACCCACGTCCTTTAGCATCTCTGCCGAGATGTCGCCGGTGTGGGCACCCCTCGGCGCGGCGTGGCAATCCTGACCTGCAAATAGGAGGCGCCCGCCCGTGGCTTCGCGCACCAGCACGGCCAGGAAAGGCGCGGGCGGTGAGATCATCACGTCTACCCCGGGCGCAAATTGTGGCTCCCGCAAGCGGTCGCGCACCGCCAGGGCCTCCGCGAGAGAGGCCATGGATCCGTTCATCTTCCAATTGCCGGCAATCAGCGGCCGGACCCGGGCTTCATCTACCATCTGCGCTACCTCTTTTCGGCCGCATGACATTCCGGCAATATTTCCGGCAGGGCTTGGGGTTCTAGGCCTCAAACCCGCCGCTCTTGCTGGCGCCCATTGCGGTTCATAATATCCGGCGCATGCGCGTCAAGATGTGCTAATTGACGCCCGCTATTGCGCGGCCGCATCCTCGCCATCGGCGCGCACCCGCATTTGGAAATGAGACCATGCTCGACTCCTTGCGCCGCGGCGCGCTCAATTGGTTCGCCAAAGGACTGCTTGGCCTGTTGGTCATCGCCTTTGCCGTCTGGGGCATCGGCGACGTCGTCCGCAATGTCGGCCGCGGCACGCTTGCCACCATCGGCAGCTCGCAGATCACCGTAGACGATTATCGCCAGGCCTATCAGGATGAGATGGCTTCGCTGACACGCCGTTTCGGGCGTCGGCTCACCAGCGAACAAGCCAAGATGCTCGGTGTCGAGCAGCGCGCGCTGTCGCGACTGATTTCGGCCGCCGCCATCGATCACCACGCGCGTGACCTCCAGCTGGCGCTGTCCGATCAGGGGATGGCGGAAATCATCCGCAATGACCCAGGCTTCCAGGGTCCGGACGGCAAATTCTCCAAGGAGCTGTTCCAGAACTTCCTGCGTCAGATCGGCCTGTCCGAGGGCCGCTACGTCACCACGCGTCGTCAGGAGGAGTTGCGCGATCAGCTGACCGAAAGCCTGCTGAGCGGCCTGGCGCCGCCGCAAGCGATGCTGGAGACCCTGTATCGCTACCGCGAAGAACGCCGTGTCATTGAATTCTTCACCCCGGACTTCGACAAGCTCATCACCTTGGCCGAACCCGAGGAGAGCAAGCTCACCGAGTACTACGAGCAAAACAAGGCCCGCTTCACCGCCCCGGAACGGCGCAAGATCAACGTCTTGGCCCTGACGCGCGATGCTGCCAAACAGCGCACGAGCGTCAGCGAGGAGGAGCTCAAGGCTGGCTACGACGCCGACAAGGAGAAATTCAACGTTCCCGAGATGCGGCGGATCACGCAGCTCACCTTCCCCGACAAGGCGGCGGCAGAGGCCGCCTATGCCGAGTTGAGCAAAGCCGGCAATCTTGCCGAGGCCATCGCCAAGCTCGGCTTCAAGGAGAGCGACATCGAGCTGGGCCTGCTCGCCAAACGGGACATGATCGACGGCAAGATCGCCGCTGCCGCCTTTGCGCTGCCGAAAGACGAGCTGTCGCAGCCGGTCGACGGCCAGTTTGCGACCGTGCTGCTGCGTGTAGCCGAAATCGTGCCCGGCAAACAGCGTAGCTTCGAGGACGTCAAAGGCGAGATCAGCGACCGCCTTGTCGAGGAGCGCGCCAATCTCGAGTTGCAGGCCCTGCACGAGGCGATTGAGAACGACCGCTACTCGGGCAAGCCGCTCAGGGAGATCGCCGAAAAACTGAAGCTGCCCTTCCTGGAGATCGCCGATATCGATCGCACGGGCAAGACCGCCGACGGCAAGCCGGCCGTCGCTGAGGCGGACGCGGCAAAAGTTGCCCAAGCTGCCTTCAGCGGCAATGCCGGCATAGAAGCGGAAGCCGTGGAGCTGGCTGACGGCGGCTACGCCTGGGTTGACGTGCTGCAAGTCACCCCCGAGCAGCAGAAAACCTTCCCGGAGGTGGCGGCTGAGGTGAAGACGCAATTCCTGGACCAGCAACGCCGCAGCGAGGTCAGCAGTCTGGCGACAAAATTCGTGGATCGGCTCAATCAGGGCGAGGCCTTCGAGGCGGTGGCAATCGCCGCCGATGCCAAGGCCGAGAAGACCAACCCGGTGACGCGCTCGACGTCGCCGCCGGGTCTCACCGCCAACGCCGTGCAGCAGGCCTTTACCCTGCCCAAGGGCAGGGCGGCCTCGGCGCCCACCACCGACGGCAAAGGACGCAGCATCATTCGTGTCAGCGAAATCATCCCGGCACCCGCTCCCACGCCGGAGCAGACCGCTGCCTTGAAGACCGAGCTCAACCGGCAGCTGCAGACGGATATCCTGGCCGAGTACATCGCCGGCCTGCAGGCGCGCTACGGTCTTACGCTGAACCAGGAAGCGCTGAAGCAGGCGCTCGGCGGCGACCGCGGAGCAGAAGGAGCGGGCATCGAATAGCGGCCCCGAGGGTCGGGCCCAGGATCCAGTCATGACCAAGCTCGAGGCGTTCAGCAAGGACATCGAAACCGAGCCGTCACGTGGCGCGTTCGCTGAGCGCTACAACGCCGGTGCGGCGCAAGTTGTCTGGACACGTCTGATCGCCGACCTCGAGACGCCGGTATCGGCCATGCTCAAACTCAGCGATGGGCAGCCGCTCAGCTGTCTGTTGGAGTCGGTACAGGGCGGCGCCACGCGCGGTCGCTATTCGATCATCGGGCTGGCCCCCGACATCGTCTGGCGCGCATTCGGCAATCGAGCCGAGGTCAACCACAGTCCGCAGGCCACGCCCAACACCTTCAGGGCCGACAGCGCTCCCACTCTCAAGTCGCTACGTGCCCTGCTTGCTGGCTCGCGCATCGAACTGCCCGCCGAGCTGCCGCCAATCGCCGCCGGCATCATCGGCTACATGGGCTACGATACCGTGCGCTTGGTCGAGCACCTGCCCACGTCAAAGCCCGATGCCTTGCAGCTGCCCGACGCCGTTTTCGTTCGCCCCACGCTGATGGTGGTCTTCGATACCATCAAGGACGAGATGGCGATCGTGACGCCCGTGCGTCCTGTGCCGGGCATCGACGCCTCGGCGGCCTATGCCGCCGCCCTCGGCCGCCTGCGCGGCGTCCTTGCCGCGCTCGACGCGCCGCTGCCGCATGCAACCAGCATGGCGGGCATCGAGCTGGCGCCGCCCGACGCCGTCTCCAACACTACGCCTGCCGAATACATGGCCATGGTGCAACGGGGTAAGGAGTACATCGCTGCAGGCGACGTGTTCCAGGTGGTCCTGTCGCAGCGTTTCGATGCGCCCTTTGCCCTGCCACCCCTGGCGCTCTATCGCGCCTTGCGCCGCACGAACCCCTCGCCCTTCCTGTTTCACCTCGACTTCGGGGCGTTTGCCCTCGTCGGCTCCTCGCCCGAGATCCTGGTGCGCGTGCGCGACGGCGAGGTGACGATCCGGCCGCTCGCCGGCACGCGCCGGCGCGGTGAGACGCCGGAGGAGGATCTGGCGCTGGAACGCGAGCTGCTGGCCGATCCCAAGGAGCGCGCCGAGCACTTGATGTTGCTCGATCTCGGGCGCAACGACGTCGGCCGTGTCGCGCAAATCGGATCGGTGCGCGTCAAGGAGAGCTTTGCCATCGAACGCTACAGCCACGTCATGCACATCGGCAGTCACGTGGTGGGCACCCTGGACGAGAGGCATGACGTCGTGGATGCGCTGATGGCGGGCTTCCCCGCCGGCACCCTGTCGGGGGCACCCAAGGTGCGCGCCATGCAGATCATCGATGAACTCGAGAAGGAAAAGCGCGGGCCCTACGGGGGCTGTGTTGGCTATTTTTCGGCCGATGGCGAAATGGATAGCTGCATCGTCTTGCGCACCGCCCTCGTCAAGGACGGCATGATCTACGTCCAGGCCGGGGCGGGCGTCGTCGCCGATAGCGATCCCAGCGCCGAGCAGCTCGAGTGCGAGTACAAGGCCAAGGCCCTGTTCAAGGCAGCCGAGGAGGCGGTTCGCTTCGCCGCCCGCAGCAAGCGCGGCAACCGCCCTAGTTAGTTCGCAGGGGTCGCTGGAGCCAAAGCCATATGTGTGCGCAGGTGCCTTATCGCGACGAGCCTCTGCCCAAGGGCATCCGCTCGCGTTTCGTCGACAACGGCAACGGCCTCAGCATGCATGTGCTGGAGGCCGGCGACGCCGCTCCGGGTCGCCCGTGCCTCTTGTTGTTGCACGGCTTTCCAGAACTCGCCTACAGCTGGCGCAAGGTGATGGCGCCGCTGGCTGCGGCGGGCTACCACGTCCTTGCGCCCGATCAGCGCGGCTACGGACGCACCACGGGTTGGGACGGCGCCTATGACGGCGACCTCAGCAGCTTCCGGGTCATCAATCTGGTCCGCGACACATTGGGTCTCCTCTCCGCGCTCGGTTATCGCTCGGTCGCCTCCGTGATCGGCCATGACTTCGGCTCGCCGGTCGCGGCCTGGTGCGCCCTGCTGAGGCCCGACGTGTTCCGCTCCGTGGTGCTGATGAGCGCCCCGTTTACCGGCCCCCCCGCGCTGGCCGTCGGCAGCCACGCTGAGCTCCCGCCGGGGTCGCCGGCAAGATCGTCACTTGCAGATCGGCCTGAGGCCCGACCTGAACCCCAACGTGCGCCCCCACCTCGCCCACAGACCGGCGACATTCACGCGGCGCTGGCGGCGCTCGATCCGCCGCGCAAACACTATCACTGGTACTATTCGACGCGCGCGGCCAACGCCAACATGGCCGACTGCCCGCAGGGCATTCATGCCTTCCTGCGTGCCTACTATCACTACAAGAGCGCCGACTGGACAGGCAACGCGCCGCACCCGCTAACGGCCTGGACAGCGAGCGAGCTGGCCAAACTGCCGACCTACTACGTCATGCGTCTGGACCAGGGCATGGCCGAGACCGTGGCCCCGCAGATGCCATCGCCGCAAGCAATCGCCGCCTGCTCCTGGTTGCCCGATGCGGAGCTTGCCGTTTACAGCGCCGAGTTCGCACGCACCGGCTTCCAGGGCGGATTGCAGTGGTATCGTTGCCGCACGACCGGCAGCTTCGAGAGCGAGCAGCAGGTGTTTGCCGGCCGCGCCATCGATGTGCCGGCGCTATTTATGGCCGGCAAGAGCGACTGGGGCGCCTTTCAGGTGCCGGGCGCGCTGGAGCAAATGCAAACGACCGCCTGCACGCGGATGCTGGGCTGCCATCTGGTCGAGGGTGCCGGCCACTGGCTGCAGCAGGAGCAGCCCACCGCTGTCATCGACCTGTTGGGCAGGTTCCTTGCTGGGCAAAACTGAGTCGGCGTGTAGGCGCAAATTCGCAGCCAGCGCAAGATGCCCCTGCTGCATGGTAGCCCTGAGCCGCAGGCTGGTGCCAACGCCCCGGCAGCCGCACTAGGCTCGCTTCTTGGCGTCTCGAGCAAATCCACGCTTCGCGACGAGGGGGGGCAAGCCATGTCCACGGACACGATCGAACGTCCGCAGGTCTGCAACACGGTGCTGGCGTCGCACTTCCCGACCCTGTTCATGATGCGCGAATACAACCACTGCGCCGACCTCAATGGACAGCTCGAGCGCCTGATGCTGCAATTGGAGATGGCAACGACCAACATCGCGCCCTCCACCAGCAACATCGGCGGCTACCACTCCGATACCACCCTGTTCTCGCGCCAAGAGCCGGCAATCGTCGCCGTGCGCGAGCTCGTGCAGGCGGCCCTGCACGAGTACGTCCCAAAGTTCCTGGAGGCCAACTGTCACGCGCCACCGACCAAACTGAACTTGCGGCTGTGGGGCTGGGGTATCAACATGCGCGCCGGCGACATCAATTTTCAGCACGTGCATCCCGACGCTAAGGTCAGCGGCGTCTACTACGTCAGCGTGCCGCCGCCGCCCAAAGGTGCGTCCGCCGAGGAGGGCGCCATCATGTTCGTTGATCCGCGACCGCGTGCGCACATGAACCGTGTGCCGAACCAAACCACCGAGATCACGGTCAATCCGAAGGCCGGCATGATGATCCTGTTCCCGGCCTACTACGAGCACGCCGTCATTCCATTCCGCGGCTCCGGCGTGCGCACATGCATCGCCTTCAATGCCAATTTCTGATGCGGCCGCGCCACGCCGGCCTGTGAACGCAAACGCCGGGGAGGGGTGCACGGCAGCGCGCCCTTCTACCGCCCGGGTTTAACCGATATGTTGCCAGCATGCTCATCCTCTGTCTGCTGCGCCACGCCAAGTCGAGCTGGGAAGACGCTTCGATCCAGGATTTCGATCGCCCCTTGGCAGCACGCGGCAAAGATGCAGCCCCGCGCATGGGGGCCTTTATGGCCCGGCACGGCATCACCCCGCAGCTGATCCTTTGCTCAACGGCCGTGCGCGCGCAGCAGACCTTGGCTTTGGTCTTGCCGAAACTGCCCAACGAACCAACCGTCGATTTCGAGGATGCGCTCTATCTTGCCGCCCCCAGCACCTTGCTTGCGCGCATCCGCAAGGTTGAGGCCAACATCACCTGCGCCATGATCGTGGGTCACGATCCCGGCATGCACGGGCTGGCCATCGAGCTCTCCGGCCGTGGCGACCCTGAAAACCTGCACAGGCTAGCCAACAAGTTTCCAACCGCCGGGCTTGCCGTCATCAGCTTCCGGACCAGCCAATGGTCCCAGCTCAAGCCCAAGGCCGGCCGGTTGGAGCGCTTCATGTTTCCGCGCCTGCTCGACTGACGGCGCGGGTGCGCCCATCCGGCACAGGCTCAGCCCTGGCTTGACCACGGCCATATCGCTCCCGTAAACCGTTGGCATGCTGGTCCTGATCGATAATTATGACAGCTTCACCTACAATCTTGTCCACTTCCTGGGCGAGCTTGGCGCTCACTGTGAGGTGTTCCGCAACGACAAGATTAGCGTTGCCGAAGTCCTCAAGCTGGCTCCCAAGGGGATCGTGCTCTCGCCCGGTCCTTGCACGCCGAACGAGGCCGGCATTTGCCTGGAGCTGATCGCCAGGGCCGGACCGTCAATTCCGATCCTGGGCGTGTGCCTGGGTCATCAAGCCATCGGCCAGGCCTACGGCGGCAAGGTCGTGCGTGCACCACAGCCGATGCACGGCAAGCTCTCGACCATCAACCATATCGGCAAAGGCGTGTTCAAGTCCCTGCCCGAGACCTTCGAGGTTACGCGCTACCATTCGCTGATCGTGGAGCGCCACAGCCTCCCCGACGACCTTCTGGCCACGGCTGAAACCGGCGGGCTCATCATGGGCCTGCAGCATAAGCTGCATCCCGTGCATGGCGTGCAGTTTCATCCGGAGAGCATCGCCTCCGAGCATGGCCACGCCCTGCTTGCCAACTTCCTCGATCTTGCCGGTCTCGAGCCGCGGCGTCGCAATACCCGCCTCGCCCGACACGCCGCCTGAAAACCACCACCATGGACGCCCAACCTTCGCAGGAATTGCGCCAGCTGATCCAGAAAGTCTCGCAGGGCTCGACACTCAGCGAAGACGAAATCCGCACCGCGCTCGATCAGATGACAGCCGGTGCGGCAACGCCGGCACAAATGGGTGCGTTTCTGATGGCCCTGCGTGTGCGCGGCGAAACCGTCGAGGAGATCACGGGTGCGGCGCAGATGCTGCGCGCGCGCATGATGCGGGTGGCCGTGCCGGAGGACGCCGTCGACATCGTCGGCACCGGCGGGGACAGCCACGGTACTTATAACGTCTCCACCTGCGCGGCCCTGATCGCCGCCGGCGCCGGCGTGAAGGTTGCCAAGCACGGCAACCGCCGCGTCTCCTCCATGTCGGGAGCGTCCGATGTGCTGGCGACCCTCGGCGTCAAGCTCGATGTGCCGTTCGAGAGCATCACCCGCTGTGTCGAGGAGGCGGGAGTGGGCTTCATGTGGGCGCCCCTGCATCACCCCGCCATGAAGCACTGGGCGCCAATCCGCGGCGAGCTCGGCATCCGCACCATCTTCAATCTGCTAGGACCGATCTCAAACCCCGGCGGCGTCAGACGTCAGGTGGTCGGCGTCTTCTCCTGGCATTGGGTCGAGCCCATCGCCCAGGTCTTGCACAATCTCGGTGCCAAGCACGTTTGGGTTGTGCACGGCCACGATGGCTTGGACGAACTGACCACGACGGGGGCCACCGATGTCGCTGAGCTCAAGGATGGCAAAGTAACGGTCTTCGAAATAACACCGGCCGATGCCGGCCTGACGCCGGCCAAGCTGTCCGACCTCAAGGGAGGCGACGAGCACGCCAACGCCGCCGCCATCCGCGAGGTTCTGGCCGGCAAAAAGACGCCCCTGCGCGACATCGCCATCCTCAACGCCGCGGCCGCGACCGTGGTGGCGGGCAAGGCTGCCAACATTCTCGAAGGCGCCGCCCTCGCCGCCCGTGCCATCGAATCCGGCGCCGCCGGGCGGGCGCTCGACAGGTTGATCGCGATCACCAACGGACGTGACTGAGGCCGCATGCAGGACGGCAGCGCAGAGGAACCCACCCCCGCCCAGCTGTTCCGCACCGTCTTTCCCTCCATCATGTTGCCGATGTTCCTGGCGGTCGTCGACCAGACCATCGTGGCGACGGCGCTGCCTTCCATCGCCGCCTCGCTTGGCAACGTCGGCCGCGTGTCGTGGGTCATCGTCGGCTATCTGGTCGCCACCACCATTGCCGCGCCCGTCTACGGTCAATTGCGTGACGTTTACGGCAGCAAGCGCATGATGTTCATCGCCCTGGCGATCTTCATCGTCAGCTCGCTGTTGTGTGCCGTGGCAACCAGCGTCGAGATGTTGACCATTGGCCGCATCGTGCAGGGTCTGGGAGGCGGCGGACTGATGACGCTCTCACAGACTCTGATCGGCGAGAGCATTCCGCCGCGCGAGCGCGCGCGGTATCAGGGCTATCTGGCCTCCGTGATGGTGACCTCCAGCACCTTCGGCCCGGTCGTCGGCGGCTATCTGACCCAGCATTTGGGCTGGCGCAGTGTATTCCTGATCAATATCCCGCTGGGTTTGCTGGCGGTGTTACTCACCTTGCGTCTCAAGCGCGTCGCCTATCGCGAGCAAGCCTGGCGCTTCGACACCTTCGGTTTGCTGCTGTTTATCACCTTCATTGTGCCCCTGCTGCTGGCGCTCGATCAGGCGCAGCGCATGCAGGCGAGCCTGCTGCCCCCGATCGCCGCCCTGGCCGCGATTTCGCTGCTCGCCCTGGTTGTGCTCATCCGCCAGCAACGGCGCGTGAGCCAGCCGCTGCTGCCGATCACGCTGTTGCGCAATCCAACGGTGTGGCGCAGCGACGCCCTTGCCGCCTGTCATGGCGCCACCCTGGTCTCGCTGATTACTTTTCTGCCGCTCTACTTCCGGGTCCTGCGCGGCGCCACGCCGGCGGCGATGGGTCTGATGTTGTTGCCGTTGGTGTTCGGCATCGGCGCCGGCTCCATGCTGACCGGCCGCGTCGTTAGCCGTACGGGGCTCACCACCATCTTTCCCTCGATCGGGCTCATGTTGGCGTGCGCGACGCTCGTGCTGTTCGCCGTCAGTGCCGACACCCTGAGCCTGGCCGCCCTGCCTTGGCTGCTATTCATTTGCGGCCTGTTCATGGGCACGGTCATGGGCGTCGTGCAGGTGACAGTGCAGAATGCTGCCGGCGCCGCCTCGCTGGGCTCAGCCGTGGGATCGGTCCAGTTGTCGCGCTCGGTGGGGGCAGGCGCCGGCACCGCGCTGGTCGGCACGGTATTGTTCGCGGCAATCTCGCTGGGTGATGCCGAGACCGGCCGGGTGTTTGCGCAGTTGGTGGAGGATCGGCAAGGCCCGCTGGCCGCCGTCGTCGGCCAAGCCACCATCCATGCCGACATTCAGCGCGCCTTTCGCGCCGCCTTTCTCACCATCGCCGCTTTCGCCGCCTGCGGGGCGGCGCTGGCCTGGTCAATCCCGGCGCGCCGGCTGACCTAATCGGCCCGCGCATCGGCAGCCCCCGGCGCCAGGGCGCACGCCGTCAAGGGCGCCGTAGCGGCCGGGCCGCCGACCGTCCGGGGTGCCGGCCTCACAAGCGTTTCAGGTCACGCGTCGTGCCTGATGCGCCCACGCAGATGCCCCCGATCAGCAAGGCCAGGGCGGCGAGCAGCGGCCAGGTTGGCTCTTCACCGAGCAGCAGCAAGGCGACCCCCACGCTCACGGCCGGGGTGCCGAGCAGACCAAGCGAGGTGGTGGATGCCGGCAACTCCGAGGAGCTAACCGCCGCCGCCCAATAGGCGAGCGCCGTGCCGGGAATGCCCGCAAACAACAACAGCGCTGCCGCTCGGCCGTTCCAGCTCACGACCGGCGCGCCTTCGATGCCATAGGCGGCCAGCGTCAGCAGCGCAGCGGCTCCCAGCGCCTGCCAGGGCGCGAGCTGGAAAGGCGTCGAATGCCAGGTATGACCGCGGTTGTGGACGATGCTTGCCGCCCACAGCATCGCCGCCAGCAGCAGGGCGGCATTGCCGGCGATGGCGGCCCGATCGCTCCAATCGAAGGTAAAGGGATTGAAGATGGCAACCAGACCCAGGATGCCGATGCCGAGCCCGAGAATCCTGCGCCGCGACAACATCTCGCCGAGCATCACGGCGGCCCCAATCGGCGCCCACAGCACGCTGGTATAGGCCAGCACGGCGGAACGGCCGGCAGGCACCCACTGCAGAGCCAGTTGTGAGAGTATGGTGAACGCCACCATGTGCAGCACCACCATGCTGATCAGAACCGGCATGTCCTGCCGCTTGGGCCGAGCCAGTCCGGTGACAAAGAGCGAGATTGCAAACAGCGTCAGCATGGAAATGTAGGTGCGCAGCGCCACCGACCAGATCGGCGACATGTAGGCCAGCAAGGCCTTGTTGACGGGCCACATGGTGCCCCAAGCCAGCACGACAACAAGGAGCAGGAGGAGGGCGCGCGTGTTGTGGGTGCTCTGCAAAACCGCGTCGCTCGCTCATCCATCGCCGCAGCCCGCTGGCGGCCCCGCAAGATCTCCTATAATTGAGCCGGCCACCAGCAGCATTTGCGCACGGGAGCCCACGACCATGCCCCACGATCTGGCCGAGATTCGCAGCTCGCTCTTCGTCTCGATCCTATCCGACTGCCTCGACGTGGCCGGCGTCATGGACCAGGCCCTGCCCTCCCACATCCGTCCCCTTGACGAGGCAAGCATCATGGTCGGCCGCGCCCGCACCGCCCAATTCATGGAAGTGGAAGGCCATGCCCCCGGCAGCAACCCCTATGAACTCGAAATAGCCCTCATTGATTCGCTGCGTCCCGGCGAGATCCCCGTGTTCGCCTGTGCCAATCCCGCACGCGTGGCGCCATGGGGCGAGCTGTTGTCGACGGCGGCGCAGGTACGCGGGTCGGCGGGAGCTTTGATGGATGGCATGGTGCGCGACATCAAGGCTATCCGGGCCATGGCTTTTCCGGTGTTTCATGGCGGGATCGGCCCGCTCGACAGCAAGGGTCGCGGCCGGATCATGGCCGTCGACGTGCCGATCCGCTGCGCGGGGGTACGCGTCGCCAGCGGCGATCTCATCTTCGGTGATGCCGACGGGGTGGTCGTGGTGCCGCAGGAAATCGAAGCCCGGGTGATCGAACTCGCCCTGGAGAAGGCCAAGGGCGAACGGCGCAGTCTGGCGGACTTGCGGGCCGGCCAAAAGCTAGCCGAAGTGTTCGCCAACTACGGCATTCTCTGATTTTTGCGCTACCGGCCTGCTTTCACGCCGCCTCACAAGCCCGTCAGGCCGGTAAATTCCCCCTTCCGCTGCCCGCTGGAGCGCTCTATCTGAGACAGCCATGGCAAACTGGGACGGCCCTTCATGCTGATCAAACCCGCCGCCGACATCGCCGGTTCCGAAATTACGGCCTACTCGGTCTATCTGCGCCGGCGCGAGTTCATTGCCGGCGCTGCGGCGCTCGGTCTGGGTGCGCTGCTGCCAGCGCGCAGCGCGGCGGCACCCTTGGCGGCGGCCAACAGCCCGCTGTCGACCACGACCGAGGCGCAAACCCCGCTGAAAGATATCCTCAGCTACAACAACTACTATGAATTTGGTACCGACAAGGATGATCCGGTCAAACACGCCCACACCTTGAAGACCAAGCCCTGGAAGGTGAAAGTCGATGGTCTCGTCGGCAAGCCGGCCGAGTACGATCTCGACGATCTCATCAAGGACATCGCCCTCGAAGAGCGCATCTATCGCATGCGCTGCGTGGAAGGCTGGTCGATGGTCATTCCCTGGGTCGGCGTACCGCTAGCCAGTGTGCTGCAGCGCCTCGAGCCGCAAGGCAGCGCCAAGTACGTTGCCTTCGAAACGCTGGTGCGGCCGGCGGAGATGCCGGGCCAGCGCGGCGTCTTCCAGCCGTTGCCTTGGCCTTACGTCGACGGGCTTCGCCTCGATGAAGCCATGCATCCCCTGACCATCCTTGCCGTCGGCCTTTACGGCGAGACGCTTGCCAACCAAAACGGCGCGCCGATCCGGCTGGTGGTGCCGTGGAAGTACGGCTTCAAGGGCGTCAAGTCGATCGTGCGGATCAGCTTGACCGAAAAGCAGCCGCCCGGCACTTGGAACCTGCAGAACGCACGCGAGTACGGCTTTTACTCCAACGTCAATCCCAAGGTCGACCACCCCCGCTGGAGCCAGGCCACCGAGCGCCGCATCGGTGAAAGCGGACTGTTTGTGAAGCGGCGGCCGACCCTGATGTTCAACGGCTATGCTGACCAGGTGGCAAGCCTCTATACGGGGCTCGACCTCAAGACCAACTACTAGGATGCCGCCGGCACCGCGCGCGCCCCGTTCGGCGTTGAGCCGTCTTGTGCTTGGGCGCGATCCAGTGCGGCGCAGCATCTACCTCCTCGGCCTGCTGCCGGCGGTCTGGACGTTTTATCTGGGTATCGTCGATCAGTTGGGGGCCGATCCGCAGAAAACCTTGGAACGTACGCTGGGAGTCTGGGCGCTGCGTTTTTTGATCCTCACGCTTGCCATCACCCCGCTGCGTCGCCTCGGCCTCGCCAATTGGGTGCGCTGGCGGCGCGCGCTCGGTCTCCTCGCCTTCTACTATGCGGTGCTGCACCTGACAGTCTATAGCGTGCTTGATCAGGGCCTCGATCTCGGCGCCATCTGGGCCGACATCGTCAAGCGCCCCTACATCACCGTCGGCATGCTGGCCTTCACGCTGCTGGTGCCGCTGGCCCTCACCTCGAATGCGCCGATGATCCGCCGGTTGGGCGGCGCCGCTTGGCAGCGGCTGCATCGGCTGGTTTACCTCGCCGCGGCCGCCGCGGTGGTGCATTTCATCATGCTCGAGAAGTCCTGGTCTGCCGAGCTGATCCTCTATGCCGGGCTGACCACGGCGCTGCTGGCGTTTCGCCTGTTCTGGCGCCGAGCCAAGTCGACCAAGCCCCCCCGGCAAACCGCAAATCGCGCCGCGCGCGCGTAATTTGCCGGCTCATTGCGCTGGCGCGGGGTGCGCGCGCCGGACCCGCGCGCACCCGCCAATGGCGCCCGATCTTTACGTCGCCAGCGCGGGGGGCCGCCGCAGCCCCATGTATTGCAGCTCGCCCAGCAGAGCCACCACGGCCGCCTGCGCCACCACGAAGGCAATCCCGAGCCCCGTCGGTGCGATCGCGCCCAGCAGCAGCAACAGGAGGCTGGCGCTGGCCCACAGCGCATTGCTGACGATGATGACCCAAACCGCCGCCGGCCCGATGCGCTCGCGCGTGGCCACAAAGGCGACGAAGGCCACGTACGGCAGCAGCACGAGGCCCGCCCCCCGCAGCAGTGAGAGCGGCAGGCCGAGCATACCGTGGATGAGACCGCCGGCGGCGACGAGCAGCGCGGCGGTGGCCCCGCTGGCGACGGCGTCGAGGATCAGGACGCGGCGGAGAAAGTGAGAGGATTGCTGCACTGACATCTTGAACTCCTTTCCTGTGCGTGTGGGGTATGATCGAGCGCAGCGGAGGTGAAGTCGATTACGTGGTAGGTAAGCGACGAGAATTTTTCACGGCGGAGCCAGGCAATGCTGTTCATGGTCATCGAGACATTGCGCAATCAGGATGCCAAGGCCGTGTATCGTCGCCTGCGCGATAAGGGTCGAGCGATGCCGGCTGGCCTGACCTTCGTCAGCAGTCACGTGACCGCCGATCTCAGCCGCTGCTTTCAGCTCATGGAAACCAGCGACGTGACGCTGTTGCAGCGTTGGGTGGCCGAATGGTCGGATCTAGCGGCGTTCGAAATCGTGCCGGTGGTCGCCGGCGGCGAGACCGCCGCGGCACTGGCGGCCTCGCTCTGAACGCTGGCTCGATTGGACGGCGCGCTAGCGCGCTCGCAGCGGCGCAAAGTTCAAGTGCATACCGGCATCGACCATCAGCGTCTCACCGGTAATATGATGCGCCGCGTCGGAGATCAAGAACAGGGCCGGACCAATGATGTCCGCCGGTGCGCCGGCCCGCTGCAGCGGCGTATTCCTGGCGACCCGCTCGCGCAGCTCGTTGGCCTTCTCCTCGCCGATACCTTGCCGGAACCAGCGCGTGTCGATGAAGCCCGGGCAGATGGCGTTGACGCGGATTTTGGGCGCCAGCGCACGGGCCAACGACAAGGTCATGGTATTGAGAGCCCCCTTGGACGCCGCATAGGCCACCGAGGAGCCGCCACCCATCACGCCGGCGATCGATGAGGTCATCAGCACATTGGCGCTGCTGGAGGCTTCGAGCAGGCTGCGGCAGGCGCGAACCATCTGGAAGGGGCCCACTGTATTGACGGCAAAAATGCGCAGGAAGTCCTCCTTCGAGAGGCCATCCAGATCCGCGTGGTTCGGCACATGCTTGCTGGTGCCTGCATTGTTGATGAGCACGTCGAGCCTGCCGTAGCGAACCGCCGCCTCGGCGATCTTGCGACAATCGGCGTCCTGCGAAACATCACCCACCACCAGCATGGTCAGCGCGCCTGCCTGACGCACCGCCGCTGCGGTCTCTTCGGCTTCCTTGAGGCTGCGCGTGCAATTGAGAATGACGGCCTTAGCGCCACGCTGCGCCACGCCGATCGCCATGGCGGCGCCCAGTCCGGTTGCCGAACCCGTGATCAGGATCACCTTGTCGTCGAATTCTGCCATCAGCGCTGTCCTTTTTTCGCCGGCCGGTAGGGCCGCTTCTCCTCATGACCGCTGGCGCAGCAGACGCTGCGCATCAGCCAAGATCTTGGCGTGATCGAAGGCCAGCGGCAATCGCGACCAGTGCTCCACCCATTCGACCGCCGCCGCATCATCCCCAGCCTTTGCCCGCGCCCGCCGCACGCGCGCCAGGAAGGCTGCGGAGCAACTGTGGCCACGCGGGTCACGCCCAGGATCGGAGTAGACGCCAATCAGACGCAGCCTATTGGCGCGCACGCCGGTTTCCTCGCGCAGCTCGCGCCGACAGGCATCCTCCACCGTCTCGCCCAGCTCCACAAAGCCGCCGGGCAGGGCATACTGCCCTTTGTAGGGGGCATGGCCCCGCCGCACGAGCAGCACCCAGCCTCTGGCGTCGATCAGGACACAATCCACGGTCAGCGCCGGGGTTCGCGGCAAGGGCATGCCGATGGCCCTCCGATGCAGCGCTGCCGGCTCAGATGCCGAACTTCGCCTTCACCTGCTTGAGCCCCTCGTGGTGCGGGGTGAACATGGCGCCGCCAATCAGGCCACCATCGACGACGATATCCGTGCCGTTGACGAACGTCGACCGATCGGAGGCCAGCCACAGGACGCACTGGGCGATATCGTCGGGCACACCGGAGCGGGGGATGGGTTGCGCCTTGGCGTATACTTCCTGCATCGCCTCAGCCAGCTTGTCGGCTTTGTTCACGTCCAGGCCCAGCGCCTTCGGCAGGATGCCGGTGGCGATGGCCCCGGGCGACACCGAGTTGACGCGCACGTTGTGTTCGCCCAGCTCCATCGCCACGCATTTGCTCAGATGATTCACGGCGGCCTTGGCGGCGCCATAGACCATTGAGGTAGAACGCCCAGTCTGATGCGCGGCGATCGACCCGTTATTGATGATGCTACCGGCGCGCTGCCGCATCATAATGGGCGCCACGTGCTTCATACCGAGCATCACCGACCGCACCAGCAGCGCCATGGCGGCATCGAAGCCGGCGACGGGCACGCTGGCGATGCTCCCCGTGGGCGCTGGACCGCCTGCATTGTTGAACAGGCAGTCGATGCGGCCAAAGGTCTTGATGGTGTGGTCGATCACCCTGTTCCAGTCATCTTCGCTGGTGGCATCGGCGGCAATGAACTGCGCCTGCTTGCCAATCTTGGCGGCGACCGCCTCACCTTCCAGCTTGCGGCGTCCAGTGAAGACGACGCTGGCGCCCTCGGCGACGAACAGCTCGGCGGTGCGCGCGCCAATGCCGCTGGTGGCGCCCGTGATAATTGCGATCTTGCCGTCGACCATTCCCATGGCGCCGTTCCTTTCCGGGGTGCTCGACGGCAAGCATAGTCGCCGGATGAACAGCCCTCAACGCTCCTGTCGCGGGGACCCTGGCAGCAACAGCATCTTGAAATCGGCCGCGCCCGCTCGTTTCAGCTTGGCCGCCTGGTAGGCGGCGGAGTGATAGAAGGCGCGCGCGCGGTCCACGCTCTCGAACGCCACCAGGACGATGCGGTGGGCATCGCACTCACCTTCCAATACTTCCGGCCTGACCCCGCGCACGGGATACCAGCCGCCCGCCGCATGCACCGCCGGCGCGGACAGCGCGGTATAGTGCTGGAAGCGCTCTGCATCGTTGATCGTCATTTCCACATAGATGTACGCCCCGCCTGATGCGGCCGTGGGATCGGTCATGATCGTCTCCTGATCTGGGTTGTGTAGACAGCCTTTTGCCGACCCTTGCGGGGCAAGTCGATGACGTGGGAGGTAATGGAGCCCGCCGTCGCCCTGGGCTATCGTTGCGTCCATGACCAGCGCCAGACCCATCGGCGATCACCTGCGCACATGGCGTCAGCGCCGCCGCATGAGCCAGCTCGACCTGGCGAGCGATGCGGAAATCTCAACCCGCCACCTAAGCTTTGTGGAATCGGGCCGCGCGCAACCGAGCCGTGAGATGGTGTTGCACCTGGCCGAACGCCTCGAGATTCCCTTGCGGGATCGCAACCTTCTGCTGGTCTCGGCGGGCTTCGCCCCGGTTTTTCCGGAACGCCAGCTGGAGGATCCCGCCTTGCAATCGGCGCGCGCAGCCGTCGAGCTCGTGCTCGCCGGCCACGAACCCTATCCGGCGCTTGCCGTCGACCGCCACTGGCAGCTGATCGCCGCCAACACGGCCCTGCAACGACTGTTGGCCGGCGCCGCCCCAAAGTTGCTCGGCCCACCCCTCAACGTGTTGCGCCTGAGCCTGCATCCGGACGGCCTGGCGCCGCGCATCGTCAATCTTGCGCAATGGCGCCAGCACCTGCTGGAGCGCCTGCGCCGGCAGATCGATCTCAGCGCCGACCCTGTCCTTGCCGACCTCTTCGAGGAGCTGCGCAAGTACCCCGCGCCCACCCAGCCCGGGCGGCCGAGCAGCGGCTCGGGCGGAGACTTCGCTGGCATCGTGGTGCCTTTCAGGCTGCTCGCCGACGGCGTCGTCTTGTCCTTTTTCAGCACCACCACGGTGTTCGGCACGCCGCTCGACATCACGCTCTCGGAGCTGGCCCTTGAAGCCTTCTTTCCGGCCGATGCGGCCACCGCCGAGGCGCTGCGCCACCTCGCCAGCCAACAGCACCAACGGGCTGGCTGAGGCAAGCGTCGCCTTGCACCGCCCGGCCTGTGGGCATACATCCAGGCAGCGGCAGCGGCGGAGTGACCCATGCGCGAGCGACTCCATCAAGAAACCAAGGCAGCCCTCAAGGCGCAGGACCGGCCGCGGCTCGGCGCCCTGCGCCTGATCAGCGCTGCCCTGCAGGAGCGCGAGATCGCCGCGCGCACCGACACGCTCTCCGATCAGGAGAGCGCCGCCGTGTTGCAAAAGATGCTCAAGCAGCGCCGCGAGTTGCTGGCCATTTACGAACAGGCCGGCCGCCAGGACCTGGCGGCGCAGGAGGCCAGCGAAATTGTCGTCATCGAGGAGTTCCTGCCCCAGCAAATGGGCGAGGCCGACGTCAAAGCCGCGATCGCGGCTGCCATCACGGAGGTCGAGGCCAGCGGCCCCAAGGACATGGGCAAGGTGATGGCCGCGCTCAAGCAGCGCCACGCCGGACGCATGGATTTCGGCCAAGCCAGCGGGCTCGTGAAAGAGCTTCTGAAGGCGGCCGCCTCCTAGAGTTGGCGCCGGGTCGGCGCCGCGCCGGGCTAAACCGCGCTGGCGACCAGCGCCGAGCCAGCTCGCCCTCGCCGTGGCGCGGCCGACCGGGGCGGCGAGGGAGTGTCTGCCCCCCTGTGGAAATCGGTGGCCCCGCTGGCACTTTCCCGCGCTGGGCAAGGCGCTTGCAAGCGAATCACGTATGTGAGTTGCCACCATGTCCCAAGCCATTGGGAGCCCAATTGCGCTTTTCGCCGTCCCTGCTCGATGAGATCCGTGCGCGGCTGCCGGTTAGCCAGGTGGTCGCTCGTCGGGTCACGCTCAAACGCGCGGGCCGGGAGTTGAAGGGTCTTTCGCCCTTCAAGCAGGAGAAAACACCGTCCTTTTTTGTCAACGACCACAAGGGCTCGTGGTTTGATTTCGCGTCCGGTCAGAACGGCGACATCTTCAAGTTCGTGATGCTGAGCGAAGGCCTGAGCTTTCCCGAAGCCGTGGAACGGCTGGCCGAGCAGGCCGGCATTCCCCTGCCGAAGGTTTCGCTGCAGGAGACGCAAAGGGAAGACGAGCGCAGCCGGCTCTATGGCCTCATGGAAGCCTCCTGCCGCTTTTTTGAGACGCAGCTTGCCGCAGCCGTCGGCCAGGAGGCCCGGCGCTATCTCGAGCGCCGCGGCCTCAGCGCCGAGGCCTGCGGCCGGTTTCGTCTCGGCTATGCCCCCAACAGCAAGTCGGCGCTCAAGGAGCATCTGGCCAAAGCCGGCTACAGCGGCGCCGAGATGGCTGCCGCCGGCATGCAGGTCAGCGGTGCCGATATCCCGGTCGCCTACGACCGCTTCCGGCACCGCGTCATATTTCCGATCGGCGACCTCAAAGGACGCATCATCGCCTTTGGTGGACGCGCGCTGAGTGCGGAGGCGCCCGCCAAGTATCTCAATTCACCGGATACGCCGCTGTTTCACAAGGGTGCGGTCCTATTCAACGCGGCCAACGCTCGTCGCCCCGCCTTCGACCACAGCCAGATCATTGTTGTCGAAGGCTATATGGATGTGATCAGCTTGGCCGAAGCCGGCTTTCAGCAAACCGTGGCTCCCCTTGGCACGGCGCTGACGGAAAGCCAGCTACAGCTCCTTTGGCGCCTGGCCCCCGTACCGGTGCTGTGCTTTGACGGCGATGCGGCCGGTCGCAACGCGGCCTTTCGCGCCGTCGAGACCGTGCTGCCGCACCTGAAGCCGGGCTACAGCGTCGCCTTCGCCTTCCTGCCCGACGGTCTTGATCCTGACGAACTGATCCGCCAGCACGGCGGCGTGGCGTTCGGCGAGGCGCTGCAAAAGGCACGACCCTTGTTCGACGTGCTGCTCGAACGCGAGGAGCGGCAAGGCGATGCGACCACGCCCGAACAGCGCGCCTCTTTCGATGCGCGGCTCAAAGCCCTGGTGGCGCGCATCGGCGATCGCGGCGTTCGCGACCACTATGAGCGTGAGCTACGCGAGATCTTGTGGGCCAGAACCCGCAAACTCACGCGCCAACTGGCAGGCAACGCAGGCCGGCGCCCGGACCAGTTCCTCGATCGGCGCCGCAACAACACCCAGCTCGACTGGCGGCATGCCGTGCGGGCAAGCGAGCGCTCGCGCTTGGGCGGCCTGCCGCGCGCCGCCGCCGTCGGCCCGCCGCCGATGCGCAGTAACGAGTTGGCCGAGCGCGTGCTGCCGGTGCCGACACGCGAAGCCCTGCTCATTGCCACGTTGCTGAACCACCCCTGGCTGCTCGAACAGCAGTGCGAAGAGGTGGCTGAGATCCCCCTGACGGCAAAGCCCCTCGCGCGCCTGCGCGACGCCCTCCTTGGGCTGCTCAGTCAGGGTACACCCCTTGACGCGGTGCAAATACGCACCCAACTGAGCGCCATCGGCCTCGACAGCGTCGTTGCCGCGGCGGAGCGGGCAATCACGCATAAAGGCGATAAATTTGCCGAACCTGGGACAGATGCTGCAGAGGTCGAGGTTGGGTGGTTGCATGCCCTGGCCATGCACAAAACCCAAACCGAGCTAAAGCGCCACCTGCAAGGCATGGAGCAGGCCTACGCAGCGGAGCCCACCGAGGCGGCTTTTGGGCAAATTGTGGAGATCCAGCAACAGCTCTCGCAGGCGTTGCGGTCGGTGGAGAGCCAGGACTGAACACAGTTTTATTTTTCCACCGAGGCCAGCAACAGCAAGATTTGCCTGGGGCCAAGGCGATGGCGCCCCCGCCTCTGAGCCCCATGGGACCACCACGTGACGCATAAGGTGCGGGAAACCCCCATAGGGTAGGAAGGGAATCAACGCAAAACAACGGTAGGAAATACGGCGGAAGTTGTGTATGCCTGCTCCGAATCCCACATCAAGGGCAACCGAGCACTGCTCCGGCCCTGGCGGAATCCGCCTCAGTGGGTTTCATCGACAGGTTTCTCACCCGGCGGGGCCAGCCCGCCTGATCGGGGTGGTTTGGCGTTGCGCATCGGCGCACCCGCACGAGCCACCACGCAGTAATGTTTGAATTGGCGATGCGTGCGCATCCACGGCAAGCGCTGCCCCGGAGCCCATTATATGGCGATGCAGAAGTCCGAAGACCAAGTGCCCACCCCATCCGAAGCGCCGGAGAAGGATAGTCCGCTCCTCGATCTCTCCGATGCCGGCGTCAAGCGGTTCATCAAGACCGCCAAGGCTCGCGGCTACGTCACCTACGATGAACTCAACGCCGTATTGCCTTCCGAGGAGGTGTCCTCCGAGCAGATCGAGGACACCATGTCGATGCTGTCCGACATGGGCATCACCGTGGTCGAGAGCGAGGATCAGGAAGAAGCGGCCGCGCCTGCGGATGCCGACGATGCTGGCGGCGATGAGGAAGATACCGGCCGAGCGATCACGGCTCCCAGCGTGCCGGCCGTGGTGCAAACGCGCGCCGAGCCATCTGAGCGCACCGATGACCCAGTGCGCATGTATCTGCGCGACATGGGCTCGGTAGAGCTGCTGTCGCGCGAGGGCGAAATCGCCATTGCCAAGCGCATTGAGGCGGGCCGCGAGGCCATGATCGCCGGCCTGTGCGAGAGCCCGCTCACCTTCCAGGCCATCATCATCTGGCGCGACGAGTTGATGAACGCCAAGATCCTGCTGCGCGACATCATCGATCTCGAAGCCACCTACGAGGGACCCGAGGCCAAGGCCGTGCCTCCCCCCATCGTCGCCCCACCAACGGGCGCGCCGCCGACACCGGCGCACACCAATGGCGAAGACCTCAACGGCGATGGCGACGGAGCGCCACCGGAGGGCGAACTCGACGACGAAGACGATTATGAGAATGCACTCTCGCTCGCTGCCATGGAGGCTGAGCTCAAACCCAAGGTGCTCGAGACCTTCGACTCCGTTGCCAATACCTACAAGAAGCTGCGGAAGCTGCAGGACAAGAAAGTCGAGATGCAGGTGGCGAGTGAGCAATTCAATCGCCAGCAGCAGAAGGCCTACGACAAGCTCCGCGATGAGATCATCAAAGACGTCAAGAGCCTCTCGCTCAACAACAACCGCATCGAAAGCCTGGTCGAGCAGCTCTACGGCATCAACAAGAAGCTGGTGGCGCTGGAAGGGCGGCTGATGCGGCTGGCCGACAGCTACGGAGTACCGCGCCAGCAGTTCATCGACGAATACTTTGGCAACGAGCTCGACCAGGCCTGGATCGAGCGCATGTCGGGGGTCGGCAAGAAGTGGGGGCAATTCATCAAGCATGAGAAGCGCCAGATCGATACCATCCGCGACGATATTCGCACGCTAGCCTCCGAGACCGGCCTGGAGATCACCGAGTTCCGCCGCATCGTCAAGGCCGTGCAGAAGGGCGAGCGCGAGGCGCGCCAGGCCAAGAAGGAAATGGTGGAGGCCAACCTTCGCCTCGTCATCTCGATTGCCAAGAAATACACCAACCGCGGCCTGCAGTTCCTCGACCTGATCCAGGAAGGCAACATTGGCCTCATGAAAGCCGTCGACAAGTTCGAGTATCGTCGCGGCTACAAGTTCTCCACCTACGCCACCTGGTGGATCCGGCAGGCCATCACGCGCTCGATCGCCGACCAGGCACGCACCATCCGTATCCCGGTGCACATGATCGAGACCATCAACAAGATCGTGCGCACGTCGCGCCAGATGCTGCATGAGATCGGCCGCGAGCCGACGCCCGAGGAGCTTTCCGAAAAGCTCGCCATGCCGCTTGAGAAAGTGCGCAAGGTGCTGAAGATCGCCAAAGAACCGATCTCGCTGGAGACCCCGATCGGTGACGAGGAAGACTCTCATCTGGGCGATTTCATCGAGGACAAGAACGCGCTGCTGCCCATTGATGCGGCGATCCAGTCTAACCTGCGCGAGACGACCACGCGCGTCTTGGCCTCGCTCACGCCACGCGAGGAGCGGGTGCTCAGGATGCGCTTCGGCATCGGCATGAACACCGACCATACGCTCGAGGAGGTCGGCCAGCAGTTTTCGGTGACGCGCGAGCGCATTCGCCAGATCGAGGCCAAGGCCCTGCGCAAGTTGAAGCACCCGAGCCGGAGCCGAAAGCTGCGCTCCTTCCTCGACAATTGAGCTTGGGCGAAGAGCGGCGCTGGCTTTGCCGGCGCCGCGGCACCCCCACACCCCCTGCGCTTTCGTCGCCACCAGCGGCCGCTCAAAACCGCCAAAAGGCTGTGCCGGGGTGTAATGGCGCTAGCCGAGCCGCCGCGCCATCCCCGCTGCCATCAGTGATATTCGAGGCGCGCCGTCGGGGCGTCCGCCGGCCGCATCGCCGCCGGCGCCTTGAAATAGGATCCAGGCTCCCCGTCGGGACCAACGATCTCAGTCGCTCCCTGCTTGGCGCTTTCGAGCGCCGCCAGCAGATTGAGCGGAGCGTAGCGCTTTTTGGCCGGCAGCTTGCGGGTTTCCAAGTGACGCAGCAGCGCGCTCCAATGCAGCATCTCACCGATGCTTTGCGAATGCGGCCGCACGCGCGCCAATCGCAGGCGGCCGTTGTTCCTTTTGATCGAGCAGCGATTGATGATGCGAATGAGCGGCCTGCGGATGCTGCGCCAGTAGAGCCAGCTGTAGAGCCAGCCGCGCGGTTGGTAGAGGGCGCCGCGGTGATCGGGCTCGAGCCGCACGCCGCGCCAGGCGAGCTCGGGGCAGTAGCGCCGCACGCGCTTTAGCATCCAGTCGAGCGTCAGATCGGATAGCCCCTTGTCTTCGCAACCGCCACCGATGTTGGCGTGCCCCCCGGGAAACCAAACCTGCTCGACCGTTTGAAAGCCTCCCCGCCGTGGCATATCCCATACGGCGGCCTCGAACTCCATGCGATGCTCATCGATGGCAAGGGCGTGACAGGAATGGTCGACGATGCTGCACAGCTCCGTATCGTGGAACTGAAATGAGCGGCGACCCAACCAGTTCAGCCATTTACGCGGGATGCCCAACGCACCCACGGTGTCGAAAACCCCGAGAAACCGCACGCGAACGTTGGCATAACTCATCTCGCGCAGCTTGGCATGATCGGACGGAAATCGCTCCTTCGGCTTGGTACGGTAGTAACCCCAGGCAAACTGCAGGTTGCGCTGGTCGCACAGTTCCGCGCGCAACAGGCCACTGGCGGCGATAAAGCCGCACAGACTGCGGGCGGTGAAGGCGCCACGCGAATAGCCAAACAAGTAAATGTTGTCGCCCGGCCGGTAGGTGAGCGAAAGGAATCGGTAGGCCCCCAGCACATTGGCGCACAGGCCCTTGCCCGTGAAGCCACCGACGAGACGTTCGATGGGGCCGCCGCCCGTCCCCACGCCCGGATCGTAATAGAGCTGCTGCCCGAGGTTGCCGCCTTTGCGCAGATCGATCAGGTCGGCAAGGATCGCAACATTGGTCTGCGGCGCGGCGCTGTCTGCATTGTTCCACGTCCCATCCAGGCAAACGATCAGGTTCGCCATGCTTGCCCCCCTCAATCAAGCCGGCTCAGTTTGCACTGATTCTCCCGTGCCCAATCCCCACCTGCGCGCTCGAGCGCCTGGCTTTCCGCAGGCTTTTTTGCGCTGTCCTGCCCTTTTTGCCTGCGCGGCGCGCTTTTGCTTACAATGCCTTGCACAGACGAATTCGTGTGGGGCCGCTTCCCCCCTTCGGCAAATGACCTCCCTGCGCCCCATCCCCCGTCTTGCCGGCAAAGGCGCGCCGGGCGCTGGAGCCTCCCCCCAACCGAAGGACCCTGTCCCCAGGCATGGGCACGATCCCACGGCGTGCGGCCCGCGCGCGTCGTGCGTCACGCGCTTGTGATCGACTTCGTCACAACCACCCCTTGAAATCCGCAGTACAGTCACCGTGCTTAGGACCCCGGATGAAGGGCTGGCGTTGCCGGTCGGGCTGTTGGCGCCATCTCCCATGGCGCGGGTGACATCAACAGCCAGATTTCACCTGGCCTGCCATAAAGGGTCCGCTGCTTCGTTCTGCCGAGCCGGCAGCGCGGAGGTTTGAGCGCTGCGCGTTCAAAGATTGCGGCCAAGGAGGAAACCAAATGGCGAATTTACGGGTGAATGGACGGGAGCGCAGCTACGACGGTGATCCGTCGATGCCGCTCATGTGGTACCTGCGCGATGAGCTGGCCATGACCGGCACCAAATACGGCTGCGGCGTCGGCTTGTGCGGGGCGTGCACGGTGCATATCGACGGCGAGGCCGTCCGTGCGTGCATGGTGCAGATGTCGGAAACCGCCGGCAAGGCCGTCACCACCATCGAGGGCCTGCATCCCAAACACGAGCATCCCGTCCAGATTGCCTGGCGCGAGGTCAGCGTTCCACAGTGTGGCTACTGCCAAACCGGACAAATCATGCAGGCAGCGGCCTTGTTGGCAAAGAAACCGGCACCGACCGACGACGAGATTACTGCCGGCATGGTCGGCAATCTCTGTCGCTGCGGCTGCTATCAACGCATCCACGCGGCCGTGCGCGCCGCTGCCAAGGGGGCGTGACATGACAGAGCTCAGCACGCATCGCACACTCAAGATTAGCAACGTCAGCCGCCGCCAGCTGCTTGAAGGGCGTGGCCGCCAGCGGTGGGCTTGTGCTCCTCGCCCAGCTTTCGGGCGTGAAAGGCGCCCTCGCCGGCTATCCGACCGGCGCCTCCGCCATGCCGAATGGCGTTGTTTCCGATCCGAAGGTTTTCGTATCGATCGGCAATGACGGCATCGTCAGCATCGTCGCTGCCCGCGCTGAAATGGGCACCGGCGCTGCCCGCACGGCGCTACCAATGATGCTCGCCGACGAGTTGGGCGCCGACTGGGCGCGCGTTCGCGTCGTGCAGTCTCCGGGTGATGAGAAGACTTACGGCAATCAGGACACCGACGGCTCCCGCAGCGTGCGCCACTTCATCCAGCCGATGCGTCAATGCGGCGCCGCGGCGCGGCAGATGCTGGAAAGCGCCGCCGCCAAGAAGTGGGGCGTTAACGTGAGCGAGGTCGAGACGCAAGTGCACGAGGTCGTGCACAAGCCCTCGGGCCGGAAGCTTGGCTTCGGTGAACTCGCCGCCGACGCCGCAGCCCAACCGGTGCCGGCAGACGACAAAATCAAACTCAAGGATGCCAGCGCCTTCCGCTATATCGGCAAGGGCAACGTGCGTCCCACCGACCAGGTGGATATCACGACCGGTCACGCCACTTACGGGCAGGACGTGGTGTTGCCAGGGATGAAGTTTGCCGTCATCGCCAGGCCGCCCGTCGTGGGTGGCAAGGTCGCCTCCCTCGACAGCAGCGCGGCCATGAAGGTGCCGGGCGTCGAGAAGATCGTGACCCTGCAGCCGACGCCGGCGCCTTACAAGTTCAACCCGCTGGGTGGCGTCGCCGTCATCGCCAAGAACACCTGGTCGGCTCTTAAAGGTCGCGAGGCGCTCAAGATCACCTGGGATGCTGGAGCCAATAAGGACTACGACTCCAAGGCCTATCGGGCTCAGCTCGAGGCGAGCGTCAAGAAGCCCGGCAAGGTCGAACGCAACGTTGGCGACGTCGACAAGGCATTGGCCTCGGCGGCCAAGGTCATCAGCGCGGAATACTATGCTCCCCATATCCATCACGCGACCATGGAGCCTCCGGCGGCCACGGCACGCATGCTGGACGGCAAATGGGAAGTGTGGGCCCCGGTGCAAAGCCCCGGACAGGCGCGTGACGATATCGCCAAGGCCCTCGGCATCAAGCCCGAGGAGATGGTGCTCCACACCACGCTGCTCGGCGGCGGCTTCGGACGCAAGTCCAAGTGTGACTTCGCCATCGAGGCGGCGTGGTTGTCCCGAGAGGTGGGCGGCGCGCCGGTCAAGGTGGTATGGACGCGCGAGGATGATCTGCAGCACGGGTTTTATCACACCGTGACCGCGGAGCGCTTTGAAGCGGGCCTCGACGCCAACAACAAGGTGGTTGCCTGGCGTCATCGCAGCGCTGCGCCGACGATCCTATCCACCTTCGCGCCCGATCCGAAGCATCCCTTCGACATCGAGCTCGGCATGGGTTGGGTCGATACTCCCTTCGATGTGCCGAATATCCGCATGGAGAGCGGCGAGGCGCAAAGTCACGTCCGGATCGGTTGGTTCAGGTCGGTCAACAACGTGGTGCATGCGTGGTCGACGCAGTCGTTCGTCGCCGAGATCGCCCACCAGCTGGGCAAGGACCCCAAGGACTTCCTCTTGGAGTTAATCGGACCGGACCGCACCATCGACCCGCGCGAGCAGGTCACCACCAAATGGTGGAACTACGGTGAACCCTTCGAGACCTATCCCATTCAAACCGGGCGGTTGCGAAGAGTGGCCGAGCTGGCCGCCAAGGAAGCCGGATGGGGCAAGCAACTGCCAAAGGGCCAGGGGCTCGGCATCGCCGCGCACCGTAGCTTCGTCAGCTACATTGCAACCGTCGTACATGTGGAGGTTGGCGAGAAGGGCAAGATCAGCATTCCGCGCGTCGACACCGCCATCGATTGCGGCTTCTGCGTGCACCCCGAGCGGGTGCGATCGCAGATCGAAGGCGCCGCCGTCATGGGGCTGACGCTCGCCAAGTACAGCGAGGTCACTGCCAAGAACGGTGCCATCGAGCAGAGCAACTTCAGCGACTACCCGCTCGTGCGCATCGATGATTCGCCAAAGCAGACGCTGGTGCACATTGTCGATCATCCCATCGACGTGCCACCGAGTGGTGTCGGTGAGCCGGGGGTTCCGCCCTTCGCGCCTGCCCTGTGCAACGCCATCTTTGCCGCCACCGGCAAACGGCTGCGCCAGCTGCCGATCGGCGATCAATTGGCCTGACGCTCACGCCGCAAGGCGGACCTTCGGGTGCCGCCTTGCGCCAATACCGCGCCCATTGCAGCGGTCCCGACGCCGGTTGGGACCGCTGTTTTTCTCGGCCTCCGCAATCGGCACCGGCGCTGCTGGACAGGGCCGGCCGCAGGCGCGACAATCAGATACGTCAGATCGGACGCCACCCATGTTCTCCAGCCTGAAAGCGTTCTGGGTCCGCCTCTCGAGCCGACCCGCCGGCACAGCCAGCGGGCCAACCATCGAGCCCGTGGAATACAAGGGCTACCGCATCCGGCCCGCGCCCTACCGCTCCGGCAGTCAATACCAAACCGCTGGCAGTATCGAGAAGGACACCGCCGAAGGCGTAAAGAAGCACGACTTCATCCGAGCCGATACCTATCCCACTGAGCAAGATGCCATTGCCTTTACGGTCACCAAGGCCAAACAAATGATCGATCTGCAGGGTGAGCGCCTGTTTCGCTAACGGGGGACGCAAGACCGCCTCCGACAACCCGGCAGCATCGCCGCGCTTGCGAAAGGATGCCGGGCCGCGCGGCTACCCATCAGGTTGAGAGGCCCTTGGGCGGCGCCGGTGCCAAGGCCCGGCCGCCCCGCCGCGCAGGGCGCACGGCGAGGTGTCCAATTTGTCATCCACCCTGTCCAAAGTGTAATTGAATCATGCCTTTGCGCGGTCGACCGCGGCGCATATCTAAGGCGGCAACGGGTCTCATCTGGTCAGTGCCGGAGGGACGCATCCTTGCAGTCTTGGAGACGAACAATGCCCATGCTTCCCCATTCGCCAACTGAGCCAGCTTCCTTCAGATCGCGCCGTTCTCGGCGGGGCCTCGGCGCCGTCGCCGGCCTTGGCATGCTCGCCATGGCGGGCGCCGTGTTTGCCCTGACCCCCGGCGAACACGGCAGCGGCCTCATGCACGGCAGCAGCGCGCTCGCCGCCGAAAGTGTGGCTCCTGCCGCAGCGGCCATGCCGAGCTTTGCCGATCTGGTGGAGCGCCTAAAGCCGAGCGTCGTTTCTGTGTATGTCGACACCGAGGTCGCCAATGTCGCCCAGCCGCTGGGCCGCGGACGCCAGGGCGAGGACTTGCAAGGGCAAAACCCATTTGCTTCCGAGCAGCCGTTCGAGTTCTTCTTCCGTCAGTTCCGCAACGGACAAGGAGGCATGCCGGCGCAAAAAGTGCGCGCGCAGGGCTCGGGCTTTTTCATCTCCGCGGATGGTTACGTGCTGACCAACAACCATGTGGTCGAGCGGGCCAAGAGCGTGCAGATCAAGACCAGCGACGGCAAGACCCTCGATGCCAAGGTGGTCGGCACGGACGCCAAGACCGACCTGGCGGTGCTCAAGGTGACAGCGGCCGGTAGCTATCCGTCCGTGAAATTTGCCTCGACATCGCCGCGTGTCGGCGATTGGGTGCTGGCCATGGGCAATCCCTTCGGCCTCGGCGGCACCGTGACCGCCGGCATCGTCTCCGCCAGCGGCCGAGACATCGGCTCGGGCCCCTACGACGACTATCTGCAGATCGACGCCCCCGTGAACAAGGGCAACTCGGGCGGGCCGACCTTCAACACTCAGGGCGAGGTGATCGGCGTCAACACCGCCATCTATTCACCCTCCGGCGGCTCGATTGGCATCGCCTTCGACATCCCTGCCGATACCGCCAAGGCGGTTGCCGAGCAACTCAAGTCCAAGGGCTCGGTCTCGCGCGGTTGGATCGGTGTAATGGTGCAACCGGTGACGGCAGAGATTGCCAACAGCCTCGGGCTGCAGGACGCCAAGGGTGCCTTGATCGATGACGTGCAGGAAGGTGGCCCGGCGGCCAAGGCTGGTCTGCGCAGCGGCGATTTGGTGCTCGCCGTGGGGGATGATGAGGTCAAGGATGCCCGCGAGCTTGCCCGCAAAATCGCCAGGATTGCCCCTGGCAAACAGGCGACCTTGCAGGTCAAGCGCGATGGCGCTGAGCAGGCCATCACAGTGACGGCCGCCGCCTTTCCAGACGACCAGGCAAAGGTCGCCAACCAGGACCGGCGTGAACCTGGCAGCAACCCCGGCGACGCCAAGCTTGGGTTGTATCTGGCGCCGGCCAGCACGGTGCAAGGAGCCGGCTCGCAGGGCGTGATTGTCGTCAACGTCGACCCCCGCGGCGTCGCCGCCGACAAGGGCCTGCAGCAAGGCGACATCATTCTGGACGCCGGCGGCAAGGCGGTCTCAACACCCAACGACGTCAGCGCCGCGGTCAGCGCTGCGCGCAAGGCCGGCAAGCACGCGATCTTGCTGCGGGTGCGCAGCGCGGAGGCCACGCGTCACCTGGCGCTGCCGATCGCCTGAGCTTCCTCCGCCACCTGTTGCCTGAGACTTTGCCAACATGGGGCGCCGCGGCTGAGCCGAGGCGCCCTTTTTGCGTTACCCGCGGTTCGCTGGCCCGATCAGTTTCCGAACAGTCCCTGCAGGAAGTCGTTGCTGGTTTGCCGGTAGGCTTTGCTGCGCTTTTGCGAAGCTTCGCGCAGCGCCTCGCCGGGATTGGGCGCGGCCTCGAGCGGCATCGGCCGGCCGGCAAGCGCGGCGATGAGGCGTCTGTCGTGGCCATAGATGTCGGCATGAAACTTCACGTGTCCGTCGTCGCCGGCGACGGCGGTAAAGTAGGTCACGTGCACCGGGATCTGTGTCGACAGCGTGACCTCGTTGTTGCCGCCCCGGGCCATCAGGTCGCGTACGTGCTCGGCCGACCAGCCCTTGTCCTCGGCCAGCAGAATTTCGGCAAGCCTGCCCGGATTTTGCACCCGCATGCAGCCGTGGCTGAACATCCGCACCGGCTTTTCGAACAACTCCCGCTGCGGCGTGTCGTGCATGTAGATGTCGTGCTTGTTGGGAAACCGGAACTTGACGGCGCCAAGCACATTGGAGGCGCCCGCCGGCTGGATGAAGGTAAACCGGCGGATGTCGACTTGGCTCCAATCAACCTGGCTCGCATCCACCGGCCGGCCGTTGAAGCTGACCCGCAAATTGTGCCGTTCCAGGACGCGCGTATCGGTGCCGCCAAAGCCGCCAAACAGCCCGTATCCGCCGGGCCGCAGGTAAGGCAGGATCTCCTTGATCTTGATCGAGTCAGGGACCCCCCATTCCGGGCCGAAGACGACGTAGCGCATGTTGGCAGAGAACATCACGGTCTGCGTCTCGGGCTTGCCGACAATGATCTTGGCCTGATGCACCGTCCGACCGCTCTTGACAACGCGCGTCATGAACTCGGGCACGTTGTCCCACACATAGAGTTTGCCGAGATCCTCCGGCAGCCAGCGCCAGCGCTCCATATTGGCGATGATGTGCTGCATGTCGGCGGAGGGTGAGGGTTCAGCCGGTCGCGCGCTGCCGCCGTTGAGGGCTGCCCGCGTGCGCGGACTGACAACACCGTCCGGGCGTATCCCCTTTTGCCGCTGGAAGGCCATGACGACCTCGGCCAGCTGCTCGTCGTAAACGTCGCGCGCACCGGCCCTGGCCGGGACACCGAGACGTTGCCGCAAGAAGGCGACATGCGGATGCTCCATCCCCGGTTTCAGGGTGGGACCGTTGGGAAGCTCGAGCACCGGCTCGGCGGTGGGCGCCGGGCGGGCGCCGCCGGCCGGCGCCTTGAGCAGCGCCTGGCGCAAGCGTTCGAATTGCGGATGCTTGGGATGCAGTCCAACGAGATAGGTGCCCGGCGTTTCCGTGCCCGCCACCGCCCGCATCACCTCCTTGGGGTCGGGCAAGCTCGGCTTTTGGTCGAAGCTGCGGCTGACCTGGGCGGGGTCGAGGCGTCCGCCGCGCGCGTGACGGGCGTACTCGAGCGTCGCCAGGCTGAGCTTGATCTCGGCCGCCGCCAGCGCGGACGGCCGGGACTCGTTGGATGCCAGCTGCGGCAACTCGTAGGCGGCGGCGCTGAGACCCCAATCCTCGGCTCGGCGAATCTCTGCCATCGCATGGCGCGCCCGCGTCGTGAAGCCGTCGGTTTTCACCCACAGCAGCGCTTCGCTGCGCTCGGCATAAAAGGCGGCCAGCGCCGCGCGGTCGGCGCGATCGGCGTTCGCACGTGTGGGTTGGGCGAGCTGTTGGCGCACTTCTTCAAGGATCGGATCGGCAACAGCCGTGGCCGTCGCCGCGGGGCTGGCAGGTTCGGCCGCGGCCGGTAACGAGGCCGGCGCGGACGGCGCCGCCTGCTCGGTCGGCGGCGGCTCCACCGGGGTGGGCGCCGCTGAGTGGGCCGGGGTGGGCGCGACGGCCGCGCTCGGTTGTAGCTCGCTTGCCGGCGCGCCGGCCGCGGCCCGTGCGGCCGGTGTTGCCGCCACTTCGGCGGGGTCGGTCAACGCCTGCGACCAGGCTGGTGCGGCCAGGCTCGCGACCAACACAACGGTCGCCGACACAAAGCTGGCGCCCGCCGCCACCAGGGTCTTTCTGTCCATTGCTTCCTTTTCCCCAAGATTCGCCGCAAGCTAGCGGCAAGTGCCAGCCCTGACCAGCAATACGCGCGGGTCGCCTGCGCGGATCGCGCGCAGGTCTGGCAAGCCTGCAACAGGGATTGGCCAATTTGCAGCCCGGCACCCCATATAGGGGGTGCCCATTGTGGCGACTTTTAGCGTGCCCGGACGAGGCTGACAGACTTTGCGCTGGCCGCCGTGGCAAATGCGGCAAAATCGCCCGCTGCCAGCCCCCGCCCGCCAAGCCGGCAAGCCTCGCAAAGGCAGCAGGGCGCGCCCCGGTCGCCCGCGCCTGCGGGCGGCGAAGGGGGGGCTTGGTGTCGGGCCCGGGTTGGCCGCTAGTTGCCGTCGAGGCGCTGCAACAGCGCCTGCAGAATGGCGCGCTGTCCCTTGAGGATCTTGCGTGCGGCCACCTCCGGCGTGAACCAAGCCGCCCGGTCGATCTCCGGAAACTCGCGCTGGCGACCCGAGCGCGGCGGCCACTCCATCGAAAAGGTGTTGCTGGTGAGGCTCTGGGTATCGAACGCGCCTTCGATGGCCCAGACTTCGACGATCTTGGCACTCGACTGACGGAAGGCGCCGAGCGCCAGGGCTTCGCCTTCCGGTCGCTTGCCGGTTTCTTCTTCGAACTCGCGCCGCGCCGCGGCGAACGCCTCCTCACCCGGCTGGTAGCCACCTTTGGGGATGGTCCAAGCGCCATCATCCTTGTTGGCCCAGAACGGGCCGCCCGGATGCACCAGCAAAACCTCGAGCTGACGACCACACCGTCGATAGAGCAAGATGCCGGCACTATGTTGCGGCATGGCGCTTACACGTCACCGGCTAAATTGCGGGAGGCTCCCCGCGCGGTGGGCGATCGGCCTTCGCTGCGTCGGCAGACGGCGGCCGCTGCCATCACCCCGTGCGCAGGCCTGGCGAGGGATCGCGGTCGGACTGGACTGGGCGCCGGCGTGTTTGGCCATCCAAGATCACAAAACTCCCGTTTACTCCGCCGCCTCCCGCTTTCCGCGCACGCTGCTGCGCCGGCCCAACAGCTCCTTCAGATACTGGCCGGTATAGCTCTCCTTCACCTTAGCCACGTCCTCGGGCGCGCCTTGCGCCACGATTGAGCCGCCGCCGTCGCCGCCCTCGGGGCCCATGTCGATGATCCAGTCGGCGGTCTTGATGACTTCGAGATTGTGTTCAATCACCACCACGGTGTTGCCGGCGTCGGCCAGCTCGTGCAACACCTCCAGTAGCTTGGCCACGTCGTGGAAATGCAAGCCCGTGGTCGGCTCATCAAGAATATACAAGGTTCGGCCGGTGGCACGGCGCGACAGCTCCTTTGCCAGCTTGATGCGCTGCGCCTCGCCCCCCGACAGGGTGGTCGCCTGCTGGCCGATATGGATGTAGCCGAGCCCGACGCGCGCCAGTGTCTCCAGCTTGTCGCGGATCGACGGCACCGCTGTGAAGAACTCGGCGCCCTCCTCCACCGTCATGTCGAGCACGTCGGCGACCGATTTGTCCTTGAACTTCACCTCCAGGGTCTCGCGGTTGTAGCGCTTGCCCTTGCAGACGTCGCAGGTGACGTAGACGTCGGGCAGAAAGTGCATCTCGATTTTGATGACGCCGTCGCCCTGGCAAGCCTCACAGCGTCCACCTTTGACGTTGAACGAAAAGCGTCCCGGCTGATAGCCGCGCGCCTTTGCCTCCGGCAAGCCGGCGTACCATTCGCGGATCGGCGTGAAGGCGCCGGTGTAGGTGGCCGGGTTCGAGCGTGGCGTGCGACCGATCGGCGACTGGTCGATGTCGATCACCTTATCGAGGTGCTCCAAGCCTTCAATTTTGTCATGCTCGCCTGGATACTCGCGCGCGTTGCTGAGCCGCCGCGCCACGGCCTTGTAGAGCGTATCGATCAGCAAAGTGGACTTGCCGCCACCCGACACGCCGGTGATGCAGGTGAGCAGGCCGAGGGGGATTTCCGCGGTCACATCCTTGAGATTGTTGGCACGCGCGCCGATCACCTTCAGCGACTTGCCGTTGCGCTGGCGCCGCGCCTTGGGGCTCGGAATCTGGCGTACGCCGGTCAAGTATTGTCCGGTGATGCTGTTCGGGCTGGCCATGACCTCGTCGGGCGTGCCTTGCGCCACGATGTGGCCGCCATGGATGCCGGCGCCCGGCCCGATGTCGACCACGTAGTCGGCGGAAAGAATCGCATCCTCATCGTGCTCGACCACGATCACCGTGTTGCCGATGTCGCGGAGGTGCTTGAGGGTTTCCAACAAGCGCGCGTTGTCGCGTTGGTGCAGGCCGATCGATGGCTCGTCGAGCACATACAGGACGCCCGTCAGGCCGGAGCCGATCTGGGAGGCGAGCCGGATGCGCTGGCTCTCGCCGCCGGACAGGGTGCCGGAGGAGCGCGACAAGGTCAGATAGTCGAGGCCGACATCGACCAGAAACTGCAAGCGTTCGCGGATCTCCTTCAGGATGCGGGTGGCAATCTCGTTCTGCTTCTTGGAAAGCTTCTTCGGCAGCTCCGCAAACCAGTTGTTGGCGGCCCGGATCGACATATCGGTGACCTGTCCGATATGCGCCCGGTCGATCTTCACCGCCAGGGCCTGCGGTTTCAAGCGATAGCCGCCGCAGGCATCGCAAGGGTGCGCCATCTGGTAGCGTGACAGCTCTTCACGCACCCAGTCGCTGTCGGTCTCGCGGAAGCGACGCTCGATGTTGTTGATCACACCCTCGAAGGGCTTGCAATTTCGGTATTTGCGCGCCCCGTCCTCATAAATGAACTCGACCTCCTCATCGCCGGTGCCGAACAGAATGCCGTCTTGCGCCTTTTTGGGCAGTTTCTCCCACGGCGTTGCCATCGCCACCTTGAAGTGCTTGGCCAGCGCCTGCAGGGTCTGCTCGTAGTAGGGAGAGGTGCTACCGGTCTTGGCCCAGGGATAGACCGCCCCCTGCTTCAGGCTCAGGCTCGGATCCGGAACCACCAGTTCGGCCTCGAAGCGCAGCTCGGTACCCAGACCGTCGCATTTGGAGCAGGCGCCGGCCGGTGCATTGAACGAGAACAGTCGCGGCTCGATTTCCTCGATGCTGAAGCCGGATACGGGGCAGGCAAAGCGCGCCGAAAACGTCACCCGCTCGTGCGTTTCGTTCTTGTTGCGCAGGATGCCCTCGTCGCGCTCCCCAGCCTCCCCATGGCTGGACTGATCAGCCCTGTGACTTCCGCCCCGGTTCGCGGCCTGCCTATCGCTGGCAAGGGAAGTGCTGGCCGATTTGGCCCGCGCCCCGCTCCTGCCGGCCGCGGCGAGCGGCTGATCGGCAAACTCGGCAATCGCAATCCCGCCGGCCAGCTCGAGCGCGGTCTCGAAACTGTCGGCCAGCCGCGTCCCCACGTCCTTGCGCACGACGATACGATCCACCACCACGTCGATGTCGTGCTTATATTTCTTATCAAGCTTGGGCGCCTCGGCGATCTCGTAGAACTCGCCGTTGATCTTGACGCGCTGGAAGCCTTTCTTCTGTAGCTCGGCCAGTTCCTTGCGGTACTCTCCCTTCCGGCCACGGACGATCGGCGCCAGAAGATAGAGCCGCGTTGCCTCCGGCAAGGCCAACACACGATCGACCATCTGCTGCACGGTCTGGCTTTCGATCGGCAAGCCGGTGGCCGGAGAATAGGGCACGCCGACGCGGGCGAACAAAAGTCTGAGGTAGTCGTAGATCTCCGTGACCGTGCCCACCGTCGAGCGCGGATTCTTGGAGGTGGTCTTTTGCTCGATGGAGATGGCCGGCGACAGCCCGTCGATATGGTCGACATCGGGCTTTTGCATCATCTCCAGAAACTGGCGGGCGTAGGCCGACAGGCTCTCGACGTAGCGACGCTGCCCCTCCGCATAGATGGTGTCGAAGGCAAGCGAGGATTTGCCGGAGCCCGACAGCCCGGTAAATACGATCAGGGCATCGCGGGGGATCTCGAGGTCGACATTCTTCAGGTTGTGCTCGCGCGCGCCGCGGACATGGATGGTTTTGCGGTCTGGTGGCGTGGAGAGCTTGCCGGTCTTGCTCATGGGGCGGGTCTAACCCAAACGGGCGGGGGCGGCAATGCGGGGCAACGAGCCGTCGACAGGCCTCCTGACAGGCCATGTCAGGGCCAATGTTTGGGCCAATGTTTGGGCCAATGTTTGGGCCAAGGGTTGGACCAAGGGTTGGCCTTGGCGTCGGCCGGCGCGCCCGCGCCGTTAAACTTGTGATCCGCGCACCGCTTGACATCCACAACCAGGCGCCCAAGATTATGAGTTGGTGACCGTCGCTGCCGATTTCGAGGCGAAATTTCCGCGGAAGTCTCACGTCAGTACCCTGGGTTTTGAGGACGGTTACCAACTGGATCAACAGCAAGCGGAGGGAGCATGACGCCACCTGACAGTCACACCGCCCTCGCGCAGCGCGAGGGCACCGGCTCGCGCAATTGACGCTCGAGCAAACGGATCACAATTGATCGAGCCGCCGACAATCTAATCGTTTTTTAGCGAGGCTAATACCTCGCACCCAAGCCCGGCGTCGCTGGGCAGAATCCAAAGAGATGAAACGCCCCGTTTGCGCCAAGCCGCAACGGGGCTTTTTGCGCGTCTTTTTCCCCAGTTTCGTCTGTTCGTCCCTGCCGCCCGGCGAGGGAACGGCGGCCGCGCCGCGACGGTCACAGCCAACGGACCATGCCGGGGACCCTGGCGCTTGATGTTGCGACGGTACGACAACGCTCGCTATCATTGATTTCTGTGCGGTCTTGTGCAATCGCCCTGGGCCTGCTGCCGCACCGACGTCGAGCGCGCGGCTGACGTTGCCAGGCTTGATCGCCATCCTCTTCGCCCGCCACCCAAGCGCCCCTTGCAGGGGCCGGGACGCCACCTGCGCGGGTTTCTTCCTCTGGCGTGTCCCCCGCGCCAACGCTCCCGCCGCAAGCGGCAGCCGGAGGCTTTGCAGCCTCGGCGCTGTCGACCGGCTCACTTGTGATCGGTGGTGGCGACGTACTCGGGGTCTTCCTGCGCGCGGCGCTCGAAGGACAGAAAGTCGTAGTAGCCGCAGCGGCCACCGGGATAGGTGCGACACAAGGTAGGCCGCGCCTCATAGATCGTGCACCGGCGTTTGTCGGTGTCGAAGAAGCGACAAATCCGGCCAAAAATCGCATCGGCCTTGCGTCGCATCGAGTATTTGCGGCCCCAGCGCTCGACGGTAAATTTCTGTCTCGCTGCCTCGAAGCTGAGCCCAAAGTGCTTGGCAAGACGCTCCACATCACGCTTGTCGAGGGCGATCAAGGGATAAGAGCAGCAATAGCCGGGGCACTTTTTGCAATCATACATCGCCGCAGGTCCAGGTTGTTGGCAACCCGTTAGCACGGATTCGCTTAAGCAGAGAACCGGCGAAACCCTTGAGCTCGCGATCGGCGGACCCTCCCCCGCCAGGCGCGGTGCGTCATTGCATCAAGCCGCTGTCGAGGCCGGAGGCCGACCGTCGCCGGTTGTCATATTTGGCGAGCACGCCGCGTGCCTGCTCAACCACGGCATCCGCGATCGCCGCCTGTCCCTCGGCGGTCGGATGGAAAGCGCCCGAATAAATGCTGGCCAGCAACAGCTGCACCCAAGAAAACCCCTGCGTCTTCAGCACATTTTGTAGCAAGGACTGCGACACATGGAAGTTGCCGGTCAAGAAGGCGTCGTTGGGGGTGCGAAACCAGCGCCGACGGGGGGCGTAGGCACGCCATTCGGCGGGATCGTAGGGGAACCAGACGCCATCGAATTTGCGCGGCAAGCGCTGCTCGTCGGCCATACTCCAGGCCGCATCGCTATAGGTTGCGCAAATGCCGCGGCCCCGGAAAGCCGCCCGGTGGCTGTCGACGAACGTCCAGCCATGCTGGACCGCGCTACCGCGCAGGATGTCATTCAGCCGCTCGGCCGCCACGCCGCCTTCCCTGGCCTTGGCGGCACTGAACACGAGATCGGGCAGGACATTCATGCCGGCCTGCCCATCGGGGCAGGTGGTTTTGCCGTCCTCGAGCAACGCCATCGGCGGATAACCGGTCAGGATGATGCGGTCGGATTCGGGCCAGGGCACGTGCAAAATGCTATGGATGGCGCGCTTGATGGCCTTCATGCGGTCGTCGAGATCCTCCAACAGCCGCGTTGCCTCATTGAAACCGTGCACATGGCCGAACCAGCCACCCAGGCTGCGCAGCATGGAGGAGTCCGCCAACACGGCGTTGGCGACCAGCCGGGCAAAGCCCATATCGTTGCCGCCGATCGACAACATCAGCAGATCGATCTTGCGAGCTCGACCCTGATCGCATTTCTTGAGGACGAGGCCGCCTTTCATCTCCGGCATCTTGCCGCGCATGTGGTAGGCCTCCGGCAGGTCGTAGTCTTTGGCCTCCTTGTCGGCGCACTGGGCATCAGCAATGGCCGAGATCTGGGACAGGGCCGGCGGGTTCGGCACCCACTCGTGGCCCTTATAGCGCAGGAACAAGCCGTACACGATTTCGGCCCCCGAGCAGGCCACGCCCACGAAGGTGACGGCGCGCTGCCGGTCCTCGACGGCGAGCTGCAGCGCCGCCCGCAACTGATGCGAATACAGCGATCGATGACAAGCCTGCTCCTGCCAGCGGGCATTCTCCTCGATGAATTTCTGATCGCCAATGGCGCGCCAATCGCCAACGCGCGCCGGGTAGCCCATGAGGTTGCCATCGTAGTCGGCGGTACGATCGGGCGACAGCCGGACCGGCACATCGGGATTGCCCTCGCCGGAAGCGAAGCTGTCACCCATGCCGACCACGAATAAATCCTGCACCCGAGCCATCGTCTCGGCCACGCGTCGGCCGCCGATCTCGACCACAATCCAGGTGCCGCTGGGATAGGGCACCTCGAGCTCCACGGGCGTATCACAGGGTAGCGTCACGGCTTCCCCGCGCCCGCCGCGCCGTGGTGAGGTCAGCCATGTGCAGTCGACCACTTGCGCATCGTCAAGACCATCCATACTGGCCAGGATCATGTGGCTCTTGGGAACGAGGTAGTCGGCGCGATCGCGACAGCTGTACTTGTTTTGCTTGGCATTCCAGCATGTCTTGCCGAACATGGTGGCGCTCCAGCCGTCCGGATGCCGGCTGGCGAGCAGGCGTTCCGCGGCCAGCACGGGATGGCGCCGCTCGGCCTCCGAAAGGTGCTCCCAGGTGGCCCGGTGCACCTCGGTGTCGACCGGATCGAGGAAAAAGCGAAAGCCGTTTTCGACGCGCCAGGAAATGCGCGGTTCCGCCTGAGCTGCCGTGCCCAATGCGAAGGTCAGCAGCGTTGCCAACGCCAAGGAGCGACCACACCCCGTCACAGCAATTCTCCCCAAATGCTTCTCTCTCGCAGCACGCGCGATGCCATCACCAGCGGCCCAACCAACGTGCCCGCGCAATGCGCACAATGCGCGTCAGTGGCGCAATGTCGGCAACCTCCCCGCTGCGGGCCGCGCGTTCGCTCGCTCGCAGATAGGACTCGACCAAGGCCAAAGGAAGGACAGCGATCGTCGCCTGACGTGGCAATTTCGTGACGTCGAGGCGGGCGCCGTCGAGGCTGCGGCGCGCTTGCGCGCCGAGGTCGGCCACCAGGCCCGATAATAGCGCCGGGCCTGGCGCCGACAGCAGCTCGGCGGGGCTGCAGCCGGCAGCAGCCAGGCGCGTTTGCGGGAGGGGAACGTGGCCGCGGGCCAGCGCGGCGCGCAAACCCAACAGCGCTCGCGCCAGACCGTAAGCTCGACCGGCGGCGATGCCGCTCCAAGCCTGACCGGAGCCGTTGCCGGTCCCGCCGAGGATCTGCACACTGAGCGCAAACAGGGCACCCTCGGTGGAATCGAAATAGTGCGCAAGCGCGGCGTCGTCGGCAAACGGCATCGCATCGAGGTCGCAGGACCGCGCATCGATCAGGCCGAGCAGGGCTGCTGGCGCAAGGCCGTGGCGCTCGACCGCCGCCCGCAGGCGATCGGCGATCGGATGTCCGGTGGCCGCGGCCGGCGCCAGGCGGATGGCATCGCGCCACCACTGCCAGCGCATGTCAGCCATCGCCGGTTCACGCGTCACGGCATGAGCGACCCTGGCGAGCTCCGCCGCAAAGGCCGCCACGGCCATTAAATCTGCCCGCGCGGCGGCCGGCGCCAGCAAGGCCGTAAGGTAACGGTCCGGTTCGCCGGAGCGGGCAGAGCCTATCAGTGCGTCATGGATGGGCTCGACCCTGCCGACGCCGATCGTCACGTCAGTGCAGATGGGCGGCTGCAATCATGCCCAGCACAACCGGCATGGCAATGATCAAATTGAGGCGCGCGAACAGGATGACGCGCGCGCGCGCTTGGGCCTGGGCGTCGGCATCGCCCGCCCGCCGTCCGAGCACGACTTGCAGATTGGGCCAAATATACATGTGCACGAACATCCACATGACCAGCGCACCGAAGACCGCCGCCCACAGCACCACGGCCTTGGCCGGAGGGATGAAGACGTTGCTGCCATACACCAGCGCGGGCAGCAGGTAGCCGGCCAGGAGCAGCAGGACAAGACCGCTCAGCACCGTGACGGTCGAGGCGTGGCGCAACCACCAGGCAACGCCCGGCACGATGGCGGCGTTGAGTAGGCCACGGGCGGCCGCGTCGGCTTGCTTGAGCGCCACCAGCTGCACGAAGTTGACGAAAACGATGAGCCCGATCCAGACCGCAGCCGCCAGCACGTGCAGCAGGCGCAGCAGAAAGGTCATGAGGCCCAGGCCGTCCAGCTCGCCGGCAACCAGCGACAGCAAGAACAGGAGGGCGGCCAGCGTCAGACCGGCGATCAGGCAGGCCCGCGGATTGTCGATGATCCCTTGCATCCGCCGCCCCTTTGCTCCCTCACTGCACGGCGATCAGCGCGGCTGCGATCGGCCGCGCCTCGGCCAGCAACACGTTGTAGGTGCGGCAGGCCGCACCCGTATCCATGGCTTCCAAGACAAGCCCGCGATCGGCAAATTCCTGTCGCAGTTGGGCGGTCGGCAGCACGCCCGTGCGCCCGGTGCCGAGCAGCAGCAGAGCCAGCGCCTCGTGTTCGCGCAATGCCGGTTCGAGGGCACGGCGGCAGATGTCTTGCGGCCTGGTGGGCTGCCAAGCATAGATGCCGCTCGGCAGGCAGAGGATGGAGCCGCGGTGGCTCATGCCGGCAAAGCGGAAGCCGCCGTTGCCGTAGGCATCGATGGGTGCCCGCCCTGGATAGCAAGCGGGTGCAGCGCTCATTTGGCGACATTGAGGCGTTGTGAGGCTGGCACGGCGTCACTCTTGCCGGGCTTGGTGACCGCACCGCCACTCCAGTCGCGCCGGACGCCGAGGTAGCCCAACAGGGGTGCGGCGATGAAGATCGACGAGTAGGTACCGATCACCACCCCCAGCAGCATGGCAAGATTGAAGTTACGGATCACTTCGCCGCCAAACACGTACAGAGCCATCAGCACGGCGATCGCCGTGCAGCCCGTCAGAATGGTGCGCGACAGCGTCTCGTTGATCGACAAGTTGAGCAGCTCATCAAGCTCCATGCGCTTGAACTTGCGCAAGTTCTCGCGAATCCGGTCGGACACGACGACGGTGTCGTTCACCGAATAGCCAAGGATCGTCAGCAGCGCCGCGACGATGGAAAGGTCGAACTCGAGCTGGAACAGGGAGAAGATGCCGGCCGTCACCAAGACGTCGTGCGTAAGGGCGACGATCGCACCCAGAGCAAACTGCCATTCGAAACGGAACCAGACGTAGGCCACGATCGCCAGCAGCCCTGCGGCCACGGCGATGAACCCCGTCAGGCGCAGCTCGCTCGATACGGCAGGCCCCACCACCTCGACCCGGCGCTGGGAATATTGGGTGCCTAGGGCCTCCTGCACCTTCTTCAGGGCGATTTGCTGCTCGTTCTCACCACCCGGCTGCTGCTCGACACGAATGAGGACGTCGCTGGGACTACCGAAACTCTGGATCTGCACGGCGCCGACGCCCAGTTTGTTCAGGCGCTCGCGCAGCTGGGCCACGTCCGCCGGACCAGACGTCGATTGCACCTCGATCAACGATCCGCCCTTGAAATCGACGCCGTAGTTGAAGCCCATGAGGCCGATAATGGCGAGCGAGATGAGCATCGCCGCCAGCGACAGCGCGGAGCACAGCCCCTTGTAGCGCATGAAGGGCAGGCGCGTGTCATGCGGGAAAAAATCAAAACCCTTGAAATTCGGGATCAGCCGCATGGTTGCGTCTTCCTAGACCGGGACCTCGGCACCGCGACGGATTCCTCGGTTCGATCTCAACCAGTAATAGATGAGGAGCCGCACGACGGTGACGGATGCAAAAATGGAGGTGAGAATGCCGATGGTGAGCGTGACGGCAAAGCCGCGGATCGGACCGGCGCCGAGCCAGAACATGACGAACGCGCAAGCCAGCGTGGTCAGCTGCGAGTCGGCGATCGTGACAAAGGCGCGGGTGAAGCCGGCGTCGATGGCGGCAATGGGCGTCTTGCCCGCCCGCAACTCCTCGCGGATGCGCTCAAAGATCAAGACGTTGGCATCGACCGCCATGGCAATGCCGAGCACAAGGCCGGCAATGCCGGGCAGCGTCAGGGCTGAGCCGGCGAGCGTCATCAGGGCCACGGTCAGCACGCCATGCACCATGAGACCAACGCAGGCAAAAATACCAAACGTGCCGTAGACCAGGATCGTCAGCGCAATGGTGGCAATGCCACCGACGATGCCGGCCAGCTTGCCCAATTCAATGGAGTCGGCACCGAGCGACGGCCCAACGGTGCGCTCCTCAACGATCGTCAGTTTGGCCGGCAGGGCGCCCGAGCGCAGCTGGATCGCCAGCTGGTTGGCCGTCTCCACCGTGAAGCTGCCGCTGATTTGACCGGAACCGCCAAGGATCGGCTCGCGGATCACCGGCGCGGAGATCACCTGGTCGTCGAGCACGATGGCAAACGGCAAATTCACATGGTCCTTGGTGAAGTTGCCGAACTTGCGCGCCCCAGAGTTGTTGAAGCGGAAGGAAATGACCGGTTCGTTGGTACGACTGTCGAAGGCCGGTTGCGCATCGACGAGTTCATCACCGCGTACCACCGGAGTTTCGCGCAAAAGCTGCGCCGCCTCCTCACGCGCGCCCGACTCATAAACCCGGTAGCCCGAGGGGACACGGGTTTGACGCGCCTCGCTCGCCGAGATGGTGGGGTGCACCTCATGAAAGGTCAGGCGCGCCGTCTTGCCGATCAGTTCCTTCAAGCCAGCCGTATCCTGCAGGCCCGGCACCTGCACAAGGATGCGCTCGCGGCCCTCGCGCACGATCTGCGCCTCCGCCGTGCCCATGCTATCCACGCGCCGGCGCACCGTCTCAATCGCCGCGCCGATGGCATTGCCGATGCGCTGCTGCAATCCGGGCTCGGTCGGCGTGATGGTGATCACCCCGCCATCGCCTTTTTTGACTTCGATGTCGCTGCCGGAGGATCCAACCAGCAGGTTGCCGATCGGCTGGATCATGCCGCGCAGCTCCTTGAGCGCGGCCTCGGCATCCTCGGGCTTGGCGAGGCGCACTTGCACGGCGTTGTTGGCAACGCCCAAACCGGTGACCCCGACCTTGGCCTCGCGCAACCGCCGGCGCGCGTCATCGCGCAGCGTGTCGAGCCAATCCTTGCGCACCTCGCTCGTCTCCATCGACAGCAATAGGTGTGCACCGCCGCGCAGATCCAATCCGAGGCTCAGTTGCTTGCTCGGTACCCAGCTCGGCCAGTGCGCCAGCGTTTCCTTGGCGAAGAAGTTTGGCACAACCAGGAGCAGACCGATAAGGCAGGTCAGCAGCACCGCCGCCTGCTTGAAGGGGGTGAAATGCATGCTGCCTCACACCTGGCTTGACGGCCTGGCCACAGGCGCGACCGCCGCACAGTCCGTCATGCGTTTTCCTTTGCCGGTTCGCCCTTGACGCGGACCTCGGCGACCGTCGCCTTGATCACCCGCACGCGGGTGTTGTCGGCGATTTCCACCTCGATCTCGTTGTCGTCGCGCACCTTGGTCACCTTGCCGATGATGCCACCGGAGGTCACCACCGTATCGCCGCGCCGCAAGTTGGCAACCATCTCTCGATGCGCCTTGGCCCGTTGCTGCTGCGGCCGCAGCAGCAACAGGTAGAATATGACGAACATCAGCAAAATGGGGACCAGCTGAATAATAAAGTCACTGCCTCCCCCAGCAGCCTGGGCGTGAGCCGGTGAGATGAACATTCGGGTCGCTTCCTCGACAACGGGGCGGGGATCGGGGCCGACGCGCCAGGGCCGCGCGTGCGCGTCCCCAGGGCCCTGGTTCGATTTTGGCCCGGAATATAGTGTTTGCGCCCCTGTTTGCAACCAATCTCGGGGGGAGGCGATGACGGGCCGTCCACGCTGCATTATAGAACGCCGGATCGAACGGCCGAACGCCCGCTAAAGGCGTTGCCTCCGCACAAGGAAAATTCTGCCCCATGAGCGATCGGAAGGGCCTTATCGTCTACCTGGAACGCCTGGCGGCGGCGCTGGAACGCCTGGCGCCCCCTGCGGCTGCCAAATTCGACTTCAGCCAAGCCGAGGCTTTTGTGTGGCAAACCTCGCCCGAAGCCTTTCTCCCCGTGCCGCAGGTCAACCGGCAGCCGCTCGCCTTGCTCAAGGGCATCGATCGGGCAGCGCAGCAACTGCTCGACAATACCCGCCGCTTTGCGCAAGGCCTCCCCGCCAACAACGCGCTGCTGTGGGGCGCGCGGGGCATGGGCAAATCCTCGCTGGTAAAGGCGGCCCAGGCGGAGGTGCGCCGCACCCTTTCGCTCGGCCGCGACAAGGGCACGCCGGATCTGAAGCTTGTGGAGATCCATCGAGAAGATATTGCCGCGCTGCCCCAATGCCTGGCGCACCTGCGCGCCGCCTCGGAGCGCTTCATCGTCTTTTGCGATGATCTGTCCTTCGACAAGGACGACACCTCCTACAAGTCGCTGAAGGCGGTGCTGGAGGGCGGCATCGAGGGGCGGCCGGAGAATGTGGTGTTTTACGCCACCTCGAACCGGCGTCATCTGATGCCGCGCGACATGATGGAAAATGAAAGGTCGACGGCGATCAACCCCTCGGAGGCCGTGGAGGAGAAGGTTTCGCTGTCAGACCGTTTTGGCTTGTGGCTCGGCTTTCACAATGCGACCCAGGACGAATACCTCGAGATGGTGCGCAGCTATGCTGCGCATCACCAGCTGAAGGTGGATCCCGCGGAGCTCAAACGTGAAGCGCTGGAGTGGTCGATCACGCGTGGGGCACGTTCAGGCCGCGTCGCCTGGCAATTCATCCAGGATCTCGCCGGTCGGCTTGGTCACAAACTCACCGGCTGATGGCGTCGGCGGCCGGGACCGCCCGTTCAGACACCCCACGCCAACGCTGCACGCCCGCCCGTGCCAGTGCGGGCAGGCTTGCATCCGGGCGTTGCCTCAGCGGCCGTTGCGCGCCTCGCGGGCGACCTCATCAAGGCGCGTTTGCATGATCTGCGCGGTCTCCTCCGCCAGCGACTTGCCGAGTTTGGTCATCTGCTCGAACTCGGACTGGTAGTCGGCGACGGCGGTCTGGAAGAACTCACTGTAGACGCCGTACATGTCCTGCACGGTCTTACAGCTCGCCAGGTTTTGTGGCATCGCCAGCTCTTCCTTCAGCCGACGATTGATGAAGGTCACCCAGTTGCGGTTGATCGCGGCCAGGTTGTCGTAGACCTTGCCGTTCACCTGTGCCATTGCCGTCAGCGCGGGTCGATTGATCTCCATCAAGGCTTCGAATCCGAGAGGCATCGGCATCGGCACGAAACCGTTTTCCGCTCGCCCACTACTGGTCTTGTCAGCCATGCACGTCTCCTCCAATGCTGGAATGCCCTGAGAGGATTCTAGCTGCCCCTTCGAGCAGCGCACCCGAAATCAAATCAACTTTTCAGGAGGGCTTCGAAATCCTGTGGATAAATCAGGTCCGCCCCGCCGACCGATCATGATCAAGTCGAGTGTGACGAGAGAAAGGCGTCCAATTCCGCGCGGTTGGGCAAACCGGAGCGCGAGCCTAGCCGCGTGCATTTGAGCGCGGCAACGGCACTGGCACTGCGGGCGCAATCGGCAACGCTGCGGCCTTCGGCCAGCAGGAGCGCCACGGCGCCGTGGAAGGCATCGCCGGCCCCTGTCGTGTCGGTGACGCTGACGTCGAAGGCGGGCACCCGGCCGGTCTCGTTGTGGTCACGCCACAGGTAACCCTCCGCGCCCAGCGTCACCCCGGCATACCTGGGCCCCTGCGCCAGCACGCTCGCGAGCCGCGCCTCGTCCGGGCCCGACGGCATCAGCTCGCGCAGCGCCGGCGCGCAAAAAATCGCATAGTCGGTGAGACGCAGAATACTCGGCAAGGCTTCGCGCGCTCCCAGATCGGCGTCGAGCACCGTCGGCACGCTCTCCTGCTTGGCGCGCGCGAACACCGAGCGCAGGGCCTCGAGCCAGCGCAGATCACCCAGCACCGCATCGGCCTCGCGCACGCGCTCGAGCGGCAGCCAGCTCGTGCCTGAAGGCATGCCGGCGTCACGCTGGCCGACGATCAAACGCTCACCCTGTCGGTCGACGATGATGGCAGAGGTCGACGTGCGGGCGCCTTCGAAGGCCTGCAGATAGCGCACGTCGACGCCCTCGGCTTGCAAGCCCGCACGCACGCTGACGCCGGCGGCATCATCGCCCGTGCGGGACCACAATTCGGCCTTGCCGCCCAGGCGCGCGATGGCAACGGCCGCGTTGGCGGCCATACCGCCGCCGGCCTCGATATGCTCCAGGGCCCGCACTTTGGTCGGCTCGGGCGGGAATGCCTCGATGCGATAGATGCGGTCGAGTGCCGCATGACCTACACAGATAATCCGCCGCCTGGCCGCTGCCATGCCATCGCCCAGCGCCGCGAGGCCCTGGGATCCCTTGGAGAATGCCGCCGTGCGGCAACGATAACTCCCGCTATCGCCGAGGGAAAGGGCCGCGCGCAGAGCGCCGCCCTGGGCCGCCGAGCTGGCGCCGGCGCGGCCTGATCCAAGCGCCCGCAGCTGTCGTATCTCTTGGGCAACGGAGCAAGGTTGGCTATGGTTGGGGAAGCGGTGACCTTGAGGGCCAATTTTAGGCCCATGGCCCAGAACAGCTACAGCGCCATGCCAGACCTCTTGCGGCGGATTGCGCAGCGGACCGATACCGCCGCATTTCATGAGCTCTATCAGAGCTATGGACCGCGGGTAAAAGCCTATTTGCTGCGGCATGGGGTCGATGCGGCAACCGCCGAGGACCTTGCCCAGGAGACCCTGCTCACGGTCTGGCGCCGGGCGGCGCTCTATGCCAGCGAAAAGGGGAGCGCCACCACTTGGATTTTTACCATCGCCCGCAATCTGTGGATCGATCGATTGCGTAGAGAGGTGCCGTGGCAGCAGCTCCCGGAGGCGCACGCCGAGCAGACGTCGCCGGAGCCCCTGCCCGATGCAGTTGTGTCCGACAACGAGGTACAGCGCCGCGTGCGCGCCGCGCTCGCGGCGCTGCCGGCCGAACAGCAACGGGTGATCGAACTGGCTTATTTGGAAGGATTGTCACACGGCGAAATCGCCGCGCGTTTGGCATTGCCGCTTGGCACCGTGAAGTCGCGGGTGCGCATCGCCTATCAGAAGATGCGCGCCGCAGTCGAGGATCTGAAATGACGATAACGCATCATCTCGGCGCCGAAAGCCTGATGAGTTACGCGGCGGGCGCTATGCCGGCGGCCCTGTCTGCGCTCGCCGGCGCCCATATCGCCATGTGTCACCACTGCCGGCGCGAGCTCACCTTGTTCGAGCACGTGGGCGGCGCCTTGCTGCAAAGCTTGGCGCCGATCCCGCTGCGGGCGGCCGCGCCCGCTTTGGCCGCATTGCAGTCAGCCTCGCCGCCAGCTGCCAAGCCACCCGGCGGCAATGCCGCCAATCCGGTTCTGCTGCTCGCGCGTGATGATTTCCAAAGCGTCAGCTGGCGGCGCATCGGTATCGGTTTATGGCACCGGCCTTTGCCGCTGCAGGGCAAGGGCACATTGCAGCTCATCAAGGCGGCGCCCGGCGCCACGGTTCCCGATCATGGCCACGCCGGCTGCGAGCTCACCCTCGTCTTGCGCGGGGCTCTCGCCGATGCCAGCGGACGCTATGGCGTTGGCGATATTGCCGACCTCGACGAGGAGGTCGAGCACACGCCGGTCGCCGATGCGGATACGGGTTGCATCTGCGCCATTGCCAACGAAATGCCAACGCGCTTTTCCGGCCTATTGGCGCGCCTCCTGCAGCCGTGGCACGGGCTCTAAGGCGCAGGCAACCGTTTTACCAACGCATCGATCGCCATTAAATCGCGCACCAGCCCCTCGAAGTCTTTGAGGGGTATCATATTCGGCCCATCCGAGGGCGCGTGATCGGGATCCTGGTGCGTTTCGATGAACAGCCCGGCGATACCGATGGCGACGGCGGCGCGCGCCAGCGGGGCCACGAAGCGGCGCTCGCCGCCCGAGGCGCTACCCTGCCCGCCCGGCTGCTGCACGGCGTGGGTGGCATCAAAGATCACGGGACAGCCGAGCTCGCGCAGGATCGGCAACGAGCGCATGTCCACCACCAGCGTGTTGTAGCCGAACGAGACACCCCGTTCGGTGACCAGCACGTTGGCGTTGCCGCTACTCGTCACCTTAGCCACCACATTGCGCATATCCCCCGGCGCCAGGAACTGACCCTTCTTGATCTTGACGGGCCGGCCGGTTTTGGCCGCCGCCAGCAAAAGGTCGGTCTGCCGGCAGAGGAAGGCCGGGATCTGCAGCACGTCGACGACCTCGGCCACCGCTGCGCATTGGCCGGCCTCATGCACGTCCGTGACGACGGGCAGATTGAAGCGCTCGCGGATCTCGGCAAAAACCGCCAGCGCGCCGTCGAGGCCAAGGCCGCGCTTGGCGGCGAGGCTGGTGCGGTTGGCCTTGTCGAAGGAGGTCTTGTAGACGAGGCCGATGCCCAGCCGGCCGCAGATCTGCGCCAGCGCGGACGCCATCTCCAGCGCATGCTGGCGGCTTTCCATTTGGCAGGGACCGGCAAACAGCGCCATCGGCCGCGCGTTGTCGAAGGCGACATTGCCGACGACCACTGCGGCGTTGGGTTCAAGAGGATTGTCCATGGCCTGCGCTATAGCATGCTCAGAACGCATCGCCACGTTCGGCCTGCTAATTGGCCGGGGATGCCAGCGGCTTGCCCTTTTCCACGGTATAGACGGCGATGACCTTGGCTCCGGCCGATCCCGCCTTGGCGTCGTGGGGGGTGGCGGCGGGAATCATCCAGGATTGGCCCGGCTTATAGACCGCATCGGGCTGGCCTTCGACCATGATGGTGAGTTCGCCCTCCACGAGGGTGCCCTGCTCGCTGCCGGGATGCGTGTGCTTGCCGATTTGGCTTGCCGCGGGAAGTTCCGCCATACCGAGCACAACCTCATAGTTGCTGCCCGGCACATCGGTCTTTTGCAGCACCGTGCGCTTGATTGTGGCCTGCTGGGCCTCGGCTGCCCCGGCAGCGGCCAGCCACGCCACGGCCAGCAATACGCCAAGCCTTTTCAGCATGTTTCTCTCCCGGTTCCGTCCGCGTTGATCGACGCAGTCTTCGACATCTTCGCTGCCGGCGGCGCTGTCCGTTACGGCGTCTCGCCGCCCAGTCGCCCTTCGCGCCGCATTTGTTCCCACCAGTCCGTCGAGCCGACGGGCATCTTGTCGGCGAGCAGCTCGCGATAGCGATCCGGCCGCGGCTGGGAGGCCGCTACCGGGGGAGCCGAGGCGTCCTTCTGAGCTTTCCGTTTTTTATCGCTCGCCCCTGCCTCGGCCACCACCGCCCCGGACAAGAGCACCGACAAGACAACCAGGAGAGAAACTTTCATCGTTCTTGATCCCTCGTGCATCACCGTGCATCACCGTACATCCCTATAGGTCCCTATCTGTCGCCGTGCCGCAGGCGGGCCGATGTGGCCGTTGTCGGGTGACGTATGGCCGGCGAAATAAAGCACGATTTGCGCCCCGGTGCCGCCTCGCGATTGCGCCCGGCCTTCAAAAATACGCGATCAGGCGGCCGCAGGCGGCGACGGTAAACCAGATGCTCAAAGACAGCACAGCGCACAGCCGGGCCTGGGTCGGCAGTGGGGCAAAAGCGGGTGTTTCATCAAGCGCTTCGCGCAGCAGGCGGCCCGCCAGCAGCGCGTTGCCGATGCCCAGCACGATCAAGGCCGCCTTGAGCTGGAACACGGGGTTGGTTGCCACGTGGGTCGCCTCGGCGGTGAACAGCACGAAACCCGTCCCCGCCAGCAACAATAGCCCCACCGCCGCCAACCGGCGTGCCGGTCGCACCACCGTCGCCGGTGGCGCGGCCGCAAAGGCGCCGAGCAGGCGCGCATCCATCACTGCCACCGCGCTGACGAACAGCATCAGGGCCAGAATGTGCCCGACATTGGCCGCCATATAGGCCCAGGATGACTGCCGGATAGCCGAACCCAGCGCCGATTGCTCCAAAGCAATCAGGAACTGCGGCGCCTCGTGCAGCATCAGCGCAGCTCGACCGTTTTGCCCTCGATGGTAATGCGCTCGGCGCGCATCTCATCTTTTTCCACCGTCGAGGGGTAGCCGTAGGCCGACACGGTCTTGCCGACGGCCACGAACTCGGGTGGTGCACCGCGGGTCTGCATCCGCGAGGTTGGCGCCAGCGTGACGACCCAGACCTTGTCGGCCGCCTTGACGGTGATCGAGGCGTGCGGATTTTCGTATTTCAGGGTCTCGATCTGGCCTTGCACGGTGATGGGATTGGCTGCGTCGTAGCTTCCCCAGCCGTGATGCGCAAAGACCGCGGCCGGAAAGGCAAATCCCATTGCAAGCGTTGCCAGCGTTCTGTGCATCGACATTCTCCGTCAAGCTGCCTGTCTCGAGACATGGGGGGCCAGGTCCGGGCGCGCAACGGGGGTTGCGCTCAGCTGCGGGGCCCGTTGCGGAGGGGCTTGGCGCCCTTGCCGGCCGTCGCGTGGTAGCGCGGCAGCTGATCGCTGACGTCGAACCAGGGGACCTGCTCGCTGACGTAGGCATGCCCGGTCGGTGGCCATTGCGTGGGGTCCTCGAGCGTGCCGTGCAAGAGGTGCAACTCATCCGGCCAGTTCGCACCCGCATAGGCGATCGGCGTGCCGCAGGTGGGACAAAAGTACCGCAGCACCCCGGCGGAGGAGGCATAGGCTGCGGGCTCGGCCTTGAGGTAGCGAAACTGCGCGAGGCGCACGCCGATATAGGTCGCCAGCGGCGAGGAAACGGCGCGCCGGCAGCTCGCACAATGGCAATGCATCACCCATTTCGGAGCACCTTCGAAGGCGTATTCGATGGCGCGGCACTGGCAACGTCCCCTGGTGGTACTCACCGGCGTAACCTCGACGGGCAAGGGCATGTTGCAGTTTAGCGGCAGCGACCCCTCTTGCGCCAGCTGCGAGTTTTGCACAGCATGCCAACCGGTCGGCACCGGATAGGGATTTGACCGATGCCCCAGGCAGGCAAGACAGGCGAGATCAGGGTTGGTATCGGCGGCTGGACCTTCGAGCCCTGGCGTGGCAGCTTTTATCCCAAGGGGCTGGCGCACGCCAAAGAGCTCGCCTATGCAAGCTCTAAGCTCACCACCATCGAGATCAATGGCACCTTTTACCGGACGCAGACGCCGGCCACCTTCGCCAAGTGGAGCAAGGCGGTGCCGGACGGGTTCGTGTTTTCGGTCAAGGGCCCGCGCTACGTGGTGCAGAAGCGCGTGCTGGCCGAGGCCGGCGAGTCGCTTGGCTTTTTTCTCAAGTCGGGCATCACCGAGCTGGGCGACCGGCTGGGGCCGATCCTGTGGCAGTTCGCGCCGACCAAGAAGTTCGACGCCGACGACTTTGCCGCGTTTCTGGCCATGCTGCCGGCGAAGCTCGATGGGCTCAGGCTGCGCCACGCGGTTGAGGTGCGGCACCCCTCGTTTGCAACGCCGCAATTCATAGCTTTGCTCCGCCAGCACCAGACGCCGGTGGTCTTCGCCGAGCACGAAACGTATCCGGGCATTGCCGATCTGACGGGCGATTTCATCTACGCGCGCTTGCAGCAGGGTGATGACGCCATTGCGACCGGCTATCCGCTCAAGGAGCTCGACGCCTGGGCCAAGCGCGCGCGCGCCTGGGCCGCGGGCAGCGCACCGGATGACTTGCCCTCGATCGCCAACAAGCCTGGCAAGAAAGCCGCCCGCGACGTCTTTCTCTACGTGATCCATGAAGGCAAGATCCGCGCTCCCGCCGCGGCCATGGCGCTCATCGAGCGGCTGGGCGGGGAGGCGACCTCGGCGAGAGCCGGCGCAACACGGCGAGCGCCAGGCTAGGCGCTCGCCCCTCAACCGGCTGCTGGCAGCGAAATTGCACGCAAGAACTCGGCGCGCCGTGTCGCTGCCTCCAACAATAGGCTGTGATCGCTGGCAGCGAGGATCATGCGGGCGCCCATGCCGATGTAGCGGCTTGCCAGTTCCTGATCGTAGACGCCGCCCATGCCCAGCACTTTGTTGTGCTGGCGACATGCGGCTGCGACCTTCGCATAGGCTGAGCGAACCTCTTCGTGGCCGACTTGGCCGGGGATTCCCAGCTCCAGGGAGAGGTCGTTGCTGCCGATCAGGAGAACATCGATGCCATCGATGGCGGCGATTGCCTTGGCATTGTCGACCGCTTGCGGCGTCTCGATCATGGCGATGACGAGGAGCTCGGCATTTAAGGTCCTCTGCGCCTCGGCCGCGGACGGTGGCCGGTAGCCGAAGCAGGCGTTGGACCCGCCGGTGCTGCGATGACCAATCGGGCTGAAGCGGAAGGCTTCGACCAGGCGTCGGGCCTGCTCGGGCGTATCGACGTGGGGAACGACGATGCCGAGCGCCCCGTTGTCGAGCGCCCGCGTGCCCTCATCGAGGGCGTCGGTGCAAATGCGCACGATCGGGGCAATGCCCATTGGCAAGGCCGCCATCGAAATCTGCGCGATCTCCGGGGTCGAAATCGCCCCGTGTTCGGCATCGATGAACAGCCAATCATAGCCAGCGGCCCTGGCGAGCAGGGGTACCGCCGAGCCGCGCAAATGATGCACGCCGAGCCCCAGTGTCAGTTGACCCTCGCGGATGCGTTTCAGTGCATCGCTGCCGTAGAGAGGCATTGCCAATCCCTCAAGTTCCGACGCTGGCCGTGGGGCAAGCGCGCTGTTGCGCATGGCACGCCCACCAGGACCGTCGTCTGCTGGTATCGCCATCAGCGTATCGATAGCACTTCGCCGTGATGATCGAAAGGCGCCGCTCGTGGACGCCGCAGGCCCCGACCGTGCGCGCCCCTTATCTCGCCGGTTAGCTACCGGGCGCCACTTGCGCGCCATCACCTATCGGCAGCTTCGCCCAGGCCCTTGCTCCAGGTGGATGGTGTGCCCTCAAACCCGGAGTTGGCGCGCTTCGCCAGCCAATAGGCGTAAGCTGGCGGCACCAATCTGAAACCGGGATCAGCGCCAAGTTTCTGCGCCGCATCCATTGGCCAGCTCGGATTGTGCATGATCTCCCGGGCCAGGGCGATGAGATCGGCCCGCGCCTGGCGCAGGATCGCCTCGGCCTGATCCGCGTGCACGATGTGGCCGACCGCCATGGTCATGATGTCGGCCTCCCGGCGGATCTTTTCCGCATACGGCACTTGATACCCATATTTCTTGGCTCGCGCGCCATCCATCGGCGAGTGGCCCAGCGTACCGCCGGACGAGCAATCGATGACATCGACGCCGATGTCTTTGAGCCGACGCGCCAGCTTGATGCTTTCGCTGAGCCCCCAGCCGGCATCGTCCTCGCAGGACAATCGCATAAAGAGCGGCTTGTCGCCCGGCCAGGCGGCGCGCACGCACTCAGCAACCTCGAGGGCAAAGCGCATGCGGTTGAGCTCAGAACCGCCGTAGTGATCGTGGCGCAGGTTGGAGACCGGAGAAAGGAATTGGTGCACCAGATAGCCGTGCGCCCCATGGATTTCGAGTAGGTCGAAACCAGCCTGCGCCGCTCGCAGGGCGGCCTCACCCCACTTGGCCACCAGGTCGCGGACCTCAGGCACCGACAAAGCCCGCGGGGTCGGCGATGTCTCGGTGTGCGGGACGGCGCTCGGCGCCACCAGCTCCCAGCCATCCCAATCGTAGATGTCGGGCTCGCTCCCGGTCAGGGGCTTGCCGCCTTCCCAGGGGCGACCGAGGCGCGCCTTGCGGCCCGAATGGCCAAGCTGAATGCCGGCGACGGCGCCGTGTGCCTTGATGAAATGCGAACAGCGCGCCAGGGCGGGAATGAATTTATCCTCCCACAGGCCGAGATCGCCGACGGTCCCGCAGCCGTTGCGCGCAACCTTGGTGGATTCCATGATCACCAGGCCGGCGCCGCCCTGGGCATAGCGGCCGGCGTTGACGAGATGCCAATCGGTGGCATGTCCCGCAAGCGCAGAGTATTGATGCATCGGCGCGACCACGACCCGGTTCTTGAGGGTCACGCTTTTGATCGCCAGGGGTGTAAAGAGCAGGGGCTGAGCCATCTTTGTGTGTCGTCCGCTGAAAATTGCACCCCAGCGCGCCAGCTGGCGCCGGGCTCAAGGCGCGAAAAAGCTAGAGGGGTGCGCCGGCCACGGCAAGACGAAAGCCGCCGGCCCCTACATACGAAACAGCGAGAAGCGCGGCGCCGGGATGGGCGCATTGAGGGCGGCGGAGAATGACAGTGCCAACACGCGCCGCGTCTCGGCCGGCGTGATGATGCCGTCGTCCCACAGGCGCGCAGTCGCATAGTAGGGATGTCCCTCGCGCTCGAAGTTCTCCAAGCACCGGCTGTTTGAAGGCGGCTTCCTCTTCGGCACTCCAGCGCTTTCCCTCCGCCTCGACGTTCTCGCGCCGCACCGTCGCCAGCACGCCCGCGGCCTGCGCTCCACCCATGACCGAGATGCGCGCGTTCGGCCAAGTGAACAGAAAGCGGGGCGAATATGCGCGTCCGCACATGGCATAGTTGCCGGCGCCATACGAGCCGCCGACGATCACCGTCACCTTCGGCACCTGCGCACACGCCACCGCCGTCACCATCTTGGCGCCATCCTTGGCGATGCCGCCGGCCTCCGCCGCCCGGCCCACCATGAAACCCGTGATGTTCTGCAGGAACAGCAGCGGGATCCGCCGCTGGCAGGCGAGCTCGATGAAGTGCGCCGCCTTGAGGGCCGTCTCGGAATAAAGGATGCCGTTGTTGGCGAGGATGGCCACCGGCAGGCCTTCGATGTGCGCAAAGCCCGTCACCAGGGTCTGTGCGTAGTTGGCCTTGAACTCATCCATCTCCGAGGCATCAACGAGCCGGGCAATGATCTCGCGCGTGTCGTATTGGGTCATCAGCGAGGCCGGCACGACGCCGTCGAGTTCAGCTGGATCGTAGGCCGGCGGCCGCGGCTCGCGCAGCGTGATGTCCACCTGCTTCACACTATTCAGGTTGGCAACGATGCTGCGTACGATCTGAAGGGCGTGTTCATCGTTGAGCGCGTAGTGATCGGCCACGCCAGACTGGCGGGTGTGCACCTCGGCGCCGCCAAGGTCCTCCGCGCTCACCGTCTCGCCGGTGGCGGCCTTCACCAGCGGCGGGCCGCCGAGGAAAATGGTACCTTGCTTGCGCACGATGATTGATTCATCCGACATGGCCGGCACGTAAGCACCCCCGGCCGTGCACGAGCCCATCACGCAAGCGATCTGTGGAACCCCCAGCGCGGACAGCGTCGCCTGGTTGTAGAAGATACGGCCGAAGTGCTCGCGGTCGGGAAATACCTCGGTGTGTTGCGGCAGATTGGCACCGCCGCTGTCCACCAGATAGATGCACGGCAGTCGATTTTCGCGCGCGATCTCCTGAGCGCGCAGGTGCTTCTTCACCGTGATTGGAAAGTAGGTGCCACCCTTGATGGTGGCATCGTTGCACACGATCACACACTCGCGCCCCGAGATGCGCCCCACGCCGGTGATGATGCCAGCGGCATGGATGTCCTTGCTGTAAAGATCGTAGGCCGCCAATGGCGACAGCTCCAAAAACGGCGATCCCGGATCAATCAGCCGCAGCACCCGATCGCGCGGCAGCAGCTTGCCGCGCGCCGTATGTCTGTCCCGCAACCGCTCAGGTCCACCCAACGCCGCTTGCCCGCGCTTGGCCGCAAGGTCAGCGATTAACGCCTGCATGGCGGCGGCATTGGCCCTATACTCTTCGGAGCCCGTCGCGATGGACGACTGCAGCTTCGGCATCTCATCCCTCGTTTCTCGGCTCGGCTCCCGAAGACAGAGCCTCCCGCCTGGAGGCAGCGCTGTGCACCAAAAGCGCCCGGCCAGGCGGCGCCACGCTAACGCGCATGCCGTTCTAGCCCGCAATGCTGGCTCATGCCATCGGCCGCGCGCAGCGCGGGCCGGTTGCGTGCGATCCCGTCAACGGCCATCCCAGGGTCCCATGCCCGTTTTGCCATGGCCTCTTGTTCTGCCAAGAGCCGCGGCGGCGGCAGCGCTCCGGCGCGGCAGGCGGCGCAAGGGAACATGGCAAGAACAAGGGCTGGCGTCAGACACCAAGCGCCGTCGCGCCCCAAGCCTCGAGCGCAAGAGGGCCTACCCGCCCCGCAGCCGCCGCACAAACGCCGCCACGGCCTGGCCGATCTCGTCGGGGCTATCCTCCTGCACGAAATGCAGGCCCTTGATCGTCACCTCGGTTTGGTTCGGCCAGCGGCGACAGAACTCGCGCTGGCGTCCGACCAGGATCGAGCCCGGCTCCGCATTGATGAAGAGTTTCGGCACCGGGCTTGCCGACAGCCAGCGCGCATAGTCCTCGACAACCGCCACCACGTCGGCTGGAGCGCCCGCAATGGGGATCTGCCGCGGCCAGCTCAAGGTCGGGCGGCGGTCCTCACCGGGGTTGGCGAAAGGTCTTCGATAGTGTGCCATCTCCGCTTCGCTCAGCTGGCGCAGGATCGATCCGGGAAGCACGCGCTCGACAAACATGTTGTTGGCAAGAATGAGTTCCTCGCCGGCTGGCGAACGAAAGCCCTGGAAGGCCCGGCGCGCCTGCTGCGGCCAGTCGTCCCAGCTGAGCGGCGTCACGATCGCTTCCATGTAGGCGATGCCCGCGACCCGTTCGGGGTTCGCGCGCGCCCAATCGAAGCCCAGCGCCGACCCCCAATCATGCAGGACAAGGACGATCTTAGAGCCGAGCTCGAGTTTGTCCCAGAGCGCGAACAGGTAGTCGCGCTGTTCGGCATAACTGTAGCGTTCTGGGCCGGCAGGAAGGAGCTTGTCGCTGTCGCCCATGCCGATCAGGTCGCAGGCAACGAGCCGGCCCAAGTCTTGGCAATGGGGCATGACGTTGCGCCACAGGTATGAGGATGTCGGATTACCATGCTGGAAGACGATGGCCCGACCTTCGCCGCTGTCGATCACCGCCATGCGCTGGCCTTTGACCTCGACAAACTTTTTTGCGGCAAAGGGCTCAGCGGCTGTCGCCAAAGCGCTTCTCCTTTGCTTGCGAACGCGTTGCCGTCAAGGTCAGCGCACGGCTCGGCAAGGCGGCCTTCGCCCGCATCTGTTTGACGCGTTGCCAAGATCTGTGGCGGCCGCCCGCTGGCGTGGCCGGCAGGCGCAGGGCTCACACCCGCACGACCGCCGCGGCTTTCTTCACATGTACAGGTCGCCGCGGCTGCAGCGATCCGCCATCTCGAAGAACACGCCCATGCGTACGGCGTCGTGGATCACCCGCAGACTGGTGGCCTTGTCGCCGGCAATGCACCACAGCAGGCGCATGCTGCCGTCGATCTCCATGCCAGTTTCCCTGTGGCGATAGTGGTACTGCACGCGGCAAGCCAGTCCATCGTCCCGCTTGGAGACCTGCCGAGGCGCAAAGGCCAAAACTTCATATTTGTCCAAGAAGTCCGAGAGCCGATGCGAGAGAGCGTCCCTCCCCCGGCCAGTTCCGACAAAGGATGCCGAACCATCGGGCGCGTTGACAGCAAACTCGATGTCCTCGGCAAAGCAGCGGACTGTCGCCCGCAGGTCGTTGGCGGCCCACGAGACGTGAATGGCTTCTAGAACCGCATAGTCGGTCGCATTCATGCGCGCCTCCTCCGGTGGCAGCGGCGTAGAGTGTTCCTGACTGACAGTCGAGATCTCGGCGCCCCACTTATCCCACTTGTGGCAATTTTATGCCAACTTGCGTGGCCTGAATACAACCTGCATTGCCGCAACCGGCACACGATATCTCATGATCCCATGATGTCATGATCTCATGGATCCCGTCGCCAGAGGCGCCAAAGCCCTGGCACCTTGTTCATTCCACGATCAAAACCCCATCACCGGGCCAGGCGCCACAGGCCGGACCCAGATCGGGCGCTCTTGGCCCTGGTCGGGCTGCGAGCCGACTTTTACTCGTCGATTAAGCTGTTGGCGTCAAGGGCAGGGGGCAAAAGGGGGGCAGAAGGCGGCGGAGCCTGCCGGCGCGGGCCGCGCCCCGGGGCCGGGTCCAGGGGGCGGCCGGTGACCCCCTCCGGGACCAGCCTAGCGCGGGCGCGGGACGGCCGCCGGGTCCTCTACCCGCCGCGATTTGCCCTCGAAATAGGCCCCCCGCTCGATCGCCAGCGTGCTGTGAAAAATGTCGCCCTCGACATGACTGGCAGCTTGCAGTGTGACCCTCTTGCCGCGAATTGAGCCGGCGACGGCGCCGTGCACCACGATGTCGTCGGCCAACAGGTCGCCGGTAATCCGCGCCTCCTGCCCGACGACGATCCGCACGGCGTGCACATCCCCCTCAATGGCTCCATCGATCTGCACCTCGCCCTTGGATTCCAGGTTGCCCTTGATGGAAAGCCCACGACCCACGACGGAAGCCGTCTCCGACAGCGGGTGCCCATCGGCATGCCCTGGCCCGGCAACGGACCGCTGCGCGACGACGCCGGCGCCTCCCCCCGTTCCCTCCTTTTCGGTCCGCTTGGTGAACATCTAAACGCAACTCCACTCTAGGCTCTAAAGCCAGCTCATAGCATGGAAGGCGGGCGCGGTCATCGCCGGCTGCCCGGCCAAGACCCGCCGCCGCCCTTGGTTGCCTTGCTTGCGGGGTGCTAAGGTCGTGCCGCAAGAACATTGGGGGAGGCCAGGATGTGGCGATGCGCGCTAATTGCCGTGGCAATGTCGATGGCAGCAGCCGGCCCAGCGTCGGCCCAGATCGCGGTGTCGGCCAACGATAACAAGGTGAAGCTGGTCGATGGCAAGGTGGTGGTCCAGAAGGATCCTCCACCCGATACCGTGTCGATCATCGACCTGCGGGCCAATCCGCCCCGGGTGCTGGCTGAGATCGATGTTCCCAACAGTGTCGTCGGCCCGCCGCTCAACGTCGCCGTGTCGCCACGCGAAGATATCGCGCTCATCACCTCCAACCAGCGCATTGACCCCGCCGATCCCAACAAGACCAGCGCCGACGACAAACTGACGGTGATCGAGCTTGCAGCCGTGAAGCCAACCCTTGTGACGCGGGTCAAATCGGTGGTTGGCGTTGGCAAGGGTGCACCGGGTACGCCAAAAATTCTCGCCACCTTGCAGGCGGGCAAGGGGGCTGCCGGCGTGTCGATCAACCGAGCCGGCACCCTGGCTTTGGTCGCCAACCGCGAGGAAGGAACCGTCTCCGTTTTCAGCATCAGCGGCACGACGGTAACTGCCGCCGGGAAGGTGACAGTTGGGGGCGAGAAATCCGGCCCAAGTTCGGTGATTTTCGACCCCGACGGAAAAACCGCGCTGGTGACACGCGACAACGACCATCGCATTAGCATCCTGTCCATCGACGGCAACAAGGTCGAGGTGAGCAAGCGCGAGATCGCCGCCGGCTTGCGTCCTTATGGCCTCGACATTAGTTCGAAGGGCGATGTCGCCGTGGTCGCCAACATCGGCGTTGGCGCCGGCGATGCCGATACCATCAGCGTGATCGACCTGAAGCTTGATCCGCCGCGCGTGGTTGGAACCTACACCGTTGGCCAGACCCCGGAGGGGATCAAGATTTCGCCCGACGGGAAATTCGTCGCCGTCAGCGTCATGAATGGCTCCAACAAGCCGGCGAATTCCCCATTCTTCAATGGCAATGGTCAGCTGCAGATCTGGACGCGCACCGGCACGCAGTTGACAAAGACCGCTGAGCTGCCGATTGGCCGCTGGTGCCAGGGCATCGCCTGGTCCGGCAACGGCAAGACCCTGCTGGCGCAGTGCATGGTTGAAGAAGAAATCAATGTCATCCGCTTCTCCGGTCTGGCCGGCCGGTCGTTGCAGCGGGTGGGCTCGATTAAGACAAAGGGCGGACCGGCCGGCATCCGCACCGCCGAGCCTTAGGCGAACCCCAGGGCGCTGCGGGCTAGCCGCCGTGGCAGGACCGGCGTAATGACGAGGGCGTGACACCCACTCTCGCCATTCGTGCCCTGGCGCAGTTCCCCGCTGCCGACGCCAGTACCGGCGGCGACGATGCCGCCTTGCGGCTCGCCGGCCGCAGCGCCCCCCTATTTGGCTCCGCCGAGATCATTGCCCGCGATGCCACCGGGACGACGCGCCGCCTCGTCTCGGCGGCGGAGCTGCGGGCCGATCCGGATCCCAGGCTGGCCGAACTCTTGGCACGCCTGGAAGGCCCACGCCCACCGATTGCCGGTGTCACCTTCGACCGGCCGCGCATCATGGGCATCGTCAATGTGACACCCGACAGCTTTGCCGACGGCGGACGCTACTTCGACAGCGCCGCGGCCATCGATCATGCCTTGCAGCTCGAGGCGGAGGGCGCCGACATGCTTGATATTGGCGGCGAGTTGACGCGGCCCGGCGCCGCCGCCCTCGAGGTCGAGGAGGAGTGCCGCCGCGTACTGCCGGTGATCGCCGGGCTGGTGGCGCAGACCCGGCTGCCGCTCTCGATCGACACCCGCAACAGTGAAGTCATGCGCCGCGCCGCCGCCAGCGGCGTCAGCCTCATCAATGACGTCTCGGCGCTGCGGCACGATCCCAACAGCCTGGCGGTGGCGGCCCAGACCGGCTTGCCGGTCGTGCTCATGCACGCCCAGGGCGATCCGCGCACCATGCAGGATGCGCCAGCCTACGACGACGTCGTGCTCGACGTGTTTGACTTTCTCAAGCAGCGGATCGCGGCCAGCGAGGCCGCCGGCATTGCCAGGAGCCGGCTCATTGTTGACCCCGGCATCGGTTTCGGCAAAACCCTGGCGCACAATCTGCGGCTGCTATGTTGCCTCAGTGTCTTCCATGGGCTGGGATGTGCGCTGCTGCTCGGGGCCTCGCGCAAAAGCTTCATCGGGCATTTGACGGGCGCGCCGGCCCCGGAACGACTGCCGGGATCCTTGGCTGCCGCCCTGCTTGGCACAGCTCAAGGTGTGCAGATCCTGCGCGTTCATGATGTAGCAGCGACCCGGCAGGCCTTGACGGTCTGGGCCGGCGGGTGAGCGCCTCCCCAGGCGCTGGGCTGGCCAGGGACTGGCCAGGGACGGCCAGGGACCGGCCAGCGGCTGGGCCAGCTGCTCGCCGCCTCGCGCGGTGGCCGACATTGACAAAGCCCTAACCATATGTGGCCAGCAGTCTGTGAAAAGCCAGATCGTGCCCTCGCAAGCGACTGGCAAATTGGTGTAACTTTGTTGGCTTCCCGAATTTTGCCGGCCGGCCACTGGCAGCGCCCGCGCGACCGGCGAGGCTCAGATCCACCGGTGGCGATTCCGAGATCGGGCCGGCAAGAGAATTTACCAACGAGGCTTTCAGCATGACGCAGCGGTACTTTGGAACGGACGGTATCCGCGGCCAGGCGAACCGCCCTCCCATGACCTCGGAGGTCGCCCTCAAGGTGGGCATGGCGGCGGGCAAGTACATCGCCGATGGCACGCACCGGCATCGCGTCGTGATCGGCAAGGACACTCGGCTGTCCGGCTACATGATCGAGTCCGCGCTCATGTCCGGTTTCACGGCGGTGGGCATGGATGTGTTTTTGCTGGGTCCGATGCCGACACCTGCCGTTGCCATGCTGACCCGCTCCCTGCGCGCCGATCTCGGCGTCATGATCTCGGCGTCGCACAATCCGTTCGATGACAACGGCATGAAGATATTCGACCGCGACGGCTACAAGCTCTCCGACGAGGCCGAGCGTCGCATCGAAACGCTGATGGATACACCGAGTGCGGAGCTGCTCGTGTCACCCGAGCGCATCGGCCGCGCCAAGCGCATCGACAGTGCCCAGGAACGCTATGTCGAGTACGCCAAGCGGACGCTACCGCGCAATATCGGCCTCAATGGGCTGCGCGTCGTCATCGACTGCGCCAACGGCGCAGGCTACGAGGTGGCACCCGATGCCCTATGGGAACTGGGCGCGGAGGTCATCAAGATCGGGGTCGAACCGAACGGCCTCAACATCAATTTGAAGTGCGGGTCCACCTCGCCGGAAACCCTGGGCGACAAGGTCCGCGAAATGCGCGCCGACATCGGCATCGCGCTCGACGGCGATGCCGATCGCGTCGTCATCGTCGATGAAAAGGGCCGCATTGTCGACGGTGATCAGATCATGTCCGTGATTGCCGAAAGCTGGCACAAAAGCGGTCGCTTAAATGGCGGCGGCGTGGTTGCAACGGTCATGTCGAACCTCGGCATGGAGCGCTATCTGCAGGGTCTTGGCCTCACTCTCGAGCGCACCCCCGTCGGAGACCGCCATGTGGTCGAATTCATGCGCAAGCATGGCTACAACGTCGGCGGCGAACAGTCAGGTCACGTGGTGTTGTCGGACTTCGGCACCACGGGCGACGGTTTGGTGGCGGCACTGCAAGTGCTGGCGGTGGTGGTTGCCACCGGCCGGCCCGTGGGCGAGGTCTGCAACCGCTTCGAGCGGCTTCCGCAGATCCTGCTCAACGTCAAATACGCCAACGGTTCACCGCTGGAGCATGCCGATGTGCGCCACGCCATCGACTTGGGCAAGCAGCGCCTTGGCGTCCAGGGCCGCCTTGTGATCCGCCCGTCCGGCACCGAGCGGGTGATCCGCGTCATGGGCGAAGGCGACGATGAGCGTCTGCTGCAGCAAGTGGTTGGCGACATTTCTGAGGCCGTCCGCAAGGCCGCCGAGCAGGCTTGACGCCGAACCTTTTGCCAAGTGGCGAGCGCAAGCAAGGCAGGGCGGCGTCGGCTAGGAGATTTCCTGTGCGCCCCGCTTGAGCCGGCGCGGCGGCTCTGGCAAGATCTCGCGTCAATTTGCCTCCTCGCAGTCAGAGCAACGTTTGCAAAGCGCCGAGGGCCCATGACGGTCGTGCCGTTCCGAGACCGGCGCCTGCCCGGACCCAGGCGGCCGGTGGAGCCGCCCCCGGCGCTCAGGAACACGCGCGCTGCACAGGAGGCCGACCTCGACGCGGAAGAGGCCGATTTCTACCGCATGCGAGCCCGGCAGAACTGGGCGGTGCTGGCCCTTGTCATTGTGCTGGTGGTGGGAGGCGCGTGGCTGATCGAACGGCTCGCCGCCTTCTCACGCGCGATGGCTTGCTATGAGTTCGGACACCGCAATTGCATGCCGCTCAAGGTCGACCCACCGCCGCAGCGGCCCTAGGCCGGCCTGCCTGCAAATACAGCGACCTAACCGCGGCCTGCGCCGGGGACAGCGAGCTGATCATAGATGCTCTGGGCCAGCCGCATCAGCTCGTTGCGGTCGAGCCGACCGGCAAGCGCGTAGGCAAGCGAGCGGTCGATCCAATAAAAGGCGCCGAAGTCGCCATGCTCGGCAAAGCGGAAGGCAGCGTCAGTGAGACCGGCTTCCTTGCGCACATAAAGCGTCAACCGCCGGCCGCTCGGATCTTCATACATGAACTGTGCGGCGGCCAGGTCGCGGTCGGGCAGCAAGCGGCCGCCGACCAGCTTCCAGCCCTGTCCGCCCAGTTCCGGCGCCCGCACCTCGGCGCCCAGGCGACGGGTCAACCACTGCACCAAATGCTTTTCTTCCGCGGCGCCGACCTCCACGGGATGGCGCACCTCCGGGACGAACACCTTATGCGCGCTGAGCGCGCTCGCCACGAAGGCCGGCTGGCGCCAGGCCTCCCCCTCCAGGGCGCCGCGCGCCAGGTATCCCGCTGCCGCGGCGGCAAGCAACACTGTCGCCATGGCCGCCAGCGCCCGGGCCTGTCGCGCCGCCGGGAAGCGGCGCGCGCGGCCGATGCGGCCCGCCAGCGCAGCCAAACGCGCAGGCACGGGCTCCGCCAGCACAGGCGCATACTGCTGATGCAGGCGTTCATTCAGGTCCGAGATTTGGCGCACAAGGCGCAAGTCCTCAGGCGCGGTTGCCAGCGCCGCCTCAACCTCGGCGGCCTCCGTGCCAGCCAGCTCGCCGTCCACGAACGCGTTGAGCTCGGCCTCACTGAAGCGTTGCCCACCGGTCACTTGACCCTCCGCAGGGTCGCCTGATCGGCTCGATCGACGAGGTCATAGTCCAAGAGGGTGCGCAGCCGATCGCGCCCGCGGGCCAAGCGAGACATCACCGTACCGATGGGAATCGACAACACCTGGGCAGTTTCCGCATAGCTTAGGCCTTCAAGGCCCACCAACAGCACCACCTCGCGCTGATCGCCCGTCAGCAGCAGTAGCGCCTGATCGAGGTCGCACCCGCTTGCCCCATCCGCCGGCGGCGCCGACTGCTGCGGCCCGAGGTTGTCGAGACCGACGTGCGGCGGCCTGCGCGACTTGCGGCGCAAACCATCAACGTGCAGGTTATGCAGTATGGAAAACAACCACTTACGCGGATTGTCTCCATCCCGCCATTGGTCCAGACGCGCCAGCGCGCGCTCCAGGGTGTCTTGGATCAGATCGTCTGCCTCGCTGCTGTCGCCGAGGAGGGCCCGCGCGTAACGCCGCAAGCGCGGGATTTCTGCCGTAACAGCTTCCCGGCGAGAGGTCACGCGCACTTCCCTTTCCTACTGGCCGGCACACCAGGAGGACTTATGCCAGCGGACGCCCGTGACCTTCAATTTATTCCGCATGGCCAATCAAAATAAAGTGCGGCCCGAGGCGTTGAAACCGCGCCTCGCGCCGCTACAGTTGGCAGCAGCACGAATCCACTTTCGTGCGCAACGGGCGGGCCGGGGAGACTTTGGTGGTTGAGCCAGAGGGTTGAACCTAAAGGGTTGAGCTTGCCGCGCCGGCAATTCTCGGGAGGACTTTACATGCTACGCGTTGTAGCCGCTGCAGCGGCCCTCGCTATCGGGGCAACGGTTGTGTTGGCCCAGAATGCTGCCGTCATCGACCAGCGCAAGCAGGCCATGAAGGCTTTCGGAGGTGCGGCCAAGAGCGGCGGCACCATGGCCAAGGGCGATGCTCCCTTCGATCTCGGCAAGGCAAAGGAGTCGCTGCAGACGATTCAGGTCAAAGCGGGCGAAGCCAAAAATCTGTTCCCCGACAACTCCAAGACGGGTGAAACCGACGCGCTGCCCGAAGCCTTCGCCAACAAGGCGGATCTGATGGCAAAGTTCGACAAGCTGGCCGCCGACGCGAAGGCTGCCGAGGGAGCGGTGAAGGATGAGGCCAGCTTCAAAGCCGAGTGGCCGAAAGTAACCAGCAACTGCGGCGGCTGCCACAAGGCCTACCGCAAACCGCCGCCACAGAAGTAGCCCGTTAGGTAAGCGTGGTCGTTGCCACGCGGTGCTGGTCGCATGCTTGATTGGCGCCGGTCGGATGCTTGACTTAAAGAAAGGCGCGCGAGGCGGCTCGCGCGCTTTTGTATATGGTTGCTGACGGCTCAGGTGGTCGCGCCGGTGGAGGGAGGCGACATGCGGTTGCGGAAGATCGTTGCGGCGCTGCTGATACTGGGCCTTGCCGCTGCCGCCCTGTTTTATGCGCTCAGCATACCGAGCGTGGCTGTCAGCGGCACCTTGCCGCCCCGGGCGGCCGACCTCAGCAACGGCGAGACGATGTTCAACGCCGGCGGCTGCGCCTCGTGCCATGCAACGCCCAAGCAGGAGGACGGCAAACGCCTCGGCGGCGGGCTTGCGCTCAACACGCCGTTCGGCAGGTTTTATGTGCCAAATCTTTCAACCGATGCGACCCATGGCATCGGTGCCTGGTCGGAGGAAGCCTTCGTCAATGCCATGCTGCGGGGTGTCGGGCGCAATGGCGAGCACCTCTATCCTGCGTTTCCCTATACCTCCTATCAGCGCATGACGCTCGACGACGTGCGCGACCTGTTTGCCTTCTTGCGCACGCTGCCGGCCGTGGCGACAGCCAATCAGCCGCACGAGTTGCCATTTCCATTCAACGTGCGGCGCGGGCTCGGCCTGTGGAAGCGCATTTACCTCGACGGCAAGATGTTCGTGCCCGATCCTGCCCGTAGTGCGCTCCTCAATCGCGGTGCCTATCTGGTCGAGGGCCCGGCCCATTGCGCGGAGTGCCACAGTGGCCGCGACCTGCTGGGCGGGATCATTCCCGAGCGGCGGTTCGCCGGCGGCGCCGATCCCGAAGGCAAAGGCTGGGTGCCCAATATTACGCCGGGCGAAAACGGCATCGCCGCCTGGTCCGAAAAGGATATTGCCTATCTGCTGGAGACCGGCACCACGCCGGACTATGACTCGGTCGGCTCGAACATGGCCGATGTCGTCATCAATACCGGCAAGCTGCCCGCGCAGGATCGCGACGCCATCGCCGCCTACCTAAAAAGCTTGCCGCCGCGCAGCGGCAAAGCGCCTGCCAAAAAGCAGTGACGCTGCCAGGGCAGCCCGACAGTCTGGCTTGCGCGTTTTGAGCGCGCAGCCTTTTCTTCACAAAGCGACGAAGCCTCTGTGCTTGCTGGTCCAAAGCGCTTTGGCCCACGCCGCGGGCCAGCGGCGCTGCGCCGTTTTTTCCGCTTCCTCGGTCGCAAGAGCGGACCGGCAGCCCCGCCGTGCCCAAGAGCAGCGTCGGACATGACGGCAGCTCTCGGCGGCCACGAAAAGTGTATCGACCACGCTTGGTGGCTGGGTTGGCGCAAGAACCCAAATATTGACCTGCCGATTGTTGTGGCAGCGAGGCTACCCGCTTTGGTTGATCTGGGTTTTGGCGCGAGAAACGCTTCCGACGCCTACGCGCTTTTGCGCTATGCTTGATTCGTCTTGACGGTTGGAAATGGCGCAAGCTTGCTTTTCCACCCTCGCGGCGTTGGTGCGCTCTGTCCCCAGCGTTCGCGTTCCGCAAGACCGGGTTCGCGTTGCACATTTTGTAACCTGTACGGGCGAGCCGAGGGCTTGCTCAAGTCCGAGTCTCGTTGCGCGTCAAGGAACGACAGCGCTTCGCCTGCGCGCACGCAACCGTTGCTCCGCGAAGCACCCAGACCGGATAGATTACCCATGCAAAACACTGGCGCTGGAATTGGCCCGTTCGCCGCCCTCTTGTGCGTGCTGCTGCTGGGTGCAGCAGCGTCGGGGATTGGCGCCGGGCCGGCGCTCGGTGATGAGCCCGCGCGCGGGACGCCGAGAGAAGGCGTGGAGCGCGATCGGTTCAGCGACCGCCCGTTCATCCGGGACACAACCCTGGAGTGGCACCCGCGCACCTACTATTTCGACCGTGAAAATTTCGACGGCAGCAGGAACCAGGCTTGGGCCGGCGGCGGCTGGCTGGCTTACCATTCGGGTCTTTGGGCCAATACGTTCCACATTGGCGCCACGTTCTTCACGTCCCAGCCGATTTTTGCCCCCGCCGACGAGGGCGGGACGCTGTTGCTGACGAACGATCAAGATCCGATCAATACACTGGGCGCCGCCTACCTCGGTGCCAAGTTCCACGGACAGGATTTGATTGTCGGGCGGCAATTGCTCGACACCCCGCTAATCAACCGCAGAGACAATCGCATGATCCCTCTCACCTTTGAGGGGGCAACCTTGCGCTCCGACACGGGCAAAGACGCGAAATTCGAATACATCGCCGGTTATTTCCACCGCTTCAAACCCCGCGACAGCAACGACTTTGATTACATCGCGCAAGGGTTCGGCGTCGAAGAGGTGGATGCGGGCACGCCTTTCGCGTGGTTTCGCTATCGTCCTAACGCCAATTTCTCATTCGCGGCGGAGAACTATTGGGTCGAGGACACCATCAACACCGGCTATGTCGAAGGTATCTATCAGTTTCCGCGCTCGCGCCAGCGGTGCCGAAATGGGAGTTGGCCGCCAACCTGATCACGCAAAACAGCGTCGGTTCGGATCTGCTCACGGGGTCGTCATTTTTCACCTATCAGGGCTCGGCGCGGCTGAAGGCCGACTTCGGCGATCTGGCCGTGATGCTTGTGGCGTCAACGACGGGCGACCAGAATGCCATCAATTTTCCGTTGGGCACCAAACCCAACTATACCGACCTGCAGCAGCTCTCCTTCGACAATGCCGGCGAGGATGCAGCTGGGCTCGGCGCCACGCTGAAGCTCGACAGGTTCGGCCTCAAGGACGTCACCGCCGCGGCGTGGTACGTCTGGGGTTGGGACGCCATCGACCCGACCACCAACGCATCGCTCCCCAACCGCGAGGAGCTGGACCTTTCGTTGCGCTACCAGCCGAGCGAGGGCCGCTGGAAAGGCTTGAGCATCTGGGCGAGATACGGGGACGTGTTCTCCAACGTTGACGGCATCGCGACCACCAGCCGGAATACCGCTTCATCGTCGACTATACGGTGCCCTTACTGCCCCGCTAGCGCACCACCCGCGCTCGGCAGGTGAACGGGAGGCGCAAGTTGCGCGCAGTCATTGCTGCACGCCCGCTACCGCACACCCATTACTTCATGTGCTCCTGCATAAACTTGACGCGGCCGTCGACCACGCGGCGGCAGGTCTTTGCCCAGTCCTGTTTGCTCATATGCGTGGCCACCTCCCAATCCCGCATGCATTGGGCAAAGTGCTCGTCGCTACGTTTACGCAGCTGGGCGGTGCTTTCCGTGTCGTCTTTGCCAGGCGCCTCTGGCTTTGGTTTTACGGTCGATTGTGCCAAGGCGACGCCGTCGGCGACACCCCACAGAAGGGAGATGGCAATCAGCAGCCTGCGCATGGGCGTCCCATCGAGTTGGCCGGCGGCTCATTCGAACCGAGAGCAATCAAAACACCTACCAACAGGCGCGTCGGGGCGCCTGCTCGTGGCAGGCAAAGCTGACAGAGCGGGAGCCCCATGACTGTCAGGTGTAACCCCAATTTGGACGGCAGGGACACCCGAGGCGCGTGTCGGCGCAGGCACGGCGGGCCGAAGTGTAGCAACACCCTGTCGTTGCCGGGCTTTCGCCAGCGTTCCTGCCGCCGGCGGTCGATGCCCGCGCTGGGAAGGTCGACGCCAGCGGCTCGGGAGTAACCCTGAGAGTCTGTGCAGCGCTTACCCGATCACCGCGGCCTGGCTTTTAAAGATGCTCGGCGATGCCGGCCTTGGTGGTGTCTCCGTCGACGCGATCATTGGCCGCCTGTCACCGCATTGCCCCGTGCTCGGCATTGCCTGCAATACGGCCAGCACGCCTGGGCCCACTAGGGACCATGCGGGCGGGGGACGGCCGCGAACATCAACCCCGCATGCTCAGCCTTGTCGAGGTCGCCGCTCGTCAGGCCTACGAGCGCGCGCGCATCCTTCCGGATGCCGAAATGCAGCGGGGCCGGAAGACCATTGGTGTTTTAGGCACCAAGCTGACTGCCGAGATACAATCGCATGCCGAGTGGATCGGCGAGCAGCATTGCCAGTCGTTGCGTGCGGCAATAGGGCATCAGCTGCCACTGGTACCCTTTCGGTTTGCCCGGAAGACATTGTGCATGTCGGTCGGCCCTGATGCGAAGATCGGTCGCACGGGTTCGAAACCCAAGCCGTCAGCCAAAGTCTGATGCTCCAGTCCCTGCAATTCGATACATCGACCGCTGCTTTGGCTCGTTGCGCGCCAGTTGCAATGGATCGCTTTGCTGAGTGTAGCCCGGCGCAAAAGAGCGAAAAAGGCGAGCTCCCAACGCGCCGAAAAGTTCCATGGTCAAGAGCGGTCAGATTAGTGCCCGCCGAACACGAGGGTTTGGAAGGGGAACACGAGCGCTTGAAGTCGCAGAATCAAGGCGTGCACAAGCGCGAGCGCATCCACAGCGTGAAGCGCTGCGCGTTTCAGGGCGCCGGTCTCTTTCGCGACGATCGTGTCGTGATTGTTGGAATAGGCATTGGCGATACAGCTGCTGCCAGGCGTCACACCCGCGAGGCCGCCTTCGTAGAGAGACTCGAGAGACACCAAAAGGGTGCCCGGTCGCATCACCTGCTGCACGTCAATCAATTGCTCACCACCGCGGAACTGGCCTGCAGCAACATAGTCCTGCACTTCGGTGACCACCATCGGGATAACGGTCCAGGGCTTAGATGCACACGTGACCTCGGCAATCATTCCAACCTTCATGATCTGCGCTTCGATCTGTCCGAAGCCGGCGTGCAGAACGCGCTGACCGGCACCCGTGGGGATCAAGAGGCCAGCCGGTCGCATCATCGGATTGACCATATCGCCGGGCCGCAGCGCAAATTGCTCCACGCGCCCGTCGACGCCGGCACGGACGACGGTCTTCCGCAGTTGTACTTCGGCCTCCGCCAGCGTCGCTTCAGCACTGGCCTTCTGAGCTGGCAGAAGAGTGGCAATCCGCTCCTCGGCTTGCTGTTTAGCAGCGGTCGCGGCAGCAATGGCACCCTTGCGACCCTCCAGAGTGACCTCAAGCCTCTCGATGTCGCGGAATGCGACGTTACCCGCATTGCGTCGCTGCAGTTCTCGCTTGGTCTCAAGTTCGTCCACGGTCTGCTGGTGGGCGCTCTTGGCCTCCACAATCTGTCCTTCAGTCTTCAAGATGTCGGTGCGCGCCACCAGCATCTCTGCTTCAGTCTCCGCAATTTTGCGCCGCGCGCTCTCCGCTTCAGCTTCTTGCCTCGAACTGTCCAGCCTGAAGAGCGGCGCCCCTTTGCTGATTGGGCTGCTTACGCCAACGAAGACCTCGGCGACGCGCCCATTGATCTCCGGAACGATCGGGACGGTTCTAAAGAATAGCGTGACGTTGCGCGTGGATGGGTGGTTGTAAAAAATCACCGTGATTAAGGCGACCGTGAGAATCAAGCAGCCCGTGATCCCCCACCTCAGTTCGAACCACACCGAGTAAAAGGTTATTTCCTTGCCCAGTCGCCTTCCCTGAGCAAATCGACGGAAGAGATAGTCCGGAACAATTGTCAGCAAGGAGCACAGAAACAGTTCAAGCATGGCTCAGCTCTTTTCTGCGTGACGACCCGCCGTCGCCTTCCCTCTCATGCTTTTCGGTCTGTTTTGTGCCAGCCGCCAAAGTCTGTGGCTGCAATTCCGCCGCGCCGTCGCTCGGTCTTTTACCGGCCATTTTTTCGGTGGATTCCGCGATCCGTCCGAGTGAGCTGCCAAAATCAGGGAAGTCGATCACCGCAAGCAGGAGACCGGCTATCCAAAAGATATGCATATGCGTGAAGAGAGCGATAAGGCCCAATATGGCGACAATCTCAAACTGTATTTTCTGCGACTTATGCGCCATTCTCTCGGGCAGCGTGTGCAGCCGTAAAAACAGGATGCCGAACATCACCACCGCCAGGAAGAGAATTACGCCCACGACGACCATGAGCCAGTCTGTTTCACCTGGAGCAGTGATGAACGCCGGCACTTCGTGGGAAGCTGCTGGGTGACGTAGCTCGGCCATGGCGCTCCTCCTGTTGGATCGCGGCTATGATCGTACGCAGCGTCCCCAAGAGCGATAGGCTGGGTAACCCTGAGAGCGAGGGGCGCGAATCCCGTAGGCTCGGGTTGCCTTGCTAACTATTGCGTCAATGACCGCTGAGGATTACGCCGTTCAGGGCGGGCGCGTCGGTAACGTCGCTGTGATGGTCTTGGAGAGGTCGACAACAGAGCCGTCTGGGTCTTCTGACAAACATCGGCCCTCATTCGCTGCAGATCCCGGCCTCCATTAGCGTCTCAACGACCAGACGCATTGCGGCACGATCCCGTCATCGCGGTTCTGGCCGGCAACACGGAGGGCGACGTAGGCGATGCGCGCATCCTTGCTGAACTATTCGTGCCATCGTTCCCGGAGGCGCCCGCGCATGTGCGCCGCACCGACCTTGCTGGCAGCAGGCTGCAGCGTGCCACCTACGGGACATTCGGCTGCCACTTTTGCAGATCGCTGCTGAGGTCACGATAGGCGGTGCGCGCCTGAAAATCGCACCTGCCTCAGCCTCGCGCGGGGCGCCAGCCTTTTGCCCTCTCCACACCCCTCGCGCAGAGCCTAGGTTCATCGTTTAGTGCAGCACGTGCCGAGGAGACGGTAGCCAGCCGCGCACCGCCGGAACGCGCGGACGGCGCGCGATAGCGGTGTTGCGCACGCAGCGAGAGCCAACGCGTTGCTAACCGACGCCGCATCCTTCGCGGACGGTCACGACCATGTCGTCCCGTTGTAGCGGTCGCAAGCGGCTTTGCCTCTGCCGTTGCCACCAGGGCCAATGAGAAAGCAAGAACACATAGTCTCATCATCGCTGGTCTGCTTTTGCAAAAAGCAATTCTGTTGTTGGCTCCTTGAAAATTTAAGCCGCCGCGTTTCAAACTTGCTCGATCTTGCGCTTACTTCCGAGATGCAGGCTTTGCTGCACTCGATGCAGCCTTTGGTGCACTCTTTGACGCTTCAAACGCATCCCGATAGCCGCGGGCAACGGTGCGAACGCCGCGTCCAATATCTTCGTAGGCCTCATCGGGCAGGTTCGCCAATGACACACGCAGGGACCAGTCCGGAGCCGAGAACCCACCTCCATTCAGCAGCACGATCCCGTGCGCTTCGGCCAATCGGAAGGCGAGATCGAGCGGATGCACGTTGCTCTTTAAGTAGTCGACGGCTTGATCGCCGATGTTCTTGCGCGCCCAGAATTCGAAGTCGATCAGGCCGTAATAGGCGTCGAAGTTCTGGTTCGGCGCGACCTCGAGACCCATGCCCTCGATCATCGCCCGAGCACGCCGTTGCACGATCTCCATGCAGGCCTTCTGATAGGCCTTCTTGGCATCCATCATCTCGCTGAGCGAGAACAGGCTCATCATGACCTGCTGCGGCAGCGACAGGCCGGCCGTGTGATTGAGCGCGACGTCGCGGCTGTCGGCGACGATGCGATCGATGAACTTGATCTTGCGTGGCTCAAGCGTCAGGGCGCCATAACGTTTGTCCAGCGCCTTCAGGTCGGTGTCCGGCAGTTTGGCGATCATCTTGTCGAAGATATTGTCCTCGTGGACTGCGATGACGCCGAGCCGCCAGCCGGTGCAGCCAAAGTACTTCGAGTAGGAATAGACCCCGATCGTGTTCTGCGGCAGCTCACCCAGCAGGGAGCGGAAGTCCTCGACGAATGTGCCGTAAACGTCATCCGTCAAGAGCATCAGATCGGGGCGCTTGGTCTTGACGAGGGTGGTAATCTTGGCGAGCGTTTCCTTGCTCATCCCCATCCCGGTCGGATTGCCGGGATTGACGACGAAGAATGCTTTTATTTTCGGATCCTCGAGCTTCTTGATTTCCGCGTCGGTGTATTGAAAGCGGTTCTCTTGCGGCGCTTTGATGTGCACCACCTTGAGGTCGTAGTCCTCCAGATGCGTCATTTCGAGATACGGCGTGAAAATAGGCGTGCCGAGCGCAATCGTGTCACCAGGGTGCAGCAAGCGATTGGCCTTCAGCGATTTGAAGATGTAGCACATCGCGGCAGTGCCACCCTCAACGGCATAAAGATCAAATTTCCCCGACGGGTGCGGATCGCCGCACATGGCCCACATCAGGTATTCCTGCACAATTCGCTCGTTGTGGACCAGCATGCGGTCGGGCACGGGATAGTTATCGCCGATGATTGAATCGACCAGCTCGTGCACAAACCCGTCCCTATCAAACCCGAATTTCTTGATTGCAAATGGCAGCATCGCTGACAGGAAGGGCGCTCCTGGCATGTCGGCGTGCTTGCCAAGCCAGGCCTCGAAGCGGTCGGCAATACCGCGCGCGTGTGGCATGCCGCCGATTCCCGCCGCATGTTGCATCACGTGTTTGCTCTCGGTGATGGCAAATTGGCCGAGCAGGAAGAAGCCTTCGCGTGGGGTGGTTGCGATCCAGTTGGGATTGCCGCGCCCGGCATTCAGGAACGCCGATTGCGTGGTGCGTGACGTGGTCTTGGCCAGGCTGATCAGTTCGTCCTTGATCTCGAACGGGCTCAGCGCTTCGAATTTTCGCAGTGTGAGGATGTCGGTCATGGCCTGTTCCTATCGTTGCTGCATCTGTAACGGCGTCTGCGTCCAATAACGTCTTGGGATCATTCAAGCGGCACGTCTGGGCTTTGCGTGGGTGCGTTTTGCCAGCGCGTCCGTGCGCACCAGTTTCAGTCCTTCGGCGGCGACGTACCCGTGAATCTCCTTCACGTCGAGCTTGCGCATAAAGTCGATCGTCTCCTGGGTAATGACCTGTCCCGGGACCATGATCGGGAAGCCTGGCGGATAGGGAATGACGAAGGTGGCCGCCACCAAATCGGGGCCATCCTTCAGCCGCCGGTCGATTTCCGGATCTGCAAGTCGGATGTATTCGCAGCCGGCGGCATTGTAGGCGGCATAAAAGCCGCTGCGGATATCGCCCTCGTTTGTCCGTTCGCCTGCGTCCTTGCGGAAGGTTTCGTGGAAGTGCGAGAAGTTAGGCAGGTCCGGCACATCGGTCATGAGCGCCTTTACCCGCTCGTTGAATGCCTGCCGGACGTTCGCACCTCCATGCGCCAAACGTTGCTCGATTTCGCCGCTGATTTCCACGAGAACGCGGATCAGGTGGGCGACGTCACTGCGTGTGTTGTTGATGTTGGACTGCAGCAAAACGGAATTTCGAGACGTCTTGTTCAGTTGAATGTTGTAACGCGCGGCCAGTAGTCCCTTGAATTGGGTGCCGTCGAACCCCGCGGTGCCGCAAACCAGCGTTATCCGCGTGGGGTCGAGGCAGAATTCATCGTCTCGGATGCTGCGGCGCACCGCCGCCCAGTTCACTTCGGGATCGAGGTAGTCGGTAAAACCGCTGTCGCGATACGCCTCTGGCACCATTTTATCGGCGCCGAGGATGTGAAAATACTTGGAGATCAAGGGGTGCTTGGCGACGGCCTGCCGGATCGCCAGGGCTACCTCGATGGCGTTGTGCACCAAGCCGTACCCTTCCAACTCCATCTGCCGGCGTGCCACATCCAGGCTGGCGATCAACTGCTGATTGGGGCTGGTGGAGGCATGGGTAAACACGGCCTCGTGGAATTGTGCTTCAACAGTATGGAACGCCACATCCTTCACGAGCAGCATCGAGCCCTGGCGCAACGCTGACATGGATTTGTGTGTGGAATTCGTCTGATAGACCCGCAACTTCACCTTGCGGGGATCCGGAATCAGCCGATTGCTCAGCAAGATGTCGTCGGATGGATTGGCGCCGAGTTCTGCCTGCTGCTTCTCGTACTCGACCACCGATTTTGGATCGTGGAGCCAAGCTTCAATATCGCCAGCGGCACCCATGGCCGTACGCGGTCGCAAAAACGGAGAGAAGCGGGCAAATCCGAACCATGCCTCGTCCCATAGGAAGATGAGGTCCGGTTTGATCGCCAGGCATTCTTCCATGACCCGGCGCGTATTGTAGATGTGCCCATCGAAGGTGCAGTTTGTCAGGTCGACCATTTTGGCGCGGTCCAGCCTGCCATCCGCTTTCAGGTTGAGCAGCGCCTGCTTGATTGTGCGCAGGGGTACGGCGCCATACATCGAGTATTCCGTCATCGGGAAGGCCTCGACGTACAGCGGCTGCGCCCCAGCCAAAACCATTCCATAGTGATGCGATTTGTGGCAGTTGCGATCGACGATTGCGATGTCGCCGGGCGCCAACAGCGCCTGTACGGCCATCTTGTTCGAAGTCGACGTCCCATTGGTGACGAAGAAGACGTGATCGGCGCCAAACGCGCGCGCCGCCAACTCTTGCGCCTTTTTGATGTTGCCCGTCGGCTCCAGCAAGCTGTCCAGCCCCCCGGTGGTGGCACTGCTTTCTGCTAGAAACAGGGTGGGGCCATAAAATTCGCCCATATCGCGAATCCAATCGGATTTCAGAATCGATTTGCCCCGCGCGATTGGCAGGGCGTGGAACGTGCCGATCGGTCGTTGTGCGTATTTTTTGAGGTTATTGAAGAATGGCGTGTCGTAGCGTTCCTGCACGCCCTCGAGGATGGCCAGATGCAGTTCGAGTAATTCCTCCACCGCATAAAAAATGCGACGCACGGCGTTTGCACTGAGGCTACCGGCGATTTCCTCGACTTGACCGTTGGAGAGAAGATAGAGATCAAGTTCGGGTCGTACGCGCTTTAGAACCTCTGCCAAACGCAGGGCCGTCACATCGGCACTCTCGTTCTTGTCCACGTCCTCAGCAAGGCTTCGCAATATCGGCGCGTCATGCCGGGAGCGAAAAGCAAAACCCTCATGAATGACGACGGCGGCAAGATCTGTATTGAGCACCGCGGCGCAAAATGCGTCTTCAAAGGAGCCAACAAAAACCGGCTCGTAGATAAACGCATCCAGGGGGCGACGCAGTCGGCGCCATTGCTCAGCAATGTCAGGCCATTGTCCGGCAGGTGCGCTGGTGACAATCATGATCTCAAAGTAAGGCCGGTTTGAACCGGTCTGCGTGAGAGCCGGATGCAGCATAGCCTCTCGCGCGCTCTCGCCGCCTTCATGCGGGTCCCAATCGCCGGGGTTCTGGCGAAACGATCGCGTCAGAAGAGCACGCGTAATGCGTCGGGCTAGGGTCGCAGTCGTGTGCGCGTCATTGGCGGCTGCGGCCTCACGCAGTGCCGACATCAGTTTGAGGCCCGGATAGGCGTGAAATTCTTCAGCCGCCGCCATTTCGCCTAGCGCAGCTTCGACTTTTCCCCGCTGGGTGGCACCTCGCGACCAGGATTGAGCCAGTTCCAGCAGGTAGGACCACTGATCAGCCCGCGCTCCAGGACCGGCAAAGAACCGATCGATTTGCACGTGATCATCGCCTATTTTTCGTGACATCTAAAATCCCCTTCGCTCTGATCGGAAGATCAGGGTGGAACGGCACTGCCCGCGCTTGGCTATGAAAAGACAAGGGGTGCACTCGCTCCATCAGCACAAACCCTTAACCGCTTGCGCACAGATACCCGGGATGGGAAACGGGTTAATTGACGGTGTGAGATTTCGAGCGACCGTTTTCCGTCCAATCCAGTGAAGCTGCAAAACCCTCTGCATGCGCGCGGGTAGCAATGCCATCACATGCATATTGTGTACGGCAGCCCTGAAATCACCTTGTGACAGTCCTCAGATCCTACGACCTCGACAGGGCAGTGGAGCGCGCGACCGAGGCGAGGAGACAAGGATCGCCTTGCCACCTGCGAGGCAATGCCTTGGGCGCTGATGTGCTGTCACTCCTGAGCTCGGGGCAAGGCCCGCTGCAGCCGACGATAACCACCCCGTATGTCCGCCGGGGTTTTACCTGATGCCGTGGCAGCCGTTTGATCCTTTAGATTCAGCCAGCAACACACTTCCCTGTTGTCATCGCTTAATTGTCATCGCCCAATCCGAAAGGGGTCTGCTCCATGAAGCGTTTTGTACTTACTGCGCTCGCGGTCGCCGCGCTCAGCGCGCCGGCCTTTGCCGCCGACTGCGCCAAGGACTACAAGGAATTCTGGAACACGATTGACCGCGAACAGTTTGGGAAACTGTCCGGTGAGCAAGTTGCCGATCTCGTCCGCACCTCACTGCGCATCTATGATTCGTGCACGTCGGGAGACGAACGGTTCTCGGCCACAAACTTCTACAAACAGCTCGATGCCGAGCACTACGCCAAGGCTTCGGATATTTTCAGCAGCGGCGCCTTCGCTCCTCCCGGCGCACGCAAGTAGCGCCGGCAGTCCTGGCGCCGGTACGGTCACGTGCCGGCGCCAGCGGTCATGCAAAAGCCACCGGAGCGTCTGGAGTTTTCAGGCGCTCCGCGTGCCGTTGGTCGGCAATAAGGCCGCACCCCCAAGGAGGCGGCTCGCGCACCGAGCGGCTCGCCTAGCCTCGGAGGCGAAGAGCCCAACGGGGGTAAAGGCCGAGGGAGCGCCCGCCGCCAGTTAGCCAGAAAGGTTCGGCACAGCCCGCGCGCTGAGGGATATTGCCTTGCGGGTCGATCGCGTCTGCAGGCTTTGGGATCCTCGACCCGACCCTGAAAGCGCGGGACTGGTCTACCAGCTAGGTTGGCGTGCGCAGCAGGCGCGAGCGTGTGCCGGGCAATCATGAGTTCCTCATTGGTCGGAATGACAAGAGCCAATCAGTCTCGAAGCCGGTTTGCTGATCGCCGTTCGATTGGCTTCGTTGGCAGCCTCGTCAAGCTCGAAGCCGAGCCAAGCGATCCGCTGCAGCACGGCTTTCCTGACCGCGGGGCTGTTTTCGCCAATACCTGCCGTGAAGATCAGCGCATCTAATCCCCCCAGGGCACATGCCAGAGCGCCAAGCTCCTTGGCGATCCTGTAGACGAAGTAATCAATTGCCAGGCGCGCCCGGGGATCCGCGCTTGCCAACAAATCACGCACATCGTTGCTGATGCCGGACAAGCCTTTGAGCCCGCACTCCTTATAGAGCAGGTTCTGCACGGCTTCGGTGCTCATGCCGCGCTGATGCAGATAGAGGACGACGCCGGGATCGAGTTGACCCGGGCGCGTCCCCATCGGGAGCCCATCGAGCGCCGTAAATCCCATCGTGCTATCGATGCTGCTACGACCGCGGAGAGCGCACATCGATGCTCCACTCCCGAGGTGGGCGACGACCACGCGGCCCTCGGCAACATTTGGTGCCAGGGTCGGCAGCGTCTGGGCGATATACTCGTAGGACAGTCCGTGAAATCCGTAGCGCCGCACGCCGTCCTGGTAGAGCTTTTCGGGTATGGCATACCGATCGGCCAACTCGCCATGCCGCCGGTGGAAGGCCGTATCGAAGCAAGCAACCTGCAACACCTCGGGTCGGCGTCGATGAATGGCCTCGACCGGTGCCAGATTGTTGGGCTGATGCAACGGCGCGAGCGGGACAAAGCCCTGCAGATTACGGATCACCTCAGCGCTGATCCGGACGGGACGATCGTAGAGCGGGCCACCGTGGACGATGCGATGGCCAACGGCTGTGGGCGGTCGACCGCGGCCATATTCTTTGACCCAGGCTTGCAGCCGCTCAATCGCAGCCGGCACATCGGGCACCCGGGCCGAGGCAGAGACTTCATCGACCAGGACCTTGCCTTCGCCGTCACGCGCGAAGAGACGCGGCCGGCTGCCAATTCCTTCGATTTGGCCGCGCAACCGCCGATCCAATTGGGCATCGCCGGCGACGGCGAAGAGCTCGAATTTGATGCTCGAGGAGCCGGCATTGATGACCAGGATGGTGTCCGACATCTGAGGCCTAAGCCGCTATGGGCTGAGCCAGACGGCTGGCGTTCGCAAACAGCACCGCAACGGCGCAGGACGCCATGCGGGTGCGGACATTGTCGGCGCGGCTGGTCAGAATGATCGGCACCCTGGCGCCCAGCACGATGCCGGCTGCATCGGCATTGGCGAGGAAGGTGAGATTCTTGGCCAGCATGTTGCCAGCCTCGAGGTCGGGGACCAGCAGAATATTGGCGCGGCCGGCGACCGCAGATTTGATGCCCTTAATGCGCGCAGCTTCTGGGTTGATGGCATTGTCGAGCGCGAGCGGGCCATCGACGAGTGCGCCGGTAATCTGTCCCCGATCCGTCATCTTGCACAATGCGGCGGCTTCCAGCGTGGACGGAATCTTCGGGGTGACGGTCTCAACCGCCGAGAGGATGGCAACGCGGACCTCCTTGCTCCCTAGGCTGCGGGCGAGATCGATGGCGTTTTGCAGAATGTCGCGCTTGGTCTCGAGATCGGGGGCGATGTTTACCGCCGCATCGGTGATGAACAGCACCTCCGGGTAGGTCGGCACGTCCATAATGAAAACGTGGCTGACGCGCCGGCCGGTGCGCAGACCGCTGTCCCGCTGCATCACCGCCGACAGCAATTCATCGGTATGAAGGCTTCCCTTCATCAAGACTTCACCGCGGCCCTCGCGCACGAGTGCCACGGCCTTGGCGGCGGCGGCATGGCTATGCTCTGCGTCTACCAGCTCGAAGGCAGAGATATCGAGGCGGCAGTCCTTGGCGACTTTGCGCACGCGCGCTGCCGGACCAACGAGGATCGGCGCGATGAGGCGAGCTTCGGCCGCTTCGACGACGCCCTTGAGGGAGGTTTCATCGCAGGGATGCGCGACGACGGTGGGCAGCGGCGGCAATGCGGCCGCGCGCTTGATCAGCGTCTCATACTTTTCGTGCTTGCGGCTGACCGACTTGGCCTCGCCGCGCTGGTTGGCAACCATGCTCTTGGTCACGACTTGCCTCTCGAAGCAATTTCACCATTTCAACCGGAAGCCCACGTCGCCGGGGAAGCCCCCTGGAAAGTCGAGTATTTGTGCGGTGAGACGAAAACCAAGCGGCTTTAGTTCAGCAACGAAAAAGTCATAGCCGCGCTTGGCCTGACCTTGCAGGGAGTTGGGCCAGTTCGGATCGCCGATGTTGATGGTGCGGCCGCCATCCGAGCAAAACTTGCTTGGAAAGGTAAACACCAAAAGCTCGCTCTCGCCACGCGCGGCGGCGATGCGAACCAATTTGGAAATCCGCTCCGCAAGGTCCGGCGCAAGCTCGCGTTTCAGAAACTCCTGATGCAGCTCCTTCTCCTTTTGCTTTTCTCTTTTGGCCTCCTCGGCTCTCTCATCAAGCTTGGCGTTGACGGCGTCGGCCATGAGGTCGCGCAGTTCGTCGGCGGAGATTATTTGCTGCGAAGACACGACAATCCTCCTTTTTTGCTCAGCTGGCGCGCCGCGAACGTTCCGCCTCGACGCGCTGAGCCTCTGCTGCACTCGGACGCGGTGGTTGTGGCACTCCCGGCGGCTGCTTCAGGACGTCACGAATGCGCTGGAGCACCTCGGCAATCTCAGGCCGCACCGCGTCCAGCTTGCCGACGAGCTCGCGGACAAATTCAATGACTTGGTCGCGATCAGTCGAGGTCGGCAGCAGCTTCGGCAGGGTTTCCATGGCAAGCTCGGGATTGAAGCGCACCAACAGGGCCTGCTTGCGCACAATCTCCTTGACCTGCTGATGGCTCAGCTTCTTGAGCTCGTCGTGTCGGTGACGCGCCTGTTCGGCCAACCGTGCCGCGTGTACGTCGGCGCCGCCGCCGGCCTGCATGCAGGCCAGCAAGATGCGCAGGATCGCCTCGGGGATGCCGCCACGCTCCGCATCAGCGCGAACCTCTTTGAGATGGCGCTCGAGTAGCGCCTCGAGCTCATGATGGCGACCGCGCGGTTTCGCCGCATCGGCGTACGGCGCTGCCGTGCCGGCGATGGCCTGCACGACGGGGGATTCATAAATCGAGAAGAAAAGCTGCTCGGTACAGCGCTCCTGCATGTCGCGGTAGGCGTTCAATCCCCGCTCGATGCCGTCGGCGACGGTCTTCTCGGCCGTTGCGAGTTGATTGTCGGCGGCGACGGGTCGCCGTTGCGCGCGTACCTGGTCGGCGGCAACCCTTAGCGGCCACATCGCCGGATTGAGATCGGAGAGTGCGAGCCGCCACAGGCGTTGCGGATGCATGAGCCGAAGCCAGGTCGCCGTCGCCTGGTTGCTGCAGGCGCGCACGAACGGTGCCATGAACGTGTTGTAGAGGGCCTCGTTCATTTCAGAAATCCTGGCGACGGTCGCAAACGGCCGCTCGTCCTCGCTGCCGTCGTCCAGCGCCCGGATGTCCTCGATGCTTCTGGCTTCGAAGCGCACCTCGTATTCCTCGTGCTCACGCTCCGTACCGGCCTCCTCGGCATGCGCCTCTTCGATGAGCATCTCGTAGAGTCCGGGCGGCAGCGTATCGATGAACTCGATGGTGTCGGCGACCTCCTTGTGCTGCTTCAGGGCAACCTTGGCGGACACGAAGATGCCGAGATGCCCGATCGAGTCATGCAGCGTGTAGATGATGGTCTGGCCGTTGGCCCGGATCTCATCGACGCTGTCATAAAGATCGGTGATCCAATTCAGCGCCTGCTGCGGCGGCGTGATGTTGTCGCCCCACGAGGCAATAACAACGATTGGTGCGCGGATCGCCTTCAAGTCGATACGCCGGCGGTTGGAGCTGACGATGCTTCCCTTGGTCAGCTTGTTGCCAACGAACAGCTCGTCGACGATAAAACGCATCTCCTCGCCGGTGAGCAGGAAGTGTCCACCCCACCAGCGCTCAAAACCCAAGAAACGCTCTTCCTCCGTGTCGACCTTGGAATAGAGGTTATACTGTTTCGACCACAGCGTATTTGCCGGGTCGAGGTTTTCGAAGTTGCTGACAAGGTGGACACCATCGAAGATGCCGTTGCCCAGATCGCTGGTGAAGGAGGCGAGCCAACTGCCGCCCAGCAGTCCGCCGCGAATAGCGCAGCGGGTACTTGCCGCGCGTCCCCGCCCAATAGGACAGCGGTGAGCCGGCGATGCAGATGACGCCCGCCAGCTCGGGTGCGGCGGCGGCCATTAACATGATGGCCCAGCCGGCCTGGCAATTGCCGATGACGACGGGATTGCCGTTACAGTCGGGATGCAAGGCGGCGACATGGCGGATGAACTCGGCTTCCGCGAAGGCAATGTCCTCGATCCTCTGGCCCGCAACCGGGTTGGGATAGAAGCTGATGAAGTAACAGGGATGGCCGGCCCGCATGGCGACACCGACCTGGCTCGCCTCCTTGAAGCCGCCGATGCCGGGGCCATGACCGGCGCGGGGATCGACAATGACAAACGGACGCTTGGCAGGGTCGATTTGGCGAGCGTCTTTTGGCAGAATGCGCAGGAGCGCATAGTTAACCGGACGCTCCAAGTTGCGTCCGTCCAGCACCGTCTCGTAATCAAAGACCAGAACCGGCGGCTTGCCACTGCGATGGTGCTCGAGCGCAATGTTGCCGCGCTTGCGCATCACGTCCCAGAACAGAATGCTGCGTTGACAGGCGTCAACCCAGTAATCCAGCGCTTGGTTGCCGGCGATCGTCTCTGGGCGCATGTGTTCCCCTCGCTGAACGATGCCCCGCCAATCCGGCGGAGCCGTTCCTTGCACCGCGAGAGAATACGGGGTCGCCGCACCCCCCAGCCATAAGGTAAAGACCCGATTCTTGCCGCCAGGTCATTTGCGCGCCGATCAGGGTCGCCCCTGATTGTTCCACGTCCTGGGAAGGCTACAGATCTGCCCTAGCAGCGGCGCGGATTGGGTGTGGAGGTAAGGCCATGAAGGCAAAGCCAGCAAGCGCAGGCCCGGCAGTGAAAGCGCTGGAGGGCAAGAAGGGGTTGGTGCTCGGCATCGCCAACCAGCACAGCATCGCCTACGGCTGCGCCAAGGCGTTCCACGCGCTCGGTGCGGAGCTCGCCATCACCTACCTCAACGACAAGGCCCGGCCCTTTGTCGAGCCGCTGGCGCAAGAACTCGGTGCCACGATCTTCCTGCCCCTGGACGTTCAGGCCAAGGGGCAGATGGAGCAGCTTTTTACGACGATCGGCGAGAGATGGGGAAAACTAGACTTCGCCCTGCATTCGATCGCCTACGCGCCGAAGGCGGACCTGCACGGCAGGGTGACCGATTGTTCGCGCGACGGCTTTCTCAGCGCCATGGACGTGTCCTGCCATTCATTTATCCGCATGGCACGGCTGGCGGAGCCTTTGATGCAGGACGGCGGCACGCTCTTTACAATGAGTTACTACGGTGCGGAAAAGGTGGTCCACAACTACAACATCATGGGCCCCGTCAAAGCGGCCCTGGAAGCTTCGGTGCGTTACCTGGCCGCCGAGCTCGGCCGCACCGGCATCCGGGTACACGCCATCTCGCCTGGACCGCTGAAGACCCGCGCCGCCTCAGGGATCGCCGGCTTTGATGAGTTGTTGGACAAGGCCGCAGCCGAGGCACCCGCCGGCAGCCTCGTGTCAATCGAGGACGTTGGCTTTGCCACCGCGGGGCTGGCAACCGACAATGCCCACCTCATCACCGGTGGCACAATCTATGTGGATGGTGGATTGCATATCATCGGCTGAGCGTTTGCGCCGCGGTTCTGGCACCCCCACTTGCGCGCCAGGCCCGCGCCGAGACCCGCTTTGGTCTGAGCTTTCTCCACACCGGAACGCCGGAACCGCTCGCGTCCGCCCGAGGGGGCCGATGGCACCCACCAGCAGGGCCGCCGCGGGTCTCATAGGTTTCGATTGAGGATCGCCGCCCCGCGCGGATCACCGCCCCGCTGCACCAACGCACGCAAAAAACCGGCAGGGCATTTGCACGTGCCTGCTGGCACGGGACCCGCACATAGGGCAGGCTGGCCCCAAGGGCGAGGGCAGGGGCGTGCTGTGCGCCCATGGGCATCCCAGGAAAGCATGATGTTACAGGCACAAAGCGTCATTGGCCTGCTGGCGCTACCGCTGATCGCCTGGGCGCTGTCGGAGAAGCGGGCGGCGCTGTCGCCTCGCCGGCTGGCACGGATCGTCCTTGCGGGCACCGGCTTGCAGCTGGCGATTGCCGCCATCATGCTGAACCTGCCGGCCTCTCGCGCCGCCTTCGATTGGGCCGCCGGCCTGGTAGGGGCTCTGCAAACCGCGACCAACGCCGGGGTCCGGCTCGTGTTTGGCTACATTGCTGGCGCGCCGGCACCCTTCGATGTCACCCAGCCCCAGAATGCGTTCATTCTTGCCTTTCAGGCGTTGCCCCTGATTCTCGTCATTAGTGCCCTGTCGCGCCTCTTGTATCATTGGGGCGTGCTGCAATGGGTGGTGCGCTGGGTCGGCCGCGGGCTGCAGCGGGCTCTCGGCGTCAGCGCTCCCGTCGGCATCTCGGCCGCGGCCAATATCTTCGTTGGTATGGTCGAGGCACCGTTGCTGGTGCGCCCCTACCTTGCGCAGATGAGCCGTGGCGGCCTGTTTGCCACCATGACGGTCGGTATGGCCGGCGTCGCCGGCACCGTGCTTGCGCTCTATGCCACCATTCTCGAGCCGGTACTGCCCGGTGCGGCCGGGCATCTTATCGTCGCGTCTGTCATTAGCGTGCCAGCCGCGCTGATGCTGGCCGAGCTGATGGTGCCGCAGGGCGCCGAGGCTGTCACGGCGGAAGCGGCCGCCGACATCATCATCGATGACCCGCCGCAGTCCAGCATGGACGCGATTGCGCAAGGCACGCGCGAGGGCATTGAGCTACTCGTTAATGTCACGGCCATGCTGATCGTGGCCGTTGCTTTGGTGGCGCTCGCCAATCAGCTCGTTGCCTTCGTCGGCCGCCCGTTCGGGCTAGCCGCTACGATCGAACAGATGCTGGGTTGGCTGTTCGCCCCGCTGGCCTGGCTGATTGGCATTCCCTGGGCCGAGAGCGCTACAGTGGGCAGCCTGCTCGGAATAAAAATGGTGCTCAATGAACTGATCGCCTATCTCAAGCTTGCCGGCGTCGCTGCCGAAGCGCTCTCGCCGCGCTCGCGCCTGATCCTGACCTATGGCCTGTGCGGCTTTGCCAACTTGGGGAGCCTTGGCATTCTGATCGGCGGCATGGTGGCCATGGTCCCGGGGCGGCGTGCCGAGATCGTAAGCCTCGGCGCGCGCACGCTCGTGTCGGGCACGCTCGCGACCTTGATGACGGCGGCGGTTGTGGGCGCCCTGACGCCGGGATAGGGGGAGCGTAACGACGCCGGCAGCGCCCGAAAGCGCGCTGAGTTGCCGCGGCGCAGGGTTAGGGTGGTTCGATCGGCAAGAGGAAACGATGTCGCGCCTTGGCCGACGCTGCCGACGCGAGGGGCTTGAGCACCTTGCGGTGCTGGACAGATGCAGCCTTAGGAATGGGAGGACAACGCAATGACGAGGAAGCACGTGGCGGTGATCACGGGAGGCGCCAGCGGCATCGGCGAGGCTACGGCCCGGCGTTTCGCCGCGGACGGCTATGCCGTCGCCATTCTCGACCAGAACGAGCCAGCGGGGGCAGCGCTCGCGAAATCACTTGGAGGCGGCGCGGCCTTCTATGCCTGTGACGTCACCGATGCGAACCGCCTCGATGCACTGGCGGAGAGCGTGGAGGCCGATCTCGGTCCCATTGACATCCTCGTCACCTCCGCCGGTCTGATCCCCAACGCCGAAGGCGTTATGGACATGGATATGGCCGCGCACGACCGCATGTGGCAGGTCAATTACAACGGCACCGTCCATGCCTGCCGCTCGGTCGCTCGCCGAATGATCCCGAGGCAGCGCGGCGCCATTGTCACCCTCGGCTCCATTAACAGCCGCATGCCGCTGCCGATCCCGGCCTATAACATGGGCAAGGCTGCCATCGAGCGGCTGACGCAGTTGTTGGCGGTCGAGCTCGGCCGGCACGGCATTCGTGTCAACAGCGTTGCGCCAACCTACGTGATGACACCGCCGCTGCGCGCCAAGGTGGAGTCTGGCCAGCGCGACCTGAACAAGATCATGGCCGTTCACGCCCTGAAGCAGCTGCCGCAACCCCATGACATTGCCAACGCCATCGCTTTCCTGTGCTCTAAAGAGGCGGCCACCATCACCGGCATCCTGCTGCCGGTCGACTCGGGCTGGCTCGCGGGCGTGAGTTATCGCACCTATGCGGGCGGGGTGCCGTGGCAGGAGTGACGGCCCGCACCCCCTCCCGCATTTGCCCGTGCCAGGCCTTTGCCCGGGGTGGGCCGCCGAGCGCGACACGCCAGACAGGCTGCCGCGCCCGACGATCGAACGCCAACGCCAAGCGCCGCCGCCGTCGAGGGCCGCGCGCAAGGGCGCCCACCACGATCGAAGGCTGAGCCGACGCGCCGGCCGACAGACGGGGTGACCGAAAGACGAGGCCTGCTGCCGGCACTCTCTCAGTGGACGTTGCCGCAAAAGCGCTGGATGCGCTTACAGGCCTCCTCCAGCACGTCGATTGAGGTGGCGTAGGAGATGCGGAAGAACGGGCTCATGGCAAAAGCCGAACCGTGCACGCAGGCGACATCCTCCTCGTCCAGCATCGCCAGCACGACGTCCTGGTCGGTGGCCAGCTTGGTGCCCTTTGCCGAGGTTTTGCCGATCAGCCCCTCGCAGGAGGGATAAACGTAAAAGGCGCCCTCGGGCTTGGGGCACTTGAGGCCCCTGGCCTGGTTGAGCATGGACACCACCAGATCGCGCCGCTCCCTGAACGCCTCGTTGTTGCGCGGGATGAAATCCTGCGGACCGTTGAGCGCCTCGACCGCCGCCCACTGCGTGATCGAAGACGGGTTGGAGGTCGATTGCGACTGTAGCTTGCACATGGCCTTGATGAGCGGCTCGGGCCCGGCGCCGTAACCGAGCCGCCAGCCGGTCATGCAGTAGGTCTTGGACAAGCCATTGAGGGTGAGGGTGCGCTCATAGAGGCCGGGCTCAACTTGCGCCGGCGTATAGAACGTGGCGTCATCGTAGATCAGGTGCTCGTACATATCATCGGTCAGCACCCACACGTGCTTGGCCTTCGGCTGCATCAGCACGTCGGTCAGCGCCTTGAGCTCGGCCTTCGTATAGGCGGCACCGGTCGGATTGCAGGGCGCATTGAAGACGAACCACTTGGTCCTGGATGTGATAGCGCGCTCGAAGGCGTCCGGCCGCATCTTGTAGCCGTCCTCGAGCCGGCACGGAACGAACACGGGCTTGCCGCCAGCCAGCAGCACAATGTCGGCGTACGACACCCAGCAGGGCGCCGGGATCACCACCTCGTCGCCCGGGTTGAGCGTGGCCATCAGGGCGTTGTAGAGCACTTGCTTGCCGCCGGTACCCACCGAGACCTGCGCGGGGCGATAGTCCAGGCTGTTCTCGCGCTTGAACTTGGCGACGATCGCCGCCTTCAGCTCGGGGATGCCGTCGACGTCGGTGTACTTTGTCTTGCCCTCGCGCAAGGCCTTGATGGCGGCCTGCTTGATGTTCTCGGGCGTATCGAAGTCAGGCTCGCCGGCAGAAAGCGAAATGACGTCACGGCCTTTGGCCTGCAGCTCGCGCGCCTTGGTCGCCATACCGATCGTCTGGGACGGCTGGATGCGGTTCAGGCTGTCGGCAATGAAGCCCATGGTTGCCTCGTTTCCCCTAAGGTTTTGGCGCCGCGACGCACAAACGGCGCGGAACCTACCCTGCAGTGCCTGCGAGTCAAGAGATATATGCCAGCCTGGGATCTGCGCCGGTAAATATCCGACACCGGGAGGGTATGTTATCACTGCGGCCGAGGAGGAAGCCCATGAGCACGCCCGCCAGCCCCGTCACCATCATCGGCGGGCCCGTCTCTCCGTACGTGCGCAAGGTGCTGGCCGTGTGCGAAATGAAGGGCGTGCCGTACCGGCTAGATCCGATCGTCCCCTTTTTCGGCGACGATAGCTTCAGCGAGATTTCGCCCCTGCGACGCATCCCTGTCTACATCGACGAGCAGGTGACGCTGTGCGACAGCACCGTGATCTGCGAATATCTAGACGAGCGCTTTCCGACGCCGCCCCTGCTGCCGCCCGATCCGGCTGCCCGTGCACAGGTACGCTGGCTGGAGGAGTTTGCCGACACGCGCCTGGGCGACGTCTTCATCTGGCGCATCTTCTACGAGGCGGTGATCCTGCCCTTCATTTTCGGCAGGGAACGTGACAAGGCAAAAATCGCCAAGACGGTGGCCGAAGAGGTCCCGCATGTGTTGGCCTACCTCGAAAAGGTCGCACCGGCCGAAGGCTTCGTGGCCGGTCGGCTATCGATCGCCGATATCGCCGTGGCCGTGGCATTCGCCAATCTCAAGTGGGCGCGGGTCGAACTCGATCCGATGCGTTGGCCAAACACGCTAGCCTGGGTCGCGCGCACCAACAGCACGCCCGGCCTCGCCAGCATCACCCGGCTGGCCGAGCGGCTGATGCAGACGCCAACGCAACGGCACCGGGCGGCGCTCGCCGAGATGGGTGTGGCACTGACGGCCGACAGCGTCTCGGCGGCCATGCCCCGAGCCGGCCTGATGCCGCTGGGCTGACCCGATGGCCAGCGATCCGCCCCGCCACCGACGGGTCCAGCCTTGACCCCGGCGCCAAGGCTCCCCGGCTCCCCGTTCGAGCGCCTCCTGCATCGCGTTGTCAACGTCGCCGGCGATGAGATTGCGGGGCTCATCTGGTCGTTTGCCTTTTTCTTTTTCGTGCTGTGCGCCTACTACATTATCCGCCCGTTGCGCGATGAAATGGGCGTCACGCTCGGAGCCGAGCGCCTGCAGTGGCTATTCTCGGTGGTGTTTGTCGTGATGCTGGCGGCCGTGCCGCTGTTTGGCTGGGTGGTTTCCTCGTTTGCACGCCGCCGGATCGTGCCCGTCGTGTACGGCTTCTTCATCGCCAATCTCATCGGCTTCTGGGTGCTGTTTGCGAGCGGAGCGCACGGCGCCATCGTCGCCGGCACATTCTTCGTCTGGGTCAGCGTCTTCAATTTATTCGTGGTCTCGCTGTTCTGGAGCCTGATGTCGGACCTCTACCGCAGCGACCAGGCCACGCGCCTCTACGGCTTCATTGCCGCCGGCGGCAGCGCCGGCGCGCTGGCCGGTCCGCTTCTCACCCAAAGCCTGGTTGGCGTGCTGGGGGCCACCAACCTGCTGTTGGTGTCGGCGCTGCTGTTGGTCGCGGCGACCCAATCGGCCCTGGCTTTGCGCGGCCTGTTCGCCGGCATCGGCGAACGGCAGAGCGAAGATCGCCCGGTCGGCAAGGGCCTGCTTGCCGGAGCTGTTGCCGTGTGGCGCTCGCCCTACTTGTTCCGCATCGCAGTCTGGATCCTTTTCGCCAACCTGGTGTCGACGCTGTTCTATCTGGAGCAGGCGCGCATCGTCGGCGAAACCTTGGCGGACCGCACCCAACGCGTGCAGCTCTTTGCCCGCCTCGATCTCGCCGTGAGCATCGCCACCATCCTGGCCCAGGTGTTCTTGACCGCCCGCTTCATCCGGCGCTTCGGCATTGCCGCGGCGATCGCAACCCTTCCCGCCTCCGCCATGCTCGGTCTCCTCGGCCTGGCGTTGTCACCGACGCTGGCCGTGATCGTCACCATCCTGGCGACAGAACGGGCTTTGGCTTTTGCCATCGCCAACCCTGCCGTCAAGGTCCTCTACACAGTGCTCGCGCCTGAGGAGAAGTACAAAGCGCAGAACTTCAACGATACGGTGGTGTTTCGCGGCGGCGATGCCGCCTCTGGCTGGATCTTCAACAGCTTGGCCAAAAGCCTGGGCCTGAGCCTTGCTGCCGTCGCCGCGCTGAGCCTGCCGCTGGCGCTCTTCTGGTTCGGTTTGAGCTTGTTGTTGGGACGACAACACGCGCAGCGCGAGGCCGACAAGAGCTGAGGCGTCGCGCCGCCGCGCGACTTCCCTCGCCTCCTGCCGTTCAGCCGCGAGAGGAAAGCGCGGGTTGGGCGATGGCCGTTCGGGTCCCCGACACATGTCCTTGGGACCTTCCGCTTGCATGACAGCGAACCTGGCATTCCCCGGTGTGAGGTCGAAGGGGAAGCTGCCCCCTTGGGCGAGGCGAGGCGGCCCGAGATGGCGCGCACGCACTGATCGCCCGGGCCGCGCCCATGGGCAAGGTTAAGGATAGCTGAAGCTTGCCCTCTAGAACGACGGGCTGTGCCCAAGACTTTGTTGCAACGTCTCAGGCATGCTCGCTAGCCACGCGCTTCGTCGGGGCTGTCGATCCATGCGCCTAGCTCAGTGTCTCCTAGCGACTGCGATCGCGCTGGCGCTGCCGGCCGGCCCAGCCAGACCTTTCGATCCGGCGGTTCAGTTCGCAGTGGCGCGCAGCGACCCTGGCTTGCGCGGCCACGTTGCCGCCGGCGACAGCCTCTACATCGCGCTGACCTACCGCAGCCTGCGTCCGCTACGGTTTGCCATCGAAGGTCGGGCACGCGGCCAGCGGGTGACGGCCGGGGCGATGTCCAATCCATCCCCAACATATCCGGCGGGCACCGGCGAGGCACTGGTGTGGATCGCTTATCGTGGCGATGCCCTGCTCGACGAAATCAAAATCATCGCCTCCGATAGCAACGGAAGACCCGTGGCCAACTTGAGCGAGCCCGCTCAACTCGAATGGGTGGCGGGCTTGCGTTCCGGGCAGCAAGGTGCTGACTGGGTCCGCCGACTGAGCGATGTGCAGCAGGACATGCTGAGCTCGCAGATGCGACGGCAACAAGAGCAAGGGGGTACCGCCTGGGACATGCTGGCGCTGTTCCTGCTGCAGGCCGGCCTACTCGCCTATGTCGTGCTGCAGCCGCTGACGATTTGGCGTTTCGCAGGCGGTTGGCGGATTGCGGCCGCCCTCCCCCTGGCTGCCATGCTGCCTGTCGTTTGCCACGCCCTTTACGCGCTCAACGCCGGCGCCAATCTTTGGCCGATCGCGCTCGTTTTCGTGATGCCTCTCGCCACCGTCTATCTGTGTGGATTGATCGGCATGCGTCTGTGCCTCACGGCTCGGGCGCTGAAGGCGCCAGCTGGCGCGCGCGATTGAGCCCGCCAGTGCCGCTGGTCGGGGCGATGCGGCCGAGCCCCCAACCACGCCTGCCCAGCGTTGCCGCAACGCTTTTTTCGCACTGCAGGCGCCAGCCTGCGGGCGCCGCGTCCTCCCCAAGCACTACATCGGCGGCGCCACACCGCGGCCGACGTTGACACGCGGGGCCTGCAAGGTGCCATCGGGTTGCTTGGTGGCGGCGGAAACAAAAATCTTGGCGCCGGGTTTGAGCTCGCTCACCTCACCGGGCACGTAGAGCACGATGGGAATCCCGGCGGGAATCGCGACCTTCTTCTCGCCGTCCTTGTATTTGAGTGTCACCAGCTGACCGTCGCTCGCAGCCGCGGTCTGCTCGACGTTACCATTGGTCATGGTGCTCGAGGGCTGCAGATCCCAGCCGCGGTGGCCGTCGCCGACACCGCGCATGGCTTCGGGGAAAATGTGCACTTCCAGGGCTTTTTGACTGCCGTCGGCCTGAGGCATGCCGGCGATGCCGATGTAGGACCCCTGTTTGATGTCGGCCGCCGAGGCCTGGACCAGCGCCACCACCGTGGCGTTGGCGGCAAGCTTCAGCTTCAACTCGGCGCCGTCGCGCGCCTTGACGATATAGGTGTCTCCCTCGACTTTCTCGATCGTGCCACGAATGCGGACCGGCGCCTCCTGGGCCCAGGCCACGGGGACCGCCATCACAAACCCGAGCATTGTCGCGGTGAGCAGGCACAAAACGCGTTGAACCATGGTCTTTCTCCCGAGTTTTTCACCAACACCCGCAGAACATCAACGCCGCGGCAGGGGAATTTAGTCCATTTGCACGAAACGTTGATGAGGCCCAAACTTCGGCGCCAGGCAGTATGTCGCCCAGCAACCCAAACGAACCAACCCCATGAGCGCCGCTCAGCCTCCCGCTCAGCAAAGCCTTATCCACCCGCTTTACGTGCGGGTCACGCACTGGATCAATGCCATCGCCATTATCGTCATGATCGGATCGGGCTGGCAGATCTACAATGCCGCCCCCCTCTTCGCCTTTGTCTTTCCGTCAGGGCTCACCATCGGCGGCTGGCTGGCGGGAGGTCTATTGTGGCACTTCGCGGCCATGTGGCTGTTCATCGCCAACGGCCTCCTCTACGCAGTCTTGGGCGTGACCAGCGGCCACTTCCGCCGCAAACTCCTGCCGATCCGGCCAATCGAGGTTGTCGGCGACCTCAGCGCGGCGCTGACGGGTCGGCTCAGCCACGACAATCTCGCCGTCTACAACGCCGTGCAAAAGTTGCTCTATCTCCTCGTCCTGATTGCCGGCGTGATCGTTGTCGCATCCGGCCTGGCCTTGTGGAAACCGGTGCAGCTGCAGGAGCTGGCAACCCTGTTTGGAGGCTACGAGGGGGCACGGTTCGTACACTTCTTCGCCATGGCCTCGATTGTCCTGTTTCTCTGCATCCACGTGGTGATGGCGGTCCTGGTGCCGCGCAGCCTGCGCGCCATGATCTGCGGTCGTTGATGGATTAAGCCATGCGTCAAGCCAGAAAGCGTGTCGATGGAGTGGATGGCGATCTTCTCGTCAAAGAGGCAGCCCGCTTGCTGCCCGATCGCTCGCGCCGCCTGTTTTTGCGCAATGCCGCCAGCCTGGGCGGGCTTGCCTTGCTCACCGGCTGCGACATCACCGATGGGGTGTCCGCCGAAAAGTCTTTGCGAAAAATCTCCGAGTTCAACGACTGGGTGCAGGCACGACTGTTCAATCCCAATCGCTTGGCGCCTAGCTATCCCGACAGCGCAGTGACGCGACCGTTTCCATTCAACGCCTACTATGCGGAAACGGCGGCTCCCGATGTCGACGAGGACCGCTATCGCTTGATCCTCGATGGCCTGGTGGCCAACAAGCAGCCCTGGACCCTTGAGCAACTCTCCGCTCTCCCACAGGAGACGCAGATCACTCGCCTCGTCTGCGTCGAAGGCTGGAGCGCCATCGGCAAGTGGACCGGCGTCCCCTTGCGCAACTTCCTCGAGCGCATCGGCGCCGACCGCACCGCCAAGTACGTGCACTTTGTGTGTGCCGAAGGCTATTCGAGTTCGATCGACATGCCCACTGCGCTGCATCCGCAGACACAAATGACGCTGGCATTCGACGGCAACACGCTGCCGACCAGACTGGGGTTTCCGCTGCGGATCCGCATCCCGACCAAGCTCGGCTTCAAGAATCCCAAGCACGTGATCGGCATGGCGGTGCTCAACAACTATACCGGCGGCTATTGGGAGGATCAGGGCTACAACTGGTTCAGCGGACTTTGATGCTGCCGCGGCCTTTGCACGAGACAGCGGGTGGCATTGCCTTGGCATTCGCGGCCTGCGGCGCTCGAGGAAGCGCCGCCGCGCGCAAATTTCGTATTGCCGAACGCCGGCGCCGCTGAGAAGGTGGCGCCCGCCCTCTCCTCACCACAGGAACCCGAACCAGTGCCCAATCTTTTCGACCCCCTCAAGGTGGGACCACTTACGCTGCCCAATCGCATTGCCGTCTCGCCCATGTGCCAGTATTCCGCCGCGGACGGCAGCGCGACCGATTGGCATCTTCAACACCTGATGCAGTTTGCCGTGGGGCGCGCCGGCATGGTGGTCGTCGAAGCCACTGCCGTCGAACGCATCGGCCGCATCACGCACAAATGCCTCGGCCTTTATTCGGACGACAATGAAGCGGCGCTGGCACGGGTCATCAAGGCGGCGAAGGCCATTGCCGCGCCCGGCACCTGCTTTGCCATCCAGCTTGCCCATGCCGGCCGCAAGGCCTCCGTGCAGCCCCCGTTCGAGGGCGCACAGCCGCTTCGGCCCGACGAGAACCCGTGGCTCACGGTGGCACCGTCGGCGGTCCCCTTCAGCCCGGAGTGGCATACGCCGCGCGCGCTCGATGCGGCCGGTCTTGAAGGCAGCATCGCCAGCTTCCAGGCAGCGGCGGAGCGATCGGTCCGGGTCGGCTTCGATGCCATCGAGCTGCACGCGGCGCACGGCTATCTGCTGCACCAGTTTCTCTCGCCGCTCGCCAATCAACGCACCGACAACTACGGCGGCACGCTGGAGAACCGCATGCGCTTTCCGTTGCAGGTGGCCGCCGCCATCCGCGCCGTGGTGCCGCGCTCGGTCGCGCTTGGCGCGCGCATCAGCGGTAGCGATTGGGCCGATGCTGGGTTTGGCATCGCCGACGCGGTGGCCTTCAGCCGCGCGCTGAAGTCGCAAGGCTACGACTATGTCTGCGTTTCCAGTGGCAACGTCGTTGCCAGCAAGATCCCGTTTGCACCGGGCTTCCAGGTCCCGTTGGCCGAGCAGGTGCGCGCCGGCGCGGGGCTCGTCACACGCGCCGTCGGCATGATCATCGCCCCGGCACAGGCGCAAGAGATCATCAGCACTGGCAAGGCCGACATGGTGGCCTTGGCGCGTGCCTTCCTCGATGATCCGCGCTGGGTCTGGCATGCCGCGGAGCGGCTGGGAGCCTCGGTATCCTATCCGGCGCCATATGCGCGCGTGGCCCCGGCGGTGTGGCCCGGGGCGGCCATCGCGCGTGCCGGTGCGGCCGCGCCTGCCTCCTAAGGCGGCGGCTGGCGCTAAGGTGCCGGCGCTGCCTGGAAGGCCGGGGCTTCCTGCTCCGGTACGACCCCGGGCCGGATCAAAGTTGGCCCCGAGGTGAGCTTCGGCGGCACAGCCTTGGGTGTCGATCCGGTACTTGCCGTGCGCTGGCGCTCGGTTGCCGCGGCAAAGCAGCGGTCGAGATTACCGCAGCGTTGGCGCCCGGACGGATGCGTCGGCGTTGGTGGCGCATCGCCGAACGACGTACACACCTGTGCCAGACCCTTGCGGTCGAGCCAGCCTTCGCGCACGCCCTCGCCCACCGCCCAGCAATCGGCCCGCAACTCGTTGCCGCCGACGTGATGATGCCCGCACTCGTGAAAGAAGACAAAGAGCCGCACGGTCTGCGGCTGCTTGGTCAGCAGGCGTGGGTTCATGATCAGCACGCCGGGCGAAGCAATGCCCAGGTTGGGTAGCCGGCTGTCGAGCACGTTGCGCACGGAACCACACTTCAGAGTGCGCCCCGCCATCGTGATAGCCCCGTCGCGCTGCAGGCTTACCGGCGCGGCCGACTGCGCCGAAGCGCCCGAAAAAGTCAGACTCAAAAGCACGGCTGCAACAGCCGCCAAGCTGCGTTCTACCCGCATGTGAAAACTTCCCCTCGCGATCCCCAAATCCCCGCGACCCCGAGGACGCACACACCCTCACGGCGTGCGCCCCGCCCCGCTATTGGCCACGTGCATCTTGCTGAAATTGCGGCAGCTCGACCTTGACTTCAAGCCTCAGGCGGCAAGCACATGGCGCTGCGCCACCAAGAGGCGGTGGAAAAGCCAGATGCCCGGCACACAGGCAAAGAGCATCAGGGCGCCGAAATCGAGGGCCGCTGCCGCGCTGCCGTGCAGGGCCGAGAGCCAGCCGCCCAGGGCCGGCCCCACCACCATGGCGGCGTAAAAGACACTAAAGAACGCGCCCATGCCGATCGCTCGCGAGCCCCGCCCAAGCACGCGCGAGGGCAGGCTCATGATCGGGCCAGCCGGCAAACCGGCCAACAATCCAAGCAGCGCATAGAGGAAAACCAGGTGCGGTTCCCGGCTCGCCACCAGCAGCAGGACGCCCGAAGCGAGGCAGCCCGCAGTGACGAAAAGGCCATGGAACCTCAGACGGTCCGCGAGCAGGCCGCCGATCGGGACGGAGACGATGGCAAGCCACAGCACCAGGCTGACGGTCGAGCCGGCGCTGGTGATCGGCCAGCCTCGCTCGACCAACAACGAAGGTCCAAACGCGAACACCATCGCCAAGCCGGCATTATACAAGCCCCAAATAATGCCGGCGACGATCACCGCCTTCAGCGCTAGGCGTTCGGGCATGACGTGCTGTTCGACTGCCAGCTCCCCCGAGCGGGGCGGAGCCGTGTAGCGCTGTGCGAGCAGCACCAGGCCCAACAGAACAAGCAGAGCAGAAAACAGATACGCCGCCTTCAGCCCCTGCATTTCTGCAATGGGCGGGAGCACGACCAGCGCCACGGCGATGCCGACCGGCCAGGAATTCACGAACACCGCCATGGCGGTGGCGATCTCGCGCCCCGCGAACCAGTCGGTCACCATTTTTGACATCAAAACGTTGATCAGCACCCCACCGACGCCGGCCACCAGACGCCCGACAATCTGGCCTGGCCAGGTGGGCACAAGCGCCATGATGGCGCCGCCGACCACCATCAGTGCCAAACCGGCAAGCACGACCGGCCGGTCGCCGAATCGGCGCCCGATGCTGCCGCCGGGATAGGCCAACGCCATGCCCGGCGCCAGATAGAGGCCGAACAATAGGCCGATGTCGGCCAAGGTGACGCCCATGTCCCGCGCAATCAGCGGAGCGACCGAGGCGACGCTCTGATACTGGAACCCCATAGTCGCCCGCACGGCGAACAGGAGAGCGAGAACGCTCCAACGACCAGACGGCAACGGTCATCTCCAGGAATGCAAAAAAGCTCAATCAAGCGGTCGGTAGCACGAACTTGCCCGCGAGGGCCAATTTCGATCTTGCCATGTGGCCGCAGGATGGCGCCGAATGTACCCACTCGGCAACGACAAATGCCGCTGTCCTCCACCCACCCATAGCCAGGCCAGCCAAGGTGCGTACAGTGGTACCGGTCGGCGATCCTGCGGTCGATATCGTCAAGGTCTCTTCACCCCCGCCCCAGAGTGAACCACATGCCACAGGTTAGCGAAAGCAGGCAGGGTGGCTCCTCGCCAGCCCCGCTCACGAGCATGCACCTCGACGCCGTGAGCCGATGCGCCCTGCGACTTTATGAGCAAGGCCACCTCGAAGCCGCGCGTCAGGTGGCATTGGAGGTGGCAACCCGCCGCCCAGATCATATCGAAGCCCTGCTCACGCTTGGCCACATCTTGCGCGAGCTTGGCGAGTTCGAGGATGCCTTGCGCATTCTGCAGCGCATCAGCGAGCTTTCGCCGGGTCACGTCAATGCACGCGCTGCTTACGCCTTGACCCTGTTTTACAAACAAGACTGGACACGGGCCTGGCAAGCCTTCGACGTGCGCTTCGAATTTCCCGATGTCGTTGCCAACGTCACCCTCAGCGGCAAGGACGGTGCGAAGTTAGTCGCTCCACCCTGGAGCGCAGGCCCTCCACCGGCCGCGCTCTTGGTGCTGGGTGAGCAGGGACTTGGTGATACCATCCAGTTTGCCCGCTTCCTGCCGCAACTCGTGGCCACCGGCTGCAGGGTGACCTGCGTGGTGCCGCCGCCCTTGCTGCGCCTGCTGGCGAGCCTGGGGGCCGGCGTCAACTTCCAGCCGTTGCAGGAAGGCGGGGGCAGAGTGAACGATGTCACAGGCTGGACGCCGCTCCTCCACCTACCCCGCGCGCTGGGCATCGGCCCGGAGAATTTCGTGCCGCGCATGCCCTACCTTGCCGCCGAACCGGAGCGCGTTGCGGCCTGGCGCACGCGGCTCGGATCGCACGGACTGCGCATCGGCATCGTCTGGCAGGGCAATCCTGACCCGCGGGTTGATCAGGGGCGCTCGGCCCCACTCTCGGCCTTCGCCGCGCTGGCCGAGATCCCCAATGTGCGGCTGATCAGCCTGCAGAAAGGGCCTGGGCAGGAGCAGATCGCCGCGGTCGCCTTCGCCGCGTCCATCGAGCAGCTGGGGGAAGAGTTCGATGCCGGCCCCGACGCGTTCCTCGATACCGCTGCGGTCATGCACAGCCTCGATCTGGTTGTCAGCGTGGACACCGCGGTGGCGCATGTGGCCGGCGCCCTCAACCGTCCGGTCTACATCCTGCTGAAGCGGTTGGGAGCGCACTGGGCGTGGCTGCATGCGAGAGAGGATTCGATCTGGTATCCGAGCGCGCGCCTTTATCGCCAGCACACCCCTGGCGGCTGGACGGAGCTGTTGGCGAGAGTAGCAAGGGACGTGAGGCAGGCAGCCAAGCCGCACCTTGCGGGCGGGCCGGGCTTGAGCGCGCCACTGGCGCCGATCTCGGTCGGCGAACTTTGCGACAAGCTCAGCATTCTTGAGATCAAATGCGGGGCGATCGTCGATGCCGCCAAACGCAGCAACGTTGAGCGCGAACGGGCGGCGCTGGCAGCCGTCGCCGATGCGCTCGACTTGCGCGATGGCGAGATTGCACAGCTGCGCGCGCGCCTGAAGGCGGTCAACGAGATGCTGTGGACCATCGAGGATGAAATTCGCGATTGTGAGCGCCGCCAGGATTTCGGGCCCCGCTTCGTGGCCTTGGCGCGGTCCGTCTATACCAGCAACGATCAGCGCACGCGTCTCAAGGCCGACATCAATCGGCTCAGCCGCTCAGTTTTCCACGAGGAGAAGTTGTATGTCGGCTATTGATGGGGCCGTCGGCCGCCCGTGCGCCTCGCAGCCAGCGTCTGAGCGGCACCCGTGCGGCAAAGCCGCCAGCGGTTGGCCCGCGCCGCGCCGACATGCCGACGCCAGCACCGCAGGCGCTGTCCTCGGGGCTGTTATTCCGCCGCCTGTCTATACTTGCGGGCGAAGGTGCTCAGGGCGTCGTCGGCGCAGGCTTCGATCGGCGCAAAGTTGCGGTGGGCGATGAATTCCGGACGATTGAACTTGGTGATGTGATTGGAGACCGCGCACAGGGTGAGATAGACAATTTTGCGCGGGTACGGCGTAATGTTGGGCGGGGAGGCGTGGGCCAAGTTGCCGTGGAACATGAGCACCGTCCCCGGCTTGCCGGTCGGCGCGACGATGCCGCCTTCCTCGACGAGCTTCGTCACCATCGCCTTGTCGAGGGTCCAGAGCGGGTAACTGGTGGTGGACTTGTCGTGGCCAGCCTCGAGCGTGCCGCGCTTGTGGCTCTTGGGAATGAACATCAAAGGCCCGTTGCAAGCCATGACCTCATCGAGGAACACCGAAATGTTCATGGCCCGCGCTTCCGGCATGCCGTCATCGCGCTTCCAGGTGCCGTAGTCCTGGTGCCACTGCCAGACCTCGCCATCGAAGGCGGCCTTGGCGTTGATTTTGAACTGATGCATGTACACTGGCTCGCCGAAGAACTGCTCGAGCGGCTTGATGAGGCGCGGGTGGCGGCCGAGGATGGCGAAGGCCTTGTTATACGTGTGGGCGGCAAAGGCCGTGCGCGGCGCGCCCGTTTTCTCGCGCCAGACCTCCTGCCGGTCGGTGTCGAAAATACCCTCTGCCTCCGAGCGGAGGACGGCCATCTCCTCTTGCGAAAAGCAATTGGGAAGCACGAGGTACCCGAGCTCGTTGAAGTCCTTCAGCTGTTTGGCTGTGAGCTGCATGGCCCGCTCCTTCGTTTGGGCACCTTGCCTACAAAAGTTGTAGGCCAATCCACCAGCACTCACAACGGATCATGCACAGGATGGCCCTGCTCAGCCATCATCGGCACACCCGTTTCACGACCCTGTGAGTTGCCAGCGCGGCCAGCGACGGATTTGCCGCCTTGGCGGCGTTTGCTTGCCGTTGGGATCCATGAGCAACGGGCACTTAATTCCGACACAGGATCAAACGGCATGGCCACATTGTCGGCGTATCCACGCCCTACTAACCTGATTGGATACCTTGCGCTTAGGAGTCGGGGTCGGTTGGGGAGCCGGCACGTGAGCGCAAGGAGTGCGGGATGAGAGACATGTACGGGCATGTCAAGAGGGTGGCACTGCGTCGAGCAGTCGTGGACTTCACCCTGGCGTTGACGCTCTTTTGGGTGCTGACCTTTGCGCTCAGCTCCCACGACGGCAGCAAAGCTCACGCCGTTCCGCTCTTTGCCGACACCCTGGCACCGCAGGCCACCGCACCGGAACGGGTCAGCCGCCTGACGCTTTTGTCCTTCGAGCCGCGCGCCAGCCGTTCAAGCGCGCCCAGCGAACGCCAGTCCTTGGGCCTGCTCAGCCTGGCCTTTGCGGTTCTGGCAGCGTTCAACCTTGCCATTTGGCGTCATCTGCGCCGCGCCTATGCCTCCCCGCGGCGTGGTGTGTGGAGGAGGGGATGACAGGTCAGGGTGGTCTTCTCCCCCACCCTCCTCCACACTTCTTCAATGTTGCTGTAGTGTGCAATCAGACGGGCGATGTGATGAGACAAAGGGCAATCATGCAGCGCACACTTTGGAAGAGCCGCCTGACGGTGGTAACGGCGTGTCTGATTGCTGGCGCCGCCGGCGCGGCCGTCGTGCGCACCGATCTGCTGCTCGGCCGGGGGCTCGGCACGGCTCTGCAGCAATCCCGCTCGGAGCTTTCCTTCGGCAACGTCGAGGTCGCCTCGAGGACCGGGACCACTGTCGGCGATGAAGGCTACTGGTTGACGCGGGCCAGCGTCGACAACTCGAGCCCGTTCGCCAAGCCGCCCTTGATCGGGGACAGGATTTCCATTTTCAGCGCTAATGGCGAAGGCCGCCAGTTCGAGGTGACGGCCCTGAAGGCTCTCGGCCCCGACGGCGTGGCTGCTTCCGACGGCAATCTGGCAGCAAGCCGCTTGCTGCTCGTCATCTGCCGCCTGCTCGATGGCAGCGGTCGCGATCAGCGCTTCGTGCGCTTCATCGTCGAGATGGCGCCACCGGAAGCGGCACCCCCAGTTCAGGCAAAAGCGCTCTAGCGCGGTCCCGCACACCCTCGCCGCGGCGACACCGGCAAGGGCAGGTTCAACGGCGGCGCCTCGCCCCGACACCCGCGGCCCTCGTGCGCTCCACGCTACCGCCCGCAAGGCGTTCCCGTCGAGCCCCAGGGGTCTGTCGGGCGCGCCCATGGTGCAAAAGGCAAAGCCCAAAAAGGCAAAGCGTTGCGTCGCTGGCTCACTCACTGGTCTCTTGTGCTGGCGCCGGCCTTGGGACCGGCCGGCACTCTGGCCAACGCCCAACCCGGGCCGCAGATGGCTATTCACGCGCGCCGTGGCGGCACGTACTATTGTTTGTGCGGCGGTCGACGCCGTCTTTCGCCGGAGTGCGCGCATGCGTCTCAACCCGCCGTCGATTTACGTCTTCCTGATTTCGCTGCTGCTGGCAGGGCTCGCCCTGATCTCCAAGTTCGGCGCCATCGGCATCAATGTCCCGCGCTATCTGCCGCATCAGGAATACTGGCTCGCCATGGTGGCCTACATCGTCTTGATGGTGGGCAACCTGGTGCGCGGGCTGTAGGCGATCCCAGCCGGTTGGCCTTGTTGCCGATCACCAACCGATTGCCCGCGGCAGCCAGGTCGCCAGACCCGGATAGAGGTAGAGAATCACCAACGCCACGAGCTGCAAGACGATAAAGGGGACAACACCCTTGTAGATGGCCAGGGTCGGTACCTCCGGAGGCGCGACGCTGCGCAGGTAGAACAATGCCCAGCCGAACGGCGGCGTCAGAAACGATGTTTGCAGATTGAGCGCAATCAGCGATGCCACCCACACCAGATCGACGTTCAGATTGAGCAGCAGCGGCAGGAACAACGGCACGACGATATAGCTGATCTCGATCCACTCGATAAAAAAACCGAGGATGAAGATCAGCAGCATCATGAAAATCAAGACGCCATCGACACCGCCCGGTACGACCTTAAATAGGTCCGCCACCAGCTGCTCGCCGTGCAGGCCGCGGAAGGCCAGCGCGAAGACCTGAGCGCAGATCAAAATGAACATCATCCCGGCGGTGATGCGGGTGGTGGCGAGCGCCGTTTCTCGCAGCACACTGAAGCTGAAACGGCGCGCCAAGACAACCACCAGGATCGAACCGAGTGCCCCCATCGAAGCGGCTTCGGTCGGCGCCGCCACCCCACCGATGATCGAGCCCAGCACGGCCAGCACGAGACTGATCGGCGGCAGGGCTATGCGCAGCGTGGCCCCGAGCAGGGCCGTGCGCGACATGGCCTGCCGCTCGTCCAGGGCCACCGGCGGCACCATACCCGGGCGAAAGATGCCGAGCAGAAAGAGGTAGATGCAAAAGATCGACGCCAGCACGAGGCCCGGAAACAGCGCCGCGGCAAACAAGGTGCCAACCGATTGGCCAAGGATGTCGGCGAGCAGGATGAGAATAGTGCTGGGGGGAATGATTTGCCCGAGCGTGCCAGAGGCGCAAATGGTGCCGCAGGCGGTCGGCAAGTGATAACCCCGACGGATCAGAGCCGGTAGCGTGATGAGACCAAGCGTAACGATGGTAGCCCCGACAATACCGGTGGTGGCACCCATCAGCACGCCGACGATGATGATACCGATACCCATGCCGCCACGCAGACCCCCGGCCAGATGGCCGATCACATCCATGAGGTCATCGGCAATCTTCGACTTTTCGAGCATCACCCCCATGAAGACGAACAGCGGAATGGCGATCAGAGTATAGTTGGCGGTGACGCCGTAGATACGGGCCGGCAGCAGATCGAACAGGCCGGCGCCGAAGCCCAGATAGCCCCAAAACAGGCCACTCACCGCCAGCGTCAAGGCGACGGGAAAGCCGATCGCCAGCAACACGAAGAACGAAACAATGCACAAGATCGCCAACAGCTCTGTGTAAACCATGTCACACCGTGTGCGTGGCGCTCTTGACCGTGACGGTCGGATCAAGGATGGGAATGAGAGCTCGCAACATCGCCGCGACGCTCTGGATCAGCAGCAAAGCGAAGCCGATTGGCAGCATTGATTTGACCACCCATCGGTGGGTGAGACCGCCAGGATCTGGTGATTGCTCGCCGATATTATAGGACTGCATGACGTAGGGGATCGACAGCTTCAACAAAATGGCAATCACGACCACAACGAGCACTGTCGACAGAAACTGGATCAGGTGCTGGGCGCGTTCGCCAAAGCGGCCAAACAAAATGTCGACCTGCACGTGCCCGTCCTTGAGAATGGCGTAGGACAGGCCCAGCATGCAGATGGGCGCCATCAGATGCCACTCCAGCTCCTGCATGGCAACCGAGCCGGTGCGGAAGAGGTAGCGCAGCAGCACGTTGTAGGCCATCACCACGACGATGGCGAAGGAACACCAGCCGGTGACCCGGCCGATCCGATCGATCAGGGTGTCAAGTGCATCGGCCAGTTTTGCGAGGCTCTTGATCACGGGCCGCCGTCCCCTTGTCCACATCAGATGCGTCGCCGGCTGAGGGCCGGCGACGCGTCCTGCCGTTGGCCTAGATAGTAGGCCGGGTGCCTAGATTTGTCCGCGGATCTGGCTGTGATAGACCCCCTCCGAAATGGCCGCCCATTTGTCCCAGCCCTTCTTGAAGGCCATATAGCTGTCGTGGACCTTCTTGACGGTGGCGTCTTTGCCCGCGTTGTCGGCCAAGCTCTGCACCGTCGCTTCCTTGAGCTTGCTCAAGACGTCGGGGGGTAGCGGCGAAGCTTTGACGCCTTGGTTGGCCACAAGATCTTCGAGCGCCTCGCTATTGGTGGCGTCGCACCAGGCTTGGCTGATGGCGTTGCAGGCGCCTGCCGCGGCCCTGATGATTTCGCGCAGATCTGTCGGCAGCGACTCCCAGGCCGCCTTATTGATAATGAGCTCGGTCACCGTCGAGGACTCGTGCCAGCCCGTGGTGTGGTAGTATTTGGCCGCCTTGTGCAGCCCCAATCGCCGATCCTGGTAGGGGCCGACAAATTCCGCCGCATCGATCACGCCGCGCTCCAGGGCCGGGAAGATCTCCCCGGCGGGCAACAGCTTCACGTCCACTCCCAGCTGGGCATAGACTTTGCCGGCCAGTCCGGGAATGCGCATCTTCAAGCCCTTGAAGTCGTCGACTTTCTCAATCGGCTTGCGGAACCAGCCGGTCATTTGCACGCCGGTATTGCCCATCGGGATCGGCACCAGATTAAAGGGCGCATAAACCTCTTCCCACAGTTTGATGCCGCCGCCGTGGTAGAGCCATGCATTCATGCCTTGAAAATTGAGGCCGAATGGCACGGCGGTAAAATATTGCGCAGCGAAGGTCTTGCCCGCCCAGAAATAAGCGTTCGCACAATTCATCTCGACGGTACCCTTCGACACCGCATCGAAGCCTTCCAGCGCCGGAATCAACTCGCCCGCCGCGAAGTGCTGAATTTTCAGGCGGCCTTGCGACATGGTATCGACCATCTTGATGAAGTCGGTCGGGCTGCCGGGTCCCTGCACATAGAAAGGAGCGCCGGGACCATAGGCATTGGTCATCTTCCAGCTGAAGCTCTTGGCTTGTGCGGACACCACCCGCGGCGCCGCTACGGTTATGGCGCTCGCCGCACCGACAGCCACACCAGACCTCAGAAACTTGCGACGATTTATGGCTGCATCTCCCTTGTGCCGGCACTATTTTCGCACGCAGCATGCCGCGTGCCAGCCGCGCTATGCACCTCAGGAGTGCGGCAATTGGACTAGGTTGGCAAGCAGTTTGGCGTCAAGCGCCGCTGGCAGCTGGGCGCCTTTGCCTATAGATGACGCGGATAAAGGGTCGTCACCGGCACGGCCTGACAGTGGCCTTTGCCTCCGGGCCGAGCGCCATCTGTGCACCTCGACAGCAATCTGCCGCCTAAATGCCCAGCCTCGCCGTCTGCTAGGTCACCGCTCAAAACGAAGCCGAGCATTGCCACCGCGGAAAAGCTGTCCATGTCACGTCTGCACGCCGACATGCTCCTCTTGTTTACCGCCGGCATTTGGGGCGTAGCCTTTCTGTTTCAGAAGTCGGCGACGGCGCATCTGGGCCCGCTGACGTTTCTCGCCATGCGCGGCCTCGTCGCCTTTCTCGCGCTTGCCCCGCTGGCGTGGCGTGAAGGCCAGCGCGCCACCTCGCCAGCCCGCGCCGATTTCTATCTGACGTCGCTTTTGGGCGGCGTGGCTTTCTTGGTCGCGGGCTGGCTGCAGCAAGCCGGACTGGAGACGGCGACCGTCACCAACACGGGCTTCTTGACGGCCCTTTACGTCGTCATCACGCCGCTGATCGTCCTCTGCTGGAGCGGCAAAATGCCCAACGTCCTGGTGTGGCCGGCGGTGGCCATGTCGGCGGTCGGCACCTGGCTGCTTGGCGGTGGCACGCTGAGCACCTTCTCCTACGGTGACTTGCTGGTGGCCCTGTCGGCGTTTTTCTGGGCCATTCAGGTGGTGATTACGGCCAGCGCGGTGCGTTTTGGGCGGCCGATTGGCTTTACCTCGCTGCAGTTTGTCGTGGTCGCCGCGTTGGCTGGGATAGGCGCCCTCGCCTTTGAGCCGGTGCACCTCGCTGGCCTGCGGGCGGCCGCGGTCGATATCGCCTTCGTCGGGCTGTTTTCAAGTGCGCTCACCTTCACGCTGCTGACCATCGCCATGCAGCATACGCCCCCCTCCGAAGCCGCCATCATCGTCGGCACGGAGACCCTGTTCGCGGCCGCCGCCGCCTATCTGTGGCTGGGTGAACGGCTCTCCGCGATCGGTTGGGTCGGGGCGGTCTTGATTCTTTCGGCAAGCCTGCTGGTCCAGCTTGGCGCGGCCGGCGGCTATCGCCGCGACGGGCCCTAGACCTTGAGCGCAAGCTCGCCGCTTCCTGCCGGGCGACCGGACGTGCTAACCTGCGGCGAATGGGATAGCGCAGCGCACGTTGCCGGTCTGCCGGATGGTTGTCGCACTGGCGACGATCGTGGTTTGCCTATTGCCGCAAGCGCATGCCGAGGAGGCACCTCCTGGTACGACCGCTGCAGAGTCCGCCGCCCCCCCGGCCTGGCCGAGCTCTCCATTCCACGGCGTGATCGACGGCGCTACGGGCCTGCCCATCCCCTGTCTGTGCCGCTATCAGGGCGTCGCCTACCGGCTCGGCGACACGGTGTGTATGAACACGCATCTTGGCAGGCAGCTCACCAGGTGTGACCTGTTCCTCAACAACACCTCCTGGGTGCCGACCGGGGTGCCCTGCACGACCAGCAGGCGGCGCCAGCAGTTTGCGCAAGCACAGGTCCGGTGGCCTATTTCAGGAGCTCGGCAACCGCTGTCTGCCCCGAGGCTTTGGCGATCTCGATCGCCGTCTGCCGCCGCTTGTTCCTAAGCCCGCGGTCCGCCCCAGCCTGCAAAAGCGCCTTGATGACCTCGCCATGGCCTGCCGCACTTGCCAGCATCAGCGCGGTGAAGCCCTGCTCGTTGCGTAGATCCGCAGAGGCCCCCAGCTGCAAAAGACCGCTGACCACGTCGCTCAGGCCCCCTTGCGCCGCCAGCATCAAGGCCGTATTGCCCGCCGCCGTGCGCCGATCGAGCTCGGCGCCCTTGACGAGGAGCAACTGCGCGGCCTCCCGTTCACCGTTTTCAACCGCCCGCAGCAACGGCAACGAGCCTTGCTGATCGGCAATCCGGCTGTCCGCGCCCTTGTCCAGCAAGGCCTTGACGGCCGCCGCGTTGCCGCGGTCGGCAGCCCACCAAAGCGCCGTGCGGCCGCGATCGTCCACGGCATTGATGGGGGACCCGGCACCGACGTCGATGAGGGCAATCGCCTCGGCGCAGGAGGCCGAGGCCAGCATCAACACCGTCTTGCCGCCGGCGACCGTGGCGCCGGCGCCGGTTTTGCCGGCAAGGGCACCCTTGCCGATCAGGACCTTGACGACATCTAATCTGCAGGCGCCAACCGCCTTGCTCAGAGCCGTTTCCCCTGACGCACTGCGAATGCCAACGGCCGCGTTGCGCGCCAGCAAGAGCTCCACGCTTTCGGTCTGGCCCTTGGCCGCCGCCAGCATGAGGGCGGTTTCGCCGGCGCGGTTGGCGGCGTTCGGATCGGCACGGGCGTCGAGCAGGACCTCCACGCTCGCGCGATGGCCGCCGCTCGCCGCAAGCGCCAGCGCCGCATTGCCCTCCTCGTTGGCGGCCCGCAGATCCGCGCCGGCAGCGATGAGCTGGCGCAGCGCTTGCGTCTGTCCGCGCCAGGCGGCATCGAGCAGCGCGGGCAGACCGTTGCGGCCGGCGATGTGCTTGAGCGGCGCAGGCACGGCAAGCCCCGCAGGCGGCGCCACCGTCGCCGACCACGCTTGCGTCTGGCCGGGAGCCTCGCGGCGTTGCTGTGCACTTTCGCTTAGGAGCTCTGCTGCTTGGCTGCGGCCGTTGGCGGCCGCCTTCGCCAACCAGGCACGCGCCTGCGCCAGATCTACGGCGACGCCGCGGCCGGCGAGATACATCTTGGCCAGATTGAGCTGGGCGTCGGCATGGCCTTGCAGGGCTGCGCTTTTCATCCAGCGGAAGGCTGCTGCTTCGTCCTGCTCGACGCCGCGGCCCATGCGATAGAGCGAGGCTAGCTTGTACTGCGCCTCCGCGTCGCCGGCCTTGGCGGCTTGTTCGAGCAACGTCGCTGCTCGATCGAATTGTCCCGCGCGCAGGGCCGCGTCGGCCGGCGAGGTTGCGGGCGAGTGCTGTGCCAGGCCGGGCTGCGAACTGACCAGCGCGGCGAGCGCAAAGCTCGCGCGCAGATACCAGGGGGCGTGCCTACTCGGTGCCATACTTGGTTTGGACTTCGATACCGGAATTCTTGAGAAAGGCTGTCGGCAGAATGCCTCCCGCACAGACGATGACGGCATCGTTCTTGAGGTTTAGCTTTTTGCCGTCATGCTCGATCTGGATATCCTTCGCACCAATCGATTTGATTTTTGATTTGAGCATGACGGTAAGCGAGCCCGCCTTGACCGCCGCATCGACGCGGATGCGGTTCTTCTGCTTGGCGCGTCCAAACGCCTCGCTGCGGTAGGAAAGCGTCACCGTGGTGCCTGCCTCCTCGGCGATGCTGGCTGCCGCCTCCAATGCGCTATCGCCACCGCCAACGACGACGACGTGCTGTCCCCGATACTGCTCGGGATCGATCAGGCGATAGACGACCTTGGACTGTTCTTCGCCCGCAACCTCCAGCTTGCGTGGCGTGCCGCGGCGACCGATCGCGAGCAATACCGCACGCGCCCTATGCGTGCCGCGCGTGCTCTTGACGACAAAACCGGCACCCTGCCTCTCAATGGCTTCGACGCGCTCTCCGTAACGAACCTTGAGTTCCGTCTTTTTCAGCGCGTTGTTCCAAAAAGCCATCAGCGTCTCCTTGCTGACCTCCCGGAACTGCATGCGGCCGATCAGCGGCAGCATGGCTGGCGCAGTCATGACAAGCTTGCCACGCGGGAAATGTCCGACCGTACCTCCAAAGCTGTCCTGTTCGAGGGTGACGAATTTGAGCTTATGGGAGAGGGCGCCAAGGCTGGCCGAGAAGCCAGCCGGGCCGGCACCGACGATCACCACATCAAGCATGTCGGAGGATTGCCCGACACCCGGCAGCGCCTTGATCGATTCCATTGCCTGGCGGCCCTGCTCGATGGCATTGCGGATCAGGCCCATGCCGCCGAGCTCGCCGGCAATGAACAGCCCGGGCACATTGGTCTGAAAGTCCGGTTTGACAATCGGCAGCTCGATGCCGCGGGTCTCGGTGCCAAACACCAGCGTGATGGCGCCGGTGGGACAGGCGGCCTTGCAGGCTCCGTGGCCGATGCAGCTCGCCGGCTCGATGAGCTCGGCCTTGTCGCCGATGAGGCCGAGCACAGGGTGCCCGTTGGCCACCTCCGGGCAGGCGCGAACGCAGGCACCGCAGCCCAAGCACTTCACGGGATCGATCAAGGGATGGAGCGATGCCGGTTCGGTCAGGCCCGCTTCCTTCGCCTCAGCCTGGGTCGAGCGGCTGCGGGCATCGACCTTTTTGCGCATGCCCAAATAGACGGTCCACACCACGATCAGTGGGACCGCGTAAAAGGCCAAGATCGGATCGAAGGTTAGCGGCACGTCGCAGCAAGCTCCGCAAGGCACCTAGTTGTTGGAGATGCCCAGTTCTTTGGCGGCGGCAGCAATCCGCCCACCTGCCGATGCATCATCGGCAAACACGCTGAGCGCGCGTGCCAACGCCTCGCGGGCGGCCCCCTCTTCACCGAGGACGACGCGCGAGTGGATCAGCCGCAACCAACCCTCCTCATCGCGCGGCCGCATCGCCAGCCGGTCGGCAAGACCGTTCACCATACCCCGCACCATGGCCTGCTGCTGATCGGCTGGCAGCGCCTGCGCCGACCCGAGCTCGGCGGACGTCAACACGCGCGGGCCAGCGCTCAGCCTGGCGCCTCCGGTCGCAGCACCGAGGCTGGAGGTCTCGCCGTGGCTCTGAGCCACCCTGGCGAGGCGTCCGGCCACATCCACGTTGAGCTCCCTGCCCAAGCTTTCCGTTCTTTGCCGCAGGTCGGCTACCCAGGGTTCATCATCCAGGGGCTCTGCCAGCAATGCCAGCCAGCTAGCGAACGCCTCGTGCTTTTTGCCGCCCTGCTCCATGGCGAGCGCCAGGAAGTAGCGCGCCTTGCCATTTGCTGCCTCGATGGCGAGCGCGGCATTGAACGTCTCGACGGCTTCTTGTGTCACCGTGCCGTTCTCGGCTGCGACCATCGCCTCCCCGTAAGCGCTCCTAAGCGCCGCCTGCTGCGGCTGCAAAGCGACCGCCCGCGCGTAGGCTGCGACCGCTCTGGCCGGCTGCTGCACGTTGAAGTAGGACCATCCGAGCATGCGCCAGCCGTCGGCATCTTCCGGCTTGCTTTCGAGGCGCGCGGCAAGCCGCTCGATCATGGTCTCGACAGTAGGCAGCTCGGCTGCCTTGCTCATCGGCCCAGCGCTGGCGGTGCGCGGCGCTTTGGCTTTGGCGTAAAGCTCCAAGCGCGTCAAATCCGGATCCTGTGGCAAGGAGCTCATCGCTTGCGCGGGGGACAGCTTGGCAGCGGGCTCCTCGAGCAACGTCAATAGTGTGAGGCCACACAAGGCGAGCGCGATCAGGCTGGCGGTGGCGAGAACTGCGGGCTTGCCTCGGCTCGGCCAGCGCCAAGCGCTTGCGGGACGTGCTTCCTCGAGCAGCTGGCGCAGCAGTTCGATGCGCGCTTCATCCGTCCTGCCACGCCAGGAACGCTCCAGCTCCTTCAAGCGCACCACACCCAATTGCGCCATGGCATGCGACAATTGTGTGCTTGGGCGCGCCAACGATCGGGCGACGGCAATGACGAGCGCCGCGACTGTGAAAAGGATTGTCAGCATGACCAGTGCGAGCGAGGGCGTCATCTTGCCGGCTCCCAAAGCTGCGATGTTAGAGTTAACGCCATCGGCGGCCTGCTGGTGAAAGTCCGTAAGGTGCGCGATTTCGTCAGCAGGCGCATCGATCCGTCTCGCCACGGCGCGCCGTTGTCGCCGGCACAACGATCTTTGCACGGGACTATTCCCTTGGATTGCCGCGAAATTAGGGGCGATTTGTGCGACCCCTGAAATTCCTCGGCTGCCCGCTGGATGGCTCCGGCCCGGGCAGCAATCCAAGGGAAGTCTTTCGCCAAGCTTCGGCCACAAAAGCGCCTGTTTGTGCCAAGTAGTGTTGGGGTCTCGATGGGCGTGCCAGCCATCGTGCGGGTCACCGGATGCTGCCGCGGCCACCGCCGTGGGGAACTCAATTGCTCTTGGCGCAGGTGGGGATCAGATGACCGCTTCAGCTTCTTTGCCGATGCCGGCGCGGCGGGGTGATCCTCCCGTTGCAGCTGCCAAGCCGGCAAAATCAGCGGCCAATGCCGCCGGCCAGAAAAAACCCAGCACCAAGAGTAGTGCCGCCAAAGCACCCGCCACCCGCCCTCGGGCCGGTTTGATTGCCTCGCTTGCTTTTGCGGCCGCCGTAGCCGCTAGCCTCCTTTACGGCTGGCTGAATAGCGATGAGGGCCACCTCACCCCCGAATCAGGGCTCGGCTACTGGCTCGGCATCGCCGGGGCCAGTGCCATGCTGCTGCTGCTTGGCTATCCCTTGCGCAAACGCCTGGCCAGCCTCAAGATCCTGGGCAGCGTCAGCGGCTGGTTTCGCATCCACATGATGCTGGGCGTCATCGGCCCGGCGCTGATCCTGCTGCACGCGAATTTCAAGCTGGGCTCACTTAACAGCAACGTCGCCCTGCTGGCGATGCTGACCGTGGCAGGTAGCGGCCTGGTCGGCCGCTACCTCTATAGCCGCATTCACCTGGGCCTTTATGGGCGGCGGGCGCAAATCGGTGAATTGCAGGCGGACGTCAAGACCCTGAAAGGGGCCATCGAAGGCGAATTGTCCTTGCCGGAGGACTTCTTGGCCGCTCTCGATGCGCACGCCGCACGCGCCGTCAGTGGTCGCAGCGGAGCGGCGGCGTCGTTGTTGACCTTGCTGGGCCTGCGCTTGCGGTCGGCAGGTCTGCGGGCGCGGCTCAGCCGCGCCGGCGAACGCCAAATCGATATCGAGGGCAAGCGGCTTGGCTGGTCGCGGCGGCTACGTCGCGGGCATACCCGCGAATTGCGCAAGCTTTTGAAGCTGTACTTTGCGGCGGTCAACAAAACAGCAGCCTTCGTTTTCTACGAGCGCTTATTTGCGCTGTGGCACGTCCTGCATTTGCCGTTGTTCGCAATCTTGGTGTTTGCGGCCGTCCTGCACGTGGTTGCCGTTCATCTCTACTGATCGAGACGCCGGTGCGACCGCACGGGACATTGATACTGCTGGGTGTTTTGCTGCTGTCGGCAACCTTATCCATGATGGCACGTGCGCAGGGCATCTTCGAGAAGCTGGTCATGCCGGGACCGTTGATCGGCGCGCACGCGGATTTGGAGAAAACCTGCAAGAGCTGTCATGAGCCGTTCGCGCAGAAAGCGCAAACCGGCCTCTGCTTGGCGTGCCACAAGTCGATCGCGGCAGATCGGCAGACGACGCGCAATTTTCACGGCCGCCACCCCGAGGCCCTGCAGAGCGAGTGCAAGACCTGCCACACCGAACACAAGGGGCGCACCTTCGATATCGTCCAGCTCAACCGCGAAACCTTCAACCACGCTTTTACCAATTTCGCCCTGACGGGTGCGCACAAGCGGGCCAGCTGCGATGGCTGCCATGCAAAGAACACGAAATACCGCGAGACGCCCGGGCGCTGTTTCGACTGCCACAGGTCAAGCGACCCGCACAAAGGCCGGCTGGGCGAAAAGTGCGAAGGCTGTCACAGCGAGGAGAGCTGGCGGCGCGTGAAATCCTTCGACCACAGCAAGACAAAGTTCCCCCTGCTGGCCGCCCACAAGCAGGTGGCCTGTTCCAAGTGTCATGCGGGCGAGCGTTACGCGGGTCTAGCCACCACCTGCGTGTCCTGTCACAGCCTGCAGGACAAGCATGCGGGCCGCAACGGCAGCAACTGCGAAACCTGCCATGCGCCGACCAAGTGGACGACCGTCAGCTTCGACCACAACAAGGCAACGCGGTTTGCGCTGCGCGGCGGCCATGCCAAGCTGGCCTGCGAGCGCTGCCACACCTCCAACGCCCGGCGCGACCGGCTCGCCACCGACTGTGTCGCCTGCCATCGCAAGAACGATCCCCACAAAGGCCAGCTCGGGGCCGCTTGCGAGCAATGCCACAAGGAGACCGGCTGGCGCCAGGCGGTGGCCTTTGACCACGACCTGACGCCATTTCCCCTCATCGGGCTGCATGCCGCCGTCCCGTGCGAGCAATGCCATAAGAGCCCGTCCTTCAAAGACGCCTCTCGCGCCTGCGCCAGCTGCCACAAGGACGTGCACCACGCCGGCCGCCTCGGGACCAATTGCGCAAGCTGTCACAACCCCAACGGCTGGTCGCGTTGGCGGTTTGACCACGATCAGCAGACCCGCTACCCCCTAACCGGTGCGCACCGGGCCCTGACCTGTCATGCCTGCCACAAAACCACCACTGTTGCGAAGGCCAGTGCGCCCACCATGTGTCACGCGTGCCACAGCCAGGACGACAGGCATGACGGAGCATTCGGCCGCGCGTGCGAAAAATGTCACACAACGGTTTCTTTCAGGCAGGGACTGGGCCGGCAATGAAATTGACCCCGGGTTCAAAGGCTTCGCTGGCCGCTGCCGCGGATGGCGGCGGGACCCGCAAGGGAATAGGGGGCCCGCCCGCGCGTTATGTGGCAGGCCCGCATGGCGACGGCGTCGGCGATGATTTTCGCGAGAGAATGATCGCTTTCTTGCCCCGCCTATCCGGGTTTGCGTACGCCCTTACGGGCAATGCAGATCAACGTGACGATCTTGTGCAGGAGACCTGTGCACGTGCTTTGGCCAATCGGGACAAATGGCAGCCTGGCACGCGCCTCGACAGCTGGATGTTTCGCATCGCGCAGAACCTGTGGCTCGACCGGAAGCGTGCGGACAAGTACCGCGGCGAGTTGGTCGACGTCGACGCGGTCGACATGTTGGTCGGCAGCGACGGACGCGCGGTTATGGAAAATCGGCTGGAGCTTGCCGCAGTGCTACGCGGCCTCGAGCAACTCTCGGCGGAACATCGCGTGTTGATCGCTTTGGTCTGTGTGGACGGCCTCACCTACCAAGAGGCAGCCGAAGTCCTGAAGGTGCCGGTGGGTACCGTCATGAGCCGGCTGGCCCGGGCTCGGCTGGCCATCCACGATGCAATCAATGGGGCGCCTGTCAAGGCGACCAGGACAATGGAGACCCGTCGTGTCCGTAGTGTCAGATGAAGTGTTGATGGCGTACGCGGATGGTGCACTCGACCCAGCTGAGCGCGAGGCCGTCGAGGCAATCATCGAAAGACACCCGGAGTGCCGTCAGAAGGTCGAGAAGTACCGAGCGACCCTGGCGCCACTGCAAAGTCTGTTTCGCGAGACGATCCACATCGACCATCTCGCCCCCCTGATCGAACGGATCCGTCGTAGCGAATTGGGGCCTGCCCAGGCACCCGTCCGCGCCGCCGAAGTCCGCCAGTTGCCGCAAAGCCACACCCTGCGGCTACAGCGGCGGGCGATTCGGCCGTTCTATCCCACCGCGATCGCCGCGTCCGTTGCCTTGCTGATCGGTGCAGCGCTCGGTTGGCTGCTGCAGCCAGGCCACGTGGCGTCGGTGCCGGCGGCCGGCCTGATCCAGGTCAGCGACGGCAGCCTGCGGGCGCAAGGCGCCCTGCAGGACCTGCTGGAGCACACTGGCCGCGGCGTGCCTCTGAGCGCCGAGATGGCCGGGAAGGCCTGGGAGCTGGAGGCATCCTTCACGTTCCGCGCCGCCGACCAGCAGCCCTGCCGACGCTATGAGCTCAGGAGTGCCGCCCGGGATCACTTTGCCGGTTACGCCTGCCGCAGCCCGCAAGGCGAGTGGATGATCCGCGGGCACGCCAAGCTCGACGCCCCGGCGGCCAACGCGCAAGGTGGCTTCGCACCCGCCTCCGGCCCGGCCGATGCCGCCGATCTCGCGCTCGAGGCCGCAATTCGGGCAGCCGGCGGTGGCCGGGTCTATCAGGATGCGGAAGAGAAGGCCCTGATCGCCAGCGGCTGGACGCGCTAAGGCGCTCGCCAAGACAGCCTTCGCACCGACGTCGGGATCGGTCGAAGGCTGCGTTTGCCGCCCGTAGGGCTTGGCATTGCCCGTTCCCTCACGCTCCGCGCCGCCGGCCAGCAGCCCGGCCGGCGCTATGAGCTCAGGGAGTGCCCACCGCGATCCGTTTGCCGATTACCCCTGCTGCAAGCAGGTCAGGCGCAGCGGATCCGCGAGCACGCCAGGCGCGGGCGGATCCGCGGGCACGCCAAACGCGAGGCAGCGGCGGGCAACGCCCCGGGGTGGCATCGCATCCACCTCCGGCCCAGCCGGCGCTGGCGCCAACCTCGTGCTCGCAACCACCACGCGTGCCGCCGACGGTGGCCGGAACGATTGGGCTGCGCAAGAGCCGGCCCCGATCGCCAGCGGCTGGAGGCGGCAGAACCCTCGCCAAGGCGGCCTCAAGGGCGCCGGCCCCCGGGTCGATGCCGGCTGCCCCTGCCGCCCCCTATTGCCTCCCCCTCCAGCACGACCCCCAGGCGGCGCTGGCTCCAGCGGCGAGCAGACGGCAGGCCCGCGCGCCGGCCACCCCAGCTGTGCCCGGAGGGTGCCGCGCCGACCTGGCATAAGCCTGAAGTGCAACCCCTTTTGCAGCCAATCGCTAGAGGCAAAGCTCATTGCAAAGATTTTCGCGAAGCTCATTGCAAGGACGATGTCGATCTGGCGACGATCTGTTTACAAACTTTTTCAGGGCAGTAGACGGAATAGTCCCTGCAAGGGCGCGTTGTGGTTGCAAGCATGGTTGGCGCGTGGGCCGGGAAAAACGCGCGCCCCAAAATAAGGGTGCTGACGGACGGCGGAACGGTAGGCACATTCGACAGGGGTCTGACGGCCGCACGGGACGGCCGTAAAGCGCGCGCATTGCCGTTATTCCAGCACCTCCTGGCCGGATGCCTACATCATGGGCTGTGACCATTCCCTTTTGGTCTGGAAGCCCCAGCTGCCGCGCTGAAATCCCCTGCATACCAGATAGAGGATCAGAACAATGGGCAAGTCCATTGGGGACACAGCGACCCGATAGGCTGTAGACTGATGAGCAGACTGCTGAGGGTGTTTGCGTTCCTGCTCTGCTTCGGCCCGGCCGCGGCAACGCTGCTGTCTGCGCGCGCCGATGCCCAGCAGCGATCCTTCGACCACTTCAGCACCGGTTTCCCACTGATCGGCGGCCACTACAGCGTCGATTGCACGTCCTGCCATGTGAACGGCCGCTTCAAAGGCACGCCGCGGCAATGTAGCGGCTGCCACAACGGCGGCATTGCCCCCGGGCAGCGCGGCACCCACGGGCCGACGACCGCCAATTGTGAGGCCTGCCATACAACGGCAACCTGGGTGCAAGTCCGCTTCAACCACAACCAAATCATCGGCGCCTGCGCGGCCTGCCACAACGGTTCACACGCGCGCGCCAAGTCCTCCACACATATCGACACAGCCGCCCCTTGCGAGAGCTGCCACCGGAGCACCTTCTCGTTCCTCTCGGTACGCTGGGACCACACCGGCGTAACCGGCAACTGCGCCTCCTGCCACAACGGTGCGAAAGCGCTGGGCAAATCGAAGTCGCACATAGCCACATCGGCTCCTTGCGAAACCTGCCACAAGAGCACGGCCTCGTTTGCCGGCGCACGTTTCGATCACCCGGCCGGCATTGCCAACTGTGCCTCCTGTCACAACGGCGCGGCAGCGCTTGGCAAATCCGCCAAGCACATCGCGACGACCGCCGCCTGCGAAACTTGTCATAAGAGTACCGTGTCCTTTGCCGGCACCGTGATGAACCACACCGGCATCGCCAGCGGCTGCGCCAGTTGCCACAACGGCACGACCGCCGTCGGCAAATCCGCCAAGCACCTGCCGACGACGACGGCCTGCGAGACTTGTCACAAGAGCACGGCCGCCTTTGTCGGCGCGACCATGAACCATGCCGGCATCACCAGCGGCTGCGCCAGTTGCCACAACGGCACGGCCGCCGTCGGCAAATCCGCCAAGCACATTGCAACCAACGTCGCCTGCGAAACCTGCCACAAGAGCACCGCCACCTTTGCCGGCAGCAAAATGAACCATGCCGGCATCACCGGCGGCTGCGCCAGTTGCCACAACGGCACGACGGCCTTGGGCAAGTCGGCAACCCACATCGCCACCACGGCCGCCTGCGAGACCTGCCACAAGAGCACGGTCACCTTCGTCGGCACGGCCATGAACCACACCGGCATCACCAGCGGCTGCGCCAGCTGCCACAACGGCACGACGGCCTCGGGCAAGTCTGCAACTCACATCGCCACCACGGCCGCCTGCGAGACCTGCCACAAGAGCACGGCCGCCTTTGCGGGAACCAGCTTCAATCACACGGGCATCACCAGCGGCTGCGCCAGCTGCCACAACGGCACGACCGCCATCGGCAAATCGGCCAAGCACATTGCAACCAACCTCGCCTGCGAGAGCTGCCACAAGAGCACGGCCGCCTTCGCCGGCACCAAAATGAACCATACCGGCATCACCAGCGGTTGTGCCGGCTGCCACAACGGCTCAACCGCCATCGGCAAATCCGCCAAGCACATTGCAACCAACCTCGCCTGCGAGAGCTGCCACAAGAGCACGGTCACCTTCGTCGGCACGGCCATGAACCACACCGGCATTACCAGCGGCTGCGCCAGCTGCCACAACGGCACGACGGCCTTGGGCAAGTCAGCAACCCACATCGCCACCACGGCCGCCTGCGAGATGTGCCACAAGAGCACGGTTTCGTTCGCCGGCGCACAATTCGTGCACGTCAACGTGACTACCGGCTGCGCCAGCTGCCACAACGGCACCACGGCGCTCGGCAAGTCGGCCAAACACATCCCGACAACCCTTGCCTGCGAGACCTGCCACAAGAGCACGGTCACCTTCGTCGGCGCTGCCATGAATCACACCGGCATCACCACCGGCTGCGCCAGCTGCCATAACGGCAGCACCGCGCTCGGCAAGTCGGCAAAACACGTGGCCACGACGGCCGCCTGCGAGACCTGCCACAAGAGCACGGTCACCTTCGTCGGCGCCGCTATGAACCACACCGGCATCACCACCGGCTGTGCCAGCTGCCACAACGGCAGCACCGCACTCGGCAAGTCGGCAAAGCACGTGGTCACGACGGCCGCCTGCGAGACCTGCCACAAGAGCACGGTCACCTTCGTCGGCGCCGCCATGAACCACACCGGCATCACCACCGGCTGCGTCGACTGCCACAACGGCAGCACCGCGCTCGGCAAGCCGGCCAAACACGTGGCCACGACGGCCGCCTGCGAGACCTGTCACAAGAGCACGGTCACCTTCGTCGGCGCCGTCATGAGCCACACCGGCATCACCACCGGCTGCGTCGGCTGCCACAACGGCAGCACCGCGCTGGGCAAGTCGGCAAAGCACGTGGCCACGACGGCCGCCTGCGAGACCTGCCACAAGAGCACGGTATCGTTTGCCGGCGCCGTCATGAACCACACCGGCATCACCACCGGCTGCATCGGCTGCCACAACGGCAGCACCGCGCTGGGCAAGTCGGCAAAGCACGTGGCCACGACGGCCGCCTGCGAGACCTGCCACAAGAGCACGGTATCGTTTGCAGGTGCCGTCATGAACCACACCGGCATCACCACCGGCTGCGTCGGCTGCCACAACGGCAGCACGGCGCTGGGCAAACCGGCAAACCACGTACCAACGACGCTTGCCTGCGAGAGCTGCCACCGGAGTACGGTGTCGTTCGCCGGCACCAGAATGAACCATACCGGCATCGTCAGTGGCTGTGCCACTTGCCACAACGGTGTTTTCGCCATCGGCAAACCCCGCAGCGAACATCCCAATACGACCGCACCCTGCGAAACCTGTCACCGCAACACCAGGTCGTTCGACGATTGAGTACGCAATACCTTCTGTCAGTAACGGCGTAAGAAGATAGAGCAATGCAGGGCGCCAAGCCGCGTCAAGTCTGGTTAGCGTGGGCTCGACCTTTCCGTGCCCCCCTCATCGCCGCCACGGTTGCAGCCGCATGCCAGCTGGCCACGCCGGTTGCCGCCGAACCGGTGCTCGACCGGGCACTGTCGGGACTGCGGCTGTTTTCTCCGTCACCCTCCTGCACGGTGGTCAAAGTCGAGTTCAATTTCCGTATTCGCTACGTCAGCCACTTTCCGCTGAGCACGAGCGACGAGCTAACGATTAACGTGCGTGCCATTGACCCAACTCAGGCGGCCGCGCTTGCCGTTCTGCGACGCGAGGCCCTGCGCGCACCAAACCATGCCGGCGCCGCCATCCGCGCCATCGACTTTGAGCTTGACCAACCCGCCGGGCCCGTGTTGCGCGTGCAGTTCCTGCACCCCGTTGCCTATCAAGTCGCGCCCGGCTCGGACTTCGAGAGCCTAGTCATCGCCATCGCCGGCCGGACCGCCCAGGCTGGCTGCCGGCCCGTGTTTCCCTCCCGCATCGGCGCAGGCTGGGACACGACGATCGCCCATGGTGACGGGGCGGCAAGCCGCCACCCCGCCAAGCCGGGCCTGCCGCTGCCGGCGCCACCGGGGCGACCGAAGGAAAGGCCAGCTGGAGGGCTCACCGCTGCCGATCTGAGCGCCGTCGCTGCCGCCATGGACGAGGCGCGAGCCGCCCTCAAGAAGGGCAACTACGCGCAAGCCATGCAGCTCCTGACCAAGGTCCTCGCCCGGGCGGAGAACGAACATAGTGCCGGGGCGCAAGAACTGCTGGGCGTCGCCTACCAGAAGGCGGGCCAAATCGCGCAAGCACGACATGAATACGAAGACTATCTGCGCCGCTATCCCAATCGAGAGGGAAGCGAGGGCGTGCGCCAGCGTCTGGATGGCATCCTCACCGCCACCGGCGACCCGAGCGAGCGGCTACGAGCCAGCAAGGCCGAGCGCGCCGCCGCCGGTGAGGCGGGGGCGCCGCCCCGTAGCAGCGGGACGACCTGGATGGTGTCCGGCAGCGCCTCGCAATTCTATATCCGCGACGACAGCTTTCGTACCTTGCGTGATCCGTCGCTGCCACCCAATCCGAACGAGGACAAGGACGCGCATCTCACGCACCAGAACTCGCTGCTCTCCAGCTTCGACCTGAGTGCAGTATGGAGCAACGATCAGTTCAAATCCAAGTTTCGCTTTTCCGGCACCGAGGAGCACAAGTTCGACGACGAGAAGGATATCGTCAGCGTCGCGGCGCTGTTCTTCGAGACCACCGTCAAGCAATGGGATTTGATGACGCGCCTCGGGCGACAAACACGCAGTTCGGGTGGGGTGGTCGGCCGGTTTGACGGCGGGGTGGTGAGTTGGCAGGCCAATCCCAATGTGCGCTTCAATGTGGTGGGCGGATCACCGGTCGAACGGCGCGCGGACGAGCCTTTCAAGGACGACCGCTACTTTTACGGCGCCAGCGTCGACTTCGGTCACTTCTGGGGCAATCTGGAAGCAAGCCTGTTTGCCATCGAGCAACGCGCCCGTTCCTCCCTGGATCGCCAGGCCATTGGCGGGGAGCTGCGCTATATCGATCCCGACAAGTCCGCCTTCGCCCTGGTCGATTACGATGTGCATTTCCAGGAGCTCAACGCGGCGATGTTCAGCGGCTCCTGGACGCTGCCGGACAAGTCCACCATCAGCGCCGGTATCGACTACCGCAAATCGCCGTATCTGACGACTTGGAATGCGCTGCAGGGCCAGCCCTTCCTCACGCTCTACGACATGCTCAAGTTGCACAGCAAGGAAGAGATCGACCAGCTGGCGATCGATCGCACGCCGACCTTCAAGTCGGCGACGGTAGGCTATGCATTTCCGTTGCATAGCAACTACCAGGTCAATCTGGATGCAACTGCCTCCAGTCTGTCCGGCACCGTCGCATCGGGCGGGATCGATGCCATGCTGCCGACCGGCACCGAGCTTTACTACTCCGCCCAACTCATGGGCACGAACCTGTTGGCGGAAGGCGATATGTACATCGCCGGTGTTCGGGTCGCCGACCTCGCAGCGTCCAATCTCTACGTCCTCGACCTCAGTGCCCGCTATCCCCTGACCAATGAGCTGCGCATCAACCCGCGTTTGCGGCTCGGCTATCAGATCGGAGATACCAGCGATTTGCGCGAGGTCACGGTCCTGCCTTCCATTCTCCTCAACTACTACTGGACAAGAGATCTGAGCTTGGAATTGGAGGTGGGAGCCAAGTGGACCGAGCGGCAGCAGGCGGCAGCGACTGAGACCGAGACCGACCTATTCTTCACGGCCGGATTCCGTTACGACTTTTACGCCGACGGCCACAAAGCCTGCGGCTTCATGAGCACTTGTCGAAAATGAGGCGTTGGCCCGCACGCATTAAAGCGTCGTTGGCGCACCAAGAATGACCGTCGCCTGCGAGGACAGCACGCCGCCGTTACCGTGCGCAATGGCCACTTCACAGTCCTTGACTTGCCGTGCGTCACATTCCCCGCGCAACTGCCGCACGGCTTCGATCAGCAAGAACAACCCGTACATGCCGGGGTGGCAGTAGGACAGGCCGCCGCCGTTGGTGTTGACCGGCAGACCGCCCTTTGGCGCGATGCGCCCGTCGCTCACAAACCCGCCACCTTCGCCCTTCTTGCAAAATCCCAGATCCTCGAGGAACAAAATCGTATTGATCGTGAAAGCGTCATAGAGCTGCAAAACATCGACGTCGCTGGGTCCGAGCTTGGCCATCTGATAGGCAGCCTGCCCCGATGCGGCGGCACCGGTAACGGTTAGGTCAGGCATGTTGGAGATGCTCGCATGGGTGATTGACTGGCCGCATCCCAACACGTAGGCGGGCGGCTTCCGCAACGCGCGTGCTCGGGCTGCAGAGGTCAGCACGATCGCCCCGCCACCATCCGTTACCAGACAACAATCGCGCACCGTAAATGGATAACTCACCATGCGTGAGGCAAGGACCTCGTCGATGCTCAAAGGCTTCTTTTCCCAGGCCACCGGATTGAGCAACGCCCACTGGCGGGCGGCAACGGCGACGGCTGCAAGTTGCTCGCGTGTGGTGCCAAACTGATGCATGTGTCGCGCCGCAGCGAGCGCGTAGGCGCTGGCTGGCAGGAAGGGCTTGAAGGGTGTCTCGTAGGCATTGATTTCACGCTGCGAAGCCTGCTTACGACCGACCGAGCGCTGCGTGCTGCCGTAGGCAATCACCGCCACATTACAAAGCCCCTGGGCGATCGCGCCGGTGGCATGCGCGACGTGGTATTCGAACGATGACCCGCCGACGATCGTGGAACCAAGGTAGGGCGGATCGATCCCCAGGTACTCCGCGAACGCCAGTGCCGACAGCCGGCTTTGCGCCGTAGCGCAGAACAATGCGTCGACATCCTGCAGGCGCAGTCCGCAATCGTCGAGGGCACGCTTGGTACCCTGGGCCATCAGATCGATCACCGACATGCCGTCGGCGACTTGGCCGAGATCGGATTCGGCGACCCCGACGATCGCCGCACTGGCACGCTTGAGACCCTGCATGGTTCAGGCCTCCAGCGGAAAGAAGACCGGTATCGGCGCTGCCTCGCCACCAGGACGGTGCGCGCGAAAACGCACGCGCATGCCGATACGGACCTCGTCAGGGGCAACACCCTCAACCCGGCTCATCAGCCGGAAGCCCTCGTCACAGTCGATGAGGGCGACGTTGTAGGGCGCACCATCCTGCGGATGCACCACGGTGGTCGAGTATACCGTGCCCAAGCCTTTGCTCACCCGCCACTCGAGCTGATCGCTCCCGCTAAAGGGGCATAGCACACGCGGGTAGAAAACCGCGCGACCGGCCTGTGGGCTCCACTGGTAGGCGAGTTGGTCGCGCTCGAGGTGGGCAAGATAGCTCGTGAGCGGCGACGGCGCTGGTGCGGGCATGAGGCCTTCCCTGGCAAGAGGCGATCCTAAGGCTGCTCGCCTTTATGCCCTCGCCTCCGGCCGGCGGCAACGGGGTTTGATTGGCTGTCGCCGACCGCTACAATCGCCTTGCAGCAGGACGGGCCACGCCACATGCACCAGTTGAGGCCGGCATCAATGACGCTGTTTTGGTCGTCGCGTTCGCCATTCGTGCGCAAGGTCATGGTCGCGGCCCATGAGACCGGCCTTGCGCATTGCTTGAACCTCCAGCGCGTGATTGTCTCGGCCAACAGACCCAACCCGGAAGTGATGGCGGCCAATCCGCTCAACAAAATCCCGACCCTGGTCTTGGCGGACGGCAGCGCGCTCTACGACTCACGTGTGATCTGTGAATTCTTCGACACCTTGCAGCAAGGTCCTGCGCTATTTCCCTGCGCACCGTCCGCGCGCTGGCGCGCCCTGCGGCTGCAGGCGTTGGGGGATGGGCTGATGGACGTTATCCTGCTGCGGCTGGGCGAACAGAACCGAGCAGCAGCAGCGCAATCGGCAACGCATCTTGCGAGCTTCTGCCTCAAGCTCGCCGCCGCACTTGACGACCTGGAGCAGCGAGCTGACGACCTGGGCGGGCGGCTCCATATCGGCCAAATCTCGGTGGCTTGTGCCCTCGCACACCTGGATTTCCGATTTGCCGCCGATGGCTGGCGTGCCGACCGGGTGCGGCTTGCGGCTTGGTACGAAGAATTCGCAGCCCGTCCGTCCATGCGGCTGAGCCAGTATGTCGATGCTTATTAAGAGGCTTGCACAGCTAGGTTTGCTATTTTACGAGGACATCCGAGCATGAGCAAAACGCCGCAGCAGCAGATCCCGGGCGTCTATCATCACCGCGTTGGCGACATCATCGTTACCGCTCTCAGCGACGGCTTCCTCGACGGTTCGCTCGATGTGCTGCGTAACATCTCTGAGGCGGAAGCGCGCCAGATTCTGACCGAGAACTTCCGCCCCGCCCGGCGCACGGCGGTGAACGCCTTCCTGGTCTACTCGGCCGGCCGGCTGGCCCTGATCGAAACGGGCTCCGGCAACTATCTGCTGCCGACTGCCGGCAAGTTGCTGGCAAATCTTCGGGCCGCAGGCGTTGCGCCGGCCGATATCGAGGCCGTCCTGCTCACGCACATGCATCCCGATCACTCCGCCGGCCTGACCGACATGGAGACCGGCAAGCGCAACTTCCCCAACGCCGAGCTCATCGTGCACGAGAACGAGCCGCGCCATTGGTTCGACGACGCCAAGATGGCCGCTGCCACCGAGCGGGCAAAGAAGCTTTATTTCCAGTGCGCGCGCGAGCAAACCTTGCCCTACAAGGACCGCACACGCCTGTTCACGGCAGGCGAGGTCTTTCCCGGTGTGACAGCGATCCCCAGGCACGGGCATACGCCTGGTCACACCACCTTCCAGATCAGCTCAGGCAATGCTCAGCTGCTGATCTGGGGCGATACCGTGCACGTACCCGAAGTGCAGACCGCACGGCCTGAAGTCTGCATGGAATTCGATACCGATGCCGAGGCTGCCGCCGCGTCGCGGCGCAGGGTGTTCGATATGGTGGCCACCGACCGTCTGCTGGTCACGGGAATGCACATGCATTTCCCGGGCTTTGCCCATCTGGTGCGGCGGGGCACGGGCTACCACTTGATCCCCGCTGCCTGGGAGCAAGCCTTGTAGCGAAGCCTCGGCCTCATTTGAGCTTGATGCCGGTGGCGGCGATCACGCCTCCCCAGCGCTCGATCTCGCTTTTCACGTAGCTTGAGAATTCCGCCGCGGAATTGCCGACCGCAATGGCGCCTTGCGCGGCGAGCTTGTCCCTGACCTCGGCGGAATGGAGCGCCTGCGTGGCCGCGCTATGGATCTTGGCGATGATCGCCTGCGGGGTGGCAATCGGCGCGACCAAGCCATACCAATTGTCGGCTTCCACCTGCGGCATGCCGAGCTCCGCTGTGGTCGCGACCAACGGCAGGCTCGCCAGGCGCGTCTTGCTGCCGATCGCCAGCGCCCGCAATTTGCCGGACTGGATGCTACCGAGCAGCACCGGCACGTCGGCGAACATCATCTGCACATGACCGCCAAGCAGATCGTTCACGGCCGGCGCGGCACCCGTGTAGGGTACGTGGACCAGGTCGATTTGGGCCGTGAGCTTGAGTAGCTCCATGGCCAGATGCGGCATGCCGCCGAGACCGGTCGAAGCGAACACCAGCTTGCCCGGTTGCGCCTTGGCCATGCTGACAAGCTCCGCCAGCGTGTTGACCGGCACCTTCTCATTGACAACGAGGATTTCCGGCACCGATACGATCTGGGTGATGAGGGCCAGATCCTTGAGCGGATGGAAGGGCATATTCTCGCGCAGGTTCACATTCATCGCCAATCCGCTCGAAGGCGCAATGGCGAGCGTGTAACCGTCGGGTTCGGCCTTGGCCACCGAGGCAATCCCGGTGAGACCGCCGGCGCCTGCCCGGTTCTCGATCACCATGCTCTGTCCGATCAGGCTTGCCATTTTATCGGTCAGGATGCGACTGATGGTATCGGCGGGTCCCCCTGCCGGAAACGGCACGACGAACTTGATGGTCCGATTGGGGTAGTCCTGGGCGTGCGCGTCCAAGGCCCCCACCAGCAAACCAACCAGGCAGGCAAGGCGCATCCATAAGCGCATGGCAAATCCCTTCCAGCGACCGCATGTGTCTGCGCTTGAGTATGGCACAAAGCAACAAGGCTCGTCTGGCATGCAGCGCCAGCCCTCGGCCATGCTGGCGATGACAGAGAGGCCGGCTCTTGCTGCTGCGCGGCGGCGGCGAGGGTGGCTCGTGCTGGGGTGCGAAAGAGGTTGCTTGCGGCAAATTTCGGGTTGAGTGCCAGCGGCCACGCGTTGCGCAGCGCGGGTGACCGGCACTGGCCAAAAGCCCGGGTCGATGGCCCCGCACACAAAGCAAACGGGGCTGCGCTTGTCACGCAGCCCCTAAAGTTGAATTAGCAAAGCAATTGCGGAGCGGTACTGAGCCTGCTGCAGCGGTCGCCTCAATTGCGGTGCGGGGAAGACAATTCAGGCGAAGGCTGAGCGCCGCTCCGAATCACAGCATACAAAAAAAGTGCTTGTTAATCAGCGCGGTTGCAAAAGAAAGAGATTTTTTGCTCAATCTCACGATCCGCTGCACCATCCGTTTCGCTCGGAGGCTGTGGAACGATATCCATTTTTCGCTCTGCGCCGACCCGTGCGCCCCGGCGTGCTGATACCACTGCCACGCGCCCGCTGCGGTGGGGCCGGCCAACCAAGGCCCAGCGCGCGCGCCGACGGCTTTGCGGTCCTCCTTTGCGGGCATGACCCATCCTCGTGGCGCACCGTCAGGGCGCTGGCGTCCTGCTGGGTGGGAGAAGCAGGAAAAAAAGCGCTGGCTTTGCCGCCTCGCCTGCCTGCCGCCGCAGGGATAGCCTGTGAGCCGACCGAACCAGAGGCATGAGCATTGCCCGCCGGCGGTCTTTTCAGTCCGCAGTTTGCAAAGGAGGTGTGCCATGCCGTCGATGATTGCGCGCGCCAGCAACCGCCGCGAGTTCGTGCGCTTCTTGGCTGGAAGCCCGCTGTTGGGATGGGGCGGCGGGTCGGCCGTCGCGCAGGCCCCATCGGCAAGGCTGCCCGACCCAATGCTTTGGGCGCCGCGCGACTTGGCGACGCTGATCGCCAGCCCCAGGGAGGCAATGAACGTTTTTGATTTTGAGCCCGTTGCCCGGCAGAACGTGCCGCCAGCGCACTTCGGTTACCTGGTTGCCGGTGTCGATGACGAGGTGACATTGCGCGCCAATCGCGAGGGTTTTCTGAAGTTCCAGCTGCGCCCGCGGCGGCTCGTCGACGTCTCCAGGATCGACATGAGCGTCAACATTCTGGGCCGCAAGTATGATACGCCGATCTTCATCTGTCCGACCGCCAGCAACCGCGCCTTTCACCCGGACGGCGAAGTGGCCGTCGCCAAGGCGGCCAGGGTCGGCAACCATCTGCAAATGCTTTCCAGCGTGGCCACGACTTCGATCGAGGAGGCGACCGCTGCCCGCGCTGCACCGATCTGGTTTCAGCTTTATGCGTCGCCCAAATGGGAGGTCGCCGAGGCCCTGGTCAAACGCGCTGAGCGCGCAGGTTGTCTCGCTATCGTGCTGACCGTTGACGATCTCGGTGGCCGCAACCAAGAGACACTGGCTCGCCTGCGGCGTACCGACACGCGACAATGCTCCGCCTGCCACACACCGGGTTGGGGCTACATTGCCCGCAAGCCCAATTACGACGGCATCGACATGTCTGGCGTCAGCACCGTGCTGGCACCAAACATGACCTGGGACTTTATCAAGCGGTTGCGCGATACAATTGGCAGCAAGCTCGTGCTCAAGGGCATCATGTCACATGAAGACGCACGGCTTGCCGCCGCCAACGGCATCGACGCGATCATTGTCTCCAACCACGGCGGTCGCAGCGAAGACAGCGGACGCTCGAGCATCGACGCACTGGCCGAAATCATTGAGGCTGCGGGCGACGACATGCCGGTGCTGATCGACAGTGGTTTTCGCCGCGGCACCGACATCGTCAAGGCGCTGGCAATGGGTGCCAGAGGTGTCGGTATCGGCCGGCCCTGCCTTTGGGGCCTTGGCGCTTTCGGCCAGGAGGGTGTCGAGCGCGTGCTCGAGTTGCTGCGTGCCGAGTTGCGCGTTGCCATGCAGCAATGCGGCGCAGCGTCGATCGGAGATCTGACGCCGGCGATGGTGCGCCGCGCTTAAAGAGGGGTCTCAGTCGGCCTTGGGTTGAGGCCTCCCGAGCCAGCCGGGCATTCACAATTGAGGAGCAAAGCCTGCGATGTATGCCTATGTGGGATCATTCACCACTGCGAAACGCAAGGCGCGCGGCGACGGTATTCATGTCTACCGCTCGGATGCCGCCACTGGGGTTTGGACGCACGTCCAGCACATCGGCGAACTGACCAACCCCTCGTTCCTTGCGCTTAGTCCCGACCAGCGCTTTCTTTATTCCGTTCACGGCGATAGCGACTATGCCAGCGCATTTGCGCTGGATCGGCAGACGGGGCAGGCAAGACTGCTCAATCACGCCACGACCGGTGGCAATAATGGCGTGCGCCAGGCGGTCGACCCAAGCGGCAGGTATTTGCTGGTCGCCAATTACGCTAGCGGTACAGTCGCCGTGCTGCCGATCTTGCCGGATGGTTCGCTAGCGGACCAACATCAGCTGCTCCCGTTGCCCGGGGAACCCGGGCCGCACAGGACGCAGCAGCCAAGCTCGGAGCCCCACGACGTCGTGTTTGATCCCAGCGGGCACTTTGTGTTGGTACCGGACAAGGGCCTCGATCGCATCTTCGTCTTTCGCTTTGATGCAAGCGCCGGTCGACTGACACCGGCCGAGCCGGACTCGGTCAAGTCCCGACCTGGAGCGGGTCCCCGGCATTTGGCATTTCATCCGAGGCTCCCGATCGTCTGGGTGCTAAACGAACTTGATAGTACGACAACCACTTACCGATGGGATGGGCAACGCGGTACCCTGTTGCCGATCCAGGTCATCACGACATTGCCCACCGATTTTACGGGCTACAGCACGACCGCTGAGATTGCCGTTACGGCCGATGGCCGCACTGTCTACTGCTCCAATCGCGGTCACGACAGCGTTGCAATCTATGCCACGGAGGCAACGACAGGACTGCTGCGGCCGATCGGCTGGCAATCGACGCTGGGCGCCGGTCCGCGTTTCGTGGCGCTCGACCCGAGCGATCGTTTCCTGCACGCTGCCAACGAGAACGGCGACACGATCGTCACATTCGCGGTGGAGGCCCGATCGGGCAAGCTCACAGCGACCGGCCAGGTCGTCAAAAACGGCAGCCCCGCAACGATCGTCTTCACAGGACAACCATGAGCAACCGACCTTTTCTGGCGGCGGCCAATGGCACGTCGTTTTCGAGTGCTGCCAGGCCGTTTCGCGCTTAACGCCCGGCACACTGGCAAGGTTATCGACCAATCAAGGACAGCCGCACATAGGCGCCCGCGTAAGACGGAAGATATTTTCGTGCGGCGGCAAGAACGCCTTCGGCTGTTACGGTTTCGAGATTGAGGTCATGGATTGAGCCGCCCTCCACTGCCCTTTGCAGCAAGCGTTCGACAATGGCTTCGTTGCTTTCCGCATTTTTCCGGCGCTTTAACTCTACGCGATCGCGAAAGCGGACGAGCTCGCTGGCATCGATGCTGGCCTTCAAAGCGGCAATGCCCTCGAACGCCTTGCGCTCTATCTGCCCCGACGCCTGCGCGCTTGGAATGTTGATCTCGAAAATTCCGGAGCACTCGTCAGGCTGGTAAGACGCCACCGGAGCGTATGCATCGCCGTGCCGCTCTCTCAAGCTGCGAAAGAGCATGGCGTTCAAATACTCGCTGAGCGCAAGGACCACCTTGGCCTCGGGGTGCGCGACACCGACGCCCGTGTTCCAGGCTATCTTGATCTGCGACAAGGGACGGCGCAGCTCCGGCGACGCCGCAGAAAAAGCGCGATGCACCATGGTAACCGGAGCCTGTGGCACCGCCAGCACCGGCCCCGCTGCAAAGGGGAACCTACCGAAAGCCTTTGCCACCATGGCGCCGGCGCTGTTGGCCTCAAGTCCGCCGACGAGGAAGAGTTGCATATTGGCTGGCAGCCTGATCGTCTGTGCGTACTCACGCAGCTCGGCAGCGAGCCTGTGCGGCGGCAGTTTTGCCGTGGCAATTTCCGAGTGCGTGGTGTCGATCCCGTAGGGATGCCGACTGCCGAACAAGGCTGCGTCGAACAGCTTCTTGTGAGCGGATCTGGCGTCGTAGCGGTCGAGATAAAGTTCCTGCAGCACCACCCGTGCCTCCTGCCTCACCGTATCAACGTCGCATTTCTGATCCAGGCTGGTGAGAGCCAGTAGGTTCAGGACTTGTTCCAGATGTTTGGGCAGGAACGATACCTGCCACTGGATCACCCCCGGGCCGGTAGAGGCGTTGCTCTCCTGAATATGGTCCTGATGCATCCTCTTGACTTGACTTGCTTCATAAGCTCCCGCGGCGCCCGCAAACGAGGTGTGCTCGAGCATGTGTGCGAGCCCGTCGGCAACGCGTATTTCGCTGCTTTGCAAGACGAGCGCGGCGGCGATGTACTGCGAGTCATTGCCGACCAAATGCGCGCGAAAGCCGTTGCCCAGCGTCACCGACAAGGGTTGGATGCTGGCGTGAACAGGCGTTGTGCCATGCCCTCCCATCAACGCACCGCCCGCTAACAGACCGTTCAAGACATGCCGACGGTTCACGACCATACACGTCACCTCTCAAGCAAGAGCGTGGGGTCTTTCTCACTCGTCGCCTGACAGCGCGGCAGCAGCCCAGCGAGCGGCGAAGCTTGATTTATCGTCCTGAGGGCGCGGCGCACCTCGGGCCAAACCCTGATCTGCACCATGATCTATCTGGAGGATTGCCAGGCAGCCTAGAACAGGTTTGCCGCGTCCCGCACCGCTCAAGCCATACTGCGCGCCCGAATTTTCCCAACGCGACGTTGCCGTCGTGGGGACGCCCGACAGGTGCCCAATCGGCCTTGATCCGCCCTTGGCAGAAGCCTGTGGGCGGCTCGCCCGCGCCAATGCCTTATCCGCCCCCCTCCAACGGCACAATCTGCGAGCCATCGGGATGCTGGACGATGTCTGCCAGCGCCTGCGGCCTCAGCACCAGCACGCCACCCCGTTCCAGCCGGACCCATTTGGCTTGCGCCCACGCGCGCAGCTGTTTGTTGATGCTCTCCCGTGACATCCCCGCCATTTGGCTCATTTCTTGTTGTGTCACCAGGACCTTGCGTGGCAGTGGCCCCCCCACTTCCTCGGCCAGGCGCAACAGCAGCTTGGCCACACGCGCGCGCAGATTGAGAAACATGATGTCTTCATACTGTTCACTCGACCGACGCAGGCGTGCGCACAGGATCTCGATCAACTTGAGGGCGACATCGGGCTGTTCGCGTACAAGCGGCAGAAAATGCCGCCGATCGATGCTCATCAATTCGCAGTCGCTGATCGCCAACGCGCCGGCCGTGCGCGGACGCCCATCAAACAAGGCGATTTCGCCGAACACATCGCCCTCATGCACCACATTGAGAACCAGCTCGCGCCCCTCGGGCGAAGACACGACGATCTTTATGCGACCAGAAAGCACGGCGATGAGCTGCGTCCCCGCATCGCCCTTGGCGAAGATCGTTGCCCCACGCCGCACCTTTCGGGTGGTTGCGCAGGAAAGCAGCCGCTGGATGGTTGCGGTTGGCAACTCACCAAGGATCGGGTGATGGCGAAGGATCTCAAGGTGGTTCATGGTTGTCGACACAGTCTGCATGTTCGCCCCGACGCTACTCTCTTAGGACGTGTCGGACGTTGCCAATCACCGGCGCGCCAAAGATCAGCAAAGTTTTGCGTATTGCTGACGCACGGCGGCGTCGATGGTGGCTTCGGCCGAGTCTTCCCAACTCATGAAACCGCAGACATCGCAAATGTTCATGGGGATGGTAACGCGACAAAAGACGTAACCTTTGTCCGTCTCCTGCCGAAAGGCAAGTTGGCGGTTGCCGCCAACTATATTGCCTCGTTTGCAAAGAGGACAAAGTTCGCTCTCGTCTCGGTTCGGCATGCCGAAAAATTGTGACACAGCAGCGGATATCGAAGTATGAGCTCGTTCACATTGGCTCCGCTTGGACGCCAATTTGTGGGGCTCGCGGCACGGTTTGGCCATCAACCCTGATTGTGGAGCGGCCAGAGCGCTGGCTCCGACGAGGCCACTTCGACGAACTTGGACGATCGCCGGCTGGCATCGGCCCGTCGCCGCGGCCGAAGCGATGCTACCTGGTGCTCGCGGCAGCGCACCGCCACGGCCTCAGGTTGCGGCGAAGGGGGGAGGCAACATTGGGCAAGATCTGGGAAATCCCAATCCCTGCCTTGCAAAACCCGTGTAGTCTGCAGACACCCGGAGATGGAGGAGGACATGCGCATTATCGACCTCAGCCGCGAACTCTACCATCGCACGCCGAGCTATCCTGGTCAGCCGCCTATCATCCACGGCATTTGGAAGACGCACGAGGAGGCTCTTGTCGATTCCGGCAACGTGCACGGCAACAGCGTCATGTATTTCTCTATGCCCGACCACGGCGGAACGCACATCGATGCCCCTCGCCACTTTGGATCGACCGGCATGCCGATCAACGAATATCCCCTCGAGAACTGCATCGTGTCCGGCATCTGCCTCGACCTCAGACACGTGCCGCCGAGAGCGGAGATCACCCCCATGGAGCTGGACGCAGCGGCGAAAAAAGCCGGTGTGCCGATCCCGCAGCGCGGCACGATCCTCCTGTGCACCGGACACCATGCCCGCACCTACCCGAAGCCGGCCTATGCCACGGACAATCCTGGTGTCAACGTGGCGGCAACCGAGTGGCTGGCACAGCAAGGCATCGTGCATTTTGGCATCGATGCCATGCGACCTGGACCCGAGGGAGACGTCAATGCGCGCGTGCACAAGGCCTGCCTAGAGCTCGACATCACGCATATCGAGAGCCTGTGCAATCTGGAGGCGCTGATCGGCCAAGGCACCTTCCGCTTCATCGGCCTTCCCCTCAAATGGCGCGGCGGTACCGGCTCGCCGATCCGCGCCGTCGCCGTGTTCGACGACGGCGGACCTCATGCAGGGTGCTAGCGCGACCGGCGCGCCGGCGAGCGCACCTCAGGTTGCGGCTCGCTGCCGCATTGGTGTCAAGTCAACAGCAAGGAGAGCATTATGGCAGTCAAGATCGAACGCCTTGCGGCAAAGGGCGTGTTTGACCCACCCACTTACACGCAAACAATGAAGGTGACGGGAGCTCAAACCATTTTGTTCATCTCGGGTCAGGTGGATTACGACGACAAGGGCCAACCGGGGCACCTCGGGGATTTTGCCGCCCAGGCACGCGCGACGTACAGCGCCCTGAAGGCTCAGGTCGAGGCCGGTGGCGGCACGCTCTCGAGCATCGTGAAGTTGACCACCTATCTCGTCGACGTCCGGCACCGCAATGAGTTGGCGTCAATTCGGGAGGAGTTCTTCGGCAAGAAAGGCCCGGCGTCCACTCTGGTCGGGGTGACAGCATTGGCGCTACCGGGTTGGCTGATCGAGATCGAGGCGATAGCGGTGATCTGATCCTGCCCCGCCGCTTTTGGCTTTTTTTGACGCGGGTGAGGCGGCGCACTGGGACCGTTGCGGCATGCCACCGTTGCGCCCGCCAGCAGCAAAAGTCCCCGACCGAGGCGGCCGGATCACCCGCAATCGCCGCGCGTGATCCGGCCTTTCCGCGCTGCGTCCCCCGTGCCAAGCTGGCACGCACCGAGCGGCGTCGCCGTTCATGCCGTCGGCTCCCGTCAGGCTCATGCGAAGGATCCGCTCATGCTCGCCACCAGCGCTGCCAGCAAGCCAACCCCATCGCGCACTGCGCACGAGGTCACGGTCGAGGACATCGAATACCTGAGCCACGGCGGCAGCCCGCTGCTCCTGCGCCTGTTCAAGCCAATGGGCGCCGGGCCCTTTCCGCTGATGATCGACCTGCATGGCGGAGCCTGGTGCGGCCAGGACCGCACGTCCGACGTGCTGTTCAACGAAGCGCTCGCCAAGAGCGGAGTCGTCGTTGCCGCCCTTGACTTCCGCATGCCGCCGGTGGCCGGCTATCCGGCATCGCTGGCCGATATCAACTACGCCATACGCTGGCTGAAGGCGCGCGCCGATGCCTTCAATGCCCGGGCCGATCGTGTCGGCTTGATCGGCATCTCGAGCGGCGGCCACCAGGCCATGCTGGCGGCTCTGCGGCCACGCGACCAGCGCTACGCGGCGATCCCGCTTGCGACCCAGACCGCTGTCGAGGCCACGGTGGCAGCCGTCGTCTTGGTCTGGCCGGTCATCGATCCGCTGCGGCGGTTCCACCACGCCAAACGCCTGCAAGCGGCGGGGGGCAAATACCCCGAGCAGATCGATCGCGTGATCCCGCTGCACATCAAGTTCTGGCACACGGAGGAGGCGATGGATGAAGGCAATCCGGTCGGCATCCTGGAGCGTGGCGAGGCCGTCGAGATGCCGCCGGTTCTCTATCTGCAAGGCGGCAACGACATCGTGCACCCCAGGGCCGACCTCGAGCGCTTTGTGGCAAGCTACCGCAAGCGTGGCGGCAACGTCGATCTGGCGCTCTATGAGGGCGAAGGCGAGGGCTTTATCCGCAATCCCGCTTCGCCGGCGGCTCCGCTGGCGATTGGGCGCATCATCGACTTCGTCCATGCGCAGCTTGGCTGAGAGGGGGCGGCCATTGCCGCCGACCGGTCCGCCGTACCCTCGGATGGCCCTGAGCGATGGCGATCATCTTAGCCGGCGCAAGGAGGCAGGAATCGGGTTGAATTTCCGACTGCGGTCCACAATTTGCAGCCTAAATCGCTAGGCCAGGACGAGGCGATGGGCCAGACAAAGCAGCAGCACTACCAAATCTTCGAAACTGCAGGCGGCTTCTGCGGCATCGTCTGGAGCGACGTGGGCATCACGCGCTTTCAGCTGCCGACAAAAAGCGCCGAGGCGACCCGACGCAATCTGCTCCGCCGGCTGCCGAGCGCCGAGCCGGGGGCCCCCCCGGCAGAGGTCGTGGCGGCAGTTGCGGCGGTAAAGCGTTATTTCGACGGCCACGCGACGGATTTCAGCGACCTCAAGCTCGACCTTGGGGATCAGAACGACTTTTGTCAGCAAATCTATGCGGCGGCGCGTCGGGTTGGATGGGGTCATACGACCACGTATGGTGCCTTGGCCAAGCAGCTCGGCGCCGGGCCGGAGGCCGCACGCGATGTCGGCCAAGCCATGGCGCAAAATCCGGTGGCCCTGATCATCCCCTGCCACCGGGTGTTAGCGGCCGGCGGCAAGCTCGGTGGTTTCTCCGCCCCGGGCGGCGCGACGGCGAAGCTCAACATGCTCAAGCTGGAAGGCGTCGACCTCGAGCCAGCACCGCCGGCGCAGCGGTCGTTCGGGTTCTAGGGCGCAACCGTCCCGGTGTTGCAGCACGTTATCCAGCGTACCGGGCGTCAGTCGGAGCGTTTGCGGCGGCGCTTCGCCGCCCTGCTCCTGCCGGCAGCCTTGCGCTTGGGGGCGATGGGCCTTTTCGCTGGCGTGGAAGACTTGCCGCGCAGTTGGCTCGCCATTTTTTCAGCCGCCGCACTTGCCGCTCGGGGTGTGTCGAAGGTCCCGAGGTATAAGACCTTGTCGCCACTCCGGATCAGGGCCCGGTAGCCCTTCCCGTTGGGATAGACGAAGCGGGGCAATCCTGGATTGGTCTTACGTCGACGATTTGCGCTGCAGGGTTGCGCGCATGGCGGACCTCACCTAGGCCACGCCAAGCTGGCTCGCCAACGGCATGCCGGTCGCATACCGCCAAGATCCGTGCCTGCAGCTATCATCGAGGGCTCACGTGTCCGAGGCATGGGCTCGCGTTTGGCCCGCAAGCGAGCGAACCAGAATGGTTCGCTGGTTGCACCAGCCGGCGGCAGCATAAGACCTGAAGTCGCTACAGGTGCAAGCGCGAGGGGCAGCAATCGGCTCTTGCGTCATCTGCTAGCGCGCCGACGGGGCGGCCGATCACAGGGCACTGCATCCGCCTTGCCGCGAGCCTGTCTACTTGAACAGCGAGGACAGAGAAAAAGACGAAGCCCTGACGAGCGGAGGCGTTTCGGCAAGCTGTGGGTAGGGCTCGTCGATAAAGACGTTCACGCCTGTCGCGCGTCCTTCTTTGATGAGTGAGGAAACATACGCCCAGCCGTTTGGCTCCAAGCCCAGGCAGGCCTCGGACATTTCGCCTTTCAATCGCACGTGAACGGCAATATTGCCTCGCGCCAGGATCGCCGCGGTTTGTTGCAGGAGTAAATTTCTCCCTATTCCATAATTTCGTCAGGTAGATGCCGGCAACCATGCGCTTGGTTTTAGGCCCCCAGCTCACCCTGCTCTCTTTGCCCGATGCAAAGGAATATTGCCCGGGGGGCAAAGGACCAACGGCCCGTGCCGCCAGGCACTCAGGATCCGGATTATTTCTGCAGGCCTCTCTGCCAGAGATGGCCCAGGCAATCGTTTTGCCGGCCATTTGCGGGTCGTCGGCAAGGACAAAAAGCCTGCCGGTCTTGATCGTGTAGCCAAACCGGAAGCTTTTCAGACCTTCGGGGACGGCGCGAACGACGTCGTCAAAGGGACTGCAAATTTCGCCGTCCGTCAGTTTCCTTTCATAGCCTTTGTGCTGAATCGTCACGTAATCAACACCGGGGGCACAATCCCAGAGGGGAAGGACCTTTTTGTCCGCCAGGGCGGTGGTTGGGGCGGGCGGCTCGGATGAGGGCTTGGGCAGGGCTGCGCCGATCGTCGGCTTCTTGGGCGGGGAAGGCGTGGCGACCACCTTTGGGCGCGCCGCTTTCGAAGAACTTCTAATCTGTTCGCATTCGTCGGACAGTTTCGGAGGATGGATTTGCTTTACGGCAAGCTGCCTTGCCAGAGTATGGGTCGCTCCCTGCTTGATGTAGGCTTCTATGAGCGCATGCTGAACTTCAAGCTGTTCTTGGGATAACTCAAAAATACAATCTTCGTAGATTTGATCCCCCACCTCGCCGAAAAAGTTGGCGATATCGCCCGCAGCCGTTGCCGACCCTGCTGCGGTGGATGGCTTGGGGTGCTGCGCCAAACCAGCGGCCGGCAACAACAGAAAAACGGTCAGCGCTGCGAAAAGCCCCCATCTCGAGTGACCGCTATTCATCTTTGGCGACACCTCATGCCCAAACCCTTGTTTCACCGCCTCAGCTTGGAGGCCGGTGAGAGCATCAACGTTTGCGAGCGACGCCCGACGCACACCGCTCACACCTCAATCGCTGGCTACTTTGATTTGACACAGACGATCGATCAGGCTCGCAAGCTGGGTCGGCCCGCAGCACGTGGGTCCGACTCGAATGGTAGTTCAGGCCGTTGCCTTCGGCTAGTTGTAACCGATTGGTCACCAAGGCATCTTTTTGCCAAAGCCGCCGGTTCGCTCACCTTCACCTGTCCGCTCGCCCCACCTGTTGTCTATTCCCACCTGTTCAGGGACATGTGGGCCAAAAATGAAACCCCGCCCGCACCTGAGACGCCAGGGCTGATTTGTCCTCGCCTCCCGCGGCGCCGGCGCGACCCTGCCAGGCCGTTCGCAGGCCTGGTGCAGACCAGAGCGGGCCAGAGCAGGCCAGAGCAGGCCTGAGAGCCTCCGCCGCTGCCAGCCCGGGGGTCTTGAGAGGCGGCGCTCGCCGCCAATGCCGGCCTCAAATAGGGGACGGCCGTACGCGGGCACCGGCGGGCGGCCAATCCCGCAGCCGGTCCTGAGCTGTTCGACACGGCAAAAGCGTGCTGGGCAACCATGGCGCCATCATGACGCCTGCCAAGGTGGCATGCCTGCCGCGGCTGCGCCTGGCGAATCGCTTATCGGCACAGCCCTGGGGCTGCAGCCGCCAAAAAATCCCGCACACCGGGTCGGGGCGGGAAAGAAAAGGCCCAAATTCGAGGCCCCCCGCCCCATCCCCGCATGGCCTTGCCCGAGGCCATGGCCGTACCCCCGGCGGGCCAGGAGACGGCGCGCAAGGCTCTATGCCGCCGGCGTACACACCGGCAACAGAAAGGCAGGCAGGGCGCTCCAGATCACGGCGAGTAAGGCCATCACGGCAAGCCCCATCGAGATGTCACGATACGCCCCCGGGTCGATCGCGGCAGCGCGTTGGCGCCGCCAACCTCGCTGCGCCTGCCAGCCTAGGAAAACGAGCAAGGTGGCAACGGCAATTGTGGTGGCCGTTAGGCTGATCAGGCGGACAGCGTCGGCCGCCGCCAAGGGTGCCGGCCGCGCACAGAAAACCTTCGCTCGCATAGAGCACAAAAAAATGTGCGGCCCAAATCGCCGGACCGGCCAGCACGAAGCCCAGCCCTTTGATCGATCTGGCGCTGTGGCGGGCTGCGCTCATGCGACCAGCCGCGGAAAGCCATGCACGAGCAGCAGTCCCAACAACCCCTGTCCGACGCTGTAATGCAACAGCAGGGCAAAGCTTTCGAAGCTCACTCGACGGGCATGATCGAGGCAGCCGGCCATGAGGCGAGCGAGCGTATAAAAGGCTATCACCAGGAGCGCGACCACGAGCTCGAGCTGGAGAGCCGCAGCGAGATAGACCATGGCTGCGTATCCGCTGGCCTCCGGCCGCAGACCGGACTGCCAGTGAGCCAGCGTTTCGATCGCCAGCGAGACCGACAAGGCGGCGACGGCCGTAACAATCAACAGCATCAACCTGCCGCCCCGCAAGGTTGGAGCTGACAACACGCGTTGCGCAGCATAGACGGCGCTACTACTGCCCACGAGTAGGACTGCCGAAGCAAGCCACCAAGCCGTTGCCGGCAAGGCCTCTGCTGGCGGCCAGGCTTGGGGAGCAACCGTCCAGAGGTAGAGGTAGGAAAAAACGAAGGCCAGATAGAGCGAGCCCGCGACCAGCAGCAGGATCGTTGTTGCCCACCAGGCGTGTGATCCGGATCCGGAAACGTAGGTGGGCAATTGGATGCCGCCGCCAATATCAACGAGGCCAAGCGGCGCCGGATCGCTGCTCCACAGCCAACGCAAGATAAGAGCCACGGCCAGCACGCCGCACAACAGTGCCACCGTCATGAGCTTGACGGTAAGCAGCATAAAGAATGCCGCCGTGAAAACGGCCGCAAGAAACGGCGTCCAGCCGGGACCGGGAAGGCGCAAGACATACTGTGGGTTGGCTTCGATTGCCGATGTGATGATCGTCTCGCGGCGACCCGTGGGCGCCCCTGGCAGATAATAGCGACCCTTGCCGACATCTTCGGCTAGACGCTGGTCGTCCCACAGGGGATCACGGCTCCGCACCAGTGGAATACTTCTGGGTCCGTAAACATCGTTGTGCAGCCACTCGAGTGTTCCCGCGCCCCAGACGTTGCCAACGGGCTGGGTCAGCGTAAGCCGCAAGTTTCTTGCAAGGTCGTACAGGAACACGAGTACGCCGGCCGCCAGCAGATAGGCACCTGTGGTGGAGATCAGATTGAGAAACTGCCAGCCCATTTCCACTGGATAGGTGTAGACACGGCGCGGCATGCCCCAGAGCCCGAGCAGATGCATCGGGAAGAATGCAACATTGAAGCCAATGAACATCAACCAGAAGGCGCATCGGCCGAGCCGATCGGAGAGGGCACGGCGGCTAAAGGCGGGGACCCAGTAGTAGAGCCCAGCAAAGAGGGGGAAGACCATGCCGCCGACCAACACATAGTGGAAGTGAGCGACGACGAAATAGGTATCGTGCGCCTGCCAATCGAATGGCACCATCGCCACCATCACGCCGGTGAGCCCGCCCACCGTAAAAATCAGCAGAAATCCCAAAACGAACAACGAGGGCGTGGTCAAGCGTAGGCGCCCGGACGCAAAAGTGGCTAGCCAGGCGAATAGCTGAATACCGCTGGGCACCGATACGGCCATGCTGGCGGCTGAAAAAAGACTGAGCGACAGCGCCGGGATACCCGTCGTGAACATGTGATGGACCCAAAGCCCGAAACTAAAGAACGCGGTGGCGATCAACGCCACGACGATCAGGTTGTAGGCAACGAGGTTGCTGCGGGCCATGGTTGGCACGATCATCGAGACCATGCCCGCGGCCGGCAGGAAGATGATGTAGACCTCCGGGTGACCGAAGAACCAGAAGAGGTGCTGCCATAGCAGAGGGTCACCTCCCTTGGCTGCGGCGAAGAACGGCCAGCCAAATGCCCGTTCCAACTCCAACATGATGGTGGCGAGGATAACGGCGGGAAAGGCAAAGACGATCATGCCGGCGAAGACCAACATGGTCCAGGCAAACATCGGCATTTTGTCGAGCGACATCCCGGGGGCACGCGTCCGCAACACACCGACGATGATCTCGATGGCACCAGCAATGGCGGAGATTTCGATGAAGCCGATACCAAGCAGCCAAAAATCCGCGCCCAGGCCTGGAGAGTATTGGCTGTTTGTCAGCGGCGGATACATGAACCAGCCGCCGGAGGGGGCCAGATCAAAAAAGATAGTGCTGAAGAAAACGAGCCCGCCGACGAAATATGCCCAGAAGGCAAAGGCGCCCAGGCGAGGGAACGGTAGGTCGCGCGCTCCCAGCATCTGCGGCAGCAGCAAGATCCCCATGGCTTCGACCGCCGGCACCGCAAACAGAAACATCATCACCGTGCCGTGCATGGTGAAGATTTGGTTGTAGGTTTCCTGACTGAGGAGCGTATTGCTGGGAACCGCAAGCTGCGTTCGCATCAGCAGGCCCAGGATGCCCGCGAGCAAGAAAAACAACAGGGCCGCGCCGATGTAGAAGTAGCCGATCACGGCGTTGTTGACATCGCTGAGGATGCGCCAGCCGGTAGGGCGGGCCCAGAGGCGTTGGAGCTGTTCCAGCTCCTGCCTGGGCCGCGGCGCCGTATTCGGTAGCGCATCCGCCCTTTGCCGGTCGCCGTCGCCCGTTACCATCAGCGCAAACCCGCTAAATAGAGCGCAATTGCCTGCAGCTCATCCTCAGCCAGGATGCGGAACGGGGGCATCAGGTTGCCGGGTTTGAGGTGCTGGCCGTCGGCGATGAAGCGGGCGAGATTGCCGCTGGTCAGTGGCAGCGTGTCCAAACCGACCGAGCGCCGCGATCCGATGTGCGTGAGGTCGGGTCCGATGCTGCCAGCAGCCGCGGTGCCGCGAATGGCGTGACAGCCTCCGCAACCGGCGGCAAGAAATAGTTCGCTGCCCCGCTCGGCAGGCGACGCTGCCGGCGCGGCTTGCGAGGCAAGCCAGGCCGTGAAATCGGCGGCCGGCATGGCGATGACCTCCAACGCCATCAGGGCGTGCGGGCCGCCGCAGTATTCCGCGCAGGCGCCGCGGAAGATGCCCGGTCGAGCGGGAACGATCCGCTGCTGCGTGGTGCGCCCGGGAATCATATCGACCTTGCCGCCGAGGTTGGGCACCCAAAAACTGTGAATGACGTCGGCGGATTTCAGCGAGAATTCGACCGGGCGCCCGACCGGAACGCGGATCTCATTGGCGCTGGGGATGACTTGGCCGTCTGCGCCGGTGTAGGCGACACGCCACCACCATTGCTCACCGATCACCTCGATGCGTTGTGCGTCAGCCGGGCCAGCCGTGCTTACCGCTCCCCGAGTGACCCAGAGATCAAAACCCAGCAAGGCGCTGAGCGTAACGGCTGGAAATACAATGCCGCCAACGATGACGGTGCCGTTGCCTGCCAACAGCGCACGCATCGCTTCGCTGCCCTGCAACGCCAGCCAGAGCACGCCAAGCACAATGATCAGCACCGCCATCGCGACGGCAAACAGCAGCCAGCTAAGCTGGGCAATCTGCGCTGCCCCGGGCGTAGCCGGCGTCAAGACGGATTGCGTATCGCGGCACCCGGCAAGGAAGGCGACGAACGTCAATCCGAGCCATGTCTCTCGCTTCATGGTCGGCGTCCGGCGCCGGCTTGCTGGGACCGGAGGCTTGCAAAATAGACGGAGGCATCGATGATCTGGCGCTCGGTTAATCGGCGCGCGATCGGTGCCATCGTCGCGGCACCATCCGTACCGCTGGCAATGCCGCGTTGCCAAAGGCGCAATTGCCCGATCATGTATTCGGCGTGCTGGCCGGCCAGGCGCGGATAGGCCGCGAGCGCATCGCTGCCGTGACAGGCCATACAGGGCGGCACGCCACTGGCGGCGATGCCCTCGTCGGCAAGCCTGCGACCCCTGGCAACAGCTGCCGCATCCTCTGCTGTCGTTGCCGGCGGCGGCGCTGGCAAACCGGCATAGTGGGCCGCGAGCGCTTGCATGACGGACGGCGAGAGATTAGCCGCCACCGGCTGCATAATGCCACTTTGCCGCTTGCCCGCAGCATAGGCTTTCAGCGCCGTGGTCAAGAACTCGACGGGCTGCCCGTGCAAGATCGGCACCAGACGGCTCCTGGGGGCGCGCCCCTCGGCACCGTGGCAGCGCGCACAGGCACCAGTCTGGTCGCTGTTGGGTCCGGTAGTTGCAAGCTCTGCACCGCTTTGCGGCGCGCTTTGCAGGCCGCCAAACAGCAAATCACGGTAGCCCGCTGCATCGAGGCTGTTGAGCCGCTTGAGGAAGGCAACCACGCTCCACACTTCGTCGTCCCGTTCGGCGGCAACCCAACTCGGCATACCCGTATATTTGATGCCGTGTTTGACGATCCAGAACAGCTCCTCATCTTTCCATTCCTTCGCCGCCTTGGAGAGCTCAGGGGGTGGCGGGAGCATGTGAAGGGCTATCGGGCTGTGCGGCATACCCGGCGCGGCATGGCAAAATGCACAGCCACTATGAAAGTGGCCGGCGCCGAGCTGGACCAGATCGGGATCGTCCAGCGGCGGGGCGGTAATGGCAAGTGCGCGCGTCGCCACCGAATTGCGCATGCCAAAGGCCAAAAACCACTCAACGATGCTCCAATGGCCCCGGCTGGCGGCGACGTTGTAGACACCGGTCCAAGCGAGAAACACCAGCACTACACCGAGCCCGGCAAGCGCGCCGAGCATCGCGCCGACAATTCGCCCTAGCCGGCTGCGTGGGAAAAAAACCATGGCTAGCGCACGGCCGAGCTGTGGAGATTGTGTACCGGCTGGGCGGCTCGCGCGAGACCGCTTAGGCTTTGTGCCGCCAGAATGATGCCGGCGAGCACATAGCTCAGCGGACATGCGGCGAGCATGAGGAGACCGGCGACCTGCTGGTCGGCCAGGTCTGGCCGCTCCGCGGCATGCTCGATAGCGTGCTTGGTAGCGGCGCCCGGCGCCTGGAAATAAAGCAGGCGCGGCGAAAAGACCAAAAGCACAGCGAGCAGACAAACGAGCTTACCGGTGACCAGCAAGGCAAAGATGGATTGCCAGCCCGCGCCGCTGGCAGGCACTAGCGCACGCCAAAACAGCAAGGCACTGAGAAGCAGCGAGCCGTGCCAAAGCATCTGCGCCACCAGCGCTGGCATCGCCGCGGCGTGAGTAGCCGGCGCATGCCAGACCCAGAGCAGAACCATCTGGCCAATGGTTGCAGTCCACAGAACGGCGCCACTGGCCGGCTTGCGGGCTGCTGGCCATGCGAGCCAGAGGACCGCGGCGCAAATGGGTGCCGCGACGTTCATCAAGGCGATGTGGACAGCCATGTGGCGGGAGAGCGGGCCGAGCGGTGCGGGGGTCGCCAATTGATGGGTGCTGATGCCGAGCACCAGCACAGCGCATGCGCTGATAAGCGCTGGCAACTGTGCCTTGACCTCGCTCGCCGATCGCGCTGCACTTGCTGGCATCGATTGCCTGGAGAGTTAGCCCCGCCCACGCCGGTCCATCGGATCCCAAACGTGCAGCGCAGGTCGTGGTTCCGGCCCACCGGAACCGAGAGTCTGGCTGGGCGTTGCTGGTCTGGACTCCCGCAAGGACGCAGCTATGCGCACGGCAAATCCTAAGGTATGGCTCCCGCTGGCGATCGCAACCACAGCCGGCCTCTTACTCGCCACGATCGCAACCATGACCCACGCCGCTGATCAACCACCAGGATATGGCTCCCAACCGCGCCTGGCTGAGGCAAAGGAAAGCTGGCTTCCTACCATCAAGTGGTCGGTAGCAAACGAGCCGTGGCCCAAGGGCGCGACACCCAAACCGGCACCTGGGCTGGTGGTGCAGGCCTTCGCGCAAGGCCTCAAGCATCCACGCTGGCTGCATGTGCTGCCCAATGGCGACGTGCTGGTTGCCGAAGCTGCGACCGAGCCAACGCCGTCCTGGTCGCCGCGAGCCATCATTCAAAATTGGGTGCAGCGCCGATCGGGGGCCATCGTTGAGAATGCCAACCGTATTTCACTGCTGCGCGACACCAACGCGGACGGCGTCGCCGAGCAGCATTCGGTATTACTGGAGGGTCTGCGGCAACCTTTCGGCATGGCCCTCATCGGCGATCAGCTTTACGTGGCGAACACCGATAGCGTCGTGCGATTTCCCTATCGTCCCGGTGACCTGCGCATCACCGCCAAGGGCACCAAACTCTTGGATTTGCCTGTCGGACACCACTGGACCCGAACTTTGCTGGCGAGCACCGACGGCAGCAAGCTTTACGTGACGGTCGGTTCGGGGAGCAACATTGGCGAGAAGGGTATGGAGATCGAGGCAGGGCGCGCAACGATCCTCGAGCTCGACATCGCCAGCGGCCGTTCGCGCATTTTCGCGTCGGGATTGCGCAACGCCAATGGCATGGCGTTCGAGCCGACCTCCGGCGCGCTCTGGACCGTCGTCAACGAGCGCGACGAATTGGGCGACGACGTCCCACCGGACTACCTGACCTCGGTCAAAGACGGGGGCTTTTATGGCTGGCCCTATAGTTATTGGGGCAAGAAAGTCGACACGCGTGTCAAACCGCAACGGCCGGACCTCGTGGCCATAGCCATCACCCCCGACTATGCCTTGGGTGGCCATACCGCATCGCTCGGGCTTGCCTACTACGACGGTAGCTTGCTGCCAGCTCCGTTTCGCGCCGGCATGTTTATTGGTCAGCACGGTTCCTGGAACCGTTCCGACTACAGTGGCTACAAGGTCGTCTTTGTCCCGTTCAAGGATGGCCGGCCGGATGGCATGCCCGTCGACGCGCTGACAGGCTTCCTGAAGGACGACGGCAGCGGCAAGGCGCATGGCCGTCCTGTCGGTGTGGCGATCGACCGCGCGGGCGCACTGCTGGTTGCCGACGATACCGGCAACGCCATCTGGAGAGTGACTGGCGGTCAACGCCAATCCCGGATCCCTTGAGTGGCTCCGCAACACACGTGCGCGGCAATACGATCGCCATCCGCCCTGCAGTTCTCGCAGGGCTGACGTCTGCTCGCTCTCAAGCACCACCCATGTTTCCCCACCACAAGGGGTCGCGTTTTTTTGGCAACCAGGAGAGTGAGACCATCATGTTTGCTCCTTCTGTTGGCGTTGGCGAGCTGATGCTGCGGGTCGTCATCGTTTACGTGGCGATCTTTGTGCTGCTTCGAGTTGTCGGCAAGAAGCATGTCGGCGAGTTGACGCCGTTCGATCTCGTTGTTTTGCTACTTCTTAGTGAGAGTGTGCAGAACGCGCTCATCGCCGACGACAAGTCGGTCACAGGTGGCATTTTGGCCGCTGCCACTCTGTTCGGCTTAAGCCAGCTGGTTGGCTTCGTTTCCTGGCGCAGCAAAAGGGCTGAACGCGTACTTGAGGGCATTCCGCGCGTGCTCGTACGCCATGGTCATGTCTACAAGGACGTCTTGGCACGCGAACAGATTACCCAAACGGAGCTACTAGAGGCTCTGCGCCGAGAGGGCTGCACGTCGTTAACAAAGGTGCGCTACGCGGTTCTCGAGAACGACGGTGCCATCACCGTAGGGCTGCGCGCCCAGCGATCACACTAGTGTTCTCCACAAGGCAGGCGAGAATTGCTGTTGCGGCTGGCAGCACGCGGCATGGCCACGCCAATAGGAGGCAACAGTGGACGGTGCCACTGGCACGTCGGCCGTTGCCAAAGTCGGTGTTATTTTGGGACGGCGATTAGGCCGGGTTGCGCCGGCCGGGCGTTGACTGGCCAGCACGATAGCGGCCCACCGCCTCGATCAACGCGGATGCGGCGTTAGCGACCTCCTCGAATGGGGCCGTTTCTCCAGCGAAATCGGCGTGGCTGGTCGCATAGGGTAGTAACCGATGTAGCGATCGAGCGGTGCGGGCGACCATTTGCCGGACATCGATCGGGGGGCGATGGCGGCTTGGCTGTTGAGCGGGCCGACCGCTCGCACCCCACCACATCCAGCTTGGTTAGGCGACGTCATGCTGCCAATTTGTGGATGCTTCGCAGGTCCCTGACGAACTCGCGATAGCCCTCCTGTTTGGCGCGGCTGTCGGGCATGCGCAGCAAATAGGCCGGATGGACCGTGATAAAGCCGGCGTGGTGCATGAACTTTGCCGGCCCTCGACAGCGCGCGACCGGCAGTGGCTTGCCGGCGAGAGCGAGCACCGCTGTGGCGCCGAGCGCAACCACCAACTTTGGCTGCACAAGTTTCAGCTCCTGTTCCAACCACCACCGGTAGTGCTTGACCTCGGTTGCCGTCGGCTTTTGGTGGATGCGGCGCTTTCCGCGCTGCTCAAACTTGAAGTGTTTGATGGCATTGGTGACATAAACGCGGTCTCGGTCGATGCCTGCATCGGCCATCGCCCGATCGAGGAGTTGGCCGGCAGGTCCGACAAACGGCCTGCCTTGCCGGTCTTCCTGATCGCCGGGTTGTTCCCCCACGAAGGCAATCGAGGCCCCGACGGGACCCTCGCCCAGAACCGCGCGCGATGCGCCCGGCAGCAGCGGCGGCGATGCCGCGATCATGGCGTTAAGCGCAGCGAGTGTTTTTGGCGCGGCATAGCCGTTTTCCGGTCTATCTTTTGTGCGCCTTGTTTTCAGCGTCATGCCGCATCCGCCCTGATCGTATGCTGGCCCACTAAGCTAAGGAACGCCCAGGGCCTTGGACCGTTCGACATCTGCGGTGCCGTTCCGTTCGCGAAACAGTCTGTGAGTTTTGCCGATGGTAAAGAAAAAGCTTGCGGCCTATCAGGCCAAACGCGACTTCACGAAGACGGCGGAGCCGCGTGGTGAGGCTGCGAGCAAACGCGCCCGGTATCTGCGCTTCATCGTGCAAAAGCACGCAGCCACCCGCCTGCACTACGACCTGCGCCTTGAGCACGCCGGGGTGCTCAAGTCCTGGGCCGTCAGCAAAGGGCCCTCCTGCAACCCGCGGGAGAAAAGGTTGGCGGTAGAGGTCGAGGACCACCCCCTGGAGTATGGGGATTTCGAGGGCACGATCCCGAAAGGCGAATACGGTGGTGGCACGGTGATGCTGTGGGATCGTGGCTTCTGGATGCCGGACCAGGATACTGCCGACGTGGGCGCCGGGCTGCGCAAGGGTGAGCTCAAGTTCACTGTCGCCGGCGACAAGCTCAAAGGCGGCTGGGTGCTCGTGCGCATGAAAGGCCGGGAAGGCGATCGCAGCAAGCGCAGCAACTGGCTACTTATCAAGCATCGTGATGAGTTCGCCTGCGAGGATGCGGACGCCTTGCTCGCTGAAGACCGCTCGGTTGCCTCCGGCCGCACAATGGACGAGATCGCCGCCGGCAAAGGCCGAGGCGCCAAGGCCTTCATGGCCACCGGTGCCAAGGCGGCCGCGCCACGAGCAATATGGCGTGCAAGCGAGACTGCCGGCAAAACGCGTCGCTCGGCAGCTGGCCTTGGCGCACCTCTCAACGTCCCCAAACGCGGCAAAATCGCGCCTCAACCAAAGAGCGACAGCGATCAGGTGATGGGCGTGCCGATCTCCAAGCCCGATAAGGCCTTGTGGCCTGCCGAGGGCAAGAGTGGACCTGTCACCAAGCTCGATCTGGCCCGCTATCTTGCAGCCGTCGGAGCCTGGATGATCGAACACCTCAAGGGGCGGCCCTGCTCGATCATTCGCGCTCCTGACGGCATTGGTCACGCAAAATGGTTTCAGCGCCATGCCGCCCCAGGCATGACCAAACTGGTCGAGGAGACCGTGGTCGAGGGTGATCGCAAGCCGTATCTGCGCATCGATCGGGTCGAGGGCCTGATCGCCATGGCCCAGATCGCGGCCGTGGAATTCCACCCCTGGAATTGCGCGCCGGGGCGCCCGGACCTACCGGGGCGGTTGATCTTCGACTTGGACCCCGCGCCGGACGTACCCTTCTCTGCAGTCGTCGCTGGTGCCAAGGAACTGCGTGAGCGGTTGGAACACCTCGGCCTCGTCACCTTCTGCAAGACCACGGGCGGCAAGGGTCTGCACGTCGTGACGCCATTGCAAGTGGGCAGGAGTGTGCGCATCGGCTGGGACGAGGCCAAGGCCTTTGCGCGCGCCGTCTCGACTGCCATGGCCGGCGACAGTCCCGACCGCTACCTCATCAACATGGCCAAGAAGCAGCGAGCCGGGCGCATCTTTGTGGACTACCTGCGTAACGACCGCATGGCGACGGCCGTTGCGCCCTTGTCGCCGCGCGCCCGCGCCTCTGCCCCGGTCTCGATGCCGCTCAGCTGGGCCCAGACGCGTGATGGTCTCGATCCTGCGCGCTTCACCATTGATAGCGCAGCGCGGCAGTTGGCCAACAGCAAGGCCTGGCACGACTATGGCGACGCCGAGCGCCCGCTGGAGCCCGCCATCCGCAAGTTGGCGTCACAGGGGCGATGATGTCGACGGTCAAGGACAGCAAACCCACCCTCGCCGAACTTGGTATTCCACTCACCCTCGCAGCAACGGAAGCAATGCCGGTCGCGGAGCTGCCAACAGAGCCCGGCTGGCAATTCGAGCCCAAATGGGACGGCTTTCGCTGCCTGGCGTTCCGCGCCGCGGACGCGGTGGAGATCAAAGCCAAGTCGGGGAAATCGCTGTCACGCTTCTTTCCCGAAGTTCTCGACAACCTGCGCGCGCTGCCGACGACGCAGTTCGTGCTCGATGGCGAGCTCGTGATTCCGGTCGAGGGCAATCTCTCGTTCGACGCGCTGCAGATGCGTCTGCATCCGGCCGAGAGCCGCATCCGCCGATTGGCGCAGGAAACGCCCGCCGTCTTTGTCGCCTTCGATTGCCTGCTGCGCAAGGCGCGCCAACCCCTTCTCGAACGGACGTTCAAAGAGCGCAGAACGGCGCTCGAGACATTTTTTGCGCGCGCGCATGCAGGCATCTCGCTTACGCCCTTCACGCGCGATCTGCGCAAGGCGAAGTCCTGGCTCGCCCGGCGTCAGGTGTCGCTTGACGGCGTCATCGCCAAGCGGCTCGATCTGCCCTATCGGCCGAACCAGCGCGCCATGCTCAAAGTCAAACGGCTGCGCACGGCAGACTGTGTGGTCGGCGGCTTCCGCTACGCAAGCAGCGAACGGCTCGTGGGATCTCTGCTGCTCGGCCTTTACGATCGTAGCGGTCTGCTGCACCACGTTGGCTTCACGTCAGCCATTGCCACCAAGGACAAACCCGCACTCACCGCACGCCTTGAAAAGCTTATTGAACCCCCCGGATTTACCGGTGATGCACCAGGCGGACCCAGTCGCTGGAGCACCGAGAGATCGGCCGATTGGCAGCCGTTGCGACCCAAGCTTGTGGTCGAGGTTCGTTATGACCATGTGACCGGCGACCGGTTCCGACATGGCACCCGGCTGGTGCGCTGGCGGCCGGACAAGGCGCCCCGACAATGTACCTTTGACCAGCTTGCCAAACCGGGCGCAGCAGTGGCTTTGCTGTGAGGCAAACGCCAGTGTTTGCCGCAAAACCTAGCGAGCAAACGTGCGGCGGACGCGAGCTTGCCGGGAAGGGGTATGGCTTGGCAAAGCTCCCCGATGAGCGCAGCAAGCGGAACGCGCTGCGTGCCGAGCGCACGGGCAATGGGCACTCGGATCTGTCAGCCGAGTGCCCCTCCAGGGCTCAAGGATACCAGGGCAGCGGGAGGTCTCCGCCTTCTTAGCGTCCCCGAGCGAAGGCGCCGCCACAGTAGGGCTGCGAGGTGGTTCGTGACGAGCCGGACGCATACCTTTCGCGAAACTGTGATCGACCTTTCCCCGGTTTCCTCAGGCGCCAAGGAGTTGCGACGTTGTCCCGCCACCAGCCGTAGGCGCGTGGGCGCATCGGCGAACACGCTGCTGGCCCGGCGGAGACTGGTTGTCGGCAGAGCTGCCCTCGCCCCCGGTCAGGAACAAGGACAAATAACTTGGCAAGCAGCCCTCTTGTGCGCCTGGCGCCAACATTGGCTTGGAGGTTGAGGAAAGAATAAGAGAGCACCCGAGACTAACCTTTGCAGCAATCCCGCCACTTGGGCGCTGCTCGGACAAGGCCGGATAGCCCGCGCTGCGCACAAAATTCATTCCGCGCTGGTGAATTGCGCAGAGCACCCCTTTCCAACCTACGGCAGATCCAGACCATGCTGTGCGAGCCGACACCGTATGGAAGATGACGTTTCGTTTAGGTAGGCGCGGAGCCTGCCAAAGTCTCCCCCCGATCCGGGATGGCGATCACACCCTTTCTCTCCCAACTCTCGCGGGCGCGCGACGGGCCCTCCTCCGCACCCGGGGGGCTTGTCGTTGCCGGCCACGCCCTGGAGCTCCTACGCGCTCCGGGGCGTGGCACCTCGCTGTCGCAAGGGTCAATTGCGTCGGCCCCCACATCCCAAGTTGGGTCCGTGCGTCGGGCCGATCGCCCTTAAGACTTTTCCCGACAAGCGATTTCGCGGCGGCAGGGAGAAGCGGGGCCACTCCACGCCAAGAGGCGCGGTCTAATTAGAGTCCGGCAAGCTGCTTGGCACTCTTCACCTCATTCATGCACTCTGCCTCTTTGCCTTGAGAATCAAGAGCGCGCGCCCGCTCCAGGGCCTGGCTGGCTGCGGATTTGACGCCGGACTGACGTTGTACATCCTGGGGTGATGTGGCTTTGCCCTGCGTTTCCTTGTTCATCAGCGCAGTACCGGGGTGCTGCCCCTTTTGGTCGCCGGCTGTGGCCGCCGGAGTGCCTGTCGTTGGACCAGAGCCGGCATCGCTTGCCGCCAACGTTTTGGTCACATCCACGATTTCTTGGCTGCAGGGGCCAGCGCTCGCATTGGCTGTTTCCAGAACGAATAGCGTGCAGGTTATCAGAACCAGACTGGGGCCTTTCATTGGATGCCTCCTCCCGCACAAGAGCGGGATCATGAGCTTAATGACTGCTGGGGAAACGACCGCAAGGATCCTTGCGTTCCGAGGGAACACCTGCCGCGCTGCAGAAAGTCGTTTGCTGCGGCTCCTGCAGCGGACGGAGCGACCTGTGGTGCGCCACAGCTGCAGGTTGGGCCACGGCATCGCGGCGAGGTGACAGACGTTGGAGGTCCTGTCGCCGCGACCGCGCCAGG
>CAWFZX010000036.1:0-120636 GCA_963820375.1 uncultured Alphaproteobacteria bacterium | reverse complement strand
GGCAAATGTAACCTCGACCTGTTCATCGGGGCGCGTGCTCACTTTCGCCTCAACCTCGGTCGTCAACCTTCCCTGGCTGCGGTAAAAGTCACGAACCTTGAGGGCATCGGCATGCGCTTTGGCCGCCGTGTAGCGCGCCTGGGCTTTGAGCCCAAGAAGCGGTTCGAGCTTGGACTTATCGGCGTTGACATTGCCTTGGAAGCCAATTTTGGCAATGACTGGGTTTTCCTTCACGCTGATCAGCAGTTTCGCACCCCGGCGGTCAATGCGCACGTCGGCGAAAAATCCGGTGGCAAAGAGGGACTTTAAGGCCTCGTCGATCTGGGCGGCGCTGATGTTGCCGGCACGACCTGCGCGCAGGTGGCTACGGATCGATTCGGCGCCGACCGTGCGGTTGCCCACAACCTCCACGGTGGTGATCGCATCGGCCGCAAACGCCGTGCCTACAAACCAAGACACGACGACCGACAGCGCAAGCACCCAGCTGATCCGCGACCGGCAATACACGCACATGCGTCCTTGCTCTACGGGGCGGCCCGTCTTGCCCCCACTAGCCTTAAGCGTTTGATGTAGATCGTAATCTGGGCGGGATTGGGTAGGCCGCGCGGCCTTTCGTGGGCGCGGCAGGCCTGTTGGGTGCTGACTTCCGGGGGCCGGCGAGCCGAAAGTGGAGGCAAACTCGAAGGCTCGGCTGGGTCGTCCGCGCGCGGGCTCCATGCCGGGGAGGCCTCCCTGACCCTCCAATCGAGCAGGCAAGGCTCGGGACACGCCCTAAAAAGAGGCGCGGTCGAAATCAGGGGGACGCCTGGCGCAGCGAGGCAGGAACGGTCGCATCGACAAGGCTTTCCGGGCGCGAAGCCTGGCCGGGCTCAAGCCGCCTGCAGCAGCAATCGCTGCCGTCCCTGGCAATCGCCAGGCATTGGCCCATCCGACAGCCGGTCGACCCACCAGGGTCGTTGCCGCGGGACCGCTCGGGCGAGGCGAGGCAGGAGGACGCCGCCCGTGCCGCGCAAGGCCGCCAGAGGCAGTCACCCGCGGCTCCGGATGCGTGGCGATCGGGCCTATGCGGGCGGTGCCACGGAAAGGCCGCGCACCTTATGCTTGTCGATCAGCCCGCCGACAAATCCGGATGCTTTCACCTCGGCAATGAAGTTGCGCAGGTATTCGGCAGCCTGTGCATTCCGGCGCGCCGTTCCAACCGCCTGCTGCACGGCCGTGAACTGGCCATCGAGGATACGCGAGCCGGGTAATTTTTCCACATCCGACAGCAAACGTGGCCGCAGACCGGCCAGCGCATCGAGCTTGTCTGCGACGAACTGTTCGTAGGCGCTGTCGAGCGTACCCGATTTCACCAGTTCGGCCTGCTTGATGTTGCGATCGAGCCAGAGGCCATAGGCGCTGCGTCCCGTGACAGCGATCCGCACCCCCGGCCTGTCAACATCGGCGATCGATCTTAGTGTCGAGCCTGCCGGCACCAGATAGGTCGCCTCGATCTCCACATAGGCCGGTGTGAAGGCAATCTTCTCCGCGCGCTGCGGCTCGGCGCCGATCAGGCCGATATCCCACGCGCCCGTGTCCGCCATGTCGGCCAATTCGCCGGGCGTCTTGTAGGTCACGTATTGCACGGGGACACCCAGCCGCCTGGCGATTTCGCTGGCCATGTCGGGCGCCACGCCAACCGGATCACCGGCAGCGGTCTTGCCGGTTACCAGCAGAAAATTCGACAAGTTGATGCCCGCACGCAACACGCCTGTCGGCGCCAGCTCGGCTTTGACTTGTTGCGACATGAGCGCTTCCTCCTGCTTGACCGCCGGTGATTGCGACGAGGCTGCATGCGGCAGCAGTCCGACAAGACTGGCCGCGCTGATGGCAATCCACTTGATCACGACCTTACCTCGCCACGATCCAAGCCGGCACTTTAGCCGCTTGGGGCGCGTCAGCGCCAGCGAGTTGCGGCTGCTCGAGGCACAGCGCGGGCACGCCCGTCGCGGGACACTGCTCGCAGCAGCCGGTCGTAGCCGACCCCCTCGCCCCCCGCCAAAACGAGCCCCCGGGCGCGCCGGCTGGAAGCGGCGACAGTCGCCCTGAGCCATCGGGCGGCAGCCAATGCTCGGTCACATTGCCGGCCACAGTGCGTGCAGAGGTTGGGCCAACCGAGTGGCGGCGCGTCCGCGCGGCTAGCAGCAACATGCGGCGGTGGCGAAACCGGCTGCCGTCTGCGCTACCGTTCGGCCTTGGCCCGACACGCGCCGGTGCCAGGCCGCGCCACCCTTCAGCGGATCAAAGGCGTCGCCCACACGCCGCGGCACGGACGCATCGAGCAAGGCCGCGTCGCGTTGGCCACGGGCTCGTGCCGAATCGGCCGCAGGCCAGCCAGGTGGCTCCGTGCGATAATTGACCCATGACGGCTTTCGATTCGTTCCTGGACTGGTTCGGCCGCAAGCTCGGCGAACGGCTCCGGCGCGAGGTTTCCGGCCAGGAACCGTACGTGCCATCGAACCCTGTTGCGTTGCGGCGCGTGCTGCGTCCCGCCGACGTTCTGTTGGTCGCCGGCGGCAGCAAGCTCTCGACGACCATCAAATACCTGACCCAGTCTACCTGGTCGCATGCGGCCATTTATGTCGGCGACTGGTTTGAGCTGCCGAGCGACGGCACGGAGCCGCACGTGTTGATCGAAGTCAATTTGGGCGAAGGCTGCATCTCGGCGCCACTTTCCAAATACGATCGTTTCCACACCCGCATCTGCCGTCCGATCGGCCTCACCGAGGCCGATCGCGAGGAGGTCCTCGCCTACATGGTGTCGCGGCTCGGCACCCAATACGACATGCGCAACATTGTGGATCTCCTGCGCTACCTGCTGCCCGAGCCTCCCATTCCGGCCCGCTGGCGCCGGCGTATGATCGCACTTGGCTCGGGAGAGCCCACGCGCGCCATCTGCTCGACCCTGATCGCGGAAGCTTTCGGCCGGGTGCGATATCCGATCCTGCCTCGGGTGGAACGCCGCCAAAGCGCCGAGCGCGGTGTGACGCGTTTTCAGCGCAGTGAGATCCTGCACATTCGCCACCACAGCCTTTATGCGCCGGCGGATTTCGATCTCTCCCCCTACTTCAAGATCGTCAAGCCCACAATCGAGGAGGGCTTCAACTATAAGGGACTGACGTGGGCCGAGGACGAGGTCGGCGCGCCGAAGGCTAAACGCCGGGCGACCTAGCGGCAAAGGGCGGCCGCGTCCTGCGGCTAGCCAGCGGCAACATGCATCCACGGGGGCGCAGCACCGTTCAGGCGGGACTGGATTTCAGCTTGAGCACGATCGAGATGATCACGGTCGTTGGCTTTGCCGAATCCGCATCGGGCACCTGCTGCATTTCCTTTTTTGCAGCCTGCAGGACGATCGGCGTCTTTTCGCCGACCAGTGGGGCAACCTTGTTGGCGGCCGCCGCCGCGTCCACAGCAAACGACTGCTGCAACAATCCCGGCTGGATCTCGGTCGACGCCGGCCCCCTTACCGTCCACATCAAGACACCTCTGTCGAAGGGCCGTTCGTCACCGGCACTTTGCATTGTTCCCGTGTAGGTTTCCTCCGCGCCCCGGGCAGCCGGCTTGAAGGTGCACAGCATGTCGCGGGCCTGACCGATGCCGGCTTCGCTGTCCGGCGAGCCGCTCTGTTCGGCCAGGCTGCAAGTGAGATTACCGATCTCGGCGAGTTCCTGTGCCGAGACGGGTAGCCCAGAGCAAAGCAGGGCCATCAGACCGAGTATTCGAGCGCCGCGCATGACATACGCCTCCTGCTAACTCCCTCAACGCCCTGCGCAGCCGGAGGTTGCACAAGGGGTGCCGCGATTGAGGAAAATTGACCAGTGATCATGCAAAATCCGCTGGGGTGGCGCACCCGCCGTCACACCCCTCGTTTGGATGATGCCCGCAGCCTGCGGCTATCGGCCTCAAGGGTATAATGGCGCCTCGCACGGTGCGGACCGCATCTGCCTCCCCTGGCCTTTGTACGACGCCCGACATGGGCATCGCTGAACGCATGCCCCCCAGACGCAATTCGAGAAGCTGCTGGCGCGCATGTACGGCCACCCTTTTCTCCATCAACGAGGCGAGCTCTCGCGACTTTGAGCTCTCTCTCCTCTGCCCGTGTGGGCTCGCGCCGTGAGGGTTGGCCCGATGCCCGGCCCGATCGTCGCGGCAGCGTTGGCGCGGCGCCGTGCGACGGCGCAGGCGCCCGAGAACACCTCAGAGTTGCACGACGGAGCGGCAGGCGAGGGCGGAGGCCCGCCTGTGGTGCGACGGGAAACCTTAAAACTGGCCGCGCACGGCGCTGGTCATCAGCGCACCCATGAGGGTCAGGCCGAAGAAAATGGCAGCAAACCCGAAAACAATAAGGAACGAGCGCACAATGTGCACGAGCACTCTCCCTGAAAACGGGGCCCTGGCAAAACGGGTACGCAACTCTCATCCAATAACGCTGGGACACCCGCTATCTTCCCGAATCCTCCCATCGGTCCTGTGGAAAAAGCGCCGCGCGTCCGCAGTAATGAGGTTGGCCTGCCAACCCTGGCCAGTGGCCTGGCCCCGTCGTGCCCAACACGTCCGCGCCGCCGACCTCAATCGACGCCTTTGCGGCCGAGACCCTCGTGTTTGCCGACCTTGCCTGTCTCCTCGCCACTCTGCATGCCGTCTCGCCCAACGCCACGATGGCGCTTGCGTGGCCGGCGTCCGCGCTCTGGGCGATCGGGACCGGCAGCGGCCTCGATCTGCTCTTTGCTGACAAGCGGCGCCTGGCGGTTCGTCGGTCGCGTCGGTGGTTCCGTGCCAGTGGACTGGCCCGACGCCGGCGGATCGCTCGCGGGAAAGGTCATATCCAGCGACTTGTCGACTTTCTTTTGCTTGGCTTCGCCCATGGGCATGGCCTCCAATTTGGGTCTAGACCTGGACGCCCCAGCCGCAATGGCCAGATCGCCTCGCCGCCACCGTGCCGCTGACCTGGTAGGGTGTTGTCCATACGGACGAAACGGCGCAATCACAAAGCCGGTTCCAAAACCGACAGCATCCCTGCCGGCTCGAGGTCAAAAGCGCGCCCGCTTGGCGCCGCACTGCAATTTTACCATTTTGCCCGATGGTGCCGCGCGACCCTCGGGCGGTGCCGGCTAGGCCGGCGAGCCATCCTCCCGCCTTTGCGTGCGGGGAAAGAGCGCGCGGCGAGCATGGCGATCGGCCACGGCCACGGCACCGCTCGACCTCACTTTCGCCTTGGCGAGCGGCGTCGGGGGAAGGGAGGATCGTTGGCAGGCTGCATGCGCACGCTGTCGCGCAGCATTTCTTTGAGCGTCGTCGGCCGACGGTGCTTTTTAAGCAGGTCGCGGAAGGCTTCGTCCGCAAGCTCCTGAACGGATTTCATGCTGTCGAGCGAAAGCCGATGCAGGGCCTGCCAGGTCGCAGCGTCGAACTCGATCCGCCGGCGCACCGAGCCTGGCGGTCGCTCGGGCATCAGCCCTTTGCCTTGCGCTTGGCAGGGGCCGACGTCTGCGCGGCCGCTCGCTTCGCCGGCGCGGCCTTCTTGCGCTTGCCGCCCTGATCGCCTTCGACGCTGCGCCGCAATGCATCCATCAGGTTGACCACGTTGGCCGCGCGCGCGGGCGCCTTCTCGACCTTGGCAGGCAGGCCTGCCTGCTTGGAGCGAATGAGCTCGATCATGGCGTTCTCATAGCGATCCTCGAACTTGTCGGGCTCGAACTTGCCCGTCATGCGGTCGATGATCTCCTCGGCCAGGCCAACCATCTGGTCGGGCAGCTTCAGCTCCGGGATTTCCTCGAACACCGACTCTTCGCTGCGGATCTCATAGGGATAGAGCAGCGTGGTTGCCATCAGTCCCTTGCCGAACGGCTCCAGCATCATAATGCGCTCGCGCCGCGCCATGACCACCCGGGCGATGCCCACCATCTTCTTTTTTTTCATTGCGTCGCGAATGACAGCAAATGCCTCCTGCCCGACCTGATCCTCCGGCGCCAGATAATAAGGTGCGTCGCGATAGCGGTCGTCGATTGACGCCTTCGGCACGAAGCGCTCGATGTCGACCGTGCGCGTGCTGTCGATGGCGATGCTGGCAAGCTCCTCGTCCTCGACGACCACATACTGATCCTTGCCGACAGCATACCCTTTCACCTGGTCTTCGCTCTCAACGACGTCGCCGGTCTCGCTGTCGATCATCTGACGCTTGAGGCGGTTGCCGGTGGCGCGGTTCAAGGTATTAAACCGAACCTTTTCGGCGGAGGACGTCGCCGGGTAGATGGCGATCGAGGCAGAGACAAGGGAGAGCTTAAGGTAGCCCTTCCAATTGGACCGGGGTGCCATGTCTAGTCCTATTACGCAGCAACTCCACTACATATTGTAGCCGTCGCCGGCGCGGTCAACAGCGAACTTGGCAACCGCCAATAGTTGTACCAGCGCCCCATGGCGCCCCTGCGGCAGGACTAAGACGCTGAGCGCGATTGGCTTGTGCGCGTTAAGGCTGAAACGGGCAGCTGCTTGAACGTCAGCATCGCCTTGGCCATGCTGTGCCTGGCCTGTCACCACCGAGCCCCACATGCCCCGCTCCGTTTGGCAAATAGCCTTGGCATTGGCGCTCACCGGCGCCGGCAGCACCAGTGTGTTGGCGTGGTGGGACCGATGCAATTGTCAGCCCCCTGCCTTCTACCCACCGCCACCGGCCTACATCTATGACCACACCACGGGCCCAAGCTGGAGTGCGAACGGCTGGAGCTATCCACCGGTAGGCGTGTACTATCCCGTCCCCATGCCACCCGCTTTTGTCGCAGCGCCCTACCCCGCCGACTATCTTGCTCCCCGCTTTGCCGATCCCGGCCCAGCTGCCCTGCGCCTGCCGATGCGCGGGCGCATCCAGCCCCTCAAGTAGGCCTCTGCGGCACACAACCCTGGCGCTAGGAGCAAGCGACAGCCACGCCTGCACCGTGGCGCAACGGCAGGCCGATTCCGCCAGGAGCCAACGGTCTCGCCCGCACGCCACCGCCGGATCTCGGGCGGCGCGTGGTGCCAGCCTTCGATGGCAACGCTCGCGACATAGTTTTGACCGTCTTTGCGCTAAAGCTGACATCAGGCTTGGCCTCGCCTGGCGGCGGGTGCACGATCGCGACGGCTGCGCTGAAATGGAGATCGTGGCAGATATGGGGTCAAGGCGCGAACCATGTCCTGCTGCGGTCGGGGCAAATCCGGCAACTCACTGGTTGATACGACGATAGCAACGGGAGAACCTGACGCATGCGAGGAGGTGGCAACTGCAAAGCGTGCCTGTGGCGCACCTTGCCGCTTGCCGCCGTTTGCTTGCTCATGGCCTGCGCTCCAGCGTCGGCCGGAGACCCAAAGCGCGGTGAGCCGATGTACCAGCGCTACTGCTCGGGCTGCCACGGTACCGACGGCCGCGGCGGCGGCAAGAATTTCATGCCCCACGTTGGCGCCCTCAACAAGAAGGGCCATACCGAGCTGCTCGATGATGGCTATGTGACTAGCATCATCACCGAAGGTGGTCCCGCTTTTGGCAAGAGCGGCTACATGCCTTCCTTCAAGGGCACCCTCTCACCGGACGACATCGCCGACGTCATTGCCTACGTAAGGACATTTCCGTCCTACTAATCGCTTCGCAGGGATCGTCTTAAGGCGTACACTGGGATTGTGCAGGTTGACGTCGATACTGGCGCCAATGGGGATCGGATCGACATCCAATCGGCACGTGCAGCAAGGAATGGGGGAAAATCGCGGGAACGTCGACAACCAGAGATCTAAGGAGGAAAGCCGTGAAAGTCTTCCTGCGCATCTTACTGACTACCGCAGCAGCGGTTTGCCTGGCACCTGCGGCGATGGCCCAAAAAGCGGCCACCGGCGAGTGGATAAAACGGGAACCAGTGAAGCCCGACCCCAGCAAAGTCAAGGTGCCGCCCGGTTACAAAGTGGGCGTATTCAAGGCCGGGCTCGATACGCCCTCCTCCGCGACGGTCGACAAGGACGGCAACCTCTGGGTGGCAATCTCGGGCGTTCTGCTCGGCAGCCCTGAACCCGACAAGATCGAGCCCGCGCACGTCAAAATCTTCGACAAGGATGGCAAACTTCTGCGTGAAGTCGGCAAGGGCACCTTCACGACCGTGATGAACGAGATCGGCTACTGTGCTGAGAACGGAAAGACCTACATTCCCGAATACGGCGAAAAGATCTGGGAAATGGACAATGTCAACGCCCAGCCCAAGCTGATCGTCAAGGACTTGTTCAACGGCGATCACCGCAACGGCGGCATCACCTGCAAGGATGGCTATATCTATTTTGCCCTTGGCCTGCCCAGCAACAGTGGCTTTGCCGATCCCGACAATCATGGCTGGACCGACATCCCCAACGACCCATTCTGGGTCAAGCATCAGGACGGCCATGGCACCACCCCGCACGATCCAGTGTGCCGCGACATTGAGCACACCGGATTGAACGTTCGGTCCTCCGACGGCCGCATGACGGGAGCCTTGCTGCCGGTCGGCGTTGCGGCCAAACCCGGCATGATCATCAAAAAGCAAGTGCCGTGCGGCGGCTCGGTGATGCGCGTCAAGATGACGGATCAGGGCACGGATGGCATCTACCCGCACGAAAAGATGGAAGTTTATGCCATGGGCTTCCGCAACCAAGCCGGCGTTGCCTTCGGTCCGGCCGGCACCAAGTGGGCCAACGCACTTGCGGTGACCGACAATGGAGCCAACGACCTGGGCCACCGACGCATCGCCAATGCCCCTGAGAAGATCTTTATCGTCACCCAACAGGGGCAAGATGCCGGCTTTCCGGACAAGGAAGGTTTCGGGTTCGTCACCAACAAGCGCTTCGCCTGGCAAGCCTACCGCGGCAATGCGGTCGACCGGCCCTTGCCGCAGCTCTACCTCGGTGACAAGCCGTTCGTGCCGAAGATGGTGCCCTACAAGTTCCAGGTCCACGTCGACGGCGTGCGCGGCGTGCCGCTGATTGCCGCAAACCCGAACCCGAACGGATACATCAATCCCATCCTGGAATGGGACACCAACAATCCGATCGATGGCATCTCGTGGAGTGCGCGCAATTTCGGCGCCGACAACAATTTGTTCGGCGCTGTCTACGGCATTCTCGACACGGGCCCAGAGAGCCTGGTGCCGACCTGGCCGTTGGTGCTGCGCATTGAGTTCCTCGAGCCGACGGGCGTCAAATGGTCGGCCTTCGCGCAGAACATTGAACCCGGTCCGAACGCCTATCAAAAGCCGGAGAACCGCGGTGGCCTGGAGCGGCCCAACAAGGTCGTGTTCAGCAACGACGGCCGTACCATGTACGTCATCGACTACGGTGAGGTGTTCACCGACTTCCAGATGACCCCGCAGTTCTACACGGTTCCGAAGTCGGGCGTGATCTGGACCATCACCTATGAGGGACGCTGAGGGAATGGGGGCGCCGCTTGGCGGCGCTCCTTGACCCCTAGCTGCCGTGCGCCTGGCCGCTGTCCCGCCACGACAGCGGCCGGAATTCGCGGCAGCTCGCCCCCCGCCGACCGCCAAGGCGATCGGCCCAGTCTCGCGTGTGACGAACAACGACGAGGCGGGACGGCAACGGCACTGCGGCGGCAGGGGCGACCTTAGCCTGTGGCTTTGCCGAGCGATCCCTGCGGGTGCGGAAGATCTCGCTTGCTTGCGGCCCGGGGCCCGGCACCCCCGCATCTCGGCGCCTGAGCTTGCGCCCCTAACAGCCTCGGCCCACGCGCAGTTTCGATGCGGAACGTAATCCCATTTTGCTGGTTGTCCGCAGCGAGGCCGCGCTGCCGTTTTGACGAGGTTGCCATGCAAAGTGTCTATGAACTTGCACCCGTGATCGCCGAGATCATTTCCGGCCACTGTGCAGGCACTCGCGCCCGCGCAGATTTCGTGCATGCCTGCCTGCATGGAGATTGGCATGAAGCCAAGGTCATGGTGGAAGGCATGCTGGCGGAGCCCTGGCATTTGATAGGCCATCAGGAGAGCCGCCTACGAGAGTTTCTCGATCTGTTACAACTGCGAGAAGGCACCTTGGTGTCGCAGTAAAGCCGCCTTCCCCGCCACTCCCACGTTCCGGTCAGCGCACGCACCCTCGCTCTGCCATCGGCAGTTCCGAGCCAACCAGGAAGCTCGGCACCATCCAGCGATAGCAGCAAAAAGGGTGAGCGCGGCCAGCTCGCACTACCGCGGGCCTGGCGGCAGTGCACGGCTGCCAATTGGCCCACCCTTCACGCCGCGCCAGCCCTGCGCATCGTGGCAATCGTGCGCCCCCGCAGGCGGTGTTGGGTTAGCACGACGCGGCGGCGCGACGTTGCCGGCGCCACGCCGAGCCCGTAATGTTGCCGGGCTGGCAGACAGCGGAAAATGTGAGCAATAGCTAACAGCACCGCGATTGATCAGGGGAAGACGCACATGACAACGACGATTTGGCGCAGCGGTGCCGGCCTGTTGGCGGGCGCCTTCTTCCTCGTCGGTCCGGTGCAGGCCCAAGAACTCAAAATCGGCATTATGGCGGTGCTGTCCGGCCCTCAGGCGGTTTTGGGGGGACAGCTGCGCGACGGCTTTAATCTCGGCGTCAAGCACGCCGGCGGCAAGCTTGGCGGGCTAACCACAAATGTCATCGTCCAGGACGACGAGTTGAAGCCCGACGTGGCGGTTGGCAAGGTCAAGCAGTTGATCGAGCGCGACAAGGTCGACTTCGTGGTCGGACCAGTATTTTCCAACATCCTGCTGGCGATCCACAAGCCTGTCACCGAAGCCAGTGTGTTCCTGATCAGCCCGAACGCCGGACCATCGCCACTCGCCGGCAAGGGCTGCAGCGCCTTCTTCTTTTCCACCTCCTATCAGAACGACCAGCCGCCGGAGGTGCTTGGCAAGTACGCGCAGGACAAAGGTTACAAAAAAGCCTTTCTGCTGGCGCCCAACTATCAAGCCGGCAAGGACATGATGGGCGGCTTCAAGAAGCATTTCAAAGGTGAGATCGCCGACGAGGTCTATACTCCTCTGGGCCAACTCGACTTCTCGGCCGAACTGGCGAAGATCGCCAGCGCCAAGCCCGATGCCTTCTTTGTGTTCATGCCAGGGGGCATGGGCGTGAACCTCGTCAAACAATATCGTCAGGCCGGCTTAGATGCGATTCCATTCCTGTCGGTATTCACGGTCGATGAATCGACGCTGCCCGCCCAGCAGGATGCGGCAGTCGGCTTCTACTCCGGCATGACATGGGCGCCCGATAGCGACACGCCGGAGAACAAGCGGTTCGTTGCCGACTTCGAGAAGGAGTACGGCTACGTGCCTGGCAGCTACGCTATGCAGGCCTATGACGCGGCGCAATTGATCGGCAGCGCCGTCAGTGCCGTGGGCGGCCAGCTTGCTGACAAGGAGCTGCTGCGCGCGGCGCTCAAAAAGGCGAATTTCAAGTCCGTGCGCGGGGCTTTCAAGTTCGCCAACAACGGCTTTCCAGTACAAGATTTCTACCTGGTGCAGGTAGCCAAACGTGCCGATGGCAAATTCCAGACACAGATCGTGCAGAAGGTCTTCACCAACGCCGCCGACAGTTACGCTGCCGAGTGTCCGCTAAAGTAGCGGTTGCCATCCGGGCTCGGGCCTGCGCGCTCAATCCGAGGCGAGCACCATCGGACACCGAGATAAGAGCCTTACCCATGTCCGCCTCGCTGTTTGTCGTCCAGCTCTTCAACGGACTACAACTCGGCATCCTGCTGTTTCTGGTGGCGGCCGGATTGACCCTGGTCTTCGGGGTGATGGATTTCATCAACCTTGCTCATGGCGTGCAATACATGCTGGGTGCCTACCTAGCGGTGATGTTTTACCGGTTGACGGGAAGTTTTTTTGCCAGCGTCCTGCTTGCCCTGCTTGCATCTTTGCTGTTCGGCCTAATCCTCGAGGTCCTGATCTTCCGGCACCTTTATGAGCGTGACCACCTGGAACAGGTCCTGGCGACCTTCGGCATCATCATGCTGCTCAATCAGGGCGTTAAAGTCATTTGGGGTGCGGCGCCGCTCAATTTGCCGATTCCGGAAGTCTTGTCCGGATCGGTGCCGTTGATGGACGGACTGCGCTATCCGGTCTACCGCTTCGCTATCATCGCCGCCGGCCTGCTGGTGGCGATCGGCCTTTACCTGTTCGTCACTTCGACGCGGATTGGCATGCTGGTGCGCGCCGGCGCTACCGACGCGTCGATGGTGTCCGCACTGGGCGTCGACATCAAGCGGCTGTTCATGGTCGTGTTCGGCTTCGGTGCCATGCTGGCCGGCTTTGCCGGCGTGATGGTGGCACCGATCCTGTCGGTTGAACCCGGGATGGGCGACCAGATCCTTATCTTGGCGTTCGTCGTCATTGTCATCGGTGGCATTGGATCGATCCGCGGCGCGTTTATCGCTGCCATTCTGGTCGGTGTCATCGACACGCTGGGCCGCTCGTTCATGACCGACGGCTTGCGCTTGTTCCTGGCATCCGGTACGGCGCGGACCATTGGGCCGGCGCTCGCCTCCATGTCGATCTATGTACTGATGGCGGTGGTGCTCGCCGTGCGGCCCGCTGGTCTGTTCCCTGCCAAGGGTCAGGCGCACGCCAAATAATCCAGCAATATCAATGCCAGAATGCGTCAGTGTCCGTGTAGTGTCAGGAAGTGCCGTTGGGACTGTAAACACAAGAAGATCCTGGCTCTTGCCCCTGCAGGGCGTGAGGATTGAGGCGCCAGCGCCCTCAGCGCGTGCCCGAGGCCAATCCCGAGGCTTGCCGGCTGTTTGTCCCGCGCCGCAGTGCTGCTGGGCGCCCTCGGCCGCTGGCGGCCTGCTAAGGGCAAGCCCAGCTTACATAGAGAAATAGAGAAAGGGGATCGTGAGAGAATCTATCCTCCGGCACCGGCCGCGCAGCGTTGCAAGTAGCGGACGAAGGCGATGGCATCGCCCTTGCTGATAACGTCTTGCAGCGGGCGCAACGGGCACGCTTATGGCGACAGATGGCTTTGGGATACTTGCTCATGGCACCGCCCCTAGATGATGATATCGTTATCGAAGATCGTTCCCCGAACGAACACCTCAAAGGGCTGCACACCAGGGCCATTATCAGCGTGCAGAAGGACCCTCTCCGTGTTTTCCACCACGCTATCATCCAAGGTCGGTATCGATATAATGCCTTCGGTCTCGCCTTCGGGGATTATAAGCAGACCGCTTTTCTGCCGAAGATCAGCGTCGGGGCCGGCGCCGACTATCGCCCCGTCCATCTCCACGTGATAACCGATTATCGCCTCGCCGACAGTGGGATTACTTAGCGTCACCGCAAATTCGAGAGTGCCGCCCTCCGTCGTTTCCGCTGTCGCAATCGTCACGGTGGGTGTCGGATCGTTATCAGTTATCGTCACGACGCCGTCGCGCTTACCGAACGTCAAGTATGACTGGAACCCCTGGCTCAACTGAGTCGTGAATAACTCGTCCGCTTCATGCATGGCGTCATCGATGATGGGGATCTCCACCGTTTTGACCGTATCCTCTGGCGCAAACATAACGGCGAAGCTTGAGTACACGTAGTCTACATCCGGCGTGGCGCTCGTATCCGGATTATGGCTGCTATGAACACCCACTTCCGTATGAAGTGACGTCGCGCCGGTCTTGGTGACCGATATCGTGGCTACGCCAGCACCCTCATCGACGGTCACGTCATCGATTGAGAAGGACGGCCTAGGATCGTTGTCGATTATTTGGTGTGTTTCTGCAGCCGTTGTGATCGTGCCGTTGACCGGATTAGATAGTTGAATGCTGACAGTCTCCGTAAGTTCAAAAACATCATCGTCATTGACATCGATCGTGACGAACTGGAGATTTTCGCCTGGGGCAAAGTGTACCGTGCCCGTCAATGCGCCATCGTAATCTTCCGGTGAGGTCGCATCGGCTGGCTGGGTGACGTAATCGACCGACGATGCCTGATCTAGTGGCCCATCATATCGAGAGATGCCCCAACTGATGACCTCTCCTTCTTCGCTATATCCTCCGGGCGTTGCTCTGTTGACCAAAATATGCGGCGGAGGATCGTTATCCAAAATGGTAACGTTGGTCTGGGCATTAGGCATATGCACCGTAGGAGCCGCCGCAGTCGGATCATAGAAGTGCACGCGGAAGCCTTCAGTGTTTTTAGCGAGAACTGGCAGAGCATCGACCCCCTGTCGAGGCCAAGCAGTTGCCAACACTATGCGGAGCAATTACCGGCCCGTAGTGCTTCAGGGGCCGTCTGTGGAAAGGCTTCAGGCCCAGAAGGAATGCCCGCGCATTGATCCGCTTCCAGCCCGGGCACTTCGTCTTGACCCAATTGCGGCTTGGTCCGCCCGCGTACCGTGGGCCAGGTGCTTCGAAACCACACCTTCGAACCAAACTTTCTACAGTGATCGAATTGCAGCGTGCTGTTCAGCGGCGCATTGAATCTCGATCAGCTTTGTGCGCGCGCCACTTTGGTACCTGTGCAGGCGGCTCGGAGACCGATCTCGGCACGGCGCTATTCTCAATTTACCATCGTCCGATGAGGTGCTCGAGCCACCGATTACGTGTTGGCTTGAGCGTCACACCTACGTCCACACCTGCTCTTGGGCCCCTCTTGTTGCGTCGACTAGGCCTCGCAGCCGACAGCCAAATTGATACTCTCCTCGCGAGACCGCAACTGCGAGCAGTATGTGACGGGGGCGAGGATGTGGGCTGCTTTCTTTATAGCCGCACTGTGGGCCGCCAACACCGTTATGCAGACCAACGTACCTCTGCACGTGCGCATTGGTGCCGGTGGGTCGTTCGCAACTGGTTATATTCTCGCCTGGTTCATTCCCGTCTGGTTTCGTCAGCGTCATCTGCGGGAGCAGAACCACCTGCTGGAACGCTGCCGTGCTCTGCTCATGGTCGGAGTTGGAGCCTTCGAGGCAGGTGATCATGTATCGGCAAAAAGGGCGCTGCAAGTCATCCGCAGATTGGAGGCGCGCTGGCGTCTGGGTGACTCCACCTTCTTCAAGGTGAGCATTGCAGCATGGGCAATCCTCTGGGCTTGCATCATCGTTGTCGTTTTGCCTTTCGGGGGAATATGTCTCATCCACTATGGATGGACTGGAAAGCTGATCGCGCCGGAAAAACTTCTGCAGGAGCTATGGGTTGCGACCGCAATAAGCTTGACAGCGCCGCTGTACGCTTTGATCGGTTATTTCGAGGCGTGGGCAAACCCGTGGGTGCCTGAGAACTGTGGCGAGCGGCTGTCAGTAATACTTTCTGGAAAGCGGTCGCTAGAGGCCTTCAGGGACGGCTCCAAGAGCAATTTCGATCTCGATGGGCTAACACCCGGTGAAGTCTTTGGTCTTGGAGTGACGTTCACTCGGAAGGAATTGGATCTGGCACGGCGGAGACTCGTTAAGGAACTACCTCCCGACAGATGGCATTCCGGTGGCCTGAAGATGCGTACGGCGCGAGAGATGGCACTTAGGCGTGTGAATGTCGCCTATGACGCTCTTCGTGGAGAGGCCACCTGAGGTCAACGAAGTCGTCGCGGGGCCACCGAGCGCGTTTGCGAGCTTTCTCTCCGTAGCCAGCCCGTTACCCTCGGGCTAGTTCGATACCCAGTTACTTTCCGGCGCAAAATGATGAAGCCCCGAGCACGATGTCCCCTCTAGGGTAAAAATGACCAGCGAGCATTTGCCTCCGACGGACCATGGTTTTTGTCATCCAAAAAAAAGGCGGAAGGTCCGCTTACAGAGGTCCTTGAGACTAGCCGCGCCGGGTCCTGACACTCCCGCATTTGACCCTTAGCGGTCCTCCACCGACCGGAGGGGCATTATGGTTACTTCGGCGGAGCCGGCGAGATCGAGAATGTGAGCCATGCGTTCCAGCCTTCCGCGCGGTGCTCCGCATCAAATTCTTTGTAGCCCTTGAGGTTCAGGTAGCCTTGATATTTGGTGTCGATCGGAAAGACGTAGCCCAGCTGCGGCCCAACGCCAATCACGCGGGACTCGAAGCTACCGACCCGGTCGCCGCGCCCGTGGTCACCAGATATCTGCTGGTAGACATAGCCCACAAGGCCTACCTGCCACTGTTTGGTGACGAATTTTGAGGCCCCCCAATCGAGGTGCATGTCAACGCCGTTCTGATAATCGGTGTCGTGGTTCTCGAAGTTATAAGTGAAGCCGAGCACCGCTGAAAATTCGTTGCCGCTGGGGTCCAAGTAGGTGTAACCGAAGCCGCTATCCAACCCGGAGTGTCCAATGCCGAGATTGGCGAGACGCCTCGCCTCGTAGTTACCGACGGGCAAACTCGTCAGGACATAGGTCATGTAATTGTGCACGCCCTGGTTCCAGCGTAGGCTGGCAATGAGCGGCACGTCGGCGAAGCCGGTGACCTCATCGCTGAAACCGCGCGATACCGTGAAGCCGATGGGACCGGCTGCCCCTGTCAAGGTCGTATCGACCGAGCCCGCCGAGTGACCGTAGGCCAAAGCTGCGCCAACGTTCAGTTGCCCACCGAAAACCTTGGACGCGAACGTGTAACTTGGAAAGACAAAGCCGATGGTCGCATCAGCATCGAGAACAGCATTAAGGTTGCCGGTGAAACTCGCGGTGATGTTCCCGCGCGCGACCTGACGCGCGAATGCGACGTCGCCGCCGGCGTCCACCGATGTATGATAGAAGATGTTCGTAACCGCCCATCCAGGTTGGAGGGGCGAGGCCGCGAGACTCCCGAAGAATCCCGGAATCCAGAAACTGACTCCGCCTTCGTCGGCAAGCGCGCCGCTATTCGGCAAGGTCAATACGACGCTCAGCAGCAACGCGGACGCGGAACTCTTACCTTTAGCCAGCGACCAGCGAGTTGGGATAAGCGCGCTAGCTTGGCTCTTCATCGGGGCCCCCACATTGGCTGAATTATCGGAGTGAGGGGCAGATATAGAAGTGGAGTATACGCTGCTCCTGACTATCAATGCGCCCCTGACTTATAATTGGAGCTAAGGTTGATTCGCCAGCTAAGCACAAGAGTTCACTGCGTAAAGCGGTGTCGACTGACTTGTTGACACGTCGCAGTGACTTTTGCATCGACCTACTTGATTTCGCCCCGCTAAAAAGGTGTTTCCAGAGCCCGCTCACTTAAAGTTCAAAAGTGCTTTGGTGGCACGTTCGCTGAACCACGTATCGTCACGGCAATGGCGTTGCAAAAACGCGCGCGGGAGGCCGATGCTAATGGTGCGGACATTAAGCTTCATTGTCAGCCTACTCATTGGTCCTAGCACGGTCCACGCGCAAGCAGACTGGGATTGGCGGGCTTGCGAAGACGGTCGCGACCCGGTCGCTGCTATTGCGGCTTGCACTCGGCTCATCGATGGTGGGATTCTGGGGTATCTCAGTCTTGCCACCGCCCTTTATAGTCGTGGGGTCCACTTTGCCAATGTGGCTGAGATCGATCGGGCGATTGCGGACCAGTCCAGAGCGATCAAAATCGAACCACTACATCCCCGCGCTTACAATGGGCGCGGGAATGCTTATTACATAAAGGGCGATATTCAGCGCGCCATCCAAGACTATGACGCCCAGATCAAGATCTCCCCGCGACATGAGGATGCCTGCAATGGTCGTGGTCTTGCTTACGCGGCCATGGGCGAACTCGACCGCGCGATTGAGGACTACGACCGGCAAATCGAGATCGATCCGCGGCATGCACACGCCTACAACAGCCGTGGCCGTGCTTATGCCCTCAAGGGCGAGTTCGACCGTGCGATAGAGGACTACGACAGGCAAATCGAGATCGACCCGCAACATCCGCATGCGTACAACAATCGTGGCAACGCTTACTTGGGCAAAGGCGATCCCGATCGCGCCATTGCAGATTACGATGCAGGGATTGCGATGAACCCGCGACACGCGCACGCTTATGGTAATCGTGGCAGGGCCTATCTTGCCAAGGGACTTTTCGACCGCGCCGTCCAAGACTTTGACACCCAGATCGAGATCAGCCCCCAGTATGCGAACGCTTACATCGGCCGTGCCCAGGCATATTTGATGGCTGGTAGTCCCGTGCGGGCGCTACCTGATGCTGAACGCGCCCTCGAGCTGCAGCCAAGCGAACCATATTTCTTGCAGGCACGTGGCAATGTTTCTCTGGTGCTCGGACGGCGCGAGGAGGCCCTGGCAGACTTTCGTCAGATGCTCGCAAAGCGTAGGGGACCTTGAGCCGTAACGACAACGGCTCAGGCTTCGAATATCGCTGTGCAAACTAATCCCACCTAGAGCACCGGCCGAGCGGGCACAGGCTCGTTGGGCTATACGAACTGGCACTACTTTGGCAGATTTACTTTAGGCTGGGCACGGCCGAGCGATCTTCGGCAGTGCGGGCATCGCTGCAGCGGTCGAGTGATTAGGCTGACGATGGCATTTCGCACGGCAGGCAAGCTGGGCTGAGGTGGCGGCCCGTGGATTGTTTTTTTCGCACCCTGCCTGCGAAGCGACGATGCTGGAGGAAGGCGTAGGCGATCATCGTCATCAGGGCATGACGGTGAAGGCCCTGCCAGGATCGGCCCTCGAAGTGGTCGAGGCCGAGTTCCTCTTTCATCTGCTGATGGGCCTGTTCGCAGACCCATCGCGCCTTGATGGTGGCAGCCAATGTGCGCAGGTCGGTGCCGGCGGCCAGGTTGGCGAGGTAGTATTTTTTCTCTCCTGACGCGCGCTGTTCGCCAATGAGCCAGGCTTCCTCGCCCGGCAGATGCTGCTGACCCTTGTCCTTGATCCGCTGTGGTGGTCCATCGGCCGTGCGCACACGGACAGCGGCGAAGCGGGCTTTGAGCTTGCCTTTCGTGCCGGTACGCCAGGTGATGGTCCGCCACTTGGCATCGGCCAGCATGTCTTCGGCCGCTACCGACAGAACATCGGGAATCGAGCGCTGACGCGGGCGGCCGCGCCTGGCGACTGGCCAGATCAGTTGCACGCCGGCAGGGTATGCCTTGAGGTGACGCGGGATGCCGACAGCCCAGGTCAGGTTACGACGCGTCAACTCCTGGCGGAACGGCGCGCTCTGTCCATAACCGGCATCGGCCAGCACACAGCCGAAGCGGACACCGCCTGCGATCAGGCGATCGATTTCGGCAAGCGCGATCTGCGGCTTCGTCCGCGCCGTCCAAAGGGCGATCGGAACGCCGGCCTGCTTCAGACGTCCCGGATCATTCGTCCAGCTCTCCGGCAGGAATAGACGCAATGCCACCGTCACCGGCACTTCGCCGCGCGCGAGCGTCAATGACACCAGCGTTTGGCAATTGGCAGTCTTGCCAAGCGCCGACGCGTATTGCGGAGCAACGCCGACCGAGTGCTCACCCTTCTTCGGCATGGCCGTGTCGTCGATCACCAACACCGCGTCACGGCCGCCGACGAGCTTATCCGCCTGGACCAGAAGCTCCGTCTCCAGAGGAGCCGCGTCCCAAACGCTAGCAGCGATGAAGTGGTGCAACCGGTCATAGTCACCCAGCGCAAACCGCTCGGCCATGGGTGCAACGCTCTTGCGATCACCCGGCCCGATCAGCCCCGCCACGTAAAGCGGACACATCCGCCGCCGCGCCTCGTGACCCAGTCGCTTCAGAAACGGCTCGAGCCAGCGCCCAAGCTCCACTTCCCAATCAGTTCTCGAGCCCCCCATGGTCGGCCCCTCCACAAAGCCGACCACCCATGAATCACTGAAAAACTGATTCGGGAATCCCTAGCCGCAAAAAATCTGCCAAAGTAGTGCTGGGCGTGGACTCATCAGCGAGTGCGCTGAAACTCAAAGAGGCGGCCCATGGCGCGCAACTGATCCAAGGTCTTACCATAACAGTCCAAAGCTTCTGGGCGATCGGACGGTGACTCCACCACCCCACTGGCACTCAACGTACTCGAAAGACGTCCGCCGGCCGCGAGGTAGGTCGCAACGCCATTCGCCTTGACCGTGTGCAGATAGCCGACCCGCCAGGTCTGCGTCTTCTCGCTCCAGCAGGAGATCGCCAGCGGAAGCACGGGGGAAACCGGTTGAGCGACCGATCCCTTCGCCAAACTCAGGTCCTATAGCGCGCAGATCGTGAAGAATGCACACGCTGATAAAATTGCAGTGTTTTCCTCCTCCGATCGTGACACAATTGCAATTGAGCGAAGCGACTTAGGGCACGGCGTCTTCACTCACGCTGTGCTGCGCGCTCTACGAGGTGACGCTGCGCGCGATCGGGAAATTCGCCTATTTGGCTTTGCCGACTTTGTTGATCGTTTGGTGCGGCGGATTACAAATGATGCACAGCAGCCTGAAATTAACACCCAGCGGGTCAAAAATTACATCATAGCTCGATCAGAAGTTGCAGAGCAGTGAACGAAACACGGGCGGGGATAATGACGTTAGCGAACATAAAGAGAAGAGGCCAACGGGCTTGAAGAAATACCTCCCTGTGTTCTTGTTCGGGCTTGCTTTTGCGGGTCTTGTCCATTCTGCGGGCGCACAAACCCAGCAATCCGAATCATCAATTCAGTCAGCAGTGCGGGAAGTACGAGACACGATTCAGCGTGCGGCTCGTGCCCCTTTGGCACGTCACAGTCCGAGAAAGGCTCGTCGGGAGATTCAGTCTGGCGCTGGCGCGTGCTCACACCAGGATTCGGAGCCTTGCTCGAACCGAAAGTGAATAAGTCGCGTGAGCTAAGAACTAATCCGACACATGTGTTGTGGTCCTGCACGGCAACTGACAAGCGGCCGTGCTGAAGCTGGCGGGCGAAGGCGCGCATAAAACCCCCTCTAGGCAGCTGGGGCCACGGCGCGCCGAACGATGTCCATGACCGTATTCTTGCTGAGCCCGACATTGCGGCCAATCAGGCGGTAGGACAGGCCTTTCCTTGTGCATGGCCAGCACCCGCTTCGCCTTCTTGTCTGATGGGCGCTGACCGTGTTGCCGGTCGAGCTTGACGCCACGAGCGCGCGCGGCCGCCAGACCAGACTTCACGCGATCCCTGATCAGGTCGCGCTCGAACTCGGCGAGGCCGGCCATGATGGTGCGCATCAGCTTACCGCTCGCGGTGCTGATATCGAAGCTGAGGCCCGTCTGAGCCAGGACGCTCACTTTCCAGCCATGCAAATGTCGAGGGTCTGGACGAGGTCTTGCGCGTGCTCCGGCCCCAGCGGCTGAGTTCGGTAACCAGGATAGCGTCGATCTCGTGGGCTCTGGCTAGCGCGAGGACCTTGCCTCGCTGGGGGCGCCCATTTTCGACACCGGAGGCCGTTTCCTTGAATACCGCCACGATCTTGTGACCGGCACGCTTGGCACTCGCGTACCCATCAAGAAGAGCAAAGGGCAGTTGGATCTTTTAACCGAATAAGAGCGGAGCACGATTAGAGAGGCCCTTATCCATCTGTCAGTTTCTCATTCTGAAGAGTTCAGGAGCGTCGCTCTCTGACTTGGCTCAGACTTTCGGGAAGGCCCGCAATGCGTACTTGCAGTAAACCCAAGGGGACCGGGCCATCCTTCGAGGAGCTTTTCCGCGACCTACTCAAGATCAATGGCTCATGGCGCTGGATGTCGAGCCGGAAGTCATGATCAACGACCCGGCCAAGCGACGGGAAATCGCCACCGAAGAAAAAGCGGTTGCCACGCTGACAACGGGGAAGCCGATTATCCTGCCCTGCTGAAAAGGAGCCACAGCTCGCGTGGTATAATCGGGCTATCCCTAAACAGAGGGCTTCGAGCATGGCAGACGAAAAGGCCAAGCCCATCCGCGACCTCGGGAATATTGAGGACATAGATGATTTGACCCGCCGGAAACACAGATTGAGGTCGATGACGCGATCGATGACGCAACGCCTCTCGCCCACAGATGCAGCGGCAGTGCTCAGCACGGGCAAGGAGGGGGGCATAGCCGGGTGCAGTGATCTCGCCAGGGCGTCGCAGCGGGCCGATGCCTACAACCGCTACGCCGCCGACCTCCTCCGCCTGATCGATAAGCTTCCGCCTGGCCACCCTGAGAGCGAGGCGGCGCGCGCAAAGCTTCGGACTATGCGGCCGAGGGCGCTTCAGGCGATGGACGAGGTCAGATCGCTCCAGATCCGGTATGCGCTCCAGCTGCGCGACACGCCGACCGGTGGCATGGGCCGGGCATAGGCGGCCCACCAGGCCCACAAGATTGCCAATATGAACACAAGTGTCTTTTATCCTGAGCGACAGCCACCGCTAAGTGGTGGTGAGATCATTGGCACAGGCTGCGCTAGAAGCGGCCTTTCTTAGCCGGCCGCTGTTCGAGCGCCTCCGCAAGAAGCTCGCGGATGATTGCACTGCGCTCCGGCTGGTCGAGTCGGTCTGCCACTATCTCGTCGATAGCTGCCAGCATGGGTTTGGGAAGGCGGAGTGCGATCTGCTGCATGGTGTCAACGCCTGCTGGTGGGCGACCTCTCTGGCGGGGTTTTGTCATCTTGATCATGCGGAAATAATAACATATCCCGACGCACCAAGCTTATAGGGCAAACCACCGAGTTGCTTAAGGCGATGGACGAGGCCCGGTCGCTCCAGATCCGGTATGCGCTCCAGCTGCGCGACACGCCGAGCGGGGCCGAACCTGATCGCCCAACGGGCAAACGCTAGACGCCGAACTTCTCAAGCTCGGCTGCGATGATCGAGCTTTTCGCGTGAGCCGACCTCAGTTGAATCGCGGGCGATGTGAGCGTGTTCAAAAGAGGTTAAAGGCGAGGGACATCGTGGTTTGATCTCTCAAATGTCCCTCGCCAATGCGCTTCGGCCAATGCGGTGCGGGGTAAGGATCAGCCGAAGCACAGTCGCTCGGCGGGGTTGGGTGCCGCCTCGCACTGAAAAGTCGGCCGGCAAAGCAGCACTTTCGGGACCATTCTTCGGTTTTCTCGTGGCGCTGCACTTTCATTGCGGCCTTAAGCTTGGCTGCACTGCATCAGCCCCCTATAATTGGTGCGGGTCTACGGGGGACGCTCGCAATGTGGGTGCGGGTAGCAGTCACTTTTGTTCTATTGCTTCTGCCAACGGCGTCGCATGCGCAGGAGGAAAAGCGTATTGCCCTGCTGATCGGCAATAAAGACTACAAGGCGGGCATCGGCGCGCAAAATGGCGTTGTCGTTCCGGCCCGCGCGGCGTATTCCCGCTCGCCCTCTGCCAGTAGGCGGTAAGCTGGCCAGTCTTTTTTGAGAGCCATGCGGCGTAGCTCTTCGCGTCGTTCCAATTCACATTGATCACCGATCTTGTAGGCTTTGGTTCCATCGAAGTTCGCCTGTTTCGGCGTGATAGTTGAGCCCCACCAGCCCAACTCTTGGGGTCTTTACAACGCTCACGGTAATGTTCGGGAGTGGACGGAAGATTGCTGGAACGAAAGCAACCTGGGAAACCCGGGTAATGGTCGCGCTCGGACAGGCGATTGCGATAGTCGTGTCGTGCGCGGGGGCTCCTGGGGCGACCCTCCGAGGGATTCCCGCTCTGCGGTTCGCTTCATGCTCTCGGCACGGTACCGACTAATCACTGTCGGCTTCCGCGTAGCCAGAACCTTACATCCTTGATCTTTTCCTCTTAGCGTCCAGCGGCGAGCCCTGGAATCAACGCGCGGCTGGGGCTCCTGCCACGGCATCTGGATCCGGCCTGGTGACGGCGCTACGTTCCTGCTTAATCGCGCGACTTGTAAGGCCCCGTCATGGGTTTTGCTTCTTGGCCCATGCCTTTTTCTTCGCGAAGCCCTTGCTGTTTTGCTTGAAAATCTTGTTGGCCCATCCTGGCCCCTTTTGGGCCTCTACCGTGGAGGGAGCATACAAACTGCCGGCCATCATCAGGGCGATCGTCAGGCCGAGGAGAACGCTAGCACCAACACTGACGGTCAGCAGACCAGAATATCTCATGATAGGTCCCCAATGGGCGCGAGAGCAGCCTTGCCACTCCATCATGGGTCATGGCTGGCGGTGCAGGCCATCGGCTCGAACCCGCACTCAGCGCTGAATTTCTCCCCCGGACCCAGCTCGGTGGTTCCCGTCAGCAAATAGCCCAAGCGCCTGATCATGCCGATAGGTGGCTGCGACCAACGCCAGCACTTCGGCGTCGGGCAGCACTACGTTGCGGGCGCTTTGTGTATCTGGCAATTTCTCGAGGCCGGCCTTCCACACATGCAAGCGATGACTCGCCACCGGCTGCACGGCAGCGAGTATACTGTTGCGCATGCGGTTGAAAGCTGCTGCTTTCATGCCCTTCTTGATCAGGCTATTCCGCCAGTCCTTCAGTTCTTTCTCAGTGGTCAGTGTAACCGGCCTGTTTAGCAGGCTCGGTGTCAGGTGCATGCGCGGTTGCTGAGCGTTGTAAGGGTTGGCGCCCCGCGCTAGCAGATCGGCTTCATAGGCGTTGAGTGTTTCGCTAACCGAAGTCAGCTTGGTAGGACCCTCAGCATCATCCCCGTGGAGAGATTTGCGCGCGACGGGCGACCGCCTGATCGTAGGAGAGCACTGTCGTACCGTTGGCGGGCTCGTAGTCGTCGGCGATGCCAATTGTCGTCTCGCCATCTCTTGTGCGGGGCACCCAGCTGCTGGGGCCTTCGTTGCGCCGGCAGCCAAGGCTCAATCCAGGGCCCAGCCTTATCCAGTAGGGGCGCTTTCGGATGGCCAGCTTGAGCCGTCCTGTGGCATGCTCGAAGGATCCGCAGAGTGTCACAAACAGCGTCGCGATATCATGGCAATACTATCGCACCATCATCCCAAGCATTGCCCTGATGTCTCCAATGGTTTCAATGAGCTAGACATATATCACGATATACGTGCTGAGCACGTGCCCAACTATGGTTTTTTCCCTGCCAAGGGACGCGCCTAATGCCAAGCGCCGTGCATGGCAACCCGGATGCAGCGGCAAAAGCGCCTCGCACACTCAGCTTCGACCAATGCATGGCGGGCGGACTTCTGGCGCTATTGGCATTGCTACCCTTGCTGAGCCCCATGCTCGGTGGCAGCTATTTGCTTCTGATCGGCGAGCGCGTGATGATTTTTGCCATAGCCGCGCTGTCTCTGGAGCTCTTGATCGGGGCCGGTGGACTCCTATCGTTTGGCCACGCGGCCTTCCTGGGCATCGGTGCCTATGCCGCTGGCATCTCTGCCAGCCACGGCCTCGGTAGCTTGTCGGTCGCCCTGCCGGCTGCGCTTGCCGCCTCCGCTCTGTTCGCCCTGGCAACCGGTGCCATCGCCGTACGCACGCGCGGCGTCTACTTTATCATGATTACGCTGGCCTTCGCGCAGATGGCATTCTTCGTCGCCACTTCGCTTGCCGCCTACGGCGGTGATGATGGACTAACCTGGCCGACGCGCACACTGGTGTTCGGTACGCGTATGCTAAAAAACCAGACCATGTTCTTTTACGTCACTCTGATAGTGCTGATTGCCACCTACATCTTCCTCAACCGCCTCATTGCTTCCCGCTTTGGTCGGGTGTTGCGTGGTTTCACGGACAACGAAACGCGCATGCAGGCGATCGGCTTCACGCCCTACCCCTATCGGCTCAGTGCCTACATCATTGCTGGCACGATCTGTGGGCTGGCGGGCTTCCTGCTCGGCAATCAGGCGGAGTTCGTCAGTCCTGCCTACATGCATTGGCAGCGCTCCGGCGAACTTATCATGATGGTGCTGCTCGGCGGCACCGGCACGCTTTATGGCCCGATCGTCGGCGCGCTTGCCTTCCTGCTGCTGGAGGAGGCGCTGTCGCGCCTGACGGAACATTGGAAGCTTATCTTAGGTCCGTCGCTTGTGCTGATGGTGCTGTTCGCCAGGCAAGGTATCGCTGGGGCAATCGAGACCGGTCGGCGACGGCTGGCGATGCCGCCGACGCGGAGTGCGCTCGCCGGCGACCGGCTTGGCCGCCGGCTGGTCGCGGCTGGTCGCCACGCCGGGCGGTCCTGGAAGCTGTCGGGCCCACGTTTTCTTGATCATTTCGCCGGTCTGGTCAGACGCCGGGCCGCGTCGGCGCGCACCTGCCGCGAGCCATCCAAATTGACGCTTGGCCGCCGGCTCGCCCGGCTGCCGCTGCTGGCCGAGCGTGGCATAAAAGCCGCCTTTGTTCGCTGGTGGCAGCGATGAAGCGGACTATTCTTCGCCTGCAAGACCTGTGCAAGTCGTTCGGCGCGTTGCCGGTGGCCGACACAATTAACCTCGCCGTCTTGCGCGGCGAGACGCACGCCATCATTGGTCCCAACGGTGCCGGCAAGACCTCCCTCATCAACCAGATCTCTGGTGCGCTGCTGCCCGATCGTGGCCGCATCATTTTCGAAGGCCGCGACATCACCTCCTTGTCGACGGCAGCCCGTGCGCAGCTCGGGTTCGGCCGGTCGTTTCAGGTCACGCAAGTACTGCCCCGCTTCAGCGTACTTGAAAACGTGGCGCTCGCCGCGCAGGCCCGCTCCGGGTCGAGCTTCCGCTTCTGGCAGCCGGCCGGCGCCGAAATCGCCCTCAACGGCATCGCCAGGCAGGCGCTCGATACCGTCGCACTGACCCCGCGCGCGTGCACCCCTGCCGGCTTGCTGTCGCACGGCGAGAAACGCCGGCTCGAGATCGCCATCGCGCTCGCCCATGCTCCCAAGCTCCTCTTGCTCGACGAGCCGATGGCGGGGGCTGGCGTGGATGACACCCAGCGCCTGGTGGCGATGCTGAAACGCCTCAAGCGCCGTTATTCCATCCTTCTCGTCGAGCATGACATGCAGGCCGTCTTCGCGCTGGCCGATCGTATCTCCGTGCTGGTAGCGGGCCGCATCATCGCCACCGGCAATCCGCAAGCGGTGCGCGCCAATCCGGCTGTGCGGGCCGCCTACCTTGGAGCGGCGGCATGAATTCGCCGCTGCTCGCGATCTCGGGTTTGGAAACTGGCTATGGCGATCAGCAGGTCCTGTTCGGTTTTGATCTTGCCGTGGGCACGGGCGAAGTCGTCAGCCTGTTGGGCCGCAACGGCATGGGCAAGACCACCAGCGTCCGCGCCCTTATGGGGCTGCTCCCCATTGCTGGCGGCCAGATCCTGTTCGCCGGCCGCAGCATTGCCGGTGCGCCCCCCTTCCGCATTGCCCAGGCCGGAATTGGCCTGGTGCCGGAGGGGCGGCAGATCTTTCCCACCCTGACAGTTGAGGAAAACCTGATCGCCACCGCCGCCCGACGCAACGGACAGAACTGGACGCTCGATCGCGTCTACGCCTTTCTGCCGCGGCTCGCCGAGCGCCGCCGCAACTTCGGTGACCAGATCTCGGGCGGCGAGCAGCAGATGCTGGCGATAGGCCGCGCCCTTATGACCAATCCGAAATTGCTGGTGCTCGATGAGGCCACCGAAGGCCTGGCACCATTGATCCGCCAAGAGATTTGGAGCGGGCTCGCCGCTCTCAAGCGTGACGGCTTGTCGATCCTGGTGATCGACAAGAATGTCGCTGCCCTGTTGCGTCTGTGCGACCGCCATCTCATTGTGGAGAAGGGACGGGTCGTATGGCAGGGCAGCTCAACGGCGCTGGCCGCCGATGCAGCCGTGTGCGACCGCTACCTCTCGATCTAGTTCCGCAGGGTAGGAGACCAAGGCGATGAAAGCGATGACGGCAGGCGTTACGAAAGCGGGAAAAGGCATAAACAATCTGACGTGGAATATCCTCGGCCAAACCTATGTACCCAAAGCACTCACGGAGAGCGCCTTCTCCTGGCACGCGCTGCTCCCACCGGGCACCTTCGTGCCACCGCACATTCATATCAACCAGGACGAGTTTATCTACGTGCTGGAGGGTCGCTTCGACCTCATTCTTGACGGCAAGGCTTCCACAGCCAGCGCCGGTGAATTCATCCGGCTACCGATGAAAATCATGCACGGACTTTTCAATAAGAGCGACCAGCCGATCAAATGTCTGTTCTGGGTGTCGCCCACCGGCAAGCTGTTCGAACTCTTCAAGAAGATAGACGGGTTGCCCGATCCGGCCGAGGTCACGCGCCTCGCCGCTCTGCACGATGTCAATTTCTTGCCGCCGCCGCCGGCGGAGGGACGCGCTTGATGAGCAACGCCGCTTTCGCTTCGATGCTGGCACCGCCCTGGTGGTTGAGCCAGCTGCGGCAGCGGGCAGGCCATAGCCCTTGCTTTCAGACGGTTGGCGCCATCGGCCTGAGGCGGTGGCGGCCGCCGGGTCTTTTGCGCGAGCCAGGCGTTGCGCTTCATCAGCGGGCCAACCTCTAGCGTCGATGTCGGCGACACGGCACCGTGACGGCAGCCCGCCGGCGGGATCGAGCCGATGGCGAAAGCATCAACGCCGTTTCTTTACCGTCCGCGCCCCGCGACCGCGACTGTCGCTGCCACCGTGCCTGAGACCCGCCGATTTGCTGCTGTTCACTTGCTCTTTGGCAAATCCGGCAAGCTGGGCATAGCCCTTCACAATTGCCTCGCGCTCGGAGTGGGTCAGCACCTTGTCGATGTCGCTGAAGCCATCGGGCGCGCGGCGCTCCACCTCGTCGATCACCCCCTCCGGCCCCCCTCGGCGATTGTTGCGGACGATCTCGGCCGTCTGCGGCAGGCGGTTCGTCTCATAGGCAGCTAACGCGGCCCGCGCGTGCTCGCACGCCACCAACTGCTCGGCCAGACAACGCGCATCCAGGATCGCCTGACTGGCGCCATTGGATCCGACTGGATACATGGGATGAGCAGCGTCACCCAGCAGCGTCACGCGCCCATGCGTCCAGCGCGTTAGGGGATCCCTGTCGGCCATCGGGTATTCATAGAAGGCAGGCGCGCCGCGCACGAGCTTGGCGAGGTCAACGTGCGGGGTACGAAAGCGTTGCACGTGCGGCAGCAATTCGTCGAGCCTGCCCCGCCTGTTCCAATCTTCGCGCCGCGGCGGCGGGTTCGAGCCGTTGCCCATGCGATAGGTCACGACCCAATTTATCAGCTGCTTTCCTCCCTTCCCGCGCGCAATCGGATAAAGCACCAACTTGTTGCTAAAGCCGCCACCGACAATCATCGTCCGCCCGTCGAGAAAGCCTTTGCTGAGGGTAGCACCGCGCCACATCAAGACACCGTTCCACTTCAGGCCGCTCTCATGGGGGTAGAGCTGCCGCCGCACGGCAGAATGAATGCCGTCGCAGCCCACCAAAATGTCGCCGGAGACGGTGACGCGCGCGCCTTTGGGGCCCTGCCGGAAGCGGGCTTTGACGGCGCCTTCCTCTTGCGCAAAGGCACTGAAGATGTGGCCGGTGCGCAGTGCAGCCCGCCCCAGGCGCTGCCACACCGCATTGCGCAGAATGCCTTGCAGATGACCGCGATGGATCGAAAACTGTGGCACCTGATAGCCAGCCTCCAGTCCACGCGGCTCGCGCCATATTTCCTGACCGAAGCGGTTGGCATAGATCAGTTCGCGCGTCCGGATCGCCACCTCGTCGAGCCGGGCCAGCAATCCAAGCTCGGCCAGCTCGGCAATGGCATGCGGCAAAACATTGATGCCGACGCCAAGCTCACGAATTCTGGGTGAAGCCTCGAATATTTGGCATTTAAGTCCACGGGCATGCAGCATCAGGGCGAGTGCAAGTCCACCGATTCCAGCACCGACAATCACAACATGCATCTGCTTTTCCAATTCGGTCAGGCTTCGGTTGGCAGGCAAACAAGCATAAATCCGTCCGTCGCTCGGTGAAAGGCAGACAGCAAGGCGCACAGGCGCCTGCATTTGCGGGGGCTATGGACCCAGGGCAATCGCTGAGCCTCCCGCCGTTGGCGGCGCGCCGCTCCGCTTACCGATGGCGTGCGGTGTGCGCAATTGGTCGCCGCTAAATCTTGAGAAAGGAGAAGGCCGCCGGTTGCAACGTCGCTTGGGACGCCTGCGATGATCTTTGCTAAGCTTTGCAACGGTCGGCGTGGCCTGGGATCGGTCGGCACAAGCGAGGGTTGTTGCAATGTCGAGAAAGTTTTTGATTGTGCTTGCCGTCGCGGGCGGTGCGTTTCTGTCGCTCCCCGCGGCCGCGCAGGAGCAAACGATCCGGGTCGGCTGGACCATCCCGGCGGAGGAAAGCAAATACTGGATCATGCGCAGAGGGGATCAGTTCCCCCAGCTGGGCAAGACCTACAAAATCGAGTTCACGCAGTTTCAGGGTACGGCCCCCATGGTCCAGGCAATGGTCGCAGGTGCGCTCGATTGCTCGACCCAGGCGCCGCTGTCGCTCGCCAACGGCGCCCTCAACGCCAATCTGCAGGCCTATATCGTCGCCCAACATGTCGGCGAGCGCCCGGGCAGTTTTTCGGTCTACTGGGCGGTGAAGGACGATTCCCCGATCAGGACCATTGCCGACATCAAGGGCCACAGTGTCGGGACCAATGTCTTTGGCTCGGGCATTCTCGGGCCGATGTTTCTGCTCCTTAAGCGTAATGGCGTCGATCCCGAGAAGGATATCAAGCTGGTGGAGACCGGTTTTCCTGGCTCGGAGGATGCGATTCGTACCGGACGGGTTGCTGTCGGCGTTCTCAATCAGCCGTTTGCCGCGCGTGCTGAAGCCAAGGGCGGCCTGCGCAAGCTGTTCTCGCTTGCCGATCAACTGCCCAACATCGTGCATATCTTAGAGGTGTGCCGCAAAGAATTTGTCGACCGGCATCCCGAGCTCGTCAAGAACTATGTGCGGGATCTCACCACCGGCATGCGCAAGGCCCTGGCCGATCGGGCGGAGACCCTGAAGGTCGTCAACGAAGTGATCAAGGCACCCGTCGAAGTGCTCGATAGCTATCTCTTGAAGCCCAATGACTTCGCGCGTGAGCCGGGCGCCGGCCCCAACTTCGCCGGCATCCAGGCCATGCTCGACGTCTATGCGGAAACCGGCATGATCAAGCAAAAGCTCGACGTGGCGCAGTTCCGCCACCAAAGCATCGTCGCGCCGCTCGAATAGTGGGCCGGGTATTGGATGGTGAGGTCGTGACCGGCCAACGACATGATCGTTATCGAACGGTTGACTAAGTCGTTCGAGTCGGCTCGGCGCAAGAGCCATCTCGCCCTTGGCGATATTTCGCTCAGCGTCGCCGAGGGCGAATTCGTCTCCATTGTCGGTCCCTCCGGATGCGGAAAGTCGACCCTCCTGTATGTCGTCGGCGGCTTCGTGCCGCCGAGCACAGGCAGGGTCACTGTTAATGGCCAAGCGGTGACCGGGCCTGGGCCCGATCGTGGCCCGGTCTTTCAAGAATTTGCCCTGTTTCCCTGGAAGACCGTGCTCGGCAATGTGATGTATGGACCGCTCGAGCAGGGCCTGCCCAAGCAGCTTGCCGAAAGCCGGGCCCGTACCCTGATCTCGCTCGTGCACCTCACTGGTTACGAGAATTTTTACCCGAAAGAGCTTTCCGGCGGCATGAAGCAGCGCGTCGCCATCGCGCGCACACTGGCCTATGGCCCCAACATCCTGCTTATGGACGAGCCATTTGGCGCACTCGATGCGCACACGCGCACGGGCCTGCAGCGTGAGCTGCTCGAGATCTGGGAGCGTGACCGCAAAACCGTGCTGTTCGTCACGCACAGTGTGGAGGAGGCGGTGTTCCTATCCGATCGCGTGGTCGTGCTGACCCGCTCGCCCGGCCGCATCAAGGCGGCAATCGACATCGATTTACCGCGTCCACGCCGGCGCGCCGAACTGCTGGTCGACCGGCGCTATCAAACCTTTGTGGTCGACATCGAACGGCTAATGGACGCGCAAATCCAGGAACAGCAATGAAACTGCAAGTCTCCACCGCCGCCGGTGTGCCGCCGCTGCTCGCCTGCCTCGGCCTGCTTGCGCTCTGGGAGGGTGCGGCCCGGATGCTGCAAATCAATGGCCTGCCGCCGGCTTACGATGCGTTGCGCGAGCTGCCCGCGATTCTCGCCGACCGCGAGGCACTCAGCAATATCGCGGCCTCCATGCAGCGAATGCTGACCGGTTTTGTGCTGGCGTTGCTGCTTTCGATCCCCATCGGTCTGTGCATGGCGCGTAGCCGACGTGTCGCTGCTTTCTTCAACCCGCTGCTGATGATTATCTATCCCGTTCCTAAGGCAGCTTTGATGCCGATCATTATGTTGTGGCTTGGCATTGGCGATGCCTCCAAGACGATCGTCATCGGCCTGGGCGTGAGCTTGCCGATCATCTACCACAGCTATCAAGGCGCACGGGCCGTCGAGCAGAAGCTGGTCTGGTCCGCCGCGGCCATGGGCATGGGGCCGACCGCACGCCTGCTGCGCATTGTGCTGCCAGCCGCCCTGCCCGAGATCTTCGTCGGCATCCGTACCGGCTTGGTACTGGCGCTGATTACCATGGTTACCAGCGAAATGATCGCGCGCCAGACCGGCGTCGGCAGCATTCTGTTCAATGCCCTCGATATGGCGCAGTACGCCACCGTCTACGCCATGATCGTCATCGTCGGCATGCTGGGCTTCCTCGTGGACGTGCTGTTCGAGCAGCTTCGCTCACGGGTGGTGGCTTGGGCCGAGCCCGAGCACGAATTCGCGGTGGGGACGTCATGAAAGGCCAGCCAACATGGGAGGTGCTGCTCGGCTTGTTGCCGATTGCCTGTCTCGTCTCATTGTGGCACGTCATTGCCGCCTCGGGGATGGCGCCGGCCGCACTGTTGCCATCGCCGCTGGCTGTTTTCACGCGTCTTGCTGAGCTGTCGCACAATACCGTGTTTCTGCAGCACGCCGCGACCACACTGTTCCGACTCTTTGCCGGCTTCAGCATTGCCGTTGTCGTCGGTGTCGTGTTGGGGCTGGCCGCCGCCGGCAACCGCAGACTGGAAAAGTTGCTCAAGCCGCTGCTGCGCGTCCTGGCACCGGTGCCGAAAATCGCGCTCTACCCCGCGTTCGTCCTGATCCTCGGCTTCGAACATGCATCCAAGGTAGCCCTGGTGGCGGCCGATGCCGTATTCCCGATCCTGTTGGCCACCTATCAGGGCGCTGCCGCCGTCGAAACCAAGCTCGTGTGGTCGGCGCTGGCGGCGGGCGCGTCGCGTCGAAGAACTTTGCTGACCGTGGTGCTGCCGGCAGCGATGCCCGCCATCTTGACCGGCTGCAGGATCGGGCTGGTGATCGCTTGCATCGTCGTGTTCCTCGCCGAAATGCTCAGTTCGACGAATGGCCTCGGCCATCTTCTGGTGTATGCATCACGTACTTTTCAAACGGTCGACATGTATGTACCGCTGATCACCATCTCGATGCTCGGGCTCCTGCTTAATGCCGCCTTCAACGCCCTGCGCAGGCGGTTGCTGGCGGGCTTTCCTGAAGAGGGTTGAGGCGTTGCCGGTCCGCTGCCGTCTCCGTATGATCACCCATCGCAGATAACTTAGTGAGGCCGCGATGTTCGCCGATCGCATCGAAGGCAAGTGGATCGACGCCTTCTGCGAAGTGTTCGCACGCTGCGCGCTGAAACGCGGCGATACCGCCGCGATCCTGTCGGAGACGCAGTCACGCGCGCTCAATGTCCACCTCGCCGAACTCGCCCTGCTCAGGCTGGGCGTGCGAGCATTTCATGTGATTGTACCGAGCCCGCGCAATACCCACCCCGTTCCGGTGCGCTCGACGGGTGCCAGTGAAGCGATCGGCAAGCTGGCACCGGTCATGGCGGCTTTGGGACAGGCGGGTTTTGTGGTCGATTGCACCATCGAGGGCCTGATGCATGCGCCAGAAACACCAGGCATTCTCAAGGCCGGTGCGCGCATTCTCGTTATCTCCAACGAGCATCCCGAAGCTCTCGAGCGCATGGCCCCGGATGCGGCGCTCGAAGCCCGCGTGCGTGCAGCGACCAAGATGTTGCGCGGCGCCAGGCGCATGACGGTCACGTCCAGCGCCGGCACCAAGCTCGAAATCGACTTGACCGGCGCCTCCACGGTCGGGGTGTGGGGCTGGACCGATCGTCCCGGCACCCTGGCGCACTGGCCGGGCGGCCTGGTCGTCAGTTTTTGCAATCGCGGCAGCGTTAACGGGACACTGGTTCTCGACCGCGGCGACATCAACCTCACCTTCAAGCGCTATCTGGAGGCGCCGCTGCGCCTTACCTTGCAAGCCGACTATGTCACCGCCATCGACGGCGTGGGCAGCGATGCCGAGTTGATGCGTGGTTATCTCGCCGCCTGGCAGGATCATGAGGCCTACGCCGTCAGCCATGTCGGTTTCGGGCTCAATCGCCAGGCGCGCTACGAAGCGCTCGCCATGTACGACCGGCAGCACTGCAACGGTACCGAGCTGCGCGCGGTTGCCGGCAATTTCCTGTTTTCGACTGGCGCCAACGAGTTTGCCGGCCGCTACACCGCCGGCCATTTCGACATTCCGGTGATGCGCACGACCGTTGCGGTGGATGGTATCGAGGTCATCTGCGCTGGCGTACTGCAGGATGTGTTCGGCTGAGGCGCCTAGTCCGGCAAAACTGGCGGGCGTGTCAGGCCCAGATGTTCAAGCAGCTTGACGAACGCCTGCAGCCGTTGCCGGCGGTAGGCCTCAAGATCGAGCGCCTCGTAGTTCATGAAGCCCTTGCGTGTCCTGAGCCCGACCCGCTCCTGGCGCATGTTATGCTCGATGATCTGCGGCGCCGCGTAGCGCTCGCTGTCGAGGGCGCCACTCAAATAGCGGCTGGCATAATAGAGAATATCACCTCCGCCCCAGTCGATGAACTCGAGCATGCCGAGCGTGGCGAAGCGCACACCAAAGCCATACTTGATGGCCTTGTCGATATCCTCGGCGCTGGCGACGCCCTCCTCGACCAAGCGCGCCGCCTCATTCATCGCCAGGGCCTGGATGCGCGGCACAATGTATCCGGGTCGCGCGGCACAGACGACCGGTACCTTGCCGACACTCTCCAATAACGCCCGTAGCCGCTGTGTAACGCTCGGATCGGTGCGCGCGGAGGGCGAGATTTCCACGAGCGGCACCAGAAACGCTGGATTGAGCCAATGCGCGTTGAGAAAGCGCTCCGGACGCTCGAGCGCACTGGCCAGCTCGTCGACCAGGATCGTCGACGTGGTGGAGGCGATAATCGCCTGTGGGGCAAGCGCGCAGGCGTGCGCGAGCACCTGCCGCTTGAGATCGAGTACCTCCGGTACGGCCTCGAAGATGACGCCGGCATCGGCCAGCGCTGCCGCCGCATCCTTCGCCTGCGCCACCGATACCAGGGAAACGATGCGGTCGACGGCAGCCGCCGCGAACAAGCCGAATTCGGCGAGCGTGGCCAAGGTAGCGCGAATTTCGGCGATGGCCGCCGCGGCCGTCTGGGCATAGCCGGCCGCATCGCGTGCCTTGACGTCAAGGATGGCCACGCGATGACCGGCATAGGCGAAGACGACGGCGATGCCGCGCGCCATGCGGCCGGCGCCGAGACAGGCGATGGCGGGACGGGTGCTCACCGAAAGCCCCTTTCCAGCAGCGCCTTGAGGTCGCCTATGCTCAGTTCATCCAGGCCAAGGTTTGCCAACGAACGACCGGTGCGCATGAAATCCTCGTTACAGATGGTCGAGCCCAAGGCCAGGAAGGCACGCACGAGCGGTGTCGCGACGCCTGCCAGCGCCGCCACGGAAGCCAGGAAAGACAGACCAATGCCAACGTCCTCCAACATGTAACGGTGTTCGGTCAGCACGATCTTCTCCCGCCAGTCGCCCGACTCGGTCAGTTTGTCATGCGAACCGCGGCCATACATCCATTCCTCACCTTCGCGGGCGTAGTGGTTGGCGAGGGGAAAATGTGGCCCGCCATAGCCCAACGCCTGGCGAATGGCGATGCGTTCGGCGTCGAGCGCATCGGTCACGCGCCGCACTGAGGGCTGCGTGCCCTCCTTGTGCACGTCCCAGCGCTCGAAATGTTCCAGGGGCGCAGCGTTCATGGTGATCAGCGGCGGATGGATAATGGGCCCGGCGTTCAGCAGGGCGGCGGAGAGCGCATCGCCGCAAGCCTCAATTGCGCCAGGAAAAGCGCCTCCGATCACAGCCAGCGCTGGCGCCGCCAGGCGAAGCGGGAACACGCCGATCGGCAGCCGCTTGGCGCGAACACTGATGGCGGCCTCGAACGGGCCGTGCTTGCGGGTCAGCCATGGCAAAGTGCCGCTCTCCGCGAACATGACCTCGGCCTGGTTGCCGGCAGCGCGCGCCGCCTCGGCAAACAACACCGCGCCGAACGTCCCCGGCGAAAGACATACCACCTGGCCGTCGGCGAGGTGGGGGGCGAGCGCACGCGCAATGGCGCCATGGGCGGTTGCCGGCGTCGGGCACAGGATGAGCTCGGCGCCCCGCACGGCAGCGGCAATATCCGCGCTGATCAGTCCTGGACGGGTCTCGTGTCGACCGCGAAAATCCTTGATGGTGATGCCGCCACCGGCAGCCAAATGCGCCGCGACGTTCGCCTCATTGCGGCGCCATAGGCGCACGTCGTGTCCGGCCAGCGCAAAATCGCCGGCGGCCGCCAAAGAGCCATTGCCACCACCCAGCACAGCGATCCGCATGCTACCCCTGCTCCGCGCTGGAAACACTGGCAACCGGCATGCCGGCTGTATGCGCCATCAGCTCTTTGAGACGGAAATGCTGGACCTTGCCCATGGCATTGCGCGGCAGGCTGTCGACCCAAACATACTCGCGCGGAACCTTGTAGCGTGCGAGCTGCGTCAGACAATAGTTTTCGATCTCCGCCAGGTCGCCGACCGAGCCCGGGCGCGGCACAATGTAGGCGACGGGCACCTGCTGCCATTTCTCGTCGGCGCGACCGACAACCGCTGCCTCCGCAATCGCCGGATGCTGATTGAGCACCCTTTCGACCTCGGCTGGATAGACGTTCTCACCACCGGAAATGATCATGTTGTTCTTGCGATCATGGATGAAAAAATGCCCGTCCGCGTCGCGCGTCGCGACGTCGCCGGTATAAAACCAGCCCGCACGCAACGCCTCGTGCGAGGCGGCGGTATTACGCCAATACTCCACGAGCGTGCTCGGGCCGCGCACGACGACCTCGCCGGCTGTTCCCGCCGCCACCTCGTTGCCAGCCTGATCGACGATGCGAGCCTCGCAGGCCAGGCCGGGCAACCCGGTCGAGCCGGGGCGATGCCAGTCGCCGGCAAGGCGAGTGTAGACTGCGATCGGGCTGGTCTCTGTCGAACCGTAGACTTGAAGCACCGGCACCCCACGCCGAGTGAAAGCATCGACCAGACCTTGCGGCACCTGCGTCGAGCCGGTGGTAACAGCCCTCAAGCTGGCAAAGCTGGTCGTCGCCCAGGCCGGATGCTCGATCATGGCTTGGATGGTGGCGGGCACCAACACGGTCAGTGTCGGCTTGCTGTGCGCGATGGCAGCAAGCGCGGCCTCAGACGAGAAGCGGGAGAGGAGGGTGACGCTCGCTCCCACCTGCAAGGCCGGCGTGGTTTGGATATTGAGGCCGCCAACATGGAACAGCGGCAAGACGGTCAGCACATGGTCCGCTGCCGTCAGGTCGTGCATGTGTTGGCTCATGACGGCGTTCCAAAGCAATGCCTCCTGGCGCAAAACTGCGCCTTTGGGGTGCCCGGTCGTGCCCGAGGTGTAGACGATCAGTAGTGGATCAGAACGGTCGACATGCGGATGCCGGCCATCGCCGCTGCCGGCCGCCAGCAGTGCGGCCAGAGCAGGGCCCGGCCCGGGAGCAAAATCCAATCCGACGATGTGCACGTCGGGCAGCGCCTTGCTCAGCGGCCCGGCGATGGCTGCGAACGCCTGTTCGACCAACAGTGCCTTCACCGTGGCGTTGCGCAAGATGTAAACCTGCTCGGGCACGGCAAGGCGCCAGCTGAGCGGAACGAGCATGGCGCCGAGCCGCGCGCAGGCATACAGCAAGACAAGATAGTCGGGGTGGTTGGTGGCAAGGACGGCGATGCGATCGCCGCGCTCGACGCCGAGCTGGGATTTGAGCGCACGGGCGGTATCGGCAATGCGCTGGGCGAACTGCGCATAACTCAGCGCCGCACCGGCGAAGTGAATCGCGGCCTTGTCGGGCGTGAAGCCGGCATTGCGGTCGATGAGGTCCGACAAATCCATGGTGGTCAATCGTCCGTCTCGCCCGCTGCGTAAAGGCTCTCGCGGCCAAGGCGGTCGAGGCAAATCTCGGCCGTCCAGGGCAGCATCAGCGAGCCGCAGCGGCTGTCGCGGTAAATGCGCTCCAGCGCCAGGTTCTTGAGCATGGCCTGACCGCCACAAGTACGGATCGCCTTGCTGGCAAGCGCATTGGCGTTTTCCATCACCGTGAACTGCGCCGCGTAGGCGCGCAGCACCTGCTCCTTGCTCGGATTGGCGCGCGCTTCGCTGATGGCCTGGAACCATACCGACTTGGTCTGCTCGAGGACAATGCGCATTTCGGCCACGGCAATTTGCTTGGTCGGAAACATCCGCCGCTTCACCGCTGGCGTGCCCGGCAACTCGCCACGCAGATAAGCGATGGTGAAATCGTAAGCAGCCTGGGCCAACCCCATGTAGGTGGGCGAGAGCGTCAGGAACATGTGCGGCCAGCAGGTCGCCGCCCGGAAATACACCCCGCGCGGCATCAGCATCTCCTGCTCGGGGACGAATACGTCCTCAAACAAAAGCGTGCGCGAGACGGTGCCACGCATGCCAAGCGGATCCCAGTCGCCAAGCACGGAGACGCCCTTGGCGCGTGCGGGCAACGCCAGATACAGCGTATTGCGGCGCTTGGCAGCGTCGCCTTCCGCCCGCTCGGTGCACAAAACGCCATAGTAGTCGGCGGCGCCCGATAGCGAAGCGAAGATCTTTTTGCCATTGACGAGGAAGCCACCGTCAACCGGCTTGGCTTCGGTACCAAAAGCGGCGGCGCCAGCGGCCGCCGGCCCCCCTTCGGAGAAAGGCTGCGAGTAGAGGGCACCCTCGCCGACGATGCGCTGGTAATGCAGCCGCCGGCGTGCATTGTGCTGGCTCCGTTCGGCCGTGCTCATCTCCAGATCGTCGGCCAATGCGCCCGTCCACAAGGTCGAGCACACGTGCATATTCCACGATAGCGCGGTGGCGCCGCAATAGCGGCCGAGTTCGGCCGCCGCAAGGCAGTAGGTGGCAAAGCTGGCGCCGGCACCACCCGCGTCCTGCGGAATGCAGATGGCAAGCAAGCCTTCCGCATGCATGTCGTGAAAGTTTTCGATCGGGAAGGTGGCATCGCGATCGTGCCGCTCGGCACGGGGACCGACGACACGCCGGCCAAAACGGCGCACCTTGTCGATCAGAGCGGCAGCCTGTTCCGGCAAGCGAAACGCCATGGGATCGAAGATCGGGGCTTCGGCATCAAATCGAGCAAGGTCACGAGCAGGCATGGATCGCTTCCGTTACACCGGGTCGGATTTGAAGATACGGCACAGGAAATCGAGGCTGGCGGCATTGAAAGCGGCTGGCGCCTCCAGGTTGGCAAGATGACCGACAGTCGGCAGGCAATAATAGCTTGCACCGGCGATCTGACCGGCCATGCGCTGCATCATCTGCGCGGGCGCGTTGCGATCGTGCGCGCCGGCGAGACAGAGCACAGGTACGCGGATGGCTGCCAGGTTGGCGCGTTCGTCGAAGGTGACAAGGCAGCGCACCGCGGCACGATAGGTATCGGGGTGCACGGCCGACATGGCAGCGATTGCCAGGGCGCGGCCGCCCGACTCTGGCGCTGGCCCAATGATTCCGGCGACGATATCTGCGGCCAGCTCGGGCAAGGTCTTGCCGCTCTCAAGTGGCCCCAAGCGGTCGCTCACGAACTTGCGCTGGAATTCGCCGGCGGGATTGCCGAACGCTGGGCTCGTCGCTGACAGGATGGCCGCGCTGTAGCCCTCTGGCCTACGCCGCAGGGCGGTCTGCGCCACCATGCCTCCGAGCGAGTGGCCGACAAGCACGGGACGTTCGAGCCCACGTTGCGCAATCGCTGCTTCGACATCCGCGGCAAGATCCTCGAAATTCATGACCGTGACCGCAGGGCGTGCGCCATAGCCGATGAGGTCGAGAGCGACCGGCGCGAACGAGGCCGCGGCAAATGCCGCCAACTGCGGTGCCCAGACCTGGGCAGAGCCACCGACGCCGTGCAGGAAGACCACCGCGGGCCGCCTGGAAGCCCTTGCCGTCATGCAAACTCCCCGGGAGCGCTGCGTCGCCACCATGTCAGAGGCACAGTCTAATCCACAAGCTCGGGAAGGAACAAACTTCAATCCTAAAATTTCATGCTTGAAACATCGGCGCGACCTCGGGCACGCTGACGCCCGCTCCTTGGATCACGGAGGCGACCATGCGCATCGCCTGTCTTGGCGGAGGTCCGGCGGGACTTTATTTCGCCATAGCGATGAAGCTGCGCAATCCGGCGCACGAGATTGTCGTCACCGAACGGAACCGGCCCTACGACACCTTCGGCTGGGGAGTAGTGCTCTCGGACGAGACGCTGGCCAACCTGCGGGCGGTCGACCCGGAAAGCACACGGGCGATTGATGGCGCCTTCGTCTACTGGGACGACATTGCCGTGCACTACAGGGGCACGGTGACGCGCTCATCGGGACACGGCTTCTGCGGCATCGGGCGCAAACGCCTGCTCAACATTTTGCAAGACCGGGCCCGCGCTCTGGGCATCACGCTCAAGTTCGAAACCGAGATCGATGATCTTGAGGACTATCGCGGCTACGATCTGATTGTCGCCGCGGATGGCGCCAATTCCAAGGTGCGCAGCGGCCTGGCTCACATCTTCAAACCCGATATCGACGTGCGCGCCTGCAAGTATCTCTGGCTCGGGACGCAACAAAAATTCGACGACGCCTTTACTTTCATCTTTACGGAGAGCGACAGCGGCTGGATTTGGGCGCACGCCTACCAGTTCGACGCCGACACCGCGACATTCATCGTCGAATGCTCGGAGCGCACCTGGCAGCGTTTCGGCTTTGCGGGCATGAGCCAGCACGAGACCACGGCAATGTGCGAGAAAATCTTCGCCAACCATCTCGGTGGCCATGGCCTGATGACCAATGCCCGCCACCAGCGCGGTTCGGCCTGGCTCAATTTCAACCGAGTGCTGTGCCAGAGTTGGTCGCATGCGAACATCGTGCTGATTGGCGATGCCGCGGCCACCGCGCATTTCTCGGTCGGCTCGGGTACCAAGCTGGCCCTCGAGAGTGCCATTGCGTTGGCCAACTACCTCGACAGCGAGCCCAGCCTGGCGGCCGCCTTCGCCCGCTACGAGCAGGAACGCCGCACCGAGGTGCTGCGCTTGCAAAGCGCCGCGCGCAACTCAACCGAATGGTTCGAGCAGGTCGAGCGCTATCTGCAGCACGATGCCGTGCAATTCAGCTATTCGCTGCTGACCAGATCGCAGCGCATCAGCCACGAGAACCTGCGCCAGCGCGACCGGCAATGGCTGGACGGTGCCGAGCGATGGTTCGAGCAGGCCGCAACCGGTGCCATGCCCCAGGCGGCGAGGCCGCCGATGTTTGCCCCGTTCCGGCTGCGCCAACTCTCCCTCAAGAACCGCATCGTCGTGTCGCCCATGGCGCAGTACCGCGCGGTCGATGGGGCGCCGACGGATTGGCACTTCGTGCACTATGCGGAACGCGCCAAGGGCGGCGCGGGCCTCCTCACCACCGAGATGACGTGCGTTACGCCCGCAGGCCGCATCACCCCGGGTTGCACCGGGCTCTACGCGCCAGAACACGAAGCGGCATGGCGCCGCATCGTCGCGTTCATTCACGCCGAGACTGACGCCAAAGTCGCTATCCAACTCGGGCATTCCGGACCGAAGGGCTCGACGCAGCTCGGCTGGGAGATGCCGGATGCACCCTTGGCAGGCGGCAATTGGGAGATCATCGCGCCCTCGCCGGTGCCGTGGTCTTCGGCCAACCAGGTCCCGCGCGAAATGACCCGCACTGACATGGATGCCGTGCGCGATGCCTTCGTACGGGCGGCCGAAATGTCCGAACGAGCCGGCTTCGACATGTTGGAGCTGCATTACGCGCATGGATACTTGATGTCGGCCTTCATCACGCCGCTGACCAACCGGCGTAGTGATGCCTATGGTGGTTCACTCGAGAACCGCATGCGTTTTCCGCTGGAGGTGTTTCAGGCTGTGCGCGCCGTGTGGCCGGTAGCAAAGCCGATCTCGGTGCGCATATCGGCGCACGACTGGGTAGGGGCAAAAGGCATCATGCCGGAGGACGCCGTTGCAATTGCAGGCATGCTGAAGGCGGCCGGCGTCGACATCATCGACGTCTCGGCAGGGCAAACCTCGTTGCAAGCTGAGCCGGTCTACGGCCGCATGTTCCAGACGCCATTTTCCGATCGCATCCGCAACGAGGTCGGCATCGCCACCATGGCCGTTGGCAACATCTACGAGGCCGATCACGTCAACTCGATTCTGATGGCCGGACGCGCCGACCTGTGCTGCCTCGCGCGACCGCACCTGGCTGATCCCTATTGGACCCTGCGTGCGGCCGCACGCCTCGGTTACCAGGGACAAGCTTGGCCGCAGCCTTATCGCGCCGGCGGCGAGCAACTCAATCGCTTGGCGGCACGGGCGGCCTCGGCAACGGAGAGTGTTTGATGCACGGTAGGCATGCGCTTGTTACCGGTGGGGGCAGCGGTATTGGTGCGGCGGTGGCGCAGCTGTTGGCCGACGCTGGCGCCACCGTTTCGCTGGCCGGCCGGCGCGCCGAACCATTGCGGAAGGTGGCTGCGGGCCTGCAGCATGCGAGCACGATCGTTGCCGACGTCAGCCTGGAAGCCGACGCCGACGCCATGGTCGAACAAGCGCGCATGGCGAACGGACCGATCGACATCGTCGTCGCCAATGCGGGGGCGGCCGAGAGCGCCCCTGCAGCCAAGCTCGATTTCGGGCATTGGCAGCGCATGCTTGGCGTTAATTTGACGGGGGCGTTTCTCACGGTCAAAGCCGCGCTGCCCGACATCCTGCGGCCGGATGCCCGCGTACCGCGCATCGTCTTTATCGCCTCCACCGCCGGTCTGAAGGGCTATCCGTATGCAGCCGCCTATTGCGCCGCCAAGCACGGCGTCGTTGGGCTTGCGCGCGCCTTGGCAGCCGAGTTGGCGCCGCGTCATGTTACGGTCAATGCGGTGTGCCCAGGTTTCACCGAGACGCCGCTGCTGGCGGCGTCGCTCGCCAAAATCGTCGCCATCACCGGTCGCGGGCAAGAGGAAGCGGCCGCCGAGCTCACCCGACTCAACCCGCAGCGACGCTTCGTTCAGCCCGCCGAGGTTGCTCAGACCGTGCTGTTTTTGTGCTCGTCGTCAGCCCAGGCAATCACCGGTCAGGCCATCTCGGTATCGGGAGGAGAAGTATGACCGGTCCGCGCCGACCGAGCCGAGCCGAACCCGGCGGCAAGCAGAAGCTGCGGCTTTGGCTGCGGTTGCTGCGCGTAGCGCGCACGATCGAGGTCGAATTGCGCCGCCGCTTCGCGCTGCAGTTCGCAACCACGCTGCCGAAATTCGATGTGATGGCCGCCCTCGCGCGTGCCGAGAACGGCATGAAGATGAGCGAGCTATCGCGCTACCTGATGGTTTCAAACGGCAACGTCACCGGCATAATCGACCGCTTGGTGACGGAGCGGTTCGTCGAGCGGCGGGCGCAGCCAGGCGATCGTCGTGCCATCTTTGTGCGCCTAACCGACAAAGGGCTCGCCCAGTTCGCCGCCATGGCGGCGGCGCATGAAAGCTGGATCGGCGAAATCCTGTCGGGCTACAGCAGCGCCGATACCGAGACCCTGTACGCTCTGCTTAGCAGCACGCATATCGGGGTGGGCCACGACCGCAATGGGTTGCCTGCCGCACCTGGCGCCATGCGCGCGGCCACCGCTCAACAGCAAAAGTCCGATGGCGACCAGCAGCGGTTGGGTCGCAAGCGAGAGAGTGGAGGTCCGCATGTTCGGTAACTTTTTCACAGGCGAGCAAAAGGCGGCCAGTGCAGAGGGGCAAGGCGCGCGCCCGCAAGCGTCGCCCCTCGGTCCCAGCGCCCATGTCGATACTTTCACGCGCGACAGTCTGCCTGCCAGAGAACAGTGGCCGGAATTGCTGCTGGAGCGGCCGCAGTTCCAATACCCGGAATACCTGAACGCCGCCGTCGAGCTGACCGAGCGGATGGTCGAGCGAGGCTTTGGCGACAATGTCGCCTTGATCGGCAATGGTCGGCGTCGCACCTACAAGGAGCTATCGGACTGGACCAATCGATTGGCACACGCCCTGGTGGATGACTTCGGCATTAGGCCAGGCAACCGGGTGCTGATCCGCTCCGGCAACAACCCGGCCATGGTGGCGGCATGGCTGGCGGCCACCAAGGCCGGCGCCGTAGCGGTTAACACCATGCCGATGCTGCGCGCCGGCGAACTGAGCAAGATCGTCGACAAGGCACAAATCAGCCTGGCGCTGTGCGACAGCCGGATCGCAGACGAGCTGGTCGCCTGCGCCAAGGATAGTGGCTTTCTCAAGAACGTGATCGGCTTCGACGGCACTTCCAACCACGACGCCGAGCTCGACCGCATCGCCCTTAACAAGCCGGTCAAGTTCCAAGCCGTACGCACGGGTCGCGACGACGTTGCCCTGTTGAGCTTCACGTCGGGCACCACCGGCGAGCCCAAGGGGACAATGCACTTCCACCGCGATTTGCTCATTATGGCTGACGGCTATGCAAGAGAAATTCTCGGCGTTACCCCCGATGACGTGTTCGTCGGTTCGCCGCCCCTGGCCTTCACCTTCGGTTTAGGCGGTCTGGCGGTATTCCCCTTGCGCTTCGGCGCCACGGCCACCCTGCTCGAGAATGCCTCGCCGGCCAACATGATCGAGATCATCGAGACTTATAGGGCCACCATCAGTTTTACCTCGCCTACCGCCTACCGCGCCATGATGGTGGCCATGGACAGGGGCGCCGACCTGTCCTCGTTGCGCCTGGCCGTCTCTGCCGGCGAGACGCTGCCGGCACCGGTATTCGAGGATTGGACGCGCAAAACCGGCAAACCGATCCTGGATGGCATCGGCGCCACCGAAATGCTGCACATCTTCATCAGCAACCGGCTGGGCGATGCGGCGGCCGGGGCCACCGGCAAACCGGTCACTGGCTACCAGGCCAGGATCGTCGACGACGACATGCACGATGTTGCCGACGGCGACGTTGGGCACCTCGCCGTGCGCGGTCCTACCGGCTGCCGCTACCTAACCGACGAGCGGCAGAGCAAGTACGTCCGCGCCGGTTGGAACCTCACCGGCGACAAATTCATACGCGATGCAAACGGCGTATTCCACTTCGTCGCTCGCGCCGACGACATGATCATATCGTCGGGCTACAATATCGCCGGCCCCGAAGTGGAAGCGGCGCTGCTGGCACATGCCGACGTCGCCGAATGTGCGGTGATCGGGGTGCCCGACAGCGAACGCGGCCAGATCGTGGAGGCGCATGTGGTGCTGAAGGATCAGGTGGTCGGGGACCTGGCCTGCATCAAGCGCCTGCAGGACCACGTCAAAGCCAAGATTGCGCCCTACAAATATCCCCGCTCCATCAAATTCTTGGCGGCCTTGCCCAAGACCCAGACCGGCAAGGTCCAGCGCTTCAAGCTGAAGCGGCAATGACGGCCGGTGGGACGCCTTGCTGTCCCCTTGGCGGCGGCTGGCCGCCTAGCGGCAGGCCTGCAGCAGGAAAGCTGGCCGACCCGGCTGGCGCGGGCTGAAAAGGGCCAGAACTTGAGGTTTCCGTCGCATCGGAGGCACACACATGAGCGAGATCGCCAGCAAGCGGCTGCATCCCAAGCATTGGGCGCCAGCCAAAGGCTTCGCCAACGGCATTGTTGCCGAAGGTCGGCATGTGTTCATCGCCGGCCAGATCGGTTGGAACGCCGGCCAGCAGTTCGAGAGCGACGACTTCGTCGTCCAGGTGGAACAAGCCCTCAGAAACATCGTCGAGGTGCTGGCCGAAACTGAGGGTCGGCCTGAACACCTCGTTCGCCTCAACTGGTATGTGCTGGACAAAAACGAGTATCTGGCTCGGCTGGCCGAAGTGGGGCAAGCTTATCGCCGCGTGCTCGGTCGGCACTTTCCGGCCATGACCCTGGTGCAGGTGGTGGCGCTCCTTGAGGAACGCGCGAAGGTCGAGATCGAGGCGACCGCCGTACTGCCCCAACCCTGATTTCGTGGCATGGCGCATTGGATGGCCGAAAAGAAACCGCAGCAGCATTCGACCGGGGTAGCCAGCCGAACTATGGGAAAAGATGGATACCGCTCGCGCATTACGGTCGAGGGCCTCGACCGCGCCCCGCATCGCGCATTCATGCGCGCAAGCGGTCTTGACGACGACGATCTTGCCAAGCCGCGCATTGCCATTGCCAGCACGCATGGCGACAACACGCCTTGCTCGATGTCGCTTGCTCCGCAGGCGGACGCCGCCCGGCTCGGGGTCGCAAGTGCGGGTGCTGTGCCGATCGGCTTCAGCACGATCTCGGTTTCCGATGGCGTATCGATGAACCATAAGGGGATGCGGTTAAGTCTTATTTCTCGCGAGATCATTGCGGACTCGATCGAGGCGGTGATGCGCGCCCATGCCTATGACGCGCTGCTTGGCTTTGCCGGCTGCGACAAGACCCTTCCCGGCATGATGATGGCGATGGTGCGCCTGAATTGCCCAAGCGTGTTCGTTTACGGCGGCGCCATGCTGCCGGGCCATTGGCGCGGGCGCGACGTTACCGTGCTCACGGCCTACGAAGGCGTTGGGCGTGTGCTGGCAAACAGCATGAGCGAGGGCGAGCTTCAGGAGTTGGAGCGGGCCTGCGCACCGACCATCGGCTCCTGCCCCGGGCAGTTCACGGCCAATACCATGGCGATGGTCGCCGAAACCTTGGGCCTGGCGCCGCCGGGTTCGGCCATGCTGCCCGCCGTCTATTCGCAACGCCTGGCGCTGGCACGGCGTGCGGGGCGGCGCGTGACGGAGATCCTGAGCGAAGGTGGGCCCCTGCCGCGCGATCTTGTTACCCGCAAGGCCCTGGAAAATGCCGCCGCCGCGGTGGCCGCAACCGGCGGTTCGACCAATGCCGGCTTGCACCTACCCGCAATTGCGCACGAGGCCGGCATCGCCTTCAGCTTCGATGACGTTGCGCGGGTCTTTTCCCGCACCCCTCTACTTGCGGATCTGCAGCCGGGGGGCAAATATCTGGCCGTCGATCTGCATCGGGTGGGCGGCACCGAGGCGGTCTTGCAAGCGCTGCTGGCTGGCGGCCATTTGCACGGCGAAGCACTGACTTTGTCGGGCAGGACCTGGGCCCAGCACCTGGCCGCACACCCGGAACCGGACGGGGAAGTCGTGCGACCGGCGTCGCGCCCCTTGCATCCCACAGGCGGCTTGGTCGTGTTGCGCGGCAATCTTGCACCCGACGGCGCACTCATCAAGGTTGCCGGCCTCGGCAGGCACCTGTTCCAGGGGCCGGCCCGCGTTTTCGACAGCGAGGAGGCTTGCATGGCCGCGGTTGCGGCCCGTCAATACCAGGAGGGCGAGGCGCTGATCATCCGTTATGAAGGGCCAAAGGGTGGCCCGGGCATGCGCGAGATGCTGGGGGTGACCGCGCTGATTTATGGCCAAGGCATGGGTGAAAAGGTGGCCCTGATCACCGATGGGCGTTTTTCCGGGGCAACGCGCGGCATGATGGTCGGCTATGTCGGCCCGGAGGCCGAGCTCGGCGGGCCGATCGCCTTGGCGCGCACGGGCGACGGCGTGAAGATCGACTGCGTGGCCGGCACGATCGAGCTCATGGTCGGGGCGGCGGACCTTGCCGTCCGCGGCGCCGCGCTGGCGCCGCGCCCGCCACAAGCCCTGGCCGGGGTGATGGAAAAATATGCCAAACTGGTGGGGCCGGCCCGGCTGGGCGCGACGACCCACTCTGGCGCGGCGGAATGGCCGCGGGAGTAGGGCCAAAAAAAATAGCGAGCGTGCGCCGCGTCCTCGCAAAAGACCTTGACGCTGCCGGCGCCGAGATGGCCGATAAGAGAACGGTAAAGCCGTTCGGGAGGATACGACATGGGTCGCAATGCCAGTTTCAGGGTGTACGCTATCGTCGCAGTGAGCCTTGTTGCGACCGCCGGCTGGTCCTTCGCCGCCGCTGCGCAAACCACCATGACGATGTCGAGCTGGGTGCCGCCGTCGCACTCGTTGACAAAGGACGTGCTGGCTGTATGGGCGCAAAACGTGGAGAAGGCGACGAACGGCCGTGTCAAGTTCCAAATGCTGCCGAAGCACCCCTCAGCTCCTCCCGGAACCTTCGATGCCGTCAGGGACGGGCTCGTCGACGTTTCCTATGTTACCGCCAGCTACACGCCGGCCCGCCACATCCTGCCGCTGCTGCCCGAGCTGCCCGGTGGCGGCGCCACGGCCGAAATCAACTCGGTCGCCTTCTCGCGGATCCACTGGAAGCATTTGCACGCCGTTGGCGAATACAAAGGCGTCAAGCTGCTCGGGGTGTTCACGCACGGCCCCGGCCAAATGTTCAACACCAAGCGGCCGATCAACAAGGTGGAGGACCTGGCGGGGATGAAAATCCGCTCCGGCGGCGGCATTTCCGAGCAGATGGCGCGCGCGCTGGGGGCCTCCGCCTTCGTGAAACCTGCCCCGGAATCCTATGAGCTGCTTAGTTCGGGCGTAGCCGACGGCACGTTCTTCCCGCTCGAGTCGATCAACTCCTTCAAGCTCGGCACGGTCGTCAAGTACGCCACGCTGTTTCCGGGCGGCTTCTATGGCTCGGCGTTCGGCTTCTTCATGAACGAGGACCGCTGGAACAAGCTCGCCAAGGAGGACCAGGAGGCGATCACGTCGGTCTCGGGCGAAGCGCTGGCGCGCTTGGCCGGCAAGGCCTGGGACGCCGCGGATCGCGCCGCCTTCGACGAAATGAAGAAGGTGGGGATCCAGATCACCGAAGCCTCGCCCGAGCTGATCCAAGGCGTCAAGGAGCGCGCCAAGGTCATCGAGGATGAGTGGGTCAAGAATGCCAGCGCCAAAGGCCTCGATGGCGCCAAGGTGCTGGCCGAGTTCCGTGAAGAGCTCAAACACGTTGCGGCCGGCAACTGACGGGACCGACGGTGACTTCCAATCAGTTCGACGCCGGCTCCTGGCTCGATCGGGCGCTGGGAGCCGCCGCGGCGGTGCTGCTCAGCGCACTGATGTTACTGACAACGGTCGACGTCGTTAGCCGCTACATCTTCAATTGGCCGCTGCGCGGCGCTTTTGAGATCACCGAGCTCTTGCTGTTGTCGCTGATCTTTGCGGGTTTGCCGCTGGCCTCGCGGGCCGGTGAACATGTGACGCTCGACTTCATTGACCGCGCCTTGACGCCCTGGGGCCGGCGTTTACTGCGCCGCCTGATGGACCTGGTTTGTGGGACAGTGCTCCTCGGCCTCGCCTGGCGTGTGTGGGTCAAGGCCGACAAGATCGCCGCCTACGGCGACACCACGGAGGTTCTGCGCCTGCCGGTCAGCCCGTTCGTCTACGTTATGGCGCTGATGGTCGCCGTCACGGCCGTGGTGCATCTCGCCAAGGTCGCCTTTCCGGGCCCGGATGAACGGTCCGGGGCGACATTCAATCCAGACAAGATCAGCCCGACATGACGGAAGCTCTGATCGGCCTCGGCCTGATGCTTCTGCTCGCCCTGTTGCGCGTTCCGATCGCGCTCGCCATGGGGGTGATGGGCTTTCTCGGCGTCGCCTATCTACGCGATTGGAACTTCGCACCGGCCATGGCGATGGTCGAGACCAAAATCTACGAGACCGGGCGCAACTACACCCTGTCGGTCGTGCCGCTGTTCATCCTGATGGGCAATCTGGTCACGCGGGCCGGCATGTCGCAGGAACTGTTTCGCGCCGCCTACACCTTCATCGGCCACTTGCGCGGCGGGCTGGCGATGGCAACGGTGGTGGCTTGCGCCGGCTTCGGCGCCATTTGCGGCTCTTCGATCGCCACCGCCGCCACCATGGCCAAGGTCGCCTATCCGGCCATGAAGGGGCTCGGCTACTCGGATCGCTTGTCGACGGGAGCCATCGCCGGCGGCGGCACCCTTGGCATTCTCATTCCTCCCTCGACCCTGATGGTGATCTACGGCGTGTTGACCGAAACCAACATCGGCAAGCTATTTGCTGCCGGGGTGCTGCCGGGCATCGTCGCCACCTTGCTGTTATGCCTTGCCGTGCAATGGACCGTCCTTGTGGACCCGGCTTCGGGCCCGCGCGGCAAGCGCTCGAGCTGGGCCGAGCGCTGGCGCGCGCTTAAGGGGGTGTGGGCGGTCCTGGCCCTCTTCGTCGTCGTCATGGGCGGCATCTATGGCGGCGTGTTCACGGCCACGGAAGGTGCGGGCATGGGGGCGTTCGGCGCGCTCTGCTTCGCGCTGGCGCGCCGGGCCCTGAGCTGGCGCACGCTGCTCGATGCGCTCGTTGAATTGGCACGCACGACGGCGATGCTGTTCGCCATCCTCACTGGCGCGCTGATGTTTGCCGAGTTCGTCAACTATACGACGATGCCTGGCGACCTGAAGAACCTCGTCACCTCGCTGAACCTATCGCCGATCATGGTGGTAGGCGCGATTTGCGCGATCTATGTGATCCTCGGCACGGCCATGGAGGAACTATCCATGATCTTGCTGACGGTGCCGATCTTCTTTCCCTTGATCGTGCATCTCGGCTTCGATCCGATTTGGTTCGGCATTCTGATTGTCGTCGTCGTGGAAATCGGCCTCATCAGTCCGCCCGTCGGCATGAACCTGTTCGTGATTAATGCGCTGTTGCCGCACGTGCCGACGCGCGTGCTGTTCCGTGGCGTGCTGCCGTTCATGGTCGCAGATATCGTACGGCTGGCCATCCTCATCGCCTTCCCGGCGATCTCGCTTTGGCTGCCGAGCTTGATGCGCTGAGACCCGGGCCTTGTGTCTGCAGGGCAATATCGAGGAAACAGACAGTGGGGTGTGCGACCAGCAGCGGCGCGGCTGCCGGGCTCGCATTAGCGGCCCGCGGCGACACTGCCGACCGGCAACGGTACCGCGCTCGGTCTCAGAACTTGTAGTTGAGACCGGCGCGAACAATGTGGGCGGTCAGATCGACCGTGCTAGCCAAGTTGTTGGTGAAACCATGCTGATCATCCGCCACTTGCGCATTGGCGGTCACTTTGCCGAAGTCCAGATAGAGATATTCACCCCGCAGGGTCCAGTTGCCGCCCAGCGCCAACTCGGCCCCGCCGCCGACGGTCCATCCCACCACCCGTCCGCTGGCGCTCCCCGCACCCTCGGCGTTAGAGACCGAGGAGGTGAGCGAATTCTTCACCGCGAGCTCCGTTGCGGCCACGCCACCGGTCACATAGACAAGGGTGTTGGGACTGATGGTCCAGCCAAGGCGGCTGCGCGCCGTCAACAGCCAGTCGGTATCGAACGAGGTTGCCACCGTGATTAGATTGGTCGCATCTTTCGGATCAGCCCCCGCCCCTGAGCGCGAAGCGCCCGAGCCTGAAGGACTGCAGATCAACTTCCAGGCCATAGACGAGGCTGCCCTTCTGCAGATTGACACCAGCCTGCGCGCCGCCCAGGAAACCCCGGTCCGACATTGCGCCGGTGCCGGCGGCACCGACGACGGCAAGCTGATCCGGCGGGGATGCCGAGCGAACGGACAGTCGAATGCATTGAAGTGAATAAGGCCCTCGGGATGGTCAAGAGCCTCAAGGTTGTGCGTATCGTTGCAGACAGCAGACGTGCGCGCAGCGGCATCGCCCCAAGCCATGCCACCGTTGACGCCGACATAGAACCCGGACCAGGTGAAGTCCCGGGCTTTGGCGGCGAGGCCGTCCAGTTTCTGGCTGAGACCCAAACGGCCGCCGAGGGAGCGCTCGTCACCTGAGGCTTCGTAGTAGATCGCCGCGCCGAACGTCGTGTCGCCTTGGGTATAGGTCAGACCGGCATCGACGCCGCCATAAAGATGTTTCTGCTCGTGACGAAAATTCGTCCCAGAAATGTCTCCTCGGCCACGACGAAATCAAACCCGCTTCGGTAGCCCCACTCCTGCCGGACGTAGCCTTGGATGTAGGGGCGCAAAAAGGCGCCGTCTGCTGAGCGGCATGTTAGTGAACAGGGTCGCGGCGGCGGTACCCGTCCAGGTCGAGTAGGTGTACTTCTGATCATTGCCAAAGACGTTCTTGAAAGTGTCGCCGCTGTTGTGGATGTAGCCGACCGAGCCCCGCAGATCGAGCTTAGGGCCGGCCGGGCCGCCAAGCTCAAAGATCTGGCCGGCGGTCAAGGTACCGATGAAGCCGGCGGTGTTGAAATTGTAGCGGTTGTGGTTGCAGCCAGTGGGATGGGGCGGAACCGTGTAGCCACAATCATCGACGCCATCGTGCAAGGTGGTTTGCCCCCAGGTGCCAACAATGCTGGCCAGAGCATAGGTGTTGCGAAGAGACCAAAGCACCGTGCGCCGGCGATGATCGATCCATTTTCAGCGCTGCCCGTCTGATTTGGTTCGAGGATGGCGAGGTCGTTGGACTTCAGATCGAGCGAAACATCATTGTGGCCGACAAAGCCACTGACCTTCATCTGCCCACCGAGCACGGTGCCGGGCACGCTGACGACCACATTGGCGAAGGCAGAGGATTCTTTAGTATCATAGGAGAAGGATTGATCGTCCGGCGGCCGCAATGCGTCATGGCCCGAGCCGCGCAAGCGGCCAGTTGAGAAGGTGCCGAGGCCGCCGCCCCCGAGAGCGCCGCGGCCCGGGCGCCGCCGCCCAGCACCTCGCGATCGATCAGCTCTTTCTCGTTCTGGCTCACGGCATCAGTTGCGAGCGGCCCGTGGCTGCGGTGATCGGTCCCCCGGTGAGACTCTGAGCCAACGCCTCCGAGCCCGCAAGGAAGCACGACAGGCCAAAGAGAGCGGTTGCGATCGACCGCACGTGTCGACCAACCCGGCCAGCAACCCGCACCATTTTACGCTCCATCAACGCAAACCTACCCCACCACCGAGGCTGCGTAGGCTGCGGTATTGCCGAAGCATAACCCGCCGCGCATGGACAATTGGCAGGCGCCCTGTGGCGAGAGGGCAACCACTCACCGCCTCGCAGCCCCTGGCAAACAGCAGCTTGTCGCGCGTGCGGCCCGCCGTGACCACGGGCGATCGCCAGCAGGACCGGCTGTTCGGCTCCAATGAGTTAAAGAGTTTGGCCAAATGCCTCGCCGGGATAGACTGGGCGCGAACAATCGGGATGTTGCCGTGCGAGCTCGATGCGCAAGGCGCCAAAAAGTTTTTGATCTCAAACAGCTGGACCACAGGCGGGGATAACGCGAAGCGGCTTGGCGCCGCCTTTTGCCAAACACGGCCTCCTGCAAAGTGGGGATGGTCCGCGCGCGCCCCGAATTTTGACGGCAAACCTTTGCAGCCCTCGGATTTGGCGCGAGTCGATGTCTTTGCGCGTCAGGGGTTCTTTTTGCCCGCAAGGATCTTTGAACCCGCACGGCGGCGCGGCCTGCTTCCGGCGCCATCTTGCGCGCCGGAAAATCTGCGCAACAAACTGACGCTTGCGCAGGGCTAAACCATTGGGAGGCAAACGCCATGGCGACTGCGGCAGACGACAAGCCATTGGTCCGCTTCGAGGTCGCGGAGGCAGCATTGGCGTCATCACCATCGACAATCCGCCCGTCAATGCGCTGGGTCCGGGCGTCCGCGACGGCATTATCGCGGCGCTCGAGGCAGGCGACGCGGACCCGGCCGTGTCAAGGCCATGGTTATGATCGGCGCCGGCCGCAGTTTCATTGCGGGTGCCGACATTCGCCAATTCGGCAAGCCGCGGCCGGCACCGAAGCGCCCGGTGCCGGACGTGCTCGATGCCAGCTCCAAACCGGTCGTCGCCGCCATCCACGGCTACGCGCTGGGGGGCGGCTTGGAGCACGCGCTCGCCTGCCACTACCGCATCGCCGTGCCGAGCGCCAAGGTCGGACTGCCAGAGGTGCTGATCGGCATCCTGCCGGGCGGCGGCGGCACGCAGCGGCTGCCGCGGCTCGTCGGGCCGAAGCGGGCGCTGGAGATGATCCTTTCGGGCCGGCACGTACCCGCCGAGGAGGCGAAAGCGCTGGGCATCATCGACGAGATCGTCCCAGGCAAGGATCTGCGCACCGAAGCCATCGCCTGGGCCGAGCGCATGGCCGATACACGCCCACTTCCGCGCCTGCGCGATAGGACGGATCGGCTGGAAGAAGCCAAGGCCGACCCCGACATGTTCGAAGCCATGCGCAAGGCCATTGCCCGCAAGGCCGGCAAGCAAAAAGCCCCCTATCATTGCATCCTTTGTGTCGAGGCGGCGGTGAACCTGCCCTTCGACGAGGGCATCGCCACGGAACGAAAATTGTTCGCGGAACTGGAAAACTCCGAGGAGGCAAAGGCGCTACGCTACGCCTTTTTTGCCGAGCGTGAAGTCGCCAAGATCCCGACCCTGCCGAAAGGTCTCGAGCTTCCCGAGATCAAGACGGCCGCCGTCGTCGGGGCGGGCACCATGGGCGGCGGCATTGCCATGAGTTTCGCCGACCACGGCTTCCCGGTGAAGCTGCTTGATGCTTCGCCCGAGGTGCTGGCGAAGGGTATGCAGCGGATCCGCGCCAACTACGCGACCAGCGTCCGGCGCGGCAGCCTCACGCAAGCCGAGATGGAGCGGCGTTTGGCTTTGCTTGAGCCGGTTGAAAGTTTCGCGGCGATTGCCGATTGCGACGCGGTGATCGAAGCCGTCTTCGAGGAGATGCCCGTCAAGAAGGAGGTGTTCGCCCAACTCGACGCCGTAATGAAGCCGGACGCCCTGCTGTTCTCCAACACATCGGCGCTGGATATCGACGAGATTGCCAGCGTCACCAAGCGGCCCGAGGCGGTCGCGGGAACGCACTTTTTCGTGCCCGCCAACGTGATGAAGACCTTCGAGGTGGTGCATGGGGCAAAGACGTCGCCCGTGACCTTGGCCGCAGCCATGAAGCTTGGACGCGACATCGGCAAGATCAGCGCCTATGCCGGCAATTGCGACGGCTTCGTCGCCAATCGCACGCGCATCCCCTTCAATCTGGAGCAGGGCCTAATGGTCGAGGAGGGCGCCCTGCCCGAGCAGGTCGACAAGGTCATGGTCGCGTTCGGCTATCCCGTGGGTCCGTTCACGGTCAACGACATGTCGGGCCTGGACATCAGCTACGCCACCCGCAAGCGCCGCGCCGCGGCCGATCCCAACTATCGCGGCTTGCCAATCACGGACCGGCTGGTGGAGATGGGACGGCTGGGTCAGAAGACGGGCGCGGGCTGGTATCGCTACCAGGACAACGATCGCACCCCCATCGTCGATCCGGCAGTGCACGAGATTATCAAGACCGTGGTTGGCGAGCTGGGCATCACCCAGAGGAGCTTTACGGACGAGGAAATCCTGCACCGCCTGCTGTTTTCCTCCGTCAACGAAGCCTGCAAGATTCTGCAAGAGGGCAAGGCGCTGCGCGCCAGCGACATCGATGTGATGTGGCTCAATGGCTTCGGCTTTCCGCGCTACCGGGGCGGTTTGATGTATTGGGCCGACCAGATTGGCGCCCGCCAGGTGTATAACCAGGTGGCGATCTGGCACCAGCGCTACGGCGCGCGCTGGCGACCTTCGGAGTTATTGCAGCAGCTGGCCGAGAGCGGTGCTTCGCTGCGCGAGGTTACGGCCCGCGTGCCGACGTAGGGGCGCTAGGGATGCTCGGAAAGGCGACCTATGAATTTCGATTTCAGTGACGACCTGAAGGCCTTGCGTGAGCAAGCGCGCAAATTTCTGCGCGAGCGCTGCCCGCCGGCGACCGCGCGACGGATCCTGGAGGGCGCCGAGCCCTATGACGAGCGCCTTTGGCAAGAGATCGCCGCCATGGGCTGGACCGGCGCCGCCATCCCGGAGGCCTACGGCGGGGCTGGGCTCGGTCATCTCGGCCTGTGTGTGCTGGCCGAGGAGCTCGGCTCGGCACTGGCACCGATACCGTTCTCGTCATCGATCTACCTGGCGGCGGAAGCCATCATGCTCGGCGGCAGCGAAGCGCAGAAGAAGACTTGGCTGCCAAAGCTCGCTAGCGGCCAGGGCATTGGCACGCTGGCACTGGCAGAAGGACCTGGCACGGCCGAGCCGAGTAAGCTGCGCACCACCTTTCGCAACGGCGCGCTTGCGGGGGACAAGCTGCCGGTACCCGACGGCGACGTGGCAGACGTTGCCGTGGTCGCTGCCCAGAGCGACCGCGGCATGTTGCTGACCCTGGTCGACCTCAAGACATCTGGCGTTTCTCGGCATCGCGTCGACACCATCGATCCCACCCGGTCATACGCGCGCATCATTTTCGATGGCGCGGCTGCGGAAGTCATCGGCGAACACGGCAATGGTGAGGCGTTGTTGCGGCGTATTGAGCAGCGCGCTGCCGTGCTGTTCGCCTTCGAACAAGTCGGCGGCGCCCAAAGATCGCTCGAGATGGCGCGCGACTATGCCCTCGAGCGCTACGCCTTCGGCCGGCCAATCGGCTCCTATCAAGCGATCAAGCACAAGCTTGCCGACGTCTATGTTGCAATCGAGCTTGCACGAGCGAATGCCTACTACGGTGCCTGGGCGCTCAGTCGCGATGCCGTCGAACTGCCGCTGGCGGCGGCGTCAGCACGGATAGCGGCAAACGAAGCCTATTTCCTGGCGGCCAAAGAGAACATCCAGGTGCACGGCGGCATGGGCTTCACCTGGGAGTTCGACTGCCACCTGCACTATCGCCGAGCCAAGCTTTTGGCGCTCGCGCTCGGAAGCACAAGGCTATGGAAAGATCGCCTGATCACCCACTTGGAAGCGGCCAACGCCCCATTGTGAGCGGAGGGGAACATGGATTTCGAAGACACGCCCGAGGAAGCCCAATTCCGCGCCGGCGTCCGCAGCTTCCTGGCCAAGGAGGCCAAGCCACGCGCGCCCGGCACGGGGATGGTTTACCGCGCCGGCAACGAGGATCCCGAGTTCCGCGGGCGCGCCAAAGCCTGGCAGGCGAAGAAGGCAGATGCCGGCTTTGCCGGCATCGCTTGGCCCACGGCCTGGGGCGGGCGGGGCGGCAGCGTCATCCAGCAAGTGATCTACGATCAGGAGGAAGCAAACTATGCCGTGCCACGCGGCCTGTTCGACATTGGCCTTGGCATGTGCATCCCGACGATCTGCACCTGGGGCACGCAAGCGCAGCGCGACCGCTTCGCCAGAAAAGCGCTGCGCGGAGAAGAGATCTGGTGCCAGCTCTTCTCCGAGCCCGCCGCCGGCTCCGATCTCGCCGGCCTGCGCACGCGCGCTGAGCGCGCTGGTGATGACTGGATCGTCAATGGCCAGAAGATTTGGACATCAGGTGCCCACTATTGCGACTATGGCGTGCTGGTCACGCGCAGTGACTTCTCGGCCAAGAAGCACAAGGGATTGACCTATTTCTTCATCGACATGACGTCGCCGGGGATCGAGATCCGGCCGATCAAGCAGATCTCCGGTGCCTCGCACTTCAATGAGGTGTTCTTCAAGGACGTGCGCGTGCCAGACAGCCAGCGCCTCGGCGCCGTGGGCGACGGCTGGCAGGTGGCGCTGACAACACTGATGAATGAACGCTACACCATCGGCAGTAGAGTTCGGCGTCGGCGTGGAGGACATCTTTGAGCTGGCCCGCAAGCTCGATCTCGATGACGGGCCGGCGTTGCGAAACCAGGCTGTGCGCGACAAGCTGGCAGACTGGTACGTCTCGAGCCAGGGGCTCAAGTATGCAAATTTCCGTACCATGACGGCGCTGTCTCGCGGCGAGACGCCAGGACCGGAGTTGTCGATCGGCAAGCTGGTTAATGCCTCGAAACTGCAGAATATCGCCGCTTTCGCCATGGATTTAATGGAGCAAGGCGGCGTGCTGTGCGATCCGGAACTGGCACCCGTAGCGGCAGCGTTTCAGCAAGCGTTGCTGACGTCGCCCGCTTTGCGCATCGCCGGCGGCTCCGATGAGATCATGCGCAATATCATCGCCGAGCGCGTGCTCGGCTTACCGCCCGACGTGCGCGTCGACAAGGAGCTTCCGTTCCATCAGCTCCCCGTCGGCAAGAGGTGAAAGGCTGCAGTGCCGCACCGATGCTTGCAGGCCGCTTGCCGCCGACCCTGGGACCAGTCTGGCGGTTTTGCTGGCAGCCGATGCGGCGGGATGCCGGTCGCGCATCCGTCGCGAGCGGCCGATGTCGTCAGTGTTTTGCTTGCCGCCCATCGACCACGGGCGTCATGCCTGGTGCACGAGAACAGTTTATTGAACACCCGTACTTGGCGAACAAGGTTGCGGCTATCGGCCGGTGAGCAAGCGCTCGCGGACGCGCTGCAGGTGCTCGCGCCCCCAATACAGGTCGCCGTCCGCAAACAGAAAACTCGGCACACCAAATACGCCAGCGGCCTCCGCTTCGCTGCGGATCTCAGTTAGGTCACGCCGGCCCTGCCCGTGCAAGAAGCCTAGGAATTCGGCGGTGGGGGCGCCGCATTCCTGCAAAAGCGCGGCCAGCGCCGCGGGGTTCTCGATGTCGAGCTCGCGCCGCCAAAATCGCGCAAAGACGCCATCGTGATAGTCGCGAAGGACGCCGTGGCGCTTCGCATACAGCATGCCGATGTTGGCAAGAGATGAATCGAATATTTTCCTGGGTGCTCGGAGCGTCAGGCCGCGCCGGTTGGCGTCGCGCCGACAGTCCATGTAACTGTACTTGACCCTGCGCCACTGGTGGGCATTGCGGTTCTCTTCCACGACCTTGCCTGTCGCATCGACGCGGGCGCTGCCCAGATACGCAGGAATATCGAGCGTATAAGGCAGCCAGTCGACCCGCGCCCCGGTTTCCCGCTCAAGCTCATAGGTCAAATCCTTCGCCAGATAGGCGTAGGGGCTCTTGTAGTCGAAGTAGATCTTGATCGCACCCTGGCTCACGGACTCGGTCCTGCAAGGCCTATAACCTGGCGGCGCACAGCCCGCGATCATATGATACCTGATCGTTGCACAGCAATTGCGCTGGCAGGCACACTGTCGCCCCGTTGCTCGACGCCCGCGAGCCTCGACACCCCCTGATCGGCAGGCGCCGCCAAGGCCGGCGATCGGTCGCTCAATCCCCGTGTTTGGCTCAGTTGCCAAAGCAGCAAAGCGGCTTTGTTGAAGGGCTTGACAGTCGGCAGGGGACAAGTTGCCGGCGCAAGCGGCTCCTTCCCGCCAGCGTTGTGCATCGCCACAAGCAATTCGCATCCCCTTTGCAGGAAAGCCCTCGCCGCTTTGGGCATTGCTCCTCTATCCTGCTACTGTGGCGCCATCGGCGCCGCCATGTCGCCTTTTCGGCGAATGCGCGATAGAAGCCGGCCGAACTCAGGAGCGGAGCGCTCCCAGTCGATTTGGCGCGCCGCCGACAGCTAGTTCGTCCGCCTGCTCAGGCACCCCGTGTGAACATGCCTCGTCACACGGGCCTCTGGCGAGCGGATGCGACGGTCGAAGCAAAAAACCTGGAGGAACCACCAATGGCAGCGAAGGACGTAAAGTTCTCTCAAGATGCCCGCGATCGCATGCTGCGGGGGGTCGACATCTTGGCCGAAGCGGTCAAGGTGACGCTTGGGCCGAAAGGCCGCAACGTCGTGCTCGACAAGTCGTTCGGGGCTCCGCGTGTGACCAAGGACGGGGTCACCGTCGCCAAGGAGATCGAACTCGAGGACAAGTTCGAGAACATGGGTGCACAGATGCTGCGCGAGGTCGCCTCCAAGACCTCCGATGTTGCCGGTGATGGCACCACCACGGCGACCGTGCTGGCTCAGGCCATTGTCAAAGAAGGCTCAAAGTCGGTGGCGGCCGGCGCCAATCCCATGGATTTGCGGCGCGGCGTTGATCAGGCCGTGCGCGCCGTCGTTGATCAGCTCAAGGCAAAATCCAAGAAGGTGACCAACAACGAGGAGATCGCCCAAGTCGGGACGGTATCGGCAAATGGCGACAGCGAAATCGGCAAGATGATTGCCGAGGCAATGCAGAAGGTGGGCAAGGAGGGTGTAATCACGGTTGAGGAGGCCAAGTCGCTCGAAACCGAACTTAGTGTTGTCGAAGGCATGCAGTTCGATCGCGGCTACATCTCGCCCTATTTTATCACCGACGCAAACAAGATGGTGGCTGAGCTTGAAGACGCATACATCCTGATTCACGAAAAGAAACTGGCAAGCTTGCAACCGCTGCTACCCCTGCTTGAAGCGGTCGTCCAAGCGGCTCGGCCGTTGCTCATCATTGCCGAAGAAGTTGAAGGCGAGGCGCTGGCAACGCTGGTAGTTAATAAGCTTCGCGGCGGGCTCAAAGTGGCAGCCGTCAAGGCCCCTGGCTTTGGTGACCGTCGCAAGGCGATGCTCGAGGACATAGCCGTGCTCAGCAGCGGCCAGTTGATCAGCGAGGATCTCGGCATCAAGCTTGAGAACGTGACGCTGAATATGCTGGGCCGTGCCAAACGCGTGCTTGTCGAGAAGGAGAACACGACCATCATCGATGGTGCCGGCAAGAAGAAGGACATCGAGGGGCGCATCAACCAGATAAAGGCGCAGATCGAGGAGACGACCTCCGACTACGACAGGGAGAAGCTGCAGGAACGGTTAGCCAAGCTGGCTGGCGGCGTCGCCATCATCAAGGTCGGCGGCTCCACCGAGGTTGAAGTCAAAGAGCGCAAGGATAGGGTCGACGATGCCCTCCATGCAACGCGCGCAGCGGTCGAAGAAGGCATCGTCCCCGGCGGCGGCGTGGCACTGCTACGCGCCGCCAAAGCGCTCGATGAGCTCATTGCGGAAAACGATGATCAAAAGGTTGGTATCAATATTGTTCGCAAGGCGCTGTCCTGGCCAGCGCGCTTGATCGCCATCAACGCCGGTGAGGACGGCTCGGTCGTCGTTGGCAAGATCCTCGACAGGGCCAGCTATGCGTTCGGCTACAATGCCCAGACCGGTGAATATGGCGACTTGACCAGCCAGGGGGTCATCGACCCGACCAAAGTGGTGCGCAATGCTCTGCAGGGGGCGGCCTCAATCGCCGGTCTCTTGATCACCACTGAGGCGACGGTGGCGGAGCGGCCGAAAAAAGAGGCCGCGCAAATGCCGATGCCGGGCGGCGGCATGGGAGGGATGGATTACTGAGCACAGCAGCCGCCCGGTGGGGCCGCCGCGGTCCGGTGGCGACGGTCCCCAGCTGCCGAAGCGCGGCCGGCTCTGTTGCCTGGCCATGGGCGCACGGGGCCGACCGCCGCCAACAAAATCCAGCGGCGCGCTCAAAGCTCGTTTCGGACGCGCGCCTGCGCCGCCCGCAAGCGTTCAGGCGAAAAAACTCATACTCGCATAGGTCAGGGCGGCAACCAGGGCAGCGGCCGGAAGCGTGATGACCCAGGCGGTGACGACGTCGCTGGCGACGTTCCAACGCACGGCCGAAACCCTTCTTGCGGCGCCAACACCGACTATGGCCCCGGTGATGGTGTGGGTGGTGGACACGGGAATGCCGAGCCCAGTGGCAGCAAACAGGGTGATCGCACCGCCGGTTTCGGCGCAGAACCCTTGCATCGGGGTCAGGCGGGTTATTTTCGATCCCATCGTCTTCACAATACGCCAGCCGCCAAACAGGGTGCCCAGCGCCATCATCGCCTGGCAACTGAGGACCACCCAAAGCGGCACGTAAAACTCGTTGCCCAGATGTCCCTGTGCGAATAGGAGGGCGGCGATGATACCCATGGTTTTCTGGGCATCGTTGCCGCCATGTCCCAGCGAGTATAGAGAGGCAGAGACAAACTGGAGGCGCCGGAAGAGGCTATCGACTGCATAGGGCGTATTGCGCACGAATGTCCAAGAAACGCCCAAGACCAGGGCAAGGGCCAGCACAAAACCGGCCGCCGGCGAAAGCACAATGGCAGCGACCGTCTTGCTGACCCCTGTCCAGACGATCGAGCTTGGGCCCGCACTAGCCACGCCCGCCCCAATGAGCCCGCCGATCAACGCGTGGGAGCTGCTCGATGGGATCCCGGCCCACCACGTGATTAGGTTCCAGACAATGGCGGCCGTGAGAGCAGCGAAAATAACGCGTGGCGTCACCACTGCCGGATCGATGATGCCCGTGCCCACCGTTTGCGCCACGTGGAGGCCGAAGAACAGGAAGGCAATGAAGTTGAAGAACGCGGCCCAGAATACGGCAGCCCGTGGCGGGAGTACCCTAGTGGAAACGATGGTTGCGATGGAGTTTGCCGCATCGTGCAGACCGTTCAAAAAATCGAACAGCAGGGCGGCAGCGATCAGGCCGAACAATAATCCCAGTCCGGCAGCATCCATGTTGCATCCCCGCCAGCCTATACGTGTTCGATGACGATGCCTTGTATTTGATTGGCGATGTCGTCGAAACGATCGACACTCTTCTCGAGATGGTCGTAAATCTCATTGCTGCGCACGAATTCCATGGTGTCGCCGCTCTTCGCGCGCTGATAAAGCTGCTTGAGGCCGTCGTCGTAGGTTTCGTCGGCGCGTCCCTCGATGCGGCTGATTTGCTGGCAAATCTCGTTCAGTTGTCCAGCGTGCTGTCCGATGTTGGCCAGCAGCGGCATGGCCCTTTGCACCAACTCGGAACACTCGCCAATGCCGTCGGCGACGCTGCGCATTTGCGGCGCAAAGTCTGTTATTTCGAACAAAACGATGGCCTTTGCCGTCTTTTGCATCTGATCGATGGCGTCGTCCATCGCGGTGATCAGGTCTTTGATGTCGCCACGATCGAAGGGCGTGATGAAACTACTTCGCACGCCGATCAGCACCTCGCGAGTGATGGCGTCGGCCTCCTCCTCATGCCGCATGACCGAGCGGCAGTGGCGCAGTACCGCATCGCCCCCATCGAGCATGCGTCGCAAAGCTTCCGCTGCAGAGGCGATTGCGGCGGCGTGCCCCGCCAACAAAGGGAAGAACTTGTCCTCGCGGGGCAGCAGCCGCTGAAACCAGTCAAGCATTGCCGATCGTCCGTTGCCTTACGCGCATCGGCAGGGTACGCCCATCTCAGGGCAGTGCCTACTGCTATGTTAACAGCTCGAACGACTTCTGGGCTCTGGTGTTTTCAGGTGCGCACTCGCTTATCTCTCGGCCGCGCTCGCGCGAAGCAAGCGTGCTCATTCAGCCCCGCACGAAAGGTTGCCAACAATGTCGAACGCGCCGCTGCGCAACAACGCTTCGCGTCACAGATATGAGCGCGATGTCGAGGGTGGGACCGCCTTCGCAAGCTACCGCCTGGAGGCCGGGACGGTCACAATCTTCCACACCGAGGTGCCGGCGGCGCTGCGCGGCAGCGGCGCCGGTTCCGCCTTTGTCCGCGAGGTTTTGCAAGAGGTGCGACGGCAGGGATTAAAGGTCGAGCCGGAATGCTCTTTCGTGCGTGCCTTCATGGCGAAAAACTCGGAGTTCAACGATTTGCGGCGCTAGCGTCCGGCAGCCGCAGTTGGCAGGCTGCCGCGCACAGCACGCATTGCCAGCGCCCCGCTCTCCGCCCAAGGCGGTCGCATCGCCTGACCTTTGCACAGATCAAGAAACTGCGGCAGGTTACGCTGGCGACCACCAAAAGGACGTCCCGTATGACCGCGACGCGACATCACAACAGCGATCTCAATAGCGCGCTGGCAGAAGCCCGAGAGCGATATGCCGCGGCGCGCCCGCTGAGCGAGGGCATACATCGGCGCGCGCGCGCCGTCCTGCCGGGTGGCAACACGCGCTCCGTCTTGTTCTACACGCCGTTTCCAACAGCGATGGCCCGCGGTCACGGCTGCTTCCTCGAAGATGTGGACGATCATCGCTACATCGACTTCTGTGGCGAGTATACGGCGGGGCTATTCGGTCATTCCGAGCCCCGCATTCAGGCCGCCCTGCACGCTGCCATCGAACGCGGACTTAATCTCGCGTCGGTCGGCGAGCGCGAAGGTCAGCTCGCAGCGTTGCTGTGCGCGCGCTTTCCATCATGCGAACGCCTGCGCTTCACCAACAGCGGCACCGAGGCCAACATGATGGCGCTCGGTGCGGCTCGCGCCTTTACGGGTCGCCCAGGCATTCTGGCCTTTAGGGGCGGATACCACGGAGGTTTGTTGACACTGGTCGGGGCCGGCAGCCCAATCAATTCGCCCATTCCCGTCACGCTGGCCGACTACAACGATACGCCGCAAACGATCGAACTCCTTTGCGCGCATGCCGGTGAAATCGCCGCCGTCATTCTTGAACCCATGATGGGCTCGGGCGGCTGCATCCCGGCGAATTTGGAGTTTCTGCGCGCGCTCCGGGAGGCCTGCCTCGAGGCCGGTGTCCTTTTGCTGTTTGATGAGGTGATGACCAGTAGGCACTCATCGGGAGGCCTGCAGAAGCTTCGCGGCGTAATTCCAGACCTCACCACTCTTGGAAAGTATATGGCCGGCGGCATGAGCTTTGGAGCCTTTGGCGGTCGTGGCGACGTGATGGACCTGTTCGATGCTCATCGCCCCGGCGCTTTGATACATTCCGGCACCTTCAACAACAATGTTTTGACGATGGCCGGCGGCATGGTTGCCATGGGCGAGATCTTCGATGCCGCGGCGGCCGACGCGCTATTTGCGCGTGGAGAAGACTTGCGCGCAAGGCTGAACGCCATTTGCAGTGAGCGTGCTGTCGGCATGCACTTCAGCGGCTTGGGCAGCATGATGCAGCCGCATTTTCGCCAAGGGCCGATCGAGCGTCCGTATGCCGCCACTGCCACGGAGGAAGCTTTGCGCGAGCTGTACTTTTTCGATCTGCTGGCTGCCGGGATCTATATCGCGCGGCGCGGGATGATTGCGATGAGCCTGCCGATCGGGGCAGCCGAGTGCGACCGCCTGGCAACTGCGGTCGACGAATTTTGTGCTCTGCGCGCTCCGTTGATGCCAAGGGATTGACCGCGCCCAAGCTGGCCAGCGCTAGGCGTGTTGACCGGCATCGCCAGGGCAAGGCATTGTCTGGGTCCCATTCAGCTGCCGGAAACACTAGCCTTCGCGGCCTCAGGACACGCCCACATGCTCCCTGGCATTGATCCGATCACAGTCTCTGTGATCCAGCATCGACTTCGCGCCATTGTCGAAGAGATGGGCGAGGCCATGCTGCGCACATCCTACTCGCAGATCCTGAACTCGAGTCGTGATTTTTCAACGGCGCTATGCGATCCCGAGGGGCGGCTGGTGGCACAGGCAGAGCATGTGCCGATTCACGTCGGCGCGCTGCCGTTTGCGGCTCGGGCCGTACATGAGTTCTTCAAAGGGCGAATACGGCCAGGCGACGTCTATCTTCTGAACGACCCGTACTCGGGGGGAAACCACCTGCCCGATCTCACCGTGTTCGTCCCGGTGTTCGACGGCGCCCAGCTGGTGTTTTGGTCGATCAACCGGTCGCACCAGAGTGACATCGGCGGCGCCACCCACGGGGCCTACAACGCCGACGCCACCGAGATCTACCAGGAAGGTCTCCGCATCCCGCCTTTGCAGCTTTACGAGGCAGGCAAACGGCGCGAAGACGTCTACGAGATGATCGTCCTCAATGTGCGCCATCCCCGAGATTTCCGCGGCGATTTGGCGGCTATGATCGGCTCGGCGCGCATCGGTGAACGCCGGCTTGGGCACCTCCTCGCCGAGTTCGGATCGGCGACGACGCACGCGGCCGTTGCGGCCGTACTCGACGGTGCCGAGCGCCAGGTGCGTGCGATCATTGCCGAATGGCAAGACGGCAGCTACGCGGCCGAGGCCTTTCTCGATGATGACGGCCACGGCACCCGCGACATCGCCATTCGCGCCCGCATCATCAAACAAGGCAGCGACCTCGAAATTGATCTCAGCGACAGCCACCCGCAGGTGACGGGCTTCGTCAACTCCTCCTACGCCAACACCCATTCAGCCGCGGTTGTGGCGCTTTCTTATCTGATCGATCCCGACATCCCCAAGAACGATGGAGCCTTTCGGCCGCTGAAACTGCAGCTCAAAGAAGGCACCGTCGTTTGGCCGAGGCCAGGCGCGCCGGTCACGTTATGCACCAATCATTGTGGGCAGGAGATTATCGAGGCGATCATCCGCGCCTTGGCGCCGGCCTGCCCCGAGCGGGCGATGGCCGGCTGGGGCCGGCGCTTTCGCATGGCGGTACAGGGCGTGGATCCACGCCACGGCAGGCCGTTCATCTGGCATTTGTTTCAGGCTCGACCGGGCGGCGGCGGGTCGTCGGCGGGAGATGGTTGGCCGGGGGCTGGCGAATGGCAGGCCGCTGGCGGCATCAAGTTTGGCAGCCTCGAGGTGCAAGAGGTGCGCTTTCCCCTGCACTTTCGCCGCCACGAGTTCCGTGCCGACAGCGGGGGTGACGGTCGCCATCGCGGAGGTCCGGGCGGAGAACTCGAGCTTGTCATCGAAACGGAAGGCCCGGCTCTGGGCAACACCGCAGGCGATGGCGTCAAATATGGCGCTTGCGGCCTCGCCGGTGGCCAAGATGGCAGGCCGCATCGGTACTGGTTGCAGTCCGCTGGTCGAGCCGACCGCGCCATCAAGACCAAGGAGACGGGCATCGTGCTGCGGCCCGGCGACGTCCTCCATGTGCACTCCGGCGGCGGCGGCGGTTGGGGTGAAGCAAGGCTGCGCACTGCGGCTGCGCGGGCGCAAGATCTAGCGCTGGGATTTGTCTCCACTGAGGGCAAGTGAGACATGTTTCGGATTGGCATCGACGTCGGTGGAACATTCACGGATCTGGTGGCCGTTGATGCGCGGGGTCGTGTGACGCTCGCCAAGGTGTCGACCAGCCCCGCCGATCAATCGGTCGGCGTGATGCAAGGCCTTGACCGCCTAGCGGAGGTCCTCGGACTTGAGACCCGCACCATGCTCGATCGTACCGAGCGCATCGTGCATGGCACAACGGTCGCCACCAACGCCTTGCTCGAGCACAAGGGCGCCAAGGTCGGGCTTTTGACAACCGCCGGTCATCGCGACATCCTGGAGATGCGCGAGGGGCTCAAGGACGACCGCTACAATCTGCGCCAGCCCCCACCGATCCAGCTCGTGCCGCGCGAACGGCGCCTGGGCGTGCGTGAACGTCTTCGGCCGGATGGTCGCGTCGAGACCGCGCTCGAGCGCAGTTCGCTCGACGCCGCTATCGTGACCCTGCAGAGCCAGGACGTGGAGGCCGTTGCCATTTGTTACCTCCACAGCTGGCGTGACGCCAGCCACGAGCGCGCCACTGCTGCGGCCGTACGCGCGGCGATGCCGGGGGTGTACGTCGCCCTATCCTCGGAGGTACTGCCCCAGATCAAGGAGTACGATCGGCTCTGCACGACCGTTGTCAATGCCTACGTTGGTCCCGCACTCGAGCGCTATCTGATCCGCCTGGAGGCGCGCCTGGCTGAGGCGGGACTACAGGCACCCGTATTGATCATCCAGTCGCACGGCGGCGTTGTTAGCGTTGCGGAGGCGGTGCGACTGGCAGCCGGCAGCATCCTTTCCGGTCCGGCGGGGGGCGTCGCCGGCAGCCAGTTCGCCGCGCAATTACACCGACACGGCGACCTCATTCCCTTCGACATGGGCGGAACTTCGACGGACATTTCATTGGTGGTCGGCGGTGAAGCAGCAATCGCTTCCGACCGGCGCATCGCTGGCCAGCGTGTGGCGCTGCAAAGTCTAGACATCGCCAGCATCGGTGCAGGAGGTGGCTCGATTGCGCGCGTCGACCACAGCGGCGTACTGCACGTGGGCCCCGAGAGCGCGGGCGCGCAACCTGGGCCCGCCTGCTATGGCACTGGCGGCAGCGAGGCGACGGTGACCGACGCCAGCCTCGTTCTTGGCTTCCTCGACGCCGACAACTTTCTCGGCGGCCGTTCGCGCCTCGATCGCAGGGCTGCCGAAAGCGCGGTCGACCGCATCGCCGACAGGCTCGCAGTCGATCGCATGAGCGCGGCTGAAGGGATTCATCGGGTCATCAACACGAAAATGGCAGAGGGCATTCGGCTCGTTTCCGTGCGCCGCGGGGTCGATCCGAGACGCTTTGCGATTCTCGCATTCGGCGGCGCCGCGGCCCTGCATGTGACGGATGTTGCACGCCAACTCGATCTCAAGCGCGTGATCGTTCCTCGCCTCTGCGCTGTACTGTCGGCTTGGGGGATGCTCGCCAGCGACTTGCGCTGCGAATTGGCGCGAACGCATATTGGCGATGCCAGCAGCCTCGATGCCCCAGCGGTGCGCGGAGCCTTCCGGCAAATGGAAGCCGAGGGGCGCCAGCGGCTGCAAGCTGCATCGTTCCGTGGTCCGCTCCGGATGCGGCCATCCGCCGATATGCGCTACGGGGAGCAAGTGTTTGAAGTCAACGTGCCACTCGATCACATCGATTTTGCCAGCGCTGATCTCTTGCAGCAAATGGCGGATGCATTTCACCGCCGGCACGAGCAACTGTACACGTATGGCCTCAGAGACCAGGAGGTTGTTCTCGTCAATGCCCGCGTGGCGGTGATCGGCCAATTGCCGGCATTGCCAGAAGAACCCGCCCTACCGGCGCGACCGCCGGCAGCATGCATCGGCGAACGCCTAATTTATCTAGGTGCATGGCGCAAAGTGCCGATCTACCAATTCGATGCACTTGCGTCGGGCCAGGTCATCGAGGGGCCGGCAGTGATCGAATCTGCGACCACGTCAGTGCTGCTGCGCCCGGGCGATTGCGGGCGCACCACACCGCTAGGCTGGCTCGACGTCGACGTCGCTTGCGCATGATTGCCGACAGCGCAGGCTTGCGTGTTGGCGGCGCCAGCGGAGCAAGCAAAAAGGCCTGCTGGAGAGCACTGAGCCGGCGCGCGCAACCGCCAGCGCCTTGGTTTTTTTCGGCGTCAGCACGACGTCGAGACAAATTGAGGCACTACGCGTACTTGACCCGATCGGGGAAGACATGGGCGATGGGCAAATGGCGGCGCGGCGCTATCGCGTGCCTTGGCATCGGGCGGGCGCGCTGGCAGGAAGACAAAATGCCAACAAGGGACGATGTTGAGACCCAAGCATTGGCCTAGATGGAGAACGCTCATGCAGTTTGGACTGCGCTATTGCAACACCGGTCGCTACGCCGATGCGAAAGAGGCGGTGGCCTTGGCACAGGCCGCCGAGGCGGCTGGCTTCGAGTCGCTCTGGACCGTTGAGCATTGCATCGTGCCTGCCGACTATACATCGGCCTATCCCTACGATCCCAGCGGCAAGATGGCGGGCGGGCGCAATGATGTACCGCTGCCAGATCCCTTGATCTGGATGGCCTTCGTCGCCGCGACAACGACCAAGATCAAACTTGCGACCGGGATTCTGATCTTGCCGCAACACAACCCGGTGGTCGCCGCCAAGCAGATCGCTACGCTCGACCATCTCTCGCGCGGTCGTGTTCTGATCGGCGTGGGGGTCGGCTGGTTGCAGGAGGAGTTCGCCGCGCTCGGCGTGCCCTTCGCAGAGCGCGGCCCGCGCACCGACGAGTACATCATGGCAATGCGCGAGCTGTGGTCGGCCGACAAGGCGAGCTTCAAGGGTCGTTTTGTTGCCTTCGAGAACGTCTACTGTCGACCGCAACCCATCCATAATTCGGTACCGATCGTCGTCGGGGGACACTCCGAGGCCGCGGCCCGGCGCGCCGGCCGGCTCGGCGACGGCTTCTTCCCCGCGCGCGGCGCGCCGAAACAATTGATCGCCTTGGCACGCACAGCGGCGAGGCTGGCCGGGCGCGATCCCGACAAGCTCGAAATCACCGTGAGCCTGCCGGACGATGTGGGCGAACTCGATCAGCTGTGCCGCCTCGGCGTGACGCGCGTGCTGGTGCCATCGGTCGGAGGCGCCGGGCTCGCGGCACGCATCCGCGGGCCGGAGGATCTTGTGCATTGGACCGAAACGATCGAGCGTTATAAGTCAATGTGAGTTCGGCAGAGCACTTCAGCGACACGAAGGAGTTGAGGCATGGAAAGCGGCACGCGTTACCTTTTCATGGTGAGTATGGATGTCGATCGTGACAAAGAAGCCCTCTTCAACGAGGTTTACGATCAAGAGCACGTTCCCAACCTTCTCAAGGTTCCTGGCGTGCACGCCGCCAGGCGCTTCAAGGCCGAGCCATCCTGCAGGCTGAACATCGGTGGCGAAGAGAAACAAATCGCCCATGAAGGCGCGAGTTATTGCGCCATATATGAAATCGATGGCCCGCATGTTCTTACCAGTGCCGCGTGGGCACAGGCCGGCGAAGCTGGGCGCTGGCCGCAGCAGGTGCGGCCGTTCACGCGCAACCGCCGCCATACCGTCTTCAAGATGCTGTAGCAAGCCGCGGCGGCCGCGTCCTGCGAACTCGCCGATCGGGTCGCCCGGCAAGCCGAAGCACGCCGGCCGTGATCCACCAAGCTGCCAACCGCGAAAGCCGGGTCGCGCGCCTATGGGGCGCCTGTCACAGGGCTGAGGCAAGGTACTCCTGCGCCAGCAAGGACCGCGGGTTAAGGCTCGCCGCCGGGTCCATTCAGGTGCCAACCCGCAGCGCTCAACGCATCGGCCGCCGTGACCTCGGCGCCTGCCGCGCTCCGTTGCGTCTGCTTGGCGCCGGTCTGGGCGCCGGTCTGGGCACCGGTATGGGCGCCGGTAGGGACAACGGCCTGGGCAACGGCGCCGGGGGCCGCGCCATTCGGCGTCCCGGCGCCGACCCGCGCCACGCTCTGTCGCAGTTCAGCCATGGGTGAAACGCCGATGTCCTCGTCAAGTGGATTGAGATCAAGCGGGTCGAGCCTTGGACTCGCGACGCCCTCGAACCTGGCGCCCTCCTCTATCGACAACGACCGATAGATGATTTCGCTTTCCACCCGCGCCGTGTCCTGCAAGAGCACACGCATCGCGCGGATGATTCCGATCATCCTGCCGCGAATGACGGCCTCTTGCGCAATGATCGCGCCGGTAACCACTGCGTCCTTGCCCACAATCAACTGCGCGCAGTAGATGTTGCCACATAGCTGGCCGTCGACCTGAACATCACCGTCACTCCACAGATCGCCCGTCATTTTCACAGATAGATCGATCAGGGACCGATGCGGCAGCTTGGGATTGTTCAGTTCCAGGGGGCGCGGGTCCAGGGCGCGCGGGGGTGGGCTCAATGGGCCGTCCGGGGGCCGATCCTGCTTCTTACTGAAGTACATCTCACACCCTGCCTCCCCGTCGCGATCCACGGGTGTTGCGGGTTGCGCCATCTGCTCCGGCGGCGGCATTCAGAGGCGATACTGCCGCAGGCGTTGGTTCGTGTGACGCACGATCGGTGCCAAAGGGTTGGCGATGAGGCAGCCGCCGCTCATGCGATTGGCACATTTAGCCCGCCTAGGCCGAGCAAACAGCTGCGTGGAAGCTGTATTTTGACGAAATTCACTGTGTAGCATCTGCGATACCATCCCCTGGTGGCACAAGACGGCGCTGCGTTGGAGGCGCGGCGCGCCGGCTGATGGTTGCTCCTGCAGCGTCATCGTGCTTTGCTGGCCGCCGAGGAGGCTTTGCAAGATCCACCCGCGGTCAGGAGATTGCGTTGGAAGCCAGCTCCCGAGCGGACGTCGGACCAGGTGCGCTGCTTCGGTTTTCGATTGTGGGAGTTTCAAAGTGGGCGAAGCGAAGAACCCGGCGCTGCCCAGACTGCGCGACTGGCCGATGTTTCGAGGATCGTCGGGCAAGGGCAGCCGCAAACGCGCGTCCGCGGCCCTGGATGGCAAACCGCTGCCGAGGATATCAGAGCTGTTGGTCTCCCACTTGCAAGGTACCGCCGGAGCCAAACTCGCCTGGCTCAGGGAACAAAAAGCGGCGGGCAGCCTCGACGGCGACGACCCCGATGAGGTCGCAGAGGCCGAAGCCCTGCTTGCCATGTTGGTACGACTTGCGGAGGCCAAAATGCGCAGGCAACACCTGGACGAGCTACTCGACGAAGGTCTGAAAGCCAGCTTCCCGGCTAGCGATCCAGTATCGGTCGGCCATTTCACCGGTGCCGAGGCCTGGGCTCGCGGCTAGATCGTCACGGCGTGGCGGTGCGATCGCGGCCCGGTGCAGATCCGCGGCATCCCCAACGTGGGCGATCACAACGGGCTTACGGCAATCGCAGGCGAGGCGTCAGCGCAGGCCCGCATGCCGCCAGCGGGTCGCTCGCAGCTCCAGCAAAAGCAGGCCATAGCTGCTGATGAGACCGACGAGGCCAAGCAGCACGATACCGGCATAAAGGTCGGCCGCGCGAAACGCTCGCGCTGCCAGTAGGATGGCACTGCCCAGGCCTTCCTGGCCCGACAGCATTTCGCCGATCACTGCCAGTATCAGGGCCACGGTCAGCGACAGACGCATGCCGGCCAGGATGTCGGGAATGGCGTTCGGCAAGCCAATTTTGGCGATATACTGCCGGCGCGACAGATGCAGCGCCCGAGCAACATCCCTCAACCGCGGCTCGACGGTGGCAAAACCCTGCACGGTCGCCAGCAACGTCGGCCAGATCGACCCGAACATGATCACGCCGAGCACCATGCCAGGCCCCAGCCCGACCAGCGAGATGGCGATGGGAATCACGGCAGAGGCCGGCAGTGAGCGCACAAACGCCAGTGTCGGCCTCAAATAGGCACGCGCCGTCTCCGAGATCCCGATCAGGCTACCGAGCACTACGGCGGCGATGCTGGCGAACAACCAACCCTGCAGCATCCGCCATACCGTGGCGGTGAGCTGGCCGACCAGCTCACCCTGGCGGAGGCCTGCAAGCAGGGCGTCGAGGGTTGACCGCGGGTGAGGACAAGAAAGCCTTCGAGACCAGACCTGCGACCGTCACCAGGTGCCATATCAAGATGACCGAGGCCAGTCCCGCCACGCCCAGTACCAAGCTTGCCATAGGCCGCAAATTCATGTTGCAACGCTGGTGTCGACTTCGCCGCGATGTGCGAACAGCCAACGCTCGAGACGAAGCAGCGCGGCATTCTTGCCCCAGCCGATCAGGCCGACCCAGAACAGCACCGCAAACATGCGCTCGGGCCGCAACGTCTCCTGAGCAATCATCAGATCGTGGCCCAGTCCCTGCGGGTTGCTGACGATTTCCGCCGTCACGGCCACTACCAGCGCCAGGCCGGCAGCAAGGCGCAGTGCCGTCATCAGGCGCGGTGCCGCCGCCGGAAGTATAATCTTCGAGACCGTCTGCAATCGGCTCAGCCGCAAGATACTGGCGACTTCGATCAGGCGCGGCTCGATTTGTGTGACCGCGCTCTGCGTCAGGATCAGCGATGGCCAGAAGGTGGCAAAGGCGATGACCGCGATTTCCATGCGGTAGCCAAAACCGAAGATCAACAGTGACAACGGCAATAGCGCCACCGACGGTATCGGGCGCAGCATCTCGATGGTCAGGAAGGTTAGGCGACGGAGAAGATCAGACGACCCCAGCGCGATGCCGGCGGCTAGCCCGGCGAAACCCCCGAGCGCCAGGCCGGCAAGCAGCGCAGCCAAGGTTTGCGCTGTTCCGACGAGCAAGGACGCATCGGTCAAGGCAGTCCACAGGGTGGTGATTGCGTGCGACGGCGACGCCAGGCTATCGCTTGGTCCACTCCGAGCGCAAAACGCCAGCTCCGCCAGCGCCAGCAGCGCCGCGGGCACGACGATACCGCGCCAGCGTTTCACGCGCCAATCTCCTGCATCACCGTAAAAAGCTCGCGCCGCAACCGGAGAAATTCCGGACTTTCGCGGCTGGCTAATTGATTGCGTGGACGTGGCAGTGGGATATCGACCATGCGCGCGATGCGACCAGGATTGGCGTAAAGCGCAATCACGCGGTCGCCAAGATAGAGGGCTTCGTCCAGATCGTGTGTGACGAACAGCACCGTCGCCCGCCGTTCGCCGACGATGCGCAGCACCTCGTCTTGTAAGGATTGCCGCGTCATGGCGTCGAGGGCGCCAAACGGCTCGTCCATCAGCAACACCGCGGGGTCCTGGGCCAGGCTGCGGGCGATCTGCAGCCGCTGCTGCATACCGCCCGAAAGTTGGATCGGGTACTTATCGGCATGGTCGCCAAGTCCGGTCTTGGCAAGTAATGCGGCGATGCGCTCGCCGCGCTCATTGGGCGGCACTCCCATGGCTTCCAAGGCCAGGCTGACGTTGCCTGTTGCCGTTCGCCAGGGCAGCAGCGCGCGGCCATAATCCTGAAAGACCAAAGCCACCTGCCGCGAGGGTGAGATCACCTGCCGGCCATCCAGGCGCACGCTGCCTCGACTCGGCGCGACCAGGCCGGCCAGCAGTCGCAGCAGCGTTGTCTTGCCGCAGCCCGAGGCGCCGATCACGCATACGAACTCGCCGCGACCGACGGTGAAGCCGATATCCTGCACGATGGTTCGGCCGCCGAGTTCGAGGCTCACGGCCTCGAACGCCAATGCGGCATGCTGGCAAGACATGCTAGCGTGCGATGATGTTCTTGGCGTCGATGGCGCTGCGCAGCATATCCTGCCGCTTCATGATATCGACCCAACCGGCGATGCCGCTTTCGGTTACTGCCGCTTGCCAGCGACCTAGCTTCATGCTGGCGATGACCTCGGGCGGCATTTTGATATAGTTGGCCACCGCGGTGCGCACGGCGGCCGCGTCGCTGTTGGCAATGGCCGCACCCTCCGCAATCGCTTCCTGGAAGGCTTTGACCGCCGCCGCGTTGGCCTCGGCCCATTTGCGGGTGCTGGAGTACACAATAATCGGCAGGTCACCCTTCAGGTTGTCCGTGAAGGTGGTGACGTGCTTGCCGATGCCGCCGGCGACGATCCGGCCCATGACGGGTTCACCGGTGACGACGGCATCGACATTTCCGCCCTTCAGCACGTCCGCCATTTGCGGGAAGCCGACCTCAACGAACGTCACCTTTTTGTAGTCTACGCCGTTGTCGAGAAGCCAGTTGCGAAACAGCACTTGCAAGAAGGCACCGATCCCCGGCGCACCGACCTTCTTGCCGATGAAATCGCCAGCCTGGCTGTAGGGCACGTCGGCACGCATCACCGCACCGAATGAGTCTTGGCCCTTCCAGGTGACGCCCGAGCCGGCGATTGCTACATGATCGAGGCCGCCATCGACCGCCTGTAGAAGCACCGACACGGTGGTGCCACCGAAGGTGATCGAGTTCTGACTGCACGGCCGCCGGCAGTTGCGAGTTGAGCGGAACCAGCTTGAACGACACGTCGAGGCCGCGCTTCTTGAACAGGCCTTGATCGAGGGCAATGAAGCCGGAGGCAAAATCGGCCGTCGCCGTGTATCCGATCACGATTTTGGTCTGGGCGGCTGCTGCCTGCGCCCAGAGCGTGAACAATGCCGCTGTCACAAGGCGAGCCAGCACGCGCAGTTTAGGCATCGGTGTCCCTCTCTATCTTTGTGCAAAGTGGCGCAAGCAAGCCGATGGGCAGCGCCGCAGGTGTGCGGCAACGCGCCAGATCACGCCGCCAGCTCTTGGGTGCGGCCCGCGATAGCGCGGTGCCGGCCGCACCGGTGCCTTTGCGCAGCGCCCTATTGGCCTGCCTCGCCGCAATCGCGCCCAAGCTTATGTCTCCTCTCGCGCTGCGCACGCTAACGAGCACCTCTCCGGCTGGCAAATTTTATCGACAAAAGCCGTTCTGCAGATAACCATGCGGGGGAGTAACGACCATCCGATCGGCGAGGAGGGAGCGATGGCTCGACGCATCATCGACATCTCAGTGCCCCTGCAAAGCGATATCGCCTCCGACCCACCCGGGACCGAACCGAAGATCACGTATTTCGATCACCAGCAGAGCGCCAAGCAGGTCTGCAGCTTCTTTCCGGGCCTCAAGCCGACCGACTTGCCAGGCGGCGAGGGCTGGGCGGTCGAGCGAATTGATATTTCCACGCACAATGGCACGCATTTGGATGCGCCTTGGCACTTTGCCTCCACCATGGACAACGGCAAGCGCGCCATCACGATCGATGAGATCCCGCTGGAATGGTGCTTCCAGCGCGGCGTCAAGCTCGACTTCCGTCACTTTAGCGACGGCCATGTCGCCACCGCAAGCGACGTCGAGGCGGAGCTGAAGCGCATTGGCCACGAGCTGCGTCCACTCGATATCGTCGTCGTCAACACAACGGCGGGAAAACGTTACGGCAAGCCCGACTATGTGCCGTCCGGCAGCGGCATGGGCCGGGAGGCAACGCTCTACCTCACCTCGCGTGGCGTCAAGATAACCGGCACCGACGCCTGGTCATGGGACGCTCCCTTCGTCCACACGGCCAAGAAATTTGCCGAGACCAAGAACGCCAAGCTGATCTGGGAAGGCCACAAGTGTGGCCGCGAGATTGGCTACTGCCACATTGAGAAACTGCACAATCTCGAAATTTTGCCGCCGCACGGGTTTATGATCGCCTGCTTCCCAGTCAAAATCAAAGCTGCTTCCGCCGGCTGGACGCGCGCCGTTGCAATTATCGAGGAGTGAGCAAGACAGCTGGAGCGCAGAAAAGTCGCCACAACCTCTGCAGGAACGCATCCGCCCTACCGTCGCGTACACGACCTTGTTCTGCCCGCGATTCTATCTACTAAGAGCCCGGGCTCGATAGCTTTGTGCTCAAAACGAGAGACCCAACCCTACTCGGTTCCGTTTCTGTGGAGCCAACGCATCGTTGTGCTCCCGAGGCTCGTGCAAGGCTGGCATATGACACCCTCACATTATCTGTCGCAGGATCTTGTCGATGTCTGGCTTGATCGGTGATGCTTGCCGACGGCACCAACAGGCCGCAGCTCAGCGTCGCGCTTGGTCTTTGCGGACCTGCTTGAGTTCGGGTGCCTGCGCTGAGCGGGTGCTGCCCCCTGCTGCCGGCCCTAGCGCGGCCAGCAGCCGCTGCGCATGCCGCTTGCGCCGCTTCGGCCCAGCCGGGAACCGCCAATAGCGTAGGCAAGGAAATGCGTCAGCTCCGAGCCAAGGCATCTAGGATCGGACAATTGGCGAGCTCGTCGCCTCGACATTGCGCGGCCATGTCGCTCAGAACGCGCTCGAGTTGTTTCAAGTCTTTCAGCCTTTGACGAATATCGGCAATGTGCTGTTCGGTAATGTTCTTGACCTTTGCGCAAGTCATGCGCCGGCTGCCGCTAAGTCCAAGCAGCACGCGAACCTGGTCGAGCGAGAAACCCAATTGTCGAGAGCGCCGGATAAAGATAAGGCGCTGCTTGTGTTCGGTCGCGTACAACCTGTGCCCGCCGGCGCTACGAGGAGGCTTGGGCAGGATGCCGATGCGTTCGTAGTAGCGGATGGTCTCGATGTTGACCGCGGTGTGCTCGGACAGCGATCCGATGGTCAGTCGCGGATTTGTGTTCATGTCGGCTTGTGTCCATACTCACCCCAGGACGTCGTCTGAACCTAGCGGCGATTGGCGCAGCATGCTAGCTGTCTGTGCGTTTCGAGGGCCTCGATGCAACTGCGGTTAGTCGTTAGCGCCGTGAAGACCGAGACGATGCCAGCGATGCCTAATTGTACATCTCACCGCCGCAGCCTCTGTGGTCTTCCGATCAAGCCAACAAACGGCGGTTGCTGCCCTTTTTTTGCACCTTCCGGCTCTATTCCCTGCCACCGGTTCAGGAAGAGAAAGCCTCGGGTGTGGAATAGGATAAGTTCGCCAACGATGGAGTGGCCATGACGCCTGAGGAGTTTGCCGCAAAAGTAGAAGACCTGCGTGCGGTCATCGCCGACAAGATTACGGATCTGGAAGAAGATCCCGGCTGGGGCAGCGAAGATGATCGCCAGGAAGTTCTCCAGGCACTGGATGAACTGATTGTTCAGGCCCAGGCTTTGAGCGAAGTCCTGCAGCAGGATCATGTTGAGGGGGAAGAAAGTGGCGAGGACGTGCCCTAGCCAGAACACCGGGTGGTTTGCCGCGCCTCGGCAAGCTCGGCCGGGGGCCCGCACCCGGAGCGCTCGCCAAAGGCGTGAGCCGCGCCGAGGCCGGGGTCGGTGTTGCAATCGTTCCGCGCTGAAACAGGCTTGCAGCTGGAGCAGCTCCAGCCCTTACAGATAGGTCCACTAGAACAAGGCGGGGGCCTACCTTTGCTGCGGGTTACAGCGCCTGGAGGTGGTGGGGCAGTGGTACGTAGGCGAGAAAAACGAGTGGTGAGGTCGCACGGCCAAGCTCAACGGTGTCAATGCCCGATGCCCATTTACTTCATTCACGTGCGCCAGCGAGGCCGGCTGGCCAAGGACAAAGAGGGCAAACGTTTCCCTGACCTGAAGGCGGCAGAGCTGGAAGCCATCAAGGCCGGCCGCGAGATGGCGGCTCAGATCGTCGGCGCCGGCAAAGTGTTGGACCTTGCCAGTCAGCTTGAGATTGTCGACGCCAACGGTCGGCTCGTATCGGTGGTGACGTTCAAAGATGCGATTCCGATACGCCACGCCCGCTAGTTGACCGGCCAGCACCGCATTTACCTGTTTTTCTTTGCCTGCGGCTCGGTTGGATTTGCGGTGTCATTGCCGTGCGTGAGCATTCGAGCAAGCCCGCCAAAATCAGGGCGCGCGCGCAGCTCGGCGATTGAAACGTCAGACCGCCGTTGCACGTCAGGCTCGATGCGCGGTTGGTCGCCTGCGACTGCGGCAACGACCGGCGCGGCCTACACTCTCATCAGAGCCACGATATCTTGCGCTCGTAGTCTTGCTCAAATGTCTCAAGCTGGTTTGCCAGGCCAAGCGTGAATACAACTTCGTCTGTCCCAGCGATGAGGCATGCCTTGCGGAACGGGTCGACGGCGAAGCTGTGCGTCGCGCCATCCGGCCCCGAAAGGCGTTGCGCCTCCAGATCAATTGCAATGTGCATGCCTGGCGTTTGCTGCAACGCATCGATCAGGTCCATGACCGTCGCGGCCGGCAATTGCACCGGCAGCAGCCCGTTCTGCAGACAATTGTTGAAAAAAATGTCGCCGAAGCTCGGCGCGATCACCGATCTAATGCCGTAGTCGTAGAGGGCCCAAACAGCGTGCTCACGCGAAGAGCCGCACCCGAAATTGCAGTCCGCCACCAGTATGCGTGCGGCGCGGTATTCGGGGCGATTCAACACGAACTGCGGCCTTGGGGAGCCAGCATCATTGAAGCGCAAATCATTGAAGAGCAAATGTCCCCAGCCATCGCCGCGTTTGCGCCATAGGAAGCGCGCGGGAATGATTTGATCAGTATCGACATTGGCCACGGCAATGGGTACGGCGACGGCGTCAAGTGGCTTGAATGGTTCCATCTCACGGCCTCATCAGCTGACGCACGTCGGTAAGCTTGCCGACTACGGCTGCGGCCGCGGCCATCGCCGGACTGACAAGATGGGTGCGGGCGCCTTTCCCCTGGCGCCCGACAAAGTTGCGATTGGAGGTCGACGCGCAGCGATCGCCTGGCGCCACCAGATCACCATTCATGCCGACACACATCGAGCAACCAGGCTCGCGCCACTCGAAGCCGGCACGTCTGAAGATGACATCCAGACCCTCAGCTTCTGCTTGCGCCTTCACCAGGCCAGAACCTGGCACCACCATGGCGGGTACCACGGCCTGCCGACCATCGGCTACCTTTGCCGCGACGCGCAAATCCTCGATGCGGCTGTTGGTGCACGAGCCAATAAAAACCCGATTGATGGCAATCCCCGCGAGCGGGCTGCCCGGCATCAGGCCCATATAAGCGAGCGCCCGCTGCATGGCATCGCGACTAGTGGCATCGGCCGCCGCGGTCGGATCGGGGACCTCGCCCGTAATCGGTGCCGCCGCCTCTGGGCTCGTACCCCAAGTGACCATGGGTGCGATCTGTGCTGCGTCGAGATGCGCCTCTCGATCGAAAGGGGCATCTTCATCCGAGGGCAACGTGCGCCAGTTTGCCAATGCCTTGTCCCAGTCGGCGGCCTTCGGCGCATAGGGCCGACCGTGCAGGTACTGGTAGGTTGTGTCGTCCGGCGCCACCATCCCGGCGCGGGCGCCGGCCTCGATCGACATGTTGCAGACGGTCAATCGACCCTCGATACTAAGGCTGCGAATGGTCGAACCGGCATACTCGATGACGTGCCCGGTGCCGCCCGCGGCGCTGATCTTGGCGATGATGGCCAGGATGACATCCTTGGCATGCACGCCCGGCGCCAGCGCACCATCAACGGTGACGCGCATGTTTTTTGCTTTGGACTGCCACAGCGCTTGCGTCGCCAACACGTGGGTGACCTCAGAGGCGCCGATGCCGAAGGCCAGCGCTCCGACCGCTCCATGCGTGGCCGTATGGCTGTCGCCACAAACTATGATCATACCGGGTTGGCTCAAGCCTTGTTCGGGCCCGACCACATGAACGATGCCTTGCCGCGGGTCCTTGAGGCCAAATAGCGTCACGCCGGTCGCCCGCGTATGCGCCTCGAGATCCTCGACCATGGATCGGCGACTGGGCTCATTGATGGCAGATAGGTCGCGGCCAAGCGTCGATACGTAATGGTCCGGCGTGGCGAACGTACGATCGGGACGACGCAGCCGCAGGTTCCGCTGCTTGAGCGCGCGGAAAGCATTGCTCGATCCGTCATGTACGAGATGCCGATCGATGTGCAGGAGCGTCGCACCATCAAGGCGTGTCTGAACCACATGCGCGGACCAGATCTTATCGAACATTGTCGCGGCTTCGGCCATTGGCATGCCTCCGCGCTATTCCGCGGCCTCCGATCGCTGCGAGGCAGACGGCTCGGCGGTGCGAAAACGCTGGCTCACTGCGTCCCACTCTTCGGCACCGAGACGGCGGAAGGCGTCCCCCACTGTCATGTTGGTATCCAGCACGGGATGCTGGCCAGCCGCCTTCAGCTGCGCCAGCATCGCATCGCAGACGCCGATCACCGCCTTGAACAGAAGCCCCGGTACGATCGCCAGCCTGTAGCCCGCACGCTGCGCGTCGGTGAAGGCGATATCGGGCGTCTTGCCACGCCATACGACATTGAGAAGGCATGGACCTCTGACGAGGCGCGGCACGGCCGCCACTTCTTCCAGCGTCTGAGGTGCCTCGACGAAGGCCACGTCCGCTCCCGCCTCGAGCGCCGCATTGGCGCGCCTGATTGCCTCCTCAAAACCAAGGACGGCGCGCGCGTCCGTGCGCGCGATGATGACAAAATCCGGGTTTTGCCGCGCCGCCACGGCGGCGCGCACCTTCGCCAGATATTCGTCTAGCGGCACGATCACCTTGTTGTCGAGGTGTCCGCATTTCTTGGGGAAGCCCTGATCCTCGATGTGCAGGCCAGCGACCCCGCGCCGCTCGTACTCGCGGACAGTGCGTGTGGCATTGAGCTCGTTGCCATACCCGGTATCGGCGTCGGCAATCACGGGAACATCGACCGCCGCGGCCAAACGCCCGGCGTTGTCGGCCATCTCGGACATGGTGACAAGCCCATAGTCGGGATAGCCAAGCGTCGCTGCCGTGCCGGCACCCGTCATGTACACCGCGGCGAAGCCGGCTTGAGCAATCGTTCGCGCCGTGATGCAGTCGTAAGCGCCCGGAGCCACGAGCATTTGGTCCTGACGCAAGAGCTGTCGAAGTTTGGCTGCTGGGTGCATGTGACATCCTCGGGGTTGGCCCTCGCCATGATAACGGCGAGTGCGGTGCGGTGGCAAAATGATTGCGCGGACCCTGTCTTTGGCGGCGTGGCGCCATTGCGGCCGCAAACCAAGGCAAATTGCGCCGCCGCCCCATGCATCGGCTATCGGCCGCATGCGAGGCCGTCGCTTCCGCGCTGGCGCTGCGGCGCATTCTCCGGACACTGCGCCGCGCGTGGTGTTGGCGGATCAGGCTGGATGGTGTGGGGACCATGCCTATTGCTGGGCCTTCCAACACTGCAGGATTTCGGCTCCGGTTGCCGGCCACACCCGATCGCGGCTCAAAATGCCATCGAGCGCTTGTTCGATGGCAGCGATACGATGCGGCACGCCGCTGATCCAAGGCCGCAACGAAAGCGCCACAATGCGTCCTCCGTGACTGGCCGCCTCCCGATAGAGCAAATCGAAATGGTCCAACACCTGCTCGACGAATTGGGCCGGCTTGTACTTGTAGAAATGGAAGAGTTGCAGGTCGCTGATCTCATAGGCATGCGGCATGGCATGCAGCGGTCCGGCGTTAGTGTGGACCTGGTAGGGCATGTCGTCGTTGACCCAGTCGCAAACATAGTCGCAGCCCTCGGCGGCGACCAGATCGAGCGTATGGCCGGTCTCCGAATAGGCTGGCGAATACCAGCCTTTGACCGGCTGGCCCGAAAGCCTGCGCAACGTGGAGAGACATTGCCCAATCCACTGCCGCTCAACCTCGGGGGGCACGCCCGTGGCATGAATATGATTCATATCGATGCCATGCGCTATTAGCTCGAAGCCCAAGCGATTGACCTCCTCCAGTACATGGGGATAGCGCTCGGCGAGCCGGGAGGACATGGCAACAGAGGCCTTCAAGCCGCGGCTTGCGAGGGCCCGAAAGATGCGCGCGAAACCCACCCGATTGCCGTAATCGCGCAGCGTATAGTTCCAATAGTCTGGGAAGGGCCGCTCCAGGCCACCGGCGGGTTTGACCGCCTTGGCAGCCATATCGAGCGGGAAGAACTCAAGCGTCGGCACGATCCAGAGCGCAATGCGGGCGCCGCCCGGCCAATGCATCGGCTTGCGCTGGAAGAGGTTTGAATAGGAATAGCGGTCATGGTCCATGCCCGGCCGCCGGAACGGATAGCTGAAGTAGCTTGCTGGCAGCGTCATCGCTCACCTCCTGCCGGCAGCAATGGCGGCCACGAACGCATCGTAATAATGTGTGATGTAATAACTGGCGATCTCACGACCTGTTGCAAGCCAAACCTTGTCGTGGGACGTAACGTAGTCGAGCGCCTCCTCGAACTGCTTCATGCGGTGAGGTTGGCCAATCAAGAACGGATGCAACGGCAGGCACATGACTTGACCGTTGTCGGCTCCTTCCAAATACAGCCGGTCGAATTGCGCCTTGATGGCATCGGTGTAGTCCCGCGGCGTGCAGTTGCCCTGGAAAAGGCTTGTGAAGTCGTTGATCTCTAACGAGTAGGGCACACTGATCAGACGTCCGCTGCGCACGTTGACCGGCAACGGTTGATCATCGTGAAAGAGGTCGAGTGTGTAGATAATGCCGGCATTTGCCAACAGGTCCATGGTCCGCTCGGTCAGCGTCAACGCCGGTGCCAACCAACCCGCCAGCTCCTGTCCCGACCATTTGTGGATCGACGCCTTTACGTCTTCGATCAAGGCGCGCTCCTGGTCCTCGCTCATGTTGTAGGTGTAGCGGGTATTGTAGATGCCGTGCGAGAAGAACTCCCAACCCCGCTCCCGACAGGCGGCTGCAATGTCCGGGAAATGATCACAGACAGCCACGTTGAGCGAGATGCTTCCACGCACCCCGTAGCGGTCCATGGCCGCCATCATGCGCCAGATGCCGACGCGATTGCCGTAGTCCCGCCAGGCGTAGTGCAAGACGTCGGGGACCGGGCGCGGCCAGGAGGTTCGTGACGGATTTACCGGTGGATCGAGTTCATAGTGCTCGATATTCGGCGCGCACCAGAATGCCAGCTGCGCCCCACCGGGCCAGACGATCTTGGGTCTGTCGTAGTAGGGCAGGTAGTCGTAGAGCCCAGGATCTTCACGCATGTGCTCGCTCCTAGTAGTTATCGCCGCTCGACCTCATAACCTACAGCAGGGTGTTGTGCAGCTTCATGGTAGGCTGCATGTTGGGTTCGCTAGCAAGGATGCCCGGACATGGAACTTTCCAACAAGACCGCGCGGCAGCTGTTCGCGGAGTTCAAGCAGAAGCCGATCCGTGCCCGTTTTGGTTTCGGGCGCAAGCCCGCTCTCCTCAATATAGATCTGCAAAAGGCCTACACGGCGGTCGGCGAATTCGTCACTGCCTATGAGACCGACCCGCAGCAACTCGCCTACGTCAATGAACTTGCCGAGCTGGCGCGGGCAAAGGAATTGCCGGTGGTGTGGACTTACGTCGCCTACATGGATTCGGGTGAGGATTGCGGGATCTGGGGAACGCGCTCAAACACTCCTGACTCCCTGCAGAACATCAAAATCGGCTCACGCCGTGCCGAGTTTGATGATCGGCTCGTCATTGACCCGCGTCGAGACGTCATCATTAACAAGCGCATGGCCTCGGCTTTCCACGAGACCCACCTCGCCTCCGTGCTGATGTTCCATCGCTGCGACACGCTGATCATTACCGGTGGTTCCACGTCAGGCTGCGTACGCGCAACCGTCGTCGACAGTCTGTCGCATAGCTTTCGCACGATCGTCCCCGAGGAATGCGTGGCCGACAAGCACGAGAGCCCACATTTTGCCAACCTCTACGACATGGCTGTCAAATATGCCGACGTGGTACCGGTTGCCGAGGTCATCGAGCATCTGCGCGCTTTCGAAAAGCCAAACTGAAACCGACCGATCCGACAGCGGTGCGCGAGCAAAATCAACGCTGGGCGGCCCACCCACCGCCGCAGCGTTGCCTATCTCGAGCGGGTCCGCGCCGCCAGCGCGAGCTTGCGTTCGGCAATGGCTACACGGGCCTCGGCCCGGGTTGGGAAGGCTGCCTGCTCCGGCGCTGCAATTGGCCGCGCAGATGGGACCTGCGCTCGCGCTGGCTGCTAGGGCGGCAGCCGCAGATCTTCGATGATGCTGCGAAGCAGGCAATCGTTGTCGTTGATCGACTTCAGGGCGCCGCCTATGTCTTCAATGGCTAAGCCCCTGGTCGTCGTGCGCACACAATTTTGCGGGCGACCCGTAAACAAATCGAGGTATTTGCGTGACAAATCTGCCAGTTGCCAGCCGACCGGTAGCGGCAGGTATTCGTTGTTGAATTGCGCCGACCTCGTGATGTATGCGCCGCGGCTTTTGTCGGCCTCCGCTTCAGCGGGAACGGCCGAACTGCGAGCACGCCATGCCAGCAAGAGAGCCGATAGTGGTGCGGTCAACTCGTCATAGGATTGTTTGCGGCTTCTGGTCTGGTAGAAATTGTCGACCGGTTGATAGCTGCCCGTGATCATTATGATCTTGGGCGCGATCTTAATACCATTCAGCACTTCGGGATTGAGCTCTGCGTATTTGACAAGATACTGCGCGAGATTTTCCGCAGTCGCCACTCCGGACCCCTCGTAGTAGCCGCCATCCACGAAAGTCATCCGGCGTTCCTGCGGCGGCTCCGTGGTGTCCTCGGGAGCCGGCACGGTGAAGTCGTACCAGCCAACCGGAAGGATCCATGGAAAGCGTGCGCTCAGCCCGATTGCGGTGCTGAGCGGCATCTGCGTGATCTCGGCCGACTTGCGGTAGAAGTCTTCCAGGTAACCGGTACCGAGAATATAGGTTTGGCCGAGATAGAGCGGGCTCAGTATCATCTGCGCACCCGTCTCGACGTTGGTGGTATTTAACAACAGGGCGGGCGCGGCGACAGCTTCCTTGGCACAGCTACGCGAACCCGGACCGCAAAGGTCGAAGAACGAGTCCCTAAAAGGATTATTGCCTCCAATCCTTGCGTCCCAGACGTATTCGAAATTCTTTTCCAAGGTGACCGCCCGATCGAAGGAGTAGATCGGAAATGGTAGGAAGCGCTGTACGAAATCCGGAAAGAACGTTGCCCACACCAAGGGCGAAAGAAAGTCGTGCGTGAGCAGCTTTTCGGCCTCCGCTTCTAGGCCCCCATCGACCGGTTGGTAAATTTCCTTGCACGGCTGGGCTTCGCCGTTTTGGGCCCGCTTCTGTGCGAGGGCCGTGAACACAGCGGTTCCAAGACTTCCGCCGGAAACCGTGCTGGCGGCAAAAATATGCTGAGCAAAGTTTGGGCAAAGATCCTGCATGCGTGATAGCACGCGGGCGGCGTGCTGAGCGGCGTAGATACCGCCGCCCTCAGCCGACACGATATAGACCGGATACTCTCTGCCGGCATACGCCGCGGCATCTTTGCGTGAGCCAATCCACTCGGCAAACGCATCCTCGAGAGAGGCACGCTGGACCGTTTGCTGGCTGTGACGAAAACGATGATTGTCATTCCAGCCGGCAAACTGGAAGCCGAGGCCGGCAACGATTGCGAGTGTGACGATGGGGATGCCGAAGCGGTCGTAAAAACGTGTGCCGGCTGACGTCAACACGACACTGATGGCCACCCACAGCGCAAAAATCGGGAGCACACCAAAATATTGCGGCAGCAGGATTGGGTAGAGGGCAATTGCCAGCATGGACAAGAGCCCGATTAGCGGAAATAGGAACCAATGGTTTATCAGAAAAAGCCGACGCCCGCGGGTTTCGGTGAGCTGACGACCGGGCCCGACGCGAAGTAGCCAGCGCTCAAAAATGGTGATGGCGCAGAACAGCAACGCGGCGGCAGCAAAAGCTGCCAAGGTCTGGATGACGAGCGCCGACTGCAACCGACTGGCATCGACGACGATTGGCTTCAATAATTCTGGAATCTTGTCTGCATCGGTCAACACCCGCTTGTCGGGAAGGAAGCTGTACCACAGGCCCAAGCCGACGCCGATGAAGGGCGTGGTCGCCAACAACCGCGGGAACCAGTCGAGCACTGCCTTGGCAAAGGGCTCGCGATCGAGAGCCTCGTCCTTGGAGACAAGATGGGTGAGTTCGCGTGTCGCCTGCCAGAACACCAAGGACAGCAGCAACATCGACGTCGCAGCCATGATCCACTGCCATTGCAGTCCGACGGCGCGGGTTTCGTAGCTGCGCTGCAGCAGCACGCGATAAACCTCACGAATTTGTTCGGGCAGCCACAGTGCCAAGAGCGTGATGATCGCCATCACCGCGGGGGCACGCATGGCGCTGAGCGCTCGGATCGAGCCGGCGAATCGCTCAAGGACCCTCGGCGCTGCGCGAACCGGTGCCGTCGCGGTCATGCCTCGTGTCTCCCCCCGAAGCCAGCGCGCCGGCTGGCAAGTAACAGGCTATAGGCGTTTGAAACCGCGCGTCATGATGCTGTCGCAGCGTGCCCGCAAGGCGCTGAAACGCTCATCGCTGGGCAGTCGACGTTGAACACAGTCGATCACGCATTGGTTGCAAATCTGTCCGTCGCAACGTTCCTCGCCGCAGCACCTGTAAGAGCACTGGCAGGCCATGCTGCTCGAAGAGCATTTGCTACCCCTGGCTTTTGGGGCCTGCGCGCTTGCCGCCGTAGCCGCCACGCTTAGCGCGGCAATGGCCAATCCTGAAACGAGCAATCGACGACACCGCATGCACGGCTTCCCTGTGATCTTCTGGGCCAATGCCAGCTGGCTTACACCCTACGAGAGATCAAGCATCAGCAGTATAGCAAATAACGTGACCGGCTTGTGTCATGGCGGGTTTCCGGCCGGGCGCTGCAGGGCCAGCAAGCCATTAGCGCCGTTCCTTAGCGTCCATGGGGCTGTAAGTCCCATAAGCCATCCCCGGGTCTGGGGCGTTGATCGCCCATTCTTTTTTGGCCGCTGAGCCACCTTTGTCGCCGGCAGCCAGTTCGCTTGGAGACCGGCGCGGGCGAGCGTCAGTCTTGCTGCGCCGCCAGTTGCGCAGCAAACTGTCGCGCGAGGCGATCGCCGATCGCATCCAATAGGGGGAGGGAGCTTATGGACCTCAAAGGCGCGGTTGCACTGGTGACGGGCGGCAACGGCGGGTTGGGGCAGCGCATCTGCCAGGCACTGGCGAAGCAGGGGGTGCATGTCGCCGTCATCTATGCGCAAAGTAGAGACGAGGCGGAGGGCGTCGCCCGCACTCTGACGTCACTCTACCAGGTCCAGGCTGCGGCCGTGCCTTGCGACATCACACAGGGGTTGGCCGTGGAGCGGCTGATCGACGAGGTGAGCAAACGCTTTGGCCGCATCGACGTCCTTGTCAACGACGCCGCCTATAACAAATCGATCCCCTTCAGCGACCTCAACGATCTGACGCTGGAGGTATGGGACAAGATCATGGCCGTCAACCTGACCGGACCAATGCGCCTGATCAAGGCGGTGGCACCCATCATGAAAGCCCAGGGGCGAGGTCGCATCGTCAACATTGCGTCAATAGCCGGGCTCGCCCCAACTGGGTCATCCATCGCTTATGCAGTATCGAAGGCGGCGCTCATTCACCTGACACGTTGCATGGCGGTGGCATTGGCGCCGGAAACGCTCGTCAACTGCGTGGCGCCGGGGCTTCTTGAGGGCACGCGGGCAACGTCGAACTTGCGGCCCGAGCAGATCGAGCGCGCTGCCTCGAGCGCCCTGCTAAGGAAGCCCGCCGATAAGGACGATTGTGCCGACATGGTGGTCACCATCTGTCGCAACGAGACCATGACCGGGCAGACCATCGTTATCGACTCTGGACGCGTGTTCCATTGATCCGACGGACATGCTCAGCGCGCATCGCGCCTGTTGCTGATGTGGCAGGTGTGGCGCTAGAGGCTCGAGACCAGATGGCCGCCGTCAACCGCCAGAACGGCGCCGGTCATGTATGAGCCTGCGTCGGAGCACATGAGAAGCAGCGGGCCTTCCAGTTCGGCTGCCTGCCCCAGGCGGCGCTGCGGGATCCTCTTGACAAGGGCCCGGCCGGTGTCGCTTGCGAAAAAAGCGCGGTTGAGATCGGTTTCGATGTAGCCGGGACATAAGGCGTTGACCCTGATGCGATGGCGCGCGAGTTCGAGCGCCATGCCCCTGGTCAGATGCACGATGCCCGCCTTTGAGCTCAAGTAGGCGGCAATCTGGCCGGCAACCCTAAGGCCGAGAATGGAAGCAATGTTGACAATTGCACCACCCGTGTCTTGCTCGCGCATCACTCTGGCCGCCGCCTGCGCGACCAAAAAAGACCCTTTCAAGTTGGTGTCCAGCTGCCGATCCCACTCCGCTTCATCCAGGTCCAGGAACGGCTTCGTCAGCGTGACGCCGGCATTGTTGACCAGAACATCGAGCCTACCCAGCTGTTTTGTTGCCTCGCGGACGCCCTCGGCCACCGAGCGGGCGTTTGTCACATCCATGCCTACGGCAACTGCTTTGCCGCCGGTTTGTTCGATTTCAAGACGAACGTGCTCGAGACTGTCTCGCCGGCGAGCGGCCAGAGCAACCGCCGCCCCGGCGCGGGCAAGCATTCCGGCGAAGGCGCGACCCAATCCACTCGAAGCTCCGGTGACCAGCGCGCCGCGCCCTTGCAAGGATATGGCATAGCTCATCGTCATCGCGCTCCCTCGAAGCGCAGGGCGACAAGGCTACCGAGGTGTCCCGCAGATGCGGGCAGCTGCGTGTAGTCCTTGCTGGCTGCGCGGCTGCGCATGGCTTTGTTTGCCCAGGGCGGGATCACCGCGGGCGTCTCGCCGCAAATATTGAGAACAGGCATATCGTGGGGCGCAACTCCTACGAGTTGTTTCAAAGCTGCCTGGCTGTTTCACGCAAGACAAACTTCTGAATCTTGCCGGTTGAGGTCTTGGGTAGCTCCCCGAACACCACTTTCTTTGGGACCTTGAAGCGAGCCATATGTTGGCGGCAGAAGTCGATGACGTCTTGCTCGCTGATCGTCGGGGTGTTTGCCTTGAGTTCGACGAAGGCGCAGGGCGTCTCACCCCATGTTGCATCGGGTCGGGCGACCACGGCGGCTGCGAGTACGGCCGGCAGCCGATACAGCACCTCCTCAACTTCCAGGCTCGAGATGTTTTCACCCCCGGAAATGATGATGTCCTTCGAGCGGTCCTTGATCTCGACATACCCGTCGGTATGCCACACTGCCAGGTCACCCGAGCGATACCAATCGCCCACCAGGGTCCCAGCCGTCGCTCGCTGATTGCCGAGATAGCCCTTCATGACCGTGTTGCCGCGCATCATGATCTCACCCAGTGTCTGACCATCTCGAGGCACCTCTCGCATCGTCTTCGGGTCGGCCACCATCACACCCTCGACCATCGGATAGGCGATACCTTGCCGGGCCATGTGTGTGTATCGCTGCGCCGAGGGGAGGGCATTCCACTCGGGTTGGAAGAGGCAGAAGGTGCCGGGGCCGTAGGTCTCGGTCGCCCCGTAGAGGTGTATCACCTCGAATCCGAGTTCTTCCATGGCACGGAAAACCGTGGACGGAGGGGCAGCGCCGCCCGTCGCGCACCGAACCTTGTGGGCAAATGGCACGCGCTGTTCTGGCGGCGCACTAGCGATCATGTTGAGCACGATCGGCGCGCCACAAAGATGGGTAACCTTGTGTTTGGCGATCAGGCTGAAGATGCGTGCCGGTTCGACGCTGCGCAGGCAGATCTGGGTACCTCCTGCGGCCACGACCGCCCAAGGGAAAGACCAGCCGTTGCAATGAAACATCGGCAATGTCCACAGGTAGACGCTGTCGGGGCTGAGCCCGAAGGTCAGGGCATTACCCAAGGCCGACAAATACGCACCACGGTGACTGTACACCGCCCCCTTCGGATCACCCGTCGTTCCGGAGGTGTAAAGCAAGCACAGCGACTGCCATTCGTCTGCCGGTTCGTTGCCCGCGAATGTGGGGTCACCGCTGGCGAGCAACGCTTCATAACCAAGGCTGCCGATGGCACTATTGGCTTGGCCAGGCACATCGATGTCGACCGCAAGTACGGGATGGCGCACTTGAGACAAGGCCTGATTGGCAACTGCCGCATGCTCGCCATCGACAAGGAATACCTTGGCTTGGCCATGGTTTAGGGAAAAGGCGACGGTCGCAGCATCAAGTCGGGTGTTGATTGGATTGAGCACAGCGCCCAGCATCGGCACTGCGAAATGCGCCTCAATCATCTCTGGAATATTGGAGGCAATGATCGCGACAGTATCGAGCCGCCGCACCCCCTGTTTGTGCAAGCCGGAAGCGAGGCGTTTGGCGCGTTCGAAGAGTTCCCCATACGTGAAGTGCCGGTCGCCCGCAATCACCGCTGTCTTGCTGGCAAAGCCGCCGGCGGCTCGCGCCAAGAAGCTCACCGGAGTCAGCGGCACGAAGTTGGCGCGCGTCCGATCAAGGCCCATTTCGAACGGGTGCGCGTCAGGCATGATTTTTCCTCGTGCTAGCGGCACGTCATCACCACCGAACACTAGCGCCAAGCATGCGGCGACTTCCACAAGATTTCTGCCGACGACCTGCTGGCGGGGAAACGCATGCTCGGAGGGTGGGGCGCTTGCGATTGGCTCTGGCTCGCCTTCCCCCGCTTGCTTATCCTATCGCCGACACCCCCTGTTGGGCGTCTAAAAACCGGAGGCGGGCATGATCAGCGGCACGACGATCTTGATTGCGCACCTCGGTTACCCGACAGAATCCTTCAAGGCGCCGATGATCTACAATCCCTATTTCGAAAAGAAGGGTATCGATGCCGTCGTTGTTCCCATGGGGGTCAAGGCGCAGGACTATGCTGCGTTCCTCAAATCGCTTTTTCGCTTGAGCAATATTCGCGGGGCGCTGGTGACGATGCCGCACAAGGTCACGACACTAGCCCTGCTCGATGAACTCACCCCTACCGCAAAAATAGCAGGCTCATGCAATGCCATCCTGCGGCGCAGCGATGGCTCATTACTGGGCGACATGTTTGATGGCGCAGGGTTTGTTCGCGGAGTTGTGCGGTCCGGCCGCACGCTCGTGGGCAATCGGGTTCTGGTGGTTGGGTGCGGCGGCGTCGGATCGGCGATCGCAGCCTCGCTGGCGGCAGCGGGCGTGGGCATGATTGCTCTTTTTGATGCCAACGCTGCCTCCGCCGAGGCGCTGGCGGGCCGATTGCGTGCGCAATACCACCAACTCGAGATCAAGACCGGTTCCAACGATCCTAGCGGCTACAATGTGGTTGTGAACGCCACCCCGCTAGGCATGCAGGAGGGCGATCCGCTGCCGCTGGACGTCTCTAGGATCGATCCGGCGACGCTCGTGGGAGAAGTGGTTATGAAGGAAGAATACACTCCCTTGCTTCGCCTGGCCAAAGAGAAAGGCTGCTCGATCCAGGTCGGCACGGAGATGCTGTTCGAGCAGATTCCGGCCTATATCGAATTTTTTGGCTTCGGCACGACGAGCTCTGACGAGCTGCGGTCGGTCGCCAAAATCAAGTATTGAGCGCCGCTGGGGAGGTGACCGCGGCCTGCCGGGGCGGGCCCGGCCATCGTCGCACAGCTGCCCGCCATGTCGCGCCTGAGTTGACAGGTGTGCCCCGGCCGACCTCGACGATCCGGCCTCGTTCTCTCATTGCTTCTTGTTCTTCAACAAGTGCGCGACATGGCGAACGGCAAGCTGATAGCCGTGCGTACCCAAGCCCGCCATCACCGCGGTCGCCGTCAGCGACACGTAGGAGCGGTGGCGAAAGGCCTCCCGGCGATGCACGTTGGAGATATGCACCTCGAGGATCGGACACTTGCAGGCGTTCAAGGCGTCCATGATGGCAATCGAGGTATGAGTGAAGGCCCCCGGATTGATGATGATAGCGGCACTCTCGCGCGCTTCGTGAATCCAATCGATCAGTTGGAATTCGGCGTTGCTTTGGCGAAACTCGATTGCAAGACCTGATTCTGCGGCCACGCGCCGACAATCAGCCTCGACATCGGCAAGGGTTTCATGCCCGTAGATGTGCGGCTCTCGCGTGCCGAGCAAGTTCAAGTTCGGCCCGTTGAGTATGTAGATGGTACCGCTCATGGCGCCCCACTCCGAGTTAGACATTTGGTAAGAAAGAAAGACCGGCTCCTGCTTCTCCTTGCAGTTGAAGGCGAATGTATAGACGATAATCCGATTGCGCGCCTGCCACCAGATTTTGCCGGCAATTACAACTGGCGCAGCTGCAATCTGGCCCACTTGGTTCGCTGTCGGAGCGATCCTGCTGCCGGGGGGCAAGCCCATGCCCGCACCGCGGTCGGGTGATCGCGTTTGAGCTGATCGTCGGTTTGGAGGCGCTTGCGTGGTGCCCTCGCGTCAACGACGAGCGAGCGGCCTGGGAGGCTAGATGATGTTGGGCGGATCCCGCCGCGGATAGCAGCGCGCTCGATACCTTTCCACATTTCTTCTGACCACAAACTAGCCTTAGCACATTCGGCTCCCGGCATGGTCAGGTCAGGCAGCAGCATCTTACTCCGAGCTGGCGGCCGTTGGACGGATGGCCTTTGCATACTCTCCCCCAAAACGGGCTTGAGGAGAGCCTGCTCAGGCTACCAATTAGCACGCATAGGGCCTGCCGATCCCCGCACACCGGCAATGGGGGCGAAAGAGCCTATGAACAGCCAGACGTTCGATTGAGGGAAGCTTGAGACATGCTTTCGAGGCCCTTCGTCGCGGCAGCTAGCGCTGCCGTATTGATGTATTGGAACCTGGGCAGCGACGAGGTCAGAGCTGCGCCGCCCGTTACCCTGGAGCCTGATGGCAGCATCCAGATTGCCGCGCGCAAGCTGCGCTGCGGCGATGTTCGCAATGTGCTGGACACGCGCTTGCTGAACCTTGGCATCTCAGTACCCGACGCCAAGCTTCTGGTCATAAATCCGACGCTTGTTGCGCGCCAACCCGGAACGGTGCGTCTGTTCGTGTTTCATCACGAGTGCGGACATCACCATGTGGGCGCTAGCGAACTTAGTGCAGATTGTTGGGCTGTCCGTCGCGGCGTTCGGGATGGCTGGCTCGATGGCGCAGGCCTTGGGCAAATCTGCAAGTCGTTTGGTAATGCGCCGGCGAGCTCCACGCATCCCTCGGCAACGCAACGCTGCAGCAATCTTAATCGTTGTTTTGCCGGGGCCGTCTCCGAACCAGCTCCCTGACGAGGCTTGCGGCTTAGCGGTAGTGCGGGGGTGAGTCTGCTGGGTCATGCCAACTCGCATTGCCGCACGTTTTGAGCGCAAACTTTCACTCAGCAGGCTTGTGGCCACGGGTGGAATGACAGTCCGCCGCGGTATTTCTGACTACAGCAACACCAGTCCCGAACCACGGCGCAGCTGAGACGGTGCACGTTTGCTCGGGCTGTAGGCTCTCCAGGTTGATCCCGCATCAAATCAGGAAGACACCTGATATCGGCTGCGACCCTCCTGACAGACGCTGTCCAGATTCATGACAGATTCACGGCATGTCACGGAGGTCAAGCATGCGACAATTCCTCTTAAGTTTTGCCTGCGGCATCCTATTGCTGCTGGCTGTGGCAGCCCATCCTGGACCGGCTGAGGCCAGACGCGGTGGAGGCTTCCATGCAGGCGGCGGTCATTTCCATGCTGGCAGAGTCAGCAGCCACAACATCAATCGCAACGTCACGCGAAACGTCAATGTCAATCGGAACGTGAATGTCAACCGCAATGTCAACCGGCGGCATGTTTATCAGAACGGGCGCAGGGGCTACTGGCGCAACGGCGTGTGGGTCGCACTTCCTCTTGCCGGTGCCGCCTATGTCGCCAGCTGCGCTAATGAGTATAATCGCTGGCAAAGCACAGGCAGCAGCTACTGGCGTGACCGCTACTATCAATGCGCCAATTGAGCTTGCGAGCCTGATTCAAAGCGCTGGCCGGCTGCTCGGAACCGGCCAGTGTTTGCCGATCTGACAGGAGCAGTGGGGCAGTGATTGTACGCCGCTGCCAGTTAGAGTTTCGCTGCTGCGGCAAGAACGGGAGAGCGGCGAGCCAGGTTCGCTCATCACAAAAAAGCAAGAGTTATTGCCACGACACAATTCCGTCGATTGGTGTGAGGTGCCGCCAGCGTCGAGTGCAATCCTAAGTGGCGCACGCTAGACCTTACTCGCGTCATGGCGTGGCCCGGTATTGCAGTGGTCCGATCTCAGCAGCGTTCCGGTTCGACCGTCGGCACGCTCTACTCAGCAACTTTACTGGCGAGCTTTTTGCCAGCCAGAGGAGGATGTCGTGCGTCGCCTCGACGATTTTGTGGCCGAACATACATGATTTGTGCGTCAGGGAATTCCGTCTTGGTCTTAAGGGCGGCGATCAGCGCGTCTTCTGCGTCCACCACGACGTGATTGACCTTCCCCTTGTGCTTGAGGCCGACGGTGAATTTCATCGGCGCAGTTCCTCTGTTTGAGCCCACGAGCTAAGTTTGGCTCGTCATCTGGTATGCCGTGCTGGCGCTTTCCAATAGGGCTGGCGCGTTCGGCGATAGCCAGTCTACTGGGAAACCAGTGATATAGGATTGCGCGGAAGGGCGCGAGCGGGGCATGCGTCAAACCAGAAGTCGAAACACGCGCACACGCCTCGCATCGGCCGCAACAGGGGCGTATCCCACGAATTGCAAGATCATGACTGCATGCAGAGATGGCCTGGAACCGCGTGTCTTTCGCCACTCGCAAACGGAGCCGCCGGGAGGATACGATTGCCGACGCGGGCCTGCACCTCAAGGTGGCGCTTTGGTGATGGTCCATCGCAACAGGCTGCCTGGAGCCCGGCGGAAAGCGGCACCGAGGGGCCTATCGCTCTGGAGAGCAGACAAGCACGGAACGCGCATTGACGGATCTCGTTAGGCCAACCGCTGCAGAAGACGACTTCAGGGGTCAAGCATTCGCAGCAGAGGCGAGTTCAATGCGGACCGAGCGCACACGCGTCAAAAAACGCATGCAGGGCGCGAATGGCCAGGACGACCGCACTCGTTGCAAAGCGAAGTAGGCTTGGAAGCTTGCGGTAGCTAAATAATGCCCTCGATGCGCATCCACCCGGCAACTGCCAATCCAGAAGTCACGGTCAGCATAAACGAAGCCGCCATGGCAACGGCGGCGCTTTTCATGCGTCGACGAGCCTGGGAGCGCTGGAACGCCCAGGCTGCATCGTATGCGGCGCGAGCGGTGGGTTGGCGCAATATTTGATAAGCACAATTGATCGTCTGAAAACGCTGCACCGCGCGTTTATCACCGGCATGGAGATCAGGGTGATGCACTTTGGCCAGCTTGCGAAAGGCGACCTTGATTTCAGTGCCATCCGCATCGTGCGCGACGCCCAGCACATTGTACAAATTCACCATGCACGACCTTTCTAGTCACCGGCGGGTGTCAAGGAAACAAACTGCGCGCTGCAGTATCGCGGGGCGGCTGGGGGGACGAATCACGTTCTTGTTTGTGGAGAGGGCAGGTCAGCGCCGTCGCAGCTGGAATAGTCTCCATAAAATCGCCGCCTTTTCTTAGGCCACCAACCGAATGCAGCCTGGGGTAACGGAAGATGGGATGGGCGCGCTTTGGGCGCACTGTGCCACCACGGCGCTGCCGCGTCCGAAGTCAGAGGGAAGACGCCAATCTTGCTCGTGCGAATGCTTCGGTCGCAATGGATTGGTTGAGAGACTGGTAGGGGACGTCCTGCGGCCTGTCGGTGTTGAGCCAGTCTGCGGGAATCTCCATGCGGCATCGCAGACCGTCGGCAGCGAAAATGAGATCCACTTCGCCGCCCAGCTCAAAGGGAATAAGTTCACGAACTATACTCGTCCCGTAGCCACTTCGACTAGGACTTATTACCGCGGGACCGCCCATCTCCCGCCAAACGATAGCGAGCCGGTCATGTGTTCCCTTCTGCAACCATCGCCAGCGCAGCAGCACACGGCCGCTCCGATTGGAAAATGCGCCGTATTTGGCAGCATTGGTGGTCAGCTCGTGAAGGACCATCGCCAGCGGCTGAACAGCCTCCGCTGTCAGCGTTACGCTTGGACCTCTAATAACGATGTTGTCTGCGGCATAGGGCGCAAATTCGCGTCGAACGATTTCCTTCAGCGACACACCCTGCCAGCGGTTGCAGCTCAGCAACTCATGCACTCTTGCCAACGAAGCAATACGTTTATCAAGGGCAGACACAAAATCTGGCATCGATGAGTTAGCATTTTGCGTCTGGGTAATGATTGCACCGACCGTGGCGAGTAGGTTCTTTGCTCTGTGATCAAGCTCTGCGTTCAGGATATCGCGATGTTCCTGGGCCTGCTTGCGCTCTGTGATGTCGATATCGACGCCAACTACCCGCTGAGGGCAGCCGTCGTCGCGATACAAAATAAAACTTCGTGACTCAATCCATCGCACTTCCCGTTCACCGCGAATAACGCGATATTCAATACCATACTCGCCCCTCCGTTCGCCGAACGCCTGGCGTCTAAACTCCTCCACCCTGTCCGCATCCTCTGGGTGGACCCTCGCGTACCATTCGCTGCGCGTGGTAACGTTTGTGCCCTCTACTAGACCATGCACTGCCGCATAGCCTTCGGAAACCTGCATGGCATCGGTATTGACATCGTAGGAATAGCTGCCGACGCGCGCTGCCTTTCCTGCGAGCGCGAGTTGCAGATTGCGCTCGGCCAAGGCACGCTGCGCTCTCTTGAGGTCAGTGATGTCGCGACTGACGCCTAGCAACCGTTCTCGCTCACCATTCGAGGTGCAAACATACGCGCCTTCGATCGCGACCCAGCGCTCCTCAGAGTAGGCGGCTGCACACGCGTCTGGTGCGAGCCGATATTCGGCACGAATATTGTCGCCGATACGCCGAGAAGCGATGAAGGCTTCGTCCAAACTGGTTATGTCTTCGGAGTGCACGTATGCCCGCGCTGCGTGGATCGTAGGAGGAATGGAGTCGAAGGAGTATCCATGAATTAAACTATTGCGCCCATCACATTCGAAGCGCGCGGTCTTAAGGTCGACGCTCCAGACACCGAGTTTCGCGGCGTCCAAAGCGAGTTGAAGCCGATTACTGCTATCGTTGATAGCCGCCTCGTTGCGTCGCCTCTCGGCAAAGAGAGCGGCGAGCACGAGCATGCAGGTTGAGATTGCCAGCAGAGTGGCGCGCGCGGCGTAAGTGCGGTCGTGTAGGCTCTTCGGCCCATCCAAATCAGCCATCCCGAAGGTGGTCGTCCAAACGACGGCAAAGCCGAGGATAAGCGCAGCCGCTGCAGCGAATACTGGCCGACAGTGCGCCGCGAGCAAGACAGGCAACAGCAGAGTGAGGGGAAGGACAGTGTACCAATAGTGCAGAGGCGAACTGAAAGCGACGACGCTCATTAGAGCCAGCGCAGCGAGTGTAAAAATGCCTTCCACCAACTCCCATTTCTCTGGCCGATCGTGCCGCAAGGCGCCGAGCCCAATGAACAGTGGCGCCACCATAATGACACCGAGAGCGTCTGAGGCGAGCCAGTTCAGCCAAGTGGTCAAAGCCGGCGCGTCAGAGCTATGAAAGAGGATGAACGCTGCAGTCGCGGGGATTGCCGAGATCGCTGGACCAACCACACCGGCGACAATGAAGCCAACAATGTTGGGCAGGCTCTCAAGTCTAAAATCCTTGCCAAATCGGTGCTTAATAAGCCAAGCCACCAGGAGTGCTTCACCACCATTGCATAGGGAAAATACTGTTGCGGCCGCGAGGGTTTGGCCGCTTAGCAGACTGGCGGCGACACTTGCTATCGCCACGCCAATTGCAACTGGGACCCGCGCTCCGGACCCAATTGCTATGAGCGTTCCGGCGGCAAGGCCCGAGCCCGGCCAAAATACGGCAAGGCCATCGGGTTTTGCCAATAGAGCCAAGCTGAACTGAGCGGCGATGAAGTAGGCAGCGCCGATCGCGAGTGCGAGCCCAATGGACCCGATCCATTGCCAAGGGGAAGGGGCGCCGTGTGGCGTCTGCTGCTGAGAAGTGTCCATTTTGTTCATTTCCTGCGACCAGCCAAACGTGAAACGGCGCGCCCATCCGTCTCAACACGCGACGGAAGTGGCTCAGTCGAAGGCCCTAGCATGGGTACGCGTCCAACCTGCGACGCGGGCATCAGGGAAAACACTGAGATTGCATGGCTGAATATGTGTAGTGGAATGGAAGGCCATGGCGCGAGGCTGAAGGCTGACCTGGCCCACTCCTAACGACGCAGTCGCTGCCGACGGTGCATGGGGGTGCGATGCAGTGCTGGCGTGCCCGCCCGGTGGTTGTCGTTCAGCAAAAAAAACAATGGCGACATCGCGTGAATGCACGCTTGCCAAGGCTGGCTGCGAACAATGGGCGCGGGAAAGCTGAACAGATGGGAAACCGCATGCGGTAGCATCGAGCTACCTACCGCTGCCTCCTCCGCCACCGCCACCGCCTCCGCCACCACCGCCGCCTCCGCCGCCGCCACCTCCGCCACCGCCGCCACCGCTGCCGCCACTGCCACCGCTGCCGCTGCCACCGCTACCGCTACCGCTGCTGCCACCGCTGCCGCTACCGCTGCTTCCACCGCCGCTACCGCTGCCGCCTCCCCCGTTGCTTCCGCCACTAGCCCCCCTTCCGCCGTGGCCGCCATGCCCGCTATTTCCTCCATAGCCGCCGGCTTGGCCGGCGTGGCTGCTCGTTCCTCCGACACCGCCACCTTGCCCGCCACCAGCCCCTGTCATGACCCTCGACGGCTGCGCGGTTCTACCGCTGCCGGTGGCGGCGGTCACAGAGGTTGTAAACGGCCCAATCGTTGGAGCGGTGGTTGTTTCAGTCGACGTTTGGCTCGTTGGCGACTTCTTCAATGAGGTGCTGGACGCGGGGGGTGCCACCGTTGCCGCAGGTTTTACCGGTGATACCGCTGTAAGCTCGACCGCTCTTGTCACGTCGGCGACGGCGAGCTGGTAGTCGCCCTTGTTCGTGTAGGCAACTGCCCGATCGTTGTATGCAGCAGCGTACTGCGGGTTAAGTTCTATCGCTTTGCTAAAATCAGCAATGGCCTGATCGTACTCTGTCCTTGCAGCGTGAACGATACCGCGGTTGCGATAGGCGGCGGCCAAGTTTAGCCCTGTTTCGCGGCCGCTTTGAATTACGGCCGTGCAGGCCTCAAGCTTGCGGTCGGCATTTTTGCTCGCGCAGACTTGTCTATCACTGGCGGAGACCGGCGCCACCGTCGCGGCGAGCGGTAAACACGCTGCTATAAGAACCATCTTGCGCATCAGATCCCCCGGAAGGTTCCGCCACGAAGCCTGGCAACGATCAACGGTAGAAAGCAGGAAAATCTGCCATTAGGTGGATTTTATGACCGTCCGCAGACGGCATTGTGCGAAGCAGCGGAAGTTGCTCAATAAATGTCGCACGGTCTCCCGCTGGGACGGCGGTAAGTGGTTTTGCAGCAAACTGCCCGCTGTCGGGCTCCTCGACCGCCGGGGTACGTGTCGAGAAGGCGAGCGTCCGCGATCGCCAACCTACCTGTTGCCTTCTAAGACTGCGATGATCTGTGCGCTGCTCGGATCGACAATGACGACTTGATTCTCTGCCACAAAAAACCTGTAGGCTTCGAGCACCGGGATACGCTCGCGGATCGCGCTCGGGAAGGACCGCAGACGTGCACCACCCGGAACACGCATGCCTTCAGATATTCCGCCGATGGCGAGCCTAGGTTCGCTCGCAAAGTCAACGTTCTCGACGATGAAGGCTCGATCATCGTCGCTCAGAGCCAGCGGCTCTATTCGTTGCGCCGGGGGCGGACGCTGATCCAGTGCCACCGCACCGTCCTCATGGCGCAGCAACGGGGTGATGCGTCGAACCGAAACGCGGCGGTTGATTTCGCCCTCCTTCACCTTGAGAAATTGGTCGCCGTAGCCTTGCGTCACTAGGTTCTCCGCGGGCACCGCAAACATCTGCGATAAGATAAACGCCACCCCTTCGGCTCGACGATCAGACAAGGTGAGATTGTCTATGTCGGAATCAAGGACATCGGTGTGGCCTTCAATGAAGAACACTTCGTCTGGACGACCCTCCACGATGCGATTGATGACATGGGCTAGCCGTTCGAGCTTCGGGTACTGTTCTGGAGAAATCTCCCAGGATCCCGCTTCGAAGTTGATGTCAAGCAATTCGACTCTGCGCATGCGCTCGCGCAGCTGGTAGCCCTGGCGAATTTCCTCCAGTGCGTAGCTGCGCGTGAGCGGTTCTAAGGGCGGCGCTAGTAAAGTCTGGTAGATGTCATCCTCGGACGCCACACGGTAATCGACGATGTACTGATCCTGCGGGATGTCGATCGTCGGTGGCTCGAGGTCCACGAAGGGTGCAAGCAGGCCTACGAACCCAGGACGATAAAAGCGTCGATCATCGAACAGGATGATTTCGCGGCCATCGCGCATGCGTCGATAGCGACGCAGAGCGCGCCCCTCTTCATTCACTTCGGAAAAAACCCGCGACCCATCTCGTGAGCTGAAGCTTAGTGCAGTGGCATCGCCCCGCCGCTCGCTACGAACCCCGCGCCGAAGGCCGGCAAGACGTTGGTTGTCGTCATGCCGGATGAAAGCACGGTGGTTGTCTCTGACAATGGAGCGCCTGTCAGGTTCGCGAATGACGATACGATCGGCCTGGCGGCGCTCTTGGCGCTGGCGCTGCACCTCTCGCAGCCGCGCTGAGGGAGCTTCCGCACGACGTTTGTCGCCCTGGTGTTGGCCAGCTCGACGCGCGTCGCGCTGTTGGTGTCTATCCTGCCCGACCTCCGTCCGTTCTTGATCGGGCGCGCCTTGCGGAGGTGGGCCACCCTCACGGCGACGTTGCTGCGCCGCCCTTGCTTGCTCCCGTGCCGCGCGCTGCTGTGCCGCGGCGCGCTGCTGTGCCGCGGCGCGCTCCTGGGCCGCGGCGCGCTCCTGGGCCGCGCGTGCCTGCTCCTGCGCGGCGCGCTCCCGTGCGCCCCGTGCCTGCTCTTGGGCCGCGCGCTCCTGTGCCGCCCGCGTCTGCTCTTGGGCCGCGCGCTCCCGTGCCTGCTCTTGGGCCGCGCGCCCCCGTGCCGCCCCCGCCTGCTCTTGGGCCGCGCGCTCCTGTGCGCTCCCGTGCCTGCTCTTGGGCCGCGCGCTCCCGTGCCTCCCGTGCCTGCTCTTGGGCCGCGCGCCCCCGTGCCGCCCCCGCCTGCTCTTGGGCGGCGCGCTCCCGTGCCGCCCCGCGCCTGCTCTTGGGCCGCGCGCTCCCGTGCCCCCCGTGCCTGCTCTTGGGCCGCGCGCTGCTGTGCTGCCCGCGCCTGCTCTTGGGCCGCGCGCTGCTGTGCCGCCCGCGCCTGCTCTTGGGCCGCGCGCTGCTGTGCCGCCCGCGCCTGCTCTTGGGCCGCGCGCTGCTGTGCCGCCCGCGCCTGCTCTTGGGCGGCGCGCTGCTGTGCCGCCCGCGCCTGCTCTTGGGCGGCGCGCTGCTGTGCCGCCCGCGCCTGCTCTTGGGCGGCGCGCTGCTGTGCCGCCCGTGCCTGCTCTTGGGCCGCGCGCTGCTGTGCGGCCCGTGCGGCAGCCTGCTGTTGCGCGGCCCTTTGCTGTGCCGCCCGCGCCTGCTCCTGCGCCGCGCGCTGTTGTGCGGCCCGTGCGGCAGCCTGCTGTTGCGCGGCTCTTTGCTGTGCCGCTCTGGCTGCTGCTGCTTGTTGCTGCGCAGCATGGGCCCTGGCGCGTTCTTGCTCATTGGATTGCGCGCGGGCGACCGCCACGCCGACAGCGCACAATTGCAAGACCGAAAGGGCACCCGCGAAAAAGAGCGCCGCAGCAGAGCGAGATGACATCATGAACCGGTTCCTCCAGGGCGCAGTCGACGCGAGGGATCGTTCTCCAGCCGAGCTCACGTATGATGCAAATCAACCCGGTGCGGAATGACAAGTTCCCTGCCGGGGATCGCGGTCGTTGGGCAATTCCCAAGAACCCACTTGGCGTTCATTTGTTATTCATCACAACGTGCTGCGGTTCGGCGCACCCGTGGGTAGTGTTTTACTTTCAAACACTGTTGGAAGGCGCCCGCGCAAGGCCACAACGGCCGCATTTCGCGCTGCCGTGCTGTCAGCTTAGCTCGACATCAAGTCATGAATGCGCGTGCTGCAACTGTCACGCCCAATTTGCGCCGCGCCCCCTCTGATCAGCAACAGCCGGTGTGTCCAACTGCTTTCGGACGCAGATGCAATCCTCGACTTTGCGAGTTGTACCGACCTCGCGACGAGCGCTTTGCCCGCGTCGGCGAAACATCCACCCCCTTGACCGTTGCCCTCGCAATTCCGAGCAAGCCGATCAACCAACCGCATCCTACTCGGCCCGCCCATGACTGTGTTCGAGGTGCACGGCCTGGAGCGGTTGCGCCACACGATGCAGCCTTTGCCGATCGACTTGGCAACAGATTATCAAAGGAGAGGCGTGCGCGTTGCGAGCGATTTCTTGGTGCGGCGCCAAGCCAGGTGGATCGCACGATTGTGCGGTGCAAAGTAGCGGCCTTGTGCCTTGCTGGCTAATTGCAGGACTTTCTTCGATTGACTGCGTACTAACGCGACCGCGTGATACCACCTCTACGCGCAGGGAAGGTCGAGCCTATGAAGATCACCAAAGTGTCCGCTATCCCCATGTCTGCGCCGGTTCCGGAGGAGAAGCGTCACCGCACTGATCTTGGAACAAAGGTCAAAAGCGACGCGACACTCATTCGCGTCGAGACAGACGATGGACTCGCCGGCATCGGTGCCGCGCTCGGATCGCCTCCCGTCGTTGCGAGCATCGTAGCGCACGAACTTTCGCCAGAAGTCATTGGCGAAGACCCGATGTTCTCTGAGCGCATCTACGAGAAGATGTACAATGGCTCGCGCAGCACCCCGGCGCTCGAACGTGGTGTGGCGCAAGCCGATGAAAGCCGTCGGCGCGGAGTTATTATGGAAGCCATTGCCGGTGTCGACATTGCGGTATGGGACGTGAAGGCGCAAGCGCTTGGCATACCGCTTTACCAGGCGCTTGGTGCGGTGCGCAGCTCGGTGCGAGCTTATGCCAGCGGTGGCTGGGCAGCCGGCGAAGAGGCCGAAGCGGAACTCGCGGGCTACGCGGCCAAGGGCTTCACGGCTGCCAAGATGCGCGTGGTCGGCCACGACGGTTTCTCGGTCGCCAAATGCGTGCGGCGGGTGAAGGCCGCGCGGCGGGGGCTCGGTCCTGACGTTGAGCTGATGGTCGACGCGCACGGCTCGCTCGAGGTCGCGACCGCCATCAAGCTCGCCCGCGAGCTCGAGCCCTTCGACATCGCCTGGTTTGAGGAGCCGGTGTCACCGGACGATCATGCAGGGCAGGCGGAGGTACGTCGATCGACAACGATCCCGATCGCGTCGGGGGAGCGCGAGTTCACGCGGTTCGACTTCCAGGATCTGCTTGATCGCCGCGCCCTCGATATCGCACAACCCGATGTCGCCCGCGCGGGCGGCATGACCGAAATCCGTCGCATCGCAGCACTGACATCGGCGCACGGGGTACGCCTGGCGCCGCACGCCTGGGGCAGCGGAGTGCTCTTTGCGGCGAGTATTCATTTGGCGATGGCGGCCTGCAACTGCCACATCCTCGAGGTCACCCAGGGCTATATGCCGATGATGTGGGAGCTCTTCAACGAGCCCTTCGATATCCGAGCAGACGGCAGGGTGTATGCCCCCGACCGGCCCGGTCTTGGTTTCACACTGCGCGCAGATGCGTTGCAACGCTTCAGATATATTCAAGGGCCAGAGTTTGAATTCTAGCTCATGGCACAATAGGACTTCGGGACTTGGTATCCGTTCACCGGACCCTCAGTCCCTCCTCACTCACGGCAAGCCAAACTCTACAGGCAAGCTGCCACCCGGCAGCATGAAGAACTCCGCAGCTGACACGTCTAAAAGTGCCCTCGCAATGCTCGGGGCGGCCGACCCACCCCGATGGCCTGCTCTGCCGTGAATGGGGCAATCAATGCCATGGCGCGCAACATGCCAGACAAAGTCCAACTCAACGCAGCCCCGTGTCAGGAGTGCTCGTCAGCAAATCTGATTGCGCCCAACCCCGGCAAGCTTTTGCATGCGGCTTTCAAGTTCGCACCCTGCGGGCTTTAGGCGCGCATGCGGGCACCGGTCGGATCGTAGAGCGGCTTGAGTGAAGCGCTGGCCTTAAACCGTCTTCCCGCCACTTCGATCTCGTAAGGCGATTTAAGCACTGCTCCGGTGCTCTCGCCGAGGCAGGCCACGTAGCCAAGTGCGATAGCCGAGCCTAGGAAATGGCCGTATCCAGCTGATGAAAGATGGCCAACGATGCGACCATCTCTCAGCACTGGTTCGTTGTGGAACAGGAGTGGCTCGGGATCATCAAGCTTGAATTGCAGGAGCCGGCGCGAAAGACCCGCATCCCGCCTGGAAAGCACGGCGTCACGGCCGATGAAGTGCCCAAAGCGAGCCTGCTTCTTCTCCGTCTTGACGACGAAGCCGAGGCCGGCTTCGAGCACATGGTCCTCGTCAGAGATATCATGACCAAAATGACGATAGGCCTTCTCAAGCCGCAGGGTATCCATTGCCAAGATGCCGGCAGGTCGCAGCGCGTGCAGCTTTCCCACCTCCAGGACGGTACCAATGACATGCCGCGCAAACTCGGTGGGGACATAAAGTTCAAAGCCGAGTTCGCCAACATAGCTGACGCGATGCGCACGCACATGCGCCATGCCGATCTCGATGCTGCGCTGCGTCCCGAATGGAAATCTCGCGTTCGAGACATCATCTGGACTGAGCGCCTGCAGCAGCGTCCGCGCTGCTGGACCCATCAACGCTATGCAGGCCTCAGCGCTGCTAACATCGACCGCCACGCAGCGCGCCTGGTCGGGCGTTTGCCGCCGGAGCCAGGAAAGGTCGCGGCGGATGGTTGCTGCACCCGTCACGACAAGGAACGCGGTGTCGGTAAGACGCGCGATCGTGACGTCTGCTTCGATGCCACCACGCTCATTAAGCCATTGCGTGTAAACGATGCGCCCCGGCTCGGTGGCGACGTCATTGGCTGAAAGGCGCTGCAGTACCGCTTCCGCGTCCGGTCCCTCGACGCGGATCTTGCCGAATGGGCTCATATCGAATAGGCCAACTCCCTTGCGCACCGCCATGTGCTCGGCCGCCACGTGGGTGTGCCATCGCGGACGGCCCCACGTGTCGTGCGGCTCCGCCACTTTGCCACGTCCCACTTCGGCCTGGGGTAAGTACCAATGCGGCCGTTCCCAGCCGGCCATTTCGCCGAAGTAGGCACCCTGCGCTGCCAGTTGGTCATGCAGCGGCGAGTGGCGGACACCTCGCGACGTGGCAAATTGCCGATAGGGGAAATGATCGGCATAGAGCAGGCCCAATGTCTCTGAAACACGCGGAACGATGAAGGCACGCGTTGCTTGCCAAGGAAATACGCGGCGCACGTCCACATCCCACAAGTCGAAGGGCGGGGCGCCCTGCACGATCCATTCCGCGAGAGCCTTCCCGGCACCGGCGGCTGACTGGATCCCGACGGAATTGAACCCGCAAGCAACGAAGAACCCTTGCACCTCCGGTGTCTCACCGAGCAAATAGCGATTGTCGTGCGTGAAACTCTCCGGGCCATTAAAGAAGGTGCGGATGCCGAGTTGGCGAAGCAGCGGCATGCGCCGGGTCGCAGTCTCCAGGATCGGCGCAAAGTGCTCGAGGTCCGCCGGCAGTTCGTCGAAACAGAATTCCTCCGGAATCCCATTCAGACCCCAAGGCTTTGCCTTCGGCTCGAAGGCACCGAGCAGGATCTTGCCTGCGTCCTCCTTGTAGTAGGCGCATTCGTCGGTGACGCGCAGCACCGGAAGCCCTGCGGGGATCTCGTCGCTGGGCTCGCTGACGATGTAGAAGTGCTCGCAAGCGTGCAGCGGTAGCTGAACAGTCGCCATGCGAGCCACATCGCGGCCCCACATCCCCGCGCAGTTGATGACGACGTCGGCGGCAATCTCGCCAGCCGCCGTCATGACGCCTCGGACGCGACCCCTCTCGACCCTGATGCCTGTGACCTTGGTGTTCTCGTGAACGGCTACACCGGCCTTGCTGGCGCCGCGCGCCATTGACAGAGCCACATTACCGGGATCGGCCTGCCCGTCGCGAGGCAGGTAGATCGCGCCAACGACACCGGTCATATCCGTCAGCGGATGACGGCGGGCCGCTTCGGTCACCGAGATTTCCTCGACCTCCACGTCGAACGCTCGCGCCATGGAGGCGCCGCGCTTCAGCTCTTCCATCCGCTCGCGGGTCAAGGCCAGCGAAATCGACCCCACCCGGCGAAAGCCGGTTGCGACACCGGTCTCCGACTCGAGGTTGGCGTAGAGCTCGGCGCCATAGCGTGCGAGTTTGGTCATGTTGGCGGTCGCGCGGAGCTGGCCGATGAGGCCAGCCGCATGCCAAGTGGTGCCGGAGGTGAGTCGCTTCCTTTCGAGCAGCACGACATTGCACCAACCCAGCTTGGCTAGATGATAGGCCACCGAGCAGCCCACCACTCCGCCGCCGATGATGACGGCCTGAGCCTGGCGCGGTAGTTCGGTCATGCGCGGTCCGTCCATCCATAGAGAAGAGCAGCGGCGGCGGGCGTGACGTAGCCCTGGGCAACGTCGTGGGCGATGCGACGGGTGTCACGTTCCACTGCCGGGCCGTACCCACCGCCTCCCGACGAGTACAGCGTCAAAATATCACCGGCCTTGAGAACGATGCGGTCCTTGCTCTTCACTAAGATCAGCTCGCCGCCCCGCTCGATCTCGATGCGCGTCCGGCTGCCGTCGCTGCCACCGAACAGCCCGTAGGGTGCAAGCCGCACACGATCGGTGTAAGTAGCAAAATTGCTGTCGTCCTTCAGGATGAGGAAGCGGCGAAAAAGACCGAGGCCACCGCGCTGCTTGCCCGCTCCGCCAGTGTCCGGCAGCAGCCCGTAGCCGATGACGCGGAAATGCTCGAAGTCCATGTCCGTTGCCTCGACCGGGGTATTGGTGCAGTTGGAAAGCAGACTATCGACGCCATCGCATCCGTCACGCCGGGGCCCGCCGCCAAAGCCGCCACCGTAGATCTCCAGGTAGACCCGATAGCCGGTGGCACCGAGGTGCGAGATGGCAATTGCATGCGTTGAATCGTTGCCGCCGGCGATGACCTGACGAGGCACCACCCGCGCCAATGCCTTGAGAACCGCATCGAAGCAGCGGTAGGCCGGCAGCAGGCGCGCGCGCACAGGCGCCGGATAGTTGGGATTGACCAGCGTACCTTTCGGCGCAGTCACCTCGATCGGCCGCTTGAAGCCCTCGTTGAAGGGGATATCGGGGCTGGTCAGTGCCGATTTGACGGCGGCAAGGGTCGCTGACACGGTCGAGGCCCACGGGCAGTTGAGATTGCGCTTCACTTGACCGCAGGTGCCTGCGTAGTCGACAGCAATCTGCTCGCCGTTGATGGTGACGGCGGCCTTTACCACCAGCGGCTGATCATCGAGCCCGTCGTCGTCGACAGCATCCTCGCCCTGATAGGTTCCATCGGGGATGGCGCGCAACGCGGCCCGAAAGCGGCGCTCCGAATAGTCCATCAGCGCACCCATGGCCGCCAGCACCTTTGCCGTGCCGTAGCGGGCGCAAAGCTCCGTCATGCGCGCTGTGCCGATCGCGTTGGCGGCGAACTGGGCATAAAAGTCGCCGACGGTCTGTGCGGGTACGCGCACGTTGGCCGCAATCAACCGCTCGAGCGGCCCACCGTTCCAATCACGGTCGTAGGTGTAGCGCGAGGGTGGGATGATGATGCCCTCGGCATGCACATCGACGGCGTCCGGGGTCATCCCTGGATTGCCGCCACCGAGATCGAGATGGTGCGCCACGGTACCGGCGAAGGCAATGATCCGACCTTCGAGAAAGATCGGCGTGAAGATAAAGACGTCCTGTAGATGCTGACCGCCGCCGTACGGATCGTTGTTGATGTAAAAGTCCCCTGGCGCGATGTTGGCTATCGGGCACTGCTCCACGCAGGCGCGAAAGATCTCCGACATCGACCCGAGGTGCATGGGGATCAGCTCGGCTTGCGCGACGACGTTGCCCTGCGCGTCGAACAACGCCGCGGACGCGTCCTGGGCCTCGCGTACAATGTTGGAATAGGACGAACGAATGAGCTTGGTGCCCATCTCCCGGGCAATCGCGATCAGCGCCTGGGAAATGACGGCGTAATCGACGGGATCGAGGGTGGCTTGCTGGTTCTCACCGACAGCGTCTGGCTCGGTCGCCCGCTTCTGCATGATTACCGCCGCTCCAGAATGGTATTGTCATTGGCATCAAGGTGAGCCGTCCAGCCCGACGGCACATAAAGCGTCGAGGTCGGATCCTCAATCAGCACGGGTCCAGCCATGGGTTGCTCGAGCCGACGCAGGAGATGAGCATCCTGCCACGCCTTGCCATCGAAAACCCGGATGGGCTGTGCCGACGTCTCCGCTGCCGTCGTCTGAGCGAGCAATGGCAGCTCCTGCAGCGGCAGCGCAACACGGAGGCGGAAAGACACAAATTCGATCGGTTTTGCCGCCTCACCACCAAAAAAATAGACACGCTGATGTGCCTCGCCGAATTTTTTGCGCACGTCCTCGCTGGTCAACGTCTCGAGCTCACGCTCATCAAACGGCACCGGCACCTCGAAGGCCTGGCCGACGAAGCGCATCTCCGCCGTCAGCGTCAAAACGAGCCGTCCCGCGAGGCCACTTGCCTCCGCGCGCTCGATGACCCGACCACGCATGATGCTGAACACGTCGCGCAGCACCTGAGCGGCGCCTTCATTGGCGTTCACTCGATGCGTCAAACTCTCGAACAGCACGAAGTCCGAGGCGATCAGCCCATAAGCCGAAATGATGCCCGCGGCCGGCGGCACCACTAGCGTCGCAATGCCGAGGTCCTCGGCGATGCTGGCCGCATGCAATGGCCCGGCACCGCCATAAGCGACCAGCACATAGTCGCGCGGATCGTGGCCACGCTCGGTGGAGATGAGTTGGATGGCGCGGACGATATTGGCGTTCGCCAGCGCCACGGCGCTGTCGGCTGCTGCCTCCAGGGAAAGGCCGAAGCGCCGCGCAATCACCTCTATCGCCCGGGTCGCAGCACTGGCGTCGATCACCATGCTGCCGCCAAGCAAGACCTCGGGACGAACCGTGCCGCGCACGACGTGCGCATCGGTGAGTGTCGCCTCCGTGCCGCCACGACCATAGCAGGCGGGGCCAGGATCGGCACCGGCAGAGCGGGGACCGACACGAAGCATGCCACCCTCGTCCACCCAGATGATCGATCCGCCTCCGGCGCCGATGGTATTGATGTCGAGGAGCGGAATGCGGACTGGCAGTCCCTCAAGGTGAAACTCTTGCGTTAGTTGTGGTACCCCATCGGTCACCACACACACATCCGTGGATGTGCCGCCAATGTCGAGGGTGATGAGGTTGTTGTAGCCGGACCGGCCGGCCTGACGCACCGCCCCGACCACGCCCGCCGCCGGTCCGGACAGCAGCGCATTGATGGCGTTGGCACGCATGGCTGCTGCCGGCAGCCGCCCACCGTTCGACTGCATCACCGAGAACCGCCCGCAGAAACCGGCGTCCTCGAGACGTTGCCGAAAGCGGGCGATGTACCTATCGATCACGGGCTGGACGTACGCCGAGAGCGTGGTCGTCGAGGCACGTTCGAACTCGCGGAACTCACGTGATATATCGGAAGAGACGGTGACGTGTAGATTCGGCAGCGCCTTGGCCAGGAGATCGCGCAGCGTCCTCTCGTGCACTGGGTTGGCGAAAGCATTGAGAAGACAGATTGCAACCGCCTCGAACGCACCAGCCGCGAGTGCCGGCACCAGATGTCGGTCGACGTCGGCGACATCGAGTGCGGTTGCAACCGTCCCGTCGGCAAGGATCCGCTCCGTTACCTCGAAGCTTCCCGCCCGCGTCACCACCGGCTTGGGCTTTTGGTATTCCAGATCGTAGATGCTGGACCGGCCATGGCGCTGCAGGGCCAAAAGGTCGCGAAAGCCTTTGGTGGTAACAAACGCCGTTGCAAAGCCCTTGCGCTCAAGCACGGCATTGGTGGCAACGGTCGAGCCATGCGCGAGATCCTCAATCGCGGCGATGGCAACCCCGCTTGCGAGCAGCGCATTGAAGGCACCCTCGTCCGGCGCGTGCGGCACACTTGGCACCTTCGTGACTTTGATGCCGGCAGGGCCGATGGCGACCAAATCCGTGAATGTACCCCCGACCTCAATGCCGACACGCATGAAAGGCTGCCTCCAGCAGTCGTGCGTCGTTCGCCGACCCGAGCTGGAGTTTGATAATGCAGGGCTGAGCAAAGCGCCAGCCTCGCTTGCAGGTCTAAGCCCGACCCAGCGGTGCAGGCAGCGCCTGCCCGTCACTCTGTAAGATGGGAAGCGCCGCTGCGCTGGGCAGCCGCTGCAATTGATCGATCCAGTGCCCTGATCCGCGCTGCCGGCGATACGCGCTTTGAGCTATCACGAAGCTGGCGCAGTTGGAGCAGAAACAGTAAGCAAATGGACCTCTTGGGTTCCAAGGGGGCACCATGTTTTTTTGAGGAGGCACCATGCTAAGGACCCACAATCCACCCAACATCGCGCCGCCAGCGGCCATGTACAGCCACAGCGTCGAGATCCCGCCCAACGCTCGTTGGCTGTTCACGGCGGGTCAGGTGGGTGTGCGGCCCGACGGCACGATCCCGGATGGCTTCGAGATGCAGCATGATCAGATCTGGAGGAATACGCTGGCGATCCTCGCGCACAGCGGCATGGGCCCGGAAGATATCGTCCGCCTCAACGTCTATTCAACCGACCCTGAGGGACTGAAATTCCTCAAGCTCCACCGAGAAAAGTACCTCAAGCCGGGCCACATTCCCGCATCGACCTGGGTTGTTGTCAGCCGCCTGGCCAACCCGAAGTGGGTGGTCGAGATGGAAACCGTCGCCGCCAAGGTCTAAGGCGTCCAATCACCCCCAAGCGCACGCGACAATACACGGCGGCGGCTTGCGGCGGGGCCGCCATGCCGGCCCGATCGCCATGTCGTGATTTGTATCGCTGACATGGCAGGGCGTACTCCTCCGATACTGGTCGATAACATCGCATTGGGACACCCAGAATGAGCGTATCGCGCCGGGATTTCATCGCCCTCTCGGGAGCGGCTGCATGCAGCGGAGCTACCATGAGTACTGAGGCTTGTGCTGAAGGAAGCCCGCACCAGGTCGAATTGTTAAATGCGCCGGTCTATCCTGGAGCTCCGACCCTGATCGTGCGCGATCTTGCACGTGTGGCTGGCTACTACGAGGAAGCTATCGGGCTCAGCCGGCTCGATGGGGATAGCGAGTCGATACGGCTCGGCGCGGGAGGCGTCGCGCTGATCGTGCTTCGCAAGCGCCCAGATGCAGAACAGGAGCCGCCTGGCTTGGCCGGCCTCTATCACACGGCGTTCCTGCTCCCAAGCCGCGCCGAGCTTGGCGTGTGGCTTGGCCGGGCGATCGAGGCAAAGCTTCCGTTCGACGGAGCTGCAGACCACCTTGTGAGCGAGTCGCTCTATCTTTCCGATCCCGAGGGCAACGGCATCGAGGTCTATGCGGATCGACCCCGCAGCGGCTGGAAATGGAATGACAAAATCGTCGAGATGCGCAACTCCCAGCTCGACATCCGCGGCATCCTCGCCGAAGGCGCCAGGCTAGCTGCCGCCGATGCAGGCCTGCCCAACGGCACGCGCGTCGGCCATGTGCATCTGCGGGTGGGCAGCATCACAGACGCGGAACAATTTTATGCACGAGTGCTGGGCTTCGACATCACGCGGCAGCGGGAGGGTGCTACCTTCTACTCGACCGGTCGCTACCACCACCATCTCGCAACCAACATCTGGGAGAGCCGCGGCTCGCCGCGACGGTCAGGGAGGACGACGGGTCTTGCCATCCTCGCGCTGATCGCCAAGGACAACGGCGGGTTCGATGCAGCTGCAGAAAGGATGCTGGCGGACAAAGGCAAGCGGAGAGGGAACACGATTGTCGTGGACGACCCTTGGGGCAACGTGGTCGAGCTTTCACAGGCATAATCGGCGTCTCAGATTGAGGCAGCCGCTCGGTAGGCGCTTTGCCTTAGCATAACGCCCGTTGCGTTCGATGGAGTGAGCCTGTCATATATGGATCACGAGGCTCTGTCGTCTTGCAAGCGGGGTGAGAGATATGACGACGTCGCTATACGATATGAGCGTCGCCAGCTATCTGCAGACGGTGACCGCAGTTGCCGGCTATCTCGAGAAAGCTGCGGCGTTTTGCGCGGGCCAAGGTCTCGACACGAGCGAGATCGCCGACTCGAGACTATTTGCGGATATGCTTCCGTTCCGCTTCCAGATCGTGTCAGTTGCGCATCATTCGCTCGGAGCCATCGAAGGCCTGAAGAAGGGCGTGTTTGCGCCGCCAGGCCAGACAGAGCCACTTGACTATCAAGGCCTGCAGAAGTTGGTCGCGGACACACTTGAAGGTTTGCAGCGCGTGAACCCCACCGAGGTCAACGCGCTGCAGGGACGCGATATGGTATTCCAGCTACGCGATCGGCAGATCCCTTTCACTGCCGAGAACTTCGTATTGTCATTCTCGCTCCCGAACTTTTACTTTCACGCCACGACCGCCTACGACATCCTGCGCACCAAGGGTGTGCCGTTGGGGAAGCGCGATTTCCTCGGCCACCTGCGCCTCAAGCGCTGAAGAACCAGCCATCCGGCAACATCAGGGACGCGCGCCGGTTTTCGAGGGCGGCGTGCGAGCCCCTTTTGGTGGCGCGTTGGTTCACGCCCGTGAGACATCGAGCATTGGTCTTGGCCGGGAGCATAACTTGAGACCTATCGTTGCGACAGTCGGTGCGGATCCACATCCTCAAGCTCAAGGATGTGCGCAGTCTTGACCGCCTTGTCGGTCCCAGCCCAGTGCGGTCATTGCGATCACTTCGAGCGCCGCTATCCGCCCCATCATTTCTTCGTTTGACATCGGCCTTCCTCCGCAGTCCCGCCCCAGCGAGGTCTAGGCACCGTCTACAGTCGCATCATGTCAGTTCTCTGAGCATCCGCAATCTCGTCGGAACTGCAGGAGAGCTTTGGGGTTGCTTATCGGGCTCAGGCGCAAGTTTGCGCGACTGCAGGGGGAGCGATGCTCATCTATCTTTTTCGGGACGAAAGCGACGACAACATCTTTGCCTTCTCGATTGACGTGAACGGCGCAAACATTCCGGCCGTTACGCCACATACAGAATGGATTTTCCTCGAAGCCCTTGACACGTTGAAGTTTCCGGACCCTTGGGACATCACCGACTTCCAAGATGTTCTGGATCGTCTGAAGGCAGATGGGTATTACCTCTTCGAGGGTGAGTTCATTGAACAGCCACCAAAGCGTAAAGGCCGTCCAACTTCACTGGAGTGCTAGAGCGGCTAAATATTAAGGCCAGGTTGTTCTGTGAAAAACCCAACCTGTAGCAGCTCCGGTTTCAAACTTTGACTGCTTCAAGCCCGCCTGGTACGGCCGCAATCTTGCGATCAGACGTGATTGGGGCGGCCTTGACGCCAAGGGCTATCGTTGCAGGCGCCTGATGATACCCTACGCACAGCGTCAGCTCCTGAGCGGACTCCTATGGGGCTTTGCTGATTAAGGATGGACGCAAAATCGGTGCGATTTGTGCGTTGACGCCATGAAGCATACCGACAATCGCGAGGTCGCATGCCAGCATGGCCTCGACCAATTGCTCAGCAGGAGCAACCTTGCTTGCGGGAAGCGAGCTTCGCGATGCTACGTAGGACTTGGTACAGACGCCTTGCGAGAAGCAATCGGCTTATCGCTGATGCACGGCAGCGCATCGAGATCCAGAAGGTACTTATCTCCCAACTGGAGCACAAGAAAAGAAGCACTAACAGAGCTTTTGCTCGGCTAGGGCGGTTTGTGGTGGACTTGCGCTTGTTAGAGGATCAGCGCGGGATCATCCTGGCAAAGGTGCGGAGGTGCCCGTTACCTGCGGAACTCTGGCGAGCACCGGGTGTCAAGCTTACTCCCGCTCAGCGATTTCCCGCTCCAGAATTGCTTGCTGCTTCCTAAGCTCACGCGCAATGCCTCCGCTCCGGCCTCCGCCCTACGTCGACGCAACTCCCGCAGATGCCGACGGTCGTGTCGGGGCCTTTTTGTTTTCGGGTGAGGTTCGGAGCGGGAATAGACGCGATTGGCATCCGTTGTTTCAACCAATCAGCTCTCGCAGACCCAACACACCATTGAGCTGAACGTTAGGGCACCACCACCCCCGGACCGGTGCCCATTTTTTTGGTCATGTTCCTTACGCTAGCGCCGACCCGCACCGACCCCGCAACCGGCATCCTAAGTGGCTTGCGCACTACAGTCGGCTCTGTGCTTGGCTGGGAGCCCTTGCGCCTGCGCTCGCGCTCGAGGCTCAACAGATCGGCCAACACTTCGGCTTCGGCCTTTTGACGCTCGCTGTGGTCCAATGCGTGCGCGTCATCGGCCGCTTCGTCGATCAGCGCATCGATCCGGTTTATCATCACATCCCCGAATGCCCATGCACAGAATGCGACCGCGTCGGGTGCCTCAGCGAAGGCAATGGCGGCAGGCGCCTCGACGTTCAAGACCTGTGAGCGCACGGTTTGCATCGGCAACGTGATGCCGCTGCGACCATGCTCGACCAGCAAGGTCACGTCTGGTGCGCCGCGTTGGGCAAGTGCCGCGAGTGTGCTCTGGCCTGCGCCTTCGCGTAGCTCGACGGGAACGGCGCGGACCTGATGCGATGCGCGTCGCGCATGTAGCTCTGGGGTGCGCCGACGAAACCGCTCGATGCCGTCCAGCATGCCCTCGTTCTTCTGTAACGCTATCTTTGGCTCGGGCACATCTTCGAGGCTCGTACCGTGCGGCCGATCCCGCAGCCACGTCTCACACGCACTGCGCGAGCGATGCGGCTTGCCATGTCTTCGACGTGCGCTCGTAACGAGCATTCATCCGCGCTGCATCGGCGGTCAACTTTTCGACCAGTGCTCGCTGTTTGGTTACGCGCACGCCGCTCTCGCCCAAACCGAAGCCGCCATCATGCGAATGATCGGCCAGCCGTTTCAGCCGTTGTATGCTTCGATCTTCGCCGTGGCCAACTCGTGCCGTTGCTCGATCCGTGGCATCAACCTGGGCAAGGCGTCAACATGCTCGCGCACTGCCCGCTGCTGTTCAATCAGCCACCGGAATCGTGGTTGTTGGCCTCGCGCAATTTGTCGACAACCACGACCCTCAGCAAGGCAAACTCCGCTGCCCCTATCGGCATGCCGTCAGTTGAGATTGTGATTGAGAAGCTGCCCGCATCCGGACGCTAAATGGCAGGTAGGTCAGCATTGCAGTCGCAGGTACGTGGGCACGGACCTACCGGTTGAGCCCTTCGACAGTTTGTGCGACCATTAGCCCAAAAATAAAGCACGCCCACATCCCGTCGCGGGCGGAAGCACAAAGGGAGGAACAAACAAATGAGAATGCTTGCTATGGGTGCGACCACTGTCGCGCTAACCTTTGCCATCAACATAGACATTGCGTCGGCGCAGATTGTCGACGGGCCCACTGTGGAGTGGCGTCACTCGAATTGGGGCAAGCGCCGCGCCAACACCGAAGGGATCGAGAAGATCAACGCGATCCTGAAGGAGCGTACGGGCGGCAAGTTCACCATCAAGATCGGTTACGGCGAGATGTTCTCCAAGGACAAGGAGAATCTCGACTCGATCAAGCTCAACGCCATCGAGATGGCGGACATGTGCAACTTTTACCATCCGGGCAAGAACCCGGCCTGGATGGTGTTCTCGCTGCCCTTCCTGCCCTACGTGAGCCTGGAGGCGAGCGCTGAGGCTGCCGACGCAATGTTGAAGCATCCGCTGCTAGTCGCCGACATGGCGCAGTGGAACGCGATGCCCTACTTCTTCACCATCCTGCCGCAGTACGAATTCATGGGCAAAGGCAAGCCGCCGAAGACACTCGACGATTGGAAGGGCCTGCGCGTGCGTGCGCCAGGGGCCGTCGGCGAGGCGTTCGTCAAGCTCGGCGCCAGTCTGTCGACCGTCCCGGCGGTTGAGCTCTACACGGCGCTTGAGCGTGGCACCGTCGATGCCGCTTCCTTCCCGTTCACCTACGCGCATGCGGCCTATCAGCTAAATACCATCTCGAATTGGTACACTTCCAACCTGGCGCCCGGGACTGCAGGCTGCAGCGCCGTCGTGAACAAGGAGGCGTTTGCCAAGCTGCCGCCGCAGTATCAGCAATTGCTGATGGAGGCGCGGCCGGAAGCCACCAAAGCGATGATCGCCGCCTACCGCGAGGCCGACAAGATCAATCTTCCGGCATTCAAGCAGAAGCTGACCGAGATCAAGTACTCGGACGATGACATCAAGAAATTCCAGGAGCTTGCCGCCAAGCCGGTTTGGGAGAAATGGGTGACCGACAACAAGGCCAAGTTCGATGCTCAGGGCCTGCTGGATGCGTTGCTGAAGGAGTTGGAGATGGCCAACGCCAAGCACGCACCTACGCGGTGAAATAAGGAAGCAACCCGCAACCCAGTTGCTCGCCCGTGTGCACGGGCGGGCAACCTTGCACCCACCCGATCCACGCGCAGGGGTATCGGCATGGCTCACACAGAAGCCAGCGATCCGACATTGGGCAAGGGTGGCGGCGCGCTCGGCGCCATCGATCGAACTCGTACACCGAATCGAGAAGCTAACCGCCTTGATCTGTGGTCTCAGCATCTTCGCGCTGATGTTTGTCGGGGTCGTCCACGTGCTGGGCCGCAAGTTCTTCGACATGCCGATCTTCGGCTACATCGACATCGTCGAGATCATGATGGCTTTCATGGTGTTCCTCGCGATTGCCTTCACGGAGCGTCTCGGCGGACATATTCGCATGGAACTGTTTGTCGGCATGTTGCGTGGCCGCTGGCTGGCGGTGTTCGAACTGGTCGGCGTGGTCCTGGGCCTCGCCGTCGTCGGCGTCTTGCTCGTCTATAGCTGGGACCACGCCATGCGCGCGTTCTACCTGGGCGATTCTACCATCGACGCTCAGATTCCACTGTGGCCTTCCAAGCTGATAGTGCCGATCTCGCTCGCCATCCTCTTCGTGCGCTTGCTCGTCAGCCTGGCCGCCTACATGCGCGTCATCCTCGACCCGACTAAGAAGCTTATTGCCGTGCCCGATGTCATCGATGCGGAGGAGCAAGCGCTGCGCGAGGCGCAGACCGCTGTCGCGTTCGAGCCGAGCGCCCCCGCCGCGAGTGGCGCAACCCGGGGAAGACCGTAATGGGTTTCGAGCTCTCACGCGATGCTATCGGCATCATCGGCTGCGTCGCCTTGCTGCTGCTCGTAGTGGCAGGGGTGAGAGTTTATATCGCGGCGACCATCGTCGGCCTGATCGGCATCGTATCGATCATCGGTTGGAAGGCGGGTGCCGGCATGGTCGGCACCATTCCGCACTCGAAGTCGGTGAATTACACGCTGTCCGTGCTGCCGCTGTTCATCCTGATTGGCTACCTCGCCTTTCACGCTGGCATGACGCAGACGCTGTTTGAGGCCTGCAAACGGTGGCTCGGCTGGTTGCCCGGTGGGTTGGCCGTCGCCACCATCTTCGCGGTTGCCGGCTTCTCGGCAGTATCCGGCGCTGCCACGGCCGCCGCGGCCGTGTTTGCGCGCGTTGCCGTACCGGAAATGCTCAAGGCCGGCTACGACCGCAGGCTTTCTGCGGGCGTGGTCGCGGCTGGGGCCACACTCGACTCGCTCATACCGCCCTCAGCAATCATGGTCGTCTACGCCATCATCGTCGAGGCTTCGATCGGCAAGCTCCTCGTTGCCGGCTTCATTCCGGGCTTCATCTCTGCGATTTGCTACTCCATCATCGTCATCATTTGGAGCATCTGGAACCCCAACGCCGGCCGACCGATCTACGGCTACACTTGGCCCGAGCGTTTCGCCTCGTTGCCGGGCGTGCTCCCCGTCACAGCCGTCATTCTCATCATCTTCGCCTCCATGCTGTTCGGCTGGGCGACGCCGACCGAGGCCGGCGCGCTGGGGGCGTTCGTGGTTTACATCGCCGCCCTTCTCAACCGCATGAAATGGAGGCAGCTCAACGACGCCCTGATCGAGACGGCCAAGCTCACCGTGATGATCTTCGCCATCATTTGGGGGATCCTGATTTTCGTGCGCTTCCTGGGATTTGCGGGAGTGCCCGAGCGGTTCTCGGAATGGGTGGTGTCGCTGCCCGTGCCACGCGTTGCCATCATGCTCGGCATTCTTTTCGTCTATCTCGTACTCGGCTGCTTTATGGACGCGATCGGCATGTTGCTGCTGACACTGCCGGTGTTCTTCCCCGCGGTGATGAAGCTCGGCTACGACCCGATCTGGTTCGGGATTATCGTCGTCAAGATGTGCGGCGTGTGCCTGCTGACGCCGCCGATCGGCCTCAGTTGCTTTGTGGTTGCCGCCGTCCGCCGGGACATTCCACTCGCCGACGTATTCAAGGGCGCACTCCCTTTCGTAGCCGCCGATTTTATGGCGATCGGCATCTTTCTCGCATGGCCGGCAACCGTGACGTGGCTACCGGATCAACTGATGAACTAGGGCCTAGATTCAATCGACCGCAATGAAATCCGCACTGCGGCAGGCTGAATGAACGCAAAAAAGGTGGCGCCTAGCTTGTTGTAGCGGCGGCCATCTTCCTGTCGCGCCCTCAAAGCAAGAGCCATCCGCAAAAATGCCCGCCTCTGCGAGTGCCGCGGGTTGCTACCAGCTGAAAATGCCAAATAGCAGCGATCCTCCACCACTCGGACGACTGGTGTGCCGCCGTGGTCGAGGAGCAGTATCCGCTCGCGGCGTAACCACCGGCGGGGGAGTAGCCTCAGCATCATCGGGCTCAGGGCTGGCGGGCGTCACGTAGGATTTGGTCCAGATGATTTGCGGTACTGCCGTCGTTGCTTCAGCTTTCTTGCTTTTCGATGCGACGTGCCAGCTTGGCAGACAGCGGTTGTCGGCGAAGCTTTCGCCAACCCCGCAGCTCTCACGGCAGACGATTTCCGGGTGACTTTGAAGGAGAGTGAGTTGGGCTGGGTCTGGTCGCTCGACAGGCAGAGCGGCATTCACCCGGTCCGTGAACGCCTTCATCGCCTTGCGTGTCCCAGGCGTCCACTCGCCGTCGATCTCATGAGGATAGCAACCTACGCGTTTCAACTCTTGCTGCAGGTCGCGCACCAGGCGTAGCGGCTCGCCGCCTTTATAAGGTTGGAACGAAACTTTCACGTCCTCGCGAATGCCGCGCGAAGGCAGAAGGATGGTTGTAGTCTCGGGAAGCGCAGTTTGGGAGTGTTCTGGCGGCTCGGCGTCTTCTGCTGGCCTGTGGGCGCTCGCTTCGACGACGCGAGGAGAAACCGCACCCCTGCCGAGTTGCTGAGCGCGCTCGGCTCCGGGGTGCCATGAGACGGGAGTAAAAGCCAACGCGGCGGCAAGGGTGCCTACCAATAAGGCCAAGCTACTGGCTTTGTTCACGGTTACTCGAAGTCCTGAGAGGCGGAGCATTGTCACGCTTTTGAACTTGGCTAGAGCTTCGGTTTCCTTCTGGCCTCCAGCAAATGATACAGAGTGGTAGGGTAAATAGCGCCGCCGCCGCGCCAATGCTCATTAGCGATGATGTATCAGCAATGCCGCGTAGCGTGCGGGCATGGTTCGTCTGCCTGTCGTTCTGGTGCGGTTGAGGCGCCGCTGCAGAAGCGAAGCGCAACGCCCGTCCGCAGCACCCGCGAGCAGACCCTCCAGCATGTCGTCATGCCGATTATGGCAGCGAATTTTGCCTGGTCGGCGCCACCTTCATGAGCCGGCGTTTCTGGCCGAAGGTGCATCTCAGGCGGCGGCGTAAGGGGTATTCCGCAAGGCACAAGAGCCCGCCATCATCTCAGCGGGTGAAGCTTTGCAGCCTGAGAGTTGGGCTCGGACCAACCTGTCCCCGACGATCACCTTGCGCGCTTACAACCACACCCGAAATCCACGTCC
>CAWFZX010000035.1:0-37407 GCA_963820375.1 uncultured Alphaproteobacteria bacterium | reverse complement strand
TTGCCGGCTTAAGGACCGGAATTGGCAAGCCACCAAGGGTGAATGACAATTTTGGATCGTGGCTCGAGTAGCCGGCTTACCTCTTCGCTACCCCCTAACGGTCAACGATAGGACAGAGGTTTCCGTCATGATTATAGTCGCTGGACGTATCTACGTCAGACCTGAACGCCGTCAGAACTTTCTGGCCGCCTCCCTTGAGTTGGTGGTGCAGGCGCGCAGCACGGCGGGCTGTCTTGACTTCGTGGTGGCAGCAGATCCCATTGATCCAGGGCGCGTCAATATCTATGAGGCGTGGGACTCGGAGGCGGCACTCGCGGCATTTCGAGGCGAGGGGCCGAGCTCCGACCTCACGTCAGAGATCCTGCGTGCGGACGTCCAGAGGTATCGTGTCATGTCATCGGTTCCGCCATAGTGCGCAACCAGCATCGGCTCACTGTGTCGGTTGGGGCCACGATGGCGCATGGCGGATGAGCTTCGCTCTGTTAATCCACGTCGGCAAAAACGCGACCAGTTCATCTATGAACTGCTTGCGAACGCAGCCACTCGTCGCTGAGGGCTTCAACCAGCGACCAGTCGAGGCCACGCGTCGGACCAAGCAGTGCACGAACGCAGGCTGCAGCCGCGACGGTGGAGGGAACCACCGCGATACCGTAACCAATGCCCGTTAACGCAATCAGGGTGGAGGCGCAATCACGCGCGGCCGGACTTGGAACCACGAGGGCAAAGCCCTGGGGTTGGTCGGCCTCTAGGACCTCGGCGTTGCCGCGATGGGATTGCTGGTATGGCAGCCGACCAAAGAAGCCGATCTATCAGCGTGCAGCGACGCGACAGGAATGCTAATTTCGCCGCCTTAAAATGTTGTGGAGGCGGTGCGTGCCGGATGGCGTCAGGCGGATCTTCCTTGTCGAGGATGAGCCCGTCTTAATGCTCGAGCTTGAGGGCGCGATCGCAGACATGGGCTGGCAAGCCGTGCCAGGCAGGGGCAGTATCGCCAACCTATTGAAATCGGCCCAGGAACAGTCCTTTGATGCGGCCGTGCTCGACGTTAACCTGGGCACGGAACGGTCTGACGCTATCGCCGATGCGCTTGCTGCGCGTGGCATCCCGTTCGTATACGCGAGTGGCTATGGACGAGACGTATTACCGGAACGACACCGCGATCGGCCCCTTGTGGGCAAGCCCTACCTGCTAGGGCAGCTGCGGGACGCCCTGCTTTTCGTCATGGCAAAGCTGTGAGCGGCGCAGGGCTCCTGCGCGGTGCGCGTTTGCCTTCGCTCGAGGATCTCAGCATACGCCAGCGCCTGGTCTTGCTGGTAATCGCACTGGCTCTTCCTTTGAACCTCATCGTTGTGTTCGCCGTGCTGAATCTCGCGAGCAACGCGCGCGAGCGGCAGAACACAAATCTTCTCTACAGCGCACGTGCGGTGCTGAGCGCCGTCGACACGCTGCTGCAGCGACATATTGCGCTGGGCGCGGCCTTGGCCGCCTCGCCGGCTGTGCTGGAGGAAGATCTTTCGGCATTCCGCAGTGAAGTAGCCCGTGCTTATCCCGAGGTCTCCGAAGCATGGGTGCTTGTCGCCGATGCCGAGGGGCGGCAGCTCATGAACCTTCTGCGTGAGCCAGGGCAAAGTCTTTTCGTGCGCAATCCCCAGGCGATCGAAGCACAACGCCGCGCCTTTGCGGCGCGCTCGGTACAGATATCCGATGTTTTCATAGGCCCGGCACGCGGAGACTGGATCGTCTCGATCGAAACCCCGATTTTCCACGACGGCAAGCCATTCCGCGTGGTGGCAATCCTCATCGACGCTCGGGCCTTCTGGAAGCTGCTTGCCCTGGAGAAAGTGCCCGCCGGCTGGCTCGCCGGCCTGGTCGACCGGCAGGGCAATTTCATCTCGCGACTGCCAATCCACGACCAGTACGTGGGCAAGCCCGCATCGCCCGGTTGGCGGGCCAATCGATCGACCGAGAACATCGCCGAGTTTTCCTCGCTCGAGGGCGACATGCTGATCAACGCAAACACGAATTCAGCGCTGAGTGGCTGGTCCGTTGGGCTGGCGGTGAAAAAAACCGACTTTGAGGCCCCGATCTGGCGCACGGTGCAATGGGCCGGCCTTGTCGCCCTCTCGCTTTCGCTTATCAGCCTGGCGCTCGCCGGGCGCATGGCCCGCCGTATCACTGGGCCGGTGCGGGAACTCGAGCGGCACGCCGCCGACGTCGTTGCTGGGCGGGCCGTGCACTTGCATAGTCCCACGCCGGAGATCAGGAGGGTTTGGGCGGCACTGGAAGACGCCGCGCGTGAGCGACGGCGCAGCGAGATCGCTCTGCGCGCGCAAGAGGAGCTACTGCGGAGCGCGGCCGAGGCGGCTCAATTCGGCGCCTATACCTACGATGTCGCCGCCGAGCGAATGCGCTGGTCGTCAGAACTGAAGCGCCTTTTCGGTGCAGAAAACATCGGGGAAAACGTCGACCGCAACACGGCCGACTCATTCGTTCACCCTGAGGACCGTGAGCGCAAGGCCACTGTAATGCGCGAAATCCTGAGCGGTGTGCACGAGCGCCATCAGCTCGAGTTCAGGATCGTCAGGGGCGGTGATGGCGCCGTGCGTTGGGTGATGGATCGCGGGCGCGCAATCGGCGAAGGCGGGAAGGTGACGCGCGTTGTCGGCGTGATCATTGACATCAGTGATCTCAAGGCAGCCGAGCAGCGGCAAAAGCTTCTGATCGACGAACTCAACCATCGCGTCAAAAATACGCTGGCGATGGCGCAATCGCTGGCAACGCAAACCGCGCGCGCCAAACGCGATCCAACGGAATTCACCCAGGCTTTCTCGGCGCGATTGGCTTCATTGGCTGGCGCACACAATCTTTTGACGCGCGGTGTGTGGCAAGGGGCGGCGCTCTCTGACATCGTCCGCAACGCCGTCGCCCCCTTCCAGGACGCTGCCGGCTCCATCGTCGTTTCGGGGAATGAGGAAATTGTGCTGCCGGCCAGCGCCACCATCACGTTGAGCCTGATGCTGCATGAGCTTGCGACCAACGCTGCCAAGTATGGCGCCCTGGCCCACTCGCACGGGCAGGTGACTGTCGCCTGGGAGGCCACAGACGTCGGCGATCGCAGGAAGGTCGCCTTGAGTTGGATCGAAGAAGGCGTGAGCGGAATGCCAAAGCCGCACGGCAAAGGCTTCGGCACGCGCCTCCTCGAAGCAAGCGTGGCCCAGCTCGATGGTGAACTGAGCCTTGACTACACGGCAAATGGCCTGCATTGCCGGATGCGCTTTAGGGTGTCCCAGACCGAGCCGTAGCTGCGGCGGCGGCGGGTCCGATGGCCTAGGCCGAGTGCCGTGAGGCGCCTTTTCCTCGCAAGGGACGTCGACGCGCTGCGGGGGTTTTCTTTCTTGCAGAGGCTTTTCGCACTGGCGCCCCCCGGTGTGCCTTGCTGTTGACCCGGGCTTCCCCGATCTGGGTCAGCTTCGCGTCGGCTGCTTTCTCCTCTTTGAGGTTCTCGTGGAGAATAGCGGCGAAATCACCGCGGCCTATTTCGCGAGCCCAGGCAATGAGGGCACCGTAGCGCGTGATCTCATAATGCTCCACGGCTTGCGCCGCGGCGATGATGCCGGCATCCAGGACGGCCTTGTCGCCGATATTGCCGGAAAGCTCGTTGCCCTCGCTGATGAGACCGTTGATTCCGTAGCACTTGGTTCCCTTCGGCTTCTCTTCTCGCATCTGGAAGATCTGCTCGAGGCGATCGACCTGTCCTTGCGTTTCCTTGAGGTGATCCTTGAGGCCGCGTTTCAGCTGCGGATTGGTGGCGCCTTCGATCAGTTTCGGAAGCGCTCGCAATATTTGGTGTTCGGCGTAATAGATATCCTTTAAGCCATGTGCAAATAGGTCGTCCAACGTCTTAATGTCCTTGGAAAAAAGTCCCATCCGGGCCTCCTTGTGTGGCTCGTTGCGCCGCTTGCCACCCAACATTCGTCTAGCGGCGCCGGCTAAGGCTTGACCTCCTCGAGTGCAGAAAATGCCGGGCCGTTGAGCGCTGTCCCATCGGGCGCGAATTGCGAGCCGTGACAAGGACAGTCCCAGCAGCGCTCAAAGCTGTTCCAGTGCACATGGCAGCCAAGATGGGGACAGCGCGCTGAACGCAGGTGGAGCTGGCCGTCTTGATCGCGATAGGCAGCAATCTTGCTCAGGCCCTTGCGGACGATGGCGCCCTCGCCCGGTTTCAGCTCATCCCAGGAGCTTTTCTCACCGGGGGCTACGTATTCAGCAAAGTTCTTTGCCACAGTCAGATTTTCGCTGAGGAAGGTGCCGATACCTTTCAGAGGTTTGCGACTAGGGTCGTAGACTTCGGTCCAGGAACTTTGCCCTTTTAGGATCAGGTCGCTGATAAGCATGCCAGCAACGCACCCGTGTGTGATGCCCTGTCCCGAATCCCCGGTCGACACGTAGGTGCGTGCGCTGCCTGGATTGAGACCGATGAAGCCGGCGAAGTCGATGGTGTCCAGGATCTGTCCCGACCAGCGGTACCGCTCCTTGCCGAGCGCCGGCAACAGATTGCGCATCCAGGCTTCCAGCGCCAGGAAGCGTGCATCGGCGTCGTCGGCTTCGCCGGTCTTATGGTCGCCGCCGCCGACGATCAGAATGTCGCTATTGCCGCTGCCCCGCTGCAGACGCACGTAGTTATAGGCCTCGAGCGTGTCCCAGTAGAGCCCATCGGCCAAACTGTCTGGCGGCAACGAGAATGCCATCGCGTAGGTGCGATAGGGCGCCTGCTTGCTGTGGATGGCATAGCGATCATTGATCGGCGAATTGGTGGCGATGACGGCGTGTTTTGCCGTCACGGCATGACCGCCTGCCGTCGTGACCTCAACGCCATTGTCGTTCTCAGCGACCTTTTCTACGGTCGTTTCCGCATAAAACCGGCCACCCGCCTTGCGGATCGCTGCAGCAAGCCCGGCCAGATATTTGAGGGGATGGAAGGTGGCCTGGTCAGGATAACGGAGGGATGGTGTCAAGGCTTGGCCCGCAAACGGGACGCCCTTCTCGCGGAAAACCGGCATGCCGAGCTTGCGCGTTGCCTCGTATTCGCGATCGAGAATACCGGGGTCGGTGCCGGGCGCATGAAAAAGGTGGCCCTCGAGGCGGCGGAATTCACAGGCGATGCCAAGGTCCTTCTGGTTGGCTTCAATGCGGTCAATGGCTGCTGCCTGACTTTCATACCAGGCTTTGGCGAGTTCCTCGCCGCGGCGGGCGACCATCTCATGAAAGCCGTCATCGCATTGTGCGGTCAGGTGAGCGGTCGTGCGTGAGGTCATGCCCTTGCCGATGGGGCCACGGTCGAGGACGACCACATCCCTATGCGCTTTAGCGAGCTCATAGGCGACCGACATGCCGGCAATGCCAGAACCGACGATGACAACGTCCGCACTGTCCTTTTTATCCAGCACGGGTGCTTCATCGAGTACCTTCGTGCTCATCCAGAGGGAAACGCTCTTTTCTTTGCTGACATTCATGCGAACGCTCGGGATGAATTAGCTCCTGTCAGTCAACCGACGACTTGAATCTCAACATCCGCGGGCAGGCTTTGTTCCTTGGCTGCCTTCTTCAGCTTGCGAAGGCGAATAGGGAGGCGTCCGGATCATTCCGCTGGCAGAGGAGACCGGCCATGATCTGAGCTGCAATCACGCCGAAGGTAAGCCCGTTACCGCCGTAGCCGAGGACGGCGTAGCAATTTGCCATCCCGGGAATGCGGCCGATCGAGGGTAGCCCGTTCGCGCTTTCGCCGAAGGTCCCTGCCCACGCATACTCCGCACTGACGTCCAGCCACGGCATCAGCTGGTTCGTCTTTTTCTGCAACGCAGCCGTCTTGCGCGGGAGCAGGGCATCGCGCGCGGCTTCATCGTCGCAATCTTCATCTTCACCACCGACCACGACCCGTCCGTCCGTCGTCGAGCGGATGTAAAGATAAGGTTTTGAGGCTTCCCAGATCAGTTCACCCTTGCTCCAGAGTGCGCTCGGTTGCGGCCGGGTTGCAAACGCCCAGGTGCTTGTCCGACGGTGTCCTTGCGATGGCACGCCGTCGGCAAGTTCGTAGCCAGTGGCAAAGACAACAGCCACCGCTTCAAGCTCGACACCGTCGGCAGTGGCCATTGCAACCTTGCGGCTTGAGGGAGCGACCTCGGCAAGTTGGACCGGCGAAAAAAGTCGCATCCCGCGCGCCATCGCGCAGCGAAGCAGGCCATGCGTGAGGCGCACAGGGTCGACATCGGCCGCGCCGCTGGAGAGCAAAGCCGCTTCACGCTCGAAGCCAGCCAGATCGCGTAGTTCGGTAGCCCCGAGGAAGGTCGATGGCAGTCCGATCGCGCGGCGCTGACGGCCTTCCTCTGCGAGTTCGGCCGCCCCCAGAACACTGCCGGCGAGATAGAGCGCCCGACGTCCCCTAAAGTCGCAGTCAAGGCGCAGGTGGCGGACAAGGTTGGCCAGATCCTCAATGGCCTTAAAGGAGCGACGCCAAACCCGGCTTGCCCGCTCAAAACCAACGTCGTCAGCAAGGCGGATCAGAGGGGTATCGAGTTCGAACTGAAGCAATGCGGTGCTTGCCGCGGTGCTGCCATGGCCGGGTTGCCTGCGATCGAGGACAACCGTCGAAAGCCCGCGTGAACTCAAGGCCTCGGCAATCAACGCCCCGGTCACGCCGGCGCCCACGACGACGACGTCTGCCCTGATCCCCTGGCGGAGGGCCTCGACGGTGATGCTAGATGAGGCATAGCTGGACCAGACCGGCGTCCCCGTACGAAGGTCTCGATCCTCCGTCACCGAATTGGCTGCTGTCTCGGGCGCCATTGCTCGTTCCTGCTCGTCGACTGTTGGGTCCCGAGAACCTCGCATAACGCGTGTCGCGAGCAAGAAGTTCACTTTTCGGGAGCAGCAGCGAGGGCGCAGAAGGGCAAAATCGCTTGCGGTGGTTAGCGGCGATGCACCAACCAAGTCCGGTGCAGCAAAGGACTGGGGATCTGATTGGGACGGAAATCATCCGCCTGGACCGGAAAGTTGATGCTCTAAAATAACGGCTGGTCGGCCGCTCGCGTGGGTTGGCAGCGCGCAAGGAAGCCGTTCCTTGCTGCTTTTTCCATTTTTTTGGCGGACCTTCGCGCGCGCCGGCGTGGGGAATAGGTCGGCCATGGTGAGGGCTTGCGCCAGCTTTGAGGAGCGCCCAGGGGCCGACAACCTTCTGCGATCAGGGAGAGGCCAGCCACGAAAGAGTGGATCAGCCCAGCCTATCGCGACGCGCAGCGCCTTTGAGGACCGAGCGGCGCAAACCAAAACCTGCGGCGAGGCGGTTGCCCGCGCCCGCGTAGGTTAACGGATTTCGCGGCGCGTATGCGGTAAAGGCGTTCCGCGGCTCGGAAGCGAGACTTGCGTCAAAGTCATGACAACTGTTGGCCGCAGGCTCTGCGAGCCGTTATGCCACTGGCCTTCAGAGCACGTTGCCCTCGTCGGGGATGTTCAACACCTGGCCGCAGGCCTTGCAGTGGACAGCGTCGGCTTCATGCTTTTGCAGGCCGCAAACCGGGCAGGGAAACCGAACCTTGTGAGGCTGCAACAGGGAGCGCAGCAGGCGCAGGAACAGGGTAACCCCGAAGATCATAATGATGACGGCGATCAGTCGGCCGCCGGATCCTCGCAGCGTGATATCGCCAAAGCCTGTCGTCGTGAGTGCCGTGACGGTAAAATAGAGCGCATCGATGTAATTGTGGATTTCTGGATTGGTCCAGTGCTGGGTTTCGTAAACGATGCCCGTCATGACGAACAGGAAGACGACCAGATGCACGACAGCGATCACCAACTCCTCGTTGCGACGAAACCAAACGCTGTCTGTGCGCAAGCGTGACAGGATCTGATAGGTCTGCAGAAGACGGAGAGTCCGCAATACCCGCAAGAACCCTCCGGCCTCGCCGGCCAGCGGAGCCAGGAAGGAGAGGATGGCGACCACGTCGGCCCAGGTTGCCGGATGCAGAAGATCACGCCACCGCTGGCGGCTGATAAGGAGGCGCGCTACGAAATCGGCGAGGATGATCAGGCCAAACACCACGTCCAGTGCTTCAACCCACCGGTTCTCCTGAAAGAATGACGAGGCAACCACAAAAACGACAGTGACGATGTCGAAGGCCAGCAGGCCGTAACGAAAGCGGTGCGCAGCCGGAGAGTCGGCCTCGTACCAGTAGCGAAGTCGATCGATGACCTGCAAATCGTCCTCCTGGCCACCCCCCGCTCTATCCCACTATGGCTGTCGCCACACAAGGCGCCGCAAAGAACATGAACAACGATCCGACGCCCAACGAGACGTTGCGGCACCAGGACGCGCAAAGCCAGCGCTCAGCGAGCGTCGTAATGCTCCATACTTTGTTGGCCAGCCCTGTTCTCAGCAAAAAAGCGCCGGCGCGGAAGCTGCCGCCGACAGCTTGGTCGAGGGGTCCGGCAGGGCTGGTTCCCGGACATGATCACAAGCCCGAATGAGCGGGGGGTGCCGACGGTCGCTGATCCCTTCACGTGCCGTGATGATCGCCTCGCCCACCTGTCACGGGTTGCGCGATGTCATCGACAGCCGGCGCCTAAAAAGGTCACTTGGGATCCCGCGCATTGGGCCTGGTTGGCGGAACCGGGCACCGCCCACACACTGTCAATCGCGCGGCGCCTCGAAGCTCGGCCCAACCGCGCCATCTGTCAGGACAACGGTGGCCCTCGTCGTGGCAGGCGCTGCCATGGGCAATCTGCGATCTTAGGTTAGAACACCCACCCAGCAGTGCAACACCGTCTCCGACTTTAGCCCACTTGCCTCGCTGGTCGCGGCGGGGATTAGCCTACGCCTTGTGACTCCAGGTGGGTGCTGCCAATGGAATTACAGTCTGTCATCACGTGTCCGGCCTGCAATTACAAGGCACTCGAAACCATGCCGACCGAAGCCTGCCAGTACATCTACGATTGCAAGCGGTGCGGTCACCGCATGAAGCCCGTCCGGGGCAAGTGCTGCGTTTACTGTTCCTACGGCTCGGCCAAGTGCCCTTCGATGCAAAGCGATCGCTATCCCTAGCTGTTGGGTTAGCCGTGCAATTGTTGCGGTTGGCGCGCAGCGGGCAAGACCTCACTTGAGCTTCTTTGTCAATTTGCTGGCGCACCCTCGCGCTGCCCGCAGTGACGCACTTTGCTCTGGTGTGGGCCCTTGCTCAGGTCTTGGGTCCGGCATCGGGGCAGGGAAATAGCAGCCGCGCCGCGTGTTCGAACCGGCGGGCTAAACGGGATGTCCAGTCGCCGTCAACGGAATTTCGCGACCCGCTCGGCCTGCTCGAGGATGACCCTTGCGTTGTCGGCATCGACGGCGCCAGCCACTTCGCCCCGAATTTTGATGGTGGGATTTGACCAGTAGGGAATACGCGGGCAGCCGCTGCAGCTTTGCCTATAACTCATGATGTCGCGCCATTTGTTACCGTTCACGTAGCCGTGGCCGTAGGGGAACGGCAAAGTATTGGGATCGAGTGCCTTGTCGTGACGGGCCCCAATGATGTGCCCAATCTCGTGGGCGATTGAATAGGTCAATGCCGCACACGTGTGATGCACGACCGCGAAAGCCTCACCCGCTTCGGCGGCAACGCGCGTTGACAACCCGCAACCGGCAGCATCATCCACGATCAGCACGACGACATCGGCCCCCTTCCGGTCGCGCAGCTTGTGAACTCCGGCAAATGGTCCGTTGCCATCGACCATGGAGTAAAGATGTTCGAAGTGCTGGCTCTTGCCTTCGTCGTATTTGATCTCTTGATGGTGCACCAGGCGCAGCGCCACATTGCCAATGCCGCTGCTGGCAAAAGAGTTCGTTGGCCTGCTCGATGGAAAGCGCGATGAGATCGGTATCAATATCGACATATTTTTTTGCGACCTTCGGGGTGTGCAGGATCATCACGTCGATTGTCACCTTGTTGGCAAGCAATTGCCGCCGCTTCGCTGCCGACAGGGGTACGATCTTGGTGGGTGACACGCCCTTCACCATGCTGATCAGGGCCTCGCTGAAGGTGGCACGTCCGTCTTGCGCGACGGCAGGGCGCAGCGCGGCCGCTTCTCCTCGAGCAACCAGCGGATCGTCCTTCAGGTCGGCGGACCGGCCTTCCTGAGAGGCGACAGGACCATGGTCGGGAGGAAGCTTGTCAGGGTCGGTCTCGACAATGGCGTGGATATCGCCGCCCATGTTTCTGAGTGTGTAGATGCGACCCCGGTAGGTGAATAGCCCGGTAAACTTGCCGCCCTTCCACCACATGAGCATCACCGGCTCCCCGGTGCCTTCAACTTCACCCCGCCACGTCCAGCCCTCGCCCTTTTTTTCGATGCTTTTGCGGACCGCGGTTATGCGCTGTTCGTCATTGAAGGGGATGACCACTCTGGCCCCGGGACGGTTAGCAGAGACCTTGCCTTGCGCATCTCGGGTCAGCGCATATTCGGCCGCCGCACCCTTGAGGGATGCCATTACACCGACAACAAGCGTCTCATCGGAGCTCTTAAGAGCCTCGAGGACCAATTCCTGGCCGCTCGTCATCTTTAGGCCTTTGCCAGGCGGCTTGAGCAGCCGGTTCCAGTCAATATCCAAAGTTGTGTGCGTGACGCCGAGCTTATGCAGTCGCTCTGTCAGGCGCTTGAGGCGCGAGCGGGGAAAGCTCCACGTTTCGGAGGACGTCGCATCAAGCACCTGTACCCGCGCATCGCCCCCGGCCAGTCGTCGCAGATCGGCATAGTCCTGCGATGTTCGTGCCGGCAAACCAGACAAAAGCAACTCGGCCCGTTGTTCGTGCTTGTTGACCTGCGCTAACGCGGGAGCGCCGGCGCCTGTCAGGGCGACGACCGCCACAACACTCCCAAGCAGGAAGCACCACCGTGTTGCACAGCGACGCATGGCTTGAAGCACGGCTCACGTTCCTTGCAACAGGCGCCGCCCCAATAGCGACGTTGACGCTTACTGGAACGCCGCTCCTGCGAACACGGTTCCGGTCCGGGTTAAGGTGCCAACAGCAATTCGGCCGATTGCTTCGTGCCGACAAGAGCAGGCCGGGTCGGAGGAAGGGAACTGTGGGCAGGACCCCAGGAGACGATGCGCCATCGGCACCCTGCCGTCGGATGCCCCTGCCTCACATGCCGACGCCGATACCGATCCCAAGGTTCGGAGGCAGCATATATTGGCTTGAAGGGTCGCCCCTTTTCTGCACCGGCAACCGCCGCTTCCCCTGCCATTCCCCAAGTTTTGTCCGTTTGTTCCGCTTGGCAGGGAGCGTCCCTGTTCTCGAGGAAGAGGAGGCAGCAAGCACCGATGGTGCAAGAACAGCCGTTTGCACGCACGCTGTTGCGAGCAAAGAAATCAGAAGGCAAGTGATGGGAGCGACATGCATGCGACCTCGCCCCCGATGAACGCGGCGCCCCGCGCCTCGTTCCGACGCGGGCAGAAGGTCAAGCTTTCGGTTCCCGTGACCAAGGACCTCGAGACGTTGCGGCCTTCGCCACGCGTCCCAGGATGGGTCCGACCGGCCGCGCCAATAAAAAAGACCGTCGGCTTTTCCAGCGCTAGGCGTGGGCGTAGAACGTCACTCAACCTCTCGGCCGAGTTTCCGCACCACCCGCCTCAGGGCGCAGCGGTTGCTTACCGGCGCTTGCGGCGCGCGCTGATTTCGCGCTGGACGTGGGCTAGGTCATCGTCGACGAGAGGCGCATATTTTTCGCGCAGCCGGGCGAACTCGCGCTGCACATGGCCCAGCTCCTCATCTGTCAAATCCTCAAGATTGACAAAGCCGGTGCGGGCGCCCTCAACACTGCGAAGCAATTCGTCGATTTTGAGCGCCATGACACGGGTTTCTCGATTCTGTGTGTTTTGGATGAGGAAGACCATGAGGAAGGTCACGATCGTCGTGCCCGTATTGATGAAAAGCTGCCAGGTGTCGGAGTATCCGAAATAGGGGCCGGTGACCGCCCAGGCGCAGACCGTGACGAGCGCGATCAGAAAGGCCCAATGCGTCCCCGCGGCAGTGGCGGCGCGTTCGGCAAAGTTCCGGAAGGCTTCTTTCATATCTCTCTCCCCCTCTGGTTTCCCAACTCTCGTCAAGCGCCGATCGAAAGAGGTCCGCAGACCTGGGAACAACATCGCGTGGGTGTGGTTAGGTGGGTGTGGTTATATGTTCATCCTGGCATTTGTGGCCTGCCATGGATCCGACCGCCACCATCATTTCAGTCGTCGACAACGGACTTGAGGCAATCGCGGGCAGGGTGGGAGATCTTTCGGAAACGGCTAGGGTTCTTGACGACGCTCTGCGTCCGCTTGCAGCATTGTCCTCAGGTTGTGCTACCGCGCATGTGGTCGCTCCTCGTCACCGCCGTTAACGACTGGATGCGTCACCGCAGCGCTCGGCTCGGAGCGGCACTTGCCTACTATTCGGTGTTTTCCTCTGGGCCCGCTTCTGCTCATCGCTACAGCCGTGGCCGGCCTGTTCTTTGGTGCCGATGCGGTGCAGGGTTCGCTCACCGCGCAATTGCGCGGAATGCTCGGGGAGACCGGCGGCCAGGCCATCGAAGCCATGTTGAAAGGTGCTGCCTCGCCAACGTCCGGCCGCAGGTCGGCGGTGGTCGGGGTGGTCCTTCTTTTCATCGCCGCGCTCGGCGTGGTCGTGCAACTTAAGGACGCGCTGAACACCATCTTTGAGGTGGAACAGCCGCAGGGTGTCGGGTTTGCTTGGTATGCGCGCGTCTATGCGGTCTCCTGCGCCGGTATCCTCGCCCTCGGAGTCCTGCTCGCCATCTCGGTGGTCATGAGTACCGGCCTAGCCGCGTTCGCGTCGCGGATGAGTTCGGCGGGTCAGAGCGCGCTGCTTGAAGTCACGAACTTCGCCGTCTCTTTCGGCGTGCTGACGCTGCTCTTTTCCATGCTGTTCAAGTGGTTCCCGGATAGGGAGATGGCGTGGCGCGATGTCTGGCCGGGTGCAGTCATGACGGCTCTCCTCTTCAATATCGGCAAGGTCGCGATCTCTTGGTACATCGGCACGCAGGCACTGGAGTCCACGTATGGGGCAGCCGCCTCAATCGTCGTTTTGCTGATCTGGATCTACTACTCGGCACAGATCGTGTTGTTTGGTGCCGAGGTTACCCATGTTTATGCCGGGCGGCGCCACGAGCAACGGCCCACCCCCCGCAAAGCCTAGTCCTGTGGCCCCGTTGTGCGGCGCCTTGGGTGCTCGTCAGCCCTCAGCAGAGCCCGCCGGCTGCGGCAATACGGACAAAGCCCGACTTGCTTGCCAAGCAGACCGAACGCTTTGCCGAGCTGTAGCTGCTGCTCGGTTTCTGCTTCGTGTTTGGCGAAGGCACTGCCGCCGCGGACGTTGCCGTGCCTATCGCTGCATAAGCGGGATCGACTGACAGCCCAACCCCGGGGGGAAGGGCTTCTTCGGTGGATCCACTGAGGGAGCATTCTGCTGGCGTCCGGCGTTTATGCAGGGCGCAAACGGGAGGATGTCTTGTCTCAATCGCTGAAGGAGCCTGCGGAACGCGTCATGAAGCTCGCAGAAGCGCGCGGCCTGACGCTGGCAACCGTCGAATCCTGCACCGCTGGAGCACTGGTTCATCTTCTCGCGGAGGCACCGGGCGCAAGTGAGACCCTGGAGGGCGGCTTTGTCGTGTATACCAAGGCAAACAAGATTGCCGCGGTGGGCGTACCGGAGAAGCTGATTGCTGCTCACACCGCGGTCAGCGAGGAAGTCGCGCAGGCGATGGCGACTGGCGGGCTCGCGCGCTGCCCCGCTGGAATTGTGGTCGCCGTGACCGGCGTCGCCGGCCCCGATCCGGACGAGGACGGCAACCCCGTCGGTCTTGTCTATGTCGCCGCTGCCGCCCGTGATGGGCGCCTGCGCGTTGTTCGGCATGAGTTCGGCGGGCGGCCGAAAGAGGACATCTGCAACGCGGCGATGAGATCCGCGCTCGAGCTGGTCGCAGAGCTGCTGACAGGTCCACTGCCGTCATCCCGCCCCTAAGCGTCACCGGCGCGGGGCTGCGACCACCTTGAGCGGTAGGGCAAAGACGTTGTGAAAGGTGCCGACCTCGCAGCGTCGGGACAACCGTCAGTCCAAGAGTATGGAATCCTACGGTCGCTCCTCGTAATTTTATTTCTCTGGCCGGCTTTGGATCGCTTGAAACCCTTGATGGCCCTTACGACTTCTCCTCGCGGAGAAATCGAGCATGGACCTGAAACATCAAAGCGGTGAATTTTCGCAGCAAACAGGTGGCTGGTCCGCGCCAGATCCTGTGGCGGAACGTCGAAGCTTGGCCGTGTTGCCAATCATCCTGGCTGCGGCAGCTGCGGGCCTTCTGGCGTTCCTCTTCGTGTCACCGAGCTTCCAGGCCAGCCCAGATTTCAGTGGTGCGAGAAGCGCGCGCCCTGGCGCCATGACGCAGACCACCCCGCCCGGCACCAGACCGTAGACCTACGTTTGCGCCTTTCCTGGAGCTTCTGACGATGCTCCTCATTCCGTAACAAACGCTGAACCTTTTTGAGAGGGCTTCGGCAGCGGCGCGCGGCTTGTTTTGCATTGGAACACCCGGCCACAAACGGCGTTCACTTTGCAAACGAGAGGAGTTCAAATGGATCAGAGACCCCGAGACGACCTCCCGCCAACCCGGGACGACCCGTTGACCGATGATCTCGGTTCGCCCCGCGCCAGGACAACCTGGGATCGCGCGACCCGGACAGAAGAAGGCGGTTGGAACATGCTTCCGCTGCTGATCGTCGCGGCCCTTATCGCCATCGGCGGCTGGATGCTGTTTGCAAGCGACCGCGCAGAGACGCCGGGCCCGCGCACGACTGAGACCGCTCCCGCAACGAGGGGTCCAGCAACCCCGGGGCCGAACATAAACACGGCACCACAAAACACGGCTCCCCCGGCAACCACCACGCCGGCAACAAAGCCATAAAGAGGAATACTTCCCTTCAACCCCGCGTCCGCGGGGTTTGTTTTTCTAGCGGACAGCCATGAGGCGCGCTCATGGCCCAACGAGACCGGTTTTCTCAACTCTGCTGGCGGGATCATTGAGACAGATAAGGATCTGATCAGGATCCTCAGAAGACCGGTGCGCGCCCCACGCAGCGCAGACCGCCCAACTTATATGCAGTGCGGCAGGGGGTGTGCGCCAAATGGCGCGCGGACATTGACAGGACCGTCAGCTGCCCATCAAGTAACGGCGGCACGCCGATGCGGTTCGCGCGCGGCGGCCCACGCACAAGAAAAATCAAGCACTCAGGGAGGACATCAATGGCCGCAAGGAAACGAACGCACTTTCTGGCCGCCTCGGCCATCACCGTTCTCGCGCTGACGACGATCCCCTTGGCCAATGCGCAGGAGCGCAAGTCGCTGCGCTGGTCGACGGCGCAGGTGGGCTCGTACGGCTACACCATCGCTGCCTCGATGGCGAAGGTCCTGGAAGAGTCTCTCGGCGGCGAATACACCGTGACCGTGCAGCCCTACCAGTCGCCGACGGTTTCCATGAAGGCGGTGATGAACGGCGAGGGCGAGATCGCCTACACGGCCGACATTGGCATGACACAGTTCGCCGAGCGCGTGGGTCCCTTCAAGGACTTTCAGCCCAGCAAGCCGGAGCTGGTCCACACTTGGTATGCCTATCCGATGGAGTTGATGATGGCGACATCGGCGAAGGAGGCGGAGAAGTTCAAGTGCTGGAAGGATTTCAGCGGCAAGCCGGTGTACTTCACCCAGGCTGGCTTCCAGAACTGGCTCAACTGGCAACGCATCTTCAAGGCGCTGGGCTACGATTTCAAGCACGTGCAGATCGACAACAAGGCGAACGGCGACGCCCTGGAGCAGGGGACGATCGTGGGTTCGGCGATTTACACCACGGCCGGCCGCTCATTGGCGCCGTATTGGAAGGAGACCGAGGTGCGCATGGACATCAGGGTGATCAATCCATGCCCCGATGAGGTTGCCAAGATCAAGGCGGCCGGGCTTGCCATCGCCGAGGTCGACGCCAAGGACGCCTTTGCAAAATCTGTCGGGCCCACGACCCTGCAGGGTGTGCCGATTCTGTTCGGCTACAACGTGCGCTCGGATATGTCGGAAGAGCTCGTCTACAAGATGATCAACGCCTTCTACGAGAAGAAGGACGCCTTGGTGAAGCTGGATCCGGGCTTCATCCCGATGGCCAAGGACTTCGTGGGCATGCAGGTCCAAGGCATCAATGCCAATCCGCAAATCCCCGTGCATGCGGGCCTGGCCAAGTTCCTGAAGGAGCACAAGGCCTGGGACGACAAGTGGAAGGTCGCCGGCGGCGCCTGATCGCTTGCGCTATCGTGGCGGGCAGGTGCGCAGCGTGCGGCCTGCCGTCCCGGTTCGCTAGAAACGCAACCAGAAAGAGACATCGTCAAATAAACCGGGGGAGCCGCGCGTCGGCCGGCGTTGCGAAGTCATGACCGATCGCCTGAAGCACCTCGTCACTCTGAGAAGCGCGATCTTCTTCTTCGCGCTGGTTCAGCTCGTTTGGCTGATCTGGTTCTACTACACCGGCTACGGCGGCTCGCAGGAACTCGTCGCGCATGTGATGTCGATCGCGCTGATCCTGCAGATCTTGTTCATGTATCAGCAGGATTACCTCTATAAATTTCTGCCCGCCACCGTCAACCATCTGCTCGTGGCGGCGTATATCGGCATCTGCGTTTATTCCTTCATCTATTTCCTGTTTGAGTTCGAACGCATCGCCATCTACTCCCAAGGCACCTTTACCCGGCAGGATTTCATCGTCGGCCTGTTGGTCTTCCTCCTGGTGATGGAGCTGACGCGGCTGGCCCACCCGACCCTGTTCTGGGTCAATGTCGTCCTCGTGCTCTATACGATCTGGGGCTATTTGAGCCCGCTCGATTTTTTCTGGCACCCCGGCACGTCCTTTCACCGCGTCGTCATGTCGAGCACGGTTGAATTTTCGACCGGCATCTATGGCATCTACGGGCAGCTGGCACTGACCTTGGTTGCGGCCTTCCTGCTGCTGGCGGCGGCCGCCAACGGCTTCGGCGCACAGGGCGCCATGATCCAGGTGATGCGGCGGTTGGCCGGGCGCTCGCGCCAGCTGGTCCCGCAGACGGCGGTGCTGGGCTCGCTCTCGGTCGGCATGGTGAGCGGCTCAGGCTCGGCCAATGCCGCCGTCGTTGGCACCATCACCATCCCCCTGATGAAACGCTACGGCGTTCCTGCTGCCTTTGCCGCGGCCGCCGAGACGGCAGGTTCCATGGGCGGGCTGATCATGCCGCCGATGATGGGGGTCGGTGCCTTCCTGATGTCGGATTTTCTTGGCGTGCCCTATTGGGAGGTCGTCAAGCGGGGCTTCGCGCTGGCCTTTGTCTATTACGCCTCGATCGCCTTTGCCATCTACCTCATCTGCGTGCGGTTGTTGCCGCGTGACGCTGTGGTGACGCCTCAGGTGCCGGCCTATGACAAAGTGCGGACAGCGATTTTCTTCTCCGCCGTCGCCTTCCTCATCTGGCAGATGGGCTGGGTGGGCACGGGAGAACTGCTCGCCGCGCTCTACACGGCGATCTTCCTGTTTAGCTTGCTGCTGCTGGCCTTCCTCACCTTCAAATACGGGGTCAAGGACCCGACGTTGTCGCAGGAGACACTGTGGGGGAGCATTCGGCGCGCCATCGAGACGCACGCCGACATGACGTCGTACCTGACGCTGCTGCTCGCCACCCTCGGCATCATGATCGGGCTGTTCACGGTGACCGGCTTCATCAATCGCATGGGAGCGATGATCCTCAGTATCGGCGCCCAGAACATGGTCGGCGTGATCTTGATGGCCTATGTCTTTGGCTGGCTTGCCGGCGCCGGCCTGCCGCCGACCGCCACCTACATCATCGGCGCCATCGTCATCGTGCGGCCGCTGCAGGAGTTAGGCATCAATCCGTGGGTCGCCCACTTCTTCGTCTTCCTGCTCTCGGTGTGGGGCGAGCTGTCGCCACCGACGTCGCTCACCGCTGCCGTTTCCGCACGCATCGCCGAGGCGTCGTTTATGCGGACCATGTATGAGGCGCTGAAGATCTGCGCGCCGATCACGCTAATGACGTTTGCGATCTTCACGCGTTCCGAGATGGTGGTGACCCCGGGCTGGCCGCAGGTCGGGGCGACGCTGCTGGTCTTCATCGGCACCAGCGGCATCGCCTTTGCCTTGTTCGGGCGCTACTTGGAGAGCCTTGTGGCAGACCTTATTTTGCGCCTCGCCCTTGCAGCTGGGTCGTTCCTGGTGTTGCTCCATCCCGACAACACGATGGCGATGGCCGCGGCCGCGATCGTGGTGCCGGCGACGATCATCGGCGTCTGGCGCCACCGCCTCATGGCGGCGCTGGCAGCACCCGAGCTACAGGTGCAGCCGGCCCAGTAGAGGAAGCGCGGCGCTCGCCAGTGGCCCCAGGGACCTCAGGCGACCCCGCGATCGCCTACGCCGGACGATCCCTTGAGGTCCTATTCAACGAGGCCGCAGGCAATGCGACCGCCAGCCTCGCCCGTTGGGTCGGTTTTGTAGTCGTCCTTGCCGGCATGAATGATGAGGGCCGTGCCTTCGGGGCCGAACAGGGAATTGGTCTTGCCCTTCTCCAGGGTGACAGCCGCATTCAGCACGTCGACGGCGAGCTCGCCGCTCGTCGGAACATGCAGATTGGGCATATCGCCGGCGTGAGGACCGTCGCTGGCCATCATCCCATGCTTCTTCTTTTCGGGATTGAAGTGACCGCCGGCCGTTGTAAAGGGCGGCTCGCATTTCCCGACCGCATGGACGTGGAAGGCATGCTCTCCCGCCGGCAAACCCTTGACCGAGAGGGTGATCAGGACGCCGGCCGGCGTTTGTGTCAAGGTCGCGCTGCCGACCTCCTTACCTTCTGCATTCCTGAGGTTTGCTTTTGCGGTCTGCGCAGCGGCCGACACCGTTGCGAGCGCCAGGAGCGACGCCGAAGCAGTCAAGATGTAGAGAGCCTTCATGACCTCCCTCCCATAAAGTTTGAATTCGCAGGTCATCCGAAATCTAACACGAACCCGACCTAAAGGGTGGGAGTGCCATCAAATCTTTCGGCTTGTTGGCAGTCTTCGCCTCCCCACGGACAGCTATGGCAGTGTGGCCCGAACGATGGTGCGTGCCGCGACCCACCCGGTAAGACCCCGTGTCGTTGCGATGCAGCAAGACCGCCGGCGACGACGTTATCTGCCACGCCCCAACGCCCTCTCGACGGCAAATCTCCAGGAGGCGTAGGGACATCGGCCGCCCGCACGCAAGGGCCCTCGCGCCGAGGTGGTGAGGCGTCAGGCGTCGTAAAGATAGCGTTTTACACCGATTTCGTTCCACTCGATGCCGGCGCCTGGGCGGTTGGGAACGGACAGGCAGCTATCCCCCAGCGGGAACGGCGCGGCGAGGATGGGATCGGCCCAGTCCTGCCACTCCAACCAGTGCGCGGTTTCCGTGACACGCAGGAGGTGCGCGGAGAACTCTGGATAGAGGTGAGAGGACATCTCGACGCCGGCGGCGCCGGCGATGGCTGCGGCACGCAGCCAGCCGGTCACACCCCCGATGCGCATGAGATCCGGCATGACGTAGTCGCCAGCGCCGACGCCGAGCGCCTGGTAGAGCGAGCGAGGCCCGTAGAAGTTCTCACCCAGCTGCACGGGTGTGTTCAGCTCTCGGGTGAGCTGCCGATAACCAGCGAGGTTGTTGTAGGTGATCGGCTCCTCGAACCAATAGAGGCCCTCACCGTCGAGCGCATGGCAGCGGTGCAGCGCATCACCGAGGCTTAGCCCTTGATTGAAGTCGACCATGAGCTTCACGTCCGGGCCAACGGCCGACCGGACGGCTGCAATCGCCTCGAGGTCGTCGCCCAGCCTGTCACGCCCGAGCCGCAGTTTGAGCCCCTTGAAGCCGCCTTCATCGACCAGCGCTCGCGCTTCCTCGGCCAAGGTCGCAACCTCGGTGAGCCACAACCCATTGCTGTTGTAGGCAGGGACCGGCCCAATCGAACCACCGAGAAAGACCGCCAGCGGCATATTCGCGGCCTTGGCCAGCGCATCCCACGCCGCCATGTCGAGGCCGGAGACGGCGATCATCGCCACACCTTCGTAGCCGATCAGGTTCAACGCTTTCTGCCCCTGGCGAAAATCCTCGATTGGTCGAATTGGCTGACCCTTGCGCTGGGCGGCGAGATCGTGAATGGCGGGCACGATGGAACGCATTGCGTTCTTCAGGTAGGGCTCGAGATAGCTGCGCCCGACGATGCCTTCCTCGGTCTCGACATCGATGAGGATGATCGGCCACTGGTCGAATAGCCCGACCTTGGACACCACGGGCCGGCGCAACGGCACCAGGACCGGCCGGACGGTCACCGACCGTAGCGTCAGCTTCTCGACCATCATGGCCGTTCTCCGCACAGCAGCACAACCAGGACGGACGCCAACCCAGCAAGCATCTGAATTCCGAAGTGCCGCAGCGGCGCCTCGATGACGATGAGCGGAATTCCCAGGCATGGGTTGCAAGTGACACGCAGCGGGCCTTGTGGCGAGGCGGGCCGCGGGGTGAGAACGCTAGCTGGTCGCAGGGTAGCTGTTCGCAAAGGTCCGTCTCGCAGAAAACACGCTTCGTTGTGCACTGAGGCCGCACATTTCCGGCATTCGAGGCGAACTCCGCTTCGCTGTAAATTCACTAAGCGGTATACATTCGGCAAAAGGCGACAACGATGCCCAGATCATCGGCGGCAACGCGGCAGCGAATTCTCGATGCGGCCTACGCGCAGTTCCGTCGCAAGGGCTTCACCCGGGTCAGTATGGATGACATCGCCGCGGCCGCCGCGCTCACCAAGCGCACGCTGTACTATCACTTCAGGAGCAAGGACACTCTCCTCGCCGAAGTCCTCCAAGCCCAGCATGCTTTGGCGCTTGGCCGCCTTTCGCAGTTTCGGCGACCGGCTTGCTGGGTCACCAGAGGCCATTATTGACACGATGTTCCATGACCTTGCCGTTTGGGCCGACACGCCCCGGTGGGCCGGCTCCGGTTTTACGCGCTTGGTTATTGAGCTTGCCGATTTGCGTGGACACCCGGCGCGCCTGATTGCGCGCCGACATAAGGCCATGCTCGAGGAGCAGATGGCCAAAGTCTTGGCCCACGCCAATGTCGCTCAACCGCGCGAACGGGCCCGCGAAATCTGGCTGCTGTCGGAGGGGGCGATCTCGCTCATGCTGGTTCACGGTGACCGCCGCTACGCCGCCGCAGCGGCCGAGGCGGCAAAAAGGCTCCTGCAAACGGAGCGCCGAGGCGCGCGAGCAACGCAGCCACCCGCGCAACGCCATCGCCCCAGGCGATCGCCTTGACGTGCGGCAAGGTCTCTGAGGGGTGCTCGTGTGGCGCCGATTGACGGAGCGGCTGGGGAGGTGACGAAATCGTTGCGGCCTTCGGTTGGCGTGTCACGATCGACCGTGGCAGGATACTCTGGCAGTGTGCTACTGCAACGAGGGTGAAGGCAGGGTCCACAGAGCCCGGTCGGCGTTGCGGACAGGTCTTCGCATCGAGAGCCAGGATGGAAGCGACGGGTCCAGCGGACTTTTCAAAAAGGCGGTGCGTCTTGCAGGGTGCAGCAGCACGCCGTCAGTCGGTGCAGCCAAGCCGAGCCACGCCGCTCGAGACCTGCTGGGCCAAAAGCAACCGCTAGACGTGTGGTCACGAGCGACAGGCAGCAAAATGAGCGCAAAAACGCCAGTCCTGAGGCGTCTTGAGGCGGAAAGCATCTACATTCTGCGCGAGGTTGCGGGCCAGTTCGAACGTCCGGTGCTCCTCTATTCCATCGGCAAGGACTCCTCTGTTTTGGCCCACCTGGCCAAAAAAGCCTTTCATCCCGCAAGGCCTCCGTTCCCTGTACTGCATGTTGATACGACCTGGAAATTCCGGGAAATGATCGCCTTTCGCGATGAGGTTCTGCCAACCTATGGCATGGAGCTCATCGTCCACGCGAATCAGGATGGGATCGCAAAGGGGATTGGCCCCTTTAGCCACGGCAGCGCGCTGCATACCGAGATCATGAAAACGCAGGCGCTGCGGCAAGCCCTGGAGCGACATGGGTTCGATGCAGCCATCGGCGGCGCCCGCCGTGACGAGGAAAAATCGCGGGCCAAGGAACGTATCTTCTCCTTCCGTTCGGCCACGCATCAGTGGGATCCGAAGAGCCAACGTCCGGAACTCTGGCAGCTTTACAATGGCCTGCTGCATCCCGGCGAAAGCATGCGCATCTTTCCCTTGTCAAACTGGACCGAGCTCGATGTCTGGCGCTACATCGAGGCGGAGCAAATCCCAGTCGTGCCGCTGTATTTCGCCAAGCCTCGCCCTGTGGTCGAGCGCGCGGGCATGCTCATCATGGTTGACGATGACCGCCTGCCGTTGCATCCCGGCGAAAGCCCACAGCGGCTCGAGGTTCGCTTCCGAACATTGGGCTGCTATCCGTTGACCGGGGCCGTGCGCTCACAGGCCACGTCGGTCTCGGACATCATCAAGGAGCTTGTCGCCTCGCGTAGCTCCGAGCGCCAAGGGCGCCTCATCGACCAGGATCAGAGCGGGTCCATGGAGAAGAAGAAGCGCGAGGGCTACTTCTGATGGCGCGCCGTTCAGCGCACGCCGCACACCAGCAAGGCCTGCCGTGTCGACGACGGCAACAGCCATTGGTCGGGCAGGCTGCTTTATGGCCGCTGCAAAATAGAAAAACGCCGGCCCCAAGCGTGGCTCGCTGAGAAGAGCTAAAGCACGCCCTGCCGGCATTGTACGACTTGGGTCTTTCGCCCAGGACGGGTCCTTTGCTGGCTTCTCTGTCAAGGTTCGCCGTTCGCCGGGCGGCGATAGGGTGCGGGAGCGCACAATAGCCGCCGGAGGCGATGGCGGCGATCGCCAGCCCTGGTCAAAATCTGAGCAGATTGCCGAATTTTGTGTAATTCCCGGCCCGCGGCCGAAACGCTATGTAAGGGGTGTCGTCAAGGCCCACCGGAGCTCTATGGCACGCTTGCCGCGCAGATTTGCCCCGCTGGTTTACGGGGTCATCCAGGTCGCGATCACCACCGCGGTGGCCACCGCCGTCGCCGTCTATCAATCGACAGGGTTTGTTGCCGCGGCGCCGGCGCGGTGGGCCGCTGCCTGGCTCGTTGCCTGGCTACTGATGCTGCCGATCGTCATCTTCATCTCCCCGCTGGTGCAACGTCTCGTGGCCGCCATCACGAGCGAGGCGCCGCGCTGATGGGTCTCGGCCCTTGCCCGCTGCATCGATGCCGCAGCCGCGGGCTGGGTACGCGGCTGCGGCGGCAGCCATGACCGGCGAGGCCCCGCTTAAGATCCTCGTCATTGACGAGAACCCGATCCGCCGAGCCATTCTGGATGCGGGCCTGAAAGATGCCGGCTTCAGCAACATTGCACTGCTGGGCGACACCCAGGGCTTGCTCGACCGCATCTACGCCGTCGATCCAGACGTCATCATCATCGATCTGCAGAACCCCAGCCGCGATGTCCTCGAACAGATGTTTCAGGTCTCACGCATCGTGCGCCGACCGATCGCCATGTTCGTTGACCAGAGCGACCGCGCCACCATCGAGAAGGCAATCGACGCCGGGGTGAGCGCCTACATCGTCGATGGCCTGAAGCGCGAGCGCGTACGCGCCATTCTCGATATGACGATCTCGCGCTTTCGCGCCTTCGAACGACTGCGCGCCGAGCTGGAAGAGACCAAGAGCGCGCTCAGGGAGCGCAAGGTGATCGAGAAAGCCAAGGGCATCCTCATGAAGAGCCGCGGCCTGGACGAGGAGGCGGCCTACGCGCTTCTTCGCCGCACTGCCATGAGCAAAGGCAAGCGTATCGGCGACATCGCCGAAAGTCTGGTGAGCGCCATCGACCTTCTCGAGACCTGAACATGACGACCTTTTTGAGCACCAGCGGCGGCGGAATCCCTCTGAGGATCGGCTTCATACCTCTGGCGGATGCCGCTGCGCTGATCGTGGCCGTCGACAAGGGCTTTACCGCCGCGCAAGGCCTCGATGTCGAACTGGTGCGCGAGGTGTCCTGGTCCAATGTGCGTGATCGCCTCAACATCGGCCAGTTCGACGCCGCGCACCTGCTGGCACCCGTTGCCGTCGCCTCCAGCCTGGGCCTCGGTCACGTGCGCGTGCCAATCCTGGCCCCGTTCAATCTCGGCCTCAACGGCAACGCCATCACCGTGACCTTGGCCCTGCATGCGGCTCTGCGCGCCGAGGTGGACGGCGATATCGCCGATCCGAGCGCCTCCGCGGCGGCGCTCGCCCGCGTCGTGGCAGCCCGCAAGCGCAAGGGCCAGGACCCGCTCACCTTCGGCATGACGTTTCCCTACTCGACCCACAACTACCAATTGCGCTTTTGGATGGCCTCCGGCGGCGTCGATCCCGACGAGGACATCAGGCTGGTCGTGCTGCCCCCGCCCTTCATGGTGGAGAGCATCGCCAACGGGCATGTCGACGCCTTCTGCGTGGGGGCGCCGTGGAACTCCGTTGCCGTCGATCTCGGTATCGCCCACATCCTGCATTTCGTGTCCGAGATCCTGGAGCGCGCGGCCGAGAAGGTGCTCGCTGTGCGCAGCGACTGGGCCCGTCGCCATCCCGACGTCCTGGCGCGCCTGGTACGCGCGCATGCCACCGCTGCCGACTACGTCGAGAACCTCGAGAACCGCGAGGAGGTCTGTCGCATCCTGTCGGCGCCCAACCGCATCGGCGTCGCACCCGACGTCATTCGCCGTACGCTGGACGGGCGCCTCAAGGTCTCACCCACAGGTGATTTTCGCTCGAGCGAACGCTACCTTCTCGTCGGCCGCAAGGCAGCGGGGCGCCCCGACCCGGTGCAGGGCGCCTGGCTCTACGCGCAGATGGTGCGCTGGGGGCAGGCGCCGATGTCGGAGGAGCTCCTGGCCGCCTCGCGCGCGGTGTTCCGGCCCGACGTCTATGACGACGTCCTCGGCGCACCTCCGGGCCGCGTAGCCGGCGAGCCGGCCGACGGCATCGGCGCTTTCGCCGGCCCGCCCTTCGATCCCCGCGACATCGCCGCTCACCTCGCGCCCTGGCAGATCAGGCGCAAAGCCAGGTGATCCGTCGCCGCGGAGGAGAACGCAGCGCTGATGCCAGATCGGGCAGCCGCACGGGCAAAGCGCTCAAGAAGGCGGCAGTCGACGGCAACCCCCAAGCTGGCTGAAACGCCAGGACCGCCTGATTTATCTCACCTTTTGCCGCGCCAGGGCGTTTGGCACGAAGCTTGATAGAGACAAAGGGACAGCCGGTCCAAAGGCGGGCCGACGATCAAGCACCGCTGCTTTGTGGAGGACGCGCGAGCCAACCTCCAGAGCGGCTTTTTTTGTTTCTGCGCCGAGGGAACGCCAACGGAGGGACAGAACGGTCCACGCAACTGGATAAAAGGACGACCTACCGATGACGAGCACGAGCCTGACGGGAACTCGCGCACGCCGCAGCCTCACTCGGCGCAAGTTTCTCAAGACCGCCGGCGGTGCCGCGGCCACCATTGCGGCTGCCAAAGCCAGCTTTCTCTCCGGCGTGCATATCGCGCAAGCCGCCGGACCTGAAGTGAAGGGGGCCAAGCTCGGTTTCATCGCCCTGACGGATGCCGCGCCCCTCTTCGTCGCCAAGGAGAAGGGCATTTTCGCCAAGTACGGCGTGCCCGACACCGAGGTCCTGAAGCAGGCGTCTTGGGGCGGCACGCGCGACAATCTTGTCTTGGGATCGGAGGGCAATGGCATCGACGGCGCGCACATTCTGACGCCGATGCCCTACCTCATCAGCGCAGGCAAGGTGACGCAAAACAACGTACCGACGCCGATGTATATCCTGGCCCGTCTCAATCTGAACGGCCAGTGCATCTCGGTCGCCAAAGAATACGCCAGCGTGAAACTCGGCGTCGATACGGGCCCCTTCAAGCCCGCGCTTGAGAAGAAGAAGGCCTCCGGCAAAGCCGTCAAGGCCGCCAACACCTTCCCCGGTGGCACGCACGATCTGTGGATCCGCTACTGGCTGGCCGCTGGCGGCATCGACCCCGACAAGGACATCGAGACCATCACGGTGCCGCCGCCGCAGATGGTGGCCAACATGAAGGTCGGCACCATGGACTGCTTTTGTGTGTGCGAACCATGGAACCTGCAGCTCATCCACCAGGACATCGGCTACACGGCGATCACGACGGGCGAGCTGTGGGACAAGCATCCCGAGAAATCCCTCGGCATGCGCGCCGCCTGGGTCGACAAGCATCCGAAGGCCGCACAGGCCGTGCTGATGGCGGTGATGGAAGCCCAGCAGTGGTGCGAAAACCCTGAGAACGCCGCGGAAGTGGCGAGCATCTGTGCCAAGCGCCAATGGATCAACTGCCCGGTCGATGACATCACCGACCGCGTCAAGGGCAAGTTCGACTACGGCATTCCCGGCAAGGTCGTCGAGAAGAGCCCGCACATCATGCGCTACTGGAACGACTTTGCCTCCTATCCCTTCCAGAGCCATGACCTGTGGTTCATCACCGAGGACATCCGCTGGGGCAAATTCGAACCGACGGTGGACGCCAAGGCGCTGATCAAAAAGGTCAACCGCGAGGACGTCTGGCGCGCCGCGGCACAAGAGCTGTCGCTGCCGGCCGCCGCCATCCCGATGTCGACCTCGCGCGGCAAGGAGACCTTCTTCGACGGCAAGGTGTTCGATCCCGATCATCCCGAGGCCTACCTCAAGAGCCTGTCGATTAAGCGTCTGGAGGCCTGAGCCGCACGGGCTGCCGGCTTGCGGCGGCCCGCCGACAACCTTCGTGGAGACCAGCGATGAACATGATCGCCCTGAAGACCGGCAAGGCCACGGCCGTGTCGTCGACACCCCGCGCAACGGTCGTTGCACTTTCTATCAAGGCGACACCGCGTACCGGCCGGCTGCTGACGGGGCTCACGGATGTGGCCGCACGGGTGATCCCGCCGGCGCTCGTCATCGCTGTCCTCCTCGTCGTCTGGGAGATGCTTTGTGCGCGCAAGGGCTCCTCGCTGCCCCCGCCGTCGCGCGTGCTGGCCGACACCTGGGAGCTGATCGTCGACCCGTTCTTCGATCGCGGCGGCATCGACAAGGGCTTGTTCTGGCATCTCTCCGCCAGTCTGCAGCGCGTGGCTCTGGGCTACGCCCTGGCGGCCGCCGTCGGCGTCGCGCTCGGCACCCTGATCGGGCAGTCGGTGTGGGCCTTGCGCGGACTCGATCCGCTGTTCCAGGTGCTGCGCACCGTGCCGCCGCTGGCCTGGCTGCCCCTCTCGCTGGCGGCCTTCCGCGACGGGCAACCGTCCGCCATCTTCGTCATCTTCATCACCTCGATCTGGCCCATCATCATCAACACTGCCGTCGGCATCCGCAACATCCCGCAGGACTATCGCAACGTCGCCGCCGTGCTGCGGCTCAATGCGCTGGAGTTCTTCACTAAGATCATGATCCCCTCGGCGGCGCCCTACATCTTCACGGGGTTGCGCATCGGCATCGGCCTGTCTTGGCTGGCCATCGTGGCAGCAGAGATGCTGATCGGCGGCGTTGGCATCGGCTTCTTCATCTGGGATGCCTGGAACTCCTCGCACATCAGCGAGATCATCTTGGCGCTGATCTACGTCGGCATCATCGGCTTCATCCTCGACCGCATCGTTGCGTTCACGGCGTCGATCGTCACCCGCGGCACCGCGGCCAACTGAGGAGAGGAGCAATGAGCTATCTGCGGATCGATCACGTCGGCAAGACGTTCACGCGCGGTGCGATGGAGACCGAGGTCTTGCAGGACATCACGGTCGACGTCGAGAAGGGCCAGTACGTCTCCATTATCGGCCACTCCGGCTGCGGCAAGTCCACGCTCTTGAATATTGTGGCGGGCTTGGCGCAACCCAGCCGCGGCGGCGTTCTGCTCGAGAACCGCGAGGTCAACGATCCCGGTCCCGACCGTGCCGTGGTGTTCCAGAACCACAGCCTACTGCCCTGGCTTACCGTTTATGACAACGTCCGCTTGGCGGTGGACAAGGTTTTTGCCGCGACGAAATCGCGGCGCGAGCGCCACCAGTGGACCCTGCAGAACCTCGACCTCGTGCAGATGGGGCACGCCAAGGACAAGCGTCCCGCCGAGATCTCGGGCGGCATGAAACAGCGGGTCGGCATCGCCCGTGCGCTCGCCATGGAGCCCAAGGTCTTGCTGCTTGATGAGCCGTTCGGCGCGCTCGATGCGCTGACCCGGGCGCATCTGCAGGATTCCGTGATGGTGATCCACCAAACGCTCGGTAACACGGTGCTGATGATCACGCACGACGTCGACGAGGCCGTGCTGTTGTCGGACCGCATCGTCATGATGACGAACGGCCCCGCCGCGCGCATCGGCGAGGTGTTGGAGGTGCCGCTGGCGCGCCCGCGCAAGCGCCTCGAGCTGGCCGCAGAGCCCGTCTACCTCAAGTGCCGCCAGCGCGTGCTCGAGTTTCTCTACGCCCGCCACAAGGCCCCGCAGCTGCAGGCGGCCGAGTAGGAGGCGCGCGATGGCCCGGCAACGGCTTGTGGTCATCGGCAACGGCATGGCCGGCTTGCGCCTGCTCGAGGAGATCGTCGAGCGCGCGCCGCAAGCTTTCGACATCACTGTGGCCGGCGCGGAGCCGGTGGCGGCGTACAATCGGGTCCTGCTGTCCTCCTTGCTGGCCGGCGAGACCGCTGCCTGCGACGTGCTGCTGCGTCCCAGCCAATGGTATCGGGCGCACGGCATCGGCTTGCGCACCGGCCAGGCGGCGCGCGGCGTGGACATGGCCAGGCGCCGCGTGATGTTTGCGGATGGGTCCGCCGTTCCCTTCGACATCCTCGTGGTGGCGACGGGCTCCGATCCGGTGACGCTGCCCATTCCGGGCGCCGGACTGCCTGGCGTCGCCACCTTCCGCACCCTGGCCGACGTTGCCGCTTTCGAGCGCTTCGCCGCCAGCGGCCGGCCGGCGGTGGTGATTGGCGGCGGCCTGCTCGGCATCGAGGCCGCCTGTGGCCTGGCGCGGCGCGGTGTGGCGGTGACGCTGGTGCATCTCATGGACCGCCTGATGGAACGGCAGCTCGACGCCGAGGCGGCGGCCCTGCTGGCGGCGGCGATCTCGGCCCAAGGCGTGCGTGTCGTGCTGGGCGCGAACACCCGCGCCGTGCGTGGGACAAGCGAGGTGGAAGCCATCGAGTTGGCCGACGGCCGCGAACTGGCGTGCGGCTTGGTGGTCATGGCGATCGGCATCCACCCGCGCACCGCTCTCGCCACCAGCGCTGGCGTGCGCGTCGGCCGCGGCATCATCGTCGACGATCAGATGCAGACTTCGGCCGCGGGCGTCTTCGCTATTGGCGAGTGCGCGGAGCATAACGGCATTTGCTACGGACTGGTCGAGCCCTGCTACGAGCAGGCCAAGGTCGCCGCCCTCAGCATCCTCGGTCACGCACCGGCGGGCTACGCGGGGTCCGTGCTTGCGACCAATCTCAAGGTTTCGGGCGTGCCCGTCTACTCGATCGGCGATTTTGACGGGGAACGGCTCGACAGCATCATCGTGCGCGACGCCGGCACACCCGCCTACCGCAAGCTTGTCACGCGCGATGGACGGCTCACCGGCGCGGTGCTGGTTGGCGATACGGGCGATGCCATGTGGTACGCCGACCTCGTCCGCTCTGGTGCCCCCGTTGCTGCCTTCCGCGACGCGCTCGCGTTTGGGCAGGCGTACGCGGAGGCGGCGTAATGGGCGACCGCGAATTCTCCGATGAACAAAAGCGCTACCTGGAGGGCTTTGTTTCCGGGGTGCAGGCTTCGCGCGTGGCGGCGGGCCTCAAGCCGCTGGCGGGTGTGGCGGGCACTACTGCAGCGCCAACCGGACCCGATGCCGCGCACCTCTCCGCCATGGCGCGCTTCGAGGCCGAGGGCCGCAAGCTCTCGGGCGAGGAAAAGGCCAAGCGCGAAGAGCATCCCTTCGACGCCTATGCGCGCTTCAAACGGGAAAGTGCCAACGGCCAGTATCCAAAGGCCGCCGATAATTTCCGCTGGCGCTACCACGGCATGTTCTACGTGGCGCCGGCTCAGAATGCCTACATGTGCCGCCTGCGAGTGCCCAACGGGATCCTGACGCACTGGCAGCTGGCGGGCGTGGCCGCGCTCGCCGAGCGCTATGGCAAAGGATCTGTGCAGGTGACGACGCGCGCCAACCTGCAGCTGCGCGAGATCGCCGCCAAGGACGCCGTCGCCGTGATCGAGGGTCTGGCCGAGCTCGGTCTCGCCACCAAGGGCTCAGGTGCCGACAATATCCGCAACGTCACCGGCTCACCCACCGCCGGCATCGACCCACAGGAATTGCTCGACACCCGTCCCTACGCCCGCGCCTGGCACCATCACATTCTCAATGATCGCTCGCTCTACGGCCTGCCGCGCAAGTTCAACGTTGGCTTCGATGGCGGCGGTGTGGTGCCGGTGCTCGAGGACACCAACGACATCGCCTTCACGGCCGTGCGCGTGGCTGAAGGTGGTCAAGCCGCGCCCGGTGTCTGGTTCCGCCTGGGTCTCGGTGGCATCACTGGCCACCAGGACTTCGCCCGGCCTACCGGCGTGCTGGTTGAGCCCAGCGAGGCGGTTGCGGTGGCCGACGCCATTGTGCGCGTGTTCATTGATCACGGCGATCGCACCGACCGCAAGAAGGCACGACTGAAGTACCTGCTCGATGCCTGGGGGGTCGAGAAATTTCTGGCGGCCGTGGCGGCCAAGTTCGGCCGCCCCCTCGTGTGCGTGCCGCGGGAGCTGATCTCAGAGCCCAACCGCCAGCAGCGGCAGGCCCACATCGGCGTTAATGCCCAGAAGCAGCCGGGCCGTGTTTGGGTCGGTGTCGCCCTGCCGGTGGGCCGCCTCAAGGTCGGTGAGATGCAGGCGCTGGCAGCCATCGCGCAGGAGATGGGCGACGGCGATCTTCGCCTCACGGTCTGGCAGAACCTGTTGATTTCCGGCGTTGCCGCAGCCGACGCCGCGGCCGTGGAGCGCCGCCTACAGGCGATCGGCCTCACCTCGCAAGCCTCCAGCATCCGCGCCGGCCTCGTGGCCTGCACGGGCAATACCGGTTGCAAATTTGCCGCGGCCAACACCAAGGACACGGCGATGGCCATCGCGGCCTACGTTGAGACGCAGGTGGCGCTCGACACTCCCCTCAACGTGCATGTCACGGGCTGCCCGAACTCCTGCGCCCAACACTACATCGGTGACATCGGCCTCATTGCCTGTCGGGTCCCGCTGGCCCCCGACAGCGATGACAGCGTGGAAGGCTTCCACGTGCATGTCGGCGGCGGCTTCGGTGCGCAGGCCGGCATCGCCCGCGAGTTCATGCGCGATGTGCGCGTGGAGGATTGCCCAGCGCTGATCGCCCGGTTGCTGCGGGCCTATCTCGCGCATCGCGACGGGCCGGACGAGACCTTCCTCGAGTTCAGCCGGCGCACGGAGCTCGGCGCGCTGAAAGCCATGGTTGCAGCGCTGGAGGGGCCCGCATGACCATGCAGGACGCCCGCACGGGCGCCGGCGTCGTGCCCGTGATTCCGGACGGCGCACCCTTCTCCGTGGAGCAGCGCGCGTGGCTCAACGGCTTTTTTGCCGGTCTGTTGTCGCTGGAGGCCCAGGCTGGCGCGGCGCCGCACACCGGCGAACTCCCGGTTGCCGCCGCCAAGGCGCTCGCCAGTGACGGCGATGATGAGGCGCCCTGGCACGACGCCGCCATGCCGATCGGCGAGCGCATGCGGCTGGCCGAGGGCCGCCCCCTGCCGCGCCGACTGTTTGCCGCCATGGCGCAGCAGGACTGCGGCCAGTGCGGATATCTCTGCGCGACCTATTCGGCGGCCATCGCCGCCGGCACCGAGAGCAAGCTCAATTTGTGCGTGCCGGGCGGTAAGGACACGAGCCGCATGCTGAGGCAGCTGCTGGCCGAGGGCGCCGCCGCGAACGTGCCCGCCGCCGCCGAGCCTGTCACGCCTGCGGTGGCGGGCGCTGCTGGCGAGGCGCTGGGCTACGGCCGCGATCGGCCGATCGAGGCGATCTTCCGCTCCGCCGCGCGCCTCAATGGCGAGGGCTCCGAGAAGGACACGCGCCACGTTGTGCTCGACATCTCCGGCACGGGGCTGACCTATGCACCGGGCGACAGCCTCGGCCTCTACCCAAGCAACGACGGCGCGCTGGTCGACGCGGTGCTCGCGCAAATTGCTGCACCGGCCGATTTTCCGATCGCCGGCAAGACCATGCGGCAGGCCCTCATTGAGGACTATGCCTTGGGACCCGCGTCGGACGCTCTCTTCGAGCTGATGGGGTACGTGGCCGGTGGCGAACGACGGCGCAAAGCCAAGGCTCTGGCAAAGGGCGAGGACCCGGATGGCGACGCCGAAATGCTCGACGTCCTGGCTGCCGTCGAAAGCCTCGGTCCTATCCGTCCCGACCCGGAGGCGTTCCTGGAATGCTTGGAGCCGTTGCAGCCCCGGCTCTATTCCATCGCCTCCTCGCCGCTGTCCGCGCCCGGCGAGATCCACCTTACCGTGGACGCGGTGCGCTATGACATCGGCAAGCGTCGGCGCCTCGGCGTCGCCTCGACCTTCCTGGCCGATCGTCTCGCGCCGGGCGCGCGCGTGAAACTCTACCTGCAGAAGGCGCACGCCTTTGCCCTGCCGGCCGATCCACGCACGCCCATCATCATGATCGGGCCGGGCACCGGCATCGCCCCCTTCCGTTCGTTTCTGTGGCACCGACAGGCCGCCGAGGCGCCGGGCAAGGCCTGGCTGTTCTTCGGCCACCAGCGCGAGGCGACCGACTTCTTCTATCGCGATGAGCTTGCGGCCTTCCAGCAAGGCGGGGCGCTGACGAGGCTTTCGACGGCTTGGTCGCGCGATGGTGTGCAGAAGGTCTACGTGCAGGACCGGCTGCGTGAGGCGGGCGCCGAGCTGTTTGCCTGGCTGCAGGACGGCGCGCACCTCTACGTGTGCGGGGACGCCAAGCGCATGGCCAAGGACGTGGAGACGGCGCTCACGGATATCGCCGCCGCGCATGGTGGCAAGAGCGCTGCAGACGCTAAGGCGTTCATCACCGGCTTGCAGGTTGCGGGCCGCTACCAGATGGACGTCTACTGATGGCTCAGGGCGCGCCCCGGCCGGGCCCAACGTGCACCACCTGCCCCTATTGCGGCGTCGGCTGCGGCGTGCGCGCGACGCCGGACGGTCATGGTGGCGCAACAATTGCGGGTGATCCCGCACATCCCGCCAACTTTGGCCGCCTCTGCTCGAAGGGGGCCGCGCTCGGCGAGACGCTCGGCCTCGAAAACCGCCTGTTGCGGCCGATGCTTGGCAAGCGCGCGGTGAGCTGGAGCCAAGCGCTCGATCACGTTGCCGCTGGGCTCTCCCAAATTAGAAGCCGCTACGGGCCGCAGTCGATTGCCTTCTACCTCTCGGGCCAGCTGTTGACCGAGGACTACTACGTTGCCAACAAGCTGGCCAAAGGCTTTATCGGTACGCCGCACGTCGACACCAACTCACGCCTGTGCATGGCTTCTTCGGTGGCCGGGCATCGGCGCGCCTTCGGTGCCGATGTGGTGCCGCAGAACTACCAAGATCTAGAGCTGGCCGACCTGGTCGTGCTGGCAGGATCGAACGCGGCCTGGTGCCACCCCGTGCTCTACCAGCGCCTGCAGACCGCGCGGGCGGAACGCGGCGTGCGCGTCGTCACGATCGACCCGCGCCGCACCGCCAGCAGCGAGGGCGCCGACCTCAACCTCTCGATCCGCCCGGGCACGGACGCCCAGCTCTGGAATGGTCTGCTGCTCTGGCTTGAAGAGCACGAGGCGATCGACTGGGCCTACGTCGGCCGCCACACCGAAGGGCTGCAGCCGGCGCTCGACATGGCGCGTGCGCACGCTAGAGACATCCCGGCGGTCGCGCGCGCGACAGGCGTGCCCGCCGCCGACATTGAGACCTTCTACCGCTGGTGGGCGGGCAGCGAACGCGTCGTCAGCTGCTACTCGCAGGGTGTGAACCAGTCGGCGCAGGGCAGCGACAAGGTCAACGCCATCATCAACTGCCATCTGGCAACGGGACGTGTTGGCAAGCCGGGCTCCGGCCCGCTGTCGCTGACCGGCCAACCCAACGCCATGGGTGGCCGCGAGGTGGGCGGGCTTGCCAACATGCTGGCCGCTCACATGGGTTATGCCGCGCACGAGCGCGACATTGTTCGCCGCTTCTGGGCGGCGCCGAACCTCCCGCGGGGCGAAGGCCTCAAGGCCGTGCAGATGTTCGAGGCGATCGCCGCCGGCGACATCAAGGCCTTGTGGGTGATGGGCACCAACCCGGCCGTCAGCCTGCCAAAGGCCGACCAGGTCCGCGCGGCGCTAGCGCGGCTCCAGTTGCTGGTCGTCTCGGACAACGTTGCCTCAAACGACACGCTGCGTGCAGCCCACGTGCGCCTGCCGGCCCTGGCCTGGGGTGAGAAGGATGGCACCGTCACCAATTCTGAGCGCCGCATCTCGCGCCAGCGGGCGTTCCTGACGCCCCCCGGCGAGGCGCGCCCGGATTGGTGGATGCTCGCGCAAGTTGCCGCGCGTTTCGGTTGGACCGAGACCTTCGCCTATCGCAACGCCGCCGACATCTTCCGCGAGCACGCCGCCCTGTCGGGTTTTGAGAACCGCGGCACGCGCCTGTTTGACATTTCCGCCTGGTCCGGTCTGACAGATGAGGCCTATGACGCGCTAGAGCCGACGCAATGGCCGCTGGCCGCCTCTGGCACGGCGCCGGCGCTCGGCACGGAACGCGTCTTCGGCGCGGGGCGATTTGCCACCCCCTCCGGGCGCGCCCGCTTCGTCGCCATCGCCGCGGGGACCCTGGCCGAGCCGGTCTGCGAGGCCTATCCTTTCGTGCTCAACACCGGCCGCGTGCGCGATCAGTGGCACACCATGACGCGCACGGGCCTCAGCCCGCGGCTGGCGGTGCACATCAGCGAACCGTTCGTTGAGCTAAATCCGAGCGACGCCACCGCGCTGGGGCTTGCCCAGGGCCGGCTGGCGCGGGTGACGACGCGCTACGGCGAAGCCCTGCTGCGCGTCATGCTGAGCGAGGGGCAGCAGCCGGGCTCGCTGTTCGCCCCGATCCACTGGTCGGCCGAGAACAGCTCCGCCGGCCGCATCGGTGCGCTTGCACAGCCGGCGACCGATCCCGTGTCCGGCCAGCCGGAAATTAAGGCGACGCCCGCCCGCATCGCCCCGTTCCACACGACGCATTTCGGTTTCCTGTTGGCGCGGCAAGCGGCGCCGACCGAGGGTCTCGCCTACTGGGCGCGTGCCCGCATGCCGGCCGGCGCCGTCACCTTCTTCGCGCTCGCCGCCACGCCCGCCAGCTGGAACGACTGGTGCCAGGGCCGTCTGCCCGCTGGCGAGCGCCTCACTTACGAGGATGCGGGCTCCCAGCAGTTTCGCGTGGCCGTGCTGCGAGACGGCCGGCTGGAGGCGGTGCTCTACGCCGCGAGCCGCCCCGAGCTCCCCTCCATCGCCTGGCTGAAGACGCGCTTCGACCTCCCCGTCATCCCGCGCAACGAGCGTCGCGCCCTGATCGCCGGCCGGCCCGTCGGTGCCGCCGACGAGGGGAGTGTGGTGTGCGCCTGCTTCCAGGTCGGGCAATCGCGCATTCTGACGGCAATTGCCGGCGGCGCTGGCACGCCCGCCGAGATCGGCATGGCAACGCGGGCCGGCACCAACTGCGGCTCGTGCCTGCCCGAGCTTAAACGCCTGCTGGCATCGGTGCCCGCCCCAGATCGGCAGGCGGCGGAGTAAAGGCATGCGGCACCTCGAGCCCCGCGATACCCGCCCCGCCCGCATGGGCGCGCTGGCCGTGCTCCCCGTGTTCTTCGCTCTGGGCGGACGTCGCGCGGTGGTCGCAGGCAGCGGCGAGGCGCTGGTCTGGAAGGCGGAACTCCTGGCCGCCGCAGGTGCCCACGTCGCAGTCTATGCGCCCACGCCCTGCGCGGAGCTCGCAGCGCTGGCGGCTCAGCCGCCGGCGGGGTCCGTTGAAATCATCCCGCGTGGCTGGCAGCCGACCGATTTTGCGGGCGCCGCCCTCGCCGTCGGCGCGCTAGAGGGTAGGGATGCTGCGAGGTTCGCGCAGGCCGCGCGCGCAAACGGCGTCCCGGTCAATATCGTCGACACGCCTGAGCTGTCGACGTTCAGCTTCGGTGCCATCGTCAACCGCTCTCCCGTTGTTGTCGGCATCAGCACCGCTGGTGCCGCGCCCGTCTTGGGCCAGGCCATTCGCGCCAAGATCGAGGGGCTTTTGCACCCCGCCCTTGCCGCCTGGGCGGCCGCCGCCCGCGGCTTGCGCGCCGGGCTCAACGCGCACACCCGGATGGGGCCTGCCCGGCGCGAGGCCTGGAGGCGCTTTGCCGATCGCGCGCTCGCCGCGCGGGCGGCCCCGGAGCGCACGGATCTGACCCGCCTGGACGAACAGGCGCTGACCCGTGGTGGCAGCGTCGCCCTGGTCGGCGCTGGGCCGGGTGATCCGGAGCTCCTCACATTAAAGGCCTTGCGCGCGCTACAGTCGGCCGATGTGATCCTCTACGACCGGCTCGTCAGTCCCGAGATTCTCGAGCTGGCCCGGCGCGAGGCGCGCCGGACGCTGGTCGGCAAGACCGGCAACGGGGCCTCCTGCCGGCAAGACGACATCAACAAGCTGATGGTCACGCTGGCGCGCGAAGGTCGCCGCGTCGTGCGTCTCAAGGGCGGCGACCCTATGATCTTCGGCCGCGCCGCCGAGGAGATCGAAGCCTGCCGGAAGGCTGCCATCCCCATCGAGGTCGTGCCGGGCGTCACGGCGGCTCTGGGTGCCGCCGCGGAACTCGAAATTCCACTCACCGATCGGCATCGTTCGCGTCGGCTGCACTTCGTGACCGGCCACGCCAAAGAGGGGGGAGCGCCGAACCACGACTGGAGCAGCTTGTCAGACCCTTGGGCAACAACGGTGTTTTACATGGGCGCGCGCGCCTTCGCCGACACCCTGCCGCGGCTGCTCGCGTCGGGTCTCGATCCTCAGACGCCCGCCGTCGTGGTCACCGCCGCCACGACGCCCAGAAGCAGGCACGTGTTTTGTCGGGCGCACGAACTGATACGAGCCATCGCCCGCCTCGAGGGCGCAGAACCTTGTCTGATCATGATCGGCCGAGCCATTGACACGCGAAGTGCGACGGGATCGCCGCACGGACTTCCTAGAAACCAGCAGGTCAATTTGGAGCGGGAGATCGCCGAACGACTGGCGGAGGCTG
>CAWFZX010000034.1:0-69033 GCA_963820375.1 uncultured Alphaproteobacteria bacterium | reverse complement strand
CGGTTCAGCCGAGCGCGGCAATCACGTCGTCGGCCTTGCTCACGGCGGACACGTTCTGCAGGGCATAGTTGATCGAGGCGCGGTGCCAGTCGGCGTTCATGGTCGAGCAGCAGTCCTCGGGCACGATCATCAAGTAGCCCTTGTCGGCGCCGGTCCGGGCGGTGTGCTCGATCGACATATTCGTCCAGGCGCCGGTGACGATGACGATGTCGCGGCGCCCACTCTTCAGCACTGTCTCGAGACTGGAGCCTTCCCAGGCGCTCATGCGCATCTTTTCGACCACGTGATCACCGGGCTTGGCCTCGAGGCCGGCGACCGGCGCTGCGCCCCAGGTGCCGCGCACCATCGCCTTGGCTTCCACCAGCCCCTCAAACAGCGGAGCATTCAGCGTGACGCCGGGCGCGCCCGGCTCCACCACGAACCACACATGGATCACCATCACCCCGCGCTTGCGGCAGGCGTCGGCCAGCCGCATGGCGTTGGCGATCGCGTTCTGCTGCTTGCAGTGCGCCGGCGAACCCGACGAGGCGAAGGCGCCACCCTCCATCACGACGTCGTTCTGCATGTCCTGGATGATGAGGGCGCAGCGGCTCGGATCCAGCCGGCCGAGCGACTTGGACGCAGAAGCGGATGGCGGCGGCGGCGCAGGTGCCGGCGCGGAAGGCGACGGCGTGGCCGGCGCCGGATAGCTGGAGCGCGTCGACGTGTCGCCCGCGCGCGGGCGCATGTGGGGCTCGAGCCGTGGCCCCACCTTGGTCTTGACCGAATACACCGAGTGCGTGGCGCACATGAACAGCGTGTGGAAGTCCGGCCCGCCCCAGGCCAGGTTGGCGACCATCTCCGGCACCCTGACCTTGCCGATCAGCTCGCCCGAGGGCGCATAGACCCACACGCCGCCAGGCGCCGTGCACCAGACATTGCCGCGCGAATCGCACTTCATGCCGTCGGGCAGGCCGCGCTCGTGCTCCGAGACGAGGCCGCTGGCGAACACGCGCCCGTTCATCAGCGACCCGTAGGTGGACACGTCGAACACGCGAATCAGGGCCTGCACCGTGTCGTTGACGTAGAGGCGCTGCTCGTCGGGCGAGAAGCACAGCCCATTGGGCTGGTCGAACATGTAGCGCTCCACCAGCAGTTCGGGCGGCCCGCCGCCCGGCGGCACGCGGTACACGCCCTGGAAGCCGAGCTGCCGCGGCCGCTCCACCCCATACACCGGCATGCGCCCGAACCAGGGATCGGAGAAGTAGATCGAGCCGTCGGATTTCACCACGACGTCGTTGGGGCTGTTGAGCTCGTAGCCTTCGAAATGCGAAGCGAGCACGTCGCGCTGCCCGTCGGGGCGCTCGCGCACCAGGGTCGAGGTGGCATGCTCGCAGACGATGAGGTTCAGCTGCTTCGTCGTAGGTCATGCCGTTGCACTTGTTGGACGGGCGCTTGACCTCGCGCACGCCGCCGCGCTGGTCCCAGCGCCGGCGCACGTCGGCCGGCATGTCGGAGAACAGCAGGTAGTGCTCGAGCGGATGCCAGATCGGGCCTTCCGTAAACGTGAAGCCGGTCCCGACCTGGCCGACCGCCGCCCAGCTGTCGATCAGCTCCTCGAACTCGCGCTTGACCACCACGTGTGACATTTGCCTACCCCTTGCTTCGCGCTTAAGCCGGGAACCAGTTGCGCGGCGCCAGCGACTGCGTCAGCGGCCCGGGCACCTGGTCCTGCAGGCGGCCGACGATCTGGCTGCCCTCCACCTTGGCGGGGCGGTCGTGCACGGGCAGCAGGAATTTCGCCTGGCTCAGCAGCTTCTTGATTGCCGCCTTCTCCTGGCGCTTGGTGGTGCCGTGGTTGCCGGTGACGCGCGGTTCCATCCAGCCGATCTCGTGGTAGGGTTCGATGATCTGATCGTGGAAGTCGTAGATCACGTCGCCGCAGATAGTGGCAATGCCCTCGGCCGTGTGGACGTGCACGTTCATGGAGCCTTCTGTGTGCGCGCCCGCCGCCTCGCAATAGACGCCGGGGCAGATCTCGGTAGGGCCGGAGATCTCCAGATCCAGGAACCGCATTGCGCCCTTGGTGTGCAGCCGGTCGATCAGATGCTTGATGTCGGGCAGCGGATACTGCGGGTGCATCAGGCCGGAGACCGAGTATTCCATCTCGCGCCGGTTCAGGATCACCGTGGTGTTCATTGGGAATAGGTCGTCCTTGCCGGCGTGGTCGATATGCAGGTGCGTGTGCATGACATAGCGCACGTCGCCCATGCGCACGCCGTGGCGCTGCAGCTGGTTCTCGATCATGTTCTCGTGGAACTGCAGGCCCCGCATGCCGAGCGTTTCCATGATCTGGTTGGAGCGGTAGCCGGTGTCGACCACGATCGGCCACGGCCCGCCGAGGATCAGGAAACCCAGCGTCGGGACCCGCCGCGTGCGGCCGCAGCCGCGCCCGAGCACGAGGAAGCTGCTTTCGAGCTCGATGTCGCCGTAGTCCAGGATCTTGATTTCGAGGGGCATGGGCAGTCCTTCCCTAGCAATCGGCGTCGTTTCTGCTCGCGCCCGTCATGCCGCCCTCGGTTGTGCGAGGTTGAGGACATGATGGCAGAGGCGTTCGGTGGAGCCGGCGTCGGCCAGCGCGTCGAGATGCGGCAGGATCGAATTCAGCGCGGCGGTTTCGGGCCGGTAGCCCGGATCGGCGGCGAGCGGCGTCATCCAGGAGAGGTGCCAGGCAAGCGCGCCAAGGCGCTTCACCGCATCGGTCATGGCTTTGGGGTCACCGCGCTCCAGGCCGTCGGACAGGATCAGCACCACGGCACCGCGCGCGGTGCCGGCAAAGCGCGGCACCGCCAGGAAGGCCTGCAAGGCATCGCCGATGCGCGTGCCGCCGTCCCAGTCCGAAACGAGACCAGAGGCGGTGGCCAGGGCCTGCTCTCGGTTCCTGAGTTGCAACGCCCGCGTCACACGGGTGAGGCGGGTGCCGATGGTGAACACCTCGATGCGATCGGCGGCCAACATCAAGGCATGGGCGAAGCGCAGATGCGCGTCTGTGCGCGCCTTCATCGAGCCCGATACATCGATGACGAGCAGGATGGGGCGTCGGCGCGGCCTGCGCTTTAGGCGCGGCAGCCTGAAGATCTCGCCGTCGTTGCGGACGGCTTCTCGCATCGCCCGCCGCAGGTCGAGGCCGGGGCCGCGCCGGGCGGCGCTGCGCCGATAGCCGCGGCGCTGTGGCAGACGCTCGGGCAGCGCACGCTGGAAGCGCTGCAGCGTGTCGATCTCATCGGCGGGCCCGAAGCGGCGCAGAGACAGGGCCTCGGCCGCCGTTGCGGCCTGACCGGCCTCGTTGATGTCGTCGGCGGTGGGCGGCTCGAACCCGCCCGGGCGGTCCTCCTGCACACGCAGGTCCTCAGGATCGGGCTCAGCCGTCGCGCGGCCCAGCTCGACGGCGCCCAGGAAATGGGCGTCGAACAGCGCGTCGAATTCCTCGCGCCGCTCCGGCGGGGGCGCCAGGGTGGCATGGGCGGCGCGGCGGATGTGGTCGAGGCTACGGGGCCCCAGCAGCCTGATGGCGGCAAGGAACGTCGTGGTCTGCTCTGGCGCCGCGGCAAAGCCGTTGGCGCGCAGCAAGCTAGCGAAGGCGACGAACGGCGCTGCCGCAGCGGGGAGCACGGGGGGCATCATGCCGCGGCCCCCGTGATGATGGCATCGAGGCGCGGAGCGATGTGGACGTTGTCTTCCTCGTCTTTGATGGCGACGCCGATCGACCGCTTAAAGGCATCGGGCCAGGAGGCGCCGCCCTTGGCCAGCACGGTCGCCGCCTCCGCCCAATCGACGGCTTCGGCGATGCCGGGCGGCTTGGTGAGCGGCTCACGCCGCAGCCGTCCAACGGCGGCCACCACGGCGCGGGCGGTCTCCTCGGCCACACTGGAGGCGCGCAGCATGATGATCTGCGCCTCGCGCTCGGGCGCCGGGTAGGCGATGAAATGATAGACGCAGCGCCGCTTGAGCGCGTCGTGCAGCTCGCGCGTGCGGTTGGAGGTGAGGATCACCAGCGGGCGTTCGCGGGCCGACAGCGTGCCACGCTCCGGGATCGAGATGGTGAAATCGGACAGGAACTCGAGGAGCAGTGCCTCGAACTCGTGGTCGGAGCGGTCGATCTCGTCCAGCAGTAGCACGGCGCTGTTGGGCGCGCGCAGCGCCTGCAGCATCGGCCGCTCGATCAGGAACTCGTCGCGGTAGATATCGACCGGCGTGTCGCCGGCCTGGCGGATCGCCAGCATCTGGCGCGGGTAGTTCCATTCATAGAGGGCGGCGGCCGCATCGATGCCCTCGTAGCACTGCAGCCGGATCAGGCGGCGACCAAGCACGCCGGAGAAGGCCTTGGCGGCCTCGGTCTTGCCGACACCCGGCGCGCCTTCCAGCAGCAGCGGCTTGCCCAGCGCCAGCGCCAGGTAGGCGGCGGTGGCGAGGCCGTCGTCGGCCAGGTAGTAGGCGCTGCTGAGCGCCTGCGCCAGCGCCTCGGGGCTGTCGATGCCGGCGACTTTGGCGCGCACGACCATGGCCTACCGCCGTCCTCCCGGTGCGCCTTGCGGCCGTGCGCCGCCCTGCGCCTTGATGGCGCGCAGCACCTTCTCCGGTGTGATGGGCAATTCGTCGATGCGCACGCCCACCGCATTGAAGATGGCGTTGGCGACGGCTGGCAGCACGGGGTTTGCGCACATCTCGCCAGGACCCTTGCCACCGAACGGGCCGTCAGGCGCGGGGCGCTCCAACACGGCGATATCGTGCGGGCAGATGTCGCCCGGCCCCGGCATGACATACTCGTTATAGTCGCGCGGGCCGTGGGCGATGTCGGGATAGTACGGCTCCGGCGTCTCGTAGAGGGCGTGGCTCATGCCCATCCAGGCGCCGCCGACCAACTGCTGCTCTACCATCTTGGGGTTGATGGCGCGGCCCAGCTCGTAGGCACTGGTCATCTTGAGCATGGTGACCTCGCCGGTTTCGTCGTCCACCTCCAGGTCAGTGACCAGGCAGGCGTGCGCGTAGCAGGAGACCGGGCTCATCTCGCCGGTCTCGGCGTTCACCTCCGACAGCGGGATCAGGAAGATACCGCGACCTGCGATGGTCTTGCCCTGCCTGAACTGAGCGGCGACGGCGACGTCCTTAACCGAAATGGCGCGCGAGGGCGCACCTTTGACGTGGATGTTGCCGCGACCATCCGTTTCCAGGTCTGCGGCGTTGACCTCCAGCTCCTCAGCGGCGGCCTCCATCATGACGCCGCGCGCCTCCTTGGCGGCCACCATCACGGCATTGCCGACGCGATGCGTGCCGCGTGAGGCGAAGCTGCCCATGTCGTGCGGGCCGGTGTCGGAGTCGGCGGTGTCGACGTAGACGTCGGCGATCGGCACGCCCAGCGTCTCGGCTGCGATCTGGCGCGTCACTTGCTTCATGCCCTGGCCGAGGTCGATGGCCGACAGCGTGACGGTGAACTTGCCCTCGGGGTTGGAGTGCACCAGCGCCTGGCTCGGGTCGCCCCCGAGGTTCATGCCGATCGGATAGTTGATCGCTGCCATGCCGCGTCCACGATGCTTGGCCATGGCGGCTACCTCCTGCGCGTGCCGAACACGCTGGAGAAGCGTGTGGCACCGTGCTGCGGGCCCGGAGCGGCGGGCTTGGGCTGCTCGCGCGGCGGAGGCGCCGCGGCCGGCGGCGGCGGGATGGCCGGCCTCGGTACCGGTGCGACCCGCGGCGACGCTGCCACGGGCTGCGGCACGCGCGGGGGTGGCGGGATCGGCATCGCCGGCGCGCGGGGCGGCGTCGTGCTTGCCGGCCGGCCGCTGCCGATCCGTCCGACCTCGTCGGTGGCGGTGGCGGGGATGGCCGCGCGTTCACCGCCGCCTCCGCTGAGCGAGTTCATGCGCCGGACCTCGTCGCGGAGCGGCCAACCGGCCTTCTCGGCCGCCACCTGCACACATTCGATCAGCGCGCAGTTGTGGGCCTCGCGCCGGTGCGCCTTCATGTCCCCGTCGCGGTAGGCGTTGAGGATGCGGAACTCCATCGGATCCATGCCGACCTTGTGCGCCAGTTTGTCCATCTGCACTTCCAGCGCGAAGTCGACGCCGGTGATGCCAAAGCCGCGCATGGCGGTGGCCGGTGTGCGGTTGGTGAACACGCAGTAGGAATTGGCGTGCACATTGGCAATGGTGTAGGGCCCGGGCAAATGGGCGATGCACTTCACCGCGCCGTAGCTGGAAAGCCGCGTGTAGGCGCCGGCGTCGAAATAGCTCGTTACCTTGCGCGCGACAATGCGGCCGTCGCGCATCACGCCATCCTTGATGTAGTGACGCTCGGCCCCGCGCGGACAGCCGTACTGCATCTCCTCCTCGCGACCGAGCACGTAGCGCACGGGGCGCCCGGTCAGCATGGCGCCGAGGATAGAGAGCGGCTCGGTGAGCGAATCTACCTTGCCGCCGAAGCCGCCGCCGACCGTGCCGCCGATGAAGTGCAGCCGGTTGGAGGGCAGGTCGAGCAGCTTGGCGGCGGTGCCGAGCGAGAAGAACAGCGCCTGCGTGCAGGTGTGCACCACGAAGCGGTCGTTGGTCTCCGGCGCGGCGATCGAGCCGTTGGTTTCGGTCGGCGCATGCTCGATGGGCGACATCTGGTAGCGCTCTTCCAGCACGAAGTCGGCGGAGGCGAACGCCCGCTCGACATCGCCGAAGCGCAGCTTCTGGTGATTGTACTTCTCGTGGTACTCGAAGGTATTGGCCGGGTAGGTCTCGTTCACCACTGGGGCGCCGGGCTTGATTGCCTCCTCGACGTCGAACACCGCGGGCAGCGGATCCCAGTCGACGCGGATCTTGGCGAGCGCGGCATAGGCCGCCGCTTCGCTCTCGGCCACCACGGCGACGATCGGCTCGCCCTTGTAGCGCACCTTGTCGACGGCCAGCAGGGGCTCGTCGTCCTTGCCGAAGCCGATCAGGCTCAGCAGCGTGTTCTTGTTCACGGGCACGTCGGCGGCACGGATCACGCGCTTGACGCCGGCGGAGCGCTCGGCCGCCGATACGTCGATGGAGCGCAGGCGCGCGTGCGGATGCGGACTGCGCAGCACCTTCAGATGCAGCAGGCCCTCGAAGGCATGGTCATCGAAATAGCGCGTGCGGCCGGTGACGTGGCCCAACATGTCCTGGCGCTGGCGCGGCTGGCCGACCTCGTTGAGGCGGTCGTCGCGCTCGTCCTTGAAGTACTCTTTCCTAAATTCGAGCACGGCCCTGCTCCCCGCTTGGCTGCCCGCCGCGCTTGGATGCGGCGTCCAGGATGGCATTGATGATCGGCTCATAGCCGGTGCAGCGGCAGATATTGCCGGAGATGGCCTCGGCCACGTCCTCGCGCGTCGGTGACGGAATGCGGTCGAGCAACGCCTTGGCCGCCATCAGCATGCCCGAGGTGCAGAAGCCGCACTGGGCCGCGAAGTGCGCCATGAAGGCTTCTTGCAATGGATGCAGGTTCGGCCCCTCGGCGAGGCCCAGCGCAGTCTCGATTGCGCGGCCAGCGCAAGTCTCGGCCAGCGTCAGGCAGGCCAGCTGCGGTTCGCCGTCGATCAACACGGTGCACACGCCGCAGGTGCCCTGGCCGCAACCGAACTTGGCCGACATATCGCCGATGCCGCGGCGTAGCGCGTTGAGCAAGTTCTCCCCGCCGTCGACGAACACCGCCTTGTCGGCACCGTTGAGGCGGAACTGCACCGGTGTCTTGGCCATGGCCGCTCCTAAAGCCCGCAGCGCGGGGCAAGATCCCGGATTGCCTCGGCCCCTTGGATCTGGGGGGCCTTGCCCGTTTCCGCCATGCCGATGCGCTGGCCCGTTTCGTCCACGGCCTACCCTCCCTCGCCGAGCAGCAGGCGACGCAGGTGGATGGCGACGACCTCGCGGCGGTACCAGGCGCTGGCCAGCGCATCGGTCGCGGGACTGGTGCCTTCGGCCGCCGCGGCGAGTGCCGGGGCGATGCCGGCAGCGTCCACGCTGCGCCCTTCCAGTGCACGCTCCACCGCTCGGACCCGGATCGGCGTCGGGGCCATCGCCCCATAGGCGATGCGGGCGCCGGCGATGCGCCCGCCGGCCACCGGCAGATGCGCGGCGATGCTCAGCACCGCTACGCCCTTGGGACGCACGCGCGCAGCCTTACGGAAGCGGAACGCGTCAGGGCTGGCCGGGCGCGGCACGGACACCGCCAGCACAAGGCCGCTGCCGGCCCGGTCACGACCGGTAAGGAATTGCTCCAGCGGTATCCCTTGCGAGCCCCGATAGGCGCCCTCTACCATCACCGTGGCGTCCAGCGCCAGCAGCGCGGTTGCAAGGTCGCCGTAGGGGGAGGGCGCGAACAGATTGCCGCCCACCGTCGCCATGGCCCGCACCGCAGGCCCGCCGACCACGCGCGCCACCGGATGCAGGAAGGCCAGGTCGCGGCTGGCGAGGATATCGACCATGCGCACGCCGGCGCCGATCGTGATGCGCGCGCCCTCGTTGCGGATCTGGCCATAGGCGGGATCTGTGGCGCGCACCAGCGTGGCAATCGTCGTGTCGCCCTCGTTGATGGCGCGCATCAGCAACGTGCCGCCGGAGAAGAAACGCGCGCTGCGGTCGGCGGCCAGTGCCGCGGCGGCCTCGCTCATCGAGGCGAAGGTTTTGACCTCAACCGTCATTCTGCTCTCATGCGGCCAGCGCCTCGTGACGGCGGATCGCCTCGAAGCCCGCCTCGTAGATCTGTTCGCCCACCATCTTGACCATCTCGGCCTCGCGGCCGGCCGGCGTGGTGAAACGGCACTCCCAGTGCCAGAAGGTGCGGTTGCCGTCGGTGACGGGCAGCAGGCGCACGTGCGCCACGTAGTTGAAGAGCGGGATCGGCGTGTCGAGCAGGCAGTAGCTGAACGCCATCTCCAAGTCGGACAGCGTCAGCAGCTGCTCGCGCAACTCCGCGCCGTCTTGCAGCTGGAAACGGCGCACGCAGCCAACCAGGTCGGACGGCAGATGGCGCTCGATGGTGCTCGTCTTCACTGCAGGGTGCCAGCGGTCGTGGCCGTTGAAGTCGCGCAAAACTGCCCACACGCGGTCGACGGGCGCGTCGATGATCGTGCTCTTGACGACGCGGGGCACGGCCATCAGCCTCCAAACTGGCGCTTGAGTGCATCGAAACCGCCCTGGAACACGCCGCTACCGATGCTGGAAACCAGCTCCGCCTCGCGCTCGGGCGCGCAGTCGAACTCGGCGGTCCACTCCAGGAAGGTGCGCTGGCCGTCGGTGACCGGCGTAAGCCTCAGCGTTGCGACGTAGTTCTCCACTCCCATGGGTGATTCCAGGATCGAGTAGGTGCAGAACATGTCGTAATCTGACAGGCCCAGCAGCTGCTCGCGAATGCCGTCGCCGTTTCTGAGGCGGAAGTTGCGGATGCAGCCGACCTTGTCGGCCGGCTCGTCGTTTTCGATGCGGCTCTCGCCGATGGCCGGATGCCAGCCGGGCAACCCGTTAAAGTCGCGCACGCGTGCCCAGACCTTGGCCGCGGGGGCGTTGACGACGCTGGAGATGTAGACCTTTGCCATCGGCTTTTGCGTCTATCCGCGACCCTTGTCGCCGTCTGAGGCAGGTGGCTTGGGGGCGGCCTGGGGCGGGGCAGCCTCCTCCCTCTGCGAACTGCCGGCGCCTGCTTCCTTGGCGACCCGCTGCATGTCGCTCGCCTCGCGCATGAGGCCGGGCAGGCGAGAGAGGCTGCCGCCCTCGATACCGATCTCTTTCAGCACCTGGTCGATCATCGGCGCCTGCACGCGGTAGCGCAGCGCCGAGTCGATTACCTCGTCGGTGGGGCTGCGGCCGTCGCCGCGGCCACCGCCGCCGCCTGACAGGCCATCGACCTGCAGAATGCGGATGCCCTCGATCTTCTCCATCGGCTTGACGCTCTCGCGCACGATGCCCTCGATGCGGTCAAGCAGGCGACGGCGGAAGAGGCCGTAGCGGGCCCCGTCGGTTAGCACGTTCTCGGCCTCGTAGAGCAGCTTCTGCGCCTCCGCCGCCACCGCAGCGCGCACCTGCTCGGCCTGTGCGGCAATGCGTTTCTCCTCGGCATCCTTCTGCGCCAGCATCACCTCGACGGAGGTGCGGCGCCTGGCGGCCTCACTGTCGCGCGCGGTGGTGACACGCTCCTCGGCCTCAGCCGCGCGCGCCCGCAAGGCCTCGGCTTCCACCTTGGCCGCGGATTCCTCCAGCGACTTCTGGTAGAGGGCGATGGCTTTCTCCATCAGCGCCGTTTCCACGTCGCGCTCGCGGGAGACCTCCAGCTTGCGCAGCGCCAGATCGCGCCCGACGCGTGCTTCGTCGAGGCCGCGCTCGGTGGCAATGCGCGCCCGCTCGATCTCCTCGCGGGAGGCGATCTCGGCCTCCTGCAGGGCCTGAGAGCGCGCCACCTCGATCTGCTCCAGCGCGCGGCGCCGGGCAAGCCGGGCCGTCTCCAGGGCTTGGTCGCGGGCAACCTCAGTCTTATCGACCTCCTGGCGGGCGATGATCTCGGCCTGGCGGACCTGCCGGTCGGCCTCGGTGCGCTCCACCCTCTTGCTGGCCAGCTCGATGGTGCGCTGCTCCTCGGCGATTTCGACCACCTTTTTCTGGTCGATTTCGAGCACCTCGCGGCTTTTCTGCGAGGCGATGCGCGCCTTCTCCAGCTCCAGCTCGGTGGCGATGCGGGCGCGCTCCACCGCGTCGCGCTTCTTTATCTCGGCGGCATCAAGCGCCTCGCCCTGGGCGATCGAAAGCGTCTTGGTTTCCTGCTCGGCGGCGATGCGCGCGGCCAGCACCGCCTTCTCCTGGGCGATGCGGGCCGCCTCGACGACCTCGCGCGCCTTGATCTCGGCGGCATCGACGGTGCGGTTGCGCTCGATCTCGAGCTGGCGCACGGCCTCGTCGCGGGCGATGCGCTCGGTGGCGATCTTGCCGTCCTGCGCAATGCGGGCGCTTTCGATCGCCTGCCGGGCGAGGATTTCCGCCGCCTCCACCGCCTTGCTGCGCTCGATCTCGCGGGCGCGGATCGCCTCCTCGCTGGCGATGCGGGCGGCAGCGATGTTCTTGTCTTGGGCGATGCGCGCCGATTCGACGGCCTCGCGGGCGGCGATGTCGGCTTCCTCCAGCGCCTGGTTGCGGGCAATCTCGAGCCCGCGCGTGCTCTCCTCTTGGGCGATGCGCGCGGCCTCAACCTTCTCGCGGTTCTGGATCGTGCTCTCTTCCAGCACGCGGTTGCGCGCTAGCTCCAGCACGTGCGTTTCCTGCTCGTAGGCGATGCGTTCGGCAGCGATCGCCTTCTCGCGGGCGATACGCGCGGCCTCGACGGCGCGACCCGAGGCGATCTCGGCTTCCTCCAGCGCGCGGTTGCGCTCGATCTCGAGGCTGCGCACGTTCTGCTCGGAGGCGATGCGCTCGGCGTTGACTGCCAGCTCCTGCGCGATGCGCGCCTTGGCGGTGGCCTCGCGCGCGGCGATGTCGGCCTGCTCCACGGTGCGGGTGCGATCGATCTCGCGGCGCTGGGTGTCCTCGTCCTTGGCAATGCGGGCCTCGGTGAGAATCCGCTCCTGGGCGATCCTGGCCTTCTCGACCTGCTCGCGGGCGGCGATCTCGGCCTCCTCGACGGTGCGCTGGCGCTCGATCTCGCGCTGGCGGATCTCGCGGTCGGAGGCGATGCGGGCCTCGCTGATCGTCTTCTCGTTGGCGATGCGCGTCTTCTCAATCTCCTCGCGGGCGGCGATCTGGGCTCGCTCGGCCTCGGTGTCGCGTAGCGCCCGCTCGCGCGCCAACTCGGCGCGCTGGATGGCGCGGCTCACCTCCACGTCGCGCTCCTGGTTGAGGCGGGCGGCCTCGCTCTCGCGCTCAATGTCGAGGGCCTGCTTCTCGGCCTCCAGGTTGCGGGTACGGATGCGGATCATCGAGTCCTGCTCGATGTCGTTCCTGAGCTTGCGCCGGTCCTCGATCTCACCGATCAGCTTGGTCAAGCCTTCCGCGTCGAAGCGATTGGAGGGGTTGAAGAACTGCAGATCCGTCTGGTCGAGGTCGGTGAGCGCCACAGTCTCGAGCTCGAGGCCGTTCTGAGCCAATGCCTCAGAGGCGGCGGCTTTGACACGCTGCAGGTAGGCGCCCCGCTGCTCGTGCATCTCCACCATGCTCATCTCGGAGGCGACCGTGCGCAGCGCCGAGACGAACTTGCCAGACAGCAGCGCGTGCAGGCGCTCCTGCTCCATGGTGCGCCGGCCGAGCGTCGCGGCGGCGAGCGACACGGCTTCCTTGGTGGGGGCGACGCGCACGTAGAAGTCGGCGTCGATGTCGACGCGCATGCGGTCCTTGGTGATGAGCGCGTCGTCCTTGGCGCGCGCGACACTCATCTGCAGCACATTCATGTTGACGGGCGTGATGTCGTGGATGATCGGCAGCACGAAGGCGCCGCCGTTGATCACCACCCGTTCCCCCATGAGGCCAGTGCGGACGAACGACACCTCCTTGGAAGAGCGCCGGTACAGCCAGTTTACCAGATAGACGATGATCGCAATCGCGACGATCGCCACGATCAGCCACAGGATAATGGCCCCGATCAGTTGTGCAGTCATTTCCACTCACTCCAATCGCGGGAAGCCCGCCGCCAGGCCCCGCCCACCAGTTTCGTTCCTCACCCTCGTTGACGTCCAATCGCCTTGAACTTGCGTGTCTGCTCGGTGAGCGCCACCTCGGTTGGCAGGCGCTCCATTGATGACGCACCATAGAAGCCGTGGCAGTTCCTCGTATTGTTTATGATGAAGGAGGCATCGTCCGGGCTCGACACCGGCCCGCCGTGCACCAGCACGATGATGTCGCGCCGCACCTGCAACGCGGCTTCGGCCCAGGCATCCACCTTGGCGGGGCAATCTTCCAGCTTGAGCGCGGTTTCCGCGCCGATCGAGCCGCCGGTGGTCAGCCCCAGGTGGCAAACGACGATGTCGGCACCGGCCTTGGCCATGGCTGTGGCCTCGTCCGCGCTGAACACATAAGGGGTGGTCAGCATGTCTTTGGCATGGGCGGCAGCGATCATGTCGACCTCCAGCCCGTAGGACATGCCCGTTTCCTCGAGGTTGGCGCGGAAAGTACCGTCGATGATGCCGACGGTGGGGAAGTTCTGCACGCCCGCAAAGCCCATGCTCTTGAGCTGGCCGAGGAACACGTCCATCAGGCGGAACGGATCGGTACCGTTGACGCCGGCCAGCACCGGGGTGCGCTGGACCACGGGCAGCACTTCGGCCGCCATCTCGACGACGATCTGGTTGGCGTCCCCGTAGGCCAGAAGCCCGGCGAGCGAGCCGCGGCCGGCCATGCGATAGCGGCCCGAGTTGTAGATGACGATGAGATCGATGCCGCCGGCCTCCTGGCACTTGGCCGAGAGGCCGGTGCCGGCGCCGCCGCCGACGATGGGCTCGCCACGGGCCAGCATGGCCTTGAACTTGTCGAGCAGGGCGGATCGTTGGAAGCGCGGCATGGCTCAGCGTCCCCCCACCCTGCGGCGCTGCAGCCGGCCGCTGCCGTGGAGCGCGCGGAAGGCCTCTACCAGGGCCACAGCGAACTGCGGATCGTTGACGTGGTAGGGCAGGCGCACGAGCTGCCGGCTCGACGTGCGCCGCACGGTCTGCTCCAGCGCCTTGAACAGGGCAGCGTCGGCGGCGGGATCGTGGAAGGGCTGGCCCGGCGCATCGAGCGCGGAGACGCCGCCCTCCGGCAGCAAGAAGCGCACCGCCGCCTCCATGCGGTTCAGCCGCTCGCCGATCCAGCGGCCCATGCGATCGTTCTCCTCCGCCGTGGTGCGCATGAGCGTCACCTGCGGATTGTGCGGATAGAAGGTACGGCCCTTGTAGCGCTCAGGGACCGTCTCGGGCGCGCCGAAGTTCACCATGTCGAGCGCGCCGACCGAGCCGACGTAGGGCAGCCGCGCGCGAATGACGGCGCCGAAGCGGTCCTCGGTGGCGGGGAACACACCGCCCATCATCAGGTCGCAGATTTCGGTGGTGGTGACGTCGATCACGCCCGACAGCAGCCGTGAATCGACCAACTTCTCCATGGACTGGCCACCGATGCCGGTGGCGTGGAACACAAGGCAGTCGTACTCGTCCTTGAGCTGGGCGGTGACCTGCTGCACGCAGGCGGTGGTGACGCCGAACATGGTGAGGCCGACGGCGGGTAAGCCTTCCACCACCCGGCGCTGGGGAGTAGCGCGCGCCTCGGCGAGGCGCTGCTTGACCATTCCCGCTATGGCCTGTGCGCCGTTGCTGAGCACCTGGCGCGAGATGGAGTTGAGCCCCTGCACGTCGGTGACCGAGTACATCATCATGATGTCGGACGGGCCAACATAAGCACCGACGTTGCCCGATGCCACGGTGGAGATCAAAACCTTGGGCACACCGATCGGCAGGGCGCGCATGGCGGGCGCCACCATGGCCGTGCCGCCCGAACCGCCGGCCGAGATGATGCCGGCAACGCCGGTCTGGCGCTTGACCCAGGCCTCGAACGCCTGTGCCATGGCAGCCACCGATGTGCCACGGTCGCCGGTGAACAGGCCGACGGCGCCGCGCGGGTGGTTCAGCGCGACCTCGAAGGGCGGCACGTCGGCACCGGAAGGTTTGCCGCTGGTGGAGAGATCGACCAGGCGCGTGCGCAGGCCGGCTTCCTTCAGGATATCGCGGATCAGGCGCAACTCGTCGCCCTTGGTGTCGAGCGTGCCCGCCACGACGACAAAGGGATCGCTGCCGGCCATCGACGGCGAGCCGGCGCTGCGCTGCGGCAGCTCGGCCATGCGCCGGGCCGCAGCCGAGGCGGTGCGGGCCTGCGCCTCGATCTGGGCTGCCGGCACCGGCTGCGACCAGCGCGTCGGCGGCTTGGGGTTGGACATGTAGATGCGGACAGGCCCCGACGCGGCCGCGGTCGTCGGTGCGGCAGATCCTGTAGCCCCCCGAGGTCGGCCGATGTCGGGGATAACCTCATGGCCGTGGCGGCCGACGCCGAGCAGGCGCTCCTGCAGGTCGCGGTCGGCGGCCAGCTCGCGCGAGTCGATCAGCCGGTTGATACGGCCGTTGACCATGATGGCGACGGTCTCGGCAACCTCGGTGGCCACACCGATCTTCTGCTCGATCACCAGCACGGCGATCTCGCCATCCTCGGCAAGGCGCACCAGGATGTCGTCGACCTGGGCGACGATGACCGGGGCGAGACCCTCGGTCGGCTCGTCCATCACCAGCAGGCGCGGATTGAGCAGCAGCGCCCGCGAAATTGCCACCATCTGCTGCTCGCCGCCCGAGAGCTGCGAGCCAGCGTTGGACTTGCGCTCCGCCAGCCGCGGGAAAGTGTCGTAGATGCGCTCGATGGTCCAGGCGCCGCGGCGCTCGCCGGCGACGATCCGCAGGTGCTCGTCCACGGTCAGCGAGCGCCACAGACGGCGGCCCTGCGGCACATAACCGATGCCGAGCCGCGCGATGTCGGCAGGCGCGCGCCCGATCAACTCTTCGCCGGCGAACCGGATCGAACCGCTGGCAGCGCGCACCAGCCCCATGATGGCGTTGCACAGCGTGGTCTTGCCCATGCCGTTGCGGCCAACGACGGCGAGCGCGCCCTGTCGCAACGTCAGGTCGACCCCCTGCAGCGCGTGCGAACGGCCGTACAAGACGTTGAGGTTCTTGATCTCCAGCACAGGCGTGCCGCTGGGGCGGGCGACGAAGCGGTCAGCCATGGCCGCCTCCGAGGTAAAGCTCCTGCACCTCGTCGTCGGACTCGATCTCCTGGGGCGGGCCTTCCTTGAAGATGCGGCCGTTGTGCAGCATCGTCACGCTCTCGACGACGCGCAGGGCCACATCCATGTCGTGTTCGATGATAATGAAGCCGATGTGCTTCGGCATCGAGGTGAGGATCTCGATCAGCTCCGCCCGTTCCTTGGGCGACAGGCCAGCGGCAGGCTCGTCGAACAGGATGAAACGTGGTGCGCCGGCCAGCGCCAGGGCGATCTCGAGCTGGCGCTGCTGGCCGTGACTCAGCTCCCCCACCAAGCGATCGCTCACGTCCTGCAGGTGCACGGCCCCGATCAGGCTTTCTGCCGACTGCAGCAGGGCGTCGCCGGTACGCGGGCGGATCAACGAAAAGCGCCCGCGCGAGACGCCGCGGCAGGCGAGATAGACGTTGTCGAGCACCGACAGGCCGGTGAACAGCGCGGAAATTTGGTAGGTGCGACGCAGGCCGCGGCGGATGCGCTCGTGCGGCGGAAAATTGGTCACGTCCTCGCCGAAGAAGCGAATGGTACCCGAGGTCGGCGGAAAGTCGCCGGTGATGCAGTTGAACAACGTCGTTTTGCCGGCGCCGTTGGAGCCGAGCACGGCGCGGCGCTCGCCGGGGCGGACGTTGATCGTGACGTCGGTCAGCGCGGCGAGCGCGCCGAACATCCGCGTGACGCCGCGCAGCTCCAGCGCATTGGCCGATCCGGCCGCGTTCAAGCGTCCGGCGACGGAGGGCATCATGGCGCCATCTCCCCGCCCGGTCTCAGGTCGCGGCCGCGGCGCTCCATGCGGGCCTTCAAGCGCTGCCACAGCCCGAGCACGCCATCCGGGGAGAAGAACACGACAGCGAGAAAGCCCAACCCAACTACGAGCTTGAACCGCTCTCCCGACATCCCAAAGGCCAGCAGAAGATCGGACGAGAACACGCTGAGCAGCGCGTAAATGAGCGCCCCGATGAACGGGCCGATCGGGTGTTTGAGACCACCGACGACGGCGATCACCAGAATGTCGATCACCTGCGGAATGCCGGCCGTTCCGGGCACGACCTGGGCATTCTGCCAGACGAGGAGGATGCCGCCCAACGCCGCAATTACGCTCGCGAACGAGTAGGCCAGAATGCGATGGGCGGTGACCGAAAAGCCGAGCGCGCTCATGCGCCGCGGGTTGTCGCGCACGCCTTGCAGCGCCAGCCCGAACGGCGTGCGCGCCATCCACACGACCGCCAGATAGGACAGCGTCGCGCAGCCAAGCGTCAGGTAGTAGAACGGCACCGCCTGGCGCCAGTCGACGCCGAACAGGGCCGGTGGGACGACGTTGTTGAAGCCGGTGTAGCCGTTGAAGATCCCATAGTTCTGGCGGGTGAAGTAAAAGAACGCCGCAGCGATCGCCAGCGTGATCATGATCGTGTAGATGCCCTCGGTGCGAACCGCCAGCGTGCCGACCAGCGTTCCAAACAGGGTCGCGATCAGGATCGCGAGTGGGATATTGAGCCACCACGGCCAGCCCAGGCTGATCTGCGGCACGCCGCTGGTGCCGAGGATCGCCACCACGTAGCCGGCAAGCGCCGCCACCGTCATCTGGATCAGGCTCACCATCCCGCCATAGCCGGCCAGCACCATCAGCGACAGGGCGATCATGCCGAGGATGAAGCTCCAGCCGCAGATCTGGAACAGCACGAAGTTGCTGGCAAAGGCCGGCATCAACAACAACAACAGGCCGATCCCCCAGACCGGCGCCGGGATCCCCTCCAGCACCATCAGCCTTTCCGGTGCGGTTCTGGGCAGGACGTGTGCCATGTCAGTGCTGGGCCCCGAGAAGGCCCTGCGGACGGAACGCAAGGACGGCAGCCATGATCAGGAATGTGAAGACCACCGAATAGGTGGGCGCGTAGACAAGGCCGATCTGCTCGGCAAGGCCGATGATGACGGCGCCGAGCGCGGCCCCCGGGATCGAGCCCATTCCACCGACGATGACGACCACGAGCGAAGCGAGCAGAAACCGCGTGTCTTCGCCCGGTGACAGCGACTGAAACGTGCCGCCAACAAGGCCGGCCATGCCGGCCATGCCGGCGCCGAAGGCGAACACGGCCAGGAACACGTATTGGATGCGCACGCCCGATGCCGCCAGGATATCGCGATCGTCGACGCCGGCCCGGATCAGCATGCCAAGCCGCGAGCGGTTGAGCACGAACCACATGGCCAAGCCGATCACGATCGCAGCGATCAGGATTGCGATGCGGACCCGCGGATAGGACAGGTACACCGCTTCACCGTCGGCACGGATCGAGCTGATGAGCGGCAGCGTCATCGGGCCACTCAGCCAGTCCGGCGAGAGCACCTGGTAGCTCTGGCCGCCCCAGAACCACAGCATCAGGTCGGCCAGCACGATCGATATGCCGATCGTGACGAGTGTCTGGCGCAATTCCTCCCTCTCCATGCGCCGAAACACCTGATGTTGCAGCAGCAGGCCGAGCGCGCCGGCGAGAATGAAGACGACCGGAAACGCCAGCAGCCAGTACCCAGTGGCGTCAACCACACCGTAACCGATGTAGCCGCCCAGGAGGTAGAGCGAGCCATGGGCGAGGTTGACATTGCGCATCAGGCCGAACACCAGCGTGAAGCCAGACGCGACCAGGAAATAGAGCGCCCCGAGCGTAATGCCGGACAGGATCGCGTTCAAAAAAATGCGCTTGCGGCCCATGGCCTGCTCGAGGCCCGGCGGCCACGGCGCCATGATCAGCCAGGCCAGACCGACGACCAGCACAAGGACCACGAAGGTCCAGATTGGATGGCGCGTGCTGAGGTTCTGCAAGGTGCCCATGCTGCCAGCAGTTGCCACATGCTTGTTCGACAGAATTGTCCTTCCCGCCGCCCCGATCGTATCCGACAGTGTAATGATTTCACCGATTTGGGCACGTTGGAAGCAAATTTATGGTTCATTGGGAGTAGGCGATCTGCGCGCTGCGCCGACAGGTGCTGGGCCACGATTGGGCGGTGAAGAAGCGCCAGGTCGAACCCCGGTCGCCGCCACAGCCTCGCGCGCTCCATCCGCAGCCAATTCAGATAGAGGGCGACGCCATTGTGCGACCCGTGGAGTAGAGCCAGACGCGTCCGCATGCGCCATGGAGCACGGCCACAGCTTCACACATCGTCCTCCCGTCGGCATGCGTTGATGCTGTTTAGCCACGACTATATTGCATTGGGCTCGCGTGGCAAGCGGCGGCAGTTGCGGGGTGAGAAATGTGCTTAATGGATGGCAACGGCTAGTATCGTCGACCATGATGCGGTCGCGCCATGGAAAGGGCATCAAGGTCCATCCGCGGCAATAAAAGCTGACGCCCGCGTATCGGCGCGGTTGGCTGTTTCGCAGCGGTGTGATGTAATTGCGCTGTGGTGGGAGTTATCGGCTAGAGTGTATGGACGTTCCCAGCAGGTCAACTGGCGGGCGGATAGCGGTGGTCGAACGAGCCACGTACAATCAGCAATCCTTGGGAGGATTCGGCATGAAACGACTTATCGGGGCGGCTGCCGCCTTGGCGTTGATGCTGCCTGGCGCAGCGGCCGCGCAAGACACGATCAAGGTCGGCATCCTGGTTGCCCTCGAGGGAGCCTTTGCGGCGGGCGGCGCGGACGGCGTGCGCAACGTCGAATTGGCACTCAAGCAGGTCGGCGGCAAGGCCGGAGGCAAGAAGATCGAGACGGTCGTTGCAGCCACCGACACGACCCCTGCCACCACAACGCGAATGGCGCGCAAGCTCATCGAGCAGGACAAGGTCGATATCATCCTGGGCCCGCTTTCGGGTTCGGAGGGCATCGCCATGCGCGACTACTCCAAGACCATCCCAGACAAGACCGTGATCAACGGGATTTCCGGCGCCTTGGAGACCACCTGGGTCAACCCGTCGCCGAACTTCTTCCGCTTCAATCTGGACGGCGCGCAGTGGGGGACTGGCCTCGGCGCCTATGTCGTCAACAAGAAGGGCTGGAAGCGCGTCGCGACCGTCTCGGCCGACTATTCATTCGGCTACACGAACTTCCTCGGCTTCGCGGTCGACTTCTGCAAGGCTGGCGGCGAAATCGTGGAGCGCCTCTGGGTTCCACTCGGCTCGGGCGACTTTGGCGGTGTGATTGCCAAGTTGCCCGATAATGTCGACGCCATCTACCTCGGCGTGGGCGGCACGGATGCCATCAACTTCCTCAACCAATACCAGCAGGCCGGTGGCAAGGCCAATCTGATCGGCGGCACCATTATGGCCGACCAAACCGTGCTGAGCTCCAAGGGCAAGGCCAAGGACGCTCTCGTCGGCACCCCGACGTCGGGTCCATTCGCCGCCGATAACCCAGCGCCGGAATGGACAAGCTACGTCAAGGCCTATCAGGACGCGTTCCCGGCCGACCAGAGGTTCCCCTCGCCGTCGCTGTTTGGCATCGGCTACCATGTGGCAACGCTGGCCATGATCGCAGCATTGAATGAGGTCAATGGCGACCTCAGCGGCAACCAGGAGAAGTTCCGCGCCGCGCTGTCCAAGCTGAAGCTGCAGACCCCGTTGGGCATCGTCACGCTCAACGAGAACCGCCAGGCCACGGGCTCGGTCTTCATCAACGAAGTGACCGCAAACGCCGACGGCACGCTGTCGAACAAGATGGTCGGTCGTGCTGACAATGTCACCCAGACGCTCGGCATGACAGCCGACGCCTTCCGCGCCATGGGTCTGCCGTCGCGCGAGACGCCGGATTGCAAGGCGCTTGGCGGCAAGTAGCCCGTCGATCGGTCGCTTCAGACGAGTGCCGGTGGACGGCCGTGGCCCAAATCCGACACCGCCCCCGGGGATTGAATCGCCTGATTCCATCCCCGGGATCTGTGTTGTTTGCCCACTCCGACGCGCGGCCGCCCTGGCAGGTCAAGGGGCAGGGGCAGGGCTATCAGTATGACAGGGGCTCGGGGCAATGTAGCGCCACACGAGGACCGCTTGCCCTATGCGGGAGACCGCCCGAGCAGCGTGTGCCGATTTCGCGGCCATCTGGGTCATCCCACCAGACCGCGCACGGCTTTTCGCGCGTTCGCCCCCATCCCAGTTGCATGTTGAAGCTGCGCCCTCACGCCGCTGGCGGCGGCGTAGCGTGAGCTCGCCTCGAAACTTTGCGACGCCGTTTCGTCCAGCCCATGGGCGAGGCGCCGAGCCAAATGCCCTGCGGCCAGACATTGAGGACCTCTAGGGTCTTGCGCAGTAGCCAAGGCAAACGCCTCACTCACCCCGGAACAGGCCGGCCCGGCCCTCAACCACAAAGACGGAGACCAGAGCACAGAACCCGAGCACCGCAAACCCGGTGAAAAGGGGAAGGATCGTACCATTGAATTGTTGGGCGATCAGTGTTCCGAACAGGGCCCCCGCCGCTGTCGAATAGCTGCCGGTCAACGATGCCGCCATGCCGGCGGCCTGCCCCATCGGCTGCATGGCGATGGCATTGAAGTTGGCCAGGATCAGGCCGTAGAGGAAGGCGCAGGCGGCCACGCCGCCAAGCGCCAGCCAGAGCGGCAGGGGATTTAGGGTGCCGAGCAGCGCCAACGTGGCGCTGAGGAGGAGAAGCGCGACCAGCGCGGTATGCGACAGCCGCCGCATGCCATGGCGCCGCACCAGGTGAGCGTTGGTGAATGAGGCAAGGGCGATGGCGCAAGCGACACTGCCGAAGGCGATCGGGAACATCTTGCCGAGGCCATAACCGGTGCCAAAGATCTGCTGGGAGCTCGCGATATAGGCGACAAGCAGGCCCAGTACAAACCCAGAAGCGATGCCGTAGCCGAATGTGACGCGGTTCGAGAGTACGAGCGCCAAGGCCTCGCCAACGGTCCGGCGATGGGCACCCGACGGCAATGGCGGCTGGGTCTCTGGCAAGCGGTACGCGGCCCAGATCAATGAGGTCAGGCTGGCGGCCAAAAGCACCGCGAAAAGCCAGCGCCAGGTGCCGACAAGAATGATGAGCTGGCCGACGGCGGGCGCCAGAATCGGCACCAGGATGAACACCGTCATGATCATTGACATGACGCGCGCCATCTGCCGGCCAACGAACAGGTCGCGCACAATCGCGGTGACGATAATCCGCCCCACGGATCCGCCGATCCCCTGCACGAACCGGGCGGCGAGGAGCTGTGAAAAGTTTTGCGTCGTCACCGTCACAATTGTAGCAAGCACGAAGAGCGCGAGGCCGAGCAATAGCGGCCGGCGCCGTCCGAAGCGATCGGCGAGTGGGCCCCAGACGAGCTGCCCTATCGCCATTCCCACCATGAAGATCGTCACCACGAGGGGCAGCTGGGCCGTATCAGGTACGCCGAGCGACATGCCGATCTCGGGCAGCGCCGGCAGCATGATGTCGATCGACATTGCCGTCATCGACATCAACAGTGCCATCAGCACCATGAACTCACGCAATGGCAGCGGTAATCGTGCGGCGGTCGCCTCGGAGATGTCGGTATCGGGTGAGCTCACGCGCGCCTATGTCACAGTGACTGCCGCACAGGCGGCTCCCAACGGCGCCGCCCGGCAATGTGTTATGTGAGTAGATAAGATTGCACGCCTGGACCAAAATTACCCACCACTATGATGCTTTTGCGACCAATCCATCACTGCGTGGACACGCCTGACCCATCACGACCATGCCAGCGGGACCACTAGCGCAGCTGGAAACAACGTGATTCCGGCAAGCACATGGATCACTATTGTCGCCGAACGATGTGCCGTTTCCGGAACCAATCATGGGGAGGACTTTATGACCATTCGCATCGCGGCCATCGAGGTGAGCCACTGGCATGCGCTCCACGATGCCGCCTACCTTCGCCACCTCGTCGCCATGCCGGATGTGGAGCTGGTCGCCGTCCAGGACTCCGCCGCTGCTCTCGCCTCAAAAAGGGCGGCCGAGGTGGGCAACCCCGCGACTTTCACTGACTACCGACAGATGTTGGCGACCATCCGTCCCGACTTCGTCTTGGCCCTCGGGCGGCATCGCCAGATGGCTCGGATTGCACACGACCTGCTCGATCAGGGCTATCCCTTCCTGATGGAGAAACCAATGGGTATCGATGCGGGGGAAGTTGAGGCTGTGGCGGCCAAGGCGGCACGGTTGCAAGCCTTTGTAGCTGTCCCCTTGGCCCAGCGTTACGGCCCCTTTGCCACCCGCGCCCGCGAGCTACTCGGGGCGGGCCGGTTTGGCCCGCTGTCGCACATCTATGTCCGCATTAACCGGCCGGGGCCGGCACGCTACCCAGCCTGGGATTGCGCCTGGATGCTTGATCCGGTCGAAGCCGGGGGGGGCTCGCTGCGGAACCTGGGTCCCCACGGATTGGACATGTTTCTTCACCTGACCGGAGAACCGGCCCAGGTCACTGGCGCCCAACTGAGCCGGCGCGCGCACGAATGTGCCATCGAAGACTATGCTTCGGTCATGCTCCGTTCTGCCAGCGGCGTTCTCGGCACCGTCGAGGTGGGCAATACCTTCCCCCGGATCGGGACGGACGGGGAGTGGAAGATCGCCGGTCGCGACGCCATCCTGACGATGAAGGATGGGGTCATGAAGCTCGCTACCACCGAGGGCGACGAGACCTTCGCGGGAGCGGACCTCACCGCACCCTATTTCGTGGCGATACGCGATGCGCTCGATCACTGGCGGCGCGGCACACCGCCGCCGATCAGCGTGCATGACTTGGTCCCAGCCGTGCGCCTAATCGACCAAGCCTACGCCATCTGCTCAAAAACACAATGATGGGCCAAATCTCGTGCACATTGAGCGTGCCAGCGCCGTTTTGCTGCAAGAGATTACTTTGAGACCGTTCGCGATATCCTTGCTCTGGACGTTAACGAGCACCAGCGGCGCTACGTAGCATCGAATAGCACTTCGATAGCTGAGGCTCATTTCAATCCCGGCGCTTGGCTCCGTGCGGTGTAGCCGACGAGACGCCGGTTGGGTTCATCATGCTTTGCGACCTAACAGTACCGGGCGCAATATCACGGGGACCCATTGAGCCAGGAGAAATCCGCTTTGGCGTTTTATGATAGATCATCGCTATCAGCATCGTGGTTACGCCCGGCAAGCTCTCGATCAGGCGCACTCATTCTTCCAGAACCAGCCTGGCGCCACACGCTTGATCTCCAGTTACGTCCCTGGCGATCATGGATCTGAGCAGTTCTATCTGCGCTATGGGTCTCAGAAGACGGGAAGGTTTAGCGCAAATGCCAAGTTGAAATCGAAATTTGGATGCACCTGTAGATGAGCGCAGATGAGACATCCTGTCCTGAGGTGGTTGGCTTAGTTAAGATCACTGACCTCAAGGACTGACTTGCGGTCTACACTCGGTGGGGAATATTCCGAGATCGCAGTCCATTAGAGTCTCAATTGAGGATGAAGCCTCTTCAGAGTCACCAGACCACACGCGTTTCGGCATCAAGCGCACCCATTGAGGAGATGTTCCTGGCAGCGCGTTCGGACTTGCCGACCAGGTACCGGGGAGCGCATCAACGCTCGAAGACGAAGAAATCGATCATTTCGGTGATGTTTTCAGAGGCGCTTTGTCCGGCGTGGGCTCGGAGCTTAGCCATGCCGGCCGCGAACTCATCGTCCGGTAGCCTGGCCAGAAACGAGTTGGCGCGCAAGGCGAGCTTGTCGGTGAACTGCTGCCAGTCGGTTGCCAACATCTGCGTGACGAGTTGGTGCGTGCGGTTCCTAAGGCCGGCGGCCTCGAACAGGACGATGATCTCGGCAGCCGATGGCAGATCGGCCTTGAGCATGGGCAGGATGCCAGGAAAGAAGCGGGATTGGGGATAGACGATGTCACGAGTGCAGGTGCGCATGCAAAAGCGCCCACCGGCACGCAGGATGCGACAGCACTCGCGCGCTGCGGCTCCCTTGTCAGGTAGGTGGTGGAGCACCATCGACATGAAAACCAGGTCGGTGCTGCGGTCGGCCAGGGGGAGTCGCTCCGCTGGCGCCAACATGAACTCCACACTGCCGTTGGCGCGCGTTGTCCGCGCCACCGCAAGCATTCGTTGCGAGGGATCGATGCCGATCACCTTGGCAGCGAACCTGTCGGCCAGGGGCTTCGAGAAGCGCCCTGTACCGCAGCCCACATCGACGATCAGCTGCGGCGCAAACGGCACGTGCGCGGCCACCAGATCGAGCCACTGCCGCATGACTGCCGGCGTGTGGCCGCGCGCAGCATCGTAGGTGGTGGCGATCGTTGTCTGGTCGTAGTTCATCGTGCCCCGGCGCTCGCTCTAGGGTTTGGCTATCACAAGCCCCGCTGGTGAAGCTTAAGACATGAGTCTTTGCCGAGCTTATACCAGACCGGACACGGCAAAAGCTTTCGCATCTCTATGCGCAACCTTGTGAAGAAAGGCTCATTGGTGAAGGCCCTAGGTCTCAAAGTGTGCAGGTTCTCGGACGCCTGCATGACGAACTTCTCCACGCGCCGACGGCAGGCGTCAGAGAAGCGCCAAGGCACGAAATCGCGGGAGGCGGATCGCCGTCGGTGCGGCGGGCTATAGGCCTCGAGGGGCATCGTCACGATGGTCGAATTTGCGGGGAGCAATTGGCTGGACCGACCGGTGGAGGGTAGTGGGGGGTCTTTGGGGGGTCCGGGAAGAGGTCCGAGGCCTTGAGATTGCCGGCCATGGCAAGGACCCGTTCAGTCTCGTCTGGGCTCGTGGTGAGGGGCAGCTTCTGCGGCTCCTTGAGGTGGTAGATCTCGGCTGCCAGATCCTGCGCCTCAGGGTGACACGGAACAGGAACTTCACGCCGCTCATGATCCGGTTGCGATTGCCGATGCTAAGGCCGGCCTCGACCAAATGCAGCTGAAAGCCACGAATGTCGTCGGCGGTCGCCGTGTCGGGGGAACGTTTGAGGAATGCCGCGAAGCGCTGGCAGCTATAAATGTGGCTGCGGTGCGAATGGGGCCCGAGCTTGCGCGCGGCCATGTCCTCGGTCATCCGCTGACGCAGCGAACTGACGGTCGGACCAGTGCTCATGGGGAGTTTCTCCTGAGTGAGGTTGCCAAAGACCTCGATCCTTCCTCCGGACGGGGCTCCCCGCCCCGCAATCGTCTCCTCTCAACTGGCCACCAAACCGTCGATCGCGCACCCCGCGCAGCGGCCATCGCGGCAGCGATTTAGCGCAGGGCACCTTTCTCCTCGAACCTATGCGAGAGCCGAGCACTCCAAAAGGCGACGAAGGCGGCAATGGCCAAATTGACCCAGAACGACCCTCCCCGCTCAATCGTTCGTCAGGCAACGCAACACACGCAATTCTGCGGATAGTGCGACATAGTCTTCACAGCGTCCGCGCTGGAGAAGGGGGCAATGACGAGTGCCTACACAGAACACCCGATAGACCTGCGAGTTAACCCGATCCATGTTCGCGGTAACCATTGAGGACGACAGAGTTCCTCTCGCAAACTTATCCACCCGAAGACCAAGTTCTTTGCCGTCCGAGATATCTCCAAGGCAACAGCATGGCTGATCGTAACTCGACTGACCTCCGGCTTGAGTCTGCTGGGGGCCTCGACGCGCGGTTTTGCGAGGCGATGGATGCCGCACCCGTAATGATTTGGGTGTCCGGCAAAGACAAGGGGTGCGTCTGGTTTAATCGACCGTGGCTGAACTTTACGGGTCGAAGCATGGCGCAAGAGTTAGGAAACGGCTGGACTGATGGTGTTCACCCGGACGATTTTGCCTGTTGCCTGGAAATCTACATCGGCCACTTTGAGGCGAGGAAAGAATTCCGGATGCAGTACCGGCTCCGGCGGAACGATGGGGCATACCACTGGATCGATGGTGTCGGAATACCACGGCATACGCGCGATGGCATCTTTCTAGGTTACATTGGCTCGTGCACTGACATCACGCACCTCAAAGACACCGAGGCCGCACTCCGCGAGAGCGAGCTTCGGCTGCGCTTCGCACTTGAAGCGGGGGCGATGGGGACATTTGAGGTCGATATGGCTGCGAGCCAAGCCATCATCGACGAACAAGAGGCCCATTTGCTCGGCCTCCCAGCCAGCACGCGAGTTGTTTCGGTCGACGAGTTGCGCAAGCAAGTACCGTTTGAGGATCTGCAAGCCAGTGACGCAAAACAGAAGCGCTTGATTGAGAACGGCGAAGCCTATCAGCACGAGTTTCGGTTGCACCTGCCCGATGGGTCCGAGCGCTGGCTTAGTGGCTATGCGGCGGTCAGGTCTAATCGCATTTTCGGTGTGAATTTCGATGTTACGGACCGCAAGAGGTTGGAACGCGAGGCACAAGCGCTTTCCGACCGACTTATTAATCTACAAGAGAAAGAGCGCCAACGTATCGCACAAGAATTGCACGACTCAACCGCGCAGCATCTTGTCGCCGCCAACCTCAACCTGATGGGTCTTAGGCAAAGTGTCACCCTGACAAGCGATGAGGTGAGGCTGTGGGATGAGGTTGAGACCTCCTTGGAAGTGGTCTTCAAGGAAATCCGCACTTTGAGCTATTTGCTGCATCCTCTCGGTCTCGACGTCGATGGATTTTGTTCGACTATCGGTCGGTACATCGACGGCTACGCCGAGCGCACAGGTCTTATCGTTAGTGTCAGGTCTAGTCCGAAGGTCGATAAACTGCCGCGTCGCATGCAGCGGACACTCTTTCGAGTGGTTCAGGAAAGTTTGGCGAATGTCCATCGCCATGCATGTGCTTCACATGCTTCGGTCCAACTGCGGTGGATCGGTGGTCGGGTGCACGTGATAATCACTGACGATGGTCGTGGCGTGCGAGATCATGGGTCGCCGATGCGGATGGGGGTTGGTCTCCGCGGTATAAGAGCGCGAGCACGCCAGTTTGGCGGCGATCTCAAGATCCGATCTAGACTTCAGGGAACCAGGATTCATGTTGTTATGAAGAGCGGCCGGCACAGCAAGGATCCAAGTTGGGTTGTTCGGCGTGAAGGACATTCATCTCTCCCAAACGGCGGGGTGCAGCCAGAGATCATCCAAGGTCGCAGACCGAGCACAGTGGAAGCCCCGTCGAGCAAGTAGACGCTCCATAGCTCATGTTTATAGAGTGGGCAGCAGACACAGTTTGTCATTGCCAATTCTATTGCAGCTGCTCACGGCCGCTATTGGCACGTCGCGTCGTGCGAATGACGCACAGCTGACTCCGACAGCCAGGTCAAACGGCAAATAGCGCCCAATTGGCCGGATGAGCCGTGCGACAGTTGACCTGAACGAGCAGGAACGCATCTCCAACGAGGCGCGCACAGCCGAGACCGCGCTCGCAGGCGAAAGCAAGGGATGCTCGTGCACTTGCCGAGCATCCGATCCCTAGGCCAAGCGCATGATGAAGTAATGGCGACGGCCTTCAGTGAGCTGTCTTTACGGCACCGTTCGGCTTTGCTGTAACCGGGGACGTCCCTCGCCCCACGGATCGTGTGCTCGGCTTGTCCAAGAGCTGTTTGTAAATCGACACGTAGTCGGCGGCCATACGGGTAACGGAGAACCGCTCCTCGAAACGTTGCCGCACAAGGCCCCGGTCCAGAGCCAGGACGCGATCGAGCGCGGGAATGGCCTCTTTTATGCTGTCGACGACGCAGCCAGTTACGTCTTCGTCGATCACCTCGGCCACAGCCCCATTTCTGAAGGCGAGTACCGGAGTACCGCAGGCCATCGCCTCGATCATGGCAAGCCCGAACGGTTCCGGCCAATTGATCGGAAATAGCAAGGCGTGCGCTTGGCCCAAGAATTGGTTTTTGTGGCGGTCATCGATCTCACCAACGTATTCGATGCCAGGGTGGTTTAGGAGGGGCTCGATCTCTGAACGGAAGTAGGCCTCATCTACGCGATCGACCTTGGCGGCAATCTTGAGTGGAAAGCCCGTGGCGCGCGCGAGCGTGATCGCGCGATCGACGCCTTTCTCCGGCGAAATACGACCGAGAAACGCCAAGTAATTACCCTGCGGCTCGAGCGTAGGAGCAAGGAGATTTGGTGGTAGGCCGTGATAGATCGTGGCGGCGAAATTTGCGTCCCGGATGGGCCCGCGTTGAGCCCGCGAGATCGAGACCAGTGGCATTTCGGGAAAACCTTCGTAGAGAAATTTCAGATCCGGCAGATCCTGTCGTCCGTGCAGGGTAGTGACGGTCCGGCCCGCGTACTCGTGGAAGATCGGAAAATGGAACTGGTCGATGTGGAAATGCAAGATATCGAATTCAGAGGCCACCCTACGAACTTTGTCGAGCATCAGCATGTAATAGGGGATGATATCGACAACGGCAGGATTCATCCGCAATGGTTGCGTGCAACAGGGCACGAGCTTTGCCGCCGTGATCGACTGCCCGCTCGCGAACAAAGTCACATCATGACCCTGGGATACCAATTCCTCCGTCAGGTAGGAGGCGATTCTTTCGGAACCGCCATAGAGCCTTGGCGGTATGCTTTCCATCAAGGGTGCGATTTGCGCAATTTTCATGCTGGGTTCCTCATGTTGAGCATTGGGTTGCGCGCGCTAACTGCCCTCGAGGATTGGAGCGTCGAGCGGTCAGACCTGTGATTGGCTACGAGAGCTACATTTCCCGGTTAAAATGCAAGTTCCCGATCGGCCACTTCGCAAGTCGCATAAATTCTCCATCCTCGAAGGATTCACCCGTGATCGTGACCCAAGATGATGGGATCAACGCTCGACTTGTGCTGAGGTTTCCCCTGCGACGCTTGCTACTTGTTGTGCTTACGCTTTGGCACAGCCCCTTCGGCCACGCGTCATGCTGGTGCTGCTGAGGCCATGGGGCAGAACGGCTCGGACCACCGAGTGCCCGGCGTAGGCTTCAAGTGCGCTGGAGCGCTAGTGCCAACCGCTTAAGAAGTCGCCCGCAACGAGGGCTTCGCCCGGGCCGAGCTTATGGCGACACTGGCGGGTGCACCACTGTACCGCACCACCTGCGGCTGCAAGATCGCTGAGCACGTGAGCGATAATCGAGGCGGTGTCCCGTGTCTCTCCAACGAGTGACTGCGCCGTCAAGCTAATGGAGTGATCTTCAAGGCTCCTGTACACGCACCTTGTTGCGCCTGCTCACAGCCGTCATTGGCGCGTCACGTCGTGCCTCCGCGTGATGAGGTGATGTGGTCACCCCTGCTTCGCCATTCGCTTGGGCGGAGTGTCGGGCGGCAATGAGACCCAGGGGTGGCGTGACTCCTCCCACACCGAGACGGTCGGCGCGGGGAAATTCAGGTCGGCAAAGTTTCCGATGGCAACAACGACGTATCCAGGAAAGCTTTCGCTCTCCCAGTACACCGTGGAGCCGCATGTCGGACAGAAGTGAAAGGTCACCACGTTTCCGCTTTCGGCTGTCCGATTCCACGTCCTAGCCCTACCGGCGAGGGTGACCTGCTCGCGCGGGAAGCGCGCCTGGTTGCTGATCACGGCGCCAGTACGGCGCTGGCACGCCAGACAGTGGCAGATAGAGATACGCGCCGCTTCGCCTTCGATCGTGAGGTGAAGCTGCCCACAGCTACAGGCGGCGTGTCGGGTGGTCATGGCTCCGCTCCTCGGGCGCCAAGTCTAGCCTGGACTTGAGAACAACGCACCGGACGCAGCGGGGTCGCTCTCCGCTTGCTGCTTCGGGTCATTTATCGCGCAGCCGAGAAGGAGGCTGCGACAACGAGCTCCTTAGGGAGATGGCGCGGAGCCAGGATTGTGTCAGCAAATTGGCACCACTCTGAAATCTTGGGCGCTGCAGCGATCCTGTCCGGTTCAGACGGGCTTCTGCCGCGCCATTGCGGATGCGTAGATACGTGCTCCTGATCCTGATCGGCCTAGAGGCCTAGGGGCACAACCCAAACCAATCCCTGCCACTGCTGGGCAGTCGAGGTCGGCAACGTAAAGTCGCGCGATCGGTCGCGGATTAAGTACAGTCTAGCCATGACGGCCTGCGACCGCCGGTTGTCGGGGCTCGTGTACGATACGATTTCACTCAGTCCGACCTCACGAAGTGCATGATGGAGTGCTGCCTTGGCGCTTTCCGTAGCGTAGCCGTATCCCCAAGCCGTGCGCACGAACCGCCAGCCTACCTCGAAATGTGCCCCCAGCGGATGATCTTTTGACAGTCGGGGCATCACACCCGCATAGCCAATGAATGCGCCATTTGAATCCTCAACGGCCCAGCGGGAGACGCCGTGCTCGCGCTGTGCCGCACAGTATCGCTCGAACTTCAGATGGCTCTCCGACTGATCGATGGGCCCGCCGAGATCTGCCATTACGTCTGCGTTGGCGTGCATTGATGCGAACGCTTCACGATGGCGATCATCCCACCTGCTCAATAGAAGACGTGGCGTCTTGATCATGCTGCTCCCGAGCGGGTTAAGCAGATCCCGCTATGCAAAGATTATTGCATGCGCGGGTGCCGAGGCCAGCCTGCGAAAGCATCAAGCTCGGCAAAGTGCATACTGTTCCGGTATCCGAGGGACAGCCGACGCCCCGATCGGTCCATGAGCAGGCCACGGTGGCCGCAAGTAAACCCTGAGCTGACGAAGGACCAATCCTTGTCAAACGCCATCCGGAACTGCCCCCTTTGCGTCAATGAGAACTGCCCCCACCCCTCGGGTTTAAGATCTCGGTTGATGATCGGCTAGGCCGGTGACGGATCGAAGGGAGGCGGAGCCGACCGTAGGTCCGTCACCGGTGGGCGGCTTGATGAGGCCGCTCTTGCGCTTAGCGCGCAGCCGGTAACTATCACCGCGGATGGTCAGCACGTGGCTATGGTGCAAGAGCCGGTCAAGGATCGCGGTGGCAACGACCGGATCGGCGAACACCGTGCCCCACTCGGAGACCGAGCGGTTCGAGGTGATCAGCATCGCTCCCGTCTCGTAGCGCCGGCTGACGAGCTGGAAGAACAGGTGTGCCGCGTCGGGCTCGAGCGGCAGGTAACCGAGCTCGTCGATGATCAAGAGCTTCGCTTTGGACAGACCGAGCAGCTTTTCGTCAAGGCGCTTCTCCCCGTGCGCCTTGGCGAGGCCTAAGCGACCAGGGCCATAGCGGTCGTGAACTGCACCGAGTAACCAGCGAGGATCGCGGCGCGCCCGAGGGCGATGGCAAGATGCGTCTTGCCGACGCCCGGCGGCCCGAGCAGCAAAACGTTCTCGCCGTTGGCGATCCAGCGCGATGCGCCCAGGTCGCGGATTTGCTTGGGATCGATCGACGGCTGCGCCTCGAAGTCGAATCCCGACAGCTCCTTCACCGCAGGGAAGTGCGCGAGCTTCAAGGCCATCTCGACGCGCCGGTGATCCTTCCTGGCGATCTCACGCTCGCACAACATGATGAGCGTCTCGCGCGCCGACAGGTTCGACCGAGCGGCCTCGTCGAGCAGACTGTCTAGCTGATCACGGATGCCGCCGAGCTTGAGCCGCGCCAGCATAGCGTCAAGTGGATCGGTCGGCGTCTCGGTTGGATTTTTCGTCCTGGCCATCAGAAGCGCCCTCCGATAGCGGCCTCATACTCGGTCAAAGGCCGCAGCAGCGACGGCGGCGGAGGCGCGTAGGGCACAGTCAGGGCGTTGGCCTGCCGTCGACGGATAGCACCGCCACGACCAGCGACACCGTCAAGGTGAGCATCGTTGACGACGCGCTGAAGTCGGCCCACGGCTTGCTTGTGTACGGCAACCTCGCAAAGCCCGTGCCGGATGCGCACCTCGCCGCCCGCAACCGTCACCGCGACACGCTCGCCGATCAGACGCCACGGAACCGAGTAGCTGTTGGTATCGACCTCGACGGCGCAATCGTTCCCGACCGTGCGGGTGAGCTCGCGAAGGCAACCAAACGACGGCCGCTGCCCAAGCGGTTTCAATCGGTGCGCCTCGTCGCGCTCGAAGCGGACGATTGGCGCCTCGCCGGTCGTGCCGTGCACGCGCACGTTGGCGACCTCGCGTTCCCAATTGGCCAGGTGCGCCTCGAATGCCTCCCAGGTCTCAAAGCTGTGTCCTGCGATCGCGTTGTTCTTGACATAACCGACGCCACTCTCGGTCTTGCCCTTGGTGCGGGCACGATACGGTGCGCACGCCCGAGGATCGAAGCCCCAGTGCTTCGCAAATGCGAGAAGCTTGTCGTTGAACTGCACCGTCCGGCTGACCGCGTCATGGCGCACGACCAACGCGCGCGGGTTGTCCATTAGGACGTGTTCCGGCACGCCGCCAAACGTCGAGAACGCACTCTCAAGCCCGCTGAACCAGCTCGCTTGCTGCTCATGCCGAAAGGCCCGCACATGCAGCCGCCGCGAGTAGCCCAACGTCGCCACGAACATGAACGCCTTCACGCGAGCGCTAGCGATCTCGACCAGGCGCTCCCCGAAATCGATCTGAAGCTGCCGGCCGGGCGGCGTCTCGAACCGGGTCGTTGCCAGAGCCTCGGCCTTCAGCGCCTGCCGGAAGGGCTGAACGGCACGCTGCAGCGTCCGCCGGCTAACGGCCAAACCCTTGTCGGCGAGTAGATCTTGCCGCACCACGTCGGCGTTGCCGCGGTGGCGGTTGAACCGCTCGCGCAACCAATCCTCCTGTCCGTCGAGCAGCTTGCGCCGCTCAGGTATCTTAAACGGCTTCACGCCGCCCGCCGCCACGTACCCCTTCACCGTATGGTGGCTGCAGCCTAGCTCCCGTGCGATTCGCTTGATGCCCCACCCGCACGTCCTTAGCCGCAGCATCTCTGCGACATCGTCCGGCGTCTTCATCAGATGCCCCCGTGGATCCTCAATCCACGACCGGTTTCCAGCAATTCGTTCTGCTTCCATCCTCGCTCTCCTCAGCTAGCCGAGGAGGGGGCAATTCCTGCTGGCGCCGAGGGGGGCAGTTTTCCATGGCGCGCGACAATCCTCATGCGACGCGTCGCGCCCGGACAATGTGCGGTCCTGGACCACCTTTCGCCTCACCCCTCGGCATGCCGAAGAAGCGAACGAAAATGTCGCCAAGACCGAGGTCTTCAAGGTCTCCGAAACCTCTCGCATGCAGGTCTCGCGACAATTCAGTTGGATCGAAATGGCTGAGCCACGGCTCTCCGATTGCAGCCACTTGCGCTTCGATAGCAGCGACATTAGTTCGGCGTTCCGACGGATAGTTTTCGATGGGCTCGGAATAGTCGAACACGACCTCCGACTCTGGTAGCCTAGCGATGAAGCTGAACGTAGCCGATATTGCATCGCGCGTCAGATAGGGCACAACGCCGAGCCAATGGAAAAATGCCGAGCGATCGGACTGGAACCCTGCGGCAAGCAATCCATCAGCGAGGCTCTGCTGCTCGAAATCAACGGGCGCGAAGGTCAGCGATGCAGGTATGGCTAGCCCCTCTCGCATCAGCCGCTCACGCTTCCAGGCCTGCGTCGCGGGATGATCAACCTCAAACACGTGTAGACCCAGTGGCGCATGCGGATTGCGTAGAGAGAAAGTATCCAAGCCCGCTCCCAGAACCACTGCCTGACGCACGCCGCGGGAGACCGCAGCCGATAAGCAATCCTCGGCGAAGCGGCTGCGGGCCGCTATGAAAAGACGCATTGGACGCTGGCTAGGATCAGCCGCTGCCTCTGCAATAATTGCGCGGGCCTCCTTGCCTAGCACTGTGACAGCAAGTGGATCGGCAAAAATCTTGCCACCTTCCAACGTCTGGTGCACCGCACGATGGACGGCAGCGCCTAGGGCGGTACGACTTGGTGGCCGACTTTGCATCGCAACTCTACATTAAAAGCCAATCCCGCCGAGGGTTGCACAGCGCATCGCCAGGCTCCACCCGGGTGAATACACGCACGTGCTATCCTGAACCGCTAAACTCGCATCGTACTGCGCACTTCCGAATCTAATGACTGAAGAGCCATACTTCAGTCGATCACCAGCATGACCAACGACAGGGGCTCGACTACGCCATCGGATTTCCCGCCCGCTCAGCGGGATCCCAATCACTCAAGCTCCGGCTTGGCTCTGCGCCGGCGCTTGGTCGTGCTCCGCCTGACCTTCGCCTCGATGCGGCGCTCCTTCGAGGCCCGTGTCGGTCGTGTCGCAATGCGTGGCCGCGGCACAAACGTTGCGCGCCGCACCAGCTCGGCAAGGCGGTCGCGCGCGTCCTCCCGGTTCTGCTCCTGCGTCCGGAAGCGCTCGGCGCGGATGATCAGCACGCCCTCCTTCGTCAGCCGCCGGCCGGCAAGCCGCATCAGCCGCGCGCGGACGGCGGCCGGCAGGCTCGGCGAACGGGCGACATCGAAGCGCAGCTCGACGGCGGTCGAAACCTTGTTGACGTTCTGCCCGCCGGGTCCCGAGGCGCGTATGAACTCCTCGCTCAGCTCCGACTCCGGGATATCGATGGTGCTCGTCACGCGCAGCAAGCCGGCGCCTCCGCAGTTTCCTCGGTTGCCCCCGAGCCTTACAGCGCGCCGCGATTCTTCGCCAGCACCGCATATCCGACCCGCAAGAAACGATGCGAGACGGCAGAAGCACTGCGAAAGCCGACGAAGGGGGCAATGGCGAAATTGGTAGAGTCGGAATGTGGCGCGGTGGCTTTAGGCTGAACATGTCTGTTGGCGCCTCTTTCGTCTGGGTGCCTTAGGGGCTCAACCGTGACTCCGTTTCCACACTCCGCTCATCGAACCAGGACTGGTGGATCTCCCACATCCGGCTCTCGGACAAGACCTCACGCCTTCGCCCACGGCTCGTCATGCCCAAGCCGGCACAGACGTACGAGCCCGAAGTGCCCGTAAAGGTGCGAGAGTGGATAGGTCCCGCCCTTGCGTCGCCTGACTTGTGTGGTGCAAAGAAGAAAGTGGAGCGTGCTGCGCAATAGGCGCTTGACTTCGAGGGCCCCATACAAGGCCTGCTCGGCGTTTACTCGCGTTACGGCCTGCACACTCGCGCTGTCACCGTATATCGTAACCGAAGGCTTCAGCCATTTCGTTACCTCCACAGCTGCTCCGGTTGCTTCCGGCTGGAGCGGTTGCCGGGTGGGAGTTGCAGCCACTGGAGAGCGCCGCCTTTGCACGGCGCACACCCGGAGCAGACCTCACGGAGTTGCTCTGCTCTTTCTGCGCGCGAGATGCCATCACGCACCCTTCCACTGCTTGAGCACCGTTGGCTCTGGCGGCACTGCAGCGGACCACAAGTGAAGCGCGTAGGAGTTGTCGCCTTCAAGACCGCCCACGGGATCGATCGTGCCGAGCCCAAATGAGAGAAAGGCAACGCCATATCGCCCTGCTAGGGTGGGAAGCGTGAATGCGTCCGGTAGGTAGTCGGTGCACCCTAGGACCTTGAGCTGGCCACTGCCACACGTTATGCCGCCGAGCACTGCATGATCGGCTGCCACAATCAGCGCTGTCAGATCCGGTTGCACTTTGTGAACGACCACATCAATCGGGACCGGCATGTTCCGGCCTGTTCCGAACACGATCGTATGGGGAAGCGCGACAATGCGATTGTCGACGGTTTGGTCGGTCCACAGAGTCGACCAGTCCTCATGAAACGCTGGATCGCACACGTATACCTGAAAATAGTCGGCCATGATCTCGAGCCTGGTCATGAACGCCTTCCGCTCTGGGTATGCGCTCGCGCAATAGTCGGCAACGACCAACTGTCCACAACCAAGTCCAGCATCAGAGAAGTGGCAAAAAAAGGATATGAGGGAAACCGCACTCTGTGCCTGGGCGACACAAGAACCCAACATTACTCGTCTTCGGCAGAGCTTAAACCTGGTCTACCCTCGTCTCCCAGGACCGCCTTTGGCCCACCTATCACGACAACACAACACATACTCGGTCCAACGTCAGAAAGCCACCAATTAAAGAACCCACGAGAGAGAGACGTAGATCGCCCTGCGATCTCATAGTGATCCGTCGTTCGCGCTCTCACTCTCACTGACGCTCTCTGAGACCGCTCGCGACCGTCACGCTTATCCCTAGCCTGGCTCGCTTCGTCGCGCGCACGCGCCGAGCGTTCGATGACCTCTATCGCCGCCGCAATAGCCTCATATGTAGTAGTCCCGAGCTATCGATAGCGTAGCCGTCTGTGCAGCAGCGTCTTTCTCCGGTCAAGACGTCCCCCAGTGATACCTAGTCTTCTCTCTTTATGTGTCTATCCTTATCTTTTCGTTTATCTTCTCATGCTGGGGTTAGCCTCCAGGCTCAAACAACTCGTCTATCTACTTGCGGCCTCCTCTGCTTACACTAGGATATCGTACGCCGTGGCCACGTCTTCATCGATCTCGGGGGTGTCTGGTTTTTCGGCCGCGGCGAGCTTGTCGCGCGCCTTGTCGATCGTCTCTGTTGGCCGTACCGGCTAGCAGGTCTTGTGGCGGTTGCGGTGCTAGCTCTTTGGTAGGACTTGTATCTGTAGAGTCGGATAAACTCCGCCATCTCGAGCGTCTTGCTCGTGTAGTGCGGTCTCTCGATATAAAGTCCTAGACCTTGAAGGAGTAGCTGTTAGCATCGGCTGCGTTGAGACAGCTGTTGTAATGTAGACGCGAAGGGTGTATCGCGACAGGTACGCGAGTACCGCCTCTTAGTGCGCAAAAGAAGCTTAGAATAGGAAGACCTAGTAGCTTCGTCGGATAAGGGAGGCGGCGAAAGCCTTCTGATTCGTAAGGTGGGCGTGTGCCTCGTAGTAGAAAGCTTGCCGGTCGCTTTCTCTCAGTGAGCTTCTCGAGCTTGTTGCGCCTAAATGTGTTGAGAGCAATAGCATCGGCAGGAAGAAGTTTATCTTTTTATCTATCCATCTTCTTCCTTCTAAGAGAGCTCGTTTATGGGCATGATCATGTGCACTTACATATGGTGTGTCATGGCCGAGTCTCAGGTGTGTAGTAAGAGTTGATGGCGATGCGTACAAAGAGATGCTTGAGATATTTCTCGATTGTCAGCATGGTCTCTTTCGAGGCCTTGAACAGCAGATATTAGATCAATGCCTTGTTGGTGTTATCAATATCGTCTATCGGGGCAGGTATTTAGTAAAGATGGGGAGTAGGGCATCGGCTATAACTCGGCTTCTCGCTTCTCTATCTAGTGCGAGTCGTATCCCTCTGGCACTTTGTTCATGCCGATTGCGGCAGCTTTTGTAGTCTTTTCTTGTATGCTCTCAGTTCTCGCAGCGTTCTTCTTTCTCTTCTATTTTTTCCGTGCGGCAGCTCTCTATATCTCTCTTCATCTTCATCTGATCTTATCTCTCTTTATCTCTTTTTTTCTCTCTCCTATCTTTATCTTGGTCTCGGTGGTTGTTCTCTATTTTCATAGCATACGGCTCTCTCTCTTCTGTCGTTATGCCGGTAGCTTCTTCGTCTCTGTCTTCTTTTTCTCTAGTCGATCTAGCTTTCTTGTAATCTCGCGTTACAGGTTGTTGTCGTCTTTCTTGTATCTCTCTTTTTTCTCCTTCTTTTATTTTTCTTTCTTTACTAGTTCACTCTCATATCTTTTTCTCTTTCTTTCAGTTTCTTATCGTAGTTTTTCCGAAGTGTAGTGGGCTGACTCAGGTGTTTAGTTCATTTATTTGATAAATGTGGGAGACACGGTTCAATTGTCTTTTTGTGTTCGGTAGTAGCGGTTCTTTTCTCTTTTATTTTGGGATTTTCATATTATTTGTGTTAGAGATTTTCGTGTTTTTTGATTTAGGTTCGTCGTGTCCATCGAGAATGCGGTTTCGGAGTGCATGGTTAGCCAGTTTGCTTGGTTGCAGCTAGCGGTCTAGTCTCTAGGTCTCTTATCTGCGTGCCGTAGGCTCTTTGCTTTTCTTCTCATTTTCAGCTCTATCTATTGTTGCCTTGCCTTGTTTCCGGTCTCCTTGATCATCTCTCTGTTCCTTTTTTACTCTCGTCTTACTGTTTAGCTAACTGTCCCTTAGCAGCTGTTCTTTTCATTACTTTTCGCCAACGCAGTCTTTCGTTCTTGTTGTTCAGATATAGCAGCTTCTTATCTTCTTCTTTATTAGGATAGCTTTCTCTTTTTTTGTTTATCTTGCGCTAGTAGCGTTGCATCTCTTCTATCTCTTTCTTCTTTTAGTTCTTTTTTCTTATTCGTTCGCGTAAGCAAAGAATGTCACTATATTCTCTCAGGCTCTGCTCCAGTCCTTTTCTTTGTCTTTTTATCTTTTTTCTCTCTCTTTCTCTTTCTCTTCTTTTTTTACTTTTTTCATTTTTGCGTTCTTGCTCGGTAGATCGCTTTGTTCGTGGTTGGGTCGCCTTGCGTTCTTTTCTCTTTAAAACGCTAAGCTGTTTCTGATCAGATCTCGAGTTAGTTTGCACGACGGTTTGCTTTTTCTCCGAGGTGATCGTCTCTGTTTAGCCCTTTTGTCCTTCTTCTTCTTCTTTCTTTTTTTCGTTTACGTCGCTTTTTTTGAGCTCTTTGATCATCTTTTTTCAGAATTTGTCTTCTTCGGCCTGTTCTTTCCTTAGCCTTATTATGCTTTCTCATCGTCTGTTTTGAGCTCCAGTGCTTTTATACGGCCTTGTTCTTGTTCAGACTCTCTTCTCTTTTTTTTTCTCTCATAGCTTCTTTTTATATTTCGGATATTCTCAGTCTAGCTGTCTTTTTTGTCATTTTTGGATCTCATCTAGTATGCTTCCGTGACTCTTCTGTTCAGTTCTTTCTTCTCTTCTGTGTCTTATATCTTTTCAAGTTTTCCCTTTTTCTCTCTCTTCTTCTTTTCTCGTGCTTAGATTTTCAATATCTTTTCTTCTAAGCCTTCTAATCTTTTTTTTCTCTTTTCTTTCAGCTTCTTCTCATAGCTTTCTTCTCTTCGCTCGGGATCTTTTTCTCGTTTTTCTTGTTCTCGGTCTTTAGGTCTTTGAACTCTCTCCTTTTCTTCTGTTTTCTTTTTTTCTATCTTTCTTTTCTTCTTTCTCGTAGTTTTAATGCTCGGTCAGTTCAGCTTCTAGCGCACGTTCTATCAGCGCCTTCTTTTTTTGTTTGAGTAGGTGTTCTCTTCGGTCAGTTCCTCAGGCTTTTTTTAGTGGCTAGCAGTTGTTCTATCTATTCAGTCGTTATCTTCTTAGTTTTCGTCTTTTTTGTTTCCTGTTATAGTTATACTTACTTTAATTTTCTTACACTTTCTTTCTTTCTGTCTCCATTCTTCTTGCTCTGAGTATCTTTTTTAGCTGCGGTGGAGTATGGTATGTCGGTTCTTGCGGCTCTTGCCCTGCTCTTCTCTTTTCTGCTTGCTCTTGGTATCGATATCGCTGTCTCTCAGCTTTATCATCTCATCTACTCTCTATTTCGCGCCTTATTAGTGCTAATGTTGTCTTGTATTTCAGATCGGTTTCTTTTTCTGCTTCTATAATACAACCGTACACAACGTCAGTTCGCCGCCGCGCACGCGGATCGTCCGGAATCTGGCGACCTGCTGACGCGGTTGGCGTCCTTGCTGCACCGCGTGAAAAGGCGACCGAAACACCACGCGAGATCGACTGTGCGGTGATCGGTGGTCTTTTGGCGCCATGTGCAGGCTGGCCTAGCCATGGCGGCCGAACGGCAGCTCGCGGTTTCGGTCGTGCCCAATTCGATGGGCGGCGTTTGCTGATGGCGAGTCCCGGGCGATCCAAAGCCAGTGTTGCCAGTTGGCCGCCGGTGCCCACCTCCCTTCCTGTGGATCAGGTTTCAAGCGCTGAGGAAATGCCCGCCCCAAAGCTGGCATGGTGCGCCGATTGTTGGAGGCAGCGCATGAGCAGCATTGATCGCCGGCGTATTGCAGCCGTCAAAGCCCTCGAGGCCATGTTGGCCATCGCTAGGTCTACTCCCGGCTTTGAACCCCCTCTTTGGCCTGTCTTGGGCTGATGGATGTCTTGGGCTGATGGATCCTTGAGCGGATCGGATCCGGCAAGACGGGGCATGGCAGCGACCACACCCCTTTTGAGCAACCTGAAACGGGGGAAATCCGCCGTCAGCCACTTGAAACGGCTGGCCTCAGCGCCGACTACCGCGACCGCCGCGATCCTCACGGTCCATTTCCTGCCACCAGCGGCTCGAACCGACGGGATAGGCCTCCGGCAGGGTGGGGCCGTAATAGGAGCCGTCGCCGCGGTAGGGATAGTAGCCGTAGCCGCGATAGGGCGCGTCATACCAGCGGCAATGGCGATGACCGTTTCGCCACCAGCAGCGCCGGTAGGCAACGTCCTGTGGCTTTGATTGCGCGCCGACCGCCGCCATAGTTTGTGTCATGCCAGGGGCCGCCGGTGCGGCCTGGGCGCCCAGAGGGCTCAGCCCCAAGCTGGTGGCGCCGCAGATCCCGATCAGGGCCAGTTGCGTTTTGTGCATAGTTGCTCCCTTCCAGGTTCTCCACTTGAGAAGGCCGCGCAAAATGCCCGGGTTCCTCTTTGCATGTTTGGGGGCGCAAGCTGAGTGGCCACTGACTAAGGAGCCGGCAGGGGCTCAGCTCAGCCGCATTCCTGTCGCTCCTCGCCCACAACGCCAGCGCGGGATCCAGTAAATGATCGTCATGCAGGTGATCCTCGTTATGATCTCGCTTTAGATCGGACAGGAAGAACGGCCGCCCCAGTCCAAGGTCAGATCAGCACGCGGCACGCTCGAAGCGAACTACTCGCTGCGAACCTACGTCGTGTGTGAACGCGATCAGGAGAACGAGAGGCGGTGCCAGTTGCCAATCGGGGATATCACCGCTTGTGAGAGCGGAAAGATACTGAGCTGGCACCGGGACGGCCCTCGGGTGGGTCACTGCCGGCACCTTTGCTCCGTGCTGGCCGCGGTGAATGACCGTTAATGGCGCCTATTTGCCGTCGCCTGCACCGCAGATTGCCGCTTCACCCCGACGACGGACAAACTGAAGACGCCCGGCGCCGCTCTGAGAAATCCATCACTGCCGCCGCATGTTGGAGAGTGGCGCGCGCATTGAGGTTGGCCAAGTTTAAAGCCGTCGACGCCGGATACCAGGCGGTAAGGGCTGGAGCTACTCGTCGTGTCTTTCGGGCTTCGCGCAACGCTGGCTGCCCGAAGGCCGATAGCCGGCCATGCCAGTCTCTTGAACCATTTCTCCCGCGGCCGCCAATTCGATCGACTGGCCGCGCGATGGCGATGTCAGTTCGCATTTGCTCGGCGCGTCGAGGCGCATCTCGAGCTCAACGAACCTTGCCTGCACATCGCGCAGATGGCCGGCATCGCACGCGTCGAAAATCCGCAAGCTGACCCGATGGAGAGCTGCGAGCCGCTCGCCGGATATATTCTCCGCGTGATGGCTGAGCCGCTCGTGGAAGGCGACATATGGATTGCCGCATTCGACGGGGGTGGAACTCGGCGCGGCTCCCAGGAAACCGAGCCCAAGCGCGCCAAGCATCAAGTGTTTCATGTGCGTCGGTCCTTCGCGCCAGTCCCCGGGTCCGAAAGAATGCGATCCTCAGGACCGCTTCAGGCACCTATTTGCCGCCGCCTGGTGCGCCGACCAACAAGGTCGAGCACGGCTTTGCCGGCGTCGACTCTGGATCGAAAAGGAAGGGCACCGAATCTCCGATGAACTAATCGGGGGCCTGTTTTCCGGCGACTTTGAAATAGTCTCGGCTCCAGGCGCTGTCCCCTGGGAGATCACCGCTCGCCGCGCACCCAGCAAGGGAGAGCACGATAAGAGCAGGGCCGATAATCTTTCTCATTGTCGTACGTCCCCTCATTTGAGCCCGCCCAATGTTGATACAGCCGAACATTTGGGTCGAATGTTTGACACAGACTAGCGTCGGAGCTTGAGCATGCTTTCGGGCCGGGTGCTGAATGCCACCCGTCACCTTGGCGCACCTGCGGAATGGGAGGCTGAGCAAAACGGACACCTGGGCCGTGTATCGCTTACTGCGGTGGACGCGCCGCGGTTGCACCCCCACAGCCGGTTCACCGATGATGGCAACGGCAGATCGAACTCGTAGTTGGGCGGTCTGTGCTGGGCGGCTGTTCCGGAAGGGACAGTGTTGCTCCGCCCAAAACCGAGTTGGCCGCTGGCGCCAACACCGCGCAGCGGCGAATGCAATTCAGGCGCCGGGGCACGATTGACTTGGCCCCGGCGCGCACGCTACTCACGAATAGGGTGTTTGAAAGGTGCTGGCGACCATCTCCCGGCGCAGCTTGTGGACCGTGCCGACGCCCAGGCCGGCGCTGCAGCGGGTGGGTCTGTTGACGCAGATCTTCGGACGCGCATAGCGTCCCGATCGCAATGCCAGACCCAACAAGCCGAAGCGAAGGTTGACCCTGCAGGTCGCGACGTGGCTCGGCCACTCGATACCGACGGAGCTACGTGCCAGACGACGCGATACCGTTCTAGCCGATCGTGGTCATCTTCACCGATTTTCTTGAATGAACGTTCTCCTGGGGAAGGTCTCTCGACTCAGATCGCGCTTCCATTCAAACGGACCCTGCCCTAAATTTGGGACCTTGCGATCGGCTCTTCCCACGACCGGTTTTTCCGATGCCTGACGACCCCCGGGCGAGGTCCGTAACGGAGACGATACGGCCGTTCCGCTGGCGCATCGCGTTTACTTATGCGCTCACCATCATCGAGGACCTGCTGGAACTTTCCTATCCGTGGGCCACGGGGCTCGCGATCAACGGTCTGCTGGCGCAGGATTATCGGATGATCGCGCCCGTGATGATCGCATGGGTGCTGCACACCGCGATCGGCTGCGGTCGGCAGATGTACGACACGCGCCTCTACACCGAGGTCTACAACACCATCGTGACCGAAACGGTACTACGCCAGCGCCAATCGGGGATCGAGCCCACAAAGGTGGCGGCACGCTCGGCCATGTCGCGTGAGTTCGTGACGTTTTTCGAGAAAGACATGCCGGTCGTCCTCAACACGATGGTGAGCATCATCGGCTCCGCGGCCATCCTGTTCTACTACGACCTCGTGATCGGCGTGGTCACCGCGCTGCTCTTCATCCCGGTCGCGATCATCAACCGCCGCTACATGCGGCGTTCCCTGATGCTCAACGAGGGGCTCAACAACCAGCTCGAGCATGAGGTCCAGGTGATCGAGGCGGCGCAGGAAGGAGCCGTCACCCACCACTTTGCCGAGGTGCGCGCGTGGCGCGTCAAGCTCTCCGACGCCGATGCCTTCAACTGGACTGTGATCGAGGGGTTATCGATCCTGGTGTTCATCCTGGTGCTGCTGCGCGTCGCATATATGCCGAACGCCGACGTCGGCACCATCTTTGCGATCTTCGTCTATGTCTGGCGCCTGATGGAAAAGCTCGACATGATGCCACAGATCGTACAGCAGCTTATGCGGCTTAAGGACATCCGTCGCCGTATCGAGACCGGGGCCTCGGTCGAGGCGGTCGGTGAGCAAATCCTGGGCACCGGCAGCGACAAGAGCGGGCCGCCCTGATGGCATCCAGACCAGACGGCACAGGACTGAAGACTTCGGCAGCTGCAACAAAGCGCGACAGCTTTCCGGGGGTACAAGAGACGTGGCGAGAGCGTCGTAATGCCAGCCCATGATCCATCTCACCCGTCCATGACCCATCTCAACCAACCGTGACGCCAGTTCACAGTTGTATCTTTTTGCAAGCCGTTGACCTCAATGAGCGGAGTTTGGCTCGGCTGGGAAAATTCACTTGAAATATTGATCATGCAGCTCACCGCATTGTCGCAAGCTGTATTGCGAGCGCACATGCCCGGTCGTACTCGTCGAGATTGATCCACTCGTCGATCGTGTGCGGCTCGTTCTGCCCAGCGCCGAAGGTCACCGTCGGAACACCGTGGCGGACCATCCAGTTCGCGTCGAGCCCGCCATTCGCGGCGCGGATGGCCGGCGTTCCGCCGATGGCGGACACTGCCGCAACCGCGCGCTTGACCACGGGCAGGCTCTCCTTCATGCGAAATGGATAGTAGTCGGTCTCGGCCTTGAACTTGACACGGCCTGACTTGCCCTCGCTGTTCTTGACGCGCTTCGCCGCCTTCTCGAACGCTACCCTGTGGGCTTTGGTGATCTCCTTGAAAAACTTCGCGTCGTGGCTTCGGCTTTCGCCGCGCACGTGCACATAGTCGGTGACGACATTGGTGGCATCTCCGGCCGGCCGGCCGTTGCGGCCGGCGACCGGGCCGACATTGCTGGTGCCCTGCCGCTTGCTCTTGACCACCTTGCCGAACCAGCCACCGGCCTTTACGTCGGCAAGCGCAAGCGCAAGGATCATGGTCGAACTGATCCCGCGCTCTGGTGCGACGCCCGCGTGGGAGGCGCGGCCAAAAATCTCGACCTCCCAGCGATCCGCGCCGACGGCGCCGATGGTGACATTCGAGGCAGAGCCGCCGTCGTAGTTGAAGGCTAAGACCGGCGAGCCGAGGTCGGCGGTCTTGACGTGGCGCGCACCCCATAGCCCGCTCTCTTCCCGCACGCAAAACAACAGCGTGATCGGCGGATGATCAAGCTTCTGCTTGGCAAGCTCGGCCGCCAGCGTGACGAGAACGCCGCAGCCGGCGCGGTTGTCGCCGCCAAGCGCAGTCTTCGCTTTATTGACGATCTTACGGCCGGCAAGCTTCGGCTTCGCTCCGGCGCACAGCGGGACGGTGTCCATGTGGGTCATGAACATAATTCGCGGCTGGTTGTGCATCACGCCGCGCCCGGGCAGATCGACAATGAGGTTGCCGGTTTCCGTCGGCACGGGAATGCGTGCGTTCGCGTCGTCGAGGCGGATCGCGTCCGCCGGCACGCCGCTTTCTTCCAGCGCCGCGGTGAGCTCGCGCCCTATCGCTGCCTCCTTTCCGGTCACGCCCTCGACAGCGAGGAAGCGCATGAGGCGGCCAGTGGCGGCTTGCCGGTCGACAGACATGATGTATCCCTTTGGTGAGCGGTATTTGTAAGCATCCTTCGCGGCGACTTGTTTCGCAAGGCTCTTCAGAGGGCCGCCAAGGTAATTAGGGGCAGAGCAGGCAAGAATTCGTCGATCCACGCGGGATCGAGCAACGAGCGCGACCCGGACGTCACATTGATAGCTCCGGCTAGGTGCTCCGACTTTTGTGTGCAAGTGTTGTGCTCGTGGTTTCTTGCCGGACCAAAGAATGTACCCCAGCAAATTAGCTTTTACGCTTCTCGCATGCGCGAGCTTCCAATTCTCGGAGGGCGCCTTGTCCCAAGAGTACAAGTACGCCGACGTGAACGGCACTCGCCTCGCGTACATTGAGGCCGGCGCAGGTGATCCAGCTTTCTTGGTTCACGGAGGCTTGCAAGATCTTCGCTTTTGGAAATCTCATCTTGATGCCTTTTCCAAGCGCTATCGCGCAATTGCCTATAGTCGGCGAAACCATTTTCCGACCGATGTGAGCCCGGATGGTACCCAGGATCTCGCAGCGGACGTGCATGGCGATGACCTCGCGGGCCTTGTGGAAGCACTAGGGTTGTCCAAGGTGCACGTTGTTGCGCACTCTTCCGGCGCGCATTCCGCCCTTTTCTTTGCCACTAAACACCCCGCTCTCCTTCGTTCGCTGACGGTTGTCGAGCCCCCAGCTGCTGGAATATTGCTTGGAATTGACAATGGCCCGAGCATTCTGAAGGAGTTCGGCGAACGCTTCGCTCCAGCGCGAGATGCATTCCGAAAGCGCGACCTTGAGAATGGTCTCCGGCTCTTTGCCGACGCCGTCGGCGGGCCCGGTACCTATGAGCGACGATCAGAATTCGACAAGAAGATGATGATGGATAACGTCGACAGTCATATCGCCGATGCCATATCTTCGCGGCCGCGGCCACAATTCACGTGCGCGATGGCTGGCGCCATCAAGGTACCCGCACTTCTCATTCGTGGGGGGCGTAGCCCCGAATTCTTTGGTGCGATCCTAACGGGGCTAGCACGCTGCCTGCCAGATGCGCAGGTCATTGTCGTACAGGACGCATCACATACCGTGCCTGGAGAGAACCCCGAAGGCTTCCAGGCGGCGGTACTTCCTTTCTTGGCAAAGCACTAACCAGGCGACGACCGTCCAGGCAAGATGTCCACATCGCTAGATGCAATGACCGTCAATTACTGATGCTTTACGTCAGCTCTGCCGCCAATTGCGCGTCACGGCTGCCAGCGAGGCTGACTATCAACTGGGCATAAGGCTGGAGAACGATGCGCGCCTGCGCCCTGCGCCGCTGGCGGGTCAGAAAACGCGCCCAGCTGGTGGCTGCCCGGAGCGCGGGTAACGGGGCATTCTGCTTGGTTGCAATGTCGATGGCACTGCGAAAGAGCGCTTCGATCTCCTTAGAGTTACGGTCCTGTTGCTGGGCGAGGACCTCAGCCTTGGTGCGGACGATCTCCGACAGGAGGAAATGCGTTCCATTCTCCATGGCGCTTGCCGTGGCCTGCTCAAGCGTATCCAGCGCACGATCCTTCTGGCCCGCGTCGGCAAGTGTTTCCGCGAGCAAGCCCAGGAAGTAGGGTAAGCCCATCTCCGCACCGGTGGCTCGAATGGCCTGCACGCCGTGCTCCATCTGAGCAATGCCGGCTTGCACGTCACGCAACTGGGCCAGAGCCCATCCAGCCTGAAACTCGCCTTGCGAGCGCAGCAGCGGCAGCAGGTATTCGTCGCAGACCGCGATCTCCTTCGTGGCCCAGGCCAAAGTCGCCTCTGGCTCGCGGCGGAACATGCCGAGGTAGCTCATGGCCCAGTAGGCCAATGCCATCGTCAACGGGTGCGCCAGGCGTTCTGCCAGCGCCAGAGCTCCTTGGCATCGCTCGCTCGCGCGGTCGAGCGCTCCGCGTTGCCATGCTGCGAGGCCCGAGATGCATTGGCTGCAGACGCCGGGATCGTGACCGGAAAACTGGTAGGTCAGCGCATGGTGGCGGTCGGGATCGTAGAGCTCAATGGCCTCCTCCGCATGCCTTTCCGCGGCTGCGCACTCGCCCATGAAAAAATTGTTGGTCCAAAACATGTGATGCGTTTCGATCGCGACCCCGGTGTCCTCCAAATGCTTGGTCATTTCGGCGCAGCGCAAGCTGATCGTCTGCGCCGCGCGGGGCTGGCCGCTGATCATGTAGTATTGGGCCCGACCGCGTAGGGCGATGAAGCGCTCGGTCTCGTCGGCGAGCTCCGTGCACAGGTCTTCGGCGCGCTTGTAGGCCGTCAGCACCTCTTCGGCGCCCCAACCCTTTGCCGCCATCCAGGCGACGCCGGCGAGTTTCTGGTACTCCAATTCGACCCGGTCGCGGTCAGCGGATTTTGGCCGCTTGCCGAGTATTTCCAGTCCCCTGTTGAGGAACGAAAGCCCAATGTTGTGCGACGAGCGCTGCAGTGCGCGTCGGGCCGAACGCAGCAGATAGTTTTCCGCTTTGTCCCATCGTTCCGCGCTGGTCGCGTGCTCGCTCAGCTTTTCGACATGGTCGTCGATCAAATGCGGAAAAACTGTCTCCAGGCTATCGATCAACCGGCTGTGGAGTAGCTTGCGATCGGCGTGCACCAGGCTGTCATAGGCGACCTTCTGCACCAGCGCGTGCTTGAACGTGAAAATCTGCACCGGGAACAGCTGCGATTCATAGAGGAACCCGGCGCCTTGCAGCTTGAGCACGCCCCCGGCTGCGGTTTCCTCGTCGAGCCCGGCAATCGATGCGAGGATCTTGAGCGACACATCGCGACCGATGATTGCCGCATTCTGCAACAGCCAGCGCTCGCTCGCGGCCAGCCGATCGATGCGTGCCGCGATCACGGACTGGATCGTCGCTGGCACTCGCAGGCCGGTGATTTCGCTGACGGCAGCGTAGTCGCCAAGCGAGCCGGTCAGTGTGCCGCTCTGTGCCAGTGCCTGCACCGTCTCCTCGATGAACAGAGGAACCCCATCCGTCCGCTCGGCGATGAGCTTTACCGAAGCACGCACGCTGCTGTTGTCGCCCAGCAGTACCTCGAGGAGCGCTTCCGCCTCCGGCCGCGGCAGCGGGTCGAGGCGAAGCTGATTGTAGTTTCTTCTGGAGCCCCAGGCGTGGTTGTAGTCCGGCCTGAACGTCATCAGCAGAAGAACGCGCTGAGTGGCTATGCCGTCGATCAGCCGGTCGAGCAAGGCCTCGCTCTCGGCATCGATCCAATGCAAATCCTCGACAACGACGATCAGCGGCTTCGTTTTCGCGATCAGCACCAGCAGAATCGAAATCGCATTGCGCACACGCCTGACGTGCTCGGAGGCAGGAAGCGATGCCCACTCGCGGTCGTCCGGGGGGATATCGAGAGCAAAGAGGAGCGGCGACCTCACGCTGGAATCTACGCCGAGGGACGCGATGAGGGCGGCGACCTTGCCAGATGCTGCCGCGGCATCGACGCTATCCTCGATGCAAAGGATCGCGCGCAACAGCTTCTTGACGATGTGGAAGCTTGCCAACGCGTCGGATTCGAGGGCCCCGATCTCGACGATGCGGCACTCTGTGGCCGCGGCCGAGACCAGAAACTCGTATACCAACCGTGACTTGCCGATACCTGCATCACCCACGACGCCGACGCACTGGCCCGTGCCCGCGCGCACCCGTTGCCAGACATCGTTCAGATACCTCAGCTCCTGCATGCGTCCAGTGAGTAGCGTCAGCCCCCTGGCGCGCCGCAGCTGCCAGCGCGAGCTGACCTTGTTTTGGCCGAGGATCTCATAGCAATTGCCGACCGGGCGCCCGCCGGCAAAGTCGGCGTCAGACATGGCCTCGGCCGTTACATAGCCGACGAGTGCGTCCTTCATGCGTCCGGTGCAGGCGATCGCATGACGGCGCAGGGTCTGGGCCAACCGGCGCGCGGTACGCACGACGGCACCTTGTGTCTCGACCTGCCCCGCGTCGCCGGTTTTGGCCAGGCGCAGGACACCCTCGCCGCTGTCGAGCCCGATCGTCAGGTGGACGTTGGCCTGCTCGTCGTTCTCGACGGCGGCCTTGGTAGCGAGCGCCGCCCTGCATGCTTGGAATGCATGGTCTTCGGTCGCGACGCGTGCACCGAATATGCCGATGACGCTGGCGTCGGTCGAGCTGTAAACGATGCCGCCGTATCGCTCCACTTCGCGACGCGCTGCCTCCACGAGCGGACTGATGATCGCGATGCCGGCCTCGGGGTCCTGATCCTGGAGGTCTTGGAAAGGCGTTACGATTTCAGCCGCCAGAACGCTCACCTGTCTCCGCACCTGGTCTGCAACCGTCAGCCGGATCGGCTTCCGTTCCTCTTTTGAGGGAGGGGCGTGCGATGCGTGCGGCAAGGGCGCGGGATGGTCGGGGGACGCCGCTGCAGCAAGCTGCCGCGCTTGCGATGTCAGACGTTCGATCTCCGCAGCCAGGCCAGATGTCGGGGCGAGTGCGTGCAGTACAAAGGCATGGCGAAGCGCGCGTTGCGGATCCTCGCGCAAGCGGTCGATCAGCACCCGAAGCGCTCGCAGCCGGAGCATCTCGACTTCCTCGGCCTGCGCAACTCGCCAAGCCTCGAATTCGGCGCAGTTGGGCAGATAGAGGTCTTCCAGAAATCCACCCTTGAAGACCTCTGCCAGCGCCTCCATGCTGGCTACGTCCAGCTTCTCCACTTGCTCCGGCTTCAATCCAGCGATCTGGCGAAAGTCGCAATCGAACCGGGCCGCATCCAGGGTAACCAAATTGCGGTCGGCGCGTACCCAGCTTTCGCTGTCAGCGTCGACGATCTGGCGGATTCTCGACAGGCTCCAACGCAACGCGCCGCGAGGGTCGTCGGGAATCTGCCAGAACATTTCGCATAGCCGCTCCCGACGCTGCGGCCGCTGAACCACAGCGAGATAGGCGAGAAGCGCGCGCGTCTTCTTAGAAGGCGGGAGCGGGACGGCCAGACCGTCTCGGAAGACTTTGAACTCCCCAAGGACCGCAAGGTTGAGCCGACCTGCCATGCGATAACGAACCTAAACCGGCGCACCGCGTCGAGTGCCATCACCCGCGATTCGGGCAGCCAGCTTCTGATGCCGATAATTACTCATAGTAGGCGCAGCACGCCAGTCCTGGATTGATGGTCCTAAGCCTCGACGGATCGTGATTTTGCGCTGCAAACGACGATCTTGTCGCGGCAAGCGGGCAGGATGGGTGACATGGTGAGGTCATGACGTTGGCGCCGCCTCAGATCAGCCACGCGCCTCGCGGACCAACTCATTGACGTTGTCGCCGGTCAGGCTGTGGAGGAAGGTCACCAGGTCGCGCATTTCCCTTTCGGAGAGGTTGAGGGGGCGTATCCGCGGGTCTTGTCCGGGCGCGCCGGTGCCGCCGCGGTCATAATGGCGCACCACCTGATCGAGGCTCGCGAGCGAGCCGTCGTGCATGTAAGGCGCCGTGAGGGCCACGTTGCGCAAGCTCGGGGTCTTGAACCGGTGCAGATCCTCCGGCCTGCTGGTGACCTCCAGACGGCCGTCATCTGTGGGGTCGGGCTCGGCGACGCTGCGCACGACGTGGCGCGCCAGGTTGACGATGAGATCTGGAGCGAGCGCGATGGAAACCGGCCCATCGCCCCCGCGCTTCCGCAACTCGCCTGTCCCCGTGCTGTGGAAGCCGTAGTCGGTGAACAGCGCGTAACGCTCCCCGACGAGGTGACAGCTGGCGCAGCCCGCCTTGCCGGCAAACAGCGCGAAGCCGCGGATGGCCTCGGCACTCAATGCCTCGGAATCGTTGCCGTAGCGCCAGCGGTCGAACGGCGCGTTTGCCGATAGCAGCGTGCGCTGATAGGCGGCGAGCGCCTGACCGAGACTGCGCGCATTGACGGGCTCGCCGAAGGCTGCCGCGAATGCGCCGGCGTAGCCGGGGTCCCGGCGTAGGCGGGCGATGAGGAGGCCGAGCGACGGGTTCGCCATCTCTGCCCTGTCGATGAGCGGCATCAAGGCCTGTGTCTCGAGGTGGAGTTCGCGTCCGTCGTGGAAAAGCGCCGTGGCATAGGCCACATTGAGGAGCGTTGGCGCGTTCCGCTTCAGGCTGCGTCCCTCGACGCCGAGCGGCGTGGCGAGCTCATTGCTGGTGAAACCTTGCTCGGGAACATGGCACATGCCGCAGGACATGGTGCCGTTAATGGACAGGCTTCTGTCGAAAAACAGCTTGCGGCCAAGCGAGATCATCTGAGCGGTGGGCTGCGCTTCCGGCGACAGCGGGGGAAGCCCGAGCGGGGGGTGAGCGATGCGCCGGACGGCGGTCGCCTCGCCAGCATCCGGCATCACCTGGATGTGCGCGGAAAGGAGCACAAGTGCCGCAATAGCCAGCCCTGCCAACCAGCCAATGGTGACAAGCCAGCGGCGTGGTGTCATTGGCTCTTGGGCCCTAAGGTGCCGTCCTCCAGCAGCAGGCTCTCGATATCCGCCAGCAGAAAGCGGGGGTCCAGCATACCGAGGCCATAGATGTTGCGGATCTGGCCTTTGCGATCGATGAGGTAGAGACGGAGCAGGTGGTTCAGTTGATCGCTGCCATGGCTCGGGGCCACCGGCTGGCCATAGTGCTCGAGAATAGGCTTGAGGTCGGCCTTGGATCGCGTGGTCAGGAACGACCAAGGCACCTTCCGCTTGCCGTCGGGGTCTGCGATGGCGGCGTAGGCATAGCTAGCGAGCGCCTCCGGTGTGTCGCGCTCGGGGTCGAAGCTCAAGGTGACGAGGCGCGCGCTGTCCACGAGCGCCTTCGAGTTTTCGCTCGCGTGATAGATTTCGAATAGTGTGCCCATGGCGAGCGGGCAGCCGCTGGGATCGGAGCAGCTGGCGAAAATGAAGCTCAGCAGCGTAATGCGGCCGGAGGTGAACTTCGCCAGTCGGTGGGCACGTCCGGTATGGTCGAGGACCCCGCCATCGCCAGCTTGCTTGATCGACGACAATGCGTAGCTGCCGGCGGACGGCACCTCGCCCTGTTCCTGAGCCGGCAGCAGCGCCGCCAGCGGGGCAGCTTTGCGAGTATGGGCCTGCCCGTGTGTGGGTCCATGTGACGTAGGTGCCGCTAAGAGGAGGGCAAAGAGGATGCCAACGATGCAAGCATGAACGCGCATGGCAAGGCCCCGACCGGGTGAGAAGTGCGCTGACCGGGGCGAATGCTCCCGGTCAGCAGGGCATGTTATCCGCCGTAGAGACTGGACGAGCCGAACACCATGATGTGCGAACGACCCAGCTTCTCGGAGTTGAAGTCGATGCTGAACACCTCCTTCAGCTCCTTACCGTCCCACGCATAGCTGCGCAGGAACTGCTCGTTGTCGGCACCCTTTTTGTCCCAGTTGGCGAGCAGCGACGAGGTAAAGTAGACGCGCTTGCCGTCCCAACTTTGCGAAACCATGTTGATCTGCTTGCCGATCACTTTCTCGAAGACCTGCTTGGGGGCGTGCGGGTCGGAGATGTCGAAGAGCCGCGTCTTGCCGTCCATAAAGGTGTTGACCCACATGCTGCGATCGTCCGAGGCGATGGAGATATCGACCGGCAGCGGCACCTGCGACGGATCGCCGATTTCGGCGACGGCCTTGGCCTGCCACTCACCTTTGTCGCCTTCGTAGATCAGCCAGAGCTTCGAGGTGAGCGCGGTCGAGGTGAATGCGTAGTTATTGTTCGGTCCCCAGGCGAAGCGGATCTCGAGCGGCGAGCCAGGGACATGGAGCACCTTCTTCGGCTTGCGCGTGTGCAGGTTCCACTGAACGACGGTCTGACCGAAACGCTGCATCGCCTCCTTGTCCTGCAGCATCTTGCCGAAGTCCATCATGTAGTTGGACCAGCCCGTGAAGGACGAGGACAGCATGACATTGCGACGGGGAAGGGCCCGGAGGTCATAGCCGTAGCCGTCGACGGCCTTCTCTATCTTGGCGCCATTGGGATCAGCTTCCGTGGGTATCCAGTGGGTGGCGAGGTGCTTGCCCTCGTCCGAATACTCCACGAGCGCGGTCCGTCCGCTATGGTCCTTGCTGTTCGACAGTGCGGTGATCATCATTCGGCCAGGCAGCGCATAGAACGTGTGCGGGCCAACCGCGCCTGAGTCCTTCACAAACGAGGTGATGGTCTTCACCAGGTTTGGCTTGCTGGCATCGCTGTGGACGTCGAAGACGAAGATCTGGCTGGTGTCGAGGCCGCCCGCCCAAAGATAGCGGCGATCAGAGGTAAAGCCGGCATGATGGGCTTCATGCCTGCCGCCGACCGAAGCGGAGTTGATGACCTTGCCGAAGGTTGCCGAGCCGGGGCGGACGTCGATCGTCACCAGTTTGTCGGAGCCGTCGCCCATGCCCGCGACGCCGAGCGTCCAGACGTAGACAAACTCCTCCTGTCCGGTGATCATCGGCATGTAGGGCGATTGGCAGGTCTCATCGGCCAGCGCCGGACGCGTTGGCAGTCCAGCGAGCGCGATGAAGCTCAGGGTGAGCATGCTGCAGGCGGTCCCGGTGACAAGCCGCTTCAGGGCTGTCGCCACGGGGTGCGCACAAGTCTGGTTCATCTGTTGCTCCTTGATTGCTGTGATGTCCGGCGGCCGTGCAAGGGAGGAAAGCCCTGGGGGGAGCCACCGGTGCGGAGTTTCCGGCCAGGCGCGGGCCGGTAAGCGGGCGATCGGCCGCCGCCCGCTCGAGTGAGCACTAACGACTGGGACCGTGAGACCGACCGTGTGAGTGGGCGTAGAATTGTAGTTTGCTGAAAAAAACAACGGTCCAGCTAGCTGAGAACCGGCTCAGCCATATTGGCCCGTTGTTGGGCTGGGCTCGGTGTGGAATCGTTCGCTAGAATGGGCGATCATGGGCTGCTTGTGCCCGTGGTGACGTTCTTTCGCAACGCCATGTACAAGGAATTGTCCGCGACCGTTCCCCAGGACTATTGGGAACTGCAACCGAAGCCGGTGGAACACGCAGCACCTCGCAAGCTCACCCCCATCGCCCTGAAGCCAATCGTTGTCGCTTCGGACATGGTTCTGCACAGTCAATGCTGGCGAAATCTGTTCACGGAAAAGCGGACGTTGAAGCAGCCGTGGGGCTGGCGCATGAAATACAGAGCGATTCGTTTTACACATCGATCATCGCGACGTCTGACCTGCTGGTTGAGCTTTTCGACTGCGCTGCCGACGGATATCCAATTGAAGGCTTGTGGGTCCAGAAACTGAATAAGCAGGGACAGATCTACGACCTAACTGTCTATTTGCGCCCGCGGAGTCTGCAACGACTGTCCGCACTATTCCCCCGAGGTGTAGCGACGGAAGTGAATCGAGGGTAACGCGGATTCAATTGAAGTAGTTCAGTAACAGAGAGAGTCCGATCCATTCTGCGCATAGGGTGATTGATCTATGGCCGCTTCACTCCGCAAGCGACCAAGATGCTTGCACGGGCTTTGACCCACACTGAACTCTCTGCGTCAGCTGCGCCTCGGTCCTGAGACGCGGCACGCGACATGCCATCAACACCCTGCCGAGCCGCAAGTGCGACCAATCGGCTTCACTGAGGCAGGATAGCCGGCACACGTCATGGCGTCGCGTGCATATCGCGGAACAGCCTCAGCGACATGCCGAACTGCCGCTCAAATGCCGCATTGAGGCGCCTGGGATGCAGGCCTACCGACGCCGCGACGGCCTTGATCGGCAGGTCGCGGGCGAGCAGTGTCCGCGCGGCGTCAAGGCGAAGCGCTTCAACGAATTGCGTCGGAGACTTGCGTGTTGCTGCGGTGAACTTGCGGTAGAAGGTGCGTTCGGCGAGGCCTGCTCGAGCGGCGAGCGTTGGCACGTCGAGCACTTGATCGAGATGGGTCTGCATCCAGTCGATCAGGTCGGCAAATGGATTGTCAGCCCGCGTCTGCGCACTCAAGAGCGTGCTGAATTGGGACTGGTGGCCGGGGCGGCGGGCATAGATCACTAGGCGCTTCGCAATGTTGGCGGCAACGGCCGGACCCTGATCGCGCTCCACCATCGCCAGGGCCATGTCGATTCCTGTGCTGACGCCGGCGGAGGTCCACACCCTGCCGTCGACAACAAACAAGGCGTCCGCGTCGACGCTGAGGCCAGGGAAGCGCGCTGCGAGCTGATCGCACGCCGACCAATGGGTGGCGACGCGCTTGCCCTGCAGCAGGCCGACCGCGGCAAGCACGAACGTGCCGGAGCACACGGAGCCGAAGCGGGCGGCGCGGCGGGTCCACCTCGGCAGCCAGCGGTGTAGCACCGGCTCGGCCATGGCGGCGCGCACCTGCGGCTCGTCGGCGCCGACGACCAGGAAAGTGTCGAGCCGGTCCGCAGGCATGCGCGCGAGCGTGCGCGTGGTGAGGGTTATGCCGCTGTTGCTGGTTACTAGTCCGCCGTTGGGCGATACCACGGAGACGTCGTAGGCCTTGCGATCTAAGAAGTAGTTGGCCGACGCAAACACCGCGGCGGGGCCCGTCAGATCAAGTACCTGGAAGCCCTCGTAGACGAGGAGGACGATGGGCCGCGGAGGCATTGGCAGAGAATTGCACTTTTTTGTCATTTAGGCCAGACGATGCACGTGCCACGATGCAGGGGATCGACCTGCTTGCCAGCCTACCCACAAAGAGATGGGTATACGGATTGCCCCGGGGCGCGTGGTGAGCGGTCGCACCGGCGCGCCTATGCGCGCGGACTGCACGGCCTCTGGGGCGTGTTTAAGTGGCTCGACCGCGCCGCCAAGGGGCGCAACGAGACGGACCTCCGGTGGCGTCGCCACGACGAGTAGGAGAGCAAACGCTCAGCCAAGTGGCGGGGAGACCATGGGAGGCCGCAGGTAGATCAAGATGCACAAGCGACCGATCGTCCTGGGCATTGCGGCGGCCATCGCTCTGGCCGTCGTTGCCGCGCCGATCGTGCTTGCGCCGGGAAACCCAGCCCCTTTCCCTGCAGCGGCATCCATCGAGGAACCCGAGCACGCGCGCACGATAGCGGCAATGCGGCCAGCGAAGCGCGCGAGGCCGGTCATCGCCATCCTCGCGCTCAACGAGGCGACGGAGGTCACCGACTTCCTGGTGCCCTATGGCGTGCTGCAGCGGGCGAACGTCGCCGATGTCACCGTGCTTGCCGAGCGGGTGGCACCGGTGCCGCTCCATCCCTTCAGCGCCCTTGGCCGGGGCCCGGCGCTTCTCAGCATCGAGCCCCAGTCGACCACGCGCGCTTTCGATGAACGCTATCCGGAGGGTGCCGATTACATCGTCGTTCCCGCCATGGAGCCGCGCAACAACCAGTTCGTCATGGAGTGGATCGTCGCTCAGCGCCGGAAGGGCGCCAAGATCTTCTCGGTCTGCGCCGGCTCCTTGACGCTTGCGGCCGCCGGCATGCTCGACGGCCGCCGCGCAACTACGCACTGGGCCTACATCCACGATCTGCAGAAGGCTCATCCCACCATGCAGTGGGTTCAGGACCGGCGCTATGTCGCGGACAATGGTATCAGCACGTCGACCGGTATCACCGCGTCGATGCCGGTGACGGTTGCTCTTGTAGAAGCGATTGCCGGACGAGAGAAAGCGGAACGGCTTGCTCAAGATCTTGGTCTGGCCAATTGGGATGCGCGCCACCGCTCGTCTGCGTTCCAACTCACCTGGGAGCATCAGAAGACTTTTCTGCGTAACTGGCTTTCCTTCTGGCGCCGTGAGACCCTTGGTGTTCCCGTCAGCGAGGGCGTGGACGAGATCGCGCTTGCCCTGACCGCCGATGCCTATTCGCGCACCGCTCTGACCACTGTGGTCACAGTCGGAAGCAGCGGCGGAGTCGTTCGCAGCAAGCATGGCCTCACGATCCGCCCGAATACGTCGCGCCAGGCTGGTGCTGTCGACCACATGCTGCCGCCGCCGCGCTCGGATGCGCCCGCACAGACGCTCGACAGGGAGCTGGCGAACATTGCCTCGCGTTTCGGTCGCCCAACGGCCGACATCGTGGCACTGGTCATAGAGTATCCTTGGGTTGCGGAGGCACGTTGATGGGCACACCGGCGGGCGATGCGTTACCGAGGACGCATAATCATATCGATCTTGTAAATTTTGTCATTTTTTTTTTATTCGAGGTTGATAGTAGTGCTGTTGGCCATTGTCTGTCGCGCGCTCAGATCGCGCTATTGGTGCGGTTCTCATCCCGCGCGTTTCGCGGGGAGTCCTCAGGTCTCAAATTGGCACGAGGCAGGCGTCTTCGAATGTGATGCCATTCGTGACCCGAGGCTGCCGTCTGTCAGCTTATCCCCAGAATCCCATCCGCACGGCGAGTCCATCCATGCGCTCAGCGCTGCGTCAACCGAGATTATTCCGGGCGAAGCTGCTTTAGCCGGAACGCAAGTGCGATCAGCGTGCACCCATGCAGTATCGCAAACGAAGCAATGACCCACACAAGCGCCAGTGCACCGGAGCCCGGCCGTGCAATCAGCAAAACTCCGAAGGCAATCGAAAGCAGGCCGCTTAGGATCAACCACCACTCACCCTCGATCTCCTTTCGCAGCTGGATGGCGCCCCAGATCTCCAGTGCCCCGATCACAATCGCCCAACCGGCGATGAACATCAGCAAGACCAGCGCAGTCAGCCCGGGCGACGCGAATGCCACCAATCCCGCGAGGAGACCAACGATACCAACGAAAGCGAGCCACCACCGCGGCGCAAATTCCGCACCCCTACCCGAAATCGCCGCCCATAGCGCGATGCCGCCGTCTACGATCGCGTAGACGCCCCACAGTAAAATGAGTGCCACCAGCGTCAGGCCTGGCCAAATGAACGCCAGGACTCCAAATATGATTGAAGCAACTCCCCGCAAAAGGAGCAGCCACCAGTTTTTGGCGAGTGCTCGCACGAGGGGCAGCCGCGCGAGCGGCGGGCTCGAACTGGGATGAGATTGCGTGGTCATCGTAGTCCTCGTTCGACTTGCCGCGCCCTTACTTCGGCTCAGTGCAAGCGAAAAGGCGCAGATCACGACCTTTCAGTGCCCGCGTCAATTTTCTCACCTACGCTGATTCTCGGCATCGGCACAAACCCTTAACGATGAACAGGGTAGGGGACTGCACACCGGACCGGCGACAAGCCGGGGATGCTGGCTCCGAGTGCAAGTTGCTGACGAAGATGGCGGAGTACTCGCTGGCCAAGGCCTGTTGCATCCCAAACGTGGGACCCTCCTACGCCGCGGCTCGCTTGCGCATCGACAATCCGGCAATAAAATACATGATGATGTAAACGACAACGCGATACATCACCGCCGATCCTGGGGGAATGCAGATAAACGAAAATGCATTGCAACCAAGCTTCCCTGTCTCGTGCGCGAGACGGATGACTTCGTAGTCGCTAAGCCCGATGGGCTCGGCCAGCTCGCCCATGATGTCGCCGGGGGCGGGGCCGGCGCCGCCAAGCACATCGAGATCGAAGTGCGCGTATACGGCTTCCGTGCCGTCGAAAGCCTTCGGCAGCAGCTTTACTGTACCTTCTATACCGAGCTCCGTGCGCATCCGCCAGGACGACACAAAATTCGCGCCCGCCGCAAGATACGGCCGCACAATCTCCGGGAATTCCAGCATGCCGCGCTCGCCTATCTCGACCAAATTGCGCGGGTGAAAATTCTTCAGATCGCGGTAGACGGAATCCTTCCAATTGCCTGCACCGGCAATACGCGGATCCATGGTAGCGCGGTCAATCTTTTGCGCGTCCCAATGCGTGTCCAAGCTCACCATGCCAACCGCGCCCTGGGTTCGTTCGGACAACGGTTTGGCGATGGCATAAGAACCGCAGGGTGAATTCTGGCCGATCACGATCGGAACGGCGCCGGCCTCAAGAACGTCATTGACCTTGGCTTCCACCGCGGCCTGCGCCTCCAGGATGATGTCTACCGTTCCTTCGCGACTGGCGCGCTCTGGGATTTCTGCGTCACCGTAATCCACCACGCGCATGTTCTCGAACACGTCGAAATCGAAATCGAGAATGTAGCCGGAGCGATAGCGTATAGATTGTTGGCGCACGCGCTTTGGTGCGACGAGCCACTCGCTCTTGTCCACGCCGCTGTACTGTGTGCCCCAGCCGGCCGCGTACGGCGCTCCGATGATGACTACGTCGGCACCTTTGAGATCTTCTCTGCAGATGGCGTGGGGCACGCCGAAGAACGTCGGCATGTCCTCCGCTAGCCGGGGGAACGTCTTGCCGGAGACGAATGAAGAGGAACGGATCTTTTCCCAGTCGGGGTAGGTGAGATTGGACATGAGCGGATTCCCAGTACGTGAGGACGGTGAACCATATACGCCCCGGTCCTGCCGCCATAGTGTTGGTTGATCGCATCGCGCGACGGGCAGCAACTGCAAGCTTGCAACGTGCGTTGCTTGACATCCCGTGTTTCTTGACATCCCGTGTTTTAAGTCGCTAACAATTCAAGTGCCCCAACCAGAACGACCAGGCGCACCGGTCTGAGCAATCGCCACCTGCTGCGCGACTAAGGGAAACAACGTGGACTGAGGACTAAGTCGCAGCCGTCTTCCTTGTCGGACAGTGAGCACGCCAAGCTACGCCCTCCACCAATGGACTTCGGCATCCTGGGGCGACACTGGCACGGAGTGACGCGTGAGCTACGAGTGGTATTTCCCTGTCCTGCTTCAGTACTGGCCCGCGTTCGCCTATGGCGCCCTGAACACAATGAAGGTTGCCGTCGGCTCGATCATTCTGTCACTCCTAATCGGGCTCCCGGCGGGCATCGCCAAGGAAACTCGCTTTGCACCGCTGCGCTGGGCGGCAACCGGCTATATCGAACTCATTCGCGGTACGCCGGCGCTCGTTCAGATCGTCTGGGTTTACTATTGTCTGCCGATCCTCATCGGCGTGCAGCTGAGCGCGCTGGCGACGCTGGTCCTGGCCCTCGGCGTGCATGCGGGGGCCTACGTGGCAGAGATCTTTCGGGCCGGCGTAAACGCGGTCGACAAGGGGCAGCTGGATGCCGCATACGCCATCGGCATGTCCTACGGTAAGGCCCTGCGTCGTATCATCCTGCCGCAGGCTGTGCAAAAGATGATCCCGCCCTTCATCAACGAATTTGCAAACTTGATGAAGTTGACGACGCTCGGCTCCACGATCGCTTTCACGGAGTTGCTGCACCAGTCGAACAATGTGATCGCACAGATTTATCGGCCACTCGAGGTCTATACGGCGCTTGCCGCGGTATTCTTCATTCTGACCTACCCAGTAATCTATCTATCGCGACTTCTCGAACTGCGTCTGCGGGCGGGGCGATGATCGAGATCCCCGAAACGTGGCGCCGATGATCCTGCAACTCCACGATATTGCGAAGAGCTTCGGAAGCCTTCGGGTCCTTGACGGCATAAATCTGTCGGTCAGCCCGCACGATGTGGTGGCGATCATTGGCCCGAGCGGCTCCGGCAAGAGTACGCTTCTCAAGTGCATTAACTTCCTAGAACCCTACGATAAGGGTGAGATCATCTTCGAAGGCACACTTGTCGGCTATCGGAAGGCTGGAGGCCGGCTGGAGCCGGCGTCGCCGAAGTCGATCCGTGAGGTTCGCCGGCGCATTGGCATGGTGTTCCAGAATTTCAATCTCTTCCCCCACATGAGCGTCCTCGAGAATATCATAGAGGGCCCGATCCAGGTGAACGGCGAGGCCCCTGCGGGGGCGATCGCATATGCGGAAGAGCTGCTCGTGAAGGTTGGGCTCTCTGATAAGCGAGATGCACGACCCGCCACGCTTTCGGGTGGACAGCAGCAGCGTGCCGCGATCGCGCGCGCACTGGCCATGCGACCCAAGCTGATGCTGTTCGACGAACCGACGTCCTCGCTCGATCCCGAACTCGTCGGTGAGGTGCTCGCAACCATCCGCGAACTCGTGGCGGACGGCATGACGATGCTGATCGTTACTCACGAGATGGGGTTTGCGCGCGACGTCGCCAGTCGCGTGGTCTTCATGGACGCAGGCAAGGTCGTCGAAGAGGCGCCGCCCGAAATAATCTTCACCAATCCGCGCGCCGATCGCACGCGCGATTTTCTTGCGAGAGTGCTGAACAGGGAGAAGCAAACATGATTTCCACCATGGAGTTTTGGATGCGGCGACTTGCACTGTGCTGCAGCCTCGCACTTGTGATGATTGCGTTTGGTGCAGGTTTTAGCTCTGCGCAGACTTTGCAGGACATCATCAGCCGGGGCGAGATGAAGATCGGCTACATTCCGGCACCGCCCGGAACGATCAAAGACGCCAATACTGGGGAACTTAGCGGCTTTTATGTAGACGGTATCCGCGAGATCGCCGCCATGATGAAAATCAAGCCGGTGTTCGTCGAGACCACCTGGGGGACGTTCGTCGCCGGACTGCAATCCGGCCAGTTCGACATGGCGATCGCCGGAACATTCGCTACGGTGCAGCGCGCGATGGTGGTCAGCTTCACCAAGCCGATCTTCTATCTTGGCTATGGTGCGGTCGTCCGGGTCAACGATACTCGCTACAAGACGCTCGATGATATGAATACGCCCGAAACGCGGATCGCCGTTGTGCAAGGCGGGTCAGCTGAGGACTTTGCGCGGCGCAACATGCCGAAGGCGCAGATTATCACGCTGGCGACCGGGAATCTGACGGCCGGCTTTGTGGAAGTTGTTGCGGGGCGCGCCGACGTGTCACTCGAGGACGCGTTTACCATCAATGCTTTCGTGGCGAAGCAACCGACAGTGAAAAATCTGTTCGCCGACAATGCTTACAACTTTACGCCGGTGGCGTGGACGGTGCGGAAGGGCAATGCGGACCTCCTGGCCGTGCTTAATACGGGCATCGACATTCTTATTTCAACGGGCCGCTGGGACGAACTCGCTCGCCCGTTCGGGCCTAATACGCGTCACATCGATGCGCCGAATTTTGTGTCCTTCCCTCGCAGTCGTTAGCGCGGCACTCCAACTCCAGGATGCACTAACATTTATTGAACCTCATCGCGAGACCGCCCATGCGTGAACAGCTGCTAAAAGAGATCGATGCGGACCAAGCCTCGATCGTGACCTTCCTTCAGGAGTTCGTTCGGGCGCGTTCGCCTAATCCGCCCGGTGATACGCGGTCAGCCATGGCTCATGTCCGCTCATTCTTGGACAAGAAGGGGCTCGGCTACAGGTTGCATACGCGAGATGAGACGATGCCGAACCTCGTGGCATCGAAGCTGTTCGGAGCCGGCAAGAAACATCTTGTCCTCAATGGGCATATCGACGTCTTCCCGGTCAATGATGCGTCGGATTGGAAGGTAGACCCGTGGAGTGGTGCCATTGTCGATGGCGCCATCTACGGTCGAGGCGTCGCCGACATGAAAGTTGGCACCACCGCCTCCATTCTCACTTATGCCTATCTCAGTGCGTTGCCGGATTTAAAAGGCCGGCTGACACTGACCGTTGTGTCCGACGAGGAGACATTTGGTCCGTACGGGGCGCGCCATTTGTTTGACGTCTGCCCGGATGAGATCACTGGTACCGCCTGTCTCAATGGCGAACCGAGCAGCTTCGAGACGGTTCGTTTCGGCGAGAAAGGAGCTTTTTGGCTCCGGTTTCGCGTTACGGCGCCAGGCGGCCATGGCGCCTATACACACGTTAGTCCTAATGCAATAGAGCTCGCGTATGCCCTCATCGCCGATCTCAAAGCTCTGACCAAGTTCGAATTTATCGAGCCCAAGGAGGTGGCTCAGGCCCTCGACCAATCCAAGGCGCAATTCGATGCGGCGTATGGCGCCGGGGCTTCGGCTGCTGCGCGAAAGATTACGTTCAATGTCGGGACAATATCAGGCGGCCCCAAGGTCAACATGATCGCTTCCGAGTGCCAGTTCGAGGTCGATTTTCGGCTGCCGAACGGCGTCGATCCGGAACGCTTCATGGCTGACGTCAAGGCCCTCGGGCAGAAACACAAATTTGCAATGGAAATTCTGATCGAGAACCGACCTAATTGGTGCGAGCCAAATAGCGAGTTGACGCGGATCGTGATGCGGAACGCGGAAACCCTCACTGGGATCAAACCGGTCGATGTCGTAAGCCTTGGCAATACCGATGCCCGCCTTTGGCGATATCGCAATGTCCCGGCGGTTATCTACGGTCCAGCCCCACGTGGTTTGGGCAGCAAGAACGAGAACGTGCCAATCGCGGACGCCCTAAACGTGATCAAGTGCCACGTGCTAACGGCGTATGACTACCTGAGTTAGACGTCTGCAAGGTTAGGAAATCGCAACGCTCCATCGGATAGCGAGAAAGACGTCGTTGGGGTGACCTGGTCATGGCGAGGTCTCGGTAGTCCGGCACGCCAATGCAGGCGGTTGCCGCTATCCTCGTAATCTTCTGGACCCAATCTCCGAGCCCGTCGCATGGCAAACATCAAACCTCAGCGCGTCCTAGCTGACTTGCATGCCCTCGCTACCTTCGGCACTTACAAGACCGGCGTGCACCGCCCCACCCTCTCCGCCTCGGACATCGCTGCGCGGCAATGGTTCGCGACCCGGATGCGTGAGGCGGGGCTCGATGCCGAGATCGACGGCATCGCCAACATCCTCGGCAAGAGCCGTGCGAGCGGTCGCAAGGCTCTCTCGGGATCGCATCTTGAAAGCCAGAACCATGCAGGTTGGCTCGATGGGCCGCTTGGCTGCGTCTATGCGCTGGAAGCCGCCAGGGCCATTTCGGAGGATGCGGCAACACAGCACCTTGGTGTTGACGTCGTCGTCTTCTGCGACGAGGAGGGGCATTTTGGCAGCTTCCTCGGCAGCCGCTCGTTCATTGGCATGCTGGAAGAGAGCGAAATCGATGGCGCATGCGATCGCGCCACCAGCATTTCGATGCGTCAGTCGCTGGCAGCCGCGGGTTGGGCTGGTCGCCCGCGTCATCTAATCGATCCATCGCGCTACGTCGCCTTCTTCGAGGCGCATATCGAGCAGGGCGACACGCTTGAGAATGCCAACCTCAAGATTGGGGTGGTTACCGCCATTGTAGGGATCTGGCAGTACAAGTTCACGGTCGTCGGCGAGCAGAACCATGCTGGCACGACCTCCATGGCACGCCGGCGCGATGCCGGGCTCGAGATGGTGCGGTTCTTGAGCGCGATCGATGCGCGTTTCCCGGAGATTGGCGGGCCGCGCTCGGTTTGGACCACTGGACGGATCGATCTGGATCCGGGGGAGAAGAGCATTATTCCCGGCGCCGCCGAGGCGCTGTTTCAGCTGCGTGACGCCGACCCGATGGTGCTCGATCGGCTGGACTGCGAGCTTCACAGCCTGGCGCGGATCGCCAACCAGCGCGGGCGCTGCAAGCTCTCAGTCGAGCGGCTCAGCGCCAGCACGCCGGCTATGATGGACGAGGCGCTCCAGGCGGCGCTTGATCGCGCTGCGGAGAACCGCGCACCCGGCAAGCACATCCGCATGCCTTCCGGCGCTGGGCACGACGCTCAATGGCTCGCGCGCAAACTGCCGGCCGCCATGCTGTTTGTCCCCTCGATCGGTGGCATCAGCCATCATTGGAGCGAGAATACGAGCGACGAGGACATCGTGCTCGGCGCGCAGGTTTTCACCGATGCGATCCTGGATGCAATCCAAACCAGCGAGGCAGAAGCTGCGGGGCCCGGGGGAATATGAGCGGCAGTTCACCTACGCCACACATTGACACGCGAGGTGCTATAGTCGGCCAGCGGGCGGGATCTCTGTGCAGCACGTGTGCGGGGTCGGGCGGATTGGCACAGGGTCGATGAAATACACCTTCAACTTTCGCGACATCTGGATCCAGTGGGGCTACATCGCGGAAGGCATCGGCGTCACCTTGCTGCTCGCCGTCGTAACCATGATCGCCGGGCTGGCGATTGGCGCCCTGGGCGCCGCGGCGCGCGTCTATGGGCGGCCCTGGCTCGGGGCCCTGGTAGCCGGTTATGTCGAGGTGATCCGCAATACGCCGCTTCTCGTGCAGCTCTTCATCGTCTTCTTCGGGCTGCCCAGCCTGGGTGTCCGCCTCGATGCAATGACAGCCGCGTTCATTGCACTCTCTGTCAACCTCGGCGCCTACTCGACCGAGATCATCCGTGCCGGTCTCGAGGCCGTGCCGCGAGCGCAGATTGAAGCCGGCTACTCGCTGGGGCTCTCTGGCGTGCAGGTGTTCCGCCATGTCGTGCTGGCCCCGGCGATCCGCATCGTCTATCCAGCACTAACCAGCCAATTCGTGCTGATGATGCTGGCGACAAGCGTCGTATCGCAAATCTCGGCGCCCGATCTCTTCCATGTCGCCTCGATCATCCAGTCCCGCACCTTTCGCGATTTCGAGATCTACGCAGTGATCGCCGGCGTCTATCTTGCGCTTGCACTGGCATTCAAACTCTTTTTTGCCGCGATCGAGCACTTCGCTTTCACCCGCCGATGATCCGAGAATTCGCCCTCAACGATGTCTACTATCTCCTGCTCGCCGCGCGTTGGACGCTGGCGCTGACCGGCCTTGCCTTCCTGGGCGGCGGCACCGTCGGATTGCTGGTCGCGCTGTTACGCGTCGCCCCCTTCGCGCCGTTGCGTATCATTGGTGCGGGCTACGTCAATATTGTGCAGGGCATCCCGCTACTGGCTTGGCTGTTCGTACTCTTCTTCGGCTTGCCGATCGTCGCTGGGGTGCGCGTCTCGCCCTGGATCGCGGCGACGGTCGCCTTCTCGATCTACGCAGGGGCCTTCCTGGGCGAGATCTGGCGCGGCTGTCTTCGGGCGATCCCGCGCCAGCAATGGGAGGCCGGGGCGTCGCTCGGTCTCAGCTTCGTCGAGCAGCTGCGCCACATCATAGTGCCGCAGGCCGTACGTGTCGCCATCCCGCCAACCGTCGGCTTTCTCGTGCAGCTGATCAAGAACACGTCCCTGGCAGCGGTGATCGGCTTCATCGAGTTGACGCGCGAAGGTCAACTCACCACTGCCGCGACCTACCGACCCTTTACCGTTTACATCGCCGTCGCCGCCATCTATTTCGCCATATGCTTCCCGCTGACGCAGTGGAGCCGGCGCCTGGAAAGGACACTCCGTGTCGCTCGTTGAGCTCCACAACGTGGTCAAGCGCTTCGGCGCCAACACCGTGCTCGACCGCGTCTCACTTTCGGTCGAGGCCGGAGAGATCATTGCCGTCATTGGCCGCTCGGGCTCGGGCAAGAGCACCATGCTGCGCTGCATCAACGGGCTCGAGCCGATCCAGGAAGGACGGATCGTGTTCGACGGCGAGACGGTCAACGACCCCGCTACCAACCTGCGCAAGCTGCGCCAGCGGGTGGGCATCGTCTTCCAGAGCTACAATCTCTTCCCGCATCTCTCGGTCGAAAGGAACATCACTCTCGCGCCGCGCGTGGTGAAGGGCATGGAGCGGGAGGCGGCTCGCGAACTCGCCGCCGGTGCGCTCGCCCGCGTCGGTCTCGCGGAGAAGATCGATGCCTATCCCGACCAGCTCTCGGGAGGCCAGCAGCAGCGCGTAGCGATAGCCCGCTCGCTCGCCATGAAACCGCAGCTTATGCTGTTTGACGAGATCACCTCCGCGCTCGACCCCGAGCTCACCGGCGAGGTGCTGAAAGTGCTCGAGAAGGTTGCTGGGGAAGGCATGACCATGATGCTCGTCACGCATGAGATGGGTTTTGCGCGGAGGGTCGCCACTCGCCTAATCTTCATGCACCAGGGACGCATCTGGGAGGAGGGTCGGGCCAGCGATGTCCTCGCCAAGCCGCGCACGCCCGAACTCGAAACCTTTCTCGACGCCGTGCTTCACTGATCCCGCAACGTCAATCGAGCAGGAGAGACACGCATGCACCGCTTCCTCACCGCCGCAATTGCAGCGATCGCGCTCGTCTTCGGCATTGCCGAGGCAAGGGCAGACGCATTCGCCGAAATTCTCAAGAACGGCGTGGTGCGCATTGCCGTTCCGCTCGACGTGCCGCCGTTCGGGTCGATGAACCAGGAGCGCAAGCCCGAGGGCTTCGACATCGACCTGGCCGAGATGGTTGCCAAGGCTCTCGGCGTGAAGATCGAGCTGCAGCAGGTCACCGCCGCCAACCGCATTCCCTACCTGCTGACTGACAAGGTCGACATCGTCATCTCGGTGATGGGTCTGACGCCGGAGCGCGCCAAGCAGATCATGTTCACCGCCCCCTATGCCGACACGCATCTGGCGGTTTACGGCCCCAAGAGCGCAAACGTGCCCTCCGCAGCCGAGCTTGGCTCGCTCAAGGTCGTCGCTGCCAAGGGCACGACACAGGAACTCGGGCTGGCAGCCATGAACCCGCGCGCAAATATCATGCGCACCGAGGACGATGCCACCGCGGCGACCGCCTATATCACCGGCCAGGCCGATCTCTTCGCCACCAACAGTCTGATTGTGCCGGACCTGATGAAGCGGGCGCCCAACAAGGAGTTCGATCTCAAGTTCGTAATTCGCCGGAGCCCCGCGCACATGGGGGTGCGGATGGGAGAATTGGCGCTTCTGCAGTGGCTCAACAGCTTCATCTTCTTCAACACCATGAACGGCGAGCTCGACAAGCTGCACCGGAAATGGCTTGCCGCGCCTATGGCGCCGCTGCCGACGCTGTAGCGTTGCCCCGCTTCGAGCCGGGCCTCGGGGGCGCACAAGCTATGGCACCATGTGCGAACTGCCTCGACGTCTGAAGTGGCGAGATCGGTGATTGTGGGCATGGGAGATCGGCATGCAGGAAATCGAGTGGGCGCGCCTCAAGGCGGCCGAACTAGCGCAGGTCGCCAAGCACGACGCCATCGTCATGGTGCCGATCGGCTCGACCGAGCAACACGGGCCCCATCTACCCACCCAGGTCGACTCGCGACTGGTCACTGAGGTAGCCCACCGCGCGGCGCGGCTCATGACCGCCACGCACCCAACGATCGTTACCCCGACGATCCCCTTCGGCATGAGCGAGCACCACATGTCGCTCAACGGCACCATTACCCTCGACTACGCCACCATGGCTGCTGTGCTCGACTGTGCCTGCAATTCCATCTTGCGCGCCGGATTCAAGCGGATCTTCATCCTCAACGGCCATGGCGGCAACACCGATGGGATTTACACCTTCATCAGCGAGTTCACGAACAAGCACCGCGTGCCGTTGGCTGGCGGTACGTACTGGAACATCGCGCAGGAGGAGATCGGCGCACTTCTTCAGAAGCAAAAGTTTCTTCTGCACGCATGCGAGGCGGAGACCTCGATGATGCTGGCGCTGATGCCCGACCTTATTGATCGCGATGAGCTTTCACAGGTGCACGGGCCCTATGTGCCCGGTCTGTCAGCGATTCCGGGTGTCAATCCCGGGGTATACCGTTGGCGCCAGCTTTCGAGCCGCTCGCTCATCGGTGTGATCGGCGAGGCGGGGGCGGCAACTCCGGAGAAAGGCGAGAAATTACTACAAGCAATCGCCTCTGCCGTCGCCAAGGCGCTCCTGGAGAAGCGCCTTTGGGAGGAGCCAATCTAATCGGCGTCTGCTCAACTGGAGGGAAGATG
>CAWFZX010000033.1:0-189682 GCA_963820375.1 uncultured Alphaproteobacteria bacterium | reverse complement strand
GGCGGAATTGGAAGACAGTGTGAAGAAGCACCCCCTGATCGCGATGGGCACACCTGATCCCTACATGCCAGTCGTCACAGGAGGAGAGAGCGGTTCACGGGCCCTTCAATAGGACGGGCATCTTTGTCCGATGCGTCTTGGACGAGAAGGTGCGGCATGAACTGCAGACGCCCGGCAGCCGTCACATCAGGGCGGCATCAATTTTTAGACCGGCGTTGCATTCCCAATCAACTGACGCGTTAGCTCAACAGCGTCCCTGATTGATCGTCATTTCCGAGGTTGAGCAACTGCTGCCGAGTCTCGAGCTCGCCGCGGCGCTGACCGAACCGCACACGGCGTTCGTTGTCGGCTTGGTCGCCAGCCCCGAATGCATTGCCGAGATTCGGCGCAATCGCGTGCATCTTCTCGCCGATCAGAAATTATCGCGTAATGTTTTGGCGCTGTACGCCATTAGCGGATTGAGCATTTGATATCATCGCATCGGCGCGCAGCCGAACAATCCCTGCCCAGCCTTAGCTGGGGGATTCTCTAAACGGGAAACACAAATGCTTCAGCGGCGCTTGGCGGCCGCGACGTAGCCGGCGGTGACTTCGTTTTTGTGGGCGGCGAAGGCGGCCAAGACTTCGCCCTTCTCCCGCTTCGGGACCTTGGCGAAATTCAGGCTCCGCCCGAGTTCCGCGGCGACCTCATCGAATTCTGCGGGGGAGATCCTGAGGCTGCGATGCGCCTCCTCAAGGCCAAGCGCAGTCTTGCCAGGCTTGGTGGCCGTGAACTTGAAGGGCCCGCCAGAAACCTCGGCGACCCACAGCGTCCGCATGAACTTGAGGCCGGGTAGCCTTTTCAGGTTCCTGGTATGCCATTCCCGCAGCTGCGGATTCTTGGACTTCTGTCCAACGATGGGGTTTTTCACAAGCGCATCGCTGAAGTGGTTGACGACCGCTGCGATGGCGAAGATGCCGCCTAGCCGCTCGTACAGACTTTTCGTGTCCTTAGCCTGCGCGTACGCATTGTCCGTGCTCACTAAGATACCCACGAGGGCTGCGGTCAGCACCAATGCTGCGATCACGCTTCGTCTTGTGATCGACGTCGAAACAGCCTGTGTCATGTTCCCTCCTGAGACAACGCCTATAGCTGATGGACAGCGTGTTGGATGCTTGTTGGAGCAAAAAGGTTCCCAAGCGATCGTGCAGTGCACCACGCGCACCGTTTCATGAAGGCGAGGCGAGCGAATGTGGTCCCGGCGTCGGTAGCCAACACCGACGTTGGAGCGGACGTGTGAAGGCGAGCTGATCGGGCTGGTGCGTGGCGGAAGCGGAGCTGCTTTTCGCGAGATCATGCGCCGCAACAAGCAGCGCCTGTTTCGCGCCGCCCGGGGCAGCATCGGGAGCGACTGGGAAGCCGAGGAGGTTGTGCAGGACGCTTATGTCAGAGCATTCCGTGGTCTCGAAGCTTCGGCGGCGCAGATCGGTTGGACTGCGCCAGCCATACTGGCGCCTTCGGTACAACTGCCGTAGCGGTGGGAGCTCGCTTGCCGCGTTCACTATGTTTGGCGGCGGCATCGTTGCAATGACCGGCCGGGTGTAGAATGACGAGAGAAAACACTCTGAATGAAGGGCAGAACATGTCGATGCTCGGTGCCATCTTGCTCATTCTGGCTGGGCTCGCGATCATGGCCTATGGCATTTTCATATTCTACGCGTGGTTGCCGTTGCTCTACGGCCTGTTTGGACTCGAGATAGGCCTGCTGCTTGGCCGATCGCTGACCGGCGACACGGGTGTCGTGGCAATCATTCTTGGCGCCGTCGGTGCGGTTATCATGTTCGGCGCGTCATATTTCCTCGAGCCATATCGGCGGATTCTGCTCGGTCTTTCGGCGGGCGCCGCGGTCGGGCTCGGGTTCGCGGCGGTATTTGGCTTGGACCACTTCATGGGCGGTGTCCTTGGTATCGTGCTGGCCGTGATCGGTGCCATCATCGGCGCGAGCATTGTACCGAGGTACTTCGACGCGTTTGTCATTGGCGCATCCGCGTTCGGCGGCGCCGCCATGCTAATGGCCGGTGCGCATTCGCTTTTCCCGGGTGTGAGGATGTTTGACCGAGCCTCCGGCGGCTTGGTGCCAGCCATAGTGACATTCGTTTTGACCCTGATTGGCATAAGCTGGCAGTTCAAGAACATCGCCGCGGCGATCCGATCCACACCGCTGTACGGCGGCATGTCAGGCACGGCCGTGCGGGACCATCATGGCGCGCATTGATGTCTAAATGCGCCGGAGCCTTGCCAAAGGCGAAGGGTAGATTTTCGCAGCCCGATCTGCTGCTTGGGGGCAGTCGGCATCCACGCCTGGCAGCATAGTCTGGGAGACGGGCCGCTAGGCACGCGGCGGCGGGACATTGTTGTAGCGCTGAAACGCCCGTGCCAGATGGCTGACGAAGGCATTTACGGGCGACAGCGTCGATCTTGCTTTTCGATAGATGGCGACGATTGGCAGGCCCCCGAGACACTCCCAATCAGGCAGAACTTGTACCAGGGCGCCAGATCGCAACTCGTCTTCCACATGGCAGGCAAGCAGCCTCACGAGCCCGCAACCCGCTAACGCGGCCTCGCGAAGATCGTCGCCATGCGCCGTCAGCCTCGAAGTGAACTTGATCCTCTCTCGCGCACCCCGCTTGGCGAACTGCCACTCGTCGTGAACGTCGCGCTCCAAAGTTAACAAGGCCAGGCACGTATGCCGAGCGAGGTCAGCGGGCGTGCGTGGGGTGCTCGTCCGCTTGAGGTACTCAGGAGATGCGCAAATCACGGCCGGTGATTGCGCGAGCCTGCGCACGACGAGGCCTTGCGGCTGTCTATGCTCTACGCCGGACTGGCGCGTGCTGCGCGGACGGAGAAGGACGTCAATGCCCTCGTCCCCAATTTCGGCTCGGTCATTGATGCTGAGCAGGATGAAGTGGATTTCGGGGTGGTGCTGCTGGAACGGCGGGATGGCGCGCAGCAGCATCCGCCGGCTGAGGGCCGGACCCATGCCGACTTTGAGCTGGCGCGTCAGCCCGGTATCCGCGCGGAATTTGCCGATTGTCTCTTCAAAGTTTTTCAGCATCTGGCCCGCGTCACGATAGAAGCGCGCGCCCTCTGGTGTGAGCTTCATCACGCGCGTGGACCGCGTGAAGAGCAGGATGCCCAGGCTCTCTTCCAGACCGTTGATCGCCCGGCTGACCGCCGCGGGATCGATCAGCAGGCTGCGCGCCGCCGCAATGAAGCTGCCGCGCTCAACGACCCGGACGAAGATGTCGATCACCCGGATGTTGATGCGCATACTGACACCTCCAGATTATTGCGATTTTCGCACGACTGGCGAGCGCATTCTACTTCTTTTCCGTATGCGAGAGCGGCTGCTAGATGCTGCGTATCGCAGCACCATCGGAGAGCACCATGAAGCTTCCGCGCAGAAAGTTCCTGCACCTTGCGGCAGGCGCAGCCGCATTCCCGCTGCTGCCGCGCCTCGCGAGGGCAGAAGGCTATCCGACACGGCCGGTGCGCCTTCTTGTGGGTTTTGCGGCGGGCGGAAACTTCGACGTCGTTGCGCGCATCATGGCCCAATGGCTGTCGGACCACCTCGGCCAGGCGGTTATCGTCGAGAACCGGCCCGGCGCGAGCAGCAACTTGGCCGCGGAGGCGGCCGTCCGTGCTCCCGCCGACGGTTACACGCTCTTGCTCGGCGGTGCAGTGAACACAATCAACGCGACGCTCTCCGAAAAGCTCGCCTTTAACTTCAGCAACGACCTCGCACCGGTTGCTGGCCTCGTTCGCTTCCCTAATGTCATGACCGTGAACGCAGCTTTTCCGGCAAGGACAGTTCCCGAGTTCATCGCCTATGCGAAAGCGAATCCGGCCAAGCTCAACCAGGGGTCTTCGTTCTTCTCCTTTCTTCTTATCCGGGCAAGCTCAACCAGGGGTCTTCGGGTAGAGGGACGACACAACATCTGGCTGGTGAACTGTTCAAGATGATGACCGGCGTCAACTTCGTCCACGTCGCCTATCGCGGTGCGGCGCCAGCGCTCACCGATTTGCTGAGCGGCCAAGTTCAGGTGCTGTTCGAACCCCTGCCCCCGTCCATCGAGCACATCAAGGCGGGAAGTCTTCGCGGCTTGGCAGTGACAACGGCGGCCCGTTCGCCAGCACTGCCAGACCTGCCGACCGTAGGCGAATTCGTGCCCGGATACGAGGTGAGCGGTTGGAACGGCATCCTTGCGCCTAAGAACACGCCGATCGACATTATCGAGAAGCTCAATGTGGTCATAAACGCGGGGCTTGCCGATCCTAAGCTCAAGACGCGCTTGGCTGACCTCGGCGCTACGACGCTTCCCGGGTCGGCCACCGACTTCGGAAAGACAATTTCCGATGAGACCGAAAGGTGGGCTAGGGTCATCCGGACGGCCAACATCAAAGCGGAGTGAGTAGGACTAATCACGCACGAGCGTCACTGCCTGAAGACGCCGGGCTGTCGCCGCCGGTGCGGACCGAGATCCGCGGGGACAGCGCTCGATCTCCTCGGCTCAAAATCGGCAAGATCGGACGAGATGGAAGCGCGGTCTAGCGGATCATTAAAGCCTAGCAGGCATCATCGATAGCGACATCCTCATTGAAAGCGGCGAAGTCGTCGGTCACAAGCTGCAATTGATCAAGAGGATTTCGGTAGACGTAGATGCGGGCGCCGTTCGGACAAATGCGCGCGAGCTCCGCTCCCTGTTGTTCAGCTCTCGATGGAGTGTACTCAGCTTCAGTTGAGTCCCGAAGCAGGCTCAGCGCGAGCAAAGCTATCAAGGCAGCAATCGCCAATGATTTTTTGCAGATCGACATCGAAGCCATCCCATGATGGACCCCGCCCTTCGTAGTTTGACGGGGGCGAGTTAATCTTTGGTTTACCGAGCAGGCGCCGATAATTCCGCGTGGGCGCGCGTGGGCGAACGCCAACGTCCATCCCTCGTCGCCCTCCACCGATTGCACGAGGCACCCGATGTCGGCCTTACCCCAGTAGGCGGGCAAGGTGACCGGCAACGACCTGGGGTCCGGATGTGCCACTTGCAGACATTCGCCGGCCGCGTCACTTCCTTGACGCGATTTCGACCAATGCGGCAACAGTGTTTAAGTTGCGCGCCGTACCCATCTTCGCAACCGGGATACTGAGCTTCGAGCGCCCCATTCCGTTGGGGTAGGCGACGTAGATTTCCTGCTTGCCCAGCCGCATATCCTCGTCAACTCGCCCGGTTGCCTGGTCGAGTGCGCCGCGTGGTGGTCGCTTGTCGAGGAAGATCACGTATGTGTGTCGTGGCTCGTTTGACGGAAACGGATTTTGTTCGAGGATCGCCGACAGCTCCGTGGCGGTTCGTATCGCAACACCTACCGGTTTGCCTGCATAGTCACGGAGTCGGGATTCGAGCACTGCTTTCGCTGATGCGGACTTGGCCGAACTTGTGAAGACGACGTTCCCGCTCGCGATGTAAGTCTCGACCTCCGCAAAGCCCGCCTCGACACACATCGACCTCAGATCGGCCATCGGGAGCTTGCCGGTTCCACCAACATTGATCGCCCGAAGTAATGCAATGAATGTAGTCATCATATGTGTTTAGCACGCCTCGCTGGCCGATATCATTTTCCCAGTTGGGTCACGGACCGTCCTCCAGGCCCCGCCATGAGAAACCGCCACAGATGCGCGGCGCAAGCGGCAGTTACCTTGGCACCACATTCAGCCCCCATTCGGCGCATGACAGGCGTATGCTCCCCCTGTCGGCTAGCGCGCGGGCGGATGAGGCAAAGCAGATGGCCAAGGATGGACGGAAGGATGACGCGGCGCAGCATGCGGTCCATGGGCACGAGCCTGGGAAACATGACCTCAAACGGAAGGACTACGAGAGCAGCTTGCGCGAACTCCACGTGAAGCTGGTAGAGCTTCAAGATTGGGTTCGGCACGAGAGCAAAAAAATCTGCATCCTGTTCGAAGGGCGAGACGGCGCCGGTAAAGGTGGCGCTATCAAAGCCATCACCGCCAGGGTGAGCCCTCGCGTCTTCCGTGTTGTGGCACTGCCAGCACCGACTGAACGCGAAAAATCGCAGATGTACATTCAGCGGTATTTGCCGCATCTGCCGTCGGGCGGCGAGATCGTGATCTTCGACCGTAGTTGGTACAACCGCGCCGGGGTCGAGCGCGTCATGGGATTCTGCACCGAGGAGGAGGCCAAGCGCTTTCTCAGCATTGCGCCGCAAGTGGAGAAGGCCATGACCGACTCCGGGATCGTGCTCATCAAATACTGGCTCGAAGTCAGCGCCGAGGAACAGGAAAAACGGCTCCGGGAAAGGATTGATGACGGGCGCAAGACCTGGAAGCTCTCGCCCATGGACTTGAAGTCCTTTGCGCGATGGGACGACTACACGCGGGCGCGTGACGACATGTTCATGGCCACGGATACAGCATGGGCACCTTGGTTCGTCGTGCGATCAGACGACAAGCGGCGGGCTCGGCTGAATATCATCGAGCATCTGCTGGCAAGCATCCCCTACAAGAGCGTGCCGAGGGCGAAGGCAAAATTGCCCAAGCGTCACGTATCGGCCAAGCCTGCGCAGCAACTCACTCGCAAGTTCATCCCAGAGGTGCACTAGAAGGTTGGAGTGTGGCTCATGCCCGAACTTGGGAAGGCAATGAGGCTTGACCCGTGACAAGCTCGTCGGACCCAAACCATGGACCGATGTGGCTTCGGTATGTTGCATCGGTGCGGTGGCCGGCAGGTTATCGGATCGGTTGGCTTGCTGGCGATATCGTCGCGGGCATAACGCTCGCTGCCTACGCAATTCCCGTGTCCCTGGCCTATGCCGCACTGGCGGGCTTGCCGCCCCAGGTCGGCATCTACGGCTATCTGCTCGGCGGGCTCGGTTATGCGCTATTTGGCTCGTCGCGGCACCTGGCGGTTGGTCCGACATCTGCCATCTCTCTCATGATTGCCGGCACCGTGGGCGCGATGGCCGAGGGAGATGCGCAGCGCTACGCCCAGATCGCCACACTGGCAGGCTTCACCGTGGCCATACTTTGCCTGATCGCATGGTTGCTGCGACTGAGCATGCTGGTGCGGCTGATAAGCGACAGCATTTTGGTCGGCTTCAAGGCCGGTGCCGGATTGACGATCATCATGACGCAGCTGCCAAGCCTGTTTGGCATTACCGGCGGTGGACACAACTTCTTCGAGCGAGCGGCGGTGTGGGCGGGTCAACTTGGCCAAACTCACCTCCTTGTACTTGCGATTGGCATTGCAGCCATCCTGCTGCTCCTGTTGGGCGATCGCTTTCTGCCGGGACGGCCGGTCGCTCTTGCCATTGTAGCGCTGTCGATTGTCGCAGCGTTTGCATTTGGGCTTCCCGCGCTGGGTGTGCCCACGACCGGGAAGATCCAAGCCGGGCTGCCTTCGCTGGAAGGCCCAGCGCTCCGTCTCCGGGACGTGGAGGGAATCGTTCCCCTTGCCGCCGGTTGCCTGTTGCTCGCCTATATCGAAAGTGTTTCAGCCGCGCGCACGTTTGCCGACAAACATGGCTACAACCTCAACTTGCGACAGGAGTTTCTGGGGTTGGGAGCGGCCAACCTCGCCGCCGCGTTTGGTCATGGCTATCCAGTGGCGGGCGGGCTGTCGCAAACAGCGGTCAACGACAAAGCCGGAGCGCGTACGTCGCTGGCGCTTGTGTTTGCCTCGATCACGCTTGCGTTCTGTCTTCTGTTTCTCACTGACCTGCTGGAAAACCTTCCCAAGGTGGTGCTAGCGGCCGTCGTTTTGGTCGCGGTCTACAGACTGATCGATTTTCGGACCATGGCTCGCATGCGGCGGATCAGTCAAATCGACTTCTACGCCGCTGCGATTGCGCTTGGGGCCGTGCTGCTGCTTGGCATCCTGCAAGGAATCCTTCTGGCTGTGCTGGCTTCCATTCTCATGCTGTTGGCACGCGCATCGACCCCACATGTGGCATTCCTTGGCCGTGTTCCTGGAACGAGCAACTTCTCCGATCTTGCCCGGCACCCCGACAACGAGGAGTTGCCGAACGCCATCGCTTTCCGTCCTGAAGCCTCTTTGCTTTACGTCAACGCCGACTCCGTTCTCGAAGTCGTGTTGCAGCGTCTCAGAGCAAGTGATCCATCCAAAGTTCGCCTGGTCGTCTGCGATCTCTCGGCATCGCCCCACGTCGATCTGGCCGGCTCGCGCATGCTGCACCAGTTGCATGACGAGCTGACGCGCCTTGACATCAAACTGCGCATCGTCGCCGCGCGTGGACGGGTGCGTGACTTGTTGCGCTCTGACGGCATCGGCGAGAAGGTCGGCGGGCTTGATCGGCGAGTGACCCTGTATAGCCTCATGGGCAGCCCACGCCTGCCCGACTAACCGGGGAGAGCGGGTCGCAGGTCGATTGTTCAAGCGCACTAGGTCATATCGACGTTCGCCGACACCTTCGGATAACCGCGAGAGTTGGTCTGGCATCGGGGAGCCGGCGTCTGAACCCTGCAGAGCCTCTTCCGCAGCGGACGTCAGAAGCGCGTCAATTTCGCCATTGCCCCCTTCGTCGGCATTCGGAGTGCTTCTGCCATCTCGTTCGAAGGGGAAAAGGTGCCAATTCCTGACTTATGCCCCGCAGCAAAGACGGAGGCTACTTCCGATCAGCATCTTACCGCATGCACGCGCCAATGCGTTATCAGAAGGTCATGTAAGGGACACGACAGCAACGGCAGCGTGCCGTAAGATGCGAAAAACGTTGGATGACGGGAGGACGAGGTGAAACCTTCAACATGGGTGGTGTTGGCTGCGGCGGCGGTTGCGTTAACGACGCTGCCGGTAGCGGCTGAGGTCGGCAGTAGCAAAGACATCCCGGTGCGTATCGAACTACATGCCGTCAAGTCACTCTGGCTTAGCGATCAGCAGTTCCTGATCGGTGATCCCAATGGCAAAGAGGTGACGATCGGTGTCGAACTGCGCATCGCCCAAGGCTCGGGTAAGCGCCCGACGATGATCCTCATGCATGGCTCTGGCGGCATCGGTGCCAATGTTCCGTTCTGGGTGCGCCACTTCAACGCCATGGGCATCAACACCGTGACCATCGACGGTATGACCGGTAGAGGCCTCACGGGTGTCGGGGACAAGCAGACCGTACTCGGCCGTCTCAACTTTATTCTCGATATCTATCGTACGATGGAGGTAATCGGCCGACACCCGCGCGTCGATACAGGCAAGGTCGCGCTGATGGGCTTCTCACGCGGTGGTCAGGCGGCACTCTATGCGAGCCTTGCTCGCTTCCATCGCCAATGGAACAAGTCCGGCATCGACCTCGCAGCCTATATTCCATTTTATCCGGATTGCGCCACCACGTATCAGGGCGACACCGAAACGACAGGCAAGCCAATCCGTATCTTCCACGGGACGCCGGACAACTATAATCCGGTTGCGACGTGCAAGTCGTACGTAGCACGCCTCAGGGACGCCAAGCGCGATATTGAGTTGGCCGAGTATCCTCACGCGCCGCACGGTTTCGACAACCCGATCGGCCCGTCGCCGGCGATGCCTGCCAAGGCCAACCAGTCGGTGCGCGACTGCAGCATCCAGGAAGGCCCTAGCGGCCAATTGATCAATGCCGAAACGAAGGTGGGCTTCAGTTACACCGACGCCTGCGTGAAGCTCGATCCGCTCGTCGGCGCCGATCGGGAAGCGACCGAGGCCGCACTGAAGGAGGTGACCGCATTCGTATCGAAGGTCTTCTCCCCCAATTGAGGCATGATGTGCGTTTGCAGGGGACAAGGTCGCAGTCTGAGCCAGTCCAACATGGCTGAGGTTCTGAAAGCTTCCAATCGTGCCAGGTCCAAATGTGACGGCTCATCACATCGCTAGCGACGCCAGCGCGCTCGCCTAGTCGTTTTTGCTAACGCCGGTGGCCAGTCTCAAATTCAGGCTTTCCGGTCCGCGGTGATGCAGGTGCGGTGGTCTCTGAAAAGGCTGGCGATCTTTGCCAAGCCATTCAGCGGGAAGTTCTAGGCGACACTGGACCCCTGCCGGAGCGAGCACAAGGTCAACCGTACCGCCGAACTCATAGGGGATTAGGTCACGAATTGTGCTCGTCCCATAGCTCGATTTGCCGAGAGCGGCGACAGGGGGGCCGCCGATTTCCTGCCATTCGAACACCAGATTAGACTGCGGGTGCCCGTTCAGATGCCGGTCCCATCGAATCGACACGTGACCATCCTGAGTAGAGAGCGCGCCGTACTTTGCAGCGTTGGTGGCGAGCTCATGCAATACCGTGGCCATCGCCTGACCCGCCTCGGGCTTCAGTAGGATGTCTGGGCCGTTGATCTCGGTGTTGGAGCGTGTGGCATACGGTGCGAGCTCACGCCCGACGAGTTCTGTCAGCGACACACCTTGCCACCGACGGGAGCTCAACAATTCGTGTGTTGTTGCCATCGAGCGTATGCGTCCATCGAGCGCCGCTACGAAATCGGCGACTGATCTGCTCCCTTGCCAGGTGTGGGAGACGACAGCGTTGACGGTGGCGAGTGCGTTTTTGGCGCGATGGTCGAGTTCGGCCAGCAAAGTCCGCTGGTGTTCCTCCACCCCTTTGCGCTCGGTTATGTCGATGCTAACGCCGACGACGCGCTGTGGTTGTCCACTGCTGCTAAAGGAAATGAAACAGCGCGTCTCGACCCATCGCAGTTCGCCACTAGGGCGAATGATACGATACTCTACGTTATATTCGCGCCGGCGCTCACGGAAGGCCTCACTGCGGAACTGTTCTACCCTCCCTATGTCGTGCGGGTGCACGCCAGCCAGGCATTCGCTGCGCGCTATTTCGGTCGTGCCTTCAGCAAAGCCGTGGATGGCCGCATAGCCCTCAGAAATCTGCATGGTCTCCGTGTCGGCGTCATATGCGTAGCTACCAACAAGGCCAGCCTTGGCTGCCAGTGCAAGCTGTATGTTGCGCTCAGCCAGTGTCTGTTCCGCCTGTTTGCGCTCAGTAACGTCGATCTCGGCTCCGATCCTTCGTGCCGGCTTCCCAGCTTCGTCGTACGAGAGGAGGATACGCGACTTCGATCCACCGCACTTGACCGTGGCGGAGTATCCGAAACTCCAAGACGCACTCACTTTCGCCATTTGTGATGGCGCGGCGAGCGACGGCGTCTAACGCTGGGAGATCGTCCGGATGCACCAGCGCGCGCCAATGTTCGCGTGAAATCTCAAGCATGCCTTCAGGTAGCCCATAAATGGCCGCGTAACCTGGTGATAGCTGCAATTTCTTGGTGCCGTCGTCATACATGAAGCTGCCAATTCGCCCAATCTTTCCAGCGAGATCGAGTTGCGCATTGCGCTCCGCGAGGCGAGCCTCGGCACGTTTGCGGTCGGTGATGTCCTTAACCACGGAGACGAAATAGTCGACGTCGCCGTCCGACTTCCGGACACAGCCGACAGTGGCACTTGCCCAGACGATGCCGCCATCCTTGCGGACATAGCGTTTGTCGATGCAGTAGCTTTCGGCGTCGCCGACGAGTGTCTTGTTGAGCAATGAGAGATTGTTCGCAAGATCGTCCGGGTGTGTGAAATCCTGAAAGGTCCTCTGCCTGAGTTCCTCCACAGAATAGCCAAGCATCCGGGCGAAGCTGTTGTTGGCGCGCAGAATTGATCCGTCGGAGCCCACCAGCGCAACGCCCACGGCCGCATTTTCGAACGTTGCCCGGAAGCGTGCCTCGCTATCGGTAAGCGCGCGCTGTGCCTCGACCTGCTCCGTCCTGTGCTCAGAGAATAAGAGCGCGCCGCCAATACTTCCATTGGCTTGGCGCCAGGGAGCCATCGACCAGCGCACCCAGTGGGTGCAGCCGTCCTGGCGCGTGAATTGGTCTTCCTCCTTCGACAACTCCTCACCGGCCAGCACGCGGGCGTGAACGTCGCGCCAGCGCTGCGGGACGTCGGGAAACACCTCGTAGTGCGACCGCCCAATGAGTTGGACGTCTTGGGGGAGACGGAAATCAAGGATGTATCGACGCGAGACGGCGAGGTAGCGCATCTCGCGATCGAACATAGCAATCGCTGCCGGCGCGTGCTCGACGAAGACCGCCAACTGCCCCTTGCGTTCTGCGAGGTCCGCTTCGGCCCGCTTGCGTTCGCTGATATCGACAAGCATGTTGACAGCACCGGTCAATCTCCCAGCTGCATCAAACAGCGGTGTCGGATAGGGGACGAAAGGGATCCGCGTGCCGTCCGGGCGCTCGGCTAGCGCTTCCATGCCACGGATCGGTCGCCTTTGCTGCAGGGCCAGTGCCATCGGGCACTCCTCATGCGGCAGCGGCGTGCCATCCGGCCAGTAGAGTTTCCAGGAACCGCAGAACTTGCTCTCGCCAAGTTCGGGCCGACAGCCCCAAAGCTCCGCCGCAGCCTCGTTGTAAAAGGTGAGGCGCCCCTCAGCGTCCGTCATGTAGATCGCGGCAGGAAGCGCCTCGATAGCCTCCCGAGACAGACCGTTAACATCATCCAAGCTGGTTGGTCGTGTCTTGGCGTTGGTTGCGGGCGTATTGGTTGGCCTTGCCCCGACCTCTCTGAATACTCGAGTCCAGTCGTTCATAGGCACCAACTTCCGAGGTTACGCTGTCGATACTAAACTTGCTGGGGCAGCAAATCGTTGCCGCCCAACGCCCCCTACCCCCCCTTACCCCAATTGGACCGCCCGCGACCATTTGGTATCCCCGTTTCGGGGGGTATGCAGATCTGATAGTCCTGGGGGATGGGCCGGGCGCGTGGACCATACGGTCAGGCTTCTGGCTAAAGCGTCCGCCGCAACTTCGTACCGAAGCTCTTCGTTGGAACACCAATGTCATCCAAACTGCCGCGTAGGCATCGGAACTTATCTCGACATTGCTTGTGGAAAGTCTGTAGTAAGAAGGATGGTTAATTTGCAGCCGCTGCGAGGGTGCTTTGTCGCTCTTTGACCGTCCGGGATGGTCACATCCAATCCGTTCGCACGTCGTTTTGCGATGTGCGGTCGATGATCACATGATCATGATCATGGAACAGGGGTTCCCAGTGAAACTGCGCTGCTCGAGTGCTTGAATTGGGACTGTGCTGCCGTGCCTGCGTCGGGGGCATGAGGGGGAAGACAAATACGCCTCCCACGCCCACCAGCCAGGAGAAGCATACACATGGTCTACAGCGCTCTGTGACTTGCGGTCGGCGCGAAATTGCGGCGCATCATAAGATCCTCCAAGAGAAGCAAGTCGTGGCAACTGCGCAATAACACGAGCTGGGCGCGGCTGCGAGCTGGGCCGCAACCGCCCTTCTCGCCGCTACTCCGCCACACTGCCAACCGCAGCCCCTCCGCCTGCCTGGTGAAGCCTTCCCGTTGCACGGCGCGGTCCTTCCAGGTTGGAGAGCCGCAGGGGGCCGGTCGCTGAGGCTTGCGCGGGCGCGCCTACAAGGTCGCAAAAGCGTAGGGCATGGTGCCTATCGAGAGTGGTGCCGCAGTGTTAGCATTCCCATGTGCATTCCCTCAGGGAGCCTGCAGTATGAAAATCGCCGCGCTCATCTTCGACAAGATTACGGTCCTCGACATCGTCGGTCCGATCGAGGTGCTGAGCTGGGTCCCCGGCTCGGAGATCGTCTGGGTGGGCAAGGAGAACGGCCCGATCCGCGCGGCGCCCACGGGCTTGGCGCTCACCGTCGAGCGCACGCTCGACGAGGTGCCGGGCGCCGACATCCTCATCATCCCAGGCGGGCCCGGCGTGCGCCTCCTGTTAAAGGACGAGAAAGTGCTTGACTGGGTGCGGAAGATCCATGCGACCACGACGTGGACGACGTCGGTCTGCACCGGCTCGCTGCTGCTCGGTGCGGCCGAGCTCCTGAAGGGCCTCGAGGCGACGACACATTGGAATGCGGCGGCGACGCTCGAGTCCTTCGGCGCGAAGTATCGCGAGCAGCGCGTGATCCCGCAGGGGAAGATCGTGACGTCCGCCGGCGTGTCGTCCGGCATCGACATGGCGCTCTGGCTGGTCGGCAAGATCGCCGGCGACGATGCGGCCAAGGAGGCGCAGCTCTGCATCGAATACGATCCACAGCCGCCCTACGATGCCGGCGCACCTTCGAAGGCCGGCCCCGTGGTGACCGAGAAGGCCCGCGCCACGGTCAAGGACATCGTCGCCAAGACGCTCGTCGGCACCTGAAACGAAACTGGGGCGGACGCCTCAGCGCCAGCCCCAGTTTCGGCCAAAACCAGCCGCGGCGTGATCGATCGCAAAGTTGACCCCGCAGCCGCCGCTAAAATACCTGGCGCCGCGTGCTCACCGTATGCTTACGGCGAGGTCGGGAACGCGGCGATAGGGACGCGCAAATCACGTTCGCCCACGAGCCTATCGCTGCCACAATGCCGCACGCGTTATTTTTTTGTGCTCAGGCGCTCGAGCAAGGCAGCCGCAAACAGCAACGCCAGGGTCAGCGGAATGGCGACCGCAATTGTTCTCCATGCGCCAAGGCCGCAGGCAATGCCGAGCGCTGCGCTGATCCACACCGTCGCTGCGGTCGTCAATCCCTCAACGGTTCCGGCTGCCGCGTTCCGTAGAATGACACCAGCCCCGATGAAGCTAATGCCCCCCATGACGCCTTGGATGATGCCCTGCACGACGCGACTCATGGCGTCCGGGTGCTCGGCCATCCCCGGCACTTGGATGCTGGCGACGCTTACGGTGGCAGCTCCAAGGGAGACGAGGCCCAGCGTTCTCACTCCGATCGGCTTGCGCGCAAGATCACGATTGAGACCGACCACGCCGCCGGCGAGCGCGGCGGCACAGAGGCGAACAATGACATCGTCCCATTCAATGTCCACGCTGCTTGCTCCTTTCACCACCAACCACCCACCAGATCGCGACAATGGCTCTCAACAGCATCCCCGCACAAGATCATCGCCTGCTTGCACGCCGAAGAGGTCGTCATTCACCTGGCATTTCACAACGATTTGCTCGCTGGAACTTGGAACGGTCATTGTACTTGATTTTGGACCTGGTTGCCGCTCGTCACGATCGGTTTTGGCTCTGGCCGTGAAAGAGGCACGCGGGGCCCCCTTTTCACGGGCGCCGACCTCTGCGTTATCATTTGGCAGTAACCCACGGAGGCGACCGTGCTCACCGTCACGCGCGATCTGATTCTGCCCACCACCATCACCGGCTCCTACCCGCGACCGCTTTGGTTCGACCGCAGTCTGGCCGGCCGATCCTTCAAGTCCGCACTCGGCGATTCCCTGTTCCGCGAACAGTATCTTGACGCGGTAGCCAGCATTATCGCCGAACAGGAAGCGGCAGGGCTCGACATCGTGACGGACGGCGACAGCCGCTTCGATCTGAGTGTGGGCGGCAAATCCTGGTTCTTTTATCCGATCGAGCGCCTCGGTGGCGTCTGCGGCCACCGCGACACTTCGCGGGGCTGGATGTCGCGCCACGGTCTGCGCCCCGGGAAGATCTTGTGGGAGGTGCAGGAGGCCTATCAACCCGGTGTGGTGCGTGAAAAGCTGACGCGTGGCCCGCTGGAATACGCCGCGCTCTGGCAAGTCGCGCAACGCATGACAGACCGGCCGGTAAAATTCGGCGCCATCTGCGCCCCCGCCCTCGCCTCCATGCTCTGGAACGAGTTTTATGAAGACGACAAGGCGATGATCCTCGATCTCTGCGACATCATGAACGCGGAGCTCCGCGATATGGCCGCCGCCGGTTGCCCATTGATCCAGGTCGAAGAACCACCGCACCATATGCGCGCCCAGCAACCAGACTGCACGGATGCCGATCTTGAGTTCCTCACCGAGGCATTCAATCGCCAGCTCACCGGCGTGACCGCTGAGATCTGGGTGCATACCTGCTGGGGTAATCCGAATCAACAGCGCGTGCATTGGCAAGTGCCAAGTTACGAACGTGCTCTGCCGCATCTATTGCAACTCAACTGTGACGTCTTGACGATTGAGTGTGCGAGCTCCGACGGCCAGGATCTGCCTCTGTTCAAGCACATCAAGACCGACAAGAAGATCGGCATCGGCGTGGTCAACCATTGCAATACGGTGGTGGAACCGGCCGAGCACGTTGCGGCGCTGATCCGCAAGGCGCTGGAATATATCCCCAAGGAACAGCTAGCCGTCAGCACCGATTGTGGCTTTGGCCGCGAGGGCCTGTCGCGGCGAATCGCGTTCTACAAGTGCGTTGCCCTGGTCGAGGGCACCAATATCGTTCGCCGCGAGCTTGGCCTACCGGAAGCCCGTGTGCGGGCCAGCGATCCCAAGTTGTGGTTTGCGGGGCGCGAACCCAGCCGGTAAATTCCGCGCAAGGCATGCAACGGCACTGATCCCTAGCTCCAGGCTGTTGTGGCGCGGGGCCTCGCCGAAGACGACGATCGGTCGCCGCGGTCGGCTACTTGACTTCAATGCTCGCCACCGCGCCTTTGGCGTCCAGTCCTTTGGCGTAGATGCGATATTTGCCGGGCTTGATGGGCACAAAAAACAGCGTCGCCTTGCCCTCTCGCTCCATCTCGATCTCGTAGAGACCGTTCGTTTTGATCTCGACGTCGCCAACCTCGATCTTGCGCAGCCAGATGAAGTTGAAGAAGTCATCGGCGTGGATGGCGTATTCGCGCTTGCCGCTGGAAATGATCGTCAGCTGGTAGGCCTTACCCGTCGTCAGCTGATAGCTTGGAGTGGACACGGCGAAGCCGGCCTGATCCACGCCGAACACCAGATCCGGCAGCTTTTGCAAGTCGGTGGCGAGATAGCCTTCGCCCCATGCCAGCCGCCCTGGCAGTGCCGCAAACAGGACGCCGAACAGGATCACGAGCACGCGGTTCATTGAGTTCCTCCAACCCCCAAAGCCCCCGTGGTTACCAACAACAGCCTAGCCACCACAGCGGAATTCTGATTCGTCGGCACCAAGCGTGTCCAGGTTGTTCTTCTGGTGCAACGCGCCTTCGACCGGAGCCAGCGCGACCACAGCATCGTGCGTGCCAAGAAGAATGGGTTGCCGCAGCTGACGACTCCAGCTCCGGAAGGAGCCGGGGGCCCCCTTATAGAGCTCGATTTTCATCTCGGGGGCGATTAGTGCCTCGAAGATGCCGGCGGCGGACGGCTCTGCTATGCCGGCGGCCGCATCAAGTGTCGCCCGCATGGCGACCCACGTCGCCCAATCCTCATCCGTCATACGTCGCCCGGCCAGTCGAAAGAAACGCCGGTTGAGCTGTGGTGCCCCATACCGCTCCCAATAAGGGTGCCAAGCTGATGCGGTAAGGCCGGCGCTACCAACAATAGGGCGGGGCTTGGCGGTGTTGAAGGGGACCGTGCGCGCGAAATCGCCGAGCGCATCGGCCACGAACAGCGCATCGTAGTCTATGCCACCGGTCAGTAATCGGATGTTGATCTGATCGCGTTTCCTTGGATCGTTGCCGGCCACAAAATCGCGCATTTCCACGACACGCAGGCCAAATTTTCTCGCCGCGGCGAGAAATGACGCGGCGAGTGCCTTGTCCTCGGCAAGTGGTCCGCGCAGCACGAAGAGGCGCCGCCAATCCAGTTCAAGCAAGCGCTGCGCTAAGCCATCGTGAAGCATCGACCAGCTCGGCAGTGTGTGCAGGAGCCGCGTCCCGCAGGTCTGCGACCTGAGGCTGCCCTCACGATGCCGGGCATTAAAGAGAATGAGGGGCTCGCCGGCCACGGCCTTGGCCAGTTGCACCATCTCGTCTGCTGGCAAATCGATGATCGCGGCCATGACACCGTTCGCTTGCGCCAGCAGGCGCACCGAGGCTGCCGCGTCCTCCCCCTCCTGCAAAGACTTGCGCAGCAGGCTCAACTTTCTGCCTCGGGCCCGCGCCGCCGCAGCGCCATCCCTCACCGCGAGTTCCGCAGCCGGCAACGATGAAAAATGCTCCGGCCGGTACAGCCCCGCATAGCCCGGCGTAGCCTGGTACAGCGGGTCTCCAGTGCGATCCACGAAGGCAATCGCCAGGTCGCGCAGGGGCTGATCTTGGGCGCGGACGATCGGGACGGAGGCTGCCAGCAGCAAGATCCATGCGGCGAGCGTGCCGACCCGCACGCGACTAACGATCATCGATCAAGATCCCGTAGGGAACCTGGCCGACAGGCACCGACACCAACACCTTGTTGCTGCGTGTGTCGACGATCGACACGTCGTCGGAAAGCCCATTGGCGACCCACAACCGAGTTTCGTCGGCGTTGAGCCGCAGCCCCCAGGCGCGCTTGCCGACGACGATGTAGTCGATTACCTCGCGGCTCCTGGTATTGATCACGGCCACATGATTGGCGCGTCCAAGCGCCACGTAGGCTTTGCTGCCGTCGCTAGTGATGACGATATCCACCGGCGTGAAAAGCTCGCGCCGAATGGCCCGCAATTGGAATTCTACCTTGCCTTTTGCTTCGAGCTTCTCGACGTCGATGATCTCGACCTGGCCGGACAGCTCAGCCGACACCCACAGCTCCCTGTTGTCGGGAGTAAGCGCGAACCGCCGTGGGCGTGTTCCGACAGGAATATCCTTGATGGCCTTCTGTTGCTGCACATCGATGACGTGCACGAGATTGGCGACCTCCGAGGCGACAAATGCCAATCGACCGTCCCTTGTGATCAGCACTCCCTCCGGCTCCGGCCCGGTCGGGTAACGAGCAACGATCTCTCCCGCTTCGACGTCGAGTACGCTCATTTCGGAATCATCTTCGTTGGAGATGTAAAGATGCCGACCGTCAGGATGCAGATCGAAGGTCTCCGGTGCGGCAATATTGCGGTACCGGCGCACCAGGCGCAGCGAGCCGATGTCGTAGAGCGCGATGGTGTTGTCGTCGCCGCAACCGACGTAAAGCGCCGTGTGATCAGGATTGAATGCCATGCCACGGGGCCGCGCGCAGGTCTCGATGGTCTGCAGTAACTTGCCGGCCGGGTCGAGGATCGAAAGGGTACTGCTTTTCTCGTTGGAGATGAAGACCTTGCCGGTGCCCTTCGCCAGCAGGGATTTGGTCGGCGCGAGCGCGATCGTGATTGCGAGGCCGGTAATGGCAAGGACGATCAGCCGCCTGCCGTAGCCTCCAATCGCCGCCCGAATTGGCCGCAGGATTGAGCGGCAGCCGCGCCAGGGCCGCAGTCCCATCACACACTGGCATGCGGCGTACATTGTTGGGGTGCTGCTGCTCTGGACTTAAGGGCGATCTCGGTGGAATTTAGTCGAGGAGGCCGGCATAGGAAACGACGATGTTCGACCGGGTGATTATCGCTAATTCGGCCATGCTGGCCGCGCTTTTTTGCGGTTTCGGCGGTCAAACAGCGAACGCCCAAGCACATATGCTGGAGTGCCGGGAGCTGTCGCAGCGTTATACAGCTCAAAAGCAATCTGCCGTCGATCGACAGCTGAACGTCTATCTGTCGCAAGCCGCGAGCAAGGGCTGCGCGGAGCTGACGATTGAGCTTTTACAAGACGGGGCTTCGGTGCGGGCGCGCCGCCGCGAGGGCGACACCGCCCTGCATCATGCCGTCAAAGCAACCGAGCCCGAAGTGGCCCGCATTCTGCTGCAGCACGGCGCCGATATCGAATTGCGCGACCTTTCGGGGGCGACACCACTGTTCCTCGCCATCGAGGCCAATCGCCCCAAGGCTGTTGCGCTGCTGCTCGAGCACGGTGCCAACGTCAATTCGCCCGGCCGTTCGGCGGTCGCGCCCGTCGCCGCCGCCGCCTTCAATGGCAGTGAGCGCATCGTCAATCTGCTGCTCGAGAAGGGCGCTGATCCCAACGCCGCCGACAACACCGGCAAATCCGCCATCGTCTATGCCACCGCGCGCGGTTTCGCCAAGATTGCCGAACGCCTGCTCAAGGCTGGCGTCGACGTGAATGCCCGATACGGCAACGGGTTGACCGCCTTGATGTGGGCCGCCGGTCACGCCAACGACGTCCCGGACGCCGACGGATTGAAAACGACACAGCTTTTGCTGGCGCAGGGTGCGCGGCTGGATGACGTCGACAACCGAGGTCGTAGCGCGCTGATGATGGCAGCGGAGCTCGGACATACCCACATCATCAAACTGCTGCTGGCGCAAGGTGCCACGTCCGACCTCAAGGACCACGAAGGCAAGACGGCCGCCGATCTCGCCGATCCTGCCGTGCGCGCCAGGCTGGAACGGCAATAGCTAGCGCACCACCTCGAGGCCTGCCATGTACTCCGCCAGCGCCGTGATATCATCCGTCGACGTGGCCTTCATGAGGGTGGTCATTCCCGGATTGTTGGCGCGCACCCCGCTGCGGATCTCGAGCATTGTCTTGATCATGTACTCCGTGTTCTGACCGGCTAATCGAGGCTGTGTCCCCTCACCTTGATATTGCGCCTGATGGCAGCCGGTACAACCGACGGCGGTATTGGCGCGGGCCGCCTTTTCTGCCACGTCGCGAGGGGCTGCTGGGGCGCTGTTGCGCGGCCACGGCTTTTTCGAAAAGTACTCGGCCAAAGCCAACAGATCCTGGCGCTCGAGCAACTCGACGACCGGCGTCATCTGGTCGCTCTTGCGGTCGCCATTCTTGTAGTCCCGCAGCTGCAAATACTGGTAGCCCAAAGTCTGCCCCCAGATGATTGGCGTGGTTTTCTCCTGCGGCACGCCGTTCTCACCATGGCAGGCTGCACAAAGCTGAACCTGCTCCTGCAGCCTGGCCTGGTCCTGGGCTGCCGAGCGTTGGCTAGCGGCAAGCGTGACGAGGAGCAGGCCAAGGCAAAACAGCACGTGCTTGGCAAGGGTTGACATTGCAGGGCTGGGGTTGGCCGGCGACACAAAAGACAGGGGCGAGACAGTCGCGTGCCGTCTCGCCCCTCGTCAAGTTTGCGCTTTCTGCTCAGTCGACAAGCGAGAACGCAATGAGCGTGTTGCCGCGTTTGTAGTCGAGCTGCGTATTGCCGCCAGCAGCCACGACGATGTACTGCTTGCCGTCGACCGTATAGGAGGACGGAGGCGCGTTGACGCCGGCTCCCGCCTGGAATTTCCAGAGCACGGCGCCAGTCTCCGAATCGTAGGCCTTGAAGAGGCCATTGCCCTCGCCGGCAAAGGCAAGCCCGCCCGAAGTGGCCAGGATGCCGCCGATCATGGGCTGTTGCGTCTTCACCTGCCATTTGATTTTGCCGGTATCGTAGTCCACGGCGGTGACGTTGCCCCACTGCTCCTCGGCGGGAATGACCTTGAAGGCGCCGCCCAGCCAGAGCTTGCCCTTGGGATAGGGTGTCGATTCCACGTGGTAGGTCATCGGCTGGTGCAGATTGATGGCATACGCCAAGCTCTTGCCCGGATCGATGGCAATCGGCGACCATTCGACGCCGCCGTTGGCGCCGGGCAGCATGCGCGCTCCGTCCTTGGTCGGCAGCACCCACATATTTTCCTGGGGCACCATCGCTTCGGAGAAGCGGATCAGACTGCAGTCGCTGGCATTGTGGACATAGATGTGTCCGGTCTTGCCCGCATGCAGCACACCTTTGAGCGCATTGCCGTCGCGACCGCGCACCGTCGTGATCACCGGCGGCGAAACCGCGTCGAGGTCCCAGACATCGTGCGCGATGTATTGGTAGTGGCACACATAGGCGCCGGTATTGAGATCGACCGCTACCAAGCTGTCGGTATACAGGTTGTCTCCCGGGCGCAACGACCCGTCCAGGTCAGGCGATGGATTGCCGACCACAAAGTAGATGCGATTTGTCTCCAGATCGACCGCCGGATTTTGCCAGACGCCGCCACCCAGCGTCTTGTAAGGATCGCCGATGCGGGCAAGATCGGCCTTTTCCTTGTTGATATCGCGCTTCATATCGCGGCCGGTGGCGTCCTTGGTGGCCCATACGCCGACAGACGTCTCGGGGATGGTATTGAATGTCCAGAGCAGCTTGCCGTCCTTGGTATTGAAGGCCTTGACGAAGCCACGGATGCCGTACTCGCCACCATTGGTGCCAAGCAAGATCTTGTCGCCGACAACGGTCGGCGCCATTGTCTCGGAATAGCCAAGCTCTGGATCAGCAACTTGTGTTTCCCAAACAAGCTGCCCGGTCTTGGCATCGAGTGCGACCAGCTTGGCATCAAGCGTTGCCATGAACACGCGGTCGCCCGCCACCGCCACGCCGCGATTGTTGGGTCCGCAGCAGTAGACGGTAACCGGCCCCATCTTGTGCTTGAAGTGCCAAAGCTGCTCGCCGGTGCGCGCATCGACGGCGTAGGCATGATTGAACGCCGTCGTGAAATACATGATGCCGTTGACGATGATCGGTGAGGTCTCAAAGGAGTCCTTCACCTCGGTCTGAAACATCCAGGCCGGGCGTAGCTTGTGGACGTTCGACGTGTTGATCTGGCGGTTGGGGTAGTACCGGGTCTGGTGGTAGTTGCCGTTGGTATGCAGGAAATTGTTGCCGTCGCTCGCCGCGCGATTGAGCAGATCCTGGGTCACCAGGGCCATATCGCCCCATTTGGTCGCGGTTTTGACTTCCTGGGCGTCGGCACCGGGCGCGGCCAACAGTCCAAAGCCGGCGACGGTCGTCGCGAAACGGCGTATCCACACTGATGACATGATGTGTCTCCTCCAACCCGAACTCCCGTCATTGTCGGTTGGGAGTTTCGAGCCCTCTTGTTGTAGCCGTGCAAATGCTGGCGCCGCCTTGCCATGGTGTCAAGCTGTCGGCGGGCATTCAGCGACAGTGAGACCTTGGCGAGCCCACGTCGCCGTTTGGATCGTCTCGTGCAAGCGTGAGCCGGCTTGACCGTACGTGAACTGTCTTTTGCCGACAAGTGCTTTAGTCGCCGGCGCCGTTCTGGCGCGTGCGCTGAAAAACCCAGAAAAACCACGATCTTAGCGCTTGGAACGCGCGCGCCAACACGCGGCAAAACAGCTGGCGAAAAAGGCCTCCGTGACGCGGCACCGTCATGGCGGCCTCGGGGGCCGCTGCGGACCGGCTGCGGGCTCGAGGCGCATCGCCGAGGCATTCCTCGCCCGATTTGCCCGCCAATTCTTCACCAATTCTCGGGCCGAGGTGTCGCCATCCCACCTTTCAGCACCTGCCTCGCCAGGCCTAATCCAAAAAGGCGCGGTCGAGATTTTTGATGCGATCGAAATTGCGCGCCTGGGCCCGTCCATGCAGGCCCAGCAAGCGGGTGGAGGTGGCATCGGCATTCTCGAAATCGGCGTCGGTGACGTCAGCGCCTTGCAGATCGGCACCGGCCAGTTCGGCCCCGTTCAGCTTGGCAGCCTTGAGGCTCGCCCCCCGCAAGGACGCGAACTCGAGGGCCACGCGCGACAGGTTGGCATTGGCAAAGCTTGCCCGATCCAACTTGGCCGATCGCAAAACGCCCCGCATCAACCCCATGGATTGGTTGCGCATGTCGGGGGACAAATTCGCGCCGTCAAAGCGCGCCTCGATCAGGCTCGCGCGCGATAGATCGGCGGCGACCCGAGCGGCGGAAAAATCGGCCCGATCGAGCCGAGCACCCATCAGCTGCGTGGCAAACAAGCTGGCACCCCGGAGCGTGGCGCCGGTAAAATCGGCCTCGAGCGCCCAGGCCTGGTCCAACATCACCCCATCGAGGTTGGCGCCGGCAAGATTGGCCTTGTTGAGGCGTGCGGCCTGTAGCTTGCTGCGCCTGAGGTCGAGCGCCGACAGATCAAGGCCATTGAGGCGCCGACCGGTGAGGTCAAGCAGACCCGTTGGGCCAACCGCCGCGAGGGCGGCCTCGATTTCGGCACGCGTAAAATCGGCCTTGGTGAACTCGTCTGACTTGAGATCCAAATATCGGATCATGTCCTGGGCGGCGGCAGCACCTGAGAGGGCGAGCCCAAGCAGGGCAGCGGCTAATGGTCGTTTGCGCCAGCGCGCTACTTGCATGCTTCGCCTCGCTGCTCACGTAGCCGTCAAATCTGCTCCCGGCTCGCATCGCCACATTGCCAGCGCTCGACGTGCCAGCCCGGGTGCTCTTCGCACCATTGGGCGATCTGCGGCGGGGCCCGCATCAGGCACTGGATGACGGTGACGCCTGGGAGCAGGGTTATCTTGTGATCGCGACAGGTGCCTGGATCGGCGACGAGACAGACCGTGAAGAGAATAGCGATCACGACGTCCTCCTATTTGGCACCTATCCTGGCGATGTCGCGCATAACGCTTGGGTCGTGGCCTGCAAAGCCTGCGCTGCCCAGCATAGGCCAGCGCGGCGGCAGCCAACAGGGTCGCCACAGCAGATCGCCTGCGAGGAGCCTTTTGCGCACCATCTTGCCGGTTGTCTCGGGCAGCATGTTCGGCCGCAAGCCTTGACGTCGGCCGCGCCCGGCCGTTGGCCCCCATGATTGCGCCGCTGCAGGCCTGGGTCTATGGTCAATTGCTGCCGATTTTGGGGCGTGGGCCGCGCGCCTCGGTGCCTGCCAAGGCTGCCGCAGACCCTTGAAGGCTGCCTCCTAACGTCCAGCTCAAAGATCGGAGGACGGGATGCATCGAATGCTAGGGGCGGTCGGCCTGTTGGCCGTCCATTGCGCTGTTGCAACCGCCCAGCCCGTTGAGGTCCCCGTCAACGACTATCCAACGATTGCCCGCGCCGACTACGTGTTTGGCTGCATGCAGGTGAACGGTCAGACGCGTCAAGCCTTGGAGCGATGCGCGTGTTCCATTGACGCCATTGCCGCGCTGCTGCCCTACCAGAAGTACGAGGAGGCCGAAACGATCATGCGCGTGCGCCAGCGTGGCGGCGAGAATGCCGCGATGTTCCTCAACGCGCCAGCGCTGCGCGCCAAAATCGACGACTTGAAGCGCGCCCAGGTTGAAGCCGAGCTCCTTTGCTTTTGAGGCTCCTCACCGCGGAAAGGGTCCGGGGCAGGCCTGGTCGCCGGCGCGATTAACGCGCCCCGTCCATCGCCCGACAATCCCAATGCGTCATTTTGACTTGCGGGATCGGGCAATCCTGCGTAGGATTTTGCACTGGTAGCCCTCGACTCCAGGAACGCCCTTGATTGCGGGAATGAGCGTTCCGTTCGCAAGCCCTGAAGTTCGGCAAAATTGGGGGGGCTTGGCTGCGACGTGCTGGCGATCGCTACCACTTATAAGAAATGTTCTTCAAGGAGTGGCGCTATGCACAGACATGCACTCGCAGGTGTATTGCTGGCCGTGGCCGCGTCAGCGGTACCGGCCCAAGCGAGCAAGGACGTCCTCGATCGGACCGCAGATCCCAACCAATGGGTGATTCAGACGGGCGATTACGCCAATCAACGCTACAGCAAGCTTGATCAAATCAATCGTGACACCGTCAAAAACCTAAAAGTTGCTTGGACGTTCTCGACCGGCGTGCTGCGTGGCCATGAGGGCTCGCCGCTTGTGGTGGGCGACGTCATGTACGTCCACACGCCCTTTCCCAATATCGTCTATGCGCTCGATCTGAAGAACGAGGGCAAGATCCTCTGGAAGTACGAGCCCAAGCAAGACCCCTCCGTCATTCCAGTGATGTGTTGCGATACCGTCTATCGTGGCCTCGCCCACGCTGACGATACCATCTATCATCATCAAGCGGACACCACCTTGGTTGCGCTTGAGGCAAAGACTGGGAAGGAGAAATGGAAGGTCGTCAACGGTGATCCCAAGAAGGGTGAGACCAATACGGCCACCGTGCTGCCGGTGAAGGACAAGATCATCGTTGGCATCTCCGGAGCCGAGTTCGGCGTGCGCGGCCACGTCACCGCTTACGATGCCAAGACCGGCAAGCAGGCGTGGCGCGCCTATACGCTGGGCCCAGACTCAGAAACGCTGTTCGATCCAGAAAAGACCATGTCGCTGGGCAAGCCCGTCGGCAAGGACTCCTCGCTCAAAACCTGGAACGGCGATCAGTGGAAGATCGGCGGCGGTACCGCCTGGGGATGGTTCTCCTACGATCCTGAGACCAACCTGTTCTTCTACGGGACGGCCAATCCTTCGACCTGGAACCCGGTGCAGCGTGCCGGCCCCGATGGCAAGCCGATCGACCAGAAATGGACGATGGCCATCATCGCCCGTGACGCTGACACGGGCATGGCGCGCTGGGCCTACCAGATGACGCCCTTCGATGAGTGGGACTTCGACGGCGTCAACGAAATGATTCTTGCCGACATCGACGTCAAGGGTCAAAAGCGCAAAGCGTTGGTCCACTTCGACCGTAATGGTCTCGGCTACACGCTCGACCGCGTGACGGGAGAGCTGCTGGTGGCCGAGAAATACGACCCCAAGGTCAATTGGACCAGCGGCGTTGTCATGGACAAGAACAGTCCGCAGTACGGTCGTCCTCAGGTCGTCAAGGAATATTCGACGTTCCAGACCGGCCAGGACAAGAATACCAAAGGCGTCTGCCCCGCAGCCCTCGGCACCAAAGACCAGCAGCCCGCGGCCTTCTCCCCGCGGACAAACCTGTTCTACGTGCCGACCAACCACGTGTGCATGGACTACGAACCGTTCCGGGTCTCCTACACGGCCGGCCAGCCCTACGTCGGGGCGACGCTGTCGATGTTCCCGGCACCGGGCAGTCACGGCGGCATGGGCAACTTCGTTGCCTGGGACGCAGGCCAAGGCAAGATCGCCTGGTCGAAGCCTGAACAGTTCTCCGTCTGGTCAGGCGCGCTTGCCACCGCCGGTGGCATTGTCTTCTACGGCACGCTGGAAGGCTACCTGAAGGCAGTTGATGAGAAGGACGGCAAGGAGTTGTTCAAGTTCAAGACGCCGTCCGGCATCATCGGCAACGTGATGACCTATAGCCACGGTGGCAAACAGTATGTGGCGGTGCTCTCGGGCGTCGGCGGCTGGGCCGGTATCGGCCTTGCTGCGGGCCTCACGAACCCGACCGATGGCTTGGGTGCCGTCGGCGGCTACGCCGGGCTTCGCGACTATACGGCGCTCGGCGGAGCGCTGACCGTGTTCACGCTGCCATAACGCGCAAAAAAAACCGGGAGGCCGGCGTCAGCCGGCCTCCCACGCGCCGGCAGCGTGTCTTCCTCCACCACGCCTCCCGCACCTGGAGTTGCTTGTGACGCACAGTCGCTTGGCGCTGGCCTCTATTGTCGTTTTTGGCCTTCTGCAGGTGCCGGCAGCGGTCGGCCAGACGGAGAAGAAGGAAAAGGACGGCAAATGGGAGACCGCGGATGGTTCGCCCACCTACCAGATCACCAACGACGGCACGGTCGACTGGTACACCTTTTCGGGGTTCCGCCGTTATCATTCCGAATGCCACGTGTGCCACGGACCCGATGGCGAGGGCTCGACTTATGCGCCCGGGCTGATCGAATCCCTGAAAACCATGAGCTACCCTGATTTCATGTTGGTCGTTGCCAGCGGTCGCGAAGTGATGCGCGCCGATAAGCAAAGCAAGATGCCGGCGCTCGGGGATAATCCCAATGTCATGTGCTACATCGATGATATCTACGTTTACTTGAAAGCGCGCGCGGACGGTGTGCTGCCGCGCGGCCGCCCTGCCAAGCGCGTCGATAAGCCGGCAGCGGCAGACAACGCGGAAAAGGCCTGTTTCGGTGGTAAGTGAGCGCCTCATCGTCTTGCTGCTGGTGTTGGCCACGATGGGCTGCGGGCTCGCCGCGCACGCCGCCGAACGGCAGCGTGTCGACCTCGTCAACCGCACGGCCCTGCGCGTTTGCGCTGACGCAAGCAACATGCCGTTTTCGAACGACAAGGGCGAAGGCTTCGAGAATAAGGTTGCCGAGTTGGTGGCCGCTGATCTCAAGGTGCCGGTGGAGTATACCTGGTTCCCGCAAGCGACCGGCTTCATCCGCAATACGCTGTTTGCCAAGCGTTGCGACGTGGTCATGGGCTATGCCCAGGGTGACGACCTGGTTCTCAACACGAACTCATACTATCGCTCGACCTATGCCCTGGTATATCGCCACGGCGCCGGCCTCGACGGCGTCGATAGCCTCGGCGATCCACGTCTTGGCGATAAGCGCATCGGCATCATTGCCGGTACGCCACCAAGCAGCCTGATGGTGCGACTGGGGCTGATGCAGCGCGCTCGGCCCTATCCCTTGCTGGTCGACCGGCGTTACGATTTGCCTGGCGAGCGCATGATTGCCGATATTCGCTCGGGCGAGATCGAGGCCGGCATCTTGTGGGGGCCGATCGCGGGGTATTATGCGGCCAGAGGCGGGGAAAAGCTGGCTGTGGTGCCGCTGCTGAAGGAGACGGCCGAACCGCGCATGGCCTATCGCATCACCTTCGGCGTGCGCAACCTCGAGGACGAATGGAAGCACCAGCTCAACGACATCATCGCCAAGCGGCAAGGCGAGATCGATGCGATTTTGCTGCAATACGGGGTGCCCTTGCTCGATGAGCAGGCCAATCTCATCACTTTGCCGAGGCGCTAACTAACCCGACTTTGCATCAATCGCGCATGTGCGAACGGATTTCGCGACCAAGCGCAAAAAGCCGCTGCTCGATCAGAACCGGCACCTCACACGCGAGCGGCAGGGATTGCTGCCGTTCGCGTGAACACGCGGACATCCCATTTGTATTTGTCCTCGGCGAGCATCAGTGCGGCGCGGGCACTTTCGTCCGTCGCAGCCCGCTCCTTCAGCTGATGAATCTCGATGCCCTGGCGTTCGATCTCCTGCGCGCGGCCGCGTTGGCGCTGCTGAAATCGTTCGATGCCGCTGATGACGAGGCGGCGCTCGTTGTTCACGGTGGCAAGCAACCCGGCAAAAAGCTGCTTTAGCGTCTCGTCGCGACTTGTCTGCGGCTGCTCCGCTGCAAACCGCCCGATGGCCGCAGCCGCATCCTCGATGGGGACGCGGCGGCTGACCAACACCGGGATCAACTTGTCGATCGCAGCATTGTCCTGCCAGCGAGACAAACCATCGACTTGCGGTCCGTCCCAGAATTGCGCCGAGGTCAGCTGGGTGACCTTGCGCTGCACGCAGGGCCAATCCTGGCTGCCGCTGTCGGCGCCGAGCGCTGCGGAGGCAACAAAGGCGGCGCCGATGGCAAGTCTGCTGACGTTGGGGTGAGGCATTGTCAGGGATCCTCAACCGGGCTCGCCGCGCCGCGCCAGCATTCCCTTGGACGGGTTATAGGCGTAAATCGCCGCGGTCAGAAAGACGGCGGTGAAAGCCAGGACGATGGCGAGCGAGGTCGGCTCGACCTCGCCGTACATGGCAAAGCGGATGAGCTCGACGGCGTGGGTGAATGGATTGGCCCGGCAAATCTCATAGAGCAGCGGGTTTGCTTCTTTGATGCGCCACAGCGGATAGAGGGCCGAGGAGGCGAAAAACATCGGGAAAATGATGAAATTCATGACGCCGGCGAAATTCTCGAGCTGCTTGATCACCGACGACATAAAAAGGGCGAGCGATCCCAGCATCAGGCCGGACAGCAGGAGCGCTGGCAAGACCGCAAAGTAACCGACCATCGGCAGCTCAATTTCCCAAAAATAGGCGATCAGCAAAAACACATACACCTGTAACAAGGATACGGCCACACCACCCGCCAGCTTTGACAGCAAGAGGAAACCGCGCGGGAAGGGGCTGAGCAGCAGGGTCCGCATCACCCCCGTCTCACGGTCGTAGACCATTGATAAAGATGTTTGCATGGCGTTGAAGAGTTGGATCATGCCGACCAGACCCGGCGTCACGAACACTTCATAGAGAACGTAGGTCTGATAGGGCGGAATGATCGACACGCCGAGGACCTGTCGAAAGCCGGCGGCGAAGATGAATAACCAGACGAGCGGTCGGACGAGGGCGGCAAGAAAACGCTCGCGTTGATGCAGAAAGCGCAGAACCTCGCGCCAGGCAATGCCACCCAAGCAGGTGAGATAGGCGGCAAAACCCAACCGGCGCGGCATGACCTCGACGCTCATGGGGCCGCTCCCCGGTTGCTCGTGTCCACCAGACGCAAAAATGCGCTGCGCAGAGTATCGGCCTGGGCGAGCTCGCGCAGCGCCGGCCCACGCCCGGAAAACAGTACGCGCCCCTTGTGTAAAAGGACGATGCAATCATCGTCGTCGACCTCGTCTACCAGATGCGTGGCCCACAAAACGCCGACCGCTTCTTTGCTGACCAAAGCGCGGACCATGGCCAGCACGCTTTCGCGCGAGGCAACGTCCAGGCCGGCCGTGGCCTCGTCCAGCAACAGGCAAGTTGGTTCGTGCAATAGCGCGCGCGCAATTTCCACCCGGCGGGCTTGCCCGCCGGACAACGCGCGCACCTTTTCCCTGGCGCGTTCGGCCAGTCCGACTCTGGCCAGCGCCCGCAGCGAGAGGGATTTGGCCTGGCGTCGGCTGATGCCATGCAGCGCGGCATGGTAAATGAGGTTCTGCTGCAGGGTCAGATCGCTATCGAGGCTGCGGCTTTGAAAGACCACGCCGAGGTTCTGCAGCGCCGCCATTGGCCGTCGGCGCACGTCGTGGCCGAGAATGCGGATTTCACCGCTGGCATTATCGTAAAGCCGGGTGGCCAGAGCAAATAGCGTCGACTTTCCCGCCCCGTTCGGACCGAGCAGCACGACAAAAGCACCGCGCGGCACCGCCAGGGCGACGTTGTCGAGCGCCAGCGTCGCGCCGAAACGATGGCTGACGCCGCTTATCTGCAGCGCATACGGACTTGCCTCTGCTGCGGGTTGCACGGCAGGGGTCACTTGACAATAAACTTTCCGGTCATTCCCTTGCTCTCAAGCCCACGGCAACGCCAAGCGTATTCGCCAGGCCGGATGGGAACAAAAAACAGCTCGGCCTCGCCTTCCCGCTCCATTTCGATCTCGTAAACATGGCTGGCTTTGATTTCCACCTTGTTCACCTCGATCTTGCGCAGCCAGACGAAATTCATGAACTCCGGTGCCTCCCATGCGCAGGGCTTCTGGCCGGTTGACTTGACCTTGAGGCGATAGGCTTTGCCTGTGGTCAGGGCGAACTCCCCTTGAGAAATGCCGTAGCCTGCCGCCCCGAGACCCATCACCAGGTCGGCAAGTTTTTCCGGCTTTTGCGCCAAGTAGCCTTCGGCAAGTGCGGATCCCGGCGGGATCTGCAATAAGAACGCCAACAGGGTGCCGCCGAGCACGCGAAACATGTCCTCCTCCTGCGCTGATGAGACCGCCGCATGGCTCAGGCATCAATGGCGTGCGACCACCACACCCCAGGGGTAACGCCCGACTCTAATCGAGCGCACGACCCGCAGCTTCTCAACGTCGATCACCGACACGTCGTTGGAGGCACCGTTGGTGGTGAACAGGAACTTCTCGTCGGGCGTGAACCCAAGCTGCCAGACACGCTGGCCGACGAGGAGGTACTTCTCGACCTTGAAGGTGGTCGTATCAATGACGGCGACCCTGTTGGCCGGACCGAGCGCGACAAACGCCGTTTTCCCATTGCGGCTGATGCGCACCCCTACCGGCTGGATCGCGTCGGGATTGACGCCCAAGATCTCGAAGCCGATTTTGGCCAGGATCTTGCGCGTCTTCGGATCGATCACGGTGACCTTGCCGCCGATCTCGGCGCTGACCCACACCTGTGATCCATCCGGCGTGAACTCCGCCACACGCGGTCGGCTGTCGACCAGCACGTTGTCGATGATCGTGTGGCTGGCGGTGTCGATGAAGTGCGCCATATTGGTGGTTTCGGAGGTTGCCACCAGCAGGTTGCCATCGGGACTAATGCCCAGCCCCTCCGGTTCGACGCCGACCGAGATCTCCGCCAACACCGTATTGTTGGCGATGTCGACAACCGTCACGAGGTTGTCGTCCTCGTTGGCGACGTAGAGCGGATTGCCGACGGGGTGCAGAACGAACAGCTCCGGATCTGGGCCCGAGGGCAGGGTTTTAACCAGCTCCAGCGTCTCGGTGTCGTAAACCTGCACGTTGTTGTCGTCGCTGGCACAGATCAACAACCACTTTTCGTCCTTCGACAGCATGATGCCGCGCGGTCGCTGTCCGACTTTGATGGTCTTCACCACCTCGAGCTTCGAACTATCGATGATGCTGACGGTGTTGTCCTTTTCGTTTGTGACATAGACCGTATAGGCTTGCAGCAGGCCTGGCACGGCAAGCCCTGCCGAAAACGCCAAGGCGGCGATGGTTCTGCGGCAATTCGCTTTGCGCATAGACACGGCCACCCTCGACTGCTCGGAGCGTGAGGAACGGGCCTCACGGCCTCATTGGGATGCGTAGGCTTTGCAGGTGGATTCCGGCTTATCCGTGCCGAGCGTATCGAGCTCGGACGATTGATGCAAGAAACCCGGCTGCGGGGAGACCGTCACTGGCAGCTTCGCTGTCGCCAGCAGAATTGGCTGGCGCAACTGGCCATTCCAGGAGCGATAGCTCAGCTTGCGACCTTTGAAGGCGGCAAGCTCAAACTCATCAGACCGCAGATAGGCAATGATGTCGTTGGGCATCGCCGTCGGTGCGCGCGCCGCCGCTTCGCCGATCGACCGGATCGCCACCCATACATTGTAGTCGAGCGCACGCATGGGTCGATGGGCGAGACGCAGGAAGCGGTTCTGAAATTGCGTGGCGCCCCATTGTTCAAGCGACGGATGCCAGCTCGTCGGGACCAAGCCTTGCGTGCCTGCGACCGGCCGGGCGTCCCAGGTACGGTAGGGCAGGTAATCGCCGAATTGACCGCCTTCGTCGGCAACCACGAGCACGTCGTGGTCGGCCACGTTCTGGCTGAAGGCTGGAATCTGTTCCTGAATTTGTTCGTGCCCCCCATCCGAGCGCCGGTTGCCAGGCGCCAGGGTGAACGTGCGCTCCTGGACGATCTTGGCGCCAAAGCGCTTGGCACCGCGCCGGATCGCCTCGGCAAAGGCTTGGTCGCCGGGCTCCGCCCCAGTCACCAGAAACCAGCGGCGCCAGCGCTTCCAAACCAGGTACTGGGCCAGGGCGTCTGCCAGCATGCTGCGCGACGGTGCCGTGTGCACGAGGTTGCGCCGGCATCCCTCGGCTCGCAAGTGGTCATCATTGGCGGCCGCATTCAGGATCAGCACGTTGCGATCTTTGAGTCGATCGGCGAGCGCGACCACCGTCTGCGGTGTTGCATCGAGCACGATGAAGGACGCGCCATTGCGCACGCGCGCATCCACTTCGGCGATGAGTTCATCGCCCGCCATGCCTTGCACAATCTCAAGATGGAACTCTTGATTGAGGAAACGGCCGGTCGTGTTGTTGTCATTGATGGCGAGTTGCGCACCGGCGACCGCGTCATCTTTAGCCGGTGTATCAAGCAACGAGAGGGGCGGCGGCAGCTCCCGGCGCTCGCGGGCAAGCACAATGGCGAACCGCTGCACCGTTGCCGCCGGCGCGGGGGTGGATGCTTCACGCGCGGCCGTCGCCGCCGAAGCCAACTGGGTGGCAAACAGGATGCCGAGCCAGGGCAGACAATGGCCTTTGCTGCGGCGCAGCAGACGGAGCGCCGGCTGCAGGAGGAAACGTCGCATGTGGGTGCTCCAGGCACGGATCGCCGGCGGCTGGGCTAGCGAGGGATCTGCTGGCAATGGCCCACCAGAACAGCACGGGGGGTGTCGCGCCCTGCCCCGAAGGACGGCACCGCCGATCTGCTGAAAGGCGATGGCGCAGTTCACTCTGGTCTCCTGTCGATGGTCGGTCACTCTTGTCATCAAGGAGCAGCACCGGGTCATCAATGAGCATCACCGGTGATGACCACCGTGCCGGGCCACCAGCACGGGGCCGTGGCGGTGATCTCGTTGCGCCCGGCTGGCGCTGCAACGCTCACAAATTCGTCAAGCCGGACGTTGGTAAATTCCGTTTGCTCTCCACGTCTATCTGCCTGATACTTCGCAATCGCCTGACCGGCGCGCAAGCGTGTCGCCGCTCGCAACTGTGAAACGGGTTCGGAGCAAGCCAACATGAAAAAGGCGTGGAGCAAGCCTCAGGTCGAAGAGCAACAGGTGGGAATGGAAGTTAGCAGTTATCTGCCAGCCGAACTAGACGTTGGTTGACGGGTGGAGCGCCAGTGTCGGTGAGAGCGGCGGCGCCTTGCGCATCTGGGTGGGCCGTCCGGATCTGCCTGTCTCGGTGCCCTCGATCCTAGACACCTTCTTTCGCTGCTTGCGCTAAGCTTAACTCTGGGCTGACGTGGTTCTCACGCCGGCCGTCTTGTCAGGCAAACGTCGACGATACCCACCGCATGCCACATCCACGACACCAAACATCATGCTCCCAGGATGGCTCCTGCGCGCAGGTTCCGCTGAGCCACGTGAGCCAAGGGCTCCAAGTCGCTCGAACCCTCCTGTTGGGGAAGAGGTCGCTGTCCTGACGAAGCGGGTCCGGTTGCTGGCTGCCGTGATGGTGGCGATGCCGGGCATGGCAGCGGCGCAAAGCGCCGAGGATGGCAAAGCCGTCTTCAACAAATGTCGGGCCTGTCACCAGGTCGGTCCTACAGCCAAAAACATGGTGGGGCCGGCTCTGAATGGCTTGATGGGCCGCAAGGCGGGAACCGTGGAGGGCTTCAATTACTCCGAGGCCAATAAAAATTCAGGGATAACCTGGGATCAGGCGACTTTCCGCGAGTACATCAAGAACCCTAAGGCGAAGATCCCGAATACCAAGATGGTCTTCCCGGGCCTCAATGACGAAAAAGACATTAATGATCTGCTGGCCTTCCTCGAACAGTATGCCCCCGACGGTCAGACCAAATAAATGCATCGCCCGAGGCACGCGGGGGCTCTTGGCTACTGCAACGAGCCTAGCGATTTTACTGCATCTAGCGGTCGGCCGCTGGGCGCGCCTCGATCGGCGCGGCCGCGCGGCAAGACGCTGCGGCCGCGGCACCACCACGGCCGGGTCAACCCCCGCAAATCTAATAGATCACCACGCTTCTGATGCTCTTGCCGGCATGCATGAGGTCGAAGCCCTTGTTGATGTCCGTCAGCGGCATGGTGTGGGTGATCATCGGGTCGATCTCGATTTTCTTGTCCATGTACCAATCGACGATCTTGGGGACATCGCTGCGGCCGCGCGCGCCGCCGAAGGCTGTGCCCTTCCAGACCCGGCCGGTGACGAGCTGGAACGGCCTGGTGGCGATCTCGGCGCCGGCGGGCGCCACGCCAATGATGATGGATTGGCCCCAGCCGCGATGGCTGGCTTCCAGGGCCTGGCGCATGACTGCGACATTGCCGGTACAATCAAAGGTGTAGTCGGCGCCGCCGATTTGGTCAGCACCGCGTTTTGTCATGTTGACCAGATGCGCCACCAGCTCCTTGCCGGCCTCGGTCGGGTTGACAAAGTGCGTCATACCAAAGCGTTCGCCCCAGGCCTTCTTGTCGGCATTGAGATCGACCCCGATGATCATATCGGCGCCGGCCAGGCGCAGACCCTGGATGACGTTGAGACCAATGCCGCCGAGACCGAAGACGATGGCTGTGGCGCCAGGTTCCACCTTGGCGGTGTTGAGAACCGCGCCGATGCCGGTGGTGACGCCGCAACCGATGTAGCAGATCTTGTCGAAGGGTGCGTCCTCGCGCACCTTGGCAACGGCGATCTCCGGCAGCACGGTGAAATTCGAGAAGGTGGAGGTCCCCATGTAATGAAACAGCCTCTTGCCGGCGAGCGTAAAGCGCGACGTGCCGTCGGGCATCAGGCCTTGGCCCTGCGTGGCGCGGATGGCGGTGCACAGATTGGTCTTGCGCGACAGGCAGGACGGACATTGCCGGCATTCGGGCGTATAGAGGGGGATGACGTGGTCGCCCTTTTTCACGCTGCTGACGCCGGGCCCGATATCGACGACGATGCCGGCGCCTTCATGGCCGAGGACCGCCGGAAACAGGCCCTCGGGGTCAGCACCCGACAGGGTAAACTCGTCGGTGTGACAAATGCCTGTCGCCTTGACCTCAACCAACACCTCACCCGACTTGGGTCCCTCGAGGTCCACTTCCATGATCTCGAGCAGTTTTCCCTTCTCGACGGCGACGGCAGCGCGGGACTTCATGGCGGCTTCCTCCTTGTCGCTGTTTGGGCGTTCGCACCAGCACAATACCATGACCGCCGGCCCCATTGCCGGCCCTTTGTCGAAATCCAAAGTGCGAGGGACCTGTCCCACTCAAGCCGACTGCCCAAATGGCCAAATCCCGCTCAGGCGATCTTGATGGCTTTTTGTGTGATTGCAAGTTTCCAAGTCGAACATAGAGGTCTAAGGTTGGCCCGGAAAGCATGACATCGAGGCCAAAATGAATCCTTGGAGGAGCTTTCTCAATCTCATTGGCGTGACTAGGTCGCAAGAAGGTGGTCAACCGCCACGGCGCAACGAAGCGCCGGCGGCTCATAAGGGAGGACCGACGATGGCGCAGATTTCCATTCATCCTGCAGTCGACAACGGCGTGAGAGCCGGCGCAGGGAGCTTTTCTGGCGGTACGCTGGTGTGCCGATGCGCGAGCAATCCCGTTGAGGTCAGCATCGGTGCCCAGTCGGCGCACAATCACGTCTGCGGATGCACCAAGTGCTGGAAGCCGGCGGGCGCCATGTTCTCTCAGGTCGCCGTTGTGCCACGCGACAAGCTGAACGTCAGCAAGGGTGCCGAGAAACTGAAGGTCGTGGATGCCAACGCGGCGATCCAACGGCACGCCTGCACGGGGTGCGGCGTGCATATGTACGGGCGCATCGAAAATTCCAAGCACCCCTTCTATGGCCTGGATTTTATTCACACCGAGCTCGGGCGAGAGCAGGGCTGGTCGGCTCCCGAGTTCGCCGCCTTCGTCTCCTCGATCATCGAGTTGGGCACCAACCCCGATCAGATGTCGGCCGTGCGCGCGCGCTTGCGGGAGTTGCGTCTGGAGCCATACGATTGTCTCTCCCCACCCCTGATGGATGCCATCGCAACCCACGTCGCCAAAGCCTCGGGGGCGCTTAAAGCCTGATCGGACGTCCGGGGCCAGGCACGGCATTGGGGTTGGCGCCTGCGGCGCCAGCCCGCAACCCGGGGTTGGCCGTGGGTCCCGGGAAGAGGAAAGGCGCTTCGCCGCGTCCGCGGGCGTGACATTATCGCGGTGTGCTGCTGGGCTGCCACGGGTCGCGAATTTGTGGCACGCCTTGCATGATGAGCTCCAGCGCCCGTGCCAGGGCCCTCACGCCCAGCGTATCGCCCTTGTAGTGGCCAAGACGCACGACAACAAGGTCGTGCGTTGGGATGATGATGGTGTATTGGCCACCCGCGCCGGCCATGTAGTAGGCATCCTCCGGCACCGGCCATTGCCGCGTCCTGTTCAGCCAAAACATGCCGCCGTAGATCGGTTCCGACCACGCCGGCGCGGGTGTGCGCACAAAATTGCTCCAGCCTTCGGGAAGCAGACGCTGACCGTTCCAGGTGCCATCCTGCAGGTAGAGCAAGCCGAGGCGCAACCAGTCGCGCGCCGGCGCCAGCTCATAGCCTTGCAAGAGGAAATTGCCGTAGGGGTCGGTCTCCAGCACAAAGCGCCGGATCCCGAGCCTGTCGAACAATTGTCGTTGTGGATAGGACAAATACTCTTCGCCCCGCGCAACAACCGCGCGCTTGATCAGCGCGTTGAGCACGAGCGGATCGGAATTGCGATAGCGCCCTACGGTGTTGGGCAACCACTGGGCGGGACGGCTGATGGCCCATTGGTAGGCATCGATGGCGCCGGTGTAGACGTAGAGATGATCGGGATACCCGCGCGCAGGATTGAAATCCGGGTCCTGGGGCGCAACAAAGCGAAGGCCGCTGGACATGCGCAACAGATCGGCAATGCGGATGGCCCGCCGCGGGTCCTGCGGCTGCTGCCATTCGTCGATCGGCGCTGCAGCGTAAAGATCATAGGTGCCGTTCCAGAGGAGCTGACCCAGCAAAGTCGCCGTCAGGCTCTTGCCCATGGACCAGCCCGGCAAGCGCGTGTTGCGATCAGTTCCTGGTTGATAGCGCTCGGCAATGATGCGTCCCTTGTAGGCCACGACGAAGGCCGCGGTCAGCGCCTGTGCAGGGTCGAAGGCCGCCGCCACGGCGGCGCTGATCTTGGCCTGATCGATCTCGGCGTCGGCTGGCGCGTTCGGGATTTGGTCGCCCATCGGCCAGGGCTCAGTTGCCGGATCGGGCAGCGTCGAGCCGACCGTGACGGGCGTGAAGAACACCGAACTCGCACCGGAGGGCAGGCTGATGCAGCCTTGGTCGGCGAACCTTTTCGCGCTGCGCGTGACCCCGTTCGGCAGCGTCACCAACACCGTCTCCGCCGCCGCATCGACCGTCGGCTTGAGCAGGCGCCGCTCCGTCCGCGAGGCCACAAAGAAGCCGTCCTCCTCGATCGCCGTTGCAAGATCGCGGCCGCTGATGAACAGCGACGAACACAATATTTTGGCAAACCCAGCTGCCGCATGCTCCAGAGCATCACCAGGCGGGATCTGCCAGTGGGTCGGCAGCTCCCTCGGCCAGGCCGGCTGCGGGAGCTCCAACCACGCCAGCACGCCAACGAGCGCACCGGCCAATGCTAAGCGATGCCGCATCGCATCTCCCCCATGCTCCTCAAGGCCAATTGCAAACGCAATCCTCCCTTGGCCGATCCACGCCGGAGGCAACCGGGTCGGCGGGCTTGCCCGCGTTTTTTGGCGCCGCCGACAAGGCGCGCCTGGGGCGGTGGCGATCCTACGCCAAGCCGCAGGCAAGATCTCTGGCCAACTGACCGTGGGCCAGAGACCGACCTGCGAGACCGACCTGCGAGACCGACCTGCCAGACCGACCTGCCGGGTTCGCCGCCTGAGCGGCGGCGCGCTCAAGCGGCAGCTAGGGCGAGCCCCTGGCGCGTTTGTGGCGCTGCCATGGGGCGCGCAACCCCGCGTGACGTCGCCGGCGAACTTTCCGCATGATCTTGACGCCCTAGGCCGGAAAGCCGATGCATCGGCAAGAAGCGCTCGGCCGGTTGCCGGGCGACGATGTGGTCGGTGTTGAGAACCAATGCCAGGTTTTGCTCCTGCGGTGCCGGTGATCTTGCCAGCGGTTGGTGCGGCAAAGGCCGTTGCCGGCGGCGCCGCGTGGAGGCAGCCCCCAGCACGGAGGGCTGCGGCCAAGGCGATGCGGGCCATCACCCTTGCGCGGTTCGGGATCGCAGCCTTGGTCTGCCTGTTGCCGGCAAGCCCTGCGACGTCTGTCGATGCCGTCAGGCTCCGGCCCGGGTTATATGAGGTCGGTGTTCGCCTCGATCTGCCCAACATCGCGGGTGCTGCGGTGTCCAAGGTGGCGATGATCTGCCTGCCAGCCGAAGATAGTGCCGGCAACCACGGTCTCGTTGCCCTCAGCGACAACAATCCGCTCGCGCACTGTCCCGTTGTTAACGTTCGTCAGGAGGGCGATGCGCTCACCTTCGACATCGTTTGTCCCGGGGGCAATGCGGCGATCGCGTCCGCGAAATATCTGCTCACGGCCGATACGTTTGCCGGCCGCATCACCATGAAGTTGGGGGGCAAGAATATGACGATGACAGAGACGCAGAGCGGTCGACGCACCGGCGATTGCCGATCTTGAGCTGGCAAAGCCGATCTCGGTGCGCAACCTTCGGCTTGGCGCCGCCGGGGCGCCTCAGCTTGCTTTGCTGCCGAAGGCCGAGGGCTGGTCGTGATCGAAGATCTCGGTGCAGTCGTGGCGACCATGGCCGGCATGCGTCTGTGCCAGGCGCTTGGCGAACGCAACCGTGCGCTCGACAACAATATCGCGCTGACGGTCCACCGTGATGATGTGATAGCTATCATCGAGCACGCAGGTCTCGACTGTCCCGCCGAGTGTTGCCTGCAGATAGGCGGCGTTGCCAAGGCTGGCGCGATCATCGTGGCGAGGATGCACGATCAAGGTGGGCTGATGAATGCTGCACAGTTCGTGCCGCACGATCGCCACGAGCCGACGCATCTCAAGCATCACCCGCCCGGGGGTGGTGAACTGCCCGGCTTTCGAGCTATCGCCGCTACTGAGGGCGGCGGTGACGAGCGCACGCACCCGCGGATCCTTGATGCCGTAAGGTTCCCGTTCGGCAAAGTGCACGAAATTGGCGCTCCACTCGTTCCATACCAGATTGAAGAAAACACTATACCAGGGCACGCACCAGCCATCGAGCTTGAGGGTCGGCGCAAAAAGCGTCGTGGCGTGCACATCCAAGGGGAGTTCGGCAGCCAAGTGGAGCGCCAGAATGGCACCCATCGATAGGCCGCCCACGATCACCTTTTGACAGCTGTTGTGCAACTGCGCATGCGCGGCCTGCACCGTGCCATACCAATCCTGCCAGCCGGTCGCGCGTAGATCCTCGAAGCTTCCGCAATGCCCGGCGAGTTGTGGGCAGAGCACGGTATGACCCGCCCGGGCAAGCCCTCTGGCGACAAAGCGCAATTCGGCCGGCGTGCCACCGAGGCCATGGATCAAGAGAAAGCCGACCGGCCCGCCCGGAAACGCTTCGCTATAGTCTGCAATGGCCATGGGCATCGAGCTCGTTTTCAACAATCCAGGCGAAGTGGGGTTAGGCAGACTGGCGCGCGTAGCGGGCCAGCCAGCCGCGCAGAGACGACGATGACCTCAAGATCCCAAGTGCGACATGGATCGACGAAGGCCGGAAATTGCCGATCGATTTCGATCGTCGACAGCAGCTCGACAATGGCCGCGGGCGTGGCCCTCAGCACATCGACCTCTTGGGCCATGCCTTCGCGTGCCGTGCGACGACCTTGCTGGCGCTGGCACTCGCGCTCCCGCCGGGTGAGGGCGCCAAAGCGCTCAAACAACTCGTCGGTTGGATCGGTTGGCGCGATGGTGCCATCGCAATCGACATAGACGCTTCCCAGCATAGCGACCCTTTGAACGCGAGGCCCCTTTGAACGCGAGGCCGATGAGAGTGCCCTGCTCTGCCGTTCGCCCAGCGACCGAGGGGACTTATGCTGCCTGGCGTTGGCGCAAAGAAGTATAAATAGTGACGCGGGTTATCACACTATTTTGAAGTCGCGTGTGAATTGCCTCTGCGCTGCCCGCCGGCCTGGCCGTTGGCTCAAGCAGGATCGTTATCGGGGTCTGCCAGCTGTCGGCTGATCGCTTCAAGCTGGTCGAGCCTCGCCAGCAGGTGTTTGATGTTGGTCGACAGCTCCTCGGGTGCAATGCCCTGCGTGGCCCATCGCAGCGACGAGCCGATGCGAGACAAAAAGTAGATGTTGTCGACGCGTGCGGCAAACTTCTGCTTTTCCATTTTGCTCATGACAAAAAGCACTTTGCCTGTCTTGTCGCGCGCCGAGCGACTGCCCACGCGCGTGATCGTGGAGTGAGCGGCGGATCGGCAGGCGCCGCGTGCAACAAAGATAAAGGCGAGGCGGTGGCGCTGAGGCCTGAGCCCTTGCCAGCGATGGCCCGCATTGCGGGCTCATCCACTCCCTCTCCACACTGCGGGCCGTCTCCCCAACACGTCAGATGGTCGGTGTTGCCGCTCTCCACATCCCCGCTTTGGGGGAGATTGAGCCGGCGCCAGCAGCCCGGGCCCGTGCCATGTACCGCGGCAGCGGCAGCGCGGAGCCTTTTTGGCACGACAAAGGAGTGCGGCCAGCGCGCCGCTGCGGCGTCGATCGCGGCTTCTTTCACATCCCGCGTTTTTGCGGGACGTCGATCGGCAGGAATTCCACGCCCGACCTTTGCACGGGCTGTGGGTAGAGTTTCATCAATGCAAGCATTTCCACGGGCATGCCGACGGTCACGGGTAAACCCAGCTCGGCTGCTTCCTGCGCGGTCAAAGCATAGTCATGCGTCCAGTGTCCGCCAGCGAGCTTTTCCGCAAGCTTCTCCGCCGACGCCTGGTCGAGACGGGGCGTGAGCAACTCGACGGCTCCGCGCTTGACCTGCGTCAGCGCCTTTTCGCTCATGTCCGCCAACACCAGCGTCAAGTCGAAGATGTGCTCGATGGGCTTGGACTGGCGCACGCGGAGGATGCTTGCCGCCGGAAAACCGGCGATTTGCGGATCGATCGGGCCCAAGACCGAAAACTCGCCGAGCACGATCTCGTCGGCCGCCAGCGCAATAAGCGTCCCCCCTGACATGGCGTAGACCGGCACAAAGACCGTGACCTTGCCCGGATGCGCCTCGATGGCTCGGGCGATCTGCATGGCCGCCAACACGAGCCCGCCCGGTGTATGCAACACAAGATCGATTGCTCGGGCCGGCGGTGTTTCCTTGATGGCGGCAATGATGGTTTGCGCGTCTTCCAGGTCGATATGACGTGCCACGTTGAACCCGAACAGGCTGCGTTTTTCCTGGCGATGGATCATGGTGATGACGCGGCTGCCGCGCGCCTTCTCGATGGCTTGGATGGCCTTCAGGCGATTGAATGACAGCCATCTGCCCATCAGCATCGGTTGCAGGGCCATGAAGGCAATAAAAACCCAGATCAGCGTCGAGAAGTCGAAAGACATGGCGGCTCCGAGGCGACATGAAGGCTGCGTCGCAGCGGCATAGCCCTAGCGACCGGGCCAGCTTTGGGCAACCGCGATTTGTGCTGATACGGCCAGGCTGCGTCGGGGTTGGCCTCATTTCGCCCAGCGAATCATTTAGCCGGGTGAGCCTTGGCAAGGTGAGCACATGCACAACGCGTATGTGGCGTCTGATCTGTTGGCGGCGACAGCCTTCTGGTTCGTCGTCTTGCTGGCTGCCTTGCCGGCGTTTTCCATCACGCGCCAATCCAGGCGCGGTCGTGCGCGCAGCGCCATTGCCTATTTGGCCGGCTTCTTTTCCGGTTTGGCGGCGACGATTGGCCTGTGCCTGGCGCTGACCACATGGGTCTCGCCGCCAGTTGCGGTGTTCAATGCGGGGGCCGCGGCGGCCTTCTTGGGCCCATTCACCGGCATCGTGCATGGCAAACTGCGACGAGCGATGCGCCGGCGACCCCCTCCCAGGCCCGAGGCGTGACCTGAGGCCTCGGCGCAGGCGCGTGGCCGCATTCCCAGCGGCCGGCGTTTCATCTAGTGTGCCCGGCTTGCGCCGTCGCCGCGACGGCCAAGCACCTTGCCGCGGCAGGGCACTGCTCGACGTCGCCCGAAAGGAGAATGCAACTGTCCTACGGTTGGATTGTCGTTGCTGCGGGCATGCTGATGACCTGCATCGGCATGGGGGCGATGCTCTCGCTTGGCGTCTTCCTTCAGCCCATGGCCGCGGACATGGCCTGGTCGCGCAGCGGCATTTCGACGGCAGCGACGCTCGATTTCTTGTGCATGGGCGCCGCCGCTTTCTTATGGGGCATGCTGTCGGACCGCTACGGAACGCGCATCGTCGTCCTGTTGGGCAGTGCGCTGCTCGGCCTTGGCCTCATCACCGCCAGTCGGGCGCAGAGCCTGCTCGAATTTCAGCTGCTGTTCGGCGTCCTGGTCGGCGTCGCGGCCGGCAGCTTCTATGCACCGATGATGTCTGCGGCAACGGCGTGGCTCGAGCATCGCCGCAGTCTTGCCGCCGCCCTCGTATCGGCCGGCATGGGCATCGGTTCCATGACCGTCTCCCCCCTTGCGGGCTGGTTGATCGGGGCCTTCGATTGGCGCACGGCCATGCTGGTCATTGGCGTGCTCGCCTGGACCTTGCTGATACCGGCGTCGCTGCTCGTGCGTCGGCCGCCGGCTGCGCCGCAACCCGGTGATGGGAGCCAGCTTGCCGCGGCGACGGCCCGGGACTATCCCCTCAGCAGTGCGCAGGCGGCGCTGACGCCGCAGTTCGCGGCCATCGCTTTAGCGCATTTTGCCTGTTGCGCTGCGCATTCGGGACCAATCTTTCATATGGTCTCCTACGCTACGCTTTGCGGCCTGCCGACGATGCTGGCCGTCAGCGTGTTTGGTCTGGCAGGCCTCGCCGGGCTTGGCGGCCGCATCGGCCTTGGCATTGCCGCCGATCGCATCGGTGCCAAACCGGTGCTGGTGGCGGGACTTCTCGTCCAGGCGCTGGCGGTGGGTGCCTATCTGTTTGTCGAGTCCCTGGCGGAATTCTTTGCCCTGTCGATCGTCTTCGGCCTTGCCTACGGCGGCGTCATGCCGCTCTATGCCGTTCTCGTGCGCGACTCTTTCGGCCCGCACATCATGGGCACGATGTTTGGTGCGGTCGCCATGTTCGCAAGCCTCGGCATGGCGCTCGGCCCTTGGGCTGGCGGATTTGTGTTCGACGCCTCGGGCGGCTATGCCTGGCTCTACCTCGGCTCCTTCGGCATTGGGCTGAGTGCCGTCGCCATCGCGCTGGCCTTCCGGCCGATGCGCTTGCCGCCAATGCCGCGACCGCTTGACCTCAAGCCCGCCTGAAAGCCCCGGGGAAAGCCGCAGGGCTTGCGCCCGCCTGCCGGGGCTGTTTGATCAGCGCCGCCGTGTCGCAGTGGCTTCGGACTTGCACTTTTCCATCGGCAGGGCTGTGGTCAACCAACCATCCTTGACCACCGTCACGACATAGCGGCGGCAGCCGGGGGCGGCGCCGGCAACAAAGCGCACCCGGAACAGCGCGAGCTCGGGCTTGCGCTGACGCGGCCAAACGAACACGGCGCTGTCAGAAGTGTCGGTGAGCGCCGTCTGAATGGCGATGCCGGCGTTGCGGTAGTCGGTTGGCGAAAGCCGTGCCAGCAGCACGCGCGACAGCTCGGGGTGCAGGCCGACGGCCGCCGCACGAACTTGGTAGGGATCTGAGGGATCAACGCTGGGGGGGACAAGCGGCAGGGCCGGCGACGCGTTCGCGGCTGCGGCAGGCGGCAGCGCGGCGGTCGTCAGCGGCGGCTCGGGCTTGGCTGCTGCAAGCGGCGGCAACGGCGGTGTTGCAGGTGGGGTGTCGAGGGCCGCCAACTTGGTCGCCGGCTCGTACGTCGCAGGCACGGCACGGGTGGGCGCCGCCATCGCGCTCGGCGCGCCGATCGCCGGCTCGCTGCGCTCCAACGCGCGCGCCATCGCCGCAATTTTGCTCGCCAGCCAGTCCGGCCAACCCGGCCGCTCGCCGAGCATGGCCCAGGCCCCGGCGAACGCGATCAGCAAGATGATGCCGCCGCGCCGTACGATTTTGCCGCCGGTGCCGGCAAGCGGTGGACCCACTCTCTCACCTGGCACAACCTCCCCATGGTCGCTGTCGTCAAAGCTGCCATAGTTCGACGGAACAAAGGAAGTGTGGCGGGCTGACATGACTGACGCCTCAGGTCTACGTCTTGAGTTCCCGCGGTTGCATAGGCGCCAGCAACTTCCTGGCGAAATAAGGGCAAGAGGCAAAAAGAAGCCGAACGCGCGCAGCGGTCGCTGTGTCAGCAAAGGCAGCAGCCGGGCAGCCGCGCCGAGGGCTATCGCGGATAGCTCGCGCGGTGATATATCACACACCCACCTGCCCATTCGCTCGAGGAACGCGTGAGCACGTTTGAAGGCAAGCGAACAATTGATGGCTTGGTCGTGACCGTCGATGGCCGGCGTCTCGACGAGCACTACGACGTCAAGCGATACACCACCTGGGGCTTCGAGTGGACCTATGAGGGCGACAGCCCGCAGCAGCTCGCCCTCGCCATTCTAGTGGAGCATCTGGGGGACAAGGCGCGTGCCGTCGACCTTTGCGGCGCCTTTATGCGCAAGGTCGTGGCAAACCTGGATAACGATTGGGTCCTGTCCGGGGCCGAGATCGACCAAGCGATCGCAGACCTCGAAGGAGGACGCGGAAACGCAGCCAGAGCTCCGACGGCAAGAAGGTGACCGGCAGCCTAGGTGCAACGCCGCCGCAGACGGGGAATTTGGCCGGCGGGCGAGACGGTTCCTGGCCAATCTCATGTCCCGCAATCCCCGTGTGCCGCGACGGCCCAGCGAGCTGAGGTTCTGGTCCCTGCCATGACGAGCGTGCTCTGCAACAAGAAGCCAGCGCCGCCTGTGCCGATCAGGTCTGAGACGCTGACCGAGCAGGCCTACAATCGGCTGGAGGAGATGATCGTCACATTGCGTCTCGCGCCGGGCGCCGTGCTGTCGGAACAGACACTTGCAAACACGCTCGGTATTGGCCGCACACCCATTCGCGAGGCCTTGCAGCGATTGGTGCATGAGGGCCTCGTTGTGGTGCTTCCGCGCAAGGCGATCATCGTCACCGACACCGACCCGCAGCGGCAGCTGCTGGTGTTGGAAGTGCGGCGTGAATTGGAGCGCTTGCTGGCGCGTGCGAGTGCGGAGCGCGCCACGCCGGCCGAACGTCGCCGCTTTCAGGCGATCGCCGAGGGTATGGAGGCAGCCGCGCGCAGCCGTGACGATATTGCTTTCCTGCGCTGGGATCGGGAGCTCAACGCCTTGCTCGCTCATGCCGCGCACAATGAGTATGCGTCCCGGTCCATGCGCTACTTGAACGGTCATTCGCGGCGGTTCTGGTATCTGCACTATAAGCAGGCGGCGGATCTGCCCAAATGCGCCCGGCTGCACGCCGAGGAAGCGCGCGCCATCGCCAAGAGCAATCCGGCCCGCGCCATGGCAGCCTCCGACAAGCTGATCGACTATGTCGAAGCCTTCACGCGCGCAACCGCGCTGCGTCCTCGATCGTCGCTCGCGTAGCCGTCGCCAGCCATTGTCCGTTTGCCGGCACGCACGGGGATTGCCTGCCGGCGATGGCGGCGAGGGCCGCAAGGCCGGCTCCCCGCTGCTGCAAGGCCCTCACGACGGGCTAGGCGCTCAAGCCCAGCAATTTGGCGGCGTTGCCCCCGAGAATTGCTACTCTGTCGTCGTCGCTCAAGCCCGGCGTTTTAAGAATGAGGTCCACAGCGGTGGTGGTCCATGGATAGGGAAAATCCGTCCCGAGCATGAGCTGGCTGGCGCCCACCTCCGCCACCAGGTGCCGAACGCCTTCGGGACGAAACACCATGCTGTCGTAGTAAAGCTCCTTCAGATACTCAGATGGCGTCTTCTTAATGCTGCCGTGCGTGCCGCCTGGGCACAGGTCCGGTCGCGTCGGACAACCTCGATCGAAGCGGCCGGCGTAGGATGGCAGGTACCCACCCGCGTGGGCGGCACAAATCTTAAGACCAGGATATCGGTCGAGGGTCCCCTCAAAAATGAGGTGCGAGAGGGCAATCGTTGTCTCAAGCGGGTTGCCGATCACATTGTTGAGATAGCCATTGCCCTTGAAGCGCTGCTGCAGTTGAGCGGGCGCACCATCGCCCTGCGGATGGATGAAGACGAGGATGCCGAGTTGCTCGGCCTTGGCCCAGAACGGATTGAACTTGGCATCGCTGATCTCCAGGCCAGCGACGTTGCCACCGATCGCAACCCCGCGCAGACCGAATTTTTTCACGCCGTCCTCGAGTTGCGCCGCCGCCAGGTCAGGGAATTGCAAAGCAACGGTGGCGAATGCAACAAAGCGCTCAGAGTGCTTTGCGCACACCTCGGCAAGCCGCTCATTCTGGATGTTGATGACTTTCTGAGCGATCTCGCGGTCTACCCCGTACCAGTTTGGGTTGATGCTCAAGGCCTCGACATCAACGCCCTGCTCGTCCATGGCCTGCAGCCGCACCGCCAGCTCGGCCTCCATGTCGAGGTCCGGACGCAGGCCCGGTCCACCAAGCTTGAGGTTCATCAGCGCAAGGGCCTCGGGAACCGCACAATGGGCGTGAATGTCAACGGTGCGCACGCGTCTGCCGTTGACGACGACCTCGCGTCTGCGCGTCTGTGCCTGCGCGCGCGGAGCGATCCTGAGGTGGCAATCCGTGAAGACGAGGCCGGTGATTGCTCCAGCTGTCGCTTGCAGAAAGTCCCGGCGGGTGGCCATGCGGCGGGCTCCTCTCTTGATCCTTTGGCTTGGCTTGATCGAGCTTGCACGTGCCGCCGGTGGCCCACCACCAACGGCAAAGCGCAAAAACCAGCCTCTAAACACCCGCACGCCATGAGGTTGGCAGCCCGCGATCATAGCAAGAAGTGGAAGCTCGCTGAAGAGAGCCAGCACGCGATTGCAGCAAACGTGCCCGGGCGGAGCCAATCCCCGCCCTTAGGCCACGCGCGATCACGGGCTGCGGCCGCCCTTGCGTTCACCAAGAGCGTGGCGCTCAGATCGCCCGGCTATCCTCTCGACCTTCGCGGCACCGGCAATCTCGGAACGGATCAGGCCGATGTCCTTGAGCTCCCGGTCGCTCATCGACCACAGTTGGTCCATCGCTGCCCGTTCGATGCGCCAGTTCACGTAGGCAACCCAGCCGCGTTTTGCAGCGCTCAACAGTCCGCCCGCCGATGCTGGTCCAGCGAGCTCTTGCAGCGGCGCGGCGGTGCCAAAAATCGTGCTCATGATCATCTCCATCATCTCAATTGACACGTCGTGTGTCTTTTGGCGTTCGCCTTGCCCGCGCGACCAACCGCCATCGATTGGCTCATTCGGGTGCGACGCCTTGTTGGGCGTACCTAGCACCCGGGCACGGGAGCCAGCGTTGGAATGGCCGTGGAAATGGCCGAGGAAACGCTGGAACCCTGGCGGCAATGCTGCGCGCGGCCTGGCTTGCCTTGCGTCTCAGCGCGCGTGCCGCGCAGGCGTGTTGGGAGCCGCTGCGGCGTGTTGGGAAATGACAGAAGGTCGCCTCGGCAAAAGCGCTCGGCGCGTGGTGCGAACAGGCATGGCCCGCAAATGCGCGAAGCTCCGGCGTGGAGCGGGAAGGCAGCGAGCCAATGCAACAAAGCGCTTAACCGACGCCCAAAGCTGCGGCTCAGCAGAGGAACAATTGCTGCACGGGGCGCGTTTAGCGACGGACAGAAGAACGATCACCGTTGTTATGGAGCACTCTCTATGAGCAAGCTTTTGAAGCTGGCCGCGGCGGCAGCCCTGCTCGCCGGCGGCGCAACACTGGCGATTGGGCAAACCTCGCCCCCCGCCAAGAGCAAGGCGGAAGCCGGTGCGCCCCAGCAGGGCCCCGGCAAGGAAGCTCCCAATGCAGGGACGGGTACGGGTGCAGGCACTGGCGGCACCGCCATGCCGGCTCCGGGCACGCCGCCAAATCCGACCGGCATGAGCCAGGAAAAGCAAAAGAGCGAAGCCAACGATCCGCAATCGGGCGGAAAGAAGCAGTAAGCTCGGACGCGGTCGTCCCTCTGCAAGCGACAACAGACGCCGTGCTTAAGGCACGGCGTTTTTTCCTGTCCGCGGTGCGAAGCAAAGGACAGCCGCGGGTGGGTTGCGGGCGGGGCAATGAGCTCATCCGGCCAGATTGGCCAGCCCGCTGGCGCCGGTCTCAAACCCCGATTTTGCCGCCGCCTTTGCGCGTGACGACCACGATCGATGGCCGAGGCGGGATGCCGTCCTTGAAATCGGGCCAGCGCGTCGCCGGCGCTTCGAAGCTGGCGGCTTCGGCGTCGGGATCGCTTTCATCCGTCTCGCCGGGATGCTGCACGGCCAGGAACAAGGTGGTGTCGTCGGGGGTGAATTCCGGGCCGCACAGCTCGGCGCCGTTCGGACAGCGAAAGAACAGCTTGGAGGTTGCGCGGGCCGGCCCGTCGGTCTCCATCGCCCACAGGCCGTCGGAGCGGCCGGTACGCTTGGGATAGTTGCCGTCCGTGGAAATCCACAGCCGGCCCAACGAGTTGACCGCGCCATTGTCTGGCATACCGAACCAACCATCCTTTGAGGTGTTCGGGTTGAAGGTGGCGCCCACCGCCGCAAGGGAGGGATCGCCGCATTTCACGAGAATCTCCCAACGAAACTTGCTCGACGCGTGGTCCTCACCGTCAGGGATGATTTCGATAATGTGGCCAAAGCGGTTGTCTGCCCGGGGATTGGCCGCATCCACCTGTTCGGCCTTGCGCTGGCTGTTGTTGGTCAGCATCACATAGACCTTGTTGGTCTTGGCATTGGCTTCAATGTCCTCTGGCCTGTCCATTTTGGTGGCCCCCAGAAGGTCGGCAGCGGTGCGCGCCTCGATCACAACATCGGCTTGACTGTAAAAGCCGTTCGCCTCCGTCAAGGCGCCTTGGCCGTGCACGAGCGGCAACCAGTCGCCTGTTCCATCGGCGTTGAACTTGGCGACCGAACAGGTGCCGCTGTCCAACAGGTGCATGTCGGCGGTGGGGCTCTTTGCATCAAAGCGACCTGCGGTGACGAACTTGTAAACGTAGTCGAAGCGCTGATCATCGCCGGAATAGATGGCGTAGCGCCCGTCCTTGTTCAGGATACCTGCCGCACCTTCGTGCTTGAAGCGACCAAGCGCGGTGCGTTTCACGGGCACAGATGCCGGGTCGAACGGATTGATTTCCACCACCCAACCGAAGCGATTGGCTTCGTTGGGTTCGCTGCCGATGTTGAAGCGATCGAAGTAGTCACCCCAGTTGAACCAGCGGCCTGGAATGCCCATGCGCTTGTAATTTCGCGTCTCCCGATGGTTCGCAGCCAGCGCACCGCTGAAATAGCCGTTGATGTTTTCCTCGCATGACAGCCACGTCCCCCACGGGGTGCGACCGCCAGCACAATTGTTGAGCATGCCGAAGACTTTGGTCCCGCTCGGATCGGCGGTTGTCTGCAGGCGCTCGTGGCCCGCCGCCGGACCGGATAGGCGCATCTCTGTCTCGGCCGTGATGCGACGGGCATATTTTGAGTTGGCAACGACCGCCCATTTGCCGTTCGTCCTCTTCACTTCGAGAACCGAGCCGCCATGGGCCATCATTTCCACTTCGGCAATGTCCCGCGTCATCTTGGCAAACGGCGTTGTGCTGCCACGTCGCGCATCCTGCCGACCGAGGCCCGGAAACATCAGCTCCTCGTTGGTGTACTCGTGATTGACACACAGCAATCCGTGCTCGGAGGGAGCGGCTGTGTGAGGGAAGGCGAAGTAGCCGAGATAATCGTTGTTATAGCCAAACTGCTTGGCCTGCCCCTGCTTGCTCTGGTTGGCCGGATCAAATGCGGCGGCTCCGGGCAGCACCGGATCGCCCCAACGAATGAGGATATCTGCATCGTAGCCCTCGGCAACGTCGTGGGTGGCATCGACGCCGGCCGACACCTCCTTGAAGTTGAAGGACGGGGTCGTATTGGCAATTGCGGCGCCGGCTGCGCCGACCAGGCATGCCGTCGGCGAGACCGCCAAACTGATGGCCGAGACCGCCAGCATGCCCTGCACCAGATCGCGCCGTGACAGGCGTTCGGCAATCATATCGCCCAGGGTCGGATTGGCGCTGACGTTGGTGGCGATGTTCTCAGCCGCCTCGAATGCGACTGACAGCGGCGCCGTTGATCGCCTCTGCATGGCTGCTTCCCCTCGAGCTCGGTCGTTGGATCCCAGCGGCATAGCCGGCGCCTGGCGTTTTGCCAACCGCGTTCGAGGTGCGCAGTGCGCAGGCACAAGCCCACCGCGTTGGCAGGACGGCCCGTGCTGCGCGCGCTGCATCGCTGCGCCCGACGGGCGGCAAGGGCCAAAGGGCGCGGGCCCTTTGCGCCCAAAGGAAGCGCGCAAAGGAACGCGAGCGGGAGGACGGGGGAACGCCCGGCTCAGCTTGCCCGTCGGCGCGTTGCGCGGCGCTGGCGACGTCCCAATTGGCTTATTCGGCCGCGATTTGCTGCCCGGACACATGGCCATGCGCTGCCCTGACTGGAACAATCGCATGCACGATGGTGCCGCTGGGCCTGCTGCGGATATGAAATCTGCCGCCCAGTTGCCGCATACGAGCGGTCATGCCGGCAATGCCGACGCCGGTGGCAAGACGCTCGCCGTGGCTGCCGTTTTCCGCCGCCTCCAGGCCATGTCCATTATCCCTGACGACGATGTGAATGCGATTGCCCCTGCGCCTTAGGAAGACCCGAGCTTGCGATGCTGCGGCGTGGCGATGGACATTGGCCAGTGCCTCCTGCACGACGCGCAGTATCGATTCCTGCGCCGGCCGCGAGAGCTCGTCGATGGCACCACGCGACCGCAGGATGACCGACAACCGCGTGCGCCGTCTGAAGCCCTCGACGTAGCGCGCCAACGTCTCAAGCAGGCCATCGTCGGCAAGCGCCGGCGGGTGCAGGAGATAGGTGAAGGTCCGCAGTTCCTTGGAAGCCTCGTCCAGGGAATTTTCTATGTCCTCGATCACGCCGCACGAGCCCTTGGCTCCCTTCAGGGCGATCAAATTGAGGCTGATGGCCGCCAGATGTTGCGAGGTTGAATCATGCAGATCCTGGGCGATCCGCTGGCGCTCGTCATCTTGAATGCTCAAGACACGCTGCGATAGATGTTTGGCTTCCAGCTGCGCGATTTTGTAGTTGGTAACATCGCGAAAAATACCGCTGGCCCGCAGCGGCTCGCCGTTTTCGTCGAAATCGGTCCGCCCTCTTGCCTGCAGCCAGCGCGTCTCGCCGTTCGGCCAAACCAGGCGAAATTCGCTCTCTGCATCCGGCAAGGCACCGAACGTTGCCGCGCGGATCGACGCTTTGGCGACATGCCGGTCGTCAGGGTGCACTCTTTCTACGAGTGCAGCCGCCGTCAGGGGTTCGCGCTCGGAAAGCCCAAGCATGGCTCGGCAGTGTTTCGAAGACCACAGGCGATTTGCTTGAATGTCGTACTGCCACAGGCCGATGTCGGCAGCGGCGGCTGCAAAGCGCATGCGCGTTTCACTGTCCTTGAGATTGGCTTCGGCCAATTTGCGCCTGCCGACCTGCACCAACAGGGCCATCAATACCGAGGCCATTACCGTAAACATGCCAAGCGTGGCTGTGACCACTCTGGGGTGGCTCTGCCAGAGGGTTGGCGCCTTGTAGGCGACGACGCTGTCGGCCGGCAGATTGCGCGCCGACAGGCCCCAGCGCTCGAGTTGCCGCGCATCGACCCGAAAGGCTTGGCTAGCGCTCTTGCGAAGTCCGATTGCCGCTGGTTCGCGGCCCTCCAGGATTGCAAGCACCAAGTCGGCTGTTTGGCTGCCCATGTCCTCGAAGGTGTCCATATGGCCGCCCACAATCCCTTGCCCGAAATACGTGCTGTAGGGTGCGTACATCGGCGCATTGGCGACCTGCGCTACGGATGCGGCGTCACTCGCCGGAGCGCTGCGTGTGGACCCGTTTGTCAGTTTCGACAAAAGCAGGATGATCGTGTCGCGCGGGACGCTGGCCAATTCCGTCAGCAGCGTTTCATCCGGCAGCCCGACCAGGTAGCGGGTCTTGAGCTCTTTTTCGACGTCGACGAGCTGCGCTTGTGCGATCTGCGCTCCCTTGCGGTCGAAGGCGGCGGTGCCGGCCACCACCAGCAGATTGCGGGCGTTTGGCTGCAGGCGCCGAGCAAGCGAGACCGTTTTGGTGACATCGATCTCGCTGACGATGCCGGCCATATCCTGCTCGAGATTGACGGCTGTTCCGGCCGGAGGATTGACGCAAAAGACCACCGGGATATTGCTGCTCAGGACCTTGCGGTAGCTGACCGCCGCCTCCAAGGAATTTGCACCAAAGGCGAGCACGGCGTCCGGCTTGTTGTCGCTATATTTGTCGTTGAGATAGCGAACGAACCGATCCTTATGCTCCTTGCCCGGAAATTGCGTGCGATCCAAGAACTCGGTGTGCGTTTGCACCACCAACCCCGAGGCCAGCTGGGAAAATCTGCTGCGCACCGCTTCGCTGGCGATGACCGCTGCCTGGCTTGCGCTGCTATCGGGGTAAACGATCAACAGCCTTTTCAAATGTTGCTGCGCATAGGCTGCAGAGCCGATGCCCGACACCAGCAATGCCACGGCGAGGGCAAACGCACAGGCTCGCCAAGACGTCTGCCAGCGCCTGAAACGTGCGCCCGCTTCGGGCTTCATCGGCCCGTCCTCCACAGATTTTGCATGTTACGTGGGACCCAACAGCCAAATAGATTGGCCACGCAGCGATTAGGACATCCGGGATTATACTGAGATGGCGTCCATAAGCTGTGTAGTTGCGTGAGTTCAGTTAACGCCACGCTGCCGTGTGGGTTAAGCCGACGCGCCTGACGCCGATCCCCGTGGCTCTCTCCAGGCCCAGCCGAATAGCGCGCCTAACGCCGTCTTTGCGCCATGTGCGCCGTTGCGCCCAGCTGGTGGCGGCCGGCGCGCAGTGCGGGATCAAGCGGGGTTCCAGCGCCACCCCGCCCCGGCGGGTGGCGCTGGCCCGCAACCTCTGGTCGGGGTGGTTAATGCTTCAGGTCTGCGGGCACTTTGCCGCCGTTCTCGGCAAGCTTAAGCATGACCTGCTTATGCAGCCAAACGTTCATGGCGGCAGAATCTTTCATGCTTCCGGGGTAGTGAAGTTCTTCGGCAAGCTGTTTGCGGGCGGCCAGGCTGCTGTCCAGCTTCAGAAGCTTCAGCAAATCAACGATCGACTTTCGCCAGTCGAGCTCCTCACGCGAGGAGCCGGCAAGCTGATCCATGATAGCGGCGACATCCACCTGCCTCGGCGGTGCCGGTGCCTCGGCGCTTGTGCGTCCATGGGCGAGGGGGGCTGGGCGGCCACCGGCTTGGCAGCCGCGGCGCCTCCGAAGATTGAAGACATGATGTTTCCGAACACTGACATCTTTCCACTCCCGATGCTGTAGGTCGCGTCTGGCGTCCACCTGTCCGGACGGCGGCGGCAAGCGAAGCGGGGCAACCTGCGGGGCAGTCACAACAGCACACCATTCGCCGAACGGTGCACCAGGAGAGAGGCCGATGCCGTCCATCGGGGCTATCCCCGAGGATCGCGCGCATTGTGCCTCGAGCGCAGGCTCCATTGGACGCTTTAGGCGGCGGCCGGCGGCTCGCGGGGCGGGCCGGCGCCGGAACGTCAGGCACGCCGGCGATCAACAGCGGGCAGGCGCAGTGTCGCGTTGCGTCGCGCCGTGGGTCCTCAGTAGCTGCTGTAGTAACGCCGGCGCGGTGCCACCCTGCAGGAGATGCCCCGACAATCGCCGCCAACCCATGCACATTGCGACTCCGCCAGGCAGGCATCCCGGCTGCGCATGCTGCCGCAATAGGCCGCAATGGCCTGCGGCGGCGGGCAATCCTCGTCTGCATAAATGATCGGTGACGTCCGCCTGATGTCGGGCGGCGGCCGCTCGGCATAGCGGTCGGAATATGTTTCGGCGGCGCAGCCGGCCACAACCAGCACCGCCAAGAAGAGCCCCCAACGCATGACGCAACCCTCAACACGTCGCGATCGCAAACATAATATCCGGGGGTGGGATTGGCTAGTGACACACAAGACACAGGCGGCCTTCTCGTGGGCCGACGACCGAACTGTTGCGGCCGATCTACAGCGTTGATGGATCGGCGCTGCGCCTTGCGCCGCCGACCGCATCTAAGGCGCCTTTAATGACGATGCGGATTGCTTGGAGCGGGCGGCCCAACGACCACGTCGACCACGATCCGGCCCGCCAGATCGAACTCCAATGCCAGCTTGAAGCTCTGGTTTTCGAGCAGAGGCCTTTTCAGTCCCACCAAGGCCAGGTGCGGGCCGGTGCCGTTGAGGACCAGGTCCGCGCCCGCCCCGATGGCCAATGCGGCAATCGGTTTTGGCTCAGCCTCGGGCGCGGGCGCGCCGTGCAATTCGACCTTTGCGGCCACCGGGCTCAACGCCCTCAGCAAACGGTCCGGTATGTTCGCCCGATTTCTGATCGTCAGATACACCAACTGCCGGTCTTGGCCGGTCATGGCCGGCGCCCACGGTTGCACGATTTCGACGCCAGGCGCCGCGTGATCGTGTGCCGTCACCCAGCACAAGCCGGAGAGCAACCAGGCAAGCAATGCGAGCGCGAGACGTTGCGTCACTGGCGGCCAACCCTGCAAAAATTTGGGAAACAACGATATTGCCAAAAGTCAGCCCGCGCCACTCGCTCGAGGTTTCTCGGTTACGGCGCTCCGAACAGCGAAAATCAAGGCCCAGCGCCGCTGCGAGGCCGGCGCCAGGAAGCGGGCACGCCGCTGCCTGCGGGCAAAACAGCCCTTGCCGCTGGCGCGGTGGGCCGAGTTACTGCAGGGCCGGTCGTTTGCGGCGCAAGATGTTCTCGCTTTCGAGGCGCACCTCACGCCACAACGAGCGGGCCTCGTCGAGACCAATGGCATACGGTGGATCGTCGTCGAATTTGATCAGCACCAGCCGCTCATAGGTCGCATGCCCGACGGTGCAGGTCTTGGGCATCTTGGTGAGGCCGGCACCGTTCGCATCCTCCTTGCCGTCTGTCAGCGATTGCAGCACGGGGACCAGGTCCTTCGCCACGCCGCGTGAAAGTCGAAGGGTTTGTCGCGCTCCCTGCGAGTCGACGAATGTCAGCTCGAAGGCACTGCGATCAAGCGTGGTGTTGGTTTCCACAAGCGATTGCGCATTGAATTTGTCCAGCATGTCAGCCCCCCAATGGCCAATGTCACATGATGAAAGGCGAATTGGCCGCGCACAAGGGACCATGGGGTGGCGCATTGTTCGCCTTGCCAACCTCAGCCGGAGGGCGAAAGCGAGCTCAGCCCGGCGGCAAGCGCCACAATGGCGATGCCGATAAGTTGCTCGAGGAGCACGGAACGCGACAAAGCGACGATCGGACCAGCGTCCGCTTGCCGGCCCAGACGGCGCAGGAAGAGGAAGCGGTTGACCGCAGCCATGGCCAGCAGCACAGCAAACAGGGCGAGCTTGCACGCCAGCACCCAGCTGTAGGTCGTGCGGCCGAGGTCGGCGAAGCCAGCTGTGGTGAGGCCGGCGCTCACGAGGCCGCTTGCCAGCAGCAAGGCGACCGCGGCCAAGCCCATGCGTGAAAAGGCCTCCAGAGCAGCGCGCAGACATTGGCGATCCCCACCCGCGCGCGCCTTGGCGAGTGCGAGGCTCACAGGCAGCAGGCCGCCGAGCCATGCCCCGGCGGCCAGCACGTGGCAGCCGTAGGCGAAGATGCCAGCGAACGCCTCGGCACCAGCAGCGGAGACCGCGTGCCCGAGCCAGGCCAGGGTCGCCAGCAGGCCTGCGCTCAGGCCTGCCACGGCGGCATGGTCATGGCGTTGCCGCTGAGGCCCGCGCCAGACGTAGAGCAGCAACGCCCCGAGACCGGCCAGCCGCAGCACCCAGATACGGCCGAAGCCGGTCTCAAGAAAAAAAGCCTGCCATGACGCTGCCGAAAAGAGGCCGCCGATCTCCTCCGTCATGTCCAGCATGGCCAGCATCACCCAACAGACGCCGGCTGCCAGCGCCATTGCCGCTAGCCACCGGTCGCTGCGGCCCAATGCCGGGTTGCAGGACGCGTGCCGTTGCGGGCGCGGCACGCCATAGATTTGAAACAGCGCCGAGCCGAACAGGACGAGCAGCGACCACAGGTGCAGCCAGCGCAGCATCAGCAGAGGCCAAAAAAGATCCATTGGCCAGGTCTCGGCTTAGGGTCGCACTTGAAAGGTGAAGCTGCCTTTGACTTTGTGCGTGTCGACCGAGATCACGCGCCAGTTGACCTTGGAGGTGCCAGATCTCAGGGGTTCGGCCAATCGCACCACCCCTGCGCTCTTGTCATTCGGGTCGGCGGCGGCGGGCTCAATGGCAACAGCCTGTCCGCCACGCGATTCCACGCTGATGTGCGAGATGTTGGCCTCGATCTTTTTGTGGCACTGCAGCTGGATCTCGGTCGGCGCCGTGTCCATAACGGCGCCCGCCGCTGGCACCGACATTCGAACTGGGTGTGCGCCTGGGCCAAGCCGGCAAAGCTTGACAACGAGACCATGAGAACGGCGGCGTGCACGCAACGTGCTAGCATAGAATGTCCTCGCAAGGTTTGCGCGCCGCGCCTGCATCGGCTTGGTGGGCGCTACGGCAGGCACTAAGCCCGGCAGGCTTTGACAGCTTGGAGTGATGCGAGAGGGCGGGGAGAGCGTCCCTATGCGCTCAGCGCAGACGGCGGGGCGCGCGGCGAACAGGCGGCCCACTGCAGGCGCCTCAGCATGGGCTCGCGGGCGATCGCTGGCACGGCGGCACGCAGCTGCCGGGGCGGGCTCAGGACGCTGACCGAAATTGCCGTGAGCGCAGACAACGGTGCGCCGGCGGCGGCGTTGAGGCCACACCAGGGACACAGCGGTTTTTTTTGCTCGGGCGCGGGGAGCGGCCGTCCGTCCTCGGCGGGCCCCATGGCGGCGTGCGCGGAGCAAATCGCCGTCTGCAGGTCACCGCGCAGGAGGCCGTCGGCTGGCTCCCCCACGCTGCCGAAGGCGCGTGCCACGGGATGGGCCGCCAGCATGCCAGCGATGACCACCAGCAGCAGAGCCCGCAGCCGTGCCTGTAACCACCCCATCGCGGCAGCAACTCATATTCCTGACGTCCGGTCAATCGTTGCCGTGGCGCGCGGCAGCACCGCGCAGGGGGGCCGGGGTCAGGTGAAAGGCCGCCCTTGACGGGCGGGCGAGGGCACTTATATAACCAGTTGGTTACTTAACCAATGGATTAAGAACAGATGAGCCCGGATCCCCTCAGCACCACCTTTGCCGCCCTGGCGGACCCGACCCGGCGCGCCATCCTGGCCCGTCTGGCCTTAGGCCAAAGCAACGTCAGCGAGCTGGCTGAGCCCTTTGACATCTCCGGTCCGGCGATCTCCAAGCACCTCAAGGTCCTGGAACGCGCCGGCCTCATCACCCGCGGTCGTGAGGCGCAAAGGCGTCCCTGCCGGCTGGCACCGGGCGCTCTCAAGAGCGTGGACGATTGGCTGGGGGACTATCGGCGCCTGTGGCAGCAGCGCCTCGGTCGCCTCGACGACTACCTCAACAAACTGCAGGCTCAGCAAAGAAAAAGAGACGCCGGGGACTGACAACGTTCGTCACACACGCCACACCCCTAAAAGGACCAAGCCGATGGCCTCTTCCAGCATCGACCTCGATCAGGACCCGTGCGCGATCATCGCCACGCGGGAGTTCGACGCGCCGCGCGAATTGGTGTTTGCGGTCTGGTGCGACCCAAAACACTTGGCACAGTGGTGGGGGCCGAGTGGCTTCACGACCACCACCCGTGCGTTCGACATGCGCGAAGGCGGCGTCTGGTCTTTTGTCATGCACGGGCCGGACGGCCGCAACTACAACAATCGCATCACCTTCGATGAGATCAGCAAGCCCGAGCGTCTTCGCTATCATCACGGTGGCGGCGAGGGTGCGGACCCCGTCGCGTTTCGCACAACCGTCACCTTCGAGGACCTCGGCAACGGCCGAACGCGCCTGACTTTGCATGCGGTCTTCCCATCCGCCGCCGAGCGCGAGCGGGTGGTTCGGGAGTACGGCGCCGACAAGGGCGCGGTTGAGACGCTGGCCCGGCTGGGCAACTACCTCGCGCAAAGCCGGAGCTAGCCTCGTCTCGACTGCTGTGAGCGACCGGATCATGCCGAGACGCTGAGCGCCTCTTTGCTGGCTCGGGCCGGTGTCGGCAGTGTGTCCTGCCGGTTGCCTGCGCACGAGCCGCAGAAAAATGCCAGGGGCTCTGAGCGGGTTCGCAGGCTCGGGGGTGCCGGCCCCTGGTGTTTGCCTCTGCGCTCCTGGTGTGCTCCTGGGCGCCACCATCGCCTCGACGGTTGCAGCGCCGGTCGGTCGGCGCAGCTCAGCCAAGCGTGCGAGCAAATCGCCCGGCGCCGGCGGGCCGCGCCTGCGCGAGCGGCCCGCTGCGGCGGCATCACCCTGCGGGAGGGCTCCGGTGAGACCGCGCGGATCGCCCGGCGCGCTGCCATCTTCCGGCCAAGGAGAGACGGCCCTTGCGTGGCGCCGGTAGCGCCCACCCGAGCAGCGCTGGCGGCAGAAGCAAAAAAAGCGCATCACTGCCGAGCAGCGCATTCATTCCGCAACGAAAAGCAACCGGACGAGAGCCCAACAACGGCCGGCGTCAATTTCCCACGCGTTCACTGCGGGCATGCCGTTGCCGCGCTCGCAGGCCCCAAGGCTTGTTGACCTGCCGCAAGGACCTCCCGGCGCCGCAGCCGGCACCCGGCCCCCCGCGACTTTTGGGCAGCAAATGAGGCATTCCTTGCTCTCACGAGGGCGTGGTATACCACGGCCTGTAACGTCAAAAGAATTCGCCAACTAGAAGTGCAAGAGGAGGAGATAGCCGATGGGTAAAGACGCGCAAACGTCTCGCCGCAAATTCCTGAAAACCGGCGCGCTCGCCGCCAGCGCCGTGGCCACGGGTGCCGTCGCCATGCCGCAGGTCTCGCGGGCCCAGACCACGGCGTTGAAGATGCAGGGCTCGTGGGGAGCCAAGGACGTCTTCAACGAGATGGCTGAAGACTACGTCAAACGCGTCAACGAAATGGCCGGTGGCCGCCTCAAGATTGACTATCTGGTCGGCGGTTCGGTCGTGCACCCCTTTCAGGTGTTCGACGGCGTGCATGGCGGCCAGCTCGACGCCGCCCACACCGTGACGGTCTATTGGTATGGCAAGCACAAGGCGGCCTCGCTGTTCGGGACCGGTCCCGTGTTCGGCTTCAACGCCAACGAGGGTCTGGGCTGGATCCACAACGGCGGCGGCAAGGAACTCTTCGACGAGCTGCAGACGCAGATCATGAAGGTCAATATCAAGAGCTTCTTTGCCATGCCGATGCCGACGCAGCCGCTCGGCTGGTTCAAGAAGCCGATCACCGGCGCCAATGACCTCAAGGGCCTGAAGTACCGCACCGTTGGCCTGGCTGCCGACCTGTTCCAGGCCATGGGCGCGTCCGTTGCGCAGCTACCCGGCGGCGAGATCGTGCCGGCCATGGAGCGCGGCGTCATCGAAGGCTTCGAGTTCAACAACCCGACATCGGACCGTCGCTTCGGCGCACAGGACGTGGCCAAGAACTACATGATGGGCAGCCATCATCAGGCCACCGAGTACTTCGAGATCATGTTCAACAGGGCAAAGTACACTGCCCTGCCGAAGGAGCACCAGGCGATCCTGCAATACGCGGCGGAGGCCGTTTCGTCTGCCAACGAATGGAAGGCGATGGACTACTATTCGAAGGATCTCAACGAATTGATCAACAAGGACAAGGTCAGTGTCCTGCGCACGCCGAAGGGCGTGTTCGACGCCCAGATCAACGCCTGGGACGGGCTGATCACCCAGCTCGGCTCCGATCCCTTCATGAAGAAGGTGATGGACTCGCAAAAGGAGTGGGTCCGGCGCGTGGTGTTCTACGGTATGTATAATGCCACCGACTACCGCGGCGCCTTCGAACACCATTTCCCCGGCGTTCTGAAGATCTAACGCGCCTTTGCTAGACTGAGCCGACGGCAATTGGTGAGGGCGGCGCCCACGCGCGCCGCCCGAACCGTGACCGGGGGACTGAACTGGGCCGATCGTGGGTTGTCCGACATGACCCGATTTCTGTTTTTCATCGATTCGCTGAGCACCTGGGTTGGCAAGGCGTTCGCCTGGCTCATTCTGATTCTGACTTTGGGTATCAGTTACGAGGTGTTCGTGCGCTACGTGCTCCGGGCGCCGACCACCTGGGCCTTCGATTTCAGCTATATCACCTATGGCGCGCTGTTCTTGATGGCCGGCGCCTACACGCTGGTGCGCAACCAGCATGTGCGCGCCGACGTCATCTACCGCTTCTGGCGGCCGCGCACGCAAGCGATGATGGACCTGGTTTTGTATATTTTGTTCTTCCTGCCTGCGGTCCTCGCCTTCATGTATTCCGGCTGGAACTACGCGCAGATGTCCGTGCGCTTCAAAGAGGTGAGCATCTTCAGTCCGGCCGGCATTCCGATCTTCCCCCTGAAGGCTTTGATCCCGGTCACCGGCCTGCTGCTGCTCCTGCAGGGCTTCGCTGAAGTCATTCGCTGCGTCATCTGCATTCGACAGGGCAGCTGGCCGCAGCGGCTGCACGATGTCGAAGAAACCGAAAGCGCCATTTTGCACGAACAACAGTTTCAACGCGAACGTGGCGAGCCGGTTCAGCCGCTGCCCGGCCAGAAGGAGACCGGAGCATGACCGACCCACAAATCGGCCTGTTGATGCTGTGTTTGTTCATCTTCATCATCATGTTCGGCTTTCCCATCGCCTTCACGCTCATGGCCATGGGTGTGGGCTTCGGGTTCTACGCCTACTACGTGCCCGGCCAGGAGTTCTTCGCCAACCGCATCTTCACGCTGTTGGTGCAGAAGGCCTTCGAGGTGATGTCGAGCGACGTGCTGACGGCGGTGCCGCTCTTCCTGTTCATGGGCTATTTGGTGGAACGCGCCAATATTCTCGACCGCTTGTTCCATTCCCTGCAGATTTCCATGAAGAACATCCCCGGCGCCTTGGCCGTGGCCACGCTCGTCACCTGCGCCATGTTCGCCACCGCAACCGGTATCGTCGGCGCCGTGGTCACGCTGATGGGGCTGCTCGCCTTTCCGGCCATGCTACGGGCGGGTTACGACATCAAACTGTCGGCCGGCGTGGTGTGCGCCGGCGGCTGCCTCGGCATCCTGATTCCACCCAGCATTCTGCTGATCGTCTATGCGGCGACCGCCGGCGTATCGGCGGTGAAACTGTATGCGGCCGCTTTTCTGCCCGGCTTTTTGCTCACCGCCCTCTATGTGGCGTACGTGATCGTGCGAGCGATCATCAATCCGGCACTTGCTCCCAAGCTTCCCAAGGAGCAAACCGACATCCCGTTTGGCCAGGTGATGTGGGCCCTTGCCACGTCTTTCCTGCCGCTTGCCCTGCTGATCGTATCGGTGCTCGGCGCCATCCTGTTTGGCTTGGCGACGCCATCGGAGGCTGCCGGTATCGGTGCGCTCGGCAGCATCGTCCTGGCCGCGGTCTACCGCTCCCTCAACTATACGATGCTGAGAGATTCGGTGTATCTGACCGCCCGCGCCACGGCGATGGTCTGCTACCTGTTCATCGGCTCCTGGACCTTCTCTTCGGTCTTCGCGCTGCTCGGCGGACAGGCAGTGGTCGAGCAGTTCTTCCTGTCCATGAACCTCTCACCCACGCAATTCCTGCTGCTCACGCAGGTCCTGATCTTCCTACTGGGTTGGCCGCTGGAATGGACCGAGATCATCATCATCTTCGTGCCGATCTTCTTGCCGCTGCTCGATGACTTCGGCATCGATCCAATCTTCTTCGGCATTCTCGTGGCGCTCAACACGCAGACGGCATTCAACACACCTCCGGTCGCCATGGCGGCGTTCTACCTCAAGGGGGTGGCGCCGCCTCACGTCAAGCTCACCGACATCTTCTCTGGCGCGCTACCGTTCGTGGCGATGGTGTTCATGACGATGGCGCTGGTCTACATCTTCCCGGGGATTGCCCTGTGGTTACCGGACTACCTGTATACGCCGCGTTGATGGGCGGGCCGCTGCAGACGGAGAAAGGCCAGCTCATGAGCCCGTGCGAACTTTCGCTCGCGCAGGCGGCCGCCGACATCCGCGAAGGCCGTATCAGCTCGGCCGAACTCGTCGCCGATTGCATCGCCCGCATCGATGCGGTCGATAGAGACGTCGAGGCTTGGGTGTTTTTCGACCGCGAGCACGCGCTGCGCCAGGCCGAGGCGGTAGACCTCAATCGCAAGCACGGCAGAGCGCTCGGCCCGCTCGGCGGCGTGCCGATCGGCATCAAGGACATCTTCGACACCGGCGACATGCCGACCGAGTTCGGCTCTCAGTTGTGGGCCGGTCGCACGCCGCGAGGCGATGCGGCCGCCGTGGCGAGGCTACGCTCGGCCGGCGCCGTCATCATGGGCAAGACCGTCACCACCGAATACGCCTACTACCAGCCCGGCAAGACCAGAAACCCGCACGATCGGCAGCGCACCCCCGGCGGCTCCTCGAGCGGCTCGGCGGCGGCGGTGGCCGCCAACATGGTGCCGGGCGCGATCGGCTCGCAGACCAACGGCTCGGTGATCCGGCCGGCGGCCTTCTGCGGCGTGGTCGGTTTCAAGCCCACCCACGGCCTGATCCCGCGCACCGGGGCGCTGCTCCTGTCGCGCACGCTCGACCAGGTGGGCGTCTTTGCGCGAACGGTCGAGGACGCGGCGCTCCTCGCCGAGGCGCTGGTCGGCTTCGACGAGGAAGACGCCGATACCAGGCCGATGGCCCGGCCGCCGCTGGCGGCGACAGCTGTGAGCGAGCCGCCTTTGCCGCCGCGCTTTGCCTTCGTTGGCACGCCCGTCTGGGACCGCGCCGATGCCGCGACCCAGGAGCGGTTCGGCTGGCTGGTCGAGGCCCTGGGCGATGCGGTGGCAAAAATCGAGCTCGGAGCGCACTTTGCCGCGACCATCGATCGGCATCGGACCGTGATGGAGGCGGAGATGGCCCACAATCTCCATCGCGACTACGAGCAGGGCGGTGACCGGCTCAGTGCCGTGCTGCGGCAACTCATCGAGCGCGGCCGGGCTTGCTCGGCCAGCCAGTATTTGCAGGCCATCGCTGGCGTTGCGCCCCTCAATCAGGCTCTCGATGTCATCTTCGATGAGTACGATGCCATCCTCACCCCGGCGGCGCCTGGCGAAGCCCCGCGCGGGCTTGAGAGCACGGGCAATCCCATCTTCTGCAGCACCTGGACCTATCTTGGTACGCCGGCCATCACCTTGCCGCTGCTGCAGGGAGCCAATGGCTTGCCAATTGGTGTGCAGCTGGTTGCCCGTCGCGGCAACGATGCCAGGCTCTTGCGTACGGCGCGCTGGCTTGCGACAACGCTGGCAGGGAGCCCGGGCCGCCGCGCGCGCAGCGCAACGGCAAAGAAGCAGCCTGCAGGCCACGCCAGCCGGAGGAAGACGACATGATGTTGAACCTTGTCACCGGTGTCATCGGCATCGCCATGCTGGCGGCATTTCTGGGCATCATGCTCTGGTGGGTGCCGGCGCCGCCGCTCATCATTATCGTCTTTAGCGTTATGGGCCTCCTGCTTTACGACTTCATCGATACCTTGCGCACGGGTGGCGGGTAACGGCGCCTAGCGTCATCGCCCTGCCGGGAGCACGGCCTTGTCCGAGATCGATCTCGATACCCTGACCAGTTTCGCTGCGGCGAGCGCGTTAAGCCGTGGCGACTTTACTTCGGAGCAGCTGGTCAAGGCCTGCCTTTCCCGCATCGACGCGCGTGAGGCAGAGCTGCGCGCCTGGGCGTTCCTCGACAACGAACGAGCGCTGGCGCAGGCGAGGGCTGCCGATGACCAGCGCCGGCAGGGGAGAGGGGTGGGCCCGCTCAATGGCGTGCCCGTCGGCATCAAGGACATCATCGACACGGCCGACATGCCGACCGAGAACGGCAGTCAGGTGCACAAGGGCCGCCAGCCGCGCGCGGATGCGGCCTGCGTCGCGGCGTTGCGCGCCGCCGGCGCGGTGATCCTCGGCAAGACCGTCACCACGGAACTGGCAACCCTCACACCCTCGGTCACACGCAACCCGCACAACCCCGAGCATACGCCCGGCGGCTCGTCCTCGGGCTCGGCGGCCGCGGTCGCCGCCGGCATGGTGCCGGTGGCGCTCGGAACCCAGACCGGTGGCTCCGTCATTCGCCCGGCGGCCTTTTGCGGCATCTACGGCTTCAAGCCGACGTTCGGGCTCATTCCGCGCCCCGGGGTCTTGACCCAGGCGTCATCGCTCGACACCGTCGGCGCCTTTGGTCGCTCGCTTGAGGATGTCGCCCTCCTGGTCGACGCCGCCCAGGGCTATGACGCGCGCGATCAGGCCAGCATCGCCGCCAGTCGGCCCAATCTGCTGGCGCGCGTCACCGAAGACTGGCCGTTGCCGCCGATGTTCACCTTCGTCAAGACGCATGCCTGGGAGGCCGCCGACGCGGTCACACGCGACGCCTTTGGCGAGCTCGTCGAAGAGCTGGGAGACAAGGTCGAGGAGATCTCCATCGATTTTACCACCGAGCGGGGAATCGCTGCCGCCAAGACCGTGCAGAACGTCGAACTGGCGCATCACTATGGCCCCCTGCTCGAGGCCGCGCCCGATTTGATCAGCCAGCGCCTGGCGGGCCAGATCGAGGAGGGACGCCGCGTGCGCGGCGTCGATTACCTGGCGGCCCTGGAAAGCCGCAAGGAACTCTACGCGACCGTCGAAGACATCATCACGCAGCACGGACAGATCCTGACCCCGGCCGCCCCCGGGCCCGCGCCCAAAGGCCTCGCTAGCACCGGCGATCCCGTGTTTTGCGCGTTTTGGACCTATCTCGGCGTGCCGGCCGTCACGCTGCCGCTGCTGGAAGCGGACGGCCTGCCGATGGGCGTCCAGCTCATCGGCGTGCGCCGCGATGACGGTCGCCTGCTGCGGTCCGCGCGCTGGTTGGCAAGGCAGCTCGCCGACGCCGCCTGAGCGCGGCGCCTCTGCGTTCAGCATTTGAGCGCGCCGGCTGCGGCCCATGCTAGGGTGGAGCCTATGAACCCTCAGCCCGCCGCAACCCCCATCGACGTCCTCAATCAACTTTGGCTTGCTGCCGGCGGCGAGCGCGACGCCTTGCAGGATGTGGTGCTGGCGGGTCGAGAGCCGGTGCTGCCGTCATCCTTTCGGGTTGGCACGATCGCCCAGACCAGCATCGCCGCCGCGGCGCTGGCTGCCGCGGCGATCTGGCGCCAGCGCACGGGGGAGCGGCAAACCGTCAGCGTCGACATGCGCCACGCCGCGGTCGAGTTCCGCAGCGAGCGCTATCTCAGGATCGCGGGAAAGCCACCCGGTCCGACCTGGGACAAAATCGCCGGCGTCTACCGCACCGGTGATGGCCGCAAGGTTCGCCTGCATACGAATTTTCCGCATCATCGCCAGGGCATCCTCAAGCTGCTCAACTGCCCCTACGACCGCGACGCCGTTGCAGCGGCCCTCCTCGGCTGGCAGGCCGAGCCATTTGAGACGGCCGCCGCCGAGGCCGGTCTCGTCGCCACCATGCTGCGCACACCGGCCGAATGGGCGCAGCACGGTCAGGGACAAGCCGTTGCCGGCTTGCCGCTGTTGGAGATCACCAGGATCGGCGAAGCTCCGCCTCGCGCGCTGGCGCGCGAGCCGGCGCGACCGCTGAGCGGTGTGCGGGTGCTCGACCTGACGCGTGTGATTGCCGGGCCGGTGTGTGGCCGCGCCCTTGCCGCGCACGGCGCCGAGGTGATGCGTATCACGGCCCCGCACTTGCCGGGCCTGGCCGAACTCGACATCGACACCGGTCGCGGCAAGCTCTCCGCCGCCCTGGATTTGCGGGCGGCGGAAGAACGCGAGCGGCTGGTTGGGTTGCTGCGACAGGCGCACATCTTCGTGCAGGGCTACCGACCAGGCAGCCTCGCCAAGCTTGGCTTCTCACCCGAGGCCTGCGCCGAGCTGCGCCCCGGCATCATCGCCGTCACCTTGTCGGCCTATGGGCACCAGGGACCCTGGGCGGCGCGCCGAGGTTTCGATTCGCTGGTCCAGAATGCCAGCGGCCTCAATGTCGCCGAGGCGGAGGCCGCCAACGTCCCCGCGCCGAAGGAATTGCCCGCGCAGGCCCTCGACCACGCCTCGGGCTACCTGATGGCGTTCGGCGCCATGATGGCGCTCGCCCGCAAGGCACGCGAGGGCGGCTCCTGGCATGTGCGCGTATCGCTGGCGCAGACCGGACACTGGTTGTCGCAGCTCGACCGCCTCGACAACGGCTTTGCCTGTCCCGACATCAAGTTCGAGGCGATTGCTGATCTGCTCGACGCCGCCGACACGCCGTTCGGCCGCCTCACCTACGTCCGCCATGCGGCCGCGCTCTCCAAGACCCCGGCGCGTTGGACGCGTCCGCCCGTGCCATTGGGCAGCCATGCTCCGGTCTGGCCGGAGTAATGACCGAAGTGATCACCCAGACGTGATCGCCCAGACGCGATCACCCGGACGTGATCGCTTGAGGGATCGCCAGTGCCCGCCGCGGGGGAGCCAGCGCGTCCGCGCCACGTCACGGACGGTCGCTAGGCCCGGGCTCCCCGCTGCTAGTTCGTGCACAAACCCAAGGCGCGCCCCCCGACGCACAGACGAAATCCCGGCGTTTGCGGTTGCTCCTGGTTCTGCCGTGGCGGCCGGGCGACCGTCTTGCGCTTTTCCGGCCGCGTCGTTGCCACACAGGTGCCGTTGAGCTCCGTCTCACCCTTGCCGCAGTCCAGCGGACAGATGCGCCCCAGCTGACCGGCGACGCCCTCAAGCGCTGCCTCGCTCGGCTCGCCGGTTGGCACGGCAAGCTTGCTGAAACGGGCAAATTTGTCGAGCGCCTGTCGGCTCTTTGTGCCCCAGTTGCCGTCCGCTGACCCTGGATCGCAGCCGACCCGCTTGAGCTCGGTCTGCAGCGCGCGTGCCAGTCCCAGGGGGCTGGTGGTGGCAGCGGACGGCGCCACCGCCGGCGGAGCCGGCAGACCGGCAACCTTGGCTGCCTCGGGTGCTGTCGCGGCGCTCTCCTCCCGCTTGAGCTGGTCCAGCATGACGCGGGCGAGCCCGGCGAAGGTGCCGCGCGGAAAGCGATCAAGGTAGGTTTGCAGCACGGCGGGCGACTTGCTGCCTTTGATGGCATTCCAGAACGCGATCTCCATCTCCTTGTCGTAATCGGGCGGCAGCTCCGTCGCGGTGGCGGCGGGCGGCAGGGCCGAGGGGTGAGGCGATGGCATTGGCGACCCCGCGGGTATCGCTGCGGCGGCCGGCGCCGCCCGCAAATACACCTCGTCGGTGAGGGCGGCGAATTCCCACGGCACCTGCTTGCCGGCGGTCGCCTGCAGCACATCGTTGCGCACCGCCACGAGAACCCCGCTCACATCCTTGCCGGGTGCTTCCACGTGCTTCAAGAGGGCCTTGGCATAGGGCGAATTGCGCCCTTCTCCCTCGAGCGCAATGTTGCCGGGCTGGGTCGAGAGGCCGACTAAGGTTCCAACACCCGCCTTCACCTCCGCCAAACCCTGGCCCATCAGGCTGGCGCGCGTGCCCAGCGTGCGCGCCAGACCCCGCGCCAGCGGATTGTCGCGGCAGGCATCCAACAGCACGATGCTGGTCTTGGCCTCGCGTTCCATTTGTCGCAGCACCAGCGCCAGCGGCACAGCCTCGAAATCGACATCGCCCTCGCTGCGAAGCCGCGCATCGATGGGCATGAGGTAGTTCTGGCCTCCGCTCTGCAACGCATGCCCGGCAAAGTAAAAGAGCGCAACGTCCGCACGCGCCAGCTTCTGCGTGAACTGGCGCATGGTGCGCTCCATCGCCCGCTTGTCGAGGTCGATGCCTTCGACCACGTCAAACCCCAGCCGGCTCAGCACCGCCGCCAGGTCGGCCGCGTCGTGCGTGGGGCTCGTGAGTGGCGTGGTGTTCTGGTAGGCCGCGTTGCCGAGCACCAGGGCAACACGCTTTTCGGCAAGCGCTGCTGGCGCCGCCGCCATGACCATCAAACCCGCCCATACAGCCAGCCAACACCGCATCGCCGCCTCCCCGAGTAAAGGCCAATAGTGATCCTAGCAGCTCTTTTTTGCCGGCGCTGTGCTGTAGCGCACAGGCGCGCGCCGCAACTGTCCCTTCGCGCTCGCCCTTGCCATGCCAGGCGCGCTTAAAGGCGCGGTCGCCGCGCTGCCGCGCCCTAGCCGTCACGGCTTGCCTCGGCGACGGCCCTTTTTCTTTACCCGCGCTCGGCCGCCGGCCGCCAGTGCCGCGCGCGCCCAGGCCACCAGCTCGTCCGGATCATCGAAAAGACGTTCCGGCACGCGCCAGTAGGCGCCGATTTCAACCGTCCTGCCGCGCGCTTGGTAGCTGAACGGCGACAACCCTTCGGCCTGGTAGGCGCTGCGGTTGCCGTCATCCACCTTGAAGTAGAGGGTGTCGCGCAGGATGAGAGCAAAGATGACGCCATCACAGTAGATCCCGGCACCGCTAAACATGCGGCGGCTGACGATCGGCCCGAGCGGCGCCAGTTGATCCTTCACGAACTCAATGAACTCGCTGTTGCGCGCCATCTCAGGATCGCCTGGGCTCGGCGAGACCCAGTTCGGCGATGATGGTCTGCGCCACCTGCTGTGCCGGCTTGGCAATCGAGATGACAAGGGCATTCTCGTCGGCCTGCGGCTCTTCCAGCACGTCAAACTGATTCTTAAGCAGCGAGAGGGGCATAAAGTGGTCGCGGCGCCGGGCCATGCGCTTGCCGACCAGCTCGAAGCTGCCTTTGAGGAAGACGAGCCGCACGCCCGTGCGATCGCCGACCAGCCGACGGCGATAGCTCTTCTTCAATGCCGAGCAGGAGACCAAGCCGCATTCGCCCTTGCCCAGCTGCTGGTCGATCCAGTCGGCAATCGCCGCCAGCCACGGCCAGCGATCGCTGTCTTCAAGGGCAATGCCGCGCCGCATCTTTTCGATGTTGGCCGGCGGATGGAAGCTATCGGCATCGCGAAAGGGCCAGCCCAGCATCTTCGAAAGTTGCTTTCCAGTCGTGCTCTTGCCGGAGCTCGACACCCCCATCAGCACGACCACCATGGGCACGCTTGCCTGGGCCATGGCTTACGGGCCCGCCTTGTTCGGCTCCACATGACCGCCGAAGCCCTTGCGCATGGCCGACAGCACTTTCTCGGCGAAGGTATGCGTTTGACGTGACCGGAACCGCGCATAGAGCGCCGAGCTCAGCACCTCCGCCGGGACCGCCTCCTCGATGGCGGCTTGCACGGTCCAGCGGCCCTCGCCCGAATCCTCCACATGCCCCGAGTAGCCGGCAAGCTGCGGGTCTGCTGCCAGCGCGGCAGCCGTGAGGTCCAGCAGCCAAGAGGTAATGACGCTGCCCCGCCGCCAGAGCTCGGCGACGTCGGCCACGTCGATGTCCAGACGCAGCTCTTCGGGCAGTTTGGCGGAGTTGGCGTTGTTGAGGATGTCGAAGCCCTCGGCCATGGCCTGCATCATGCCGTATTCGATGCCGTTATGGATCATCTTGACGAAATGGCCAGCACCACTGGGCCCAGCGTGCAGATAACCCTGCTCGACGCGCGCATCGCGACCGGCGCGGCCGGCCGTGGCCGCGATCTCGCCCTTGCCGGGCGCCAGCGCCGCAAACAGCGGATCGAGCCGCGCGACCACGTCTGCCTCCCCGCCAATCATGAGGCAGTAGCCGCGCTCGAGCCCCCACACGCCACCCGAGGTGCCAACATCGACGTAGTTGAGGCCTTTGCTGCGCAACTCGCGCGCACGCCGCACGTCGTCCTTCCAGAAGGTATTGCCGCCATCGATAACGGTATCGCCGGGCTCTAACAGCTCGCTTAGCTCAGCGATCGCCTGCTCCGTCGCTGTGCCGGCCGGCAGCATGACCCAGACGAGACGCGGCGCCGCGAGCGCCTCCACCAGTTCGGCAAGTCCCGGCCGCGCCAGCGCGCCCTCGCCAACCAGCGCCGCTGCGGGCGCCGGGTCGCGATCGTAGATGACGCAGGCGTGGTCCGCTCGCATCAGCCGCCGCACGATATTGGCGCCCATGCGTCCGAGCCCAATCATGCCGATTTGCATTGCCGCCAGTCCTTTCCTGCTTGCCGCCCTCTGCAGCATGCGCGCCATACTAGCGCAACTCAAATGCGTGTAGGCTGGCAAGCCGATGCCGCAAGCTAAGGATTGAAACCATGGCCGCCGACGCCATCGCCTTTACGCCAGCCAGCCGTCTGGCGGACATGATCCGCAGCAAGCAACTCTCCGCCGTCGAGGTGATGCAAGCAACCTTGCAGCGGGCCGAGAAGGCCCAGGCAGCTTACAACTGTTTTATCACCTTGTGCCCCGAGCGCGCGCTCAAGGAGGCCGCCGCGGCCGATGCTGCGATCGCCGCCGGCAGCGAACTGGGAGGCCTGCATGGCGTCCCTTTCCACGTCAAGGATTTGGTCAATACCGCCGGCGTGCGCACCACCTTCGCCTCCTATCTATATGAACACAACGTGCCAACCGAGGACGCGGTCTCAGTCGCCCGCCTGCGCAGGGCCGGCGCCATCCTGATCGGCAAGACGACGACACCGGAATTCGGGCACATGCCCTACACCGAGGCCGCCCTGTTCGGCCGCACCTGCAACGCCTGGAGCGCGGAGCGCACCTGCGGGGGATCGTCGGGCGGGGCGGCCGTCGCCATCGCCGCCGGCGTCGCACCGTTGGCGGTCGCCACCGATGCCGGCGGCTCCACCCGCATCCCGGCTGCCTGCAACGGTGTGGTCGGTTTCAAGCAGTCAGCCGGTGTGGTGCCGCACGACATGGCGCCGGAGCTGTTTGCCAATTTCTCCAGCATCAATCCGATGACACGCAGCGTCGCCGATTGCGCCTTGATGCTGGAAACCATGGCCGGCGAGCACCCCAGCGATCCCTACAGCTACGGCGCGCCGCAGCGAGGCTTCATCGCCGCCGCGCGAGCGACCGGATCCCTCAAGGGACTGCGCATCGCCTGGCGGCCGTTGCTGGCCAATACCGTCATCGACAGCCAAGTGCTCGAGTTGTGTGAGCGGGCAGCCATGCGTCTGGGCGAACTCGGCGCCATTGTCGAGCCGATGGATGACGATCTCGATCCGGTCGAGCCGGCTTGGTTTGCCTATGCCAGCGCCATCTGGAATGCACGCTTCAGGCCGCTGCTGCCGCAGTGGGGCAATCGACTGAGCCCGACGCTGTTGCGCCAGATGGAACTTGGCAAGGATACCACCGGTGAAGCCGTCGGCGGGGCACTGCTCAAGCGCACTGAGCTCTATCGCAAGGTGCAAGGGTGGTTCGAGCGCTTCGATGTGATCCTCACCCCCACCCTGACGCGCACGGCGCTGCCGATCGAAGAGCGCCTGTTCGAGCCGATCGAAATCGAAGGCCAGAAGGTGGATACGGTGCGCCGCGCTTGGTATCCTTATACGCACCCCTTCAACCTGACGGGCCATCCGGCGGTGAGCCTGCCCGCCGGCTTCCATGCCGATTCCCTACCCGTTGCCATCCAACTGATCGGCCGGCGTAACGAGGACGCGGGCCTGTTGCGCGTTGCCGCGCTGTACGAGGAGGCCCAGCCGTGGGCGGCACAGCACCCCACGCTCTAGGGACGTCCGGGCCTTGCCGCTGCCGGGTGGCGTGCCGAGGCGATCGCCACGATCCCCGCGGTTGGCGCTGGCGTTGCAGCACGCCGACGCAGGGGGCGGGCAAAGAAAAGCCCCGCCTGAAGCGGGGCTGATGAGGAAGTTGCGGCCGGAGGCTTAGGGCTTGGTCGCCGGCGGCGGAGCGGTGTTGGCAGGCGGTGCCGTCGGCGTCGGCGATGGGCTCGTGCTTGGCGGCGTCGGCGACGGGCTCATGCTTGGCGCGCTCGCCGGGGCGTTTTGCGATGTGGTTGTTGTCGTCGGCGGGGTTGCGCTGTCGGCAAACAGCATCCAGGCGCCGATCGCCAGAACGGCAACCACAAGCAGGAGGGGCAGCACACTCCAGCTGCCATCGTCCGTGCGGGTGGCGCGGTCCCAGCCGGTTCGCGGCGGGAGGTCTCGGGGCGTCTGATCCATCTGCGGTCTCCGGGGGTTGCTAGGGTCTGGTGGGGGGGTGAACGCCCGGCCCAACGACATGTTCCAGGCCAGCGCGCCGGCACAGGGTGTGGCGGGCACAACACGCTGGCGTTGCACGATATTTGGCGAAACGCCAGCGCGGCTTCTACAGCCCCAGGTGCGTCTCGCGCAGGGCGACGTCGCCGGCAATGTCGGCCATGCGCCCCTCGTGGCGCACGGCGCCCTTGGCGATCAGGTAGGCGCGGTCGGCGACGGCGCTGGCAAAATTCAGGTTCTGCTCGCAGAGCAGCACGGCGATGCCCTCCGCTTTCATGCGCTGCACGGCCTCAGCCATCTCATCGACGATGACGGGCGCCAGCCCTTCGGTCGGCTCGTCGAGCAGGATGGCGTCAGGATTGCCCATCAAGGTCCGGGCAATGCTGAGCATCTGCTGCTCGCCGCCCGACATCTGACTGGCCTGCCGGCCGCGCATCTCGGCCAGATTGGGAAAGATCGAGAACAGCCGTTCCGGCGTCCAGGGCCGGCGACCCGCCTGCGGCGGACCCCTGAGCCCGACCTGGAGGTTCTCGAAGACGCTAAGATCGGTGAAAATCCGACGCTCCTCGGGCACGTAGCCGAGGCCCAGTCGCGCGATGCGATAGGTCGGAAGGCGCGAAATCTCTTGGCCGGCAAATTGGATCGATCCGGCCCGTGCCGGCAGCAGGCCCATGATGGCCTTAAGCGTGCTCGACTTGCCCGCTCCATTCCTGCCCATCAGCGCGACCGTCTCGCCGCGGTCGAGGCTGAGTGAAACGCCAAACAGAACTTGCGCGCGTCCGTAGGCGGCATCCAGGCCATCGACTTTGAGAATGACGGATCCCTGGCGCATGCGTCAGACCGATAATTTCCGCCCGGGCGCCAGCGCGGACCTGCCCAGGTAGACTTCGCGCACGCGCGGATCGGCGCGCACGTCGGCCGGCCGGCCGCGCGCGATAATCTCGCCGCGCACCAGCACCAGCACGCTATCGGCATGCTCGAACACGGCATCCATGTCATGCTCCGTAAACAGCACACCAATGCCGCGTTCGCGGGCGATGCCGCGGATCAATGCCATGAGCTCGGTGCGTTCCCCGGCCGCCATGCCTGCCGTCGGCTCATCCATCAGCAGCAGCTTGGGTGCGCTCGCCAAGGCGATGGCGAGTTCCACGCGCTTGACGTCACCATAGGCGAGCTCGCTGCAGGGGCGCTGCGCCTGGGCCTCGACACCGACGCGCGCAATGAGCTCGATGGCTTCGCGATGGTAAAGGCTGGCCATGTCGGGCCAGCAGGCCCGCGTCCGACCGGCGCGGCTAGTGAGCGCCATCTGCACATTCTCGACCACGCGCATCGACAGAAAGGTCTGGGCGATTTGAAAGGTGCGGCCCACGCCCAGATGCCAGATGCGGCGCGGCGCCAGCCCGGTAATGTCGTGGCCGGCCAGCGTGATATGCCCGCCGTCCGGCCGCAATTGCCCACCCACCATATTGAAGATGGTGGACTTTCCGGCCCCGTTCGGACCGATGATGGCGAGCAGCGTTCCGCCATCCAGCGCAAAGCTCACCTTGCTCGCCGCCACCACCCCGCCGAAGGATTTCTGCAAACCCTCAACCGACAGCAGGCTCATGCTGCATAACTCCGGTCGCGCGGGCGCGGCGCCAGACGCTCGCGCAAGTCGGCGATGCCGCCGATCAGGCCGCGCGGGAAGACCAGCACGACGACGATGATCGCCAGCCCGAGCAGCAGCCGCCAGAAATCCGTCAGCGGCATGAACAAATCCTTGATCGCATGGAAAAATGCGGCGCCAGCCAATGGCCCGGTGACGGTCTGCAGGCCGCCGACGAGGATCATCACCAGAAAGTCGACGGACATCGGGATCGAGATCAGGGTCGGATCGATCGAACCCTTGGAGAAGGCAAACAGGCCACCCGCCAATCCGGCCGCCGCTCCGGCGATGATAAAGGCCAGCCAGCGGTGCGTGTAAACATCGATGCCGATCGCATCGGCCCGCAGGGCCGAATCGCGGGCGGCGCGTAGCGTGTAGCCGAACGGGGCGTAGATGATGCGGCCCAGAGCCAAGATGGCGATGCTGGCGAGCAGGAGCGTGAGGTAGTAGTACACCTCGCGGCTCGCTGCCCAGCCTGCCGGCCAGACGCCGACCACACCGTTGTCGCCGCCGGTCACCTCGACCCACTGGAAGGCGACCGCGTAGGTGATCTGCGCAAATGCCAGCGTGAGCATGGCCAAGTAGATGCCGCTGAGGCGCACGATGAAAAACCCGAACAGCGCCGCGCCAAGACCGCCAGCGATCGGGGCCGCCAGCAGGGCCGGTTCCATCGCCAGCCCCAAGCGCGTCACCAGCAGCCCGGCGGCGTAGGCGCCAATGCCGAAATAGGCGGCGTGGCCAAAGCTGACGATACCGCCCACGCCAATGAGGAAATTCAGGCTGAAGGCGGCAAGCGCAAAGCAAAGCACCTCGATGGCGACCTTGGTCAGATAGGAACCGCCGGCCGGTGGCAGCAGCAGCAACAGCGCCAACACCGCGCCGGCCACCAGCTTCTCGCGCCTGCCAATGCGCTTGAGATTGAGGATGCCCTCCGGCAGCAGCGCGCGACCCTGATCGCTCTCGGGCCTGCCCAGCAGCCCCCACGGCCTCGCCACCAGCACCAGCGCCATCAGCAGGAATACCAACACCAAGGTCAGCTTCGGAAAGACCAGGATGCCGAATGCCTGCAGCTCGCCGATGATGAGCGCAGACAGGAAGGCGCCTGGCACCGAGCCCATGCCGCCCACCACCGTCACCACGAAGGCCTCGGCGATCACCGAAATATCCATCTGTGGGTTGGCCGCCAGCTTGGGTATTTGCAGCGCTCCGCCAAGGCCCGCCAGCGCCGCGCCCAAGAACAGCGTGCCGGTAAACAGCAGCGCCTGATTGACCCCGAGCGCGCCGACCATCTCGCGATCCTGCGTCGCCGCGCGCACCAGCACGCCAAACCGCGTCTTGTGCATGATGAGCCAGAGCAGCCCCAGCACCAGGGGGCCCATGCCGATCAGGAACAGCTCATAGACGGGAAAGCGGTGGCCGAAGATATCGACGGCGCCGCGCAGCCCGGGCGCTCGCGGGCCCAGGATGTCGAGCGGGCCCCAGATCTTGATGACAATATCCTGGACCAGCAGCACCACCCCGAAGGTGGCAAGCAGCTGGAACAGCTCTGGTACCCGGTAGATGCGTCGCAGCAGGACCAGCTCCATCAAGACGCCGATGCAGCCGACGCCCAGCGCAGCGCCGACGATGCCGAGCAGAAAGATCGGCAGGCTGTTGTCCAGATCGAGCAGCCTTGGAATGATGCTGACGCCGAGATAGGCACCCAGCATGTAGAACGAGCCGTGCGCGAAATTGACGATGCGCGTCACGCCGAAGACGACCGTCAGTCCGGCGGAGATGATGAACAGCGACGAGGCGCTGGCCAGTCCGTTCAACGCCTGCACCAGGAGGAAGGAGATATCCATGATGTGACCGTGCTGCGCCTGGGCACGTGCGGCAGGTACTGCGACGAACTCGGGACGCCAGCACCCCCATTGCAGGCGTGGCGGTGGATTTGCCGCGCCGGGCGCCTGCCGCGTCGCCTAATCCTTGCGTGCGGCCTTGACCTCGGCGTCCGAGAACACGTATTTGGCTCCGTCCTCATAACTCCAGTTCTTCATGGTGCCGACCTTGCCGTTCTTGGTGGTCTCGCCGACCCAGGCGCCCATGGTGGATTGCTGATCGATGGCGCGCATCACGACCGGGCCGACGATGGTGTTGAAGGTCCCGCCGCGCAGGGCCTGGATCATCTTCTCGGTGTCGGTGGATTGGGCCTTGTCGAGCATGTCTTTCATCATATAGCCGACGACGTAGCCAAGCACCGAGCCGAGCCGCGGCGCGTCCTGGTATTTGCCGCGATAGGCGTCGATGAAGGCCTTGTGCGCGGGGTCCGTGATCTGCTCCCAGGGATAGCCGGTGACGATCCAACCCTCCGGTGTTTCCTCGCCGAGGGGTATGATGTACTCGGGCTCGCCGGTCAGCATGCTGGCGATCGTGCGCTTCTCAAACAGGCCGCGCGTATTGCCCTCGCGGACGAACACCGTGAGATCGGCCCCGAACAAGACGTTGAAGATGCCATCCGGCTTGGCGTTCTCCAAGGCGGCAATGGTGGCGCCGGCGTCGATCTTGCCCAGGGCGGGAAACTGCTCGGCCACGATCTCGGCGTCGGGAGTGGCGGCCTTGATCAGCTTCTTGAAATTGGCGACCGAGGACTGACCGTATTCGTAGTTCGGCGCCACCACCGCCCATTTCTTGATGCCTTTGGCCTTGACGGCTTCGACCAGCATCTTGGTCTGCATGTAGGTCGACGGGCGGACGCGGAACGTATACCTGTTGCCCTGCGCCATGGTGATGGCATCGGTCAGGGGTTCGGTGGCAAGAAATAGCGTCTTTCTCTGATTGGCGAAGTCGGCGACGGCGAGGCCGACGTTGGAGAGAAACGTGCCGGCCAGAAAGGCGACGTTCTCGCGCGTCAACAGTTCCTCGGCGACGCGCACCGCATCGACCGGTGTGCCGCCGTCGTCGCGGAAGACGATTTCCATCTTGCGCCCGCCGAGCACGCCGCCCTTGGCGTTGATCTCGTCCTGCGCCAGCTGCATGCCGTTGCGATAGGGCACGGAGAACACGGCCATGCGGCTGTAGGAGTTGAGCTCGCCGATCTTGACCGACTGAGCCTGCGCGGCAGCCGCCGCGAGCGCCGAGCCAAAGACTGCGAGCGCCACGAACGCGCGACCTTGCCACTGCCAGCTGCCGTACATGGCTCATGCTCCTCATGCGGGCGCTTCCTCGCCGGAGCGATGCCGCGCCGGTCGAGCCGATGCTACAAACGATAGCATGCGGCCGGTTGCCGGCAACGGCAAACTGCTGCCGCCGCGGCGGCAACTTTGCTCAGCCTGGAGACGAACTGTTGCACGCCGGCAAAACAGAGGGCCGGCGCTCTGGCGAGCCCAGCCCTGTTAGCGCACGCTGGCGTGCCCGAGACCCGACTGGTCGTCTGCGGTCTAGACGGATTCCTTCAGATCTTTGGCGGCGCGGAAAGCCACCTTCTTGCTGGCCTTGATTTTGATTTGCTCACCGGTGGCGGGATTGCGGCCCATGCGCGCGGGGCGCTTGCGCACTTGCAGGATGCCTAGTCCGCCGATGCGGATGCGGGCACCGCGCTTGAGGTGCTTCGTCACGGTGGTGACCATGTCTTCGAGCATGGCAACGACCTGCTTCTTGGGCAGCTCGTGCGACTCAGACAGGGTTTCGGCGAGATGCTTAATGGTGACGGTTTCCACCTTGGCGGGTGTAGCCGTGGGTGTGGTAGGCATGAGCGGTGTCCCTCTCTTGGGTGAACGACAGCCGACTAGCACACATTGAAATTGATGCCAAAGGCCTTGTGTGCCGGGTACGCCGGGGAGCGGCGATATGCCCAGAATACAGCAAAATTGAGCGAAACTGGGCGGTCTATGCCGGTCAGGCGCAAATTTATTGTATGGTCCGGGGTCGGACGCCTCGCCAATGGGAGACCTCGCATGAGCACGTACGCGACCATCGCGCCAGCCAATTCGTTCGACCGCTGGCCCGAGGGGCTGCGCCAAGAGTTGCAAGACAATGCCATGAGCCCGCTCGTTGGCAGCGTGCTGGTCTCGGAAACCGATAAGGTGCGCGTCTGGCATCTGTCGATCCCGGCGCGCCAGCGTTGCACCTTCCACCGACACGTGCTCGACTATTTCTGGACCTGTCACAGCCATGGTCGCGCGCGCGGCTACTACGAGGACGGCAGCATCACCGAGACCACGCACTACCCCGGCGATACCATGCATTTGAGCTACGGGCCCGGCGAATACTTGGTGCACAGCGTCGAAAACATCGGTGACACGGACCTGCTCTTCACCACCGTCGAGTTTCTTGAGAGTGCCAATGCGCCGCTGCCGGTCCCTGCTCACGTGCGTCTCAAGGCCGTAGCCTAAAGCTGCCTCGAACGGCTCGGCCGGCATTGGCGATTAGGAGGTCAGGAGGTCACATGTATGCGCCGCCCGGCGTGAAGATTAATCCCAGCTTGGCGATCCCGGACAAGATGCGCGCCTGGGTGTTGGGCGATCCCGGCGCACTCAAGCTCATCGAGAAGCCGGTGCCGGTGCCGCGCGCGGCCGAGGTGCTGGTGCGCATCGACGCGGTGGCGATTTGCGCAACCGATCTCGACGTCATCGCTGCTGGCCCGCCGGCGCTGGTGCAAGGCGGCCTGCCCTTCAACAAGAACTGGACGCCGGGTCACGAGTATATGGGCACCATCGCCGCGCTTGGGCCGGGAGTGGACGAGTTTGCCATCGGCGAACGCGTGACGGTTGAGATCCATGCCGGCTGCGCGCAGTGCAAGCGCTGCCGCATGGGCATGTATACCGCCTGCCTGAACTACGGATTGAACTATGGCGACGTCGACAAGGGGCACCGCGCCAACGGTTTCACCACCGACGGGGGCTTTGCCGAGTACGCCGTCAACAATGTCAACACGCTGATCAAGATTGCCGACAGCATGTCGGATGAGGAAGCAACCCTGGTCGTAACGGCGGGTACCGCCATGTATGGGCTGACCGAACTCGGCGGGCTCGTCGCCGGCGAGAGCGTGGTCGTGATCGGTCCGGGTCCGATCGGTTTGCTCGGCGTGGCCGTGGCCAAGGCGCTCGGCGCCGATCCGGTGATCCTGACGGGAACCCGCGACGCGCGCCTGCAGAAGGGGCACGAACTCGGTGCCGATCATGTCGTCAATGTGAGCCGGGAGGATGCCGTTGCCGCCGTGCGCCGGCTGAACGGCGGCAAAGGTGTCGACTATGTGCTTGAATGCTCGGGTGCAGCCGATGCCATCAATGCGGCCGCACGCATGCTCAATCGGGGCGGCAAGATCTGCCTTGCTGCCTTCCCGCATGAACCGGTCCTGGTCGACGTCGCCCAGCTCGTGCGCAACAATATCTATGTCTATGGCATCCGCGGGGAGGGACGCAGCGCCACGCATCGCGCCGAGGCTTTTATGCGCCGCAAGCAGTTCGATGCCACCAAGATTTACACCCATACCTTCCCGCTCGACGAGTTGCCGGAAGCCTTGCGCTACGCCCGCGAGCGGGTCGAGGATGCCATCAAGGTGGTGCTGAAGACGCAACGCGTTGCCTCCTTCGGCAAGGCTGCCGCCGAGTGAGCGGATCCGTTGCGTCGCCGCGCCAAGGCTGCTGCGGCCGCTGCGGCGCCGCCAGCGCGGGCTGTCGAAGCCAAGGACGGCTAGCCGCCTGCGGCACGCTTGCGCGGAAAGGCGTGCCGCCGCTGCCTGGCTGCGGTTGGTCCGCCAACCGGAATTGTCATCGCCTTGGCCGCAACATATTATTTTGCCGGATGGATGCACTCGACTAAGAGGAAGGTGCATCCTCAAGGCCGTCGGCGGTGGGCTCCTGCCCTCAAGGAGCCGGCGCAATCGCAACCGGAGCTGCAATAGGCATGACGCACCAGGTCGTCTCTTGCGCCGGAGATGTGCTGGATAGCCTGGGCTTGCGGCAGGCACTCGGCCGCTTTGCCACGGGCGTGGTCGTCGTTGCCACCTGCACCCCTGAAGACGACCTGGTTGGCCTCACCGCCAACTCATTTGCCGCGGTCTCGCTTGATCCCCCCCTGGTGCTATGGAGCCTTAACCGTAAGGCATCCTCGTTCTCCGGCTTCACGCGCTCCCCGCACTTTACCGTCAGCATCCTGGGCGCCGAGCAGGAAGCGTTGGCCCGTCACTTTGCCACGCGCAAGGATGATAAGTTCGCCTCCGTCGCCTTCAGCCGCGGACATGGTGGCTGCCCGATCATCAGCAATAGTCTGGCAACCTTCGAGTGCCGAGCCGAGGCGACCATGGATGGCGGCGACCATGTGGTGTTTCTCGGGCGTGTGTTGCACGCCACCTATCGCGAGGGTGAACCTTTGATCTTCAGCGCCGGACAATTTCTCAACCGCGCTGATTTCGCGGGCTCCTGACGCCAAGCGCCGGTTCATTTCGGCGCGGCTGTGCGTTGAGCTTGCGCATCGAATGCGTTGCTGATCGACAAGGCGTTGTCATGCTCATCGAAGCCAAGATTGCCGCCGCCCTGGCCACGCTTTCCACGGCAACGCTCTCCACCGTGTTGCTCAAGAAGGGGCTGCGCAATGTCTGGCTGCGCGGCGCCCGCCCGCTCGATCCGCAGCAACCCCGGCGCTTCGGGCGTGCGTTCACGCTGCGCTTCGTGCCGGCGCGCGAGGATCTGGCGACCCCGCAGTCGCTGGCTGCCGCCGGCTCCACCCGGGCTGCCATCGAGGCCATGCCCGCTGGCGTCATGGCCGTGGTCGATGCCATGGGGATTACCGATGCCGGCATCTTTGGCGACATTCTGTGTGCTCGCATGCAGCAGCGCGGTGTTGCCGGACTGATCAGCGACGGCGTGGTGCGTGACCTTGCCGGCGTCCGCGCGACGGGTTTACCGGTGTGGTGCGGGGGTGCGGCGGCGCCGCCATCGCTGGCGCGTCTCACCTTCGTTGCGTGGCAGCAGCCGATCGGCTGCGGTGGCGTTGCCGTCTTTCCCGACGATGTTATCGTCGCCGATGGCGACGGTGCCGTGATCATACCGGCAGCGCTCCTCGAAGAGGTGGTGGCGATCGCTAGCGAGCAGGAGCGGCTGGAAGCCTGGATCCTGCGCGAGGTCGAAAACGGAGCGGCGCTGCCGGGACTGTATCCGCCCAATGCTGCCAACCTGGCGCGCCATGCCGCCACGCTTGCCGCAGCGGAGGCGGCCGAGCCCGGCCCAGCGCCGCCCCGGCAGGATGCCGAGGCCAAACGTTAGCTGCCTCGCAACCCCCGAGCCGCTCAGGCCGCGCTGGCAGAACAAGCGGGGCCCGTCAGGAACATGCGGGTGATGTCTTTGATGGGCCGCGCTGGGCTGAAGACGAAGCCCTGCATTTCGGTCAGGCCCTCCTCGCGTATCCGCTGCAACTGCTCTTCGGTCTCGACGCCCTCAGCCGTTGTGGTCATGCCGAGGCTGCTGCCAAGGCCGGCCACGGCGCGCAGGATGGCCGACGGCTCCCGGGCCGCGGCAGAGAGATCGGAGACGAAGCAGCGATCGATCTTGATTTTGTCGAACGGGAAACTGCGCAAGTAGCCCAGCGAGGAGTAGCCGGTGCCGAAATCATCCAGCGCGATGCGCACGCCCAGCTCGCGCAGCTTGTGCAGCGTTGCCAGCGTCAATTCGTTGTTCTCCAGCAGCACGGATTCGGTGATCTCGAGCTCCAAACGGTTGGCCGCCAGGCCGGAGGCGGCGAGCGCAGAGAAGACCATCTCGACCAGATACCGGCTGCGGAACTGAACCGCCGACAGGTTGACGGCAATCTTGATGTGCGCCGGCAGGTTGGCTCCGTCGATGCAGGCCTGGCGCAGCACCCATTCGCCGATCGGCACGATCAGGCCGCTCTCCTCGGCCAGCGGCACGAACTCGGCCGGCGGGATCAATCCGCGCTCGGGATGCCGCCAGCGCAGCAGCGCCTCGAGCCCGCAGATCTCGTTGTGCTCCAGGTTGACCAGAGGTTGGTAGTGCAATTGAAACTCGGCCTCGGCCAGCGCTTGGCGCAGGGCCAGCAGCAGGCTCGAGCGCGCCCGCATCTGCTGGTCCATGTCGGGTTCGAAAAAGCGATGGATGCCGCGGCCTTCGTTCTTGGCGCGATAGAGGGCCAGGTCCGCGTTCTTGAGCAGCTGGTCGGGGCTTTCACCGTCGGCGGGCGAGACCGCCACGCCGATGCTGGTGGCGATGCTCACCTGGTGATTGCCGAGGTCGAACGGGGTGCCGACCGCGGCAATGATGCGCGTGGCGAGCGCCGTGGCCGCCACCGGCTGATCGGAGGCGACCTGCACGATCGAGAACTCGTCGCCACCCAGACGTGCGACCGTATCGCCTTCCCTGACGCAGCTCTTGAGGCGATCGCCGACGGCCTTCAACAAGGCATCACCGGTGGCGTGCCCCAGCGTATCGTTGATCACCTTGAAGCGGTCGAGATCGAGGCACAGCACGGCAACGCCCTTTTCGCGGCGTGGGCCCAGCAACGCCCGTTCCAAGCGTTCCCGCAGCAACAGGCGGTTGGGAAGTTCGGTCAGCACGTCGTGATGGGCCATATGGGCGATGCGCGCCTCGATGCGGCGGTATTCGGTGATGTCCTCGTGCGAGGAAATCCAGCCGCCCTCCGGCATCGGCTGATGCTTGATGGCAATCACGCGGCGATCATTGAGCTCGAGGATTTTGGTCGCCGGCCGGTTCTCGTTGGCCAGGTTGAGCATATCGCGCAAGTAATCTTCGGGGATGTCGCCTTCGTGGCTGCCCTTGCCGATGCGGTGTTCGAGGATTTTCGTTAACGGCGTGCCGGGCACGGCCAGGGCTGGCGAGAGCCCATACATGTGCACATAGCTGGCGTTGCAGACGACGAGTTTCTGATCGCGGTCGTAGAGGCAAAGACCGTGCGACATGTTGTTGAGAGCCGCGTCGAAGCGCAGGTTCTGGGCTTCGAGCTCGGCCTTCTGCTTTTGCAATTCTGCTTGTTTGGCCTGCAGCAGCCGCAGGGCCTCGTCCAGTGATCGCAGCGGCAGATGCCGGAAGGAGTAGTTGGCCCCGAGGCCGAGCAGGAGAAAAGCCGCAAACACCATGCAGGTGCCGATGAACACCTCGCGCGTGCTGATGGCGACGTTGAGGGCACCGTTGAAACGGTGGGCATGGATGGGCGCGCTCACCTTGAGCTCCGGCCAGTTGGCCCGACTGCCCTGGAAGTACAGCACCGAGCCTTGGCGATTGGTCACCCAGGTCGCCGTCACGGCGGGGCTGGCGATCGATGTCGCCTGCAGCACGTTGATGGCGGCCTGGCTGAGCGAATTGCTGACCAGCGAGAGCGACAGCTGTGCCTCGAGATGGCGCGCTCCCACCGTTGCCAGCTGGCGGGCGCGCTGCTCCAAAGCATAGGTGTTCCAAACGCCATAGACGACGGGCGGGCCAAACATCGTCAGCAAGGTGATGACAAGGCCCATGCGACCGATGAAGGCCCGGGCGGCGCCGCTGGTGCGGTCGGGGCTGCGGCGGCGCAGCGAAAGCCGCCACAGCGCTGCCAATTTGGCGCGCGCCCGTGCGTGCCGGCTGCGTCCGGCAAAGCCAACGTCCATAGCGCCCCTGCTCCTCCCAAACGCGACCCTGGCGGGAAGCGTAAAATTCAATGATGAAAAAACCGACAAATAGAGGTTTCGCAAATATTTACGCTTCTCGGCGGCGCCCGCTCGGCCGCCCCCAAGACGTGGGGCCGGCGCCAGACTTGGGGCCGGCGCTAGATTTTGGCCAAGCGCCAGATTGGGGGCAGGCGCCAGACTGGGGTCAACCACTGGGGTCAACCACTGGGGTCAACCGCTGGGGCCAACCGCCATTGGATTTCGGTTGCCCGGCGCCACAAGCAGCGTCAGGCTAGCCCCAGCGATTGGATGGAGGAACACCATGACTGCCATGACGCCCCATGTGCCCGAGCATGCGGTACTGGCCAGCCTGGCCTCGCGTTACGTCAATGTTTCGGCCTTGCCGTGGGTGCCCACGCGGTTCCAAGGCGTCGATTTGAAGATCCTGATGGAGGACCAGCAGACGGGCCTGCTCACCGCGCTCACGCGCTTCGCCCCCGGGGCCGTGCTGCCCGATCACGAGCATGTCGAGCTCGAACAAACCTTTGTGCTCGAAGGTAGCCTTGAGGATGACGAAGGCGTCGCCACCGCCGGCAACTACGTGTGGCGGCCGGCCGGCAGCCGACACAATGCCCGTGCTCCCAACGGCTGTTTGGCCCTGTCCTTCTTTTTGCGACCGAACAAGTTTTTTGATACCGACGTGCCTAGATGAGGCTCGGGTCATGGGTCACCATCATGCCGATCCGAAGCCGAGCCGGCGCGAGTTCCTCGGCGCGACGGTTGCCGCGGGCGCCTCAGTGCCGCTCTCGGGTCTGGCCTGGGCGGCGCTGCCCGAAGTCAGTCATGACATGGCCAAAGCGGCAACTGCCTGGCTGGCGACACTTGCCGCCGGCCAGCAGGCGCGCGGCCGGCTCGACTGGGGCGATCCGCAGCGCAAAAGCTGGCACTACGTGCCGCGCAGTCGACCCGGCGTCGCCTTTCGCGACATGAATGCCGCGCAGGCCGCGGCTGCCTGGGACCTGCTCGGCTCTTTGCTCAGCGTCCGCGGGCTTGAGCAAGTGCGGGCCCAACTCATGGTCGAGCGCACCTTGGGCGAGTTGACGCGCAACCCAAGCTTCCGCGATCCGGGTAACTATGCCGTTGTGCTGTTTGGCGACCCGGCGGCGACGGCACCCTGGTGCTGGCGCTTTGAGGGGCATCACCTTTCGCTCACGACCGTGGTCGCCCCGGGATTTGGCGTGGCCGTGACACCGGTTTTCTTCGGTGCCAATCCCGCCAGGGTGCCCGAGCGACATGCCCACGCCGGCTTTCGCCTGCTCGGGGCGGAGGAGGATGCCGCCTTCTCGCTGGTGCGTTCGCTCGAGGGCAGCGCGCGCGGCCAAGCGCTGATTGCCGATCGGGCGCTCGGCGATATCGTGGCGGGGCCGGGTCGCGAGCTATCCCTGCAGCGCTTCGAAGGCATCGCGCTGTCAGCTTTGAACGAACCTCAGCGCGGCGGCGTGATGCGCATCCTAGAGCTCTATGCCGGCACCATGCGCGAGGAGATCGCCGGCCTTGCGCTCGCCCGGCTGCGCCAGGCGGGATTAGAGACGCTGCACTTCGCCTGGGCCGGCAGCCCCGAGCGGGGGCGTCCGCACTATTTTCGGGTGCATGGACCGAGCGTGCTGGTCGAGTACGACAACACTCAGGACGGCGCCAATCACGTGCACTCCGTTTGGATCGATCCCAATAGTGTGTTCGGCGGCGATCTCCTCAAGGCGCACTACCAGGGCGCACACTGAGTCCACATCCGTCGATCTCAATTCACACCAGTTGCCTAGACCGGTCCACGGGACAGATCCGGGACAACCCTGGGTGCCTCAATGGCCGTCAAGCGCCGAGTTCCGCGTCGGGCAGACTGGCTCGGACACGCCAACATTCAAACACCATCATCTACAAGCTCCCCACCGCCCGCACCCGCGAGCAGAGTGCGCGCAGGGTGTTCATGCAATTGCCGAGCTACTAATCTAACCGCAGCTCAGTTTCGTGTACTTCTCTGTCGAGTGCCTTTTTTACAAATTCTATGGAATCAATTGCCGCCCCAAGTTGGGTGCGAAACTGCTCGACCGCTTCTTCCATCGGCGGCGGCAGGACTCCCCACCAGTTAATCACGCGGTGCATCGCTTCTTCGACGGTTCGCAGCATTTCCTCCATTGCAATTTCACGGTAGGTTCTCGCCATAGCGCTTCTCCAGTGCCGATGATGTCGCCTACTTGATCGCGGTGACACGCGGCCAGCCGTCGATCAACCCTTGGGCGCGGTCGGTGCGTTGGCCCCGCCAGCCTTGCGATCGCACGCTGGACTGTCGTGCCACTGAATCCACCTCCCTTTTGGGCCAGCCCAGAGCCAGCATTGTTCTCCCCGGGTGCCCGCGGGAGGTATAGGTAGAATCCCTAGGCGATCGGCTGAGCGACCCCGAGAATCTGGCGTAGGTCGGCACAGGTCTCTTGTTGAACCGAGCCCACTGCACAATATCGGCGGGATAAGCACGCAATTCTTGGCTGCACGCTATCTGGACGTACGAATAGCAACGGCACAAATGCAGCCCTGAACCGATACAGCACCCCTCGCGCAAAACCAGCAACGAGAGGTGAAGTCGTGAAGATCGTGGTTATCGGCGGAACCGGCCTGATCGGATCAAAGGTGGTGGGAAGCTCAAGCTCAAGGGGCACGCGGCGATTGCCGCCGCGCCGAACACAGGCGTCAAGACGATCACCGGCGAGGATTTGGCCGAGGCGCTGGCGAACGCTGCCGTCGTCGTCGACGTGGCTAACTCGCCGTCATTCGCAGACCAGGCCGCGATGGACTTCTTCCAGACCGCGGGCGGGAACCTGACCGCCGCCGAAGTCGGCGCCGGCATCCAGCATCATGTCGCGCTTTCGGTCGTCGGCACCGATCACCTGCAGGACAGCGGCTATCGGACGGCGCTAGGGCCAAAGCGTCAGGCTTTCAGGAACGCTAGCAAGTCGGCATTGATCGTGTCTGCCTGCGTGGTCGGCATGCCGTGCGGGAAGCCCTTGTAGGTCTTCAGCGTCCCGTTTTTCAGCAGCTTTGCCGACAATGGTCCGGCGTCGGCATAGGGAACGATCTGATCGTCGTCGCCATGCATCACCAGCACCGGCACTGTGATCTTCTTGAGGTCGTCGGTGAAATCGGTCTGTGAGAAGGCGACAATGCCGTCGTAATGCGCCTTCGCACCGCCCATCATGCCCTGTCTCCACCAGTTCTGGATGATCGCCTCCGACGCTTTCGTGCCCGGCCGGTTGAATCCGTAGAATGGCCCCGCCGGCAGGTCGCGATAGAATTGCGAGCGATTGGCCGCGAGCTGCGCCTGCAATCCGTCGAACACTTCCTTGGCAAGCCCGCCCGGATTAGCCGCCGTCTTCACCATCAGCGGCGGCACTGCACTGATCAGAGCCGCCTTCACCACCCGACTCTCGCCATGCCGTCCCAGATAGTGCGCTACCTCGCCGCCGCCGGTGGAATGGCCAACGTGAATGGCGTTCTTCAGGTCGAGATGCGCTGTCAGCGCCGCCAGGTCATCGGCATAGTGATCCATGTCGTGACCGTCGCTCACCTGAGCGGACCGGCCGTGGCCTCGGCGGTCATGAGCTATGACGCGATAGCCGTGCTTGAGGAAGAACAGCATCTGCGTGTCCCAGTCATCGGCCGACAGCGGCCAGCCATGACTGAACACGATGGGCTGACCCTTGCCCCAGTCTTTGTAAAAGATCTCTGTGCCGTCTCTGGTTGTGATCGTGCCCATGTGGTGCCTCCTTGATGATTGTGGGATGATGCAGCCGACCCGGCGTGGACGGGGATCGGCACAAACCCTCGCATATCCGGGAGAATGACCCGAAAGGTTCGCGTAGCCTCCAGAGCGGCTCAGCGTCGAATAGCCAACTTCCGTTGTGGGTCTTGGCTGCGTGAAAACGCAGGCGTGCTGCGGTACCGTAGAACGGCGATCCCAAACGTCGGATATTCCTCACCTCTCGCGCGACGCTGATAGCTGTGCGCAATGTTCACCTCAGCGCGCAAGGAAGTTCACAAGTCTTGCAGTCACTTGTTCAGGCGCCTCATCCACGAGCCAATGTCCGGAACCCTTATAACCGCGCCCTCGACGTTTTCAGCAACCAGGCGCCCCTGGCTAATCAGGAATTCACCTGAGGCCTTTTCTCCAGTCAGCACCAACATCGGCATCTTCGGTTTGATCCTAGCGAAGCTGGCGAAGTGCTTGGCGTCCTGCTCGAAGGCGCGAAACACCTCGAAGCCTGCCCGCATGGCACCGGGCTGAGCATAGGCTGCCGCATAAAACTGCCGATCAGCCTCGGAAACCGAGCGTGCGGGATCGGCTGCGAAGTCGTTCCAGAAGTGCTCGAAGTAGATGCGCTCCCGACCCTCGACAAGCGCCAGCGGCGTCTTACCGTAGAAGTGAAAATGCCACAGGTCCCTCAGGAGCCAGACGCCCGTCCAATCGCCCACGCCTGGAAGAAAGGCGTCCATCAAGACGATGCGGTCCACTTCCGTCGGATACTGGGCGGCGTAGGCGTAGGCCACCATGAGCCCGATATCATGGCCGACAACCCCGACGCGCATGTGCCCCAGCGAGGCACAGAGGGCGTGCACGTCCTGAGCCATGTTCGGTTTGTCGTAGCCGCTCTCTGGCTTGTCCGATTGCCCAAATCCGCGCAGGTCAGGGGCAATCACTGTATGCGTCTTGGCAAGCTCCGCCATGAGAGGCCGCCACATGTGGCTATTTTGGGCATAGCCGTGCAGCAGCAGCACTGGCGGGCCCTTACCGGCGATCAGATAGTGCAGCTTGATGCCGTTGACCTCCGCAAAGCGGCTGTCGATCGTTGTGATCGCTCCTTGGGCCGCCGCAGCGGTAACGAGGGCCATCACGAGGAGCAAGGCTAGGCCAGCGAAATGCGAAACGAGCGACCGACTCATGCTTCCTCCGGCTCAGGCTGCAGCTGCGCCAAAGGGCTCGATAGCGCCTGGTGCGGCTGGAATCTTGTAGGTTTGAACCGTCTTTTTGCTAAATGTGTCGGGCCGTTGATCAGAGGGTTGCGGCCGAAATGCAAAACGGCGTGGGGACACCCTACATACTGCCCATGACGCGCCGCTTGAAATGCCGGATCGATCCCGAGCAGAGGCCCTACACCTGCAGCTGCCGGAGCACATGCCGGTGCGGCGCGGGCGCGAGATGATCGACTGCTCGCGGCGGAGGAGCCGAAGCCTAAGCCGGCGAAGATACGGGCGGTGTCGTATGCGGCAGCGGTCGACCAGTTGTTCAAACGCATGCGGTCGTCTCGTTCGCCCCCAACCCAACAAGCGGTCAATACTCCCAGGGGCCCGGTACCCAACGAAAGACGTCGCCGTCGACCGCCACATGGCAGACGGACGGGAACGACAGGTGAGTGGCCACCAGCGACTCGCGGTTCGCCGCCAGCTCCCGCAGAAGACGGACCCGGACGCGGGCCGCCTCCTCGGGGTCGTGTTCGAAGCCGTTGTACCAGTCGGGGTGCTCGAACCCGACCTGGAACACGAGGTCCCCGGCGAACGTCAGCCGGTCGCCGCCGGACGCCAGGCGGACCACGCTGTGCCCGGGGGTGTGGCCGCCGGTACGATGGACGACCACCCCCGGCGCCACCTCGTACTCCGTCTCGAACGTCCGCATCTGGCTGCGGTATTCGTTCAAGAACCGCTTGGCCGTCCGCCGAAGCGCGTCCGGGAACCCCGGCGGCATGGAGACGCGGGAGAAATCGGGCGACGCCCAGAACTCGGCCTCGGCGGCCGCCACGTGGACCCGCAGGTCCGGACGCAGCCGCTCTTTCACCCCGTCGACGAGCAGCCCGCCACAGTGGTCCATGTGCATGTGGGTGAGCACCACGTCGGTCACGGATGCGAGATCGATGCCGGCGGCCTCCAGTCGCTGGGCCCACTGCCCGGCCCGCGGCAAGTCCGGGAACTCCCCCCCTATCCCAGCGTCGATGAGTATGGTCCGGCCGCCGCTACGCACTACGACCGCGTTCAGCGCCCACTCGAGCACATCCGGCGGCAGGAACATGTCCTCCAGCCAGGCCGCCCGGACGGCCGGGTCGACGTTGTGGCCCAACATCGCGCCTGGCAGCGATAGCACCCCATCGCTGACCACCAGCACGTCAATCTCGCCGACCCGGTGCGCGTAGCGCGACGGAACCAACTCGTGCCCCGGTCTACCGTGGATGTACTTGGCGTTCACGACGTCGGCGCAGTGCTTGACCGGGGGATGTGAGGTGTTGTCCAAGCTCATGTTTGTCTCCTGCGGACCGCCTTACCCACGGCCGTATCGGCCACCCCCGCCGCCCCCCGTGGGTCGGCAGGCGCCGCCGAACTCGGAATTAGCTTGGCCGCGCGCAACCTGTCACGGCGGGTTTAGCATAGCGGGTGTGCTAAACCGCCCGACGACGGCACAGCAATCAGCACTTACCCGGACTGGCGTTAGGGAAAGTCTTAGAACGGCACGCGCGCGCAGATTTCTGTTGTCGCACCCGGTAGCGTTGGCGGCCGATCGGCGCCTGTCAACCATTCGTCAAGAGGGTGTTCTCCGTCGTCAGGGCGTGCCCATAGGGGCAGCGGTCCTTCTTCCGGTTGTGGGCACCCCGCAGGTCGTTGGGCTTGATCCCCGTCCACTTGCCGCTCTGGGCGATCGCCCGCTGCGTAGATTGCAAAGGCCTACTCGATCACCTCGTCGGCGCGGCCGAGTAGCGAAAGCGGGAAGGTGACATCGCCGCCTGCTGCGCGAGCGACCAAGCGGCTGCCGCGCCGCCAAGGAGCGTGACAAATTCCCGCCGCCTCATGCAGCTTCGCCAGATTGGGCGGCCGGAATTTCCGGGTGCTTACTCACACATTTTCGGCGTTTTCCCTCATACCGGTGCCTTTTCTTCTCCGATCTGATGGCAATAGCGGCGTTCGTCCCGTCTTGAGCGTTCCAAGTCAGGGCCAGGCACGTCGGTTGCTTCGTGCAAGTCTTCTTAAGGTCGAGCCCGTCTCGGCCGGGGAGAACATGATGCGCCCGTTGTCGTCATTGTACACACCGCCAGTTTTCTTGGACCCTCAACAGCCGCGAGTGTCTTCACCCGCCACCCCCGGTGAACAGCGGACGCGGAGAGCGGTGCAGAGTTGCCTGCCGCTTTGCGTTGCTTCAGCGGACAGAGAAATAGCGGTGCGCGCCTCCCCTTCACAATCATTTCGGAGAGCCAATGCATTGCGGAGAGAGCCCATGACCCAGTTAGAGCAACAGCGCACCACCGAGGAGCTTGGCGACGTCAGTCGGCGTGCTCTTCTGGGCGCAGCCGCGCTTGGCGCCAGCAGCCTTGCGTTGATGCAGGCCGCGGCCGCGGCAAGCGATCGCGGCAATCCGGGCGACGGCGGATTTGGCCGAAACGCGGTGCAGCTTCCACCCGGCGCCACGGTCGCAGATCACGATCCGAAAGACATCGCGGCCATGCCGGAGTTCAAGTATTCGCTGGACAGCGGCATTCCGAAAATCACGTCCGGCGGCTGGGCTAAGGAATCGACCTTACATCAGCTTCCGGTGAGCAAAGGGATCGCCGGCGTCCACATGTTCCTCAACCCCGGTGCATCACGCGAACTGCATTGGCACGCCATAGCCGCCGAATGGGCCTTCGTCATCGACGGCAGATGCCAGACGATCCTGCTCGAGACTTCGGGGCGAGCGAGGTATCAACACTTTGAGCCGGGCGATCTTTGGTACTTCTCCAAGGGCCATGGTCACTCGATCCAATGCATCGGCGACAAGCCTTGCCACTTCATATTGTCGTTCGACAACGGCGCGTTCTCCGAGCATGGAACGTTTTCGATCACCGATTGGATCGATGTAACGCCGAAGGACATCCTGGCCGCCAACTTCCATCTACCGAAGGACGTATTCGACGCTTTTCCCAAAGGCGAGACCTACATCCAGGCGGGGCCGATTGTGCCCATTTCGCAAGCGCTTGAGGCGCCTTGGCCGAAGGAATTGACGCACAAATTCAGGCTGTTGCGAGATCCGAGGGCGGCGCGCGATTTCGAGGGCGGCACCTTCCGCCTCGCAACCGTCGACGAGTTCCCGGCCTCCAAGACCATGTCCGGCGGGCTGATGATCATCAATAAGAACAAGCAGCGCAATCTGCATTGGCACGTCGAGGCCAACGAATGGCATTACTATCTCCGCGGCAAGGGCCAGGTCGCGCTGTTCGGATCGGGCGGGCGCTACAAGATCGCCGATGTCGCACCGGGCGATGCGGTCTACATCCCCGCGGGTTTCGGCCACGCGATCAGGAACACCGGCGACGACGATCTCGAGATCGTACAAACGTGGGACAAAGGCAAGTTTGAGGAGATCGATCTCGACCGATGGGTGCGGTCGAGTCCGAATTATCTGCTGGCGAACAATTTCGCTGGGGTTCCCGCGTCCACGATCAGTAAGCTGAAGGAGATCTGAAGCCCGCACGTGGAGGTACCATCTGTCTATGTCACGGCTCCCGATTCGACATCACCACTACAGCCGTGATCAACGGCCAGGGACCCAAGTCACTCAGCGTGCACGAGGCGCAAGAGGTCGAAGGCAGTATTCAAATCCGGGCCACCGGTTGGCCCTGGCAGTGCTGCGCTGAAGCTGTCCTGCAACGCGGGAAATTTTGAGTGGACACGGCAATCACTGAGGCTCGAACCGAAGCCGCGCCGGCACAAACCGTGCCGACCCCACCCGCGCCTGACCCACCACCCACCCTCGGATCGCCACCCGACGCGCCCAAGCGGCCGGCAGGCAATCGCGTTCCGTCCATTATTGCCTTCGTGGTCACCGCGGCAGTCGCCACCCTATCGATCTATTATTTGGTGCGGAGCGAGCCCCTGCTGGTGCAGGGCGAGGTGGACGCGACGCGCTTCGACATCGCGGCGCGGGTCGACGGGCGCGTCGGAGAGGTGCCGGTGACGCGCGGGCAGAACGTCGCCGCCAACGCCGTGCTGGTACGGATCGACAATCCTGAAACGCTGGCCAAGCACGAGCAGGCGCTCGCTGCGAAGGTCGTGGCCGATGCACAACTCGCGAATATTCAGCGCCGGTACCAGACCTGAGGTCATCGCGGCGCGCAAGGCCGCGCTCGATCGGGCGCAGGCGGCTGTCGTGCTCGCGCAGAAGACCTACGAACGCGTCCGCCAGTTGGCGGAGCACGACAATGCGCCGCAGGCCCGGCTCGATCAGGCGATCGATAGCCTGCATGAAGCCGAGCGCGGCCTGGATCAGGCGAAGGCGGCCTACGAACAGGCTGTCAACGGCTATACGCGCGAGGAACGCGAGATCGCGGCGGCGAATGTCGGCAAGGCGCTCGCCGACATCAAGGCCATCCAATCGATCATCGATCAGATGGTAGTCTACGCGCCGGTGGATTCGCAGGTCTATCAACGTAACGTCGAGCCCGGTGAGTTCGTCTCGCCCGGCGTCCCGCTGATCACGCTGATCGGCCTCAATGATCTGTGGGTTCACTTCGATCTGCGCGAGGACTTGATCAAAACCCTTAACGTCGGCGACCGCTTCGAACGTCCACATTCCGGCGCTCGGCGACCGCCACATTACGGTCGAGGTCAAGTTGATCGCGACCAAAGGCGAATATGCGAGCTGGCGCGCCACCCGTGCCAGCGGCGATTTCGACCTGCGCACCTTCTCGATCCGCGCCTATCCGGTTGGCAGGGTGCCGGAGCTGCGGCCCGGCATGAGCGCCTATCTGGATTGGCGGGCGCGCAAATGAGACGGCCGCCGAAACCTGGATTTTGGCTGGTCGCCAAGCGCGAATGGCGATGGCTGTTGCACGATCGCGTGGCGCTGATCCTGATCTTCGGAGTGCCGCTATTCGCTTTCGTCGTTTTGTCTGCGGCCTTCAGCCATCCAGTGGTCCGCGATCTCGGCGTGGTCGTCGTCGACGCGGACCGCTCAGAGGTTTCGCGCGCTTTCGTGGAGCAGGTGGCGGCCTCGCCCAATCTCGGCATCGTCGAGCGCACAGGCGATCTCGCTTCGGCGGCGCGGGCGATTCGCGCCGGCGAAGCGATCGCGGCCTTCTACATCCCGGCCAACTTCGAACGTGACCTCAAGGCCCAGCGCCGGCCTCAGGTGGTCGCCTTTTACAATCAGCAGTTCCTGAGCACTGCCGGCGTCGCGTCCTCGGGCCTGAGAGACAGTCTCGCCGCCGCCACCAGGAGTGCCGCGGAGCGCACAGCCCCGAAGGCGGTCCGCATCGGCTCGCTCGTTGCCGAAACAATCGTACTGGTGAATCCGGGGCGCAACTACGCCCAGTTCCTGCTGCGCGCGCTGCTGCCGGTGGTCGTCCACGTCGTTGTCGCGCTTGCGGCCGGCTATTCGGTCGGCTCCGAGTTCCGACGGCGCAGCATGCGCACCTGGCTCCGATGCGCCGGCGGTAATCCGATCGTTGCGCTCGTCGGCAAGCTTGCCCCGCTGTTCGCGATCTTCTTTTTTATCATGCTGTCGGTGCCCTCTGATCCTTGAAGGCGTGTTCCAGCTCTCGTTCAAGGGCGACGTGCCGATGATCATTGCCGCCGGATCGCTGATGGTCATTGCCAATCTGGCGCTCGGAGCCCTGCTGCAGCTGCTCGTGCGCGATCTGCCGACGGGGCTTGGCCTCACTGGCCTCATCGTCTCGCCTGCATTCGGCTTTGCCGGGGTCGGATTCCCGATCCTCGCCATGAACACGTTTTCGATAGTCTGGGGCGCGCTCCTGCCTTTGCGCTGGTACATGGCAGTGCTGCTCGGGCAGGCGGCACGCGGGCTGCCGCTGCAGGAATCCGCGCGCCCGTTTGCAGCACTGGCCGCACTGGCCGTGCTCTTCGCGCTGCTCGCGCTTCTTCGCCTGCGGTCGGTGGCGGCACGCATCGGCCGAGAAGCGCTGCAACCGGTACCAGCGCCGCCCGCCGCCGCGCCGCGCAGCGTCAGCGATGCCTTTGCGGCCGAATGGAGGCGCGTGCTCGCGAATGCGCGGGCCCTTCGTCGCCCTGGTCATGGCGCCGCTGATCTACGGCGTGCTCTTTCCGCAACCCTATCTGGGCCAGATCCTGCGCAAGATCCCGATCGCGGTTGTCGACAACGACTTGAGCGATCTGAGCCAGAGTATCGTGCAGACCCTGGACGCGAGCGGTGCTGTCAGCGTGGCAGTTCGGGCCACTACGCTCGCTGAGGCGCACGCCGCGCTAGACAGTGGCAAGGCCTTCGCGGTGGTCGGCATCCCGCCCGGCACCCAACGTGACGTGCTTAAGGGCGTGGCGGCTCACATTCCGATCTACGCCGACGCCACCTACCTGTTCATCTTCCGGACTACGGGCAACGGCATCGCTGCCGCGATCAATACGCTCTCCTCAGAGCTGGCAGCGGGTGGCGCGCGCACCGATGGCAGCCTCGTCAAGGCGACGCTTGCCGCCGCGAACCCGACGGACACCCTGTTGCAACCGATCTTCAACCCGGTCGGCGGCTTTGCGAGCTATATCGTCCCGGCGGTCTTCGTGCTGATCCTGCAGCAGACGCTCTTGATAGGTGCCGCGGCGCTGAGCGGCCTGGCCGTGGCACAGGCGGCGGGCAACGCGGCCGCGAACGTGCTCGGGCGCGGCATCGCCCACCTGACGATCTTTTTGACGCCGCTCGCGCTCTATCTTGTCGTGCTGCCACGCCTGTATGGCTTTTCGGCCCTCGGCGACCCGCTGCAATTGCTCGCCCTCGCATCCGTGTTCATCCTCGCGACGAGCTTCATGGCCCAGGCGGTCGGTGCCTGGTTCAAGAGTCCGGAAACCCCAACCCTCAGTCTTCCTCGGCACCAGCGTGCCGCAGCTGTTTCTGGCCGGCTTCGCATGGCCGCGCGAGGGGATACCCAAGCCTGTGCAGGCCGTCGGCACCATCTTCCCATCGAATTTCGCGATCGACGGCATCGTACGCATCGACCAGCTGGGCGCGAGCCTGTCGGAGGTGGCGCGTCAGTGGCGGGGGCTTTGGATCCTTGCGATCACATATTTCGCGCTCGCCGTGATCTCGGCGGCCTTGGTCAAGCGGAGGCACGCCCTTGGCTGACGCTCGCCGCCGGATCTTCGTGCTCGGTCTCATCCTTGTTGCTGCCGGCGTCGGCGGATACGTCCTCTTGCGCCCCGAGCCGCCTGCACCCATTGCCGGGGTCGTGCGTGTGACCGAGGTCCGGCTTGCGCCCGAGGTCGGCGGCCAGCTTGCGACCATCAAGGTGGCGAAGGGTGCCCGCGTCCGCTCCGGCGCCGTTGTGGCCGAGCTCTCGGCACTAGAATTGACCGCCGCGGTGGCGCAGGCGCGCGCCGAGCTCGACGCCGCAGCTGCCTCCCGCGACCACGTCTATGCCGGCGTGCGGGCCGAGCAGGTTGCCGCACTGGCGGCCGAGATCGCCAAGGCAAGGTCGAAGCTGACCTATGTGGAGGCGCAGCTTGTCCGGGTGTCCACACTGGCGCGGGGCGACAATGCTTCACAGCAGGCGCTCGATCAGGCTCAGTACGACGTCGCCGCAGCGCGGGCCGATGTCGCCGAAGCGGTGGCCAATCATGCGGCTGCAGTCGCTGGGCCGACGAAGGAGGAGCGGGCCACCGCGGACGCCCAGGTGCAGGCCGCGGCCGCCGCACTCGCGGTACTCGAGCGGCATCTGGACAAGACCGTCCTGCGCTCCCCCGTCGACGGCATCGTCAGTGTGATCGTGGCCGAGGTTGGCGAGAATGTGCGCGCCGGCCAGCCGATCCTCGCCATCGCGGCGACCGGCAAGCAGTGGCTGTCGTTCAACGCGCGCGAAGACTTCTTGAAAGGCCTCACGGTCGGGACGCCGGTTGAGGTCACGCGCGCGGGCATGCGCGAGGCGGTGCCGGCCGTCGTCACCGAGCTGCGGCCGCTCGGCGCGTTCGCAACCTGGCAGGCCGAGCGCGCGGTCGGTGATCATGATCGCAATACGCTGCGGCTGCGTCTCGATCCTCAAGGCGATACGAGCGGACTAGAGCCGGGCATGACGGTCTGGCTATCGCGGTGACGAGACGCAATGTCCGTGGATGCGTAGGCCATTACCGCCCTGCGCTATTGGGTGCAGCTAGCTACTGGCGCGCCTAAATCGGCGCTGGCGACCGGGTTGACGCACCGCACACCGGTGGCTCGGATCGTTGCATGGCACAAACGGAAGTCAGGTTGGGTCAGGGACCGACAAAAAACCACGCTAGTAAGAAGCCTCGTTGCGCTTCCGGTTGACCCCCAGCTCCGGACCAGCGCACACAGCACTGACCTCATCAACTTTTGTGCCAACTTGCGCCGTGCCGGCACCGAGTTAAGCACGGTGAATGTAACTTCTGTAACCGGACGCGCCGACCGCTAAGCCGGGCAAGTGAAATTGTGCCGATATCCGATCCGTTCGAACGCTGCCGGTCGGTAGAATCTTCCTCCCCGCATCGTCAGGGTTTCCCCTGATGTATGTTTCATCCATCACGAGCGACAACCGCAGCAGACCGACCAGCCCGGATTTGACCGCGTCGGGCGAGGCCTATGGCTGCGCGCACTTCGACCCGCTGGATGCGATGAAAGGCGTCGATGTGCGAGACAGAGCTAATCCAGAATTCCCAGGTCGTGAATCGAACTTATTGAGGTATGCCCCGGCGGCTACGTAAGCGTTTAGGACAACGGCTGCTACTCGGGGCAATCGCCGGAGGGAACCACATGCTTGAGCTCGTTCCCACCGAGGCTCATCCGAGCAGAGCAGAACAGCGCCCGCCGTTTGAACGGACAGCACTGCTGCTGCAGGGCGGGGGCGCGCTTGGTTCGTACCAAGGTGGGGTCTATGAAGCCTTGACCGCTGCTAACCTTCACCCAGATTGGGTCGCGGGTATCTCGATCGGTGCTGTGAATGCCGCCCTGATCGCGGGCAATGTTCCAGATAAGCGGATTGAAAAACTGCGCGAGTTTTGGGAAGCGGTCAGCACCCCGCCGTTGGGCGTACCATATTTGAAGTCTATGACGATCACGGACGAGCTTGTTCGGCGTTTCGTTAATCAGACCCGGGCGCTAGGCAACCTTCTCTTTGGCGCGCCAAATTTCTTCACTCCACGCTTGCTCCCGCCGTTGATGTGGCCCGCCGAAACGGCAGGGTCCGTTAGCTACTACGATGTCACGCCGTTGCGGAGCACGCTTGATCGCCTGGTTGACTTCGATTGCATCAATTCGAACAGCATGCGGTTCAGCGTGGGTGCTGTAAACGTGCGCACAGGTAATTTCATCTACTTCGACAACAGGACCCACCACATCGGTCCGGAGCATGTGATCGCCAGTGGCTCGCTGCCACCTGGATTCCCCGCAACCGAAATCGAGGGCGAATACTACTGGGATGGAGGGCTCGTCTCGAATACGCCCCTGCAATGGATGTTGGACAACCGGCCCCAACAGGACACGCTTGCCTTTCAGGTCGATTTGTGGAGCGCGGATGGTGAGTTGCCGCTCAACCTGCAGGAGGCGGAAGTGCGTCAAAAGGAGATACAGTACTCAAGTCGGACCCGCGCCGCGACTGACCACTTCAAGCAAGCGCAGATGCTTCGTAGAGCATTCAGACAAATCCTTGAGCATCTTCCCGATGAACTGCGAACAATGCCGGAGGTGGCCCTTCTTGCGAAGGAATCCGATGAAAAAGTCTACAACATCGTTCATCTCATTTATCACTCGAAGAGGTACGAAGGAGCTTCGAAGGATTACGAGTTTTCGCGTCGGACCATGGAAGAGCACTGGCAGGCCGGTTACGATGATGCTGTCCGCAGCCTCCAACATCCGGAGGTGTGGCAGCGACCCGACAATCTCGAAGGCGTTCAAACGTTCGATTATTGCAAGAAGAGGAGGGATTGAAAGCTTAGCTGGTCCACCGATCACCGGCGCGAACCCGTGCTGCGCAGCGCCACACTGCATCCACTGAGCGCACGGCTAGGCGATGGGTTGGAAGCCCATTTGCTGCCGGAGGCTGTGGCTGCCGGCTGCCGTCAGCAGCCCGCTGAGGGCGCGGGCCTGAGCTGGCGCTGCCGCCGTCGCGCTGACGCCGGCCGTGTAGAGCGTGGCCAGTTCGAATGGCGCGGGAAGCGCGCCCACCAGCGTCACCCCGGCGGTGTTGAGGATTTCCGTCACCTGCGTGCAGCCGAGCGCCGGCCGCTCCCGGGACGAGGCCAGTGCCCGCATCGCCGCCGCCCCGTTGGGAAAAGTGCGCGCCTTTTTGGCCCAGGCTGTAATGTCCAGTTTCTCCAAGACCTTGGCAAAGTGGATGCCGGCCGTCGCCCGCTCGGGATCGGGAAAATAGAGCGCCTCGGCCGCGCTGAGGGCTGCGTGCAGGCGATCGACGCTAGCGATGGCAGGCAGCGGCTCGCCCGCGCGCACCGCCACGCCGGTCGCAACGATGCCGACATGCTGGATCGAGGTCGCATCCACCCGACCTTGGCGGGCGAGATCGGCGATCATCGCCGCGGTGAGAATGAGAAGATCGGCTTCCTCGCCGGCCATGAGTTTGTCCCGCATGGCGCCGACCGCACCAAAGCTGCCGGCGATCTCATAGCCCGTCTCCAGCCTGAGCCGGTCGGCCAGGGCCTGCACCAGGCCTTGCGCCGCACCGCCGCTGAGGATCTTCACCTGCATCGCCGCTTCAGCCCATTGCCGCAATAATACGCTCGCGCGTGATGGGCAGGTCGCGCACGCGCACGCCCAGGGCATTGTTGACGGCATTGCCGATCGCCGCCGCCGTGGGGCTGTGGGCGGCCTCGCCGGCGCCAAGCGGCCTTTCCTGCGGTCGAGCGATGATCTCGACCTCGACGGCGGGCACCTGCGAAAAGCGCAATATTGGGTAGCTCTCCCAGCTGTCGCTGGTAATGCGCGTGGCATCGAAGCGGACCGCCTCGAGCAGGGTCCAGCTCGTCGCCTGGATCGCCCCGCCCTCGATTTGATTGGCGATCCCGTCGGGATTGATGACCTCGCCGACATCGACGGCGGCCACCAGGCGTCGCACCCGGATTTCGGCGCCGGTTTCGATCTCCGCCACCACCGCGCAATAGGCGCCGAAATTCTTGTAGCGGGCAAAGCCGATGCCGTGGCCGACACCTTCGCGCTGGCGCCAGGAGCTCCAGCCGGCGCGGGTGGCTGCAGCCTCCAACACCGCGCGGGCGCGCGCATCCTTGAGGTGGCGCAGGCGAAAGGCCAGCGGGTCCTCGCCGCGCTCGGCGGCCAGCTCATCCATGAACGATTCGATCGCGAACACGTTGGCAAAAGCCCCCAGCGTACGCAGCGCCGAGGTTCGGATCGGCATGCTGAGCAAGCGATGGCAGGTGATGGTCCTGGCCGGCAGCTCGTACAGCGGGACCGCGTTGCGCTCGGCGCCGCCGCCGTTCGCCAACGGCGGATTGAAAGCGATGAAGCGTTCGCAGGGTTCGGCCGTTTGCGAGGCTGCCAGCACGGTGGGGGTGCTCGAGCGTCCGGGCCGCAAGACGTGGCCGTTGCTCCACACGTCGGTGCGCCAGCCGACGATCTCGCCGCCGGCGTCGAGGTCGGCTTCGATGTCGACGGCCATCGCCGCCCCCATCGGCGCCCACGCCAGCTCGTCGGCGCGCGACCATTGCACGCGCACGGGACGCCCCTCAAGCGCGCGGGCCAGCAGCACCGCGTCGAAGGCCACGTCATCGGCACCGTTGTGGCCATAGCAGCCGGCGCCTTCGACGTGCTCGACGGTGATGTTGTCGGTCGGCAACTTCAGGGCCAGCGCTATATCGGTGCGCAGATTGTAGACACCCTGGCAGTGCGACCAGATGCGCACCGTATCGGGTCCGGTCCACTGCGCAATTGCGCAGGACGGGGCAATCGACGCATGGGCGATGAAGGGACGGGTATACTGCCGGCGCAGCGTGCGTGCCACTTCTTGCGGTGCCGCCGCCCTGCGCACATCGACGGTGGTCGTCTCGGCGGGTGCGCTTCTGAGCCAGGCCGCGAGGTTCGCCGCGTCGGGCAACGTCTCTCCGGCGCTCCAGGTGGCGCCGTTGCGCAAGGAGGCAAGGGCGGCTTCGGCTGCGACTTCGGTGTCGGCAATGACGCCGGCAAAGCTGCCGTCCCGCACCACGGCAATGACGCCGGCGACCCGGCCGGCGTCGCTTGCCAACGCCGTCAGTCGGCTGCCCGGCGCAGCCGGCTTGAGCACGCGGCCATGCACGAGGCCCGGCAGCGTGCGGTCGTGCACGAAGCGCGGCCGGCCAAACACCTTGTCGGGAAAATCGAGCCGCGCCACCGCGGTGCCGGCGATGCGCCGGGCGGCGGGCGCCTTCGCCGTCACTCCCAGGCTTGCATCTCGCGCCAGCAGGGCCGCATCGGCCAACTCCCAATAGCTGGTGCGCAGATTGCCGGGACCGATGATGGTGCCATCTTCGATCTGTAAGGTCTCGCCGCCAACCCCCAGCCGCTGCGCCGCCAGCGCAAGATAGATCGACCGCGCCTGCGCCGCCACATAGCGCACGGCCGAGCCGGATTGCTCCACCGAGAGACTGCCCGAGGTGGTGCCCTCGTTGGGGCTGGCCGCGGTGGTGACGGGTAGCATGCGCACGCGGGCAACGTCGACGTCGAGCTCATCGGCGGCAATTTGCGCCAAGGCGGTGCCAATCCCTTGGCCGATTTCAATCTTGCCCGGGCTCAGTTCCACGAAGCCCGCGGCATCGAATCTGAGCCAGCGCGACAGCCGCGGGTTGGCGGCAAGATTGACCGGCAGCTCGGCGCTCATGGCGTCCCCTCTTTGGCCGCACGCAGCACCGCTCGCACCATCCGGTTATGCGCGCCGCAGCGGCACAGGTTGCGATCGAGTGCAGCACGCACTTCAATTTCGCTGGGATCGGGCTGGCGCGCCAGCAGGGCGGCGGCCGACATCAGGATGCCCGAGACGCAGTAGCCACATTGCATGGCCTGCTCCAGCAAAAATGCCCGTTGCAGAGCGTGCGGGCGCTCGGGCGTGCCCAGACCCTCGATGGTGGTGATTTGCTTGCCAGCCGCCGCCCACAACGGTGTTTCGCAGGCGGCGACGGCCTGGCCATCGATGATCACGTTGCAGGCGCCGCACTGGTTGACGCCGCAGCCGAAGTGGCTGCCGGTCAGGCCGAGCTCGCCGCGCAGGACGGCGAGCAGCGGGGTGGCAGGATCGGCACCGACGGTCCGCTCGGCGCCATTGATGTTGAGCACGGTCGGCGTGTTCGGCTCGCTCATCATTGCTGCACCTTGATACCGGCGCTCTGAATGACATTGGCCCACTTCTCGATATCCTTGCGCAAGTAGGCCTCGAACTGCGCTGGCGACATGACGAGCGGGGCGGCGCCCTGGCTCGCCCATTGCGCTTTCAGCTCGGGCAGCGCCAGCACCTTGTTGATCTCGGCATTGAGTTTGTCGACGATCGGCTTGGGTGTGCCGGTCGGTGCCATAATGCCGAGCCAGATGGTCGCCTCGTAACCTGGCACACCGGCCTCGGAAATGGTGGGCATATCTGGCATGACCGAGGAGCGTGTTTGTCCGGTGCTGCCCAGTGCGCGCACCTGGCCGCTTTGCGCGGTCGGCGCCATGGTGGTGATGGCGTCGATCATCATTTGCACGTGGCCACCGATCACGCTGGTGCGCGCATCGCCGCTGCCGCGATGCGGCACGTGCACGAGATTGGTGCCGCTCATGGATTTGAAAAGCTCGCCGGCCATGTGGTAGGGCGTGCCGGGGCCGGAGGAGGCGTAGTTGAGCTCACCCGGCCTGGCTTTCAGCAATGCCAGAAACTCTTTGAGGTCCTTGGCGGGCACGGAGGGGTGCACGACCAGCAGCAGGTCCGAATAATTCACCGGCGCCACCGCCGTGAAATCGCGCAGCAGCTGGTAGTTTCGGTTCGGTAGCAGGGTCTCATTGACGGTGTGGGTATTCGACATCATCAATAATGTGTAGCCGTCGGCTGCCGACTTGCCGACCTCATTGGTGCCAATCACCGCGCCGGCGCCGGGGCGGTTTTCGATGACAAACGATTGCTTGAGCGCTTCCTGCAGGTGCTGGCCAACGATGCGGGCATAGACATCGGCCGGACCGCCGGCACCAAAGGGCACGATGATCTTGACCGGACGATTTGGATAATCCTGCGCCGTCGCGGGCAGGGACGTGGCCAGCGACGTGGCCAGGGTCGCCGCCAGGGCAAACTCAAGGATTGGCACCAGCCGCATTGTTTCCTCCCGTGCTTGTTCTGGCCGCATTGGTAACGCAGTTGCGTCGAATGCAGAAGAGGCGGCGCGGCGGCGCGTGGGCGAGGCGTGCGCCAAGCCACTGGCGCGCCAGAGCGCTGCGGGCAGCCCATTTTGGCGCGGAGGCTTTGGCAAGGATTGTGGGCAAGAAGATTTTGGGCCAAGGAAACTCTGGCCGGCCGGCAGCTTGGCCAGCCGCCTACTTGGTCTCGATGACCACGTAGGCGTCCTCCACCGTCACCGGGAAGGTCTCGGCCACATAAGGTCCCGCAACCAGCTTGGCCCCAGGCTCAACGCTGACCGCATAGTTCACCAGCCGCAAGCGGGCCGGATCGCACCAGGAGCGCCCGCTGCGGACGTCGAACTCCCAGCCATGCCAGGGGCAGCGGAGGATCTCGCCGGCGCGCGAGTATTGGTAGCTGCCCGGCTCCGTCGACTCCACAAGACCGGTGAGTTTGCCGCGGGAGAGGCTGCCTCCCTTGTGCGGACACTTGTCGGAGAGCGCAAAGAGCTCGCCCTTGATGTTAAGAACGACAATGTCGCGGCCGGCAACATGGACCCGCTTGCGCGTTCCCGGCGGCAGGTCGGCAGCCTTGGCGACGACATGACGCGGCATCACGCAAGCCGGTAAACCGCTTTGCCGTTGCTGGTCAGGATCTGCTGCAGGCGCTCGCGCGGTAATCCCGGCGGAAAGGCGCGGGTGGGATCGTCGAAGTCCCAGTGGGGATAGTCGCTGGCAAACAGCAGGCGATCCCAACCGATCCACTCCATCACGTCGAACAGCTGTCGGCTGTCCTTGGGCTCCTCCATCGGCTGCGTCGTCAGCCAGATGTGCTCGCGGATATATTCTGACGGTCGCCGCTTGAGGTGTGGGACCTCGCTGCGCATGCGTTCGAACAGCTTGTCGAGCCGCCACGTGAGCGCCGGCAGCCAGCCGAAGCCGCCCTCGATGATCACCACCTTGAGCTTGGGAAAGCGCTCGAACACGCCCTCCATCACCAGGCTGGTGACAACCGTTTGACAGGAGGTCGAGTGTCCCGAGCTCTCCTCGATATAGTAGGAGGGCCAACCGGCGCCCGTATAGGGATGGCCGCTGGCGCCAAACACATGCAGGCCGACGGGAAGACCATGTCGTTCGGCTGCCGCATAGATCGGCCAGTAGCGCTTGCGGCCTGCGGGCTCCTGGCTGCGCGTCAGCATGAAGACCTGCGCATAGACCGGGTCGTCGGCGCGCTTGTCGATCTCGCGGGCGGCCGCCTCGCCGTCGTCGTAGGGGACGACGATTGCCGACTTCAGTCGCGGCTCGGGCTTGCTGAAGGTCTCGCGCTGCCAGTCGTTGACGGCCGAGGCGATGGCGCCGGCGAAATCGAGGTTGAACTCGCTCTGACCCGTCAGCCCGAGCGGGCCCAGCAAGCCGCAGGCGATGCCATGAGCGTCAAGATATTGCTCGCGCATCAGCCGCAGACTGCTGCCCGGCGCCCCACCCTCCTCGGGCCAAGCATCGCGCCGGCTGGCTCTGGGCTGTGACTTCGGATAGGGCTCATAGCTCATGCCGCTGCGCCGACGCCCGCCGTAGGTCTGGAAATGCTCCCACCAGCGCGCCGAAAGGTAGGGCTTCAAATCGGCGGGCGAGCGCAGGGCGGGATGAATGTCGCCGTCGATGATCTTGAGGCTCGCCTGCTGTTGGCGGGCCCGGTCGGGTCCGCGGTCGGCGTCCAGTTCGACAGTGAGGGGGGCGTCGAGGTTCATTGGGACCTCCCGAGACGGGGATAGGTGGCCAAGGCGTTGTCGATCAGGATCTTGCCGCGCAGCGCCGCCGGGATGCCGGCCGGCAGCAGGTCGTCCCCATCGAATTGCCAGTGCGGAAAATCGGTCGCAAACAACAGCATCTGGTCGGACTGGAGCTGATCCATGATCCTGCCAATGTGCGCCGCGTCGGGCGGCGCGTCAAAGGGGTGCAGGGTGAGGCGCACATGATCGCGCACGAATTCCTCCGGCGAGCGGTCGAGCCAAGGCACTTCGTGGCGCACACCCCGCCAGGATTTCGCCAGGCGCCAGAGGTAGGGGGGCAGCCAGGAAATGCCGGACTCGATCAGCACCACCTTGAGCTTGGGGTATTTCACGAACACGCCCTCGCAGATCAGGCTGCCGAGCTGGGTATGAAAGCCCGCCGCCTGTGCCGCATAGTCTTCGATGAAGTAGCTGGGCCAGCCCGAGCCGGTGATGGCCTGGTGGTAGCTGCTGCCGGCGTGGATGCCGAGCGTAAAGCCGTGCGTTTCGGCGGCGGCATAGATGGGCCAGTAGCGTGACTTGCCGAGCGGCGTTTCGCCCATTGCCAGCATCAGCACCTGCACGAAGCGTTTGTCCTGAGCCAGCCGCTCGATCTCCTCGACCGAGCGTTGCGGCGACTGGATGGGAAGGACCGCCGAGGCGCGTAACCTCGCGTCCTTGTCCAGCCATTGCTTGGCGATCCAATCGTTGGTCGCACGGGCGAAGGCGGCGCCGAGGTTCTCATCGCGGAAGCTTTGCACCGGGAATAGGCAATTCAGGATGGCATGGGCGAAACCGAAGCGGTCGAGCGTGGCAGCGGCCGTGCCGGCGGGAGTGGCGTCGGCCCTTGCCTGGCGCCAATCCGGGCGCACCGTGAAGGGGGCATTGGCCGGGTAAGCCATCGAATCCCAGACATCGATGCCGCGCACTTCCACGCTGTCGCGCCAAAATTCGTCCATCTGGGCGCTGAGCACCTTCGGGGTCGGAAGGCGCGGATGGATGTCGCAGTCGATGGCGCCCTGAAAATCCGTGCTCAAGCTCGTCACCTCATCGTCGCCCGAGATCGTGGCTCGAGGCCGCTTCGCCCAAAGCATAGCGCAAAACGGCAGCCCAGCCCAGCCGAGGGGGATGCTGCCAGCCGCGAGCCCGCCACTGGTTTTGCGCGCTACGCCAAGCCCAAGGTTTGTTCAGGCAGGGAGGAGCCGGGCCAGCGCGCAAAAGCGGCCCCCGGCGGGGGGAGGCCCGCGCTATCGCGGGCCCGGGCGCACCCGCCGGGGCGAAGCGCGCCGGCGACCCCTGCCGAGAAGACTTAAAGGGTGGCCTGATCGGGCCCGCCTTTACATCCGCAAGATTGGTCTGGCAGAAAAGCCAGCGCGTGCTGCGACCGCCCGCTTCGCGCCGCCCAACCGGGGGTGAGGCGCTGTGCCAGCGACGGAGGCCCTGATGCGCTTGGAGACACTGCTGCCGCTGGGAAAGGTGGACCCTGGTCTGCGGGCCCCGGAGGTCGGTCTTGATCTTCAGGCGGTGGCCGCCGACGCCCAGCTGCTCGAGGAGATCGGCTACGACGGCGTGGCCGTCGAGGAGACCAAGCAAGATCCCTACATCGTCATGGCGCTGGCAGCGCAGGCGACCGCGCGCCTGAGGATCAGCACGGCCATCGCCATGGCCTTTCCGCGCAGCCCCACCATCACGGCCATGAGTGCCTGGACCTTGCAGAAACTCGCCAAGGGCCGCTTCACGTTGGGACTGGGTCCACAGGTGCGCGCGCACATCGAGCGGCGCTACGGCCTGGCGTGGTCGGCGCCCGCTCCCTGGATGCGGGAGTACGTCGCGGCGGTGCGGGCGGTGTGGCGCTGCTGGCAGGACAATGTCCCGCTTGACGTCAAGGGCCCACACTACTGCCTCGACCTGATGCCGCCGCTCTTCAATCCGGGCCCCATCGAGCACCCCGACATCCCGATCCACCTCGCCGCCGTCAACGTCCACATGTGCCAGGTGGCCGGCGAGGTTGCCGATGGCATGCGCCCACATCCGATCTGCTCGGCCGACTACATCGCCAATGTCATGATTCCAGAGGTGCGCAAGGGCGCCGAGCGTGTGGGCCGGTCGCTGCAGAATTTCAAAATCTGCCACAAGCCGCTGGTGGCAACGGCACGAACTGCCGACGAACTTGCCCTGCGCGTGCGCGACGTGCGCGCGCGGCTTGCCTTCTATATCTCGACGCCGTCCTACCGTCCTGCGGTGGAGTACCATGGCCTCGGTGATCTGGCGCGCCAGCTCAGCCTGTTGGCCCGCCGGCAGGAGTGGGAGAAAATGCCCGATTACGTCAGTGACGAGATTCTGCAGCTTTATGCCGTGGTCGGCACCCATGCGGAGATCGGCAGCAAGCTCAACCAGCGTTTCAACGACGCCGTGACGCACTGCGAGTTCTCGATCGCCGTTGCGGAGGCGGGCGATAAGGCGATGCTGGCCCAGATCGTGGCGCAGGCACATGCCCAATCCTCCGAGCGCGTGCGACGGCGGCTGGTGGATCCTTTTCCCGCCTGAGGGCAGTTGGCTTGGCGCCGTCGCCTGCAGCTGAGCGCTCAGCTGCTGGCGGCAGCTTAGCGTGCTCGCGCCTTGCCCAACGCGGCCAGGATGCGTTCGGGCGTGAAGGGCTGTGCGAAGACCGTGGCTGCGAACGGTTTGAGCGCGTCGTTGATGGCATTCATGACCGCGCCGGGTGCGCCGGCGGTGCCCGCTTCGCCCGCGCCCTTGGCTCCGAGCAGGGATTCTCTGGTCGGGGTTTCGACGTGACCAACCTCGATGTCCGGCATCTCCGCCGCCATCGGCACCAGGTAGTCCGCCAGCGAGCCGGTGATGAGCTGCCCATCGGGCGCATAGAGGCAGTGCTCGTAAAGCGCGCCGCCGATGCCCTGCACGATGCCGCCGCGGACCTGCTCGTCCACCAATAGCGGGTTGATGATGCGGCCGCAGTCCTCGACGCACCAGTGCTTGAGCAGCGTGATCATGCCGGTATCGGTGTCAACCTCGAGCCAGCTTGCCTGGACGCCGTTGGTGAAGGCGAACGGATACTGTTTGGTAATGAAGTGCCGCGTCTGCATCAGTTCGCGCGGCAAGTCGGGCGGCAGGGTGTCGCCGCGGAAGTAGACGATGCGAGATAACTCGGCGAGCGGCATGCGCGATTGGCCGCTGTGCCGTTCGACGATCTCACCGTTGACGAGATCCAACGTGTCCGGCTGCGCCTGCAGCATGGCGCCGGCCACCTGCAGGGCGGCGCTTCTGACGGCCAGGCCCGCCTGCAAGGCGGCCTCGCCGCCGATACCCGCCCCACGACAGGCCCAGGTGCCGCCGCCGTAGGGTGTGGTCAGCGTGTCGCCGGTCATCACCCGGACCTGCTCGATCGGTACGCCCACCGCCTCCGCGACGATCTGGCGTATGATGGCTTCCGTGCCTTGGCCTTGCTCGGTCACGCCGGTGGCCGCCAGCACGGACCCATCGGGATCGATGCGCACCGTGCAGCCGTCCTGCGCGGAGATGCGCGCGCCGCCGATGCCGTACATGAAGGGGCTGGGATTGGTCAGCTCGATGAAGCTCGCAAAGCCAAGGCCGCGATGCACGCCCTTGGCACGCAGTCGGGACTGCTCGGCGCGCAAGGCAGGGTAGTCCATCATGGCAAGCAAGGTGTCGAGCGATTGCTGGTGGCTCAGCCCCTCGAAGGTCATGCCGGCCGGCGATGTGCGCGGGTAGCTGCCGTCCTGCATCAGGTTGCGGCGCCGGAACTCCACGGGATCGAGGCCGAGCGCTCCGGCGGCCAGATCCACCAGGCCCTCCGTCACCGCGGTGGCGATCGGATGACCGACGGCACGGTATTGGCAGGTCGGCGTCTTGTTCTGGAAGACCACCGTCGTCTTGGCGCGGAAGTTGGCGAAGGCATAGGGCCCACCAACCAGGTTGACGACCTGATTGCCCTCCACCGCGCTGGTGCGCGGATAGACCGAGTAGGGTCCGATGCCGGTCAGATCGTCGATGTCGATGGCGGTGATGTGCCCCTTGGCGTCGACCGCCATGCGCGCCTTGATGCGATGATCACGGGCGTGGATGTCGCTGACAAAGCTCTCCAGCCGGTCGGCAATGAACTTGACCGGGCGCGCCATGATCTTGGCAATCACGGCCACCGCCACCTCGTCGGGATAGACGTGCACCTTGATGCCGTAGCTGCCGCCGACATCGGTGCAGATGACCCTCACATCCGCCTCGGGCAGGCGCAGGTGCTTGGCGAACACGCCCTGCATCATGTGCGGCGCCTGGGTTGAATGATAGACCGTGAGTTTGCCTGCGGCGCGGTTGTAGTCGGCCAAGATCGAGCGCGGCTCCAGCGTGGCACCGGTGTGCCGGCCACTGTGGAACGTGGCTGCGACGACCTTGTGCGCGGCGGCGAAGGCCTCATCGACCTTGCCGGCTTCGTTCAGCCGTTGGAAGCAAAGGTTATCGCCGAGGGCGGGGTGGATCACGGGTGTCGCCGCATCGAGGGCGGTTTCCATGTCGACCGCCGCCGGCAGCGGCTCGTAGGCGACGGTGACTTTGGCGCTGGCATCTTCGGCAATAGCGCGGCTCTCGGCCACCAGCGCGGCGACCGCCTCGCCCGCCCAGGTGGCGCGCTCGAGCGGCAAGGGCAGCTGGGCTGCCGACTTCATGCCCTTGAGATGCGCCAGCACCGCAACCCAGGGGTCGCAGTGCTGGGCCAGGTCGTGGCCCGTGAACACGCGCAACACGCCCGGCACCTTCAGGGCCTCGGCGGCGTCGATATGCAGAATTTTGGCATGCGCATGCGGGCTCCTGATGAAATTGACGTGCACCAGGCGCGGCAGAACAATGTCATCGACAAATTGGCCGCGCCCTTCGACCAGGCGGGCGGCATTGGGGCGCGGCACCGACTTGCCGATGTAGGAATTGGGGCGGTCGACGGACTTGGGATCGATGATTTCGTGCATGCCGCTGTCAACCCTGCCTGTGCCGGGCCCGCGCCGCCGCGGTGGCTTCGATGGCATCGATGATGGCGTGATAGCCCGTACAGCGGCAGTAGTTGCCCGATAGGTATTCGCGGATCTCCTGGCGTCGCGGTCGCGGATTGGACTTGCAAGAGTTCGGCTGCCGCCATCAGCATGCCGGGCGTACAGTAGCCGCACTGGCAGGCATTGCGGACGATGAAGGCGTCCTGCAGGTCGCGGATCTGTCCGGAGTCGGAGAGGCCCTCGATGGTTTCCACCACGGCACCCTCCAGCGCAGCCGCCAAGACGAGGCAGCCGCGCACGATACGGCCGTCGACGCGCACGGTGCAGGCGCCGCAGATGCCGTGTTCACAGCCGGTATGCGAGCCCATGAGGCCGAGGTCGAGGCGGAGAAAATCGATCAAATGCCGCCGCGCCTCGACGCGCCGCGCGACGCGCTCGCCATTGACGGTCAGCGAGACGTGAACTTCCTTGCTCATGCGGCCCGCACCTCCTCGCCATCGACCAGCCGGTGTACGGCACGCGCCAGCAGCACGCGGGCCAGGTGACGCTTCGTGTCCGCCCCGCCATTGAGGTCGGCGGGCGGATCGAGGTCGTCGTCGAGGGCGGCCTGAGCCGCGGCGATGCTGGCCTTAGTGCCGGGCCGACCGGCCAGGGCCGCCATCGCTCCTGCGGCGATCACCGGCACGTCGCCGACGCCGAAAAAGACGATGCGCGGATCGATCAGCGCGCCGCCGTCGAAGCCTGCGCGCGCCACGATGCCGGCCATGGCGTAATCGCCGGAGCGCCGCGCCAACTCCAGGATGGTGCTGCGTTCGCCGGGCTGCCGGCTGGGAAACTCGACTGCGGCAATGAGCTCGTTTGGTTCCAGCGCCGTGGTATAGAGGCTGCGAAAGAAGTCGCCTGCCGGGATGCGCCGCTCGGTGGTGGCGCTCCGCGCCAGGATGGTTGCCTCCAGCGCAACCGAGCAGGCGGGCAGCTCGGCCGCCGGGTCGGCATAGGCAAGCGATCCGCCAATGGTGCCGCGGTTGCGCACGGCCGGATGCGCAATCAACGGCACTGCGGCGGCGAGCAGCGGCACCTGCTGCCGCACGGTGGTGTCGGCGCCAAGCTCCGCATGCGTGGTGAGTGCTCCCACCCGCAGCGAGTTGCCGCTCGCGGCAATGCCTCGCAGTTCGGCGACGCGCGAGATATCGACCAGCACGGTGGGTTCGGACAGGCGGAAGGCCAGCGTCGCCAGCAAGCTTTGCCCACCGGCCAACAGCTTGGCCTCCGGGCCCGCCTCCGACCACAGCCGGAAGGCCTCGACCAGTGTATTGGCCCGGACATAGCCGAACGGCGGCGCCTTCATCGCTGCGACTGCTCCCTGATCCTGGGGGCCCGAGTATGCGGTGCGACGCCGGTGCGCGACAAGCCCGCCGCGCACGCCTGTTGTGCATGGGAGCGTTAAGCAACCAAGGCCACGGCACAAGAACCGGCGCCGACCACCCCGACGTTGCCCCGCGCCATAACGCCTTGCCGCCCGTAGAGGCCAGCGGGATGGGCCTGGGGTGCCCATGGCGCGCGCCAGGCGGCCTGCTGCGGGCGGGCTGCCCCCGTCTCTCCCGGCCATCCCCTGTCATCGACACCGGGACTTTCGCGATTGCGCATACCAGGTGGTGAACAAGCGGCGTGACGTGAGATGGAAGCCAAGCCGGGTCTTGCATCCCGGGTCGAGGGGCCGCACGGCGAAGATTTGCGGACCGAATGTATCGCTGGCCTTGTAGTCGTGCACCCAGGCGCCAACGGATTTGGAGGGCTCCCCGCACGGCGCCGCGGTGGTGCCAAGCACAAGACACACAGGGACAAGACACAAAGGCACAAGACACACAGGGGTGATGGCGTGTCTGGACACGGGTCGGCTCTGCATATCGTCCTCTTGCTTGCGCCAGCCGAAGCGGGCATGCGGGCGAGCGCAAGCCCTTGGCGCACTCGCTTATTTCAGGGCCTCATTGCTGGCGGCTGCCCGTGCCGCATCGACGTAGACCTCGCCTCCCATGGCCCGGAATTTTTGGCTCATCTCGGCCATGCCGGCCTCGGCAGCGGCCGGATCGACGACGGTGGTTTGCTGCGCTATGGCAACGCCTGCCTCGTTGAGCGTCGCCGCGTAGTCGCGCACGTCCTGGGTGATTTTCATGGAGCAGAACTTGGGGCCGCACATCGAGCAGAAGTGGGCGACCTTGTGGGCCTGCTTGGGCAGCGTTTCGTCGTGGTAGCTACGCGCCGTGTCGGGATCGAGCGACAGATTGAACTGGTCCTCCCAGCGGAAATCGAAGCGCGCCTTGCTGATGGCGTCGTCGCGCAGCTGCGCGGCGGGGTGGCCTTTGGCGAGGTCGGCGGCGTGCGCGGCGATGCGATAGGTGATCACGCCGACCTTGACGTCGTCGCGATTGGGGAGGCCCAAGTGCTCCTTGGGCGTCACATAGCAGAGCATGGCGGTGCCAAACCAACCGATCATGGCGGCACCGATGCCCGACGTGATGTGGTCGTAGCCCGGCGCGATGTCGGTGGTGAGCGGACCCAAGGTGTAGAAGGGCGCTTCGCCACACTCCTTCAGCTGCTTGTCCATGTTGACTTTGATCTTGTGCATCGGCACGTGGCCGGGGCCCTCGATCATGACCTGGCAGCCCTTGGCCCAGGCGATCTTGGTGAGCTCGCCCAGCGTTTCCAGCTCGGCGAACTGGGCGCGATCGTTGGCATCGGCAATCGAACCGGGGCGCAAGCCGTCACCCAGCGAGAAGGAGACGTCGTAGGCGCGCATGATATCGCAGATGTCCTCGAAACGCTCGTAGAGGAAGCTCTCCTTGTGGTGCGCCAGGCACCACTTGGCCATGATGGAGCCGCCGCGGCTGACGATGCCGGTAACCCGGTTGGCCGTCAGCGGCACGTACGGCAGGCGCACGCCGGCGTGGATGGTGAAATAGTCGACACCCTGCTCGCACTGTTCGATGAGGGTATCGCGATAGAGCTCCCAGGTGAGCTTGACGGGGTCGCCGTCGCATTTCTCCAGCGCCTGGTAGATCGGCACGGTGCCAATCGGCACGGGCGAGTTGCGCAAGATCCACTCGCGCGTGTTGTGGATGTTGCGGCCGGTCGACAGATCCATGACGGTGTCGCCGCCCCAGCGGATCGCCCACACCATCTTTTCCACTTCCTCCTCGACCGAGGAGGTGACGGCGGAATTGCCGATGTTGGCGTTGATCTTCACCAAAAAATTGCGGCCGATGATCATCGGCTCGAGTTCGCCGTGATTGATATTGGCCGGAATGATGGCGCGGCCGCGGGCGATCTCGTCACGCACGAACTGGGGCGTGATGTGCTCCGGGATGGCGGCGCCGAAGCTTTCGCCATCGCCGACCGCAGCCTTGGCGCGGGCAAGTGCCACGTCGCGGCCGAGGTTTTCGCGGTGCGCCACGTAAATCATTTCCTTGGTGATGATGCCGGCCCGGGCAAACTCATATTGCGTGACCGGCTTGCCAGGCAGGCCGCGCAGCGGCGCCGGCTTGTTTGGGAAATCACGGGCGAGGTGCTTGCCGCTGACGTTGCCGTTGTCCTCGGGCTTGACGTCGCGGCCGGCGTATTGCTCCACGCCAGCGCGCTCGCGCACCCAGGCGGCGCGCATGCGGGGGAGGCCTTTTTCCACATCGATGCTGGCGCCGGCCTCGGTGTAGGGACCCGACGGGTCGTAGACGCGCAGCGCCGGCTCCCCCGCGGAGAGCGCAATCTCGCGGAACGGCACGCGGATGTCGGGGTGGCCTGCCGGGGCGGAATAGACTTTGCTGCTGGCGCTGATCGGCCCGGTTGTGACCTTGGGGACCATCAGCTCTTTGCTGCGGGTGATCTTGTTCATGACCATCTCCATATCAACAGCGCAAAGCGCGCTTGGGCAAGCGCGGCAGAATTAGCCGCTGAAACCGGGGTGGTCGGTGAGGGAAAGCTCGTCCGTCCCTTCGCCGGCATGACCCGGATCAGGTTCTAAGGGTGGCGGCGCGGGGTGGTCTCAAGTGGCCAGTGGCTTGCCTTGCGGTCGCTTGGCAATGCCGTGGCTTGGCTTGAGGCCGTCAGCACCATCTCAGCCGGCTCCCGCCGGCCCCCCTGGAACGGCCCTAATGTGCGCCGAGCCGGCGCCGGGTGCAAGGCACCCCGTGTCGAAGACAGCGCTGCAACCGCCGCGGCGGTTGCCAAGGCCGGGCGCGGGCCCTTTTTACAAAACGCGCAAATGGCGCCGCTCCTAGCGCCGCCAGCGCCCTGAAATTCTGCCTGAAAATTACCGAATGTCGCCAGGCCGGTGGCGGCGGCGCACCCGTGTGGCACCGGCCGCGCCCGGCCGCAATGGCGGTGTTGCGCCAGCCCTCGCAACGCTAGGCCGCAACCGCGGGGTGCATGCGGGCGTCGGCATCGGTGCGCTGCAGGAATTCGGCAACGATGCGGATGCTCGCGTCATCTTTCAACAGCGGCGCGTGCCCCTGACCGGAGATGATGGCGGTCTCAAGCCGCGGGTGGCGCTGGCGCATGTCCTTGAGCGTTGCCGTGCTCAGGATGTCGGAAAGTTCACCCCGCAAAGCCAGCACCGGCACCGGCGTGAGGGCCGTAAACTGGGACCACAGCTCCGGGATCGCTTCCGTCATCTGCGCCAGCGATTTGGCCAGTGCGGGATCGTAGGCGGCACTCGGCAAGCCGTTGTCGTCGTTGAAATACTGGCGCGCCAGTTCGCCCCATTGCGCCTCCGGGACCGCCGGAAACTGCCGGTGGTTGAGATCGCGGATGATCTGGGTCGCCTCCGCCCAGTCGGCGGGCAGCGGCACGCGGCCGACGTAGGCCGCGATGCGGGTCAAGCCGTCACGCTCGATCACGGGACCAATGTCGTTCAGCACGACCGCCCCCACCGAAGACGGCCGCAGCACCGCCATCAGCATGGCGAGGATGCCGCCGCGCGAGGTGCCGATGACGGCGGCGTGGTGGAGGCCCTTCACGATCAGGAAATCAAGCACGTCATTGAGCTCAATCAGGATCGAGTAATTGCGCCAGTTGGGGTCGTGCTGCGAGCGGCCACGCCCGCGGTAGTCGAGGGCGTAGACGTTGCGGCCCTGCTCGTCTGGGGTGGCGAGCGCACTGGCAAGATCATGAAAGTCGCGGCTGTTGCGGGTCAACCCGGCGAGGCACACCAGCGGCCGGCGCCACGCGCCTGGCACGGGGTAGTGGCGCGCGTAGAGGCGCAGGCCGTCGCGGGAGGTGAAATGGATGTCCGTCCAGCGCTGCATAGCCGAAGACCCCGCTCGCCGCCGTTGCCGGCGTCTGCCTCGTGTGCCCGGCGCTCGCTACTTGGCGGCCGTGGCGTTGTCCGCGCCGCCCGAGGCCGACGAAATGCGCCGCAGGTCGGCATTGAGGCGCACCGCGTTCGCCTCGTCGCCGAGGCGGGCCCGATAGATTTGGATATTGGACAGGACCTTTTGCACGTACTCCCGGGTTTCTTCGAAGGGAATACGATGGATCCAGTCGATCGGGTCCACTTTGGCATCGCGCGGATCGCCGAATTCCTTGATCCACTCGCGGGCGCGGCCGGGTCCGGCATTGTAGCCGGCGAGCGTGAGGACGTAGGAACCGGTGAACTCATCCATGCGATCGGAAATGTAGGCGCTGCCCATCATGGTGTTGTAGACCGGGTCCTTCATCAGCCGCGGAATGTCGCATTTGATTTTGTAGTCACGGCAGACGTGTTTGGCGGTCACCGGCATGACTTGCAGGATGCCCCGCGCGCCGGCGCCCGAGAGCGTCAGGGTATTGAACTCGCTTTCCTGTCGGGCAATGCCCAGGATCACGGCGGGCTCGGGCGGCTTGCGCAGCGGCGTATATTGCGGCAGCGAATGCACGGGGTAGGCGTAGTAGGCAAGGTTCATGCTGCGCGCGACGGCCGCCTTGCCAACGCGCACCGACATTTGCGTATCGCCGAGGGCTTCGGCGAGATGCGCGAGCATCGCCACCTCAGCCTCGCTTTTCATGTAAGTGGGCAAATGCCTGAGGAAGGCACGCGGGAGGGCGGAATTGAGTTGCGCCCTGCGCGCGATGACGATGGCCCGCACCGCGTCGGAGGCGTTGAAGCGGGCGATTTCATCGGCTGTGGGGACCGCGGGCAGGGCGAGATTCAGCCGACTGGCGCTGGGATCGACCTTCAGGCGTGCCAGTTGACCATGAAAGGTATCGAAGTAGGCGGACCCGGCGCGATACTGCTCCAGCGCCTTGGCCTTGTCTCCCAGCGCCTCCCAGGTCCGGCCCAGCCAGTAATGCCCCCGCGCGCGGCTCTGCGGGCCGTCGGCCATCTTGGCCAGCGCCTCGAAGTGCACGAGAGCCTGCTTGGGCTCATCGAGGTAGCGCAGGCTGAGCCAACCGGTCAGGAAGGCTGCGTCCTTGGCGGCATTGATGGACAGCGGCCCTGGGTCGCGCACCAACTCGTAGGCCATTTTCGGCTTGCCGAGCCGCAGCGCCGCGTAGGCATTGGCGCGCCGTTCCTCCCACCACCCGTCGGGCTTGGTCGTCCCGGGGGCCTCCGGCTCCGACAACAGGATCTTCCAGGCCTCCTCTTCTTTGCTTTGCCGGCGCAGCGCCTGGGCCCTTTGCACGGCAAGGCCCCAATCGGACCCCCCGTTGGCCGGCAGCTTGGAGATGAGCTGCTGGGAGTTTTTGGCGCGCAAGAACACGGCAAGCCGCGCCTCCGCCGCCTTCTTCTCGCTTTCCGACAGCAGTGGCAGCATGCGCCGAATGATGGCGGCGCGCTCGTTGCGCTCGTTGGTCCAGCGGCTGTCGTTGAGCAGCAAGCGGTTGAGCCGCCGCTTGTGGTCGGCTTCCGTCAGCAGCGGGCCCACGCGCTTCAGGAAGGCCGCTTCCAGGCTGCCGGGGATATCATATTCCGTCCAGGCTTTGGCCGCCAACGCCTTGGCGCGATCGGCGTCCTTTTCCGCCAGATGCGCCGAGGCCAGCGCCGCCAGCCCAATGCCGGTCTTGGGTTCGCTGCCGGCAAAGAACGCCTTGACGTCACGCGCACTGGCGGCAGGGCTGTTGAACAGGGCCTCCTCGGCGCGCTGGGTCAAGAGGTTGCGGTCGGGCCAGGCCGGATTGAGCTCGAGAAACGCCTTGATCTCCGAGGCCGTGCCGTAGCCGGCGCGAAAGATGAACCAGTCGACCAGCTTGCGCGTCGGGGCGTTGCCAATCCGGTCGCGCAGGGCCTTGGCTTCGGCAAGCTTGCCATTTGCCCCATTCGAGATCGCCTCGCGCAGCAAGCTGGCATCGTCATCCGAAAGGGTAAAGTTGCGCACCGCAGCGATGGCCGCGTCGTAGCGGGCGATGTGCTCGCTCTCCGCCGGCCGCAGCGCCGGCCGTGGGACCGGCTTGAGGGCGGCCCCGGGAGCGGGCTGGGGCGCGGGCTGCGCCACCACCACCGGGTCGGCAGGGCTCGGAGCGGGTGAGGATTTGCTGACGGAGGCGGGTGGCTTGCCGCGCGTTGGCGCGGGGCCCGGCGATGGTTTGACGTCGGCCGCGCCCGCGGGAGCCGCGCGCGCGCTGCTGGCTGGGGGTAGCGCGAGCGCGCCGCTCCCGACCGTTGCGGCCGCAAGCACCGTGCACAGGGTCTTTGTTGGACTCCGCATCACAACCCGCTGCTGCTGAATGGCGTGTTTGTCTCCCGCGCGTGCAAACGAACGCCAATGCCTTTCACAGGTCAAACAAGGCGCTAACATGGCCGGGCTGCTGCGCCCGCGCGATCTTCCCCCAGGTTTTTCCCTCGCCCGCGGCATGATTTTGCTGGATCGCAGCCGGTTTTTCGTTGCACTCGGGCCTCAAGAGGCTATCAAGGCAGAGCACGGCCTACAAGCAGGCGGAAAAGGGGTGCCGGCCCAAATCTGGGCGACCCCAGATCTCGGGAGCGACCCCATGTTCCAGGGTTCATTCACAGCGCTGATCACCCCTTTCAAGGGCGGCCAGATCGACGACAAGGCGTTCGAGCGTCTGGTGGAATGGCAGATTGAGGAGGGGACGCACGGCCTGGTCCCGGTCGGGACCACCGGCGAGTGTCCGACGCTCAGCCACGAGGAACACAAGCATGTCGTCGAGTTATGCATCAAGGTGGCCAAGAAGCGCGTGCCGGTGATCGCCGGTGCCGGCTCCAACTCGACCTTGGAGGCGATCGATTTCTCCCGGCATGCCAAGAAGGCGGGGGCCGACGCCGTGTTGCACGTGACGGGCTACTACAACAAGCCGACGCAAGAGGGCATCTACCAGCATTTCAAGGCGATCAGCGACGAAGTCGACATTCCGGTGTTCCTCTACAACGTGCCGGTGCGCACGATCGTCGACCTCTCCGTGGCGACCGTGGCGCGCTGCGCCCAGCTCAAGACTGTGATCGGCATCAAGGATGCAACCGCCAACGTGGCGCGCGTCACCCAGCAGCGCCTGGCCTGCGCCAAGCCCTTCGTCCAGCTCTCCGGTGAGGACAGCACGGCATTGGGCTTCAATGCCCATGGCGGGCAGGGCTGCATCTCGGTCACCTCCAACGTCGCGCCACGACTGTGTGCGCAATTCCAGACCGCCTGCCAGAAGGGCGACTGGAAAAAGGCCGCCGAGCTCAACGACCGCTTGATGATCCTGCACGAAAACTTGTTCTGCGAGACCTCGCCGGGGCCGGTGAAGTACGCCGCCTCCAAGCTTGGTCTGTGCTCCGCGGAGCTGCGCTTGCCGCTGGTGCCGATTGCAGAGGACTCAAAGCGCAAGGTCGATGCCGCCCTGGCGGCTGTCGGGCTTGCGAGCTTCGCCAAGGCTGCCGAATAGGCTGACAGGCAGGTGGGTCGGCAATGGCGGCCAGCAAGGACGATGGCCGCAAGCGCATCGCCGAGAATCGCAAGGCGAGGCACGAATATCGCCTCGGCGATACCTACGAGGCCGGCATCGCGCTGACCGGCACCGAGGTGAAGTCGCTGCGCGTCGGCCAGGCCAATATCGCCGAGAGCTACGCCTCCGCCGAGAAGGGCGGCATCTTTCTCATCAACGCCTACATCCCCGAGTACAAGGCGGCCGGTGATTTCTTCCAGCATGAGCCGCGCCGTCCGCGACGCCTCCTGCTGCACAAAAAGGAGATGCACAAGATTGCCATCGCCGTCGATCGGCAAGGCATGACGATGGTGCCGTTGGAGCTCTACTTCAATGCCCGCGGGCGCGCCAAGCTCAGACTGGCGCTGGCGCAGGGCAAGAAGCTGCACGACAAACGCGCCGACGAAGCCAAACGCGACTGGCAACGCCAGAAGGCGCGCCTGATGCGCGACAAGGGCTAAAGGCGATGCGGCGTAGAGTTGGAGGGGTTGGAGCCTTCACCGAGGCCAGCGCGCGCGCCCTGCAGCCAGGATCGCCTCTGCCGCAAACCCGTACCGGACCCAGCAACCTTGCGCTATGCTCAAGCCCTTTCGTGTTGTGATGCCCGCCTCCAGCAGTCGCGCGCGCCCCGTGCCGATGACCTCCGACCAGCTCCTGCGCATTGAGCGAGCCGCTGTGCACGCCTGGCCCGCGCTGGAAACGGCACGCCTCAACGGCTGGCTGTGGCGCTATAGCGGTGGCGGCTCGCAGCGGGCCAACTCCGTCTCACCGCTCGAGTTTGCCGGCGGCGACGTCGACACGGCAATTGCCGAAGCCGAGCAGCTTTATCGTGCGCGCGGCATGGCAGCGATGTTTCAAATCTGCGACCTGGCCGTACCCGGCGATCTTGATCAGCGACTTGAGCGCGCGGGCTACCGTCTGCAGGAGCCCTGTACGTGTTTGGCCAAAGAGCTCGACGCCGCCGCCACCATGCCGCTGGGAATCGAAGTTGGCGACAGGGCCTCAGAGGATTGGTTGAGCGTCTATTGCGCCGGCATTACAGCAAGCCGCCGTGATGCGGCACCTGTGATCCTGGCGCGGGTCCCGGCGCCGCGGGCCTTCCTGCTGCTGCGCCAGGATCTGCGGCCCGTCAGCGTCGCCTTAGCGGTCGCGAGCGAGGGGGTGGTGATTGCGGAATGCGTGGCGACGCGGGCGGAGTATCGTCGTCGCGGCGCCAGCGCACAGATCATGCGGGCGCTGGAAGCCTGGGGCGTCGCGCAGGGCGCCACCGTTGCCGCCCTGCAGGCCGTGACGGCCAACCTGCCCGCACAGGCTTTGTATGCCAAACTCGATTACCGCCGGGTGGGCGGCTATCATTACCGCATCCTGGAGAGGTGACGATCGCCATGCCAACGCCAAATCAACCCAACATCCTGAACGTGGACTGGTCGAAAATCCCGGCGCCGCAAGATGATGGGGGCGCGCGGCACCTGCTGGGCATGCGCCTGCCGGATGTCACGCTGCCGGCCAGCGACGGCAGCGCGGTCTCGCTGGCAACGTGCACCGGCCGCACGGTCGTGTACGCCTACCCTCGGATGGGCAAGCCCGGCCAGATCGCGCTCGTCGAGGGTTGGGACGAAATCCCCGGCGCCCGCGGCTGCACGCCCCAATCGTGTGCCTTCCGCGATCATTTTGCCGACCTGCGCGCCGCCGGAGCCTCCCAGGTGTTCGGCCTGTCGACGCAGGACAGCGCCTACCAGGCCGAGGCGGTGGCGCGCCTCAAGTTGCCGTTTCCCATTCTTTCCGACGAGCATCTCGCCCTGACGCGGGCCTTGCGGCTGCCGACCCTTGCGGTCGCAAACCTGACCTTGATCAAGCGCTTGGCCATGGTCATCGATGATGGCCGCATCGCCAAGGTCTTTTACCCCGTTTTCCCGCCGGACCGGAATGCGGGCGATGTCCTGGCCTGGCTCAAGGACAACCCGCGCAGCTGAGCCGCCAGCGGTGGTGCAGCCGCGCGAAATTATCTTTGCTGCTGTCCTGCACTTTGCCAGGTCTGACGTTGTCCCCGGGCGCTCAGGAGGTTAGCCTTTCTGACGCACGCCATTGCCCTGGACCCGCCCCGCCATGACCACCCTCCTGATTACGCACCCCGCATTTGTCGAGCATGACACGGGTCTCGGCCATCCCGAACGGCCCGATCGCATGCGCGCCATCGACAAGGCACTGGCACATGACACCTTCAAAGGCCTCAAGCGCCAAGAGGCGCCACTGCGCGATGATGTCGAGGCGGCCATCGAGCTTGCGCATCCGCGCTCCTATATCGATTGGGTGAAAAGCCAACGCCCCGCCGAAGGGGCTGAGCCGGTGCGGCTCGATCCCGATACGGTCCTTTCGGCCAGGTCGTGGGAACCGGCGCTGCGCGCGGTCGGCGCCGGGCTCTTGGCTGTCGACCGGGTCATGGACAAGGGGGCTGGCATTGCCAACGTCTTCTGCCAGGTCCGGCCCTGCGGGCATCATGCCGAGACCGAGCGCGCCATGGGCTTTTGCATCTTCTCTAACATTGCCATCGCCGCGCGCTATGCGCAAAAGCAGCACGGCGCCGAGCGTGTTGCCGTCGTCGATTTCGATGTGCATCACGGCAACGGCACGCAGGACATTTTCTGGTCCGACAAAAGCCTGTTGTTTGCCTCGACACACCAGATGCCGCTTTATCCCGGCACCGGCGCGGTCAACGAAACCGGCGTCGGCAATATTTGGAATGCGCCGCTGCGGCCCGGTGACGGCGGCGATCGCTTCAAGGAGGCAATCGAGGCCCGCATTTTGCCGGCCCTGCGCAATTTTGCTCCCGACCTGGTGCTGATTTCGGCCGGCTTTGATGCCCACAAGGACGATCCCCTGGCGAACTTGCGCCTCATCGAGCCCGACTTTGCCTGGGCGACCGACAAGATCGCCGAGGTGGCGGCCAAGCATGCGGCGGGGCGTCTGGTGTCGATGCTCGAAGGCGGCTACAACCTTGCCGCCCTGGCCGGATCGGTGGGCGTACACGTCAAGGCGTTGATGCAGGCGGGCAGTTAAGGTCGCTTGCTGAGCTGCCAGCTGCAAGACACGGGATGAGACATGCTGACCAGCAAGCCTGCCGCCAAGCATCTCGACATCGCCACGATGAGCTTCGAGAAGGCCTTGAAGGAGCTTGAAAGTATTGTTGGCCGCCTCGAGCGCGGTGACGTGGAACTTGAGGAAAGCATTACCATCTATGAGCGCGGCGAGGCGCTGAAGGAGCACTGCGACCGTCTGCTGAAGCAGGCCGAGGCCAAGGTCGAGCGCTTGACCCTATCGGAGAGCGGTGCCCCGACCGGCACCGAACCCTTCGAACCGCGGGAATAGCGCCGCAGCGGACGCGCGTCCCACCGCTTTAGCTCGAACCGGCGGCAATTCTCCTATAGTGTGCTCGGGCAAGCGCGCAGCGCCGATGCCGACGCTGGCCGCGCGGCGCGGCCGGGATGGCCTTGCTTCGCAAAAAGGCTGCAGAAAGGCTCAAGTAAGCGTGGACCCTCTCTCCAACACCCCTCTGCTGGACCAGGTCGTCACCCCGGCCGATCTGCGCCGCCTGAGCGAAAAGCAGCTGCGGCAGCTGGCCAACGAATTGCGCCAGGAAACCATCGACGCGGTGGCCGTGACCGGAGGCCACCTCGGGGCCGGTCTTGGCGTGGTCGAGCTGACCGTGGCACTGCATTGGATCTTCGACACGCCGCACGACCGGCTGATCTGGGACGTCGGCCACCAGGCTTATCCACACAAGATTCTCACCGGCCGGCGCGACCGCATCCGCACCTTGCGCCAGGGCGGCGGCCTGTCCGGCTTCACCAAGCGCGCCGAAAGCATCTACGATCCGTTCGGGGCGGCGCATTCCTCAACCTCGCTGTCGGCTGGTTTGGGCATGGCCGTTGCCCGCGATCTCGCCGGCGGCACGCGCAACGTGGTCTGCGTCATCGGCGACGGGGCGATGAGCGCCGGCATGGCCTATGAGGCCATGAACAACGCCGGCGCGCGCAACGAGCGCCTGATCGTCATCCTCAACGACAACGACATGTCGATTGCGCCGCCGGTCGGCGCCATCTCGACCTATCTGGCGCGTATCACCTCCAGCGGCACCTATTTGCATTTGCGCGACATCGCCAAGCAGCTCGCCAAGAAGCTGCCGAAATACTGGGAGCGCCGCGCGGCTTTGGCCGAGGAAATGACCCGCACCTATTGGACGGGTGGCACGTTGTTTGAAGAGCTGGGCTTTTATTACCTCGGCCCCATCGACGGGCACGATTTGAGCGTGCTGATCCCGGTCTTGAAAAACGTGCGCGACGCCGCGCATGGCCCCATCCTGGTGCATGTCGTCACCAAGAAGGGCAAGGGCTATCCGCCGGCCGAGGCCTCGGCAGACAAATATCACGGCGTCAATAAGTTTAATGTGATCACCGGCGCCCAAGTGAAGCCGAGGCCCAATGCGCCGAGCTACACGCGCGTCTTCGCCGATAGCCTGATCGAGCAAGCGCGCAAGGACGACAAGATCGTCGCCATTACGGCGGCGATGCCGGCCGGCACCGGGCTTGATCTGTTTGCCAAGGAATTCCCCGAGCGCACCTTCGATGTGGGGATTGCCGAGCAGCATGGGGTGACCTTCGCGGCTGGCTTGGCGACGGAAGGCTTCAAGCCGTTCGCGGCCATCTACTCAACCTTTTTGCAGCGCGCCTACGATCAGGTGGTGCACGACGTCGCCATCCAGCGGCTGCCGGTGCGCTTTGCCCTCGATCGCGCCGGGCTGGTCGGCGCCGACGGCCCCACGCACGCCGGTTCCTTCGATATTGCCTACCTCGGCTGTCTCCCGGGGTTTGTGCTGATGGCGCCGGCCGACGAGGCGGAGCTCAAGCATATGGTGGCCACGGCGGTGGCCATCGACGATCGACCATCGGCCCTGCGCTACCCGCGCGGGGAGGGGTTCGGCGTGGAGCTGCCCGGCGAGGGGCGGCCGCTGGAGATCGGCAAGGGCCGGATCGTCACCGAGGGGTCCACCGTGGCGCTGCTCTCCTTCGGCGGCCGCTTGCAGGAATGCGTCGCCGCCGCCGATCAGCTGGCGGCGCTCGGTCTGTCGACAACAGTGGCCGACGCGCGCTTCGCCAAACCGCTCGACACCGACTTGATTGCTCGTTTGGCCAGGAACCATGAGGTGCTGGTGACGATCGAAGAGGGCTCCGTCGGTGGCTTTGGTTCCTTTGTTTTGCAGAATCTGGCGAGCGAGGGACTGCTGGATCGCGGCCTCAAGGTGCGCCAGATGGTGTTGCCCGATGCGTTTATCGATCACGACAAGCCGGAAAAGATGTACGAGCGGGCCGGCCTCAACGCTGCGGGCATCGTCGGCACCGTGCTGGCGTCGCTCGGACGTGAGATCGTTGCCAAAAGTTTGGCAGAGCGCGCCTAATCGCGCGTTTTCCACAGGATCTCCACAGATATTCTGCGTGCGCGAGGGCCGGAGATACGAATTGTTGTGGACGCAATCTCGGCGCCCGCCTATGCACAGGTTGTCCCTAGACGAACTTTCCTGCTTGCCCTCGTATCCCCCATCCGGCAGCGGGAAAAAGCCCTGGCGCCAACGCCGGGGCTTTTTTTTGCACGACGCCCCAGCCCTTGCCATCAGCAAACGCCCATGACGGCAAAGGGCAGCGAGACCGGGCCGAGCCGGCTTGACATGGTGCTCGTCAAGCGCGGCCTCGCAGCCTCGCGCGCGCGGGCGCGGGATTTGATCAAGCGCGGCCTTGTTGTGGTGGCCGGCAAGATCGAGACCAGGCCCGCTGCCGGGGTGGCCGAGGGCGCGCCCATCTCGGTCTCCGGCGCACAGCATTATGTTTCGCGCGGGGCGGTCAAACTGGCGGCCGCGCTCGATCATTTCGGCTTTGCGGTCGCCGGCGTGGTGGCCCTCGATGTCGGTGCCTCCACCGGCGGCTTCACGGAAGTGTTGCTCGAGCGCGGCGCCGAGCGGGTCTATGCGGTCGATGTCGGCCATGGGCAATTGCATGAACGCCTCGCCCACCGGCCGGGCGTCGTGTCCCTGGAGGGCCGTGATGCGCGCACGCTCGACCGCGCCGCCATTCCGCAGCCGATCGACGCAATCGTGGCCGATGTCAGCTTCATTTCCCTCACCAAGGCGTTGCCGGCGGCGTTGGCGCTGGCGCGGCCGGGCGCCTGGCTGGTCGCCCTGGTCAAGCCGCAGTTCGAGGCCGGCCGGGCGGCGGTCGGCAAGGGCGGGATCGTCCGCGATGCCGCCGCGCGGCAGGGCGCGGTCGAGCTGGTGCGCGCCTGGCTTAGCAGCCAGGCCGGCTGGCGCGTGGCCGGCGTCATTCCAGCGCCGATCGCGGGAGGCTCAGGCAATCAGGAATTTCTGCTCGGAGCCGTGCATGCAAGATGACACCCTCCTCGAGATTGTGCGGCTCGGCGCCCGCGGCGACGGCATTGCCGAGACTGCGGAGGGGCCACGGTATGTGCCCTTCGCCTTGCCCGGCGAACGCGTCCGGCACCGCGCGGGGGCCCTGCCGGAGGTGGTGTCGGCTGCCAGCCGCGAGCGCATCGCCCCGTTGTGTCGGCATTTCGGCCTGTGCGGCGGCTGCGCCGGCCAGCACATGGGGGAAAGCCTCTATGCCCGCTGGAAACGCGACATAGTGGTGGCGGCCTTGCGCACGCGCGGCTTGGATCCCGAGGTGCTGCCGCTGCAGCCCATTGCCCCGGGATCGCGTCGCCGAGCGGTCATCAGCGCCAAGCTTGTGCACGGGGCCATCGTGCTCGGCTACCACCCGCGTGACAGCGAGGCCGTGTTCGATCTGCGTGAATGCCCCGTGCTGATGCCAACGATTGTCGAGCGCCTGCAGGCCTTGCGCGAAATCGCGGCGATCATCGCCCATGACGAGCTCCGCTTCACCGTGCTGGCGACGGCGCCCGGGCTTGACATCGCCGTCGTCTCGGGCCGGCGCATCGATGCCAAACAGTCGACCCGGCTCGCCCAGATTGCAGCCGAGCAGCGTTTTGCCCGGCTCGCGCTCGATGGACAAATCATTGCCCAACTGGCGCGCCCCACTCTCACGCTTGCCGGCGTCGAGGTTTGCCCTCCCGTCGGCGCCTTCGTGCAGGCCGTCAGCCAGGCGGAGGACCTCATCGTTGCCGAGGTGGCGGCGGTAACCGCCAAAGCGCGGCGTGCGGCCGATCTGTTCTGCGGACTAGGCACGCTGACGTTCCGGCTGGCGCGAACGGCGCTGGTTGCGGCCTTCGACAGCGACCGGGAGCTGATCGCCGCCCTGCAATCGGCCGCGCGCCACGCCAAGGGTGTCAAACCGATCGCAACCGGCATACGTGACCTGTTCCGCGACCCCCTGTCCGCCAAGGAGCTCGCTGGCTTCGACGCGGTCATCTTTGATCCGCCCCGCGCCGGCGCCAAGGCCCAGGCACAGCAGCTCGCCCGCTCGCCGGTTCCCATGGTCGTGGCCGTGTCGTGCAATCCCGGCACCTTGGCACGGGATCTGCGCATCCTTGTCGACGGCGGCTACCGGCTGGAGCACGTGACGCCGATCGATCAATTTCTCTTTTCCGCTCACGTGGAGGCCATCGCCTGCCTGCGGCGCTTGTCCTGATGGGCGCCACCCTTTGCCCGAGGCCCGGCTGGACCGTGCGGCCCGCGCGCCGCCCGCAAAATCGCCGCCCTCGTTGCGTCCTACCTGCGCAGCTCGCTGTCGATTTTGTCGAACATGTAGGCCCACTTTGCCTTTTGTGTTTCCACGAGCGCGGTCAAGCTGCCCCTGAGCTCGACCAGCAGGGCGCAATTGAGGGCGGCGGCGGTGGCCTGCGATTGGCCGCCTTGGGTGATGCGGGCGAGAAAATCCTCGGATTTCTGGTCGAAGCCGGCGATGGCGTCATCGCGCACAAAGGGCGCCGCTGCCGACAGGAATTGTTCGTGGCTCCAACCGCGTTTGTCCTTGAGTTGGCGCAGCCTGGCCTGGAATTGGGGGGTGTTCTGGAGGTTCAGTGAGCGCAATGCCGCCGCCGCTTCATCGACAACGGCCTCGAAGTCCGCCCTTTGGCAGGGTGTTTGCGCCAGGGCGCAAGGTGGGAAGGCCACCGCCAGCAGCAGCGCTATCAGCCCAACACGACCTGCCTGCATGTCACCTCTCTCCCCGCGGGTTCTTGCCAGCGTTGGCCCGGATGACGGCGGAGCGCAAGCGGCGCAAACGTGCCACGCGCTCAGAAGGCGGGCCCGAACTTGTTTGACCGTGGAAACCCCTTGGGCGCCAACCGACCGGACTGTGCGCGTTGCCCCAGCCAATCCCGCAGCTCGGCGTTGGGCAGCACGAAGGTGCGGCCGGCCGGATCGAGCCAGCGCAGGCCATCGGCCTTTTTGAACACCTGGATGTCGGACAGGTCGCCATCCTTGTAGCGCTGCAAGATGACGCCCTTGCCGCGCGTCATCTCGTTCACCTCGTCGACTGGAAACACCAGCATCTTCCGGTTCGCGCCGATGACGGCCACCAGGTCTCCCTCGGCCGGCACCACGCAGCAGGCCTCGGCCGGCTGGTCCACGTTCATGATCTGCTTGCCCTTGCGCGTCATGGCGACCATCTCGTCCTCGGGCACGATGAAGCCGTGGCCCGAGGTGGCGGCCACCAGCAGTTTGCGGCCCGGCTCGTGCAGCCAGATCTCGACGAAGTCGTGGTTCTCTTCCAGGTCGACCATCAGGCGCACCGGCTCGCCGTGGCCGCGCCCGCCGGGCAGCTGATCACCTGCCAGGGTGAAGACCTTGCCGTTGCTGGCCAGCAGCAGAAGCTTGTCGGTGGTTGAGGCCCGCACGGCACGCTTCAGGGCATCGCCCTGTTTGAACTCGAGCTTGGAGGTGTCCTCCAGATGGCCCTTCATGGCGCGAATCCAGCCCTTCTCGGACAGGAGCACCGTGATTGGCTCCTTCTCGATCATGACCTGTTCGAGATCGATCTCAATTGCCGGCGCATCGGCAAAAGACGATCGTCGCCGGCCAAGGTCGGTCTTTTTCGAGTAGGCCTCGCGCGTCGCCTTGACCTCCTCGGCAATGCGCTCCCATTGCTCGGCCTCGGACTTGAGCAGGGTTTTTAGCCCGCGCCTCTCTTTACTGAGTTGGTCGTGCTCCGTCCGGATTTCGACCTCCTCCAGCCTGGATAGTGATTTCAGGCGCAGGTTGAGGACGGCATCGGCTTGCAGTTCGCTGAGTTTGAAACGCTTGATCAGCTTGGCCTTGGGATCGTCCTCGAAGCGAACGATGCGGATCACTTCGTCGATGTTGAGATAGGCGACCAGGTAGCCATCGAGCACTTCCAGACGATGCTCGATCTTCGCCAAGCGGAACTTGGAGCGCCGCACCAGCACCACTTGCCGGTGCTCCAGCCAGTGCTTTAGCACCTCGCGCAGCGACAGCACGCCGGGCACCTGCCCGCCCGACAACACATTCATATTGAGCGAGAAGCGCACCTCGAGCTCGGTGAAGCGGAACATGCTCTCCATCAGCAGGACCGGATCGACGCTGCGGTTCTTGGGCTCCAATACCAGCCGCACCGTCTCGGCCGATTCATCGCGCACGTCGCCAAGCAACGGCAGTTTCTTGTCGTTGATCAGCTCGGCGATGCGCTCGACCAGCTTGGCCTTCTGCACCTGGTAGGGAACCTCGGTGACGACGATCTGGTAGGTACCGCGGCCGGTCTCCTCCCGTTGCCAACGCGCGCGCAGACGAAAGCCGCCGCGGCCACTTCTGTAGGCTTCCAGCATGGCCTCGCGCGGCTCAACGATCACGCCGCCGGTGGGAAAATCCGGCCCCGGCACCAGCTCGACCAGCTTCTCGACGTGCGCATTGGGATGCTTGATCAGATGCAGCAGCGCGCAGCACAGCTCGTCGACGTTGTGCGGGGGAACGCTGGTCGCCATGCCGACGGCAATGCCCGAGGTGCCGTTGGCGAGCAGGTTCGGAAAATTGGCCGGCAGCACCACGGGTTCCTGGTTGGTGGCGTCGTAGGTGGGACGGAAATCGACGGTATCCTCGTCGATGCCGTCCAGCAGCAGGCTGGCCACGCTGGTGAGCCGGCTTTCGGTGTAGCGCATGGCGGCGGCGTTATCGCCGTCGATGTTACCGAAATTGCCCTGACCGTCGACCAACGGGTAGCGCACGGCAAAATCCTGCGCCAGCCGCACCAGGGCGTCATAGATGGCCTGGTCGCCGTGCGGATGAAAGTTGCCCATCACCTCGCCGACGATCTTGGCGCATTTTTTGTAGCCGCCCTCGGGGTTGAGCCGCAGCTCGCGCATGGCATAGAGGATGCGCCGGTGCACGGGTTTCAGTCCGTCGCGGACGTCGGGCAGGGCCCGGTGCATGATGGTGGACAGCGCATAGGCGAGGTAACGCTCCTCCAGGGCATCCTTGAGCTTGATGGGCTCGATCGGCGGAGGTGGAGGGGGGGCGAGAATCGTGGTTTTGCTCATGCGCTTGGGTTAGCCCAGGACGGCGGCCGGCTCAAGCGAGGCCCTTGTTCTTGCCCAAGTATGCTGCCAATGGCGGTGCAGATTCGGCCCTTTCCTGGAATTTCGCGATGCCCGTCGTGCCCGACCTGCCCCAGACCGAGGTCGCCATCATCGAGATGACGAACGCCTTTCGCCAGGAGCACAAGCTGGCTGGCCTGAAGCCGAACGCGGCACTGACCGCGGCGGCGCGCGCGTTTGCGGCCTATCTGGGCAAAACCGGCAAGTTTGCGCACGAGGCGGACGGGCGAGAGCCGCACCAGAGGGCCGAGGCGCAGGGCTATCGTTACTGCCTGGTGGCAGAAAATTTGGCCTACAACCTGGATAGCCGGGGTTTTGCCGCCAGCCAACTGGCGCGCGACGTCGTCGAAGGCTGGAAGACATCGCCGGGGCATCGCGACAACATGCTGGAAAAGAATGCCACCGACATCGGCGTCGGCGTGGCGCGAGCCGCGGACAAAACTCCGAAATTCATCTCCGTGCAGTTGTTTGGTCGGCCCGAGTTGCTGAAAGTCAGCTTTGTGATCGAGAACCACAGCAGTGTCGCGGTCAACTACACGCTGGGCGATGAAAAGGAGACCTTGCCGGCGCGGGCAACCGCCAGCCACTCGAGCTGCGAGCCCGGTGCTCTGGTGATCGACAAGGCGGAGCCGGGGGCGCTGAGATTGGAGCCGCGCGATGGCGACAGGTTCGTGCTCCGGCAAGGCACCGCTGGCGCCATCAAGGTCGAACGCGCGCGTAAGTAGGCGTGCGCGCGCGTCCAGTCTTGAGCGCGCGAGGGCCAAGAAATTTACAAGAAATTTGACGTCTCATTGAACCTGGCGGGGAGCCTGGCGGGCGCCTTCGCCTGCCAGCCCAAGGCCGATGCAGTAGGCCACCGCCGGTTGCCAGACCAGAAACAAGATGCGCGCGTCGATGATGTTGCGGCTGCCGAAATAAAACAGCAGGCCGGCGACGGCGCCCACCAGGCAGGTGCGTGCGGCCTCTTTCCAGGCCCGCAAGCTGGGGGCGAACAGGGCCACGGACAGGTGTGTGAGGGCGGCGCCGACAAGGCCGGCGGACACCCCGGCCAGCAGCGGTCCGGCGTGACTGGAATCGCCGCCACCGATCTTGTGCATCCAAAGCGCGGTCTGGATGGCTGCGCTCCACGCATAGAGCGTGCCAATGAAGGTGACGATTGGTGCCCAGCCGGGGGCTGCCTGGCCGGCGATTGCAAACGCCATCACCGCGGCGAAGCATAAGCCGATCGGCATCATCTCCGCGGACAGGAAAAACAAGGTCCCCGGCCAGTCCAGCGCATCGATGCGCAGCTCGAAGCCGACAATGGCGGAAACAACACCCGATATCAGGCCGAGGCCGGCGATGACATGCGCCGGGCGATCACGCCAGGACTTTGGGAGGGGCACGGATTTTCTTTCCTTGGCAGCCGAGTGCAGGACCTTCGATAGTTACACATTCGGCCGAAGGTAAGACAACAGCCTCATTCTTGCCTCCGGCATGGCCTGGTCACGTGGCCGCAGCACGCGCTGCAGGAGGAAATGGCCGGTCAGCGCCAGTCCGGCAGCCACGTCTGCGGCGGTTACGCCATCGGGCGCCGTGCCGAGCAGGAATTGTGGCAAGGCCAACAGACGGTCCTTGTAGGGTTCAGCTGCCGTGGCGGAGACCGCGCGACCCGATTTGGGCGAGACGTACTTTAAGTCGGTCTTGGCCCCGGTGGCCGCGCAGGCCGTCAAATCGAGACCGAAGCCGAGCTCTTCCAGCAGCGCCAGCTCCCAGCGCACGAGCAGCGCCGGCCACACCTCACGGGTATCCAAGTAGCCAAGCACAAACAGCGTGACCTCAAACAAGTTGGGATGTGGATCGCGCTCCGGCAGCAGTCGGGCCAGCCCGGCAATCGAGGTCAGGGCGGCAAGAGCGGCGGGCTCGTCGAGGACCTCACCCGCAAAGCCCTTGCGCAGCTCCAATGCGAAATGCCCGAGGTTGTCGGCGATGCGCGCCTTCCAGCCGGCCTCGACATGATTGCCGATCTGCAAAACGGGGCGCAGCTTGCGGGACCGGCCGCCGTGCACGAGCCCCAAGTGACGCCCGTGCTGGCGCGTAAAGAGTTCGAGCACGGCGCTGGTTTCGCCGTGCGGCCGCACGCTGAGGATCACGCCTTCATCGGACCATTCCATCAGGCATTACCTATGGCCTCATGCGCTTGCCGTCGAGGGCCAGCGCGCGGGGCCAGGGGGGCGCCTGCTCGAGCCAGGCGCAAGGATCACGGGCGGGGCCGCCGCTGCAGCGGTCGCTTGCTTGGCGCTGCTCCAGGCGGCCGCCCGCCGCGACCGCCAAGCGGTTTGCTGCTCTGGCATGGAGGCCGTCTCAAGTCTTGGGAAAGGTCAGGCCCATCTCGCGGTAGCGTTCGGGATCTTCTTCCCAGTTCTGGCGCACCTTGACGAACAGGATGAGATGCACGGGCTGCTCGAGGATTTCGGCGAGCTCCTTGCGTGCCTCCATCGACAGCTGCCGGATCATCTGCCCGCCTTTGCCGAGCACGATGCTCTTTTGGCTATCCCGCTCGACGAAAATGGTCTGCTCGATGCGCACGCCGTTCTTCTGCTCCTGCCAGGCGGTCGTTTCCACCGTGGTGTGGTAGGGCAATTCATCGTGCAGGCGCGCGTAGATCTTCTCGCGCGTAATTTCTGCCGCCAGCATCCGCAAAGGTGCGTCGGAGACCTCATCGGCGGGAAAATGCCAGGGGCCCGGCGGCACTTGGCGCGCAAAATAGCTTTTCAGATCGTCGACCCCACTGCCATTGAGCGCCGACACCATGAAAGTGGCCGCGAAGGAGGCACGCGCATTGCTGTCCTGCGCCAGCTTGAGGAGGTGCTGTTTGTTGATGCGATCGACCTTGTTCAGAACGAGGATCAAAGGTGTCTTGACGCCGGCCAGCCGCTCAAGGATGCGCTCGGCCTCATCGTCCAGGCCCTTGCAGGCATCGAGCAACAGGGCAATGAGATCGGCATCGCCGACGCCACCCCAGGCGGCCTCCACCATCGCCCGCTCTAGGCGGCGCCGCGGCTGGAACATGCCGGGTGTGTCGATGAACACCAGCTGGCTCGCGCCCTCGATGGCGATGCCGCGCAAGGGCGTACGCGTGGTCTGCACCTTGTGGCTGACGATGCTGACCTTGGTGCCCACCAGCCTATTGACCAGCGTTGACTTGCCAGCATTGGGGGCGCCGATCACGGCGATGAAACCGCAGCGCGTGGCGCCGGCATCTGGGGTTTCGCTCATCGGCCCGGTCTCCATACACCCTCGCGCGAGAGCAGCGCCGCCGCTGCGGCCTGTTCGGCCGCGCGCTTGCTGGCGCCTTCGCCGCGTGCTGCCTTGCGACCCTTGATGGTGACCTCGGCGGTAAAGCGGGGCGCATGATCGGGTCCAAGCCGCTCCACCTCGACGTAGCGCGGCAAATCGAGACCCTGTCCTTGGGCCCATTCCTGCAGGGCCGACTTGGCGTCGGCCACCTCGGCCGGCGATGTCGCCAACCGGTCGCTCCAATGTGAGCGCACGACGTCGCGGACTTTCTCAAAGCCCGCCTCCAAAAAGATGGCACCGAGCAGGGCCTCGCAGGCGTCCGCCAGGATCGTTTCCTTGTCGCGGCCGCCGCTGCCTTCCTCCGATTCGCTTAACACCAGCGATTGACCCAGATTGAGCTCGCGGGCGATCTCGGCGCAGGTGCCGCCGCGCACGAGCCGATTGTAGAGGCGTGCGAGTTCGCCTTCGTTGGCGGCCGGATAGGTCTCGTTCAGCATTTCCGCGACGGCCAGACCCAGCACCCGGTCACCCAGGAATTCGAGGCGTTCGTTGTCGCGCCGCTTTGCCGATGCCTGGCGCACGCTGGCGTGGGTTAACGCCCGTCTGAGCAGGGCGCGATCCTTGAAATGATAGCCGACGCGCGTCTCGAGTTCCTTGAGCTTGCGGGGCGCCGCCACGGACCTAGCGCACGAGGCTGAAAATCCGGTTCCAACGAATGTCCATGGGCCAGTGCCAGGGCTGCGTCAGCCGGAATGCATTGGGGTCATCGACGGCGGCGGAGAAGAAGATGATCTCGGCACGCCCTACCAGGTTCTCGAAGGGCACATAGCCGACACCGAAACGCGGCGACTGCTCGCGGCTGTCGGTGGAGTTGTCACGATTGTCGCCCATCATGAAATAGTGCCCGGCGGGCACCTTATAGGGACCGACATTGTCGAATTGACCATTCGGCGTGGAATTGAGCACGTAGTATTTGACCCCGTTGGGAAGCGTTTCCTCATAGCGGGGAATCGGGCGATCCTCCTCGGGCGAAACGAAATCGCCTTTGCGCACCTTTGGCACGGCCTGGCCATTGATATAAAGCACACCGCTGCGCACCGAGATTTCGTCGCCCGGCAGGCCAATCACCCGCTTGATGAAATCCGTAGAGTTGTCGCGCGGAAGTTTGAAGACGGCGACATCACCGCGCTTGGGCTCGCTGCCGAAAACACGGCCGCTGATCGGCACGATGGCCCAGGGAAAGGAATAGCGGCTGTAGCCGTAGGCCAGCTTGGAGACGAACAGATAATCTCCGACCAGCAACGTCTGTTTCATCGATCCAGACGGAATGTTGAAGGGCTGATAGAAAAAGATGCGGACGATCATCGCCAAGATCAGGGCATGAACGACGATTTTGATCGTTTCGCGCCAGCCGGATTCCCTCACCTTGCCAGCTTCGGTCTCGGAACTCATGCTCTCTCTTTCTGCTGCTTCTTGCCGCAGCGAAGAAGCATGCTCGTCCCCTTCTTTCCGGACCCGTATAGCGGTTTGTGGGGAAGGGGGCAATTCACGGACTGGCTAGGATCTGGCGCCTTATCCCGCGTCATTTTCGCCGCTTGCGACGGGCACGCCGGAAATCAGCACCACCGCTTGAGCCTGGGGGAAGTCATCCGTCAGTGTCACGTCGATGCGCGCCTCGAAACCTGCCGGCGTGATGCGTCTGAGCTGTGCTGCGGCACCCCCCGTCAGGACCATGGTCGGCCGGCCCGACTGCAAATTGATCACGCCCATGTCGCGCCAGAACACACCGCTGCGCAAGCCGGTGCCCAAAGCCTTGGCGCAGGCTTCCTTGGCCGCAAATCGCTTGGCGTAAGACGCCGCACGCGTGACCCGCGCCTCGGATTTCCGGCGTTCCGTGTCGGTAAAGACACGCTGCAAAAAACGCTCGCCGTAGCGCTCGATGGTGCGCTCGATGCGCCTGATGTCGATGATGTCGTTGCCCAGCCCCAGGATCATGACGTGGCAGGCACCGCCGCCCGCGCCGCGGCACCGAGGCGGGCCTCATCCATCAGGATGCGCATGCGCCTGATCGCCGGTCCAAGCCCGCTGAAGATCGCCTCGCCGACCAGAAAGTGGCCGATGTTGAGCTCCACCAGCTCCGGGATGCGGGCGACGGCGGCAACCGTGTTGAAGGTGAGGCCATGGCCGGCGTGCACCTCCAGGCCGGCGTCGGCGGCAGCCCGCGCAGCGCCTTTCAGTCGCTCCAATTCGCGAGCCAGCCCGCCGGGATCCTCCCCCAGCGCCCGCTCGCAATAGGCGCCCGTGTGCAACTCCACGATATCGGCGCCCAGCCGCGCCGATGCCGCAATGGCGGTGAGCTCCGGCTCGATGAACAGCGACACGCGGATGCCTGCGCTCTTGAGGTCATCGACATAGCGGCGCAAGTGGTTCTGGCCGGCGCTGACGTCAAGGCCGCCTTCGGTGGTGCGTTCCTCGCGTTTTTCCGGCACCAGGCAGCAGGCGTGCGGGAGATGCCTCAGCGCGATGGCCAGCATTTCCGCGGAGGCGGCCATCTCCAGATTGAGGGGCAAGGTCAACTCCTGCTTGAGGCGGGTAATGTCGGCATCGGCAATGTGGCGACGATCCTCGCGCAGGTGCGCGGTGATGCCATCGGCGCCGGCCTGGACGGCCAGATGGGCGGCGCGCAGCGGATCGGGATGGCGGCCACCGCGCGCGTTGCGGATGGTGGCGACGTGATCGATGTTGACGCCGAGGCGCAGGTGCGTGGCTGGCAAAGGCGATGTTTTAGTGGGTGTCATGGATCTCTCGCAGGGCATCTCGGGGCGGCTGCCGGCGCCTTGATATAGCGCGGAAAGCGCCGCAAATCAGCCCTGAGGTTTCAGTTGAAGACGCGCTCGACGCTGCTGACCACCAGCCTAGCTTTGACCCCGTTCATGATGTGCGTCAGATGATCGAGGTCCCAAACCTCCACCTCGATCAGCATTTCCGTGAAATCCTTGGCGCGCCGGACCATGCGCACGTTGTCGATGTTGCCGCCGGCCTCACCGATCACCTGCGCGATCTGGGCCAAGGTTCCCGGCTCGTTGAGGGCCGTGACCAGGATCTTGGCCGGAAAGCGCTCGGGCCGCTCGGGATCGACATCCCAGGTGACGTCGATCCAGCGCTCGTTTTCGTATTCCTTGAGCTTGGGCGAATGGATCTGAAAGATGCGGATGCCCTCGCCTTCCGACAAAACGCCAACGATGCGGTCGCCCGGCACGGCACCGCCTTCCTCAAATTTGACCGGTACATCATTGCGCAGGCCGCGGATCGGCAACACCTGTGCCTGCCGGGCCTCGGCGCTGCTGCTGCCCGGCCAGCGAAACTTCAGATTAAAGACCTTGGAGACGTTGAACCAACCTTCCTCGCTTTGACCGCGCTCACGCCGGCTGCGTTTGCGTGGCGCGGGCACGTTGGACAGATCGGCATCGGGCACGACGGCACGAATGACATCGGCGATGGGTAGCTCGCCGCGCCCGACGGTGGCGTGCACCTCCTCGACCGACTTCTGCGACAAGCGCATCAGCGCCTTCTTGAGCTTGTCGTCGGCATAGTCAAAGCCGGCGCGTTGGAAGGCCGCAATCAGCAGTTGCCGTCCAAGCTCGGAGTATTGACGCCGCAGGGCATCGCGGGCGGCGCGGCGGATGGCGGACTTGGCCTTGCCGGTGATGGCAATTTTTTCCCAGGCCGCCGGCGGCGTCTGTCCCTTCGAGACCAAGACTTCCACCTCGTCGCCATTGCGCAGTTGCGTGGTCAAGGGCAGATGCCGACCGTTGATCACGGCGCCGGTACAGGCATTGCCGATGTCGGTGTGCACCGCGTAGGCAAAGTCGATGGGCGTGGCGCCGCGCGGCAGGGCGATGAGCCGGCCCTTTGGCGTGAAGCAGAAGACCTGATCCTGGAAGAGCTCGAGTTTGGTGTGTTCGAGGAACTCCTCCGGGTTATCTCCCTCGAGCAGCGTGTCGACCAGGCGACGCAGCCACATGTAGGGATTCTCTCTGGGCTGGCTGCCGTTGGCACCGGCGCCATGCTCGGCACCGGCAATGCCATCCTTGTAAAGGGCATGGGCGGCCACGCCGTACTCGGCGACGTGGTGCATGTCGGCGGTGCGGATCTGCAACTCGACGCGCTGATGTCGCGGGCCGACGATGGTGGTGTGGATCGACTGGTAGTTGTTTTGCTTCGGCGTCGAGATGTAGTCCTTGAACCGATCCGGCACGGCCCGCCAGGCCGAGTGAATGACGCCGAGCGCGCGATAGCAGGCATCGACGCTGCCGACGACGACACGAAAGCCATAGATGTCCGAGAGCTGCTCCAGCGAGATGCCGCGGTTCTCCATCTTGCGCCAGATCGAGAACGGCTTCTTCTCCCGGCCGTAGACCTCCGCCTCGAGGCCGGCGCCGGCCAGCCGCGCCTTCAGCGCCGCGCTGATTTCCCCGACCAGACCCTGGTTGCGCGCCCGGATCTCGACCAGTTTGCCGACCACCGCCTGGTGCGCCTCGGGGTAGCCCCACTTGAAGGCCAGCTCTTCCAGTTCATCGCGCATGCCCTGCATGCCCATGCGGCCTGCCAGCGGTGCATAGATCTCGAGCGTCTCCTCCGACATCTGCCGGCGGCGCTCCGGCCGCATGTGCTCGAGCGTGCGCATATTGTGCAGCCGATCGGCCAGCTTGATGAGCAGCACACGGATATCGCTGGAGATGGCGACCAAGAGCTTGCGGAAATTTTCGGCCTGTTCGGCCTTCTTGGTGACGAGGTCGAGTTTTTTGATTTTGGTCAGACCATCGACCAGTGCGCCAATTTCCTTGCCGAACTTCAGGTCGATTTCGGTTCGCGTAACGTCGGTGTCCTCGATCACGTCGTGCAGCAAGGCCGCCGCAATGGTGGCGTCGTCTAACCTGAGCTCGGTCAGGATGGCTGCGACTTCGAGGGGATGCGAAAAGTAGGGATCACCGGAGAGGCGTTTCTGGTGCCCATGTGCCCGCATGGCATAAACATAGGCACGGTTGAGCAGCGCCTCGTTGGCGCTCGGATCGTACTTCTGGACCCGTTCCACCAGCTCGTATTGGCGCATCATGCCACGCCTCGCGCGCCTGCACCTCCGGCAGGCAGTGACAATACGCCTCTGAGAGAGCCAAGCCCGCTCAAATCAACCGCGCGGCCGCCGGCGGCGGTCGAGGAAGATCAGAGGCCGCCGCGGCCGGACCCACCGCCGGAGGAGCCGCCATTGGCGGAGGGCTCGGTGGGGGTGAGGCTTTCCATGCCGCGCAACAGTTGTTCTTCGGTGATGACGTCGACTTGCGTGTCCGTGCTCTGATCGTCGCGTCCCAGGATTGGCCGGCGTTCCTGGGGCAGCGTGGGGGCGGCGCCGGGTTCGGGCTCGTCGACCTCGACATTGCGCTGGATGGAGTGGATCAGCCCCTCGCGCAGGTCATCGGCCGGGACGGTCTTTTCGGCAATCTCGCGCAAGGCAATGACCGGGTTCTTGTCGTTTTCGGTGTCAACGGTGATGTTGGATCCGTTGGCGATGGCCCTTGCCCGGTGGGAAGCCAACAGCACCAGCTCGAACCGGTTTGGAACCTTGTCGACGCAGTCTTCGACGGTCACGCGCGCCATGCGATGATCCCTCTAGCCACAATGCAAATGGAAATAGGCCCGGAACACGCCATCCGGAGCCATGCCTCATCTGCCGAGGCTTTTCGCATGAGGTGGGCACGAAATCAAGGGCTTGGGGCGAGATCGTGCCTGCCTTTCCAGCCCAATCGCCCGAGCAAAGTGCGCGCGGTGGCGCCGAACACGGGGTGGCGCCAGCGCGGCGCGACCTGCGCCAAGGGAACGAGGACAAAGGCGCGCCGATGGGCCTCCGGATGCGGCAGAATGAGCCTGCCGCGGCGCTGCGGCGTCGGCGGCCAACCGAGCCGCCGGCCGCCATAATCCAGAATGTCGATGTCGAGGGGCCGCGGCCCCCAGGCGGGACCGGGCCGGCGACCGGCCCGTCTTTCCAAGCCCTTAACCAATCTGAGCAGTTGGGCGGGGGCCCCGGTGGCTTGCGTCAGGACAACGGCATTGAGAAAGTCGGGCTGCGGACGGGTGCCCAAGGGCCGGGTGCGAAAAAAGGGCGAGCAGCACAGCGGCGGCAAACCGGCGCCGGACAGCTCTCGCAAGGAGCGCAGCAGGGTGTCTTTGGGTTGGCCCCAGGCTCCCGAAATATTGGCGCCAAGCGCCAAAAGTAGGCGGTTTGATCCACAGGTTCGGCCCGATTGCAGAAATTTAAGTCTATACGGGATGACATTAGAGTTATTCTTCATCATGGCTATTTGTCGCCTTGGCATTGCTCTTAATTGCGCTTACGTCACTGTCCGATGCTCCCTGCGCTTTGCGGTAGCTGGCGGGAGCGCGGGACATTTTCAGAGGACGAGCGGCAATGCATTCAATGCATTTCTATGAGACTGAGCGTATTGCACTGTTCATTGACGGCGCCAACCTTTACGCCACGGCCAAGGCGCTCGGCTTTGACATCGATTACAAACGGCTGCTGGCCCTGTTCCGCACCAAGGGTCAGCTGGTGCGCGCGCTCTACTACACGGCGCTGGCCGAGGACCAAGAATATTCCTCAATCCGCCCGTTGGTCGATTGGCTCGACTACAACGGCTATACCATGGTCACCAAGCCGACCAAGGAGTTCACGGACGCGCTCGGCCGCCGCAAGATCAAGGGCAACATGGACATCGAGCTCACGGTGGATGCCATGCGTTTGGTCGATCGGCTGGACCATATCGTCCTCTTTACCGGGGACGGCGATTTTCGCGCCCTGGTGGCGGCCCTGCAGCAATCCGGACGGCGCGTGAGTGTCATCTCGACCCTGCAAACCCAGCCCCCCATGGTGGCGGACGAGTTGCGCCGTCAGGCGGACCAGTTCATCGACCTCGCCGACCTTGAGGATCAGGTGTGCCGCGATCCGGCATCCCGGCCCGCGCGCGAGGCCCGGGAGGGCGGCACTCGGCCCAGCCAGGCGCGACGTGGGGCCCCGGCGCAGGCAACGCTGAGTTATCCCGAAGACGAGGATGATGACCGGCCGTAGCCCGCAACGGCAGGCGACCGCACGGCCATGCTGGAGCAACGGGCCGAGGCCGAAGCCGAAGCGGACTGCCCGCTCTGCCCGCGCCTGGTTGCCTTTCGCCGACAAAACCGGGCGCAGGAACCGCAGTGGTACAATGGCGCGGTCAAATCCTTTGGTTCGCCCGACGCCCGCCTGCTGATTGTCGGCCTGGCGCCGGGTCTGCGCGGCGCCAATCGCACGGGCCGACCGTTTACGGGCGATTATGCCGGCGATCTGCTGTATGCGACGTTGCTCGAGTTCGGGTTTGCCTGCGGCAGCTACGCCGCGCGGCCCGACGATGGGCTCGAGCTGATCGATTGCATGATCACCAATGCCGTGCGCTGCGTTCCTCCGCAAAACAAGCCAACGCCGGCGGAGATCACGACCTGCCGCCGGTTTCTTGGCAGCCGCATCGCCGGCGTTCCTCGCCTGGCCGCCGTGCTGGCGCTTGGACGCATCGCCCACGACAGCACGTTGGCGGCCATGGGCGTTCGCAAGTCGGCGTTTCCCTTCCGGCACGGCGCCCAGCATGCCGCCGCTGAGGGCGTGGCCCTGTTCGACAGCTACCATTGCTCGCGTTACAACACCAACACCGGCCGGCTGACGCCGGAGATGTTTCGCGCCGTGGTGGCCACCATCAAGCGCCACCTGGCCTAAGCCGAGCTGGGCAAGCGTGCTTGCGGCTTGGCCGGCCTCAGCTTGCAGACAAGGCGCGCCGGCGCCGCCAACAGGGTGGGGTGTGCGCCCCCGGCAGGCCAGCGGCGTGGTCGGCGGCGGCTCAGTGCGAGCGGTCGATCATGCCAAGCCAGGCGCAGACCTCACGTGCATGCGCGGCGGGCGGATGCACGGGATAGTAGATGCGCTCGATCGCCCCGTTCTTGATGGCAAGCGTGATGCGCTTGAGGTAGGTGACGCCGCCGGTGGTGAACGTCGGCAGCGACAGCGCACGCTGTAGCGCAAACGCCGCATCGCTCAAAATCGCGAACGGAACACCCAAGCGCTCGGCCATCTCGCGCTGATAGGCGCTCACTTGGCTGGAGAGGCCGAAGACCTCGACGCCGACTTGGCGGAAACCATCGTAGAGATCCCGGAAGCCCTCGGTTTGCGGGGTGGAGCCATGGGCGCCGGGTATCTCGTCCCAGCCCGGCGGATTGGCAAGACCCGGCCTCCCCGTCCAGGGATAACAGTAGACGATGGACCGACCCTTGCGCTGCGCCAGGTTGACGGCAGCCCCCGTCGTCGCCGGCAGGCTGAGGTCGGGCAGCCGCTGGCCGCGCTGCAAATGCCGGGCCGCGCCGTCGTCGCTGGGTGCACGCTCTAGGCTCATGCCGCCGCGGTCTCCTTCAGGGGCTGGCTGGGGGTTGCGTCAGCGGGCCGATCGCGCCAGCAAATGTTCGGGAAGGCCGCCACCGTCGATAGATAGGCTGGGGCGGCTGGTCAAGGCGAGGGCATGCGCCAGCGCCGCAGCCGTCTCGGGTTCCCAGGGGTGCGCGCGGGTTCGGCGCCATCAAAGCTGGAGCAGGCAGCGCTCGATGGCCCGTTCGTTCCAATCCACCCCGATGCCGGGTTTATCGCCCGGCGTGGTGAAACCTTTGACCGGCAGCAGCGGGTCCTGCATCAGGTCTTGCGCCCAATCCATGAACTCCAACCAGTGCTTGGTGGGCGTGGCTGCCAGCACGTGCGCCGAGAAGTCGGGGGAAAGGTGGGAGGAGAAGGGAATGTTGCGGGCCTCGGCAACGCGAGCGAGCCGCAGCCAACCGGTGACGCCGCCGATGCGCAAGAGGTCAGGCATGACGTAGTCGCAGGCTCCCATCTCGATGGCGGCCTTGCCGACACGCCAGCTCCACCAATTCTCACCGATCTGGATTGGTGTTGCGAGCTTAGCCGTCAAGCGCGCCTGGGTGTCGTAATCGTCATAGACGACGGGCTCCTCAATCCAGGCCAGAGCGAGGTTATCGATCTTCCGGCAGGTGTCGAGCGCGCTCGCGACGGCCAAGCCCTGGTTGAAGTCGACCGAGATGGTCACATCCGGTCCAACCGCGCTGCGCACCGCCTTGTAGGCGGCGATATCTTCGCTGGCCTGCTCGCGGCCCATGCGCAGCTTCAGGTGGCTGAAGCCGCCGTGCTCGCCGAGCATGTCGCGTGCTTCCCGCGCCACCGCCTGCGGCTCGGCGATGCCTAGTCCGCAGCTGTGATAGGTGGGGAGCGGGGCATTGCTGCCGCCAAGCAGCTTGTAGAGCGGCAGCCCGGCGGCACGGGCAAGCGCGTCGTGCAGCGCCATGTCGAACATCGAGATCGCCATCTGCGCCAGCCCTTCGTGGCCCAGGTGGGACAGGCGCTTCTGGCAGGCGTCGTGGACCTCGGGGACATCGAGGAAGGCGATCTTGCGACCCTTGACCAGGGCGACGAGCTCGTCGAGCAGCATCGGTACGATCTTCAGCCCCAGGGCAATGAAGGTGAAGCCGGCGATCCTGCCGATACCGCCCCCCTTCAACTCCAGGTCGATCAGCAGGAAAGGCCCGTGCGTGAAACGTCCCACGCGGGTGTTGAGGACGCGCCGCAGCGGCACGCTGACGGGTCGCGCGCGGATGCCCGTGATCTCGATTGCCTGGGTCATGCTTGCCTCGTGTTTGCCGCCGTTTGCTTGCCGCTTGCCCGCAAAGCTTATCACCGCCCTTGTTTGCAAAAGCGCCCCGCGGCCGCGCCGGTGCCGGCGCTGCCGGCTAGCGCTGGGCGGCGGCGACCCGTACGCCCGGCGGCGGCGGCATTGCCTCCGGAACGAAGAAGTCCGGGGCCAATTCGACGGTTTTGTCGACGCGATAGGCGTCGAAATCCCTGACGCCATGCTCATACAGCAGCGTGTCGTCGATGCAGAAGCGCCCCGTGAAGGTCTTGGCATCCTGGCTGAAGATCAGGTGCGCGGCATCGCCGATGATGTCGGGCGTGCGGCTGCGCTGCAGCAGGGCATCGCCCCCCAGCAGGTTCTTGACCGCTGCCGTGGCGATGGTCGTGCGCGGCCACAAGGCGTTGACGGCGATGCCATCACCCTTGAGCTCACCGGCAAGGCCGAGCGCAATGATGCTCATGTTGAATTTGGCCATCGAGTAGGCAAGGTGCGGGGCAAACCACTTGACCTGCATATCGAGCGGCGGCGAGAGCATGAGGATGTGCGGGTTGGCCGCTTGCTTGAGGTGGCCAAGGCAGGCTTTGGAAACGACAAAGCTGCCGCGCGCATTGATGCTGTGCATCAAATCGTAGCGCCGCATGTCGGTGGCCGGCGTGGGGGTGAGCGCGATGGCACTGGCGTTGTTGACGCAAATGTCGATGCCGCCGAAGGTTTTCACCGTCTGGGCAATGGCCGCCTGCACCTCATCCTCGAAGCGAATGTCGCAGGCGAGTGGCAGCGCTTTGCCGCCGGCCTTTTCGATGGCATCCGCGGCCGTGTAGATCGTGCCTTCGAGTTTTGGATGCGCGGCGGTCGTCTTGGCGGCGATGGCGATGTTGGCGCCGTCGCGTGCCGCCCGCAGCGCGATGGCAAGGCCGATGCCGCGGCTGGCTCCGGTAATGAACAGCGTCTTGCCGGCGAGCGTCGCCATCAGGTCCTCCTCACGTGTTTTGCTGTCATAGCGGGGCCGGCGCCATGGGGCTAGGGGTGGGGGCTAGGGGTTGGGGGGCTAGGGGTGGCGGCTGCCGGTCGCAGAAAGCCCGCGCGGCGGCGACACGCTCAGGCCCCATTTGCTCCTTGCTGCCATCGCAGCGGCGCGCTGTCGCCGCGTCAGCGGCTGGGGCGGTAGCTGCCGAGGCCCGAGGCGGCCGGCGCGGGTCGAGACGCCGCGGCACTGCCGAGGGCTGCGGGCGCGCCCGTCCCGCTGCCGCCGCCGGCGGGACTGCCAGAGGTGGGGGCGGAGGTGGGGCTGGCGGCGGGCTGGCGCGGCGGCCTGCCGCGCAGCCGGCGCCACCAGCGGATGGGGGCCAGCAGCCAATCCCAGAGCTGCCGGCCGAGCGTGAGGGGGGCGCTCAAAGGCGCCGTCAGCGGCAGAAAAACCGCAATAAACAGGCCATCGCGCACGAGCCGGGCGGCCCAGTAGCCGCTCGGGCCGGCATATTCGGCGGCATTTTCCGGCGGCCAAAGGTGCGCCCACCACAGGCGCGCGGCCGGCACGCCGCAGAGCCCGGCCAGCAACAGCACGATGTAGCCGATCTGCAGATTGGCAGGGACACTGGCAATCAGGCGCCAATCGACCTCGCGCTGGTGCTCGGCGCTGCGGATATGAGCCTGCACGCCCGCGGTGATGACGCGGCCGGTGAGGCCGGAGACGGCATCTGACAGGATGTCGGCGATCGGCCGCGCGGCGGGCGGCTTGGGGAGATCGGCGATGGGGCCGATCTCCAACACGGTGCGTTGGGCGCCCCTGGGTCTTGCGCTGACGACAAAGCGGCCATTGGGTGCGGCAAGGGCATTGTAGAAGTCGGCAACGCGCGCGCGCTGCAGGGCTTCTTCCAGGCCCTTCACCTCGACCTTTTGCCACAGCCAATTGCGCCCGCCGGGCTGGCGCGGCGTCGAACTCGCGTGCAGGACGATCAGGTTGACATCGGCCTGCTCGGCGGCGCTAAACAGGTCCCTGACGAGCAGGCTGCGGTCGGGGCCGCCCGACTTGAAATGCAACAGTTCGCCATCGATGCGTCCTGTGACGAGCACGGTCTGTCCACGCACGGCGCCCAGCGCCGCCGCCAGGCTTGCGGGATCGATGCTGTCGATCAGCGCCTTCTTGCTGACAGGATCGAGACGTGGCCAAGACGGCAGGCGTGGGGCGCTGCCTGGTTCCAGCGCCAGGATGCGGATGCCGGCCTTGTTCAGCGGGCGGGCGAGCTGCCACGCCGCCTCGGCGAATTGCTGCTGGTCGGCAAGCTCCACCACCAGGTTGGCGCGAATTTCGGCGAACAGCCGTTCGCCGGCGCCCTCGCTGCGCCGTAGGATGCGGTAGCTCTCCTCGCCGACGCGGATATTGAGTTCGGTCCCCTTCGGCAGATCCTTAAGGGCCGTGCGCCGGGCAAAGACCGTGTCCTGCGTCAGATAGAGGGTCAGCCGCGCCTCGGCTTTGGCGTCGGGCACGAGCAGCAAGACGACGCGCTTCATTTCCTCCGGCGTGCCGGCGGTGATCGTTTCGCCGGCCTTGTTGACGAAGCGCCAATGCCCTTCCGGGGTGGCTTCGGCCGCCAGCACCGTTGCCTCCGGCTTGGCGGGCAGCGTCTTGATGTGGGCAGCAAGGTTGTCGAGGGCCTTGGTGGGGCGGGTTGGCGCCGGCGAAAGGCGCTGGGCCGCGCCGACGAGCTTGCCGAGCCAGTCGGCTTGCGCCGGGCACGGCAGCAGGAGGCCCAACAGCCCCAGCGCGGCCACCGCCTTGCGGCCCGCCGTTGCCAAGCGCTGCGGGATGCCCCGGCGCCGGGGCGATCGATCGATAGCCATGCACCGAGCATATCCGCGCATTTTGGCAAAGCCTGGTCGCAATCGCCTGCGCCGCCGCGGCCGCGGGCCGGCCTTGCCGCTGGCAACCTTGCGCCTTGCGGCGGCGGCCGCCCCGGCGAGATCGGCGGGGCCGCGCAACGATTTAGGTCAGCGCCAGCTCTTGATAGCCTCCCGCTGCCACCTCGTTGCAGCGCTGGCGGTAGGCGGGGGCGCTGCCGCTGTAGCGGGCAATGACACGGGTTTGCTTGCCTTCGATATTGGAGTTGATGCCCGTCATCCAGGAATTGACCTCATTGGACAAGAGGCCCTTGCCCATCTCTTTGACATAGTCGGTCCAGGCGGCCACCGCCTGCGGCAGGGGATCGGCTCGCGTCAGCTGGCGCTCGCGCATGTAGCCGATCAGGTTGGTCACCCATTCGACGTTGAATTCGATGCTGCGCGGAATATTGCCGAGCGCCGTATGCGGCCCCATCAACATGAACATGTTGGGAAAACCTTCGACCTGCACACCAAGGAAGGTCAGCGGTCCGTTCGCCCACGTCTGTTTCAGCTTGCGCCCGCCCAGACCCCTGATGTCGATCCGGTCGAAGCTGCCGGTGATGGCGTCAAAGCCGGTGGCATAAACGATGATGTCGAAGGCATGCGTTGCAGCCGTGGTTTTGATGCCGGCGGGGCTAATGCGTTCGATCGGCGTTTTCTTGATGTCAACCAGGGCAACGTTGGGTTGGTTGTAGACCTCATAGTAGCGGGTCTCGAGCGGTACGCGGCGGGTGCCGAAGCCGTGGTCTTGCGGGATCAGCTGCTCGGCCAGCTGCGGATCCCTGACGCGCCCGCGGATCTTGCGCGCCACGAATGCGGAGATGGCGGCGTTCGCCGCCCGATCCGTCAGGATGTCGCGGAAGTTGCCTTGCCAGATGCCAAAGCCGCGCTCGGCATACAACTTCTCGAAGAAGGCTTCGCGCTCCTCGGCCGAGACCTCGAAGGTGCCGCGTGGGTCTGGCGTGTGCAGGAAGCAGGCGAAGGTTTGCTGGCAACGGGCAAACATCTCGGGATAGGAAGCCTTGATCTGGCGCTGGGTGGCTGCGTCGATCTGGCTGTTGTGCAGGGGTGCGCACCAGTTTGGCGTACGCTGGAACACGGTCAGCTGTCCGGCGGTCTTGGCCACTTCCTGGATCGTCTGCACGCCGGTCGCACCAGTGCCAATCACCGCCACCCGCTTGTGGGCGAAACGCACGGGCTGGTGCGGCCAGTGCGCGGTGTGGAAGGCTTGGCCGCGAAAGGTCGCAACGCCATCGATGCGCGGCAGGGTTGGTGCCGACAGCAGGCCGACGGCGGTAATCAGGAAGCGTGCGCGATAGCGCCCGCCGTCTGCCACCCTGACCTGCCAGGTGCCGCTGTCAGCCTGGTAGTGGGCCTCGGTCACACGGCTGCGGAACTGAATATCTCGGCGCAGGTCGAATTTGTCGGCGACATAGTTGAGATAGCGCAGCGTCTCGGGTTGAGCCGCGAAATGTTCCGACCAGCTCCATTCCTCTAGCAGCTCCGGCGAAAAGGAATAGCCGTAGCTGTAGCTCTCCGAATCGAAGCGGGCGCCCGGATAACGGTTCCAGTACCAGGTGCCGCCCACCCCAGTGCCCGCCTCCAACAGCCGAGTGCGTAACCCCAACGTGCGCAGACGATAGAGCTGGTAGAGGCCCGACATGCCCGCCCCGATGATGACGGCGTCATAGTCCAAGGCCGGATCCAAGGTTGGGTCTAAGGCCGCGACCGGCTTGCTGCGGGCCTGGGCTGTGTTGTCGGCGGCCACGCTTGTCCCTTGTCCCTTCCTGCCTGCCGTGACCACAACCGCCGGTCGCCCCGCGCCCGTCTGCCGCTAGCCCGCCTTGCGGGCCTTGGCGAAATCGGGCGGACGTTTCTCCAGGAAGGCGGTGAAGGCCTCGCGGGCCTCGGGCGAGGACATCAGCCCCGTATAGCAATGGGCCTCTTCATCGATCATGCCACTGATCGCCGCATGCTGGCGGCGCAGCAGCCGGCGCGAGGTCATCAGGGCCTGGCGCGGCTTGGCGGCGAGACGTCTGGCTGCCGTCATGGCGGTGGCCTCCAGGGCGTCGGCGGGGACAATGGCGTTGATCAGCCCGGCGGCCAGCGCCCGCTCCGGCCCGAACGGTTCGCCGAGGCAGATGAGCTCGAAGGCGAGCGGATAGCCCATGCGCTCCGGTGCCAGGATGCTGGAGCCGGCTTCTTGCACGAGGCCCAAATCGAGGAAGGGCGTGCGCAGGCTGGCGCTGGGGGTGGCATAGACGAGATCGCAATGCAGCAGCAGGGTGGTGCCGATGCCGATGGCGAGGCCATCGACGGCGGCGATCATGGGCTTTGTCACTTTGGGGAGACGGCGGATGAAAGCGAGCGAGGGCGCTGGGATGCCGCCCGTGCCACTGTCCGATCCAGCGGCCTGGGCGCGGCGCAAAAAGTCATTGATGTCGTTGCCGGCCGAAAATGAGCCACCCGAGCCGAGAAAGACGTGGCAGGCGATGGCCGCGTCCGTCTCCGCCGCGTCGAGGGCGGCCGACATGGCGTCGTACATCGGGCCGGTCAGGGCATTTTTCTTGGCCGCGCGCAGGAAGCGTATGCTCTGCACGCCGTCTTCGACTTTGATTTCGATGTCCTTCGTCATTGCACTGCCTTTCATTCCCCGGGGCCGAAAGCATAACTGGAAATCGGGCGGCCTTGAACGGGTCATCCCCGGCCGCCACCCCCTGTAAGACCCTGTCGCCACGGCAGCGCCGCTGGCCAATGCCACCGGGCTCAGGCCGAAACTCAGGCCGCCGAAACTCAGGCCGCCGAAACTCAGGCCGAAAGCGCGGCAGGGGTGAGCATCAAGGTGGCGCCGGCGCCATCGACGACACTGTCCTTGAGCCCCGGCGCGGCGGTGGCCAGCGTCTCGGCAAAAAAGCGCGCCACGGCTATGGCCTGCGGGGCGATCGAGTGGCCGTCGCCGGCACCCTCGCGGGTGGCGGCCAGCGCGCCTTTTGCCAAGTAGACGCCGCCGGCGGCGAGGCCAAACAGCCGTAGATAGGGAACCGCCGCGGCCATGGCGCTGTCGGGATTTTGAGGCAGCGTGTCGCCGATCCAGCGCGTGGCTTCTGCCAGTGCCGCCACGGCTTGGCCCAGCCGCTCGGCCATGCGGCCGAACTCCGGTCGATTGGAGGCACGCACCTCCTCGACCGTTCGGTTGAGGTCGGCGATGTAGTCGGTGACGACCTTGCCGCCCTCCAGCGCCAGCTTGCGGCCGACCAGGTCCATGGCCTGGATGCCGTTGGTGCCTTCGTAAATCGGCAGGATGCGGGCGTCGCGATAGTGTTGGGCGGCGCCGGTTTCCTCGATGAAGCCCATGCCACCGTGGACCTGCACGCCGATCGAGGCCACCTCGCAGCCGATATCGGTCGCAAAGGCCTTGGCCACCGGCGTCAGCAGGGCCACGCGCTGCCCGGCGGCGACACGTTCGGCGGCCACTTTGGCGCGGCGTGCCACGTCCGTCTCGCGGGCGGTGACGAGGCAAATGGCACGCGCGGCCTGGGTCAGAGCCTTCATGGTCATCAGGCTGCGGCGAATGTCGGCGTGTTCGATGATGGGCGCCATCTCGCTGCCAACGCTTGCGGCGCTGCGGCCCTGGCGACGTTCCCTGGCATAGCTCACGGCACGCTGGGTCGCCCGCTCCGCCACGGCCACGCCCTGCATGCCAACGGCGAGGCGCGCCGCGTTCATCATGATGAACATGACGTTGAGGCCGCGGTTCTCCTCACCGACGAGGTAGCCGACGGCACCCTCACCCTGCTCGCCGTATTTCATGACGCAGGTCGGAGAGGCGTGAATGCCAAGCTTGTGCTCGACACCGGCACAGACGACGTCATTGTGCGCGCCGAGCGACCCGTCGCTGCCGACCAGCACCTTGGGCACCAGGAACAGAGAAATGCCGCGCGTGCCAGGCGGCGCATCCGGCAGGCGCGCCAGCACGAGATGGATGATGTTGTCGGTCATCTCGTGGTCGCCGTAGGTGATAAAGATCTTGGTGCCGAACAGGCGATAGCTGCCGTCTCCCTGCGGCACGGCGCGGGTCTTCAGTTGGCTGAGATCGGAGCCCGCCTGCGGCTCCGTCAGGTTCATGGTGCCGGACCATTCGCCGGCCACCATCTTGGGGAGATAGGTGCGCTTGAGTTCGGCACTGCCCTGTGCCTCGATGGCATCGATGGCACCAAATGTCAGCAGCGGGCACAAGCCAAAGCCCATATTGGCCGAGTTCCAGATCTCGCCGGCGACCGTCGCCACGATGGCGGGCAGGTTCTGTCCGCCCCATTCCTCCGGTGCCGCCAGCGAACCCCAGCCGCCGGCGACAAAGCGCTGGTAGGCCTCTCGCCAGCCGGCCGGCGTCTCGACTTTGCCATTGACCAGCTTCGAGCCGCTGCGGTCCCCCGGCGCGCTGAGCGGATCGAGCACCTCGGCCCCGAACTTGCCGGCTTCCTCGATGACGGCGCGGATGGTTGCCTCGTCGACCTCGCCGAGCAGGCCGCGCGCCATCAGGTCATCGAGGCCGGCAGCGCTCTTGAGCGCATGCATGATGTCATTTACGGGAGCTTGGTAGGTCATGGAGGCCTTGTGCAGCTTGCGGTTCCGCCCTTGACGCCGGCGGCACAATAGGCGGAAAGCTCAAGCCTCGAAAGTGTCTCGTGGTTGTCTTGAGATGCCCGCAGAACCGGCGACAGCAGAAGCCATTGACCGAGGGGCGGCCGCCCTGCGCGCCGGCCGGCTCGTCGCATTTCCGACGGAGACGGTGTACGGGCTTGGTGCGGACGCGACCAACCCGCGGGCGGTGGCTGAGGTGTTTGCCGTCAAGGGCCGCCCGCGCTTCAATCCACTGATCGTGCACGTCGCGGACCTCAAGGCGGCAGCGCGGCTGGCCGAACTCGGCGAAAGTGGCCGCCAATTGGCGGCGGCGTTCTGGCCGGGGGCCCTGACGTTGGTGGGGCCGCGCCGCGCCGACAACGCCATTGCTGAACTTGCCACCGCCGGTCTCGACACCATCGCCGTGCGGGTGCCGGCGCATGCAACCGCCCAGGCCTTGTTGCGCGCCGCCGGCCTGCCCATCGCCGCGCCCAGCGCCAACCGCTCGGGGCACGTGAGCCCCACCACGGCCGGGCATGTGGCAGCCGATCTTGGCGAGGGCGTCGCCGTCCTTCTCGATGCCGGCCCGACGCCGGTCGGATTGGAATCGACGGTGGTGGATGTCTCTGGCCGCACGCCCGTTATTCTGCGGCTGGGCGGGATCGCCCGCGCTCGGCTCGCCGCTGTGCTCGGCCAGCCGATCGCGGTGGCCAACGTGGCAGCGAGCCGCCCGGCCGCGCCCGGCATGCTGCAACGCCATTACGCACCGGCAACGCCGCTGCGCCTGGAGGCCGGCGAAGTGCTGAGCGGCGAAGCCTTGCTGGCGTTCGGCGCGCCCCTGCCGCCGCATGCCGGCCCGGTCTTCAACCTCAGCCCAAGCGCTGATCTTGTCGAGGCGGCTGCCAATCTGTTTGCGGCCTTGCGCAGCTTGGATGGCGCCGGCGCCGCTGCGATCGCCGTGATGCCCATCCCCCGCCACGGCTTGGGCGAGGCCATCAACGATCGATTGCAAAGAGCAGCGAGGCTGGAATGATCGATGCGCGCGCCGCCGTGAGGCTGACGCCAAGCCTGCTGCAGCGCTTGGCGCTGATCGTCGGGCCCGAGCATGCGCTCACCGATGCCGAGCAACAGCTGCCCTATCTGCGCGAGTGGCGCGACCTCTACCACGGTCGCGCCGGCGTGGTCTTGCGCCCGGGCTCGACCGAGGAGGTCTCGCGGATCATGGCGATCGCCCACCAAGAGGCGATCCCGGTCGTGCCGCAGGCCGGCAACACGGGACTGGTCGGCGGTCAGATGCCGCTCAATGGCGAAATCTTGCTCTCGGTCGGGCGCCTCAAACGCGTCCGCCAGGTTGATGCCGGCGGCTACAGCATGACGGTGGAAAGCGGGCTGACGTTGGCTGAGGCGCAGGCGGCCGCCGATGCGGTTGATCGATTGTTCCCCCTGAGCCTGCCCTCGGAAGGCAGTTGTCAGATCGGCGGCAACCTCGCCACCAACGCCGGCGGTGTCGGCGTGCTGGCCTACGGCAACATGCGCCAGCTGGTGCTGGGTCTCGAGGTGGTGCTGGCGGATGGCCGTGTCCTGCCGGGTCTGCGCGCGCTGAAAAAAGACAACACCGGCTACGATCTCAGAGATCTGTTCATTGGCTCGGAAGGCACGCTGGGCATCATCACGGCGGCGACGCTCAAGCTGTTCCCAAAACCCGCCGAGAAGGCAACCGCCTTCGTGGCCTTGCCGGAGCTTGCTGGCGCTCTTAGCGCTGTTTGCCGCCGCCCAAGACGCCGCCGGCACGGGCCTGACCGCCTTCGAATTCATGCCGCGCATCGTCATGGACTTCGTGTTGCAGCACACGCCGGGCACGCGCGATCCATTTGCGACGCGGCATGCTTGGTACGCGCTCTTGGAACTCTCTGGCCTGAAGGGAGATGGCACGGCCGAACGCGACCTCTTGCAAATCCTCGAGACGGCCGTGCAAAAGGCTCTCGTCGTCGATGCCACTGTCGCCAACTCGTTCACGCAGGCGCGCGACTTCTGGCGGCTGCGCGAGTCGATCTCGGAGGCGCAAAAGCACGAAGGCGGCAACATCAAAAACGACGTGGCGGTGCCGATCGCCAGCATTGCCCAATTCATCGCCCGCGCCGATCGCCTGGTCCTGCAGCTTTGTCCCGGGGCGCGTCCCCTGGCCTTCGGTCACTTCGGCGACGGCAACGTGCACTACAACATCACGCAACCCCCGGGGATGCCGAAGGCCAAGTTCCTGGAGCTCTGGCAGCCCATGCAACAGGCGGTCAATGCCGCCGTGTTGGAGTTCGGCGGCTCGATCTCGGCCGAGCACGGCATCGGCTTCATGAAGCGGGAGGCGCTGGCGCGTAGCAAGAGCGCCGTCGAGATGGATCTGATGCGCGCCATCAAGTCGGCCTTCGATCCCAAGGGCATTCTCAATCCGGGCAAGCTGGTGTGAGAAGGCAGCGCGCTGACGGCGCCAGCGGCGCGGGCGTGCCGGCTGGCGTGGGCTGCCAGCGCGCATTTTTTGCCCGGCGATGTGCGAAAGCTGAAGGTCCGGGCCGGCTCGCGCCCGCGTTGGCTCTTGCTCCCCCGTGGACCGGCGGCAATATTGTTCGTATACTAACGACATCGAGCGGTAGCGGCCGAGGCATAGCCGTGCGCGAGCGGCGGGTGGCAGGCATCGATGTCGGCGGCACTTTCACGGACCTGCTCATTTATGAGACGGGAGCCGATGGGACAAGCGTGCGCCTCGCCAAGATCCCGACCACGGCCACCAATCAGGCTGATGGCGTGCTTGGCGCGCTTGGCCAAGCCGGCGTCTCGGCCGGCGTTCTCGACCTCATCATCCACGGCACCACCACCACCACCAATGCCGTGCTGGAGCGCAAGCTTGCCAGGGTCGGCCTGATCACCACGCGCGGGTTCCGTGACACCTTGGAGCTCGGCCGCCGCACGCGGCCGCGGGCCTATGGCATGACGGGGGTGTTCGAGCCGCTGATTCCCCGCGAGCTACGGCTCGAAGTCGACGAACGCATGAGTGTGTCGGGCCAGGTGCTCACGCCGCTCGACGAGGAGGGCGTCGCGGCGGCGGTCAAGGCCTTGTTGCGAGAGGGTTGCCAGAGCCTGGTCATCCATTTTCTGCACGCCTACGCCAATCCCGCGCACGAACTTGGCGCCGGCGCCATCGCCCGCGCCCTGTGGCCCAATCAATACGTGACGCTCGGGCACGAATTGCTGTCGGAGTTTCGCGAATACGAGCGCGGCACCACCGCATCCATCAATGCGGCGGTGCAACCGATCCTGGATGGCTATGTGCAACGGCTGCAGAGTGGGCTTGAGGCGCAGGGCTTCAAGCGCGATCTGTTGCTGATGAACGGCAACGGCGGCACCGTGGCGGCGCGCCTGGCTGCCCGTGAGGCGGCCAAGACAATCATGTCGGGGCCAGCCTCCGGCGTCATGGCCGCGGCGGCGACGCTGGCCGAGACCGGCGTGGCACACGCCATCACCTACGACATGGGCGGCACATCCACCGATGTCGCGCTTATTCGCGGCGGCATTCCCGAGGTGTCGGCGGAACTCACCATCGATTATGGCCTGCCGATCCACGTGCCGATGGTGGACGTGCGCAGCATCGGCGCCGGCGGCGGCTCAATCGCCTCGATCAATGCGGCCGGCATGCTTGAGGTGGGCCCACGGTCGGCCGGCTCGGAACCCGGACCCATCTGCTACGGGCGTGGCGGCAGCGAGCCGACCATCACGGACGCCAATCTGCTGCTCGGCCGGCTCGATCCGGCGGCCCTGTTGTCGGTGCCGTCGCCGGCCCCCCTGGAGCAAGTGCGCGAGGTGTTCGAGCGAGCTCTCGGCAAGCCGTTGGGACTGGCTGCGGATGCGGCCGCCGCCGCCGTGCTCCAGCTTGCCAACACGCACATGTGTGGCGCCATTCGCATGGTGTCGATTGGGCGTGGTCACGACCCGCGCGACTTCTGCTTGTTCGCCTTCGGCGGCGCCGGCCCGCTGCACGCGGTGGCGCTGGCGCGCGAACTGGGCATCCCCGAGGTGATGGTGCCAGCGCGCCCGGGCTTGACCAACGCGCTCGGCTGCCTGGTCGCCGATCTCAGACAGGACCTGGTGCATACCCTCAACGTGCCGCTTGAGGCGGCCGACATGTGCCTGGTCAGGGCAACGCTGCGGGGACAGCGGCAGCGCGGCGAGGCGGCCAACGCCGAGGAGCAGGGCGAGATCGTGCAAAGCCAGGTGCTGCACGCTGCCGACATGCAGTTTCGCGGACAGACGCATCTGATCCGCGTCAAGCTTCCGCAGATGGATGTTTCACGGGGCGTGCTGCGGAGCCTGTTCGAGGCGGCCTATTTTGCCCGCTTCCAGGTGCGCCTGCCCGAGATCGAGCCCGTGCTGGTCAACCTGTTGACGTCGGTGATCGGCCGGCGGCGGCCGTTTCCGATGCGCAGCCTGCTCGAGGCAAGCGCCCGGGCGGGGGATGCGCGCGGCGCCACCATCGGGGAACGCGCGCTCTATGCCGGCGGTCGCTGGCAATGCGCTGAGGTGTTCGATCGCCTCAAGCTGCCGCTCGGTGCGCGCATCAGCGGACCTGCTCTTGTGCAGCAGATCGATGCCACGACCGTCATCGAGCCTGGCTCTGCCGCCGTGGTCGATGCGATTGGCAATCTCAGAATTGCGGTGGGGCTGGCGTGAGCAACCTCGATCCCCTCACGCTGGCCGTCATCCAGGCGGCGTTGGGCCAGGTCTGCAACGAAATGGATATCGCCTTCTCGCGCGCGGCCTTCTCTCCCGTGATTGCCGAAGCCGACGACCGCTCGTCGGGCATCTACGACCTGGCGACCGGTGCGCTGATCGCGCAGGGCGAGCTTGGCCTGCCGGTGTTCGTCGGCACCATGCAATTTTCCACGGCCGAACTGATCCGCCTGATCGGTGAGGGTCAGGCTGGCCAGCCCGAGCCCGGTGACATCTATGTGGTGAACGACCCCTATCTCGGCGGCACGCACCTGATGGATGTGCGTTTTGCGCTGCCGTTCTACTATCAAGGGGAGCAGTTCTGCTGGCTGCAAAATACCGGGCATTGGCCCGACATCGGCGGCATGGTGCCGGGCGGCTTTTCGGCCAAGGCCACGGAGGTCGAGCAGGAGGGCCTGCGCCTGCCGCCGGTGAAGCTGTTCAAGCGCGGGGTGATGGATGCCGAGATCCACGCCATTATCCGATCCAACATGCGCATCGCCGACCAGCGGATCGGCGACATCAGGGCGCAGGCGGCGGCGCTGAAGGTCGGCGCCGGCCGCCTGACCGAGCTGTTGGATCGCTATGGCCGTGCCACCATCCTCGCCGCCATCGCCGAGATCAGGCAGCGCGCCGCCCGCCTGATGCGGGCGCACATCGCCGAGATTCCCGATGGTGTCTATCGATCCGAGGCGTTTGTCGATTCCGATGGTGTCGTCAACCAGCCGCTCAGGATTGCGCTGTCGATCCACAAGGCCTGCCAAACGCTGAGCTTTGATTTTGCCGGCTCCTCGGCGCCCTGCCTGGGGCCGATGAACTCCGTGCTGGCCACCACCTATTCGGCCGTCTACCTCGCCATGCGGCACATCTTCCCCGACATTCCGCTCAACGCCGGTGCCTTCGAGCCGCTGCAGATTGCGCGTCCGAGCGGCACGTTTCTCGATGCGCACTATCCCCGTCCCGTCTCGGGCTGCGCTGCGGAAGTATCGCAGCGCATTGCCGAGGCGGTTTTCCTGGCGCTGGTGCAGGCGATCCCCGATAAGGTGACGGCCGCACCGGCAGGCTCATCTGGCAACTTTGCGCTGGGTGGTTTCGATCCCGGCAAGGGCGCCGGCTACGTCATGTACCAGATCTCCGGTGGCGGTTACGGCGGCAATTGCGACCATGACGGTCTCAGCAACGGCTGCTCGACGATCGGCATCTCCAAAAGCCAGCCGGTGGAAGTGCTGGAGCAGTACTATCCCATCCTGTTCCGCCGCTTTGCCTTGCGCGAGGGTTCCGGCGGAGCTGGCAAGCACCGAGGTGGTTTTGGCGTGCACTACGAGGTGGAATTGCTGCGCGGAGAGGCGCGCGCGTCGTTCGTGATGGATCACGGCCGCTTCGGGCCGCCCGGCGTTGTCGGCGGTGCTGACGGCGGGCCGAACGTGGTCAAGGTGCACCGCGGCGGCGCAACATTGATCCCCGAGCACCTGTCCAAGGACCAGGACATCCCCTTGCAGGTCGGCGATCGGGTGGAAGTGATGACGCCGGGCGGCGGCGGCTATGGCGATCCGTTCGCCCGCGATCCCGCCCTGGTCGCCCGCGACGTGCGGCGAGGCTACTACACAGCGGCTGAGGTGCGCACCCTGTTCGGCGTGGCGCTCGGCGCCGATGGAGCGGTCGACGCGGCGGCGACCGAGGCGATGCGCCTGCCGAGCCAGCCAGAGGCGTGAGCAAAGCCATGCTTGCCTACCATCGACCGCGCAGCCTGCAAGAAGCCCTGCAGATCCGCGCCGGCAGCGATGTGATCGTGCTCGCCGGCGGCACGGATGTTTACCCGGCCAAGGCCGCGCGCGCCGGTTGGGGTGATATGGCCCACAAAGATGTGCTCGATATCGGCGCCTTGTCCGGCCTGCGCGGCATCGTCGAGGAGGAGACGCACTGGCGCATCGGTGCGCTGACGACCTGGACCGATCTGATCGACGCCGACCTGCCTCCGCTGCTGGGCGGCTTGCAGCTGGCGGCGCGCGAGATCGGCGGTGCGCAAATCCAAAATCGCGGCACCTTGGCGGGCAACATCTGCACCGCCTCGCCGGCCGGCGATGGTGCGCCCAACCTGCTCGTGCTCGAAGCCCGGGTTGAACTGGCCAGTCTCGGCGCCACTCGCCTCTTGAGCCTGGCCGAGTTCATCACGGGCTATCGTCATACCGCCTGCCGGTCCGACGAAATCGTGACCGCCATCCTGATCCCCAAGCGTGGCGCCGCGCGCGGGCATTTTCGCAAGCTCGGCGCGCGCAAGTACTTGGTGATCTCGATCGTGATGGTGGCTGGTGTCGTCGAGACGGATCTTGCCGGCAACGTCAGCAGCGCCGGCCTTGCCATCGGCTCCTGCTCGGCCATCCCGCAACGTTTGCCAGCCCTGGAGGCGGCCCTGGTCGGTCGGCCGCTGGCGGGCGCGGACGGCATTGTCTGTGCCGAGCATCTCAGCGGGCTGGTCCCCATCGATGACATTCGCGGCACCGCAGCCTACCGCCGCCATGCGGCGCTGGCGCTGACCCGCGACCTGATCGCGGAACTTGCCATGCCGCCAACGCGGAGGGCTGCCTAATGCAGGACTTAGCCGCCAGCCGCCAGATGGCAAGCGTCTCATTCAGCCTCAACGGCGCCCAGGTTAGCGTCAGCGCTCCACCCTTTGCCTCGCTCGCCGATACGCTGCGCGAGCGCCTTGGGCTGACCGGAACCAAGATCGGCTGCGAGGCCGGCGACTGCGGCGCCTGCACCGTGCTCGTCGACGGAGAGCAGGTGTGCGCCTGCCTGCTGTCGACAGCACAGGCGGCCGATGCCGCGGTTTGGACCGTGGAGGGCGACGGCCCCGACGGGCTGACTGGCCGGCTGCGGCTGGCCTTCCTGGCGCACGGCGCGGCCCAGTGCGGCATCTGCACCCCAGGCATGCTGATGGCCGCCACCGCTGTGCTGGCGCAGCGTCCCTCGCCGAGCCGGGCGCAGGTGGAAGACGCCATCGGCGGCGTGCTGTGCCGTTGCACGGGCTATCTCAAGATCGTCGAAGCCATCCTGGACGTGTCGGCTGCCTCGGCGCCGGGCAAAGCTGTGGCAAGCCCTAGCATCGGCAGCCGCCTGCCGCGCGTCGATGGCTGGCCCAAGCTCGTCGGCGCCGATCTGTTCGCTGCCGATGCCGCCCCCGCCGAGGCGCTGTGGATGCGCATTGTGCGCTCGCCGCATGCGTCTGCCACCTTCACACTCGGTGATCTCGATGCGGTGATCCGGGCGACGCCGGGCCTGACCGCCATTCTCACGCACCGGGACGTGCCGGGCGAGAATGCCTTCGGCATCTTCCCGCAGCTGAAAGATCAGCCGGTGCTGGCCGCCGGCCACGTGCGCTTCCGCGGCGAGGCGGTGTTGGCGCTGGTCGGCACGCGGTGGGCGGTCGATGGGCTGTCCGATGCGGCATTGCCGATCGTCTGGCAGCCCACCCCGGCCGTCTGCGGCATCGCCTCGGCGCTGCTGCCGGGTGCGCCGGCCATCCACGCCACCAGCGCCGACAATGTGCTGGCGCGGGGCAAGCTGCGCAGCGGCGATGCCGTGGCGGCAGCGCGCCAGGCAGCGGTCAGCGCGCAGGGTGCCTTCGAGACGGCATTTGTCGAGCACGCCTACATCGAACCCGAGGCAGGCTATGCCGTGCCGATTGGGGCAGCGCCCGATCGCATCGAGGTTGCGGCCTGTACCCAGGCCCCCTACCTCGACCTCGAAGAGACGGCGCGCGTGCTCGGCATTGCGCCCTCGCGCGTGCGGATCCGACCCACCGCCTGCGGCGGCGGCTTTGGTGGCAAGCTCGATGTGTCCGTGCAGCCCCTGCTCGCCGTTGCCGCTTTCCGCACCAGGCAGCCCGTGCGCATCGTCTACTCGCGCACCGAGTCCATGACCTCGACGACCAAGCGACATCCGGCCCAGATCCGCGCCCGCGCGTCGGCCGATGCCGAGGGGCGTCTCACGGCGTTCGAGATGCAGGCGGACTTCGACACCGGCGCCTATGCCTCCTGGGGTCCGACGGTCGCCAATCGTGTGCCCGTGCACGGCATGGGCCCCTATCGCGTTGCCAACGTCTCGATTGAGACGCGCGCCGTCTACAGCAACGCCGCGCCCGCCGGCGCCTTTCGCGGCTTCGGCGTGCCGCAGGCGGCCATCGCCCATGAAACACTGATGGATGATCTGGCCGAGCGGCTCGGCATCGATCGCTGGCGCATCCGGCATCTCAACGCGCTGCGCCCCGGCGACGTCACAGCGTCGGGCCAGCGGCTCGACCATTCGGTGGGTTTGCCGCAATGCCTTGCCGCCCTCAAGCCGGAGTGGGACGCGGCGCTGGCACGCGTTGCCGCGCACAATGCCTCGCGACCGCGCCAGCGGCGTGGCGTCGGCATCGCCTGCATGTGGTACGGCTGCGGCAACACCTCGCTGTCAAACCCATCGCGGATGCGCATCACACTTGCTCGCGACGGCACGCTCACTTTTTTCAACGGCGCCGTCGACATCGGCCAGGGTTCCTCGACCGTGCTGTTGCAGATCGCCGCCGAGGCCTTGGGCCTGCCGGTCTGCGCCTTCCGCATGGTGGTCGGTGACACCGATCTGACGGCGGATGCCGGCAAGACCTCGGCCTCGCGGCAGACCTTCGTGTCCGGCAATGCCGCCCGCCTCGCGGCCGAGGCCCTGCGTGGCAAAATTCTCACCTTGGCCAATGCCGGTCCCCAGGCCAGGCTCAGCCTCGACGGCAGTCGCTTGCAGATCACCGACGGGGAGGCCTCGCGCAGCATTGAGCTCGCCGAGCTGTCGGCGGCAGGCGCCGCCTCGAGCAGCGCCAGGGGCGGCTCAGCCGCGGCGGCCGTCCCTGGGCAGGACATCGTTTTGGAAGGCATCGGCAGCTGGGATCCGCCGACCACGGCGCTCGACGAGAACGGCCAGGGCATCCCCTACGCCACGTACGGCTTTGCCGCGCAAATGGCCGAGGTGGAGGTCGACATCGGCCTCGGCACCAGCAAAGTAACCTCTGTCGTGGCCGCCCACGACGTCGGCCGGGCCATCAACCCGACCTTGGTGGAAGGGCAGATCCACGGCGGCATCGCCCAAGGCCTGGGCCTGGCGCTGATCGAGGAATTCGTCGCCGGCCGTACCGAGAACCTGCACGACTATCTCATCCCCACGGTTGGCGATATGCCAGCCGTGAAGATCCATCTGATCGAGGATCGCGAGCCCGAGGGACCGTTTGGTGCCAAGGGTGTCGGCGAGCCGGCGCTGATCGCCACCGCACCGGCAATCCTGGGTGCCATCCGCAACGCTACGGGCGTGCGGGTGACGCGTGTGCCCGTGCTGCCGCATCGGCTCTGGGAAGCCCTCAAGATGGGGAGCGTGACATGAGCGGGGATCGGCTTTGGCTCGAAGCGCGCTCCAAGAAGTTCGGCGCCGCCGAGGACGGGGACATCGTGCGCTGCGACGCCTGCCCGGTGTTGTGCCGCATCCGTCCCGGCCGCAGCGGTGCCTGCGCGCGCTATGCCAATGAGCAGGGGCGGCTCGTGCGTACCGATCCGGTCGTGCTGATGCAGCGCAGCATCGATCAGAACGGCAAGCTGGTCCCCTTCGCGGCCGGCGCCTGGGACGGCACGCTGCTTGATCCCGCCCGGACCTTCGTCACCGGCATTGGCGCGGGCACGACCTATCCCGACTACAAGCCCGCTCCCTTTATCGTCTCGGCCGAGCACGCCGGCGTCGATACCGTCACCGTCGTCACGGAAGGCATCTTCAGTTACTGCGGCGTCAAGCTGAAGATCGACACCGACCGGCACCTGGGCCCGGAGGCGGCGCCGATCCGCGTCAGGGGTGAAGAGGTGGGGCACGTCACCACCGCCGAATACGGTTCACAAATGCTCTCCATTGGCGGCGTGCGCCACCTCACCGGCGGCTCCAAGAAGGAGGGCAACGTCACCTGTGATACGCTGCTGCAGCTCTGCTCCGGCGAGGCGGTGGAAATGAGCATCGACGGTGGCCACGGCTTGATCGTCGCGGCCGGCAAGGCCCCCATCGTCGACGGCAAGGCGGAGCTGCGCATGCGGGTGGGCTGCGGCTCGGCTGCGGTCGGCATCTTCGCCCGGCAATGGCTTGGCCATGTCGATGAGGTGATCGTGGTCGACGACCACATTACCGGGGTGTTGACCGAGCATCAGTCGGGCCGCGTGCTCAACATGCCGCCGGCCGGCATTCGCGTGCGCGGGCGCAAATCGACGCCTGGACGCTACTTCAAGGTCGCCGATCCGGGGCTGGGCTGGGGCGGCACCAATATCACCGATCCGCTGTCGATCATTCAAAAGATCGATGCCAAGATCGCCTGGCCGGGTCTGCGGCTGCTGATCACCTCGACCACCGGCGAGGATGCGCTCTATTGCGTGCTCGATGCAAACTTGCAGCCCGTGCCGGCGGCGATGCCGGCCGCCGTGCGCGCCGTCATCGAGCGCATCGGCGAGAATTGCGAGCCGGCGCTCTGTAGCGTGCTGTTCATGGCCGGCGCCGGCGGCTCCTTGCGCGCCGGCGTCACCGAAAATCCCATCCTGCTCACGCGTTCGGTCGCCAAGGGCGAGGCGAGGGTGACCATGGGCGGTGCGCCCGTGACGGTGTGGCCCGGCGGCGGCATCACCATCATGGTCGACGTCACGCGCATGCCGAGGCAGGCTTTCGGCTTCGTGCCGACGCCGGCCATCGTTGCACCCATCGAATTTACGCTGCCTCGCAGTCTCTACGAAGGCCTGGGCGGGCACGCGGCCGATATCGTCGCCATCGACGACATCATCCGCAACCTGTCGGCCGATGCCCGCGTCGACGATTGGCAGCACGACAATCCGTGGCCGTTTGCAGCCGGCAAAACCTGAACCCGTACCGCTCCAGTCGAGGGGCCAATGGCATGACCCAAGTCCGCGCCAAAGCCAAACGCAGCCCAAGCCTCGATCCTGCGGCGGCGGTCACCGCCTATGTCCTGGAGAAGCAGGTCGGCTTCCTGCTGCGCTGCGCGCACCAGCGCGCCAGCGAGATGTTCAACGCCGTCATGGGCCCGTTCGGCGTCACGCCGAGGCAGTTTGCGGCGCTCGCCAAGCTGGATGATCTGGGCTCGGTGTCGCAAAACCAACTCGGACGGCTGACGGCGATGGATCCCGCCACCATCTCCGGGGTGATCACCCGGCTGATCGCCCGCGGCTATGTGCACCAGTCCTCCGACCCCAGGGATGGGCGCCTGGTGGCACTTGGTCTGACCGCGGCCGGCAGCCGGGCCATCACCGCCATGAAGGCGGTTGCCGCCGAGGTCTCGCAGCGAACGCTGGCTCCCCTCAGCGCGCCTGAGGTCGACGCCTTCCTCAAGGCCTTGGGCAAAATCGGCTAAACGACATGTTCGCCCCCGCGGTCAGCCAGGAACTGACGGGCGGGCGCCTCCATCTGGCGCACGGGCCGATCGATGTCGTCCTCAAGGCCTGGGGCACAGGAGAGGCCCTGCGTGCCGCCTATGCCGCGGCGGATCGGCGTTTTGCGACCATCCTGCCCGAGCTGTGCGACGAGCTTGTCGCCTTGCGCCGGCCGCTCAGCGACAGGCCGGTCGTTACCGGTCCCGTCGCGCGGCGCATGCTGGAGGCTTGCCGGCCCTTTGCAGACGTCTTTCTCACCCCCATGGCGGCGGTGGCCGGTGCGGTCGCCGACGAGCTATTGTCCCACATGAGCGCTGCCGCGCCGCTGCAACGGGTGTTTGTCAACAATGGCGGCGACATTGCCGTTTGGATCGCCCGCGGTCAGAGCCTTGAGATCGGCGTTGCGGGCTCTTTTTCGCGCGGCAATGTGCCCCTCATCAATGCAACAATGCGCCTCGAGGGCGGTTGCGGCGTTGGCGGCATTGCCACCTCGGGCGCGCGCGGCCGCTCGTTCTCGCTGGGGATCGCCGATGCCGTCAGCGTGCTTGGCCGCACTGCCGCCGCTGCCGACGCCGCCGCCACGCTGATCGCCAATGCGGTGAACATAACATCGCCAGCCGTCGCACGCCGCCCCGCGCGGGAGCTCGATCCCGACAGCGACCTTGGCGATCGTCTGGTGACCGTCGCGGTCGGCGCCTTGACGGAGGCCGAGATCGAGGCGGCGCTGGCGGCCGGCCGGGCGCGGGCCGAGCAGTACCGGCGGCGCGGCTTGATTGTTGATGCCGTGCTGATGCTGGACCGGCACACGGAGATGCTGGGCGCGGGGGCAACGCCGGTTGGGGCCGCGTTGCCTTGACCGGGCTGCCGACGGCTGCGGCCTCGAGCCCCTAGCGCAAGCTGCGTTTGGGCCAATAGGACGGCAGGCTCGAGCCGTCGCGCCCGCCCCAGCCCTCGCCGGCGGCCTCATCGAAGACCGCCAGCGCGCGTTCTGCGAGCGGCAGCACGGCACCTCGGACCTTGGCCTCGGCGATCATGGTGCGCAAATCCTTGCGGATGGAATCGACATCGAAGGTGGCCGCAATCCCCGGTCCACCCGCCAGCGCCTCGGCGATGGCGGGCCCGCGCACCTTCAAGACATTGGGTGCGCCGGAGGTGTCGGCAAACAACTCCATCAGCGCCTTGGGGTCGATCCCCAGATGGCCGCACAGCACGTAGGCTTCGCCGAGGGCCTGATAGGCCACCAGCAGCGGCAGATTGATGGCAAGCTTCAGGCTGGAGCCGGCGCCAATCGGCCCGACGTGCTCCACGCGCCGACACAACTGGTCGAGGATGGCCCGCGCGCGGGCCACCTCGGCAGGCTCTCCGCCCGCCAGGCCGAGCAGCTTGCCTTGCCGGGCCGGCCCGGTGGTGCCGCCGACCGGGCATTCGACGAAGGTGCCGCCTTTGGCTTTCACCTTGTGCGCCAGGGCCGCCTCTTGCGCGGGCTGGACCGTGCTCATGTCGATCACAAGCTTGCCGGCGATGTCGCCATGCAGCAACCCCGCCGGGCCGGCGTAGATGGCCTCCTGCGCCTCGGCATTGCTGAGGATGGTGATGATCACCTCGACCGCACTGGCGAGCGCGGCGGCTGTGGCGGCGACCGTCGCACCGGCGCTGCGCAACGGCTCGACCTTGGCCGCGGTGCGATTGTAGAGAAAGACCTGATGACCGACCTCGAGCAGTCGCAAGGCGATCGCGGTGCCCATCTTGCCAACGCCGGCAACGCCAATACGCATCCCGTTTGTCCTCATCCCTTGCCGTTGAGCGAAGTGTTGTTAGGCTTGGCTCCCCTAGCATGGGCTCCGCAGCGCGTCGATGCGGCGCGCGCGTCGACCGAGCCGGGCCGGCCCGTGTCGTTGGCACCCCGGTGCCTGGCGCCGTCGACCCCTGGCCGGCCGCGACCCTGATGGCGGCGCCAGGTGCGCGGCAGACTTAGCCCAGGTGTTGATTGATCTTGGGCATGACGCGTTCGGCCATCAAGATCATCGACCGGCGCGCCAGCTCGGTGTCCAACCAGTCCTTGCCCGCATAGAGCAGCGTGCCGAAGTCGCCGACCTCGTCGCGAAACTTCAAGATCTCCTCGGCGACCTTGTTGGGCGATCCCCAGACGATCAGCTCATCGCAGATGAAATCGAGCGTCACCGCCTCGTCCGGCATGTTGCGGTCCTTCTTGAAGAGCTCGCTGCGGCCGTTTTTTCTGAGTTTGGTCGCCAGCGACTGGAAGTAGTGGCGATAGGGGCTGTTTGCTGCGGTGACGTAGGCGTGCGCGGTCTTGTCCTCGTCGGCAACGAAGATGCTCTTGGCGACGCGCCAGTTGGCAGCATCGGGCTGGCGGCCTGCCTGCCGACAGCCGGCCACGTATTGCGGCCAGTGGCTCTTGACCCAAATTGGCATCAGGAAGTTGGCCGAGATTGGATCCCAGCCGCGGGCGGCGGCCGCCATCACGCCCTTGGAGAAGGGAGCCACGGCGGTGACCAGGATCGGCGGATGTGGTTGCTGCAGCGGCTTGCCGATATAGCCTTGACCCACCTCGGGCAGCAGCGTGCGTGCGGTCGAGACGTTCCAGTACTTGCCCTTGAGATCATAGGGTGCGGCACCGGCCCAGATCGCCAGCACCTGATTGATCAGCTCCAAAAACATCTCGTTGCGGTTGGCATCGAGGTTGCCGAAGGCTTCCGCATCCGACAATAGACCACCCGGACTGATGCCAAGATTGAAGCGCCCATCCAGCAGGTGATCGAGCATTGCCACCTGCGAGGCGACGGCGGCTGGATGCGTATTGGGCAGATTGAGAGTGCCCGTGCCCAGCCGCATGTGCTTGACGCGATCGACGAGCGTCGCCAGGAAGGTGGTGCAAGAGGTGATGTTCTCGCAGCGGTCGGTGGTGTGCTCGCCGGCATAACCTTCGACAAAGCCCAGCTCGTCGGCGAGCACGAAGGCTTCGCGATCCTCGCGCAGCGACAGGCGCCAGTCCTTGTCGAGCGGGTGGATGGGCATGGTGAAAAAGCCAAGTTGCATGCAAAAACACCTGTCGTGCTGGCCTAAGCAGCGACCGACCTGCTTACAAGCGCCAAGCAAAAATCATATGGTCTTCGTCTCAGCATTGCCATTGGTAATGCCGTCGCCGACGCTTGCCCAAATCGGTAAGCGAGGTGGCGATCAAGGCTCGATAGTAGCGGCAAGGTCGGATGCAAATGAGTACAGCCATGCTCCCGCGCCAACGGGCACCCTACTCGGCGATCGTCGATCGCCCGCCACTGGCATTGCCGGGCGGTGCCCGCATTATCGTCTGGTCGATTGTCAACCTCGAGGTCTGGGACATCGCCCGACCGATGGCTCGCCAAGTGTTGCCGGCGCCCACCGGTCAGGTGCTGCTGCCTGATGTGCCGAACTGGAGCTGGCATGAATACGGCATGCGCGTTGGTGTCTGGCGCTTTTTCGACCTCTTCAAGCGTTTGGCGGTGCGGCCGAGCCTTGCCATCAATGCGCGGGTTTGCCTCGACTATGCGCGCGTGGCGGCTGCGGCGCGGGAGGCGGGCTGGGAGCCGATGGGCCATGCCTTCGAGCAGATGCCCATCCACCAGGTCGAGGATCAGGCCGGCATGATTGCAAAGTCTCTGGACACGCTCGAGAGTTTTTGGGGCGAGCGCCCGATCGGTTGGCTTGGACCGGGTCTGACGCAGACCCTGGACACGCCGGAACTGTTGGCCGCTGCCGGCGTCAAGTATATCGGCGACTGGGTCTATGACGATGAACCCACGGTCATCAGCACGGCCAAAGGTCCGCTGGTGAGCCTGCCCTACACCGCCGAGCTCAACGACATCCCGGTCATGGTGGTGCAGCACCACGAAGGCGCCTACTGGCTGCAAAAATGCATCGATGCCTTTGATCGCCTGTACCGGGAGGGGGCGACGCGGCCACGCGTCATGGCCATCGCCATCCATCCCTATATTTCCGGACAACCTTTCCGCATCAAATACCTGGAGCAGGTTTATGAGTACATGAGCCAGTTTGATGGCGTACTCAATTGGAATGGCAGGGAGATCTATCATTGGTACAACGCTGCGGCCCAGGTGCATGGCTGAGGCTTGGACGCACTTTTGTCACCGTGCGTGCTATAATGGTTCTCGTCGCTGTTCGGACGCGGGGATCGACCATGGCGTACGTGATCGCTTTGCTGTGGGCTGTGCTGGTGTTTTGGTCACCTGGCGCCGCCTTCGCCGAAAAACGCGTGGCGTTGGTGATCGGCAATTCGGCCTACCAAAACACCGGCGAACTCAGAAATCCCAGCCACGACGCCGCCGACATGACCGCGGCGCTGACGCGTTTGGGCTTCCAGGTGACCGACGGGCGCGATCTCGACAAGCGGGCCATGGAACGCGCCATCCGGCAGTTCGGCCTTTCGCTGGAGGGGGCGGACGTTGCCTTGTTCTTTTACGCCGGCCACGGCATTCAGGTCGGTGGGCAGAACCACCTCATTCCCATCGATGCGCGGCTGGCGAGCGAAGGGGATGTTGATTTCGAAACCTTGCCGCTCTCGTTGGTTCTCAAGCAGATGGAGCGTGAAGCCAAGACCAGCCTGCTGCTGCTCGATGCCTGCCGCGACAATCCACTGGCCCGCAATCTGGCGCGCACGATGGGCACGCGCGCCATCGCCATTGGCACCGGGCTTGCCGAGGTGAAGACAGGGATCGGCACCTTGATCGGGTTTTCCACGCAGCCCGGCAACGTTGCCGCGGATGGGGTTGGCCGCAACTCGCCATATGCCGGCGCGCTTCTCAAACACATCGAGAGCTCGAGCAAAGACGTGAGCGGCGTCCTGGTCGATGTGCGCAACGATGTCCTGAAAGCGACCAATGGCACGCAAGTCCCCTGGGAGCACACCTCGCTGACGGGCCAGGTGTATTTTGGGGCAAGCGCTGTCGCCCCCGGCGCCGAAGCCTCCATCGGCGCCGCCGCCGCCCCGTCCGGCCGCAACTATGACAAAGAGATGGAAATCGCCTTTTGGCATGCGGTCAAGGACAGCAAGTCTCCCGCGGTCCTGAAAACCTACCTCGATCGCTTCCCGAAAGGGACCTTTGCGGGGCTGGCGCGCGTGTTGCTGGAGGAAGCGGCCAAAGGCAGCCGCATCGCCGCGGCTCCGGCCAATCCGGCCGCGCCGCCGAATACGGCATCCATCAGCAGTGCCACCCCCGAGGCGAGCGCGGCTGGGCCGGAGGCGGCGGCGGTGACCAAGGACCCGCGCGCGCTGGCGCGGGCCTTGCAGACGGAACTGAAGAGGGTCGGCTGCGACCCAGGTCCCGTCGACGGTCACTGGGGCCGACAGGCAGAAGAGGCGCTCAGCGATTTTGCGCGTCGCACCAAGACGACGCTGCCGCACGAAGCCTCGCAGGCGGCGCTGCAAGCCGTGGCCGCGCAGCCAAGGCGCGTTTGTGCGTTGATCTGCGGAGCCGATGAGATGGAGCGGGACGGCAAGTGTGTTGCCAAGTCGAGCCCCGCGCGGCGCAAACCGCAGGTCGTGCAAACCGCTCCGAGGCGCAAGAAGGAGGGCACGGCCGGTCAGATGTGCTGGTCCAACGACCGCCGCAATATGGCCGTGGTCCCCTGCAGCGACGGTGCCTCGTCGGGTCAGCGCGCCTACTGAAAGACGCTCATTTTCTTGGCAGCGGCAGGCCGGGCAAGCTGCTGTTGTGCTGGCCCAGCCTGGGGGCCCGCGTGCGGATGCGCGGGCGCGCGCCGTCAAGCGATAGCGGCAGGCTGATCAACTCCAGATCGAGTTCTGGCACCGGCTGCAGCATGTGCAGCGCCGCCGTTTGCGGGTGCGTCTCCATCACCCGCAGATCGTTGATCGGGGCGCAGGGGACCCCCACCTTCTCGAGCCGGTCGACCCATTCGGCGCTTTTCTTTTGGCGCAGGATGTCGGCAACGGCGGCAATCAGCGTCGCCTTGTTGGCGATGCGATCGGCATTGGTTTTGTAGCGCGGGTCGGAGACCCACTCGGGATGGCCGAGCTCGCCGCACAGCTTGGCAAACAAGCGGTCGTTGGCCGCCGCCACGATCACCTGGCCGTCGGCGGTGTCAAACCCCTCGAAGATCACCACGCCCAGGCTGCCGGTGGGGTGCCTCTCGGGCAGTCGCCCGCTTGCGCGGTAGCGGGCAAAATGCACGGTCAGCAGACCGAGCGCGGTCTCGAACAGGGAGGCATCGACCACACATCCCTTGCCGGATCGTTGGCGCTCAAGCAATCCGGCGAGGCAGCCGAGCGCCGTCCACACCCCGGTGCCGAGGTCGAGCACGGAGGTGCCGATGCGCACGCCGGGCCGATCCGGATAACCGTTGATGGAGAACAGGCCGGCGAAGGCCTGCACCATCGGCTCGTAGCCCGGGTTCTTCTGCATGGGGCCAGTTGGTCCGAAGGCCGACAGGTTGCAGTAAATGAGCCGCGGATTGAGCCCGGTCATGGCGGCGCTCCCGAGCCCCAGATCGTCCATCACGCCGGGGCGCAGATTGTGCAACAAGACGTCGCTGGCCCTGAGATAAGCGCTGAGCCAGGCAATGGCTTCGGGCTGCTTCAGGTCCAGCGTGACGCTGCGCTTGTTCATATTGAGGGCGTGGAAGGTGGCGGAGGTATCCAGCCAGAACGGCGGCCCCCAGGCGCGCGCGTCATCGCCTTCCGGCCGCTCCACCTTCAGCACATCGGCGCCGAGCATCGCCAGAATGTAGCCGGCATAGGGTCCAGCGATGTTGTTGGCGATCTCCACCACCGTCACGCCCGTCAAAGGTAGCATGTTTTCGACCCTTGGCTGCCGCTCAATCGTCGGGGAATAACAGGGTTTTGTCGGACCTCAGCGACCGCTGAAATTGGGTGGGCGCTTCTCCAAAAAGTGCGCCACGCCTTCGCGGAAATCCTCGGTGTCTCGGCACACCTCCTGCTCGCGGTTGGCGATCGCGGTCGCTTCGGCCAGCGATTGGAACAAGCCCTCATAGACCTGCCTCTTGATGATCGCGACCGATCGCGGCGAGGACAGATTGGCGATTTCGGCGGCGCGCGCCTGGACGGTCTCGGCAAAGTCCTGCGCCGGCAACAGGCGCACGAGCCCCATCGCCGCGGCCTCTTCCGCGGCGATGACGCGCGCCGACAGCAAGAGATCGAGCGCATGCATTGGGCCGATCAGGCGCGGCAGCATCCAGGCGATGCCGTGTTCGGCGATCAGTCCCCGCCGGGCAAAAGCGGTGGTGAGCTTGCTGCCGGCCGCCATGTAGCGAATGTCACAATAAAGCGTGAGCACGAGGCCGATGCCGGCGACGGCACCGTTGATGCCGGCGATGATCGGTTTCTGGATGCCGAGGATGTAACTGTTGCGCTGGGCGAAGTTGGCGGCCAGGCCCTCGCTGGCGGCCTGGCCCGGCACCTTCAGCGTGCTTTTGCCGGCCACCGCGGCGGAGAGGCGTGCCATGTCGGCGCCGGCGCAGAAGCCGCGGCCGGCGCCGGTCAGCACGATGGCGCGCACGTTGTTGTCCGCATCGGCGGCAGCGAAGGCGGCGCGCAATTCCTCCCCCATGGTCTGGGTGTAGGCGTTGAGCCGGTCGGGGCGATTAAGCGTGATGGTGGCGACGCGGTCTTGGACGGCGTAAAGGATGTCCTGCCATGCCCGGCTCATGCCCGCTCTCCCGTCTCTTTCCGCGCGCCCCGACCGCCGGCCGTCGCGCCTGTCGGCAGCTCACCGCAACCAACCTGTCGGCCACGGCAGGTTAGACTTTCATCTTGGGGTCGAGCCAGTCGCGCAGGGCGTCCCCAAACAGATTGAAACCGAAAACGGCAAGGGAGATTGCCACCCCCGGATAGATCGCCACCCAGGGGGCGCTCTCGGCATACTCCTGCGCGCCGCCGCGCAGCATCAAGCCCCAGGCCGGCGTTGGCTCTTGCACCCCAAGGCCCAGAAACGACAATGACGCCTCGATCAGGATCGCCTGGCCGACGGCAGCCGTCATCATGACGATGTAGGGGGCCATCACGTTGGGCACCATGTGGCGCAAGACGATGCGGGTGTGGCCGAACCCGCAGGCGCGCGCCGCATCGATGAACGGCGTCTCCCGGATCGCCAGCGCGCTTGATCGCACCACCCGGGCGCAGCGCGGGATAAAGGGAATGGTGATGGCGATGATGACATTCTGCGTGCCGGTGCCGAAGATCGACACCACCGCCAGCGCCAGGATGACGAGGGGAAACGCCATCACCACGTCCATGATGCGCTGGAAGATAAGATCGAACAGCCCGCCAAAATAGGCGCTGACGACCCCCAAGACGAGGCCGATGGTGGCACCGATGAAGGCCGAGACGAAGCCGACCAGCAGCGCCGTGCGCGCGCCGTAGACGATACGCGTATAAAGATCGCGGCCAAACTGGTCGGTGCCCAACCAGTAATCGAGGTTGGGGGCGGTCAGCATATCGCCGAAATTGTTCGCCGTCGGATCGAAGCGCGTGATCTCCTCGGCGAACAGCGCCATCAGCATCATCACCAGCACCACCACGCCGCCGCCGGCGCCGAGCGGGTTCTCAACACAGAAGCGCCACAACAGGCGCCAGCGCGATAAGCGCGGGGGAGCCTGCTCGAGGACGGCAGCGCCGCCGGGATGCGAGATTGTCGCCATGCCGGTCCCCTACCTGCGGTAGCGAATGCGCGGGTCGAGCCACGCATAGATGACGTCGACGACGAGATTGGTGAAGGCGAAGATGGCCACGACCAGCATCACCAGCGCTTGCGTCATGGTGTAGTCCTGGTTGGAGACGGATTCGACGAACAGCTTGCCGAGGCCGTTGAGATTGAACACCTGCTCGGTGACGACCAGACCACCCATGAGAAACGCAAACTCGATGCCGATGATGGTGATGACCGGGAGCAGCGCGTTGCGCAGGGCATGGCGGCGCACGATCAAGCGGCGGAAGACGCCCTTGGCGCGGGCGGTGCGCACGTAATCCTCGCGCAGCACCTCGAGCATGGCCGAGCGCGTCATGCGCGTGGCCACCGCCGAATAGCGATAGCCGGTCGCCAGCGCCGGCCAGATCAGCATACTGAGGTTATAGAGCGGGTCCACCCAGATCGGCACATACTTGATGGGCGGCATCCAAGGCGAACCAAACAGCGCCTTGGAGGTGATCAGAATCCCCAGAATGATGAGGATGCCGAGCCAGAACGACGGCATGGCGACGCCGGCGATGGAGAAGGCACGCACCAGATAATCGATCGCGGTGTTCTGTTTTATCGCCGAGATCGTGCCGAGCGGGATGGCGAGCAGCACCGCCGTCACCGTCGCCATGATGGCGACCTGCAAAGAAAGCTGGAAGCGCAGTGCCACCTCCTCGACGATCGGCCGCCCGGTCCACATCGATTTGCCGAAGTCGAAGGTGATGAGGCCTTTGATAAAGAGCCAGAACTGCACCAGCGTCGGCTCGTCCATGCCGAGTTCCGTGCGGCAGGCCTTGACCACGCCTGGATTGATGCTGCCGCCACCGGTCGCCAGCCGTAGCACGCAGATGTCGCCGGGGATCAGCCGCATCAGGAAGAACACCAACGCTGCCGCGCCGAGCAGCGTTGGGACCATCAGTGCCAAGCGCTTGAGAATATACAGATACATGGGCTGCGGAACCTGCACCCCGCCGCCCCGGTGCCAAGGGCGCCGGAGCGACAAGGCGCGTCGGGCTCAGTTACTTGTCGAGCCAGATCATCGACAAGTCCTGGTTCAGATAATGGCTGGGCGAAATCTTCCAGCCTTTGACGTAGGAGCGGTGCGGGATGATGCGATACCACCAGAAGGTGATGAAGCTGTGCACCTGTTCATCGATCACGCGCTTCTCATAGGCGCGCATCAAGCGTCGCTGTTCGGTCACGTCGCCGGTTCGATTCATGGCTTCGTAAAGCGTGTTCAATTCCGGATCTTTGAAGCCGCCGTATTGATCGCCGGCGTTGGGCAGGAACTTCGAGGTGTCGCCCAGCGGGTTGACGACCGACTGACAGTTGAATTCCAGGGCAACATCGAAGGCGCCGTTTTCCAGGGTGGCATAGAAGGGAGCGGTCGGCTCCACTTTCTGGTCGACGGCGATCCCCACCTGCTTCCACTGGTCGATCAGCCAGGTGCCGACGATGGTGTAGGGTTGATCGACGGCCCGGTTGGCCAGGGTGAACTTGAGATCAGCCGCGCCTGCCTCTTTCAGCAGGCGTTTGGCTTCCTCGCGGGCTACCTTGATGTCGCTGCCATAGCCCGCCAGCTTGTCCAATTCTTCCTTGCTGGCCGCCAATGGGTGGGACGGAAAGACGATACCGCCGACGGACTTGACGACGGCGATCTTGGAGAGATCCTTCGAGCCGCTCCAACGGTCGAGCGCAAGCGTTAGCGCCTTGCGCACGCGCACGTCGTCAAAGGGCTTCTTGCGGCTGTTGGGCGTGACAATGAGCAGACAGTTCCAGTCGCTTTCCTGGACCGTGATGTCCTTGCCGAGGGCGGCGACGAGATCATCGCGGCTCTTTGGCGGCAAACCGCGGAACTCCATCGCCGCCTGGTCGCCGCGGATAGCCTGCACGCGTAGCGACTGCGTCTTGGCGAAGATGGCCTCAAAGCCGTCCAGATAGGGTAGCCCGGCGTGATAGTAGTTTGGGTTCTTCTTGCCGCGGACCGCCGCGCCCGCCTCGCGCGCCTCGAACACGAATGGCCCCGAGCCCATGACGTTCTTTTCGAACCAATGCGGGTCCTTGTCCAGGATCGCCTTGGCGTAGATGAAGTGGTAGGGCGATGCCAGCGCCGGCAGGAAGGCGCCGGAAGGATACTTGAGCTTGATGACGAACGTCTCGTCGTCGGGAGCAGACACGCTCTCGACCATCTGGAAGTGTTCCTTGCGCGGGCTCTGCACGCCATCGGGCGGGAAGATGATGTGCTGGAAGGAGGCATGCACGTCCTTGGCGGTGAGGGCCGAGCCATCGTGAAACTTGACGTCCTTGCGGATCTTGAAGGTGAAGGTCTTGCCATCGTCGGTCGGCTTGGGCATTTCGGCTGCACAGGTCGCAGACGAAAGCCGTGGTGGAAGCCGGGTTCTGCGGATCGACCCTGATCAACACGCTGTAGAACGGCGCGATCGGATGGATCAGGGCGAAGGTGGTCTCGCGGTGACCATCAAAGCTCGGCGGCTCATCGGGCACCACGAACTTCAAGATGCCGCCGGTTTTGGGCGTCTCAGCACCAGCCAGCGTGGTCCAAGTCGACAACACCGCCCACGCCGCCGCTGTCAGCAGGGCAAGTTTCCGACGCTGACGTTTCATTCGGTTCCTCCCAGAGCTTGCTGTTTTCTTAAAAGTGGCCCGCAGCATGTCTCAAATCGCGCTCTAGTTCAAACGCGGAAGGTTGCGATGGTCTCTCGCCGGCAGGCGCGGCCGGCCGATCGCCCGGGGCAAACCGACCCCCACACCGATATACACTGACGCGCGCGCGCCGTGGCAAAGGATCGCTCAAGGGAACTTGGGGGGCCGTGGCGCGGGGTCAGCGACGCTGAGACCCCGGGGGAAGGTGGCCGCAAGCGAGCCAGGCTGGCGCGGGCAAGCGTCCCGCACCGGCACGCCGGACCGTGAGGGTGCGGCAAAAAAAACCGGCGCTGCCGTGGCAGCGCCGCGAGAGATCCTGACGGCGCAAACGCTGCCGATCCGATCAGCTGGCCTCGAAGAAGTCGGCTGGACGCTTCAGGATCGCCGTTGCCTTGGCGGGCGCAATCTTGAATTCCCAACCCTGGCTACGGCTAGAGATGTCGTCGGCCGTCTTTTTTGCCTCTCCTTCACCGCTGGCGGTGACCGAGACCCAGGTGTCGTCTCCATCTTTGCGCAGGCCCAGCGTCACGGCCAAACCGCCGTCCGCCTGCACGCGGGCGGTTGCTGACGTCGCCGCTCGCCGCCGGGTCCGCCTTGCGCACGTCCTCGAACTCGACCGCGCCGACGGCGCGCACCAGCGCGTCGATGTCGGCTCCCTGTTTTAACTTCTTGCCTTCCGGTACGGCCACCAGCTTGTGTTTGCCGGCGTCGCGTTCGATCTGCAGCGGCGGTTCGTTGGGGATCTCAACCGTCACGGCACTGATTTTCGCTGCCTCCAGGTCGAGCAGTGTGGTCTGCACCCAGTCGCGTACGGTCGCCGAGACCTCGACATCGGTATTGGCTAGCCAGGCTTGCTGATCTTCGGGCCAGCGCACGTAGGTGCCGGCCTTGCTCGAGCCGAACGCATCCATGCGCTTCTTGCCGATGATCGCCTGGGCGATCAGCGTGCCTTGCTGATCGAGCAGCCTCACTTCGCGTGATTTCGTGTCCTTGGCGCCGGCATCTTCGAGTTCGAGCATGGCGAAGCGATCGCTCTTGCGGGTCTTGGGCTCCACCAACTGCGCCTCGGCCAATCGCACCAGCAGGGTGCGTACGGGCTCGGCCTTGGCGGGATAGCCGCCACGGTCGGCCAGCACCCAGGCCTGGTCCTTGCGTTCGAGCGCCAGTTTTTTGTCCCCCTGGCGCAGCTCGATCCTGGCGATTTTGGCACTTTGCGATGCTAAGCTCGGAAACAATGCGGCGCCGGTGACCTTCGCCTGCGACCAGCGATTCTGCGAAACATAGGTGGCCGCGGCGACCACAACCGCCACCAGGGCGACGATGCCAAGTTCGGCGATAGCTCTGGGCTTCATGCGGCGTCTCCCTGATCTTTGCCCGACCGATCGTTGGCTGCACTGCTCTCGTGCCGTCGCCGCTGCAGGGCTGCCCAGCCAATGCCGCCAAAGCCGATCAACAAGGGCACCAGCGCGATGTTGGCGAATTTGAGCCAGCCGTCGAGCCTGTCGATATCCTCGCGCAGCGCGCGCTTGACCTCGCGCAGCTCCCGCCGGGTGGCGAGCAGATCGGAGCGGAACTTTTCGATCGTCTGTTTTTCGCTCTCGGTCAGCAAGGTGGAACCACCTTCACCGCTCTCCAATTTGGCCAGCTGAGCTTGCACATCTTTGAGCTTGTTGGTGAGCAGTTGTTCTTTTTCGCGATAGCGTTGCTCGGCATCGCGCCGCAGTTCGTTGACAAGCTTGAAGGGTCGCTCCTCGACGCCGCGTGCGCGCAAGCCGATCAGCTGGTCCGAGCCGGACAGATTGTCGAGCGCGTTGACGACCAGGGCGGCGTTGCTGGCGTTCGGGATCGCCACCTGCTGGCCCAGGAACTCACGCGTATCGACCCAGAATTGATCAGACAGCAGATCCGTATCGGCGACCACGATCACGTTGATGCGTCCGCTGCTGCGGGCCGGCTTGATGAGTGCCGCTTCGGCCTGCGGCTCCGCCTTCGCATCCGGCGCCTTGCCGTCGGCGGGCGGGTCGGTGGCTTCGCCCTTGGCGGCGTCCTTGTCCTTGTCGGCCGCCGGCTTGGCAATCCCGTCCGGGAAGGCGGTGCTGGCTTCGCCGGCGACGCGGGCGGCCAGCATCAGGGCTTTGCCTTCCGGCTTGTAGCCGCGCAGCAGGCCGACCGGATCGGGCATGGCGGCAAATTTGTCCGCCGAAATTTGCATGGCCCGGTTGCTGGTGACGAGCAGCGGCGACACTTGCGTCTTGGCGCCTTCGGCCTTGCTCAGAAAGCCCGGCGTCGACAGGTTGATGCGTTCGATGCCGCCCGAAAGCACGTCGTTCTCGTCGATCCGCGAGCGGTCAAGGGTGAGCCAGGCGACGTATTCCGTCACCATCGGCCGCGCGCCGCCGCCGAATTGCACGCGTCGCGCGCTGGCGATATCCCCGGCGGTCTTGCTGGCGTCGAAGTCCACACCCCAGGCCTTGAGGATCTTGATAAAGTCGGGGGTTGGCGTGCCCGGCCCCATGCCCATCGGTCCCATGCGACCGAGCTCGGCGACCGGGTCGACAAAGACCAGCGCTTTGCCGCCGCCGAGCACGAACTGGTCGACCGCGAGCGCGGCCTCTGGCGTCAGCTTGTCGGGCTGGGCGATCAGCAAGACGTCGACCTCGGCTGGAATTTCCTTGGCGTCCTGGTTGACCGTCTTGACCTCGAAGAACTCGCGGATTTGCTCCATCACCATCTGTGGCGGCTGCGGCCGGCCCCCGCCCATCATCGCCATCGGCGCCATGCCGCCATCGAGCGGCAGGCCGGTCAGCAGCCCGACCACGCGTTTCTTCGGATTGGCCAAGGTGTAGATCAGCTTGGTGACGTCGTATTCGAGGAAGGGTTCGCGATCGTTGCTGAAGAAGGCGATCGAGGCGTCGTTGTCCGTCGAATTGTTGCCCGTCAATCCGAAGTAACCGGTCTCGCCCTCGTTATTGAGCCGAATGCCTCGCAAGCCGGCGGCGACCGCGCGATCCTCGGCATCGGAAAACGGCTCCGGGTCGAACACGGCGAATTCAAGCTGTCCACGCGAAATGTCACGATACTGCTCGAGTAGGGAACGTACGCGCTCGAAATAGCGCGCGTAAGACGGTGCTGCCTCGCCCAGCCGCTTCGAAAAGTAGAGTCGGATGCTGATCGGCTCGTCGATGTTGCGTAGTACCGCGCGCGTACCATCGGAAATCGTGAACAGCCGTTGCTGGGTCAAGTCCGCTTTCACTGTGCGGAACGCCGTGGCGGCGAACAGATTGACGGAGAGCAGAATAACCGCGCCAAGCGCCAGGCCGATCCAGGCCAGCGTATGGCGGGGAAGCTGCGCGACGTGCGCCGTCAAGCGGTCGAAGGTGGCACGAATGCCGGCGAGGATACGATCCATGGGTGTGCCTCAGTCAGCTTTCTTCATCTCGACAATGACCCTGTTGGCGAACAAGGCAAAGACGATCAGCGACAGATAGAAAAAGATGCTCGACAGTTGCACCACGCCCTTGGTGATGCGGTCGAAATGCGACAGGAAGCTCAGCGAAGAGATGGCCGAAATCAGGAACTCCGGGGCCCAGGACCGCAACGCGCCGAGCACCAGCTCCAGGCCGCTCATCACCAAGAGAAAGCAGATCGTCGCCGAAATGATGAAGGCGATGACCTGGTTCTTGGTAAGCGCCGAAATGCAAGAGCCGATGGCGAGGAAGGCGCCGGCCATCAGGAAGCTGCCAACGTAGCTGGCGAAGATGACGCCATTGTCGGGGTCGCCCAGGAGATTGACGGTGACCCACATTGGCATGGTGGCGATCAGGGCAACGCCGATAAAGGCCCAGGCCGCCAGGAACTTGCCGAGGATTGCCTCCCACGGAGAGATCGGCAACGTCATCAGCAACTCGATGGTGCCTGATTTGCGCTCCTCCGCCCACAGCCGCATGGCAACGGCCGGCACCAGCAGCAGATAGAGCCATGGGTGATATTGGAAAAACGGCGCCAGGTCGGCTTGTCCGCGCTCGAAAAAGCCGCCGACATAGAAGGCAAAGGCTCCCGTTAGCGCCACGAAGATGATCAAAAACACCGTGGCCAGCGGGGTGCTGAAATAAGCGCCGAATTCGCGCTTGGTGATGGCCCAGGTTTTGCGTAGCAGCTCAGCCATGACGCGCCCCATCGTCGGAGGTGGTGATCTCGCGGAAAACTTCATCGAGACTGCCGCGCTGCACCACCACTTCCTCCACCTCGATCAAGCGCGAGCGGATCAGGGAAGCGAGCTGGGGCGCCGCGGGTGCTCCGTCGCGCACCGCCGCCTGCAAGCGGACCTTGCCATTGGCGGCACCGATGGTCTCGACGCTGGCAATGGCGGCGAACTCCAACAGGGCTTTTTTCACGGCCTCGGCGCGGCTGGATGGCACATGCATGGCGATGGTGCCGTGATAGGACAGGCGGCGCATGAGGGACTCAGCCGTACCGTCGGCAACGATCCTGCCCTTGTTGATGATCACCGCGCGCGAGCAGACGGCCTCGACCTCCTCCAGGATGTGGGTGGAGACGATGATGGCCTTGTCTTTCGCCATATCACCGATCAGCTTGCGCACATGGTGCTTCTGGTTGGGATCGAGCCCGTCGGTCGGTTCGTCCATGATCAGCACTTGCGGGTCGTGCAGAATGGCCTGCGCCATGCCGACCCTGCGCTTGTAACCCTTCGAGAGCGTATCGATCTTCTGTTCAAGGACCGATTCGAGCGCTGCTTTTTCGACCGCTGCGTCGACGCGCCGGTCGGCCTCGGCGCCCTCAAAGCCGCGAATCTCTGCAATAAACTGCAAGAACCGGCGGGTATTCATGTCGCCGTACGCGGGCGCCCCTTCCGGCATGTAGCCCAGTTTCGCCTTGGCGGCGATCGGCTGATCGGCGACGCTGATGCCGCCGATGTAGGCGCTGCCGGAATCCGGTTCCAGGAAGCCGGTCAGCATTTTCATGGTCGTCGATTTGCCGGCACCGTTGGGACCGAGAAAGCCCAACACCTCTCCTTTCACGACCTCAAGGGAGATGCCATCCACCGCGTTGATTGCACCAAAGCGTTTGCGCAACTCGCGCGCCTCGATCAGGACCGCCATCAGTTTCCTCCCCAGTCACGTGCGGACCGCAGACCCACATTTTCTAGAAATGGCCAGCGCGTGGCCGATAACTTGACAGTTTGGCTAGAAATGGATGCCAGGCGCAGCCATCTCGGCGGGCGTTGGGTCCACGACGGGCTGCTTTGCGCCTTTGATAAGAAAGTGTGACGCGGTGTCAAGAGGTTGATTGGTCACCCATTCTGGGTTTGACGAGGCCGATACGGCAGCCGCCGCCGCAGCCCAGGAGATCAGCCAACCCTGGCCATCGCCCAGCCCCAAGTCCACGGCGCGGCGAAAGACGCGTTGCCTCGTGGGGCCAGCGGCGCAATGGCTTTGGGTTCTTGGGTCTCGCAGTGCGTTGCCTCGACTGAAAGGCCGTGTGCACCCCTTGGCCTCGGGTCACCTTCTACATTACAGTGCCGGCAAAACCGGAGCTAGAGGCTGGGAGGAAAGCGATGATTAAACATTGGAAACATTGGCGCAGTATTGGTTTTGCTGGCGCTGGGATGGCGCTCTTGGCGATGCTCGGCCTCATTTCGCCGGCGCAGGCACAAGACCCCATCAAGATCGGTTTTTCCATGGCGCTGACAGGCCCGCTTGCGGCGAACGGCAAGCAGGCGTTGCTCGGCATGAAGATTTGGGAAGAGGAGACCAACGCCAAGGGCGGTCTGCTCGGGCGGCCCGTCCGTCTCGTCTACTATGATGATCAATCGAGCTCATCGACCGTGCCGGGCATCTACACGAAATTGCTCGATGTCGACAAGGTGGACCTCGTGCTCGGCCCCTATGCCACGGCCATCGCCGCGCCGGCGATGCCGGTCATTATGCAGAAGGGCAAGATGTTCATCATCTTGTTCGGCCTGGCGGTCAACAGCGAGTTCAACTATCCCAAATTCTTTGCGATGATCCCGACCGGGCAGGATACCAAGCCATCATTCACCAAAGGCTTTTTCGATGTTGGAGCGCTGCAGAAGCCGAAACCAGAAACGGTCGCACTGATCGCCGCCGACCAAGAGTTCTCGCGCAACGCCTGTGAAGGGGCGCGCACCAACATCAAGGCGCACAATCTCAAGATTGTTTACGACAAGACCTACCCGCCCACGACCACCGACTTTGCGCCGATCGTGCGCGCCATCCAGGCGGCCAATCCGGACATTGTGACGATTTGCTCCTACCCGCTGGACTCCGTCGGCATGGTCAAGGCGGTGAACGAGCTCAACTACCGGCCGAAGCTGATCGGCGGCGCCATGGTGGGATTGCAGGCGACCGTCTTCAAGAACCAGCTTGGACCCCTCCTCAACGGTTTCGTGAACTACGAGACCTGGGTGCCTGACAAGAAGATGATGTACGAAGGGACCGAGGAGTTTTTCAAAAAGTATCAAGACCGGGCCAAAGCCGAAGGCGTTGACGCACTCGGCTATTACCTGGGCGGCTGGGGCTATGCCTACATTCAGGTTCTCGGCGATGCCGTGCGCGGTGCCAACACGCTCAACGACGACAAGCTTACCGAATACATCAAGAAGACCACCTTCAAGACCATCCATGGCCCCATCAAGTTTGCTGACAATGGGGAGTGGGCCGAGGGTCGGATGCTGCAGGTGCAGTATCACGGCATTAAGCAAGGTGACGGCATCGACGTCTATCGCGGCATGTCCTATCAGAACGTATTGACCCCCGATGACCTGAAAACCGGGGAGCTGATTTATCCCTACGAGAAGGCGAAATAGTCCCGCCCAAAGGCGCAAGCAGCGCCGGCTCACGTCTCGCAGTGAACTCGGGGCACAGGGTGCCGCCAGCGTTGCTCAAGCGCTGGCGGCTCGAAGAGCCCCGCACCGCAGCAACCGGACGCCGGCTCTTGCATCCCCCTCGCGCGGCCGCTACATCAGCCTCCGGCTTGGCGTTGGCCCGCCGTGCCTTGCTGGGGCACGCACCGGGCGAGGCGGTCAAGGCGCATGCCCCAGTGGCGGAACCGGTAGACGCGCCAAACTCAAAATCTGGTACTCGCAAGGGTGTGGGGGTTCGAGTCCCTCCTGGGGCACCAGCCGCATCTTGATCGCTGTGGGATCAAGAAGTTAAGTGCAATCAATGGGTATTGCCTTTCCTGCAGGTACACAGGAGAGGCACACATGATCATCGCGATGTCTCGCCTGGCATCATCGCGATGTCTCGCGTGGCGTCAGCCGGACACGGGCGTGTTCTCACTTCCGTAGTCGTCTGCCGGCCGACCTAAAGAAGGTCGTCGCTGGACGGAGCTTGATGGTCGACGTTGGGGGTGATGGCAGCACTGTCAAGCTCGCCGACACTTTGAAGATCTCACTCCGCACCAAGGACGAGTGAGGCGCGACTGCGCCATGCCGCAGTCCAGGCGCAGGTGCAGCAGCGATGCGGAGCGGCGAGAACAGGAGCCACGTCGCTATCCAACCGAGAGGTCTTGGCCCTCGCTGGCGACCGGATAGTTTGGTGCTGTCGTCCGAAGTGGTGTTCGACCCGGCCAGTGCGGAGAAACCCCCGTAGGGGTACGAGGAAAACTCACCGTCTGGGCAATTCCTCCCCGTCTCTCCGATGCCGTTTAGACGGGCCGTAGCGTTCCACCGTTCCGGACGTTCAACCTGCGGTTGGCCCGCGCCTTTTTGGCTGACGGCGGTGAGGCAGCGGCTTTGTTGACCGTCATGACCCTACGTCGCAAGAGGCTTCGTGAGTAGTACAGCTCGCGCAGAATGTCTCTCATCACTTCCAGGGTTTGTTCGGCTGACTTGGTTTCCTTACCGGATGCTCGTAGCCGTTCGACGAACGTGCGTTGGATCGCCAAGCGTTTCTCGGCTTCCCCAACCTGCTTGCTGTTCTCATTGAATTGTTGGCCCAGTTTCGACATCGGCTGCCCCCAAGACTTGAGCCCCGCCGCGTCACAACGCTGGCCCGGTGGTAAGGTTCCGTACCTTCAAGGGCCTTTATGGAGCTGCTCGCAAAGACCCACCCTGGCATGATTGTGCCGACAGCGATCAAGCTGAGAAACACCAAGCGACCGGGCTTGTCCTTTTTCTTCGCTACCCACTTGAAGAACTAATGCTTGAGAGCCTGACCCGATGATCTTGTCTGCGATCACCGAGGAGGGACGGATGCAATTGGGTGGGCGGACGATACGTCACCCTCTTTCTCCAAGGTGCTGGGCATACTTCACATAGGTTCTTGCGACGCATCTGTTCACTTGTTGCTGCGATCTTGCCGCGTCCGCCTTGTCGGCAAATGGCCCAATCACGACTACCATGTAGCCGGGCGCGAAGCCGCGGAACTTCGAGGAGAAATCGTTGAACGCGCCCATTCCACAACGGTGGGCGGCACTGCTGGCCCGCCTGACACTAGGTTCGATCAGCGTCGTGGCGCTATCCCCCTCGCCTACATTGATCGACCCGAGAATGACCCACCATCCAGCCCCGCTCCCGCTCTCGGCTTTGTTGGGGGCTTGGGGCAGCGAGCTTTGCGGCGCGATCGTTTCGTTGGCAGGGCCAGGACGGAGGTCGTTGCTCGCCAGATCGGCCAATGCCGGGGATTGCAATGAGGGTGCCTCGGCAGTCTTGGGTTGGGCTAATGATGCGTCCACAAGCTCCTTGGCAGATGAACGGTCCGGGAGCGCGTCAGAAGGTTCCGCCTTCAGTTCGGGGCTCTTGTTCGGGGCCGCTTCCCCGCGCTCTTCCGCGGCCTTTGGTGACCCTGCCTGCATAGAGGAAGAGACGCCTTCGGCCTTGTAGGTCAAAGCCGTATGAGTTTGGTAGCCGACAAGCCGGGCTGGGTATTCACCAGCCGGAAAGATCCATTCGCTGAGTACGCGCCAGTGCAAGCCTACCGACACCGTCAGCGCGAATGCGGCGACCACAGTCATCGCGTTGGCGCGGAACTGCCACCGCCGCAACAAACGCTGATTTGCCAGACCCGCGTCATACGCCATGCGAGACGGCCGATCGCTCAATGTCTCGTAGGCGCGTATGACTTCCTGTAACCGCCGTTCAGTGTCCGGACCCCCAGGGTGAAGGTCGGGATGCAACTGCTTAGCCAAGCGCCGGAAAGTCGCTTTGATCTCTTCGTCCGTCGCGTCAGAGCGGACGCCGAGCACTTGATACAATTCGTGCACGAGAGGCTACCCTCTTCCCGCGAGGATGGCGTAGTTGGCTGCATTCGGTATTGGTCGGAGCAGCCAAGCGCAATACTGCCTTTGCATTTAGTTTTGGGCTGTGCATGACGGTAACCCCTGCAGCGGTCGCTTAAGTTCATCCGCGCTGCCAGTTCGTGTCAAAGAGCCTGCCCTCGTGACTCACTCGCTGCGACACCCAATAGGGTGCCATAAGAGCTACAATTGATACTTTCGGCCTTGCGGTCTAGGGGGGCTAGCCGCGAACCTGGAAAGAGGAGGTAGCGCACCTCGGAGCGCGGGCCACGAGTACGACAGATGCCGACAAGGCAATGCGTGGCGAACGATAATAACGTCATCCCCTTCAACGCCGCGTAGTGGAAAATTTGAGGGCTCGCCCACCAGGGCGGGCTCTTTGCATGTCGATCGCGGCAGGTTGACTCCAAAAGCTGCCGAAGCGATGGAAGAATTGACCCTCAGCCGACGCTCTTTGGAGGGCCAGTAACTACGCGCTGGGGCCAATGACGCGTTTGATGCCGAAAGCGCCACCGATCAGCAGGTCGCCGTCCTCAAGAACAGTCGTGATGCCGCCGAATGCGTTCCACAGCCGGCTGTCGTCCGGGAATATCCACCGCTCACGCAGCGCACCGGTCATCCAGTCGAGGCCGACATACTGGTAGTCGCCGTTCTCCTTGTGCGCCGCGTAAAGTAGACCAGTCCCCGCCGAGACGACCGGGACCATGATGTCCGAGTTGTCGACCTCGCGGTTGGTCCACGCCTTGTCGAACTGGCGCCTCTGCGGGTTCCACTCGAACTTTTGTATTCCAAGCGGCGCAGGCCGCGTCACGCCGGCGGTGAAGGCGTTCGGAAACCCAGGCGTCTTAACGGGCTGCGGGTAGGAGCCATTGATAACGGCCACGCCGTAGCCGAGAACGTTGGGAGATGGTTCGATGGTAAGTTGGGAGATTTCGATGCGTACCTGGTCAGCGATACGGTGCGACTTGGTCCCCGGCTTCTGCTGGAAATCGACAGGTATCTCGCCGCGCCAAAACGCCACCAGGTTCGTCCCTGTTTCGGCCGCATCCGCGATCACAACCAGCTTGTGCGGGTCATTGCCGAAGCCCATTAATGTCGGCGTCGTCCCAGAGCCGCGCGAGATCGAGCCCGCAGCCAGCACCTTCTCGTCCGGCGTCCATTCGTAGCCGGACTCCCAGCCGCCATCCTTCTCCTCGGCCGAGAGCTTCTGTCCGTTCCACGCGACCTTGAGCATGCGCCGCGAGGTGACGACGTAGATGCCGTTCCTTTCGTCGATGGCGATGCTGTTGTCGACCGCCTCGCCGGAGAAGGTCACGTAGGATTTGACGTTGAGATCGCGGTCGAGCACCACGACGGCGCCGGGGGCAGCAGCGGCGATATAGCCGTCGTAAGTCATGTTGAGGCCGATAATCCGCGTTACAGCCTTGGCAGCTTCCGCAGGCATCGCCGCGGCAACATCTACCGATTTGACGACGCGCACCGGACCGCGGACGACGTTGTCGTCGGTAGTTTTCAGCACCTTGGTGCCGCCGTAGACGCAATAGTGGAAACCGTCGCGATCGAACAGATTGTAGACGCCGTTGATACCAGTCTCGAAGTTCACGCCCAGACGGTCCATGCCACCGATGGCGGCGAGAAGTTTGGCGTCATCCTTCGAGCGCCGTGCGGCGTCGACCTCAGCTAGCAGCGCCGCAACAGCTTTCTCATCCGCTTTCCCAGCCGTCTGTTCCAGGCCGGGATAGGCGGTGAAGGTCACGGCCTCAAGAGCTTTTCCGGTCAGCAAGATTTTTAGAATGCCTAGTGTGCCGCTCGCGAAGCCAACGGTGTCGGCCCCGATCCTCTTCACTGCGGGGTTTGACACCATCACATTCGACACCGACTTCACGTCCGTGCCGGCCGTCAGCTTCTTTCCCTTGGCGAGACCGGCGTGCAGAACGGAGTCTGTCGCCCCTGGATTGAAATGTGACGTCGGATAGACGCTGTCAGTCAGCCAGGGATTGCGGGCCGGCATGTTGAATATCGGCGCTCCGATGCCGAGGTGTTGGCCTTGAACGCTGGTCTGTGCCCTCCCGACAAGGGGTCCGCCCATGTTGCAGGTCAGCGCGGCTCCCGCGGTGGAAAGCAAGAGTTCTCGACGGTTCATGAAATGCCTCTTTGACTGGCAAGCCTTCTCGACCGCGGTCGTTGCGCTAGTTCTTACGGGCTGGTCGATAGTCGGCGGATATGCCTGATCCTCAAATCAGGACGAACCCCCAACCACCAACCGGAAGCTACCGAGTCGCCACGTCCGCTAGTGGGCACAACTCTGCCGCGCGACGTTGCTCTTGGGGCAGGTTCACTGCAAAAGCGGCCAAGCTGGCCCTTCAGAGGGGCGGGGGAAAGGTTTCTTCCCATGCCCAAATTCACTTCTCGGAGACGGGCAGGTCGATCCCGGTGGCGGCCTTAGCCACCCTCCTCATCGCCTCCTTGTCCGACACGGCAACCAGCAACCCGTCATGAAGTCCGAGCGCGGGGATGCGGCGCGCGGCGAGGTCCTGGAGGATGTCGAGAAGAACCTCACTCTCTACCAACATTGGCCGGTAGCCGTACCCGCGACCCCAGACCTCTTTGAGCGGCGCGTGAACGCTCAGGATTGTCTCCTTGGTCTTTGCCACGCGCGCAGCCCGTGGGCAGTCGAGCCTCAAAGCCCTTCTCGAGCAGCGGGCTGTCGTAGCGCGAGCGTCTCTCTTCGTCGCAATGCGCCCCGTAGGAGGTGGCAGCAGAACGGCATGTGCGAGATTGCAGACGACCGCCTCGATCCGCCCGACGTGGTTCCTGTCGTCCGCGTCTCGCCGCGCCCTAGCGCGGGCCTTGGTTTGCACCTCATGGCGTTGCACAGAGGTCCCTGTGCTCTCGACCAGGGCCCTGAGGTTGTCGCCCTTGGCGATCTTCCAGGGTCGAACCACTGGTGGCGCTCGGGAGGCGCACACCCCTGCGCTTCTTACCGCCAATGGGCTGTGAGGCACCGCCCAGCGGGATGCCGTCATCCAACGTGTCCACGTCAGTGCAGCGTCCGGCGGAAGGTGGACGGCTGTTCATCAGCGCCCCCTGCGAACGCCCAGGCGATGCGTTGGTTGGCGCAGAGTTGGTCGAGCCGAAGCATAAGCTTGTCGGCTCTCTTCCTGTGCGTCTCGTCGGTGACGCTGGCTAACGCCGACCGAGCCGCCGCAGCCGCTGTCACAGCAAGCCCGCCGTACAACGCAGCTAGACGCTCACCGGTGTCGAGCATCTCGGCCGATACCGCGATCGCCGAACCCGCCAGGCGAGTGACGCCACCGCTCTCGGCATCGCTGAGGGGCCGTTCCAGACGCTTGTGCCGGCTGCGCGAACGCATCGCTGCCGGCCAATCCGCCCGCTGGGCGAGCTTGCCGACGCAGTCCTCAACGAGGGTTAGATCGCCGTCACTAAGTGAGTGGTGTCGGGCCATCTGGAGCGTCGATAGGGCGACCCGATACCCACGATAGACGTTGTTTTGCAGTGTCTTCAACTGGCTGATGCTGTCGGCCACGGCGTCGACCGCGAGTTGGATGGTCCACAACGCCGCGCGGCTTTGCTGGACTTCTATTCTACGCGCTCTCGCCGTCCTCGAACGCACTACCAGACCCGGTCTCTGTGTAGAGCGGTGCCCAAGACTGTGGGGCGCTTTGCTGGGCTGCCTTCTCCCATCGCGCTTGTCAAAAAATCTGGCCCCCGCCGGTCAGGAGGCAAAGGAAGGACGAGCCGCTGGAGCCCAGCAGGGGGGAGCTGGCAAGGTTCGGTTCATGACTGCCAAGAAATTTGTAGGTGTCCCCCGGAGCCCGAAGGAATTTGTCCGACCCTAGATGGCGAGCAAGCCAGAAGGCATCCCCTTTTTGGAGGAGTTCGCGCTCATCTGGGTGCTCCCCCTAGAACCCCACTCGCAGCGACCTCGTGGACCGGCTGGAGGCGCTGGTCGCCGACTATAACACCGGCACCCTCGACGCGGAGAGGTTCTTCGAGGCGCTCAAGCAATTCGTCGAACAGATGAAGGAGGAAGAGCGGCGGGCAGCCCGAGAGGAGCTGACTGAGCGAGAGCTGGCGGTCTTCGACCTTCTGACGCGGCCAACGCCGACCCTCACGAAGGCGCAAGAGAAGAGGTAAAGAAAGTGGCCAAGGAGCTGCTACAGAAGCTGCAGTGGCAAATTCTATTCCCACCTTGGGAGCTGCACTCCGAGGGCCGCGCGACCGGCGCTCCGAGATCAAGTTCAAGCTGAACGAGCGAGCGGACGAGCCTTACCCGGAGGCCCTTTGGACGGAGAAGGTCGAGGCGGTGTGGCAGTTCGTCTACCACCAAATGGGCAGCGAAGGATCGCGCCCGGGGGCTTCGAAGGCCTAGTGTCGTCCTGGTTGAGGGCGCCCCCTTGGCGCGGACCAGCGGCTTGGCAGAGGTACACAGAGCGGGTACACATCCGCAGTCACTAAGGGCAACAACCCCTTGAAATGCTGGAGTTTCGGCGGACGCATCCCAAGTCCCTCCTGGGGCACCACCGATGAATTGGGGCATTGATTATCCTCGACTTTTTTTCCCGTTTTCCCTCACCCGATAGGTTGGGCGTTCGCGCCTTTCACTATTCAACTGAGCCTCACCCCTCGTCACCTACAAGATCGGCGCCCGATATCGTCTCCAAGCCCATGTGCCGGTCGAAGCGTTTCAGCTCTTTACCCAGCACACCGCATGGAGACGTCGGATGGCATTCGGCAGGCACTTGATCGGATGCAATTTTCTCGAAAGCAACGACATTGAGCAATTGTAGAATTGTATTGAGACTGGCTGGGAGTGGGAGGCGAGCCCTAACGACGGCGATCGCACGTTGACGGCAAACGCGATCCGACCGAAAAAAAGGACAAGTGCTGCTGAGGGATTTTCCTTCAGCATTCTGGCGACAGGCGCCTCGCGACCTCGCAGAGCTTTGAGCAAACGGCCGCTGTTGGATGCTGCAACGGCTCGGCAGTCCAGCCTCCCAAATTGCAGCTTGCCGAAATCACGCACCGGGGCTCGCGGCGCAAGACCGCCACGTGACAAGGCGCGCCATCTTTGACCACGGACGGGACATCGGTCAGTGCCGCCAGGTCCAAGCCATTCAGGAACGTCAACAAGTCGTGGACCATATCGTCCGGAACATCCCTCTCAACTCGCGTGCCAATTGGCAATTTCCCTTCCAGGCAGACCCGCAAGTCGGCCCGCGCCGAGGCGGGCGGCCCCTCGTTCAAGACCACCTGGAGCCACCAAAAGCCGCCATGCGGAAGCGCCCTCACGGTGAACACGAAAACCCAATCGGCGCCGTGCTGGCGGAGGATTGCTTCCGCCTCCGCCACGTATTGGGAGAACGGCCCCTTGCCGCTCCGGTAGGCCAGCTCTTCGCGATACGGACGCTTCGGCCGGCTCACGACATGATGGGTGAGCAGAAGCGCCGCCGGGAGCAGCGCTAGTACGCCGGCGAAAGGCAGCGCCACCTCGCCAAAGACAAGCTGTCCGAAGAACAGAACCAGGACCACAACAATGCTCGCGAGACAACCCAAGCCCACCGATGCGCTCTCGATGGCGGAACTGGCGCATATGCCTCCCAGCTCTTCGTCGCTCAGAGCCTTCGGATCACCGTGCTGCAAGACACTCCTCTTTCAAACCGCAAGCGCGGCTTTGCAGGTTCTGGCCTGATATCAGGAATGGTACTGCAAACTATCGGTGAAACGTATGCCGGCCGCCAGCGCGCGTGCGCCAGGACCCGGTAGGCCAGCATCGCGGCGGGTGAATTCGATCGCGTCGCGATCGCGGGTCTCGGGAGCTCTCCTGGATGGGTATTCGATTGTCGTGACTTCGAACCCGCTGCGCCGGACGGTGCAGGTTGTCTCGAGCTCGTCAACAGCGATGGCCGGTTGCAAGCTGGCGGGAGCCGGCTTAGCAATTGGCAGGTTCGGCAGTTGTGCCCATGTGCGGAACGGTAGTGGGTGGTCTGTGGGACGTGCAGTGGCAGGATTTTACGGCGACGTGGCCGCACAGACAGCTGCTAGCTACCTCCACGAGGAGCGGAGGGAACCGTGTCCACGCCTCTTCCTGTTTCTGTGACCCCGTGATGATCGTCCTTGATATTCGCGACGAGTTTGACCGATTGGCCTGGCAGATAGCCCAGCCCATTCAGTCGGCACCGACTGTG
>CAWFZX010000032.1:0-375466 GCA_963820375.1 uncultured Alphaproteobacteria bacterium | reverse complement strand
ACTACCTAGAAAAACCCTTAAAATACACGCTCCCACGCCAGTGGAGACCAAGTCGCCCAGAAAGGTGGGATCTTTCGTTCACTTTTCGACCTCGCGCCGACCGGCGAGCAGCCGCTTGGCGCTCGCTTGCGCTCGGCTGCTCGAGTGTAGCGCTCGCCCTCCTGAGTGAGCCACGTTTCTTCGTCCCAAGGACGGCATCGGCCGGAGGCTTGTGCTTGACGCGAGCACGACGGCGGCAGCGTTTGTGCTGGGGCGCAAGGCATTCTCGCAATGGCAGTGGGACAGTGAGAAAAGGCAACCGCTCCCAGCTTCATCTCACCAGAATTCGATCGTGGGTCCAGCTGACGCGTCCGCTGAGTAAGTCACCGAAGCGTATCGCCCGCGATGGACGAGCAGCGGCTCTTTGATGCCTGCCCGCAAGTCGACAATACGGCCGATAAAGATCGAATGGTCTCCGCAATCGTGCGCATTGAGGATGTCGGCAGAGATCGCGCCAGCCGCATCCGCTAGTACGGGTGTGCGCCCGATGTAGTCGAAACACACCTTCAGATCGGCATCTGTTTGGCCAGCGAAATGCGCACTCAGAGGCTGTTGATGTTGCGACAGGATGCTGATGCCGAAATGGCCGGCCTCGGCGAGGAAACCATGCATGCGGGCGGCACGAGCGACCGAGATGACGCAAAGTGGTGGCGCGAGCGATCCGGACATGAATGCGTTGGCCGTCATGCCGCGGACCTCGCCGCGTGTAGCGGTCGTGATGACCGTGACGCCGGTCGCAAAGCTCCCCATCACCTCGCGAAACAAGGTCGGGTCGATTGGACTGGCATCACGATGCGCCATGGGGCCCGCGCTTGGCAGGTTCTTCTCAGCGGCTTTCGCGCATCGCGTGGTAGCTGAGTGCGCCCGGGTCGGTAAGGTCCGGGACCTTCCAACCGTCCAGGTCATACTCGGCCATACATTCCTCGGCGTAGCCTTTGAATCTGTCCGCATTGCCGGAGGCCTGCGCGCCGAACAGGCAGTATCGCCTGATCTCCTCAGTCGAGCCGCCGTAGTTGATCTCGTATAGCTCGTGCCGGCCTCCGAACTCCGTCGCCAGGCAGTCCCAGAGCAGCTTCATCAGCTTGACGCGCTCCTCCGCCTTGTAGCCGTTCGAGCCGCGCAGATAGCGGTCAAGATAGGGCCGGATCTCAGGGCTCTTGAAGTCGCGTGCGTGGCTGTTCAAGTAGATGAGGCCCGACGCCACCGTCTGCTCGATGATGTACTTGACCTTGGTGTAGGCCATTGTGGCAATGATCTGATAGGCATTTCCCGGGTCCATGTTGGGCAGTACGTAGTCGCCGATCCAGGGTCGCGGATCGCGCACCATGGCGTCCGACAACGCCCAGAATAGGTTGCGCCATGCGATCACCTCCCCGACGTTGGCCTGGACGCCGCGGTAGTCTTTGGTGCCGGCCGCTTCGGTGGCCTTCAGCAACAAGCCGGCGATGAAGTCGAGCTTCACCGCAAGCCGTGTGCATCCGTGCACGACGAAGCGCGGCAGGAAACCCGTGCGCGGGAAGAAATTGTTCGCTTTCTCGATGTCGCCGTAGACGAACACGTTCTCCCAGGGGACCAGCACCTTGTCCATGATGAACACGGCATCGTTCTCGTCAATGCGTGAGGACAACGGATAGTCGAAGGGGCTGCCCATTGCCGTAGAGGTCATCTCATAGGACGTACGGCAGATGAACTTCACCCCCGGCGCGTTGGTAGGCACCATGAAGACGCAAGCGAACTTCTTGTCCTGTAGCGGGATCAAGCCGTGGTGGGCGACAAACGTGTAGTTGGTAAGCACCGAGCCGGTGGCTACGACCTTGGCGCCGGACACGACGATACCGGCATCCGTCTCCTTCTCCACATGGGCGCACACGTCGACCACTTCGCTGGGTGGCCGGTCTCGGTCGACGGGCGGATGAATGATCGCGTGGTTGATGAAGGGCATGCGCTCCTGGCTAAATGTGTACCAGCGGCGCGCATTCTCCTGATAGGGATCATAGAAGTCGGCATTGGCGCCCAGCGTGGCGAGGAAGGCGGCCTTGTAGTCCGGCGAGCGACCCATCCAGCCGTAGGTAATTCTCGCCCAATCGGCAATGGCGTTGCGTCCGGCGATGAGGTCGTCGACGCTCTTGGGCGCCTTGAAGAAGGCGTGCGTCATGCCACCATTGCCGGTGTCGGTCGGCAGCAACAGCCGGGACTTGCGCTTGGGGTCGTGCAGCGCATCGTAGAGGCGAGCGACCATGCGCGCGGTATTGCGGAAAGCCGGATGGGTCGTAACGTCGCCAACGCGCTCACCGTAGATATAGACGGTGCGCCCATCCTTGAGAGATTGCAGGTACTCCTCTCCGGTTTGGGGTGCCTTGGCCGCTAGCTTGCCGATGGTCTCCGGTCGCTTGGCGAATGCCTCGCGATCCTCGTTCTGGCCCGCCTTCGCTCTCGCCATACCCCTTGTCCTCCCAGGACTCTTGATGCTTGTTCGATATTCGAACGAACGTACGAATTTCGAACTATTGCTGACGATAAGCTCCGTCCCAGGGGTAAGGCAAGCGCTGCGCTCTCAAGGAAGGGTAACGGAAATCAGGTCGGAGACGCCGCGCAGCGCCGGCAGGAAGCGCTCGCGCATCTCGTTGCGCGTCGTGCGGGTAGAATGGGTCGACAGATTGAGAGCAGCAATCGCCTGCTTGGTACGATCGACGATCGGCACCGCAATGGAGCGCAGGCCCCTCTCTAGTTCCTCGTCCACGATCGAGAAGCCTTGCTCACGATCGGCGCGAATGCGCTCGAACAGCGCCTGCGCGTCGATGATGGTGGAAGGCGTGTAGGGCTCGATGCGCAGCGAGCGCAGGCGGCGCCAGATCTCCTCGTCATCGAGGAAACCAAGCTGCGCGCGGCCGATGGACGTGTGGAATGCAGGCAGGCGCGTGCCGATCGAAATTGCGACGGACATGATGCGTCCGGCAGGAACCCGCGCCACATAGGCCACTTCCGTGCCCTGCAGGATTGCTGCCGAGCAGGAACTCGTGGAAGCGCTCGCTCAATTCTTTCATTAGCGGGCGCGCGCGCTCGATCCAGCTCTGCGCCGAGAGGTAGGAGAAGCCGAGATTGAGTATGCCGGGCGCAAGCGAGAAAAGACGTCCCCGCTGCTCGACATAGCCGAGGCTGGAGAGGGTGCGCAGAATGCGCCGGGCCGTTGCGCGCGACAGCTCGGTGGCTGCCGCGGCCTCCGAAAGCGTCAGGCTCGGCCGCTCACGACCGAACAGCCGCAGCACCGCAAAGCCTTTGGCGAGCGTCGACATGAACTCCTTGTCTTGTGCCGGTTCCGCCTCCGGCGCACTTTCACCGCGCACGCGTTGGCGCTTGTGCCGTGCGCGCGATGCCGCCTGAGCGGTCAAGACTCTCGTTGACACTGCCCACCTGCCCGATGACAATGACCACTTATCGAACGTACGTTCGATTATCGAACAACAACATCAGATGCCCGGTCAAGTTTCCCGATAGGGTCCTGCCGGTGCCCAGGGACAATCGGCACCCAAAGAGGTTTCCGAGGCGGAAACGTCAAATGGCGCGCCGGCCTGAGAAGGCCGATGCGCTGTGTCAAAGCGAGGGAGGAGGGCATGGCAACGTCTAATCGCAAGCATGTCTACACGCGCCGCACCTTCATCAAGAGTTCGGCTGCCGCCGGGGCGACGCTTGCGGCAAGTGGGGTGTTCGCGCCGGCAGTGCGCGCACAGGCAAAGCCGATCAAGCTCGGCTACGTCAGCCCGCAGACGGGTCCGCTCGCTCCCTTTGCCGAGGCGGACAATTTCATCCTCGGCAGCTTTCGCGACACCGTCCGAGGCGGGATCAAGATCGGATCTGCCACGCATCCCGTAGAAGTGATCGTCAGGGACAGTCAATCCAATCCCAATCGCGCGGCCGAGGTCGCCAAGGAGCTGATCGTCCGCGACAAGATCGACCTGATGCTCGTTGCCTCGACGCCGGAGACGACCAACCCCGTTTCCACTCAGTGCGAGATCGAGGAAGTCGCGTGCATTTCGACGGTGGCCCCTTGGCAACCGTGGTTTATTGGGCGGCAGGCCAATCCGGGTGGCGGCCCACCCGCCTGGAAGCCCTTCAACCACACCTTTCACTTCTTCTGGGGCCTGGAGGACATCATCGCCGTCTTCACCAACCTGTGGGGGCAGGTGGAGACGAACAAGTCGGTGGGCGGCCTCTTTCCTAACGACGGCGACGGCAATGCCTGGGGCGACAAGCAGATCGGCTTCCCACCGGTGCTCGAGAAGGGTGGCTACAAGCTCACCGATCCCGGCCGCTACCAGAATCTCACCGACAACTTCTCCGCGCAGATCACCGCCTTTAAGAACGCTAAGTGCGAGATTCTCACCGGCGTCGTGCTCCCACCCGACTTCACAACCTTCTGGCAACAAGCGCTGCAGCAGGGGTTCAAGCCCAAGGTTGCCTCGGTCGGCAAAGCGCTGTTGTTCCCGGTCGCCGTCGAGGCCCTGGGCAAGGCGGGACACAACCTCTCTTCCGAGGTGTGGTGGTCGCCCAACCACCCGTTCAAATCCTCGCTCAACAGCATGAGTGCAAAGACGCTGGCAGATGCCTATACCGGGGCGACGAAGAAGCAGTGGACTCAGCCAATCGGCTTCGTGCACGCCCTGTTCGAAGTCGCCGTTGACGCCCTGAAGCGCACCTCGGAGGTTGGCAATCCGAAGGCGATGGTGCAGGCGCTAGCAGCCACCAATCTTGACACCGTGGTCGGCAAGGTGGCCTGGAATGGGGCCAACCTCCCGCCATTCGCCGCCAGGAACGTCGCCAAGACGCCGCTCGTCGGCGGTCAGTGGCGGCTCGCAGACGGCAACAAGTACGATATCGTCATCACCGACAACAAGACGGCGCCCGCTATTCCTGTGGGCGGTAGTATGGAAGCCATCAGTTAGTCGAGGTGCTCTCCCACGGGGCCGGCACAATCTGGCCCCGACCGCTCGCAGGTCCATGCTTCTCGAAATCCGACGCCTGAGAAAATCGTTCGGCTCGCTCAAAGTCGCAGACGACATCGATTTGGATGTGGCGCGCGGCGATGCGCTTGGAATCATCGGGCCCAACGGAGCAGGCAAAACTACGCTGTTCAATCTGGTGGCCGGCACCCTCGGCGCCGATTCCGGCACGATCCGCCTCAACGGCGTCGACATCACCCGCGCCAAAGCACATGAGCGCTGTATTGCCGGGATTGGCCGCTCCTACCAAGTTCCCCGCCCCTTCGAAAGCATCACAGTCTTCGAAAATCTGCTGGTGGCCGCGGTGCACGGGGCCGGCCGGCAGGTAAGCGAGGCTGTCGATTTTTGCGCCGACATTCTCGAGCGCACAGGCCTCATCGCCCACGCCAACCGGCCAGCCGGGTCGTTGATGCTGCTCGAGCGCAAGCGCCTGGAGATGGCGCGCGCGCTGGCCACGGCGCCGGAACTGTTGCTGCTCGATGAGATCGCGGGAGGTTTGACGGAACGCGAATGCCAAGAGCTGATCACCACCATCCAGGGCATACGCGCGGCCGGCACAACCATCGTGTGGATCGAGCACATCGTGCATGCGCTTCTCGCCGTGGTCGATCGCCTGGTGGTCCTCAACTTCGGCAGGAAGATTGCGGAAGGTGAGCCCCGTGAGGTGATGGGTTCGCCCGAAGTCGCCGAAATCTACATGGGGCTCGCCATATGAGGCAGATTTGAACATGCCTCTGCTCGAAGTACGTCGTCTCAAGGCCTTCTACGGCGATTTCCAAGCCCTCTATGGCATTGATTTGACGCTGTCGGAGGGCGAGACTTTGGCCATCATCGGCGCCAACGGTGCGGGCAAATCGACCTTCCTGAAAAGCGTCGCGGGTCTTCTGCCGGCTGAGCCCGAAGCCGTCGTCTTTGGCGGCCGTCCGATCGGCGGCCGTCCCGTTCCCGAGATCGTACGCCTGGGCATGTCGTTGGTTCCCGAAGGACGGCGGCTGTTTCCATCGCTCAGCGTAGAGGAAAACCTGCGCATAGGAGCCTACGGCCGACGCGAACCCGGCTATTGGTCGATCGAGCGCGTCTACGCGCTTTTTCCGGCTCTTGCCGAGCGCAAGCACGCGCCTTCGCATTCGCTATCAGGAGGCCAGCAGCAGATGGCAGCAATTGGCCGCGCACTCATGGGCAACCCGCGCCTCCTCCTTTGCGACGAGATCAGTCTGGGCTTGGCGCCGGTCGTCATTCGCGACGTCTATGCGGCAATGCCGAAGATCAAGGGCAACGGGGCAAGTGTAATCCTGGTTGAGCAGGACATCGGCCAGGCACTGCGGGTCGCAGATCGCGTCTACTGCTTTCAGGAGGGGCGGCTGTCGCTTACCGGCCGGCCTGCTGACCTCGATCGGCAGCTAATTCACAGGGCCTACTTCGGTACATGACGGCGTGGATCGACACCGTTCTGCAGGGCGTGATGCTGGGGGCCCTCTACGCCCTTTTCGCCGCAGGTCTGTCGCTTGTCTTCGGCATCATGCGCCTCGTCAACCTGGCGCATGGTGATCTGATCGTCCTGGCCGCCTTTATCATTCTGGGCCTCACCCACGTCCTGGGGCTGGATCCGTTCACCGGCGCGGCCCTCACGGCCCCGCTACTATTTGCATTCGGCTACACTCTCCAGCATGTATTGCTGAACCGCACATTGGGACGCGACATCCTCCCGCCTCTCCTTGTAACTTTTGGGCTCTCGATCATCATTCAGAACGGCCTACTCGAGTTCTTCTCTGCCGACAGCCAGCGGTTGCGGGCGGGACCAATCGAGACGGCGTCCATTCATTTGGGCGGTGGCATCGCGCTCGGCACGATCCAAATCATCACGCTCGGGGCGGCGATCGGGGTCATCTTCGCGCTCAATTTTCTCTTCTATCGCACGGAGATTGGGCGGACGTTCCGCGCCACCTCGGACGATCCTGAGGTTGCCCAACTGATGGGCATTGACGTTCGACACACCTACGCGTTGGGCATGGCCGTAGCCATGTTGGTCATTACGGTATCGGCCCTCTTCCTCGGGATGCGCGCAGCTTTCGATCCGGCCATCGGCCCGGCGCGCCTGCTCTACGCCTTCGAGGCCGTCATCATCGGCGGACTCGGCAGCTTGTGGGGTACACTCGCTGGCGGCATCATCATCGGCGTGGCGCAAACGATCGGTGCGCGCATCGATCCGGAATGGCAAATCCTCGCCGGTCACGTCGCCTTCTTGGTTGTGCTGGTGCTGCGACCGAACGGGCTGTTTCCGCGGGTCGGACAGTGAGGCTGGATGGATCTGCGGCGCCGCATCGTTCTCTGGTATGCCTACGCGCTCGATGGAGTGGGCGACCTTTGGGAACAGCGCCACCGGCTGCGTCCCTTGTGTGCCCTTGCCTGGCGCCGCGCTGCCTGTCTGGCCCATCTCGTATCGCTGCAGTCTCGCAAGTTGCTGGCGCGGGCTGACGCGGTTCGGAGATCCCGGGATTTGCGAGCGTGGTTCGCTCGCGAGACAGCGGGCGTCCACCGTCGGCTGCTTCCCGCAATCAAGAAGCTCCAGGCACGGCACAGGCAAGCAATGGCAAGCCTGGATACCAGCGGGCCTGCCACACTGCTGCAGCGCGCCCGTGCGTGCCTTTCATTGCCGCAAGTCGGGGCTAGATACGAGGGCCGCTACGGCATCGAGGTCGCCAGCCCGCACGCCACCGCCATTACTCTCGGCACGGCCACTCTCCTGGTGCTGCTGATAGCGCTACCGGCATTTGCCGGTCGCGATCTGCTCAATGACCTCATTTTCGTCTTCACGATGCTGGCACTCGCCCAATGCTGGAACCTGCTGGCCGGCTACGCCGGCCTGGTATCGGTGGGTCAGCAAGCGTTCGTGGGACTTGGCGGCTATCTTCTGTTCGCGCTCACCATCCGCGCTGGTCTTGATCCACTCGGGGCCGTCCTTCTCGCGGGATTGATCGCCGGCGTGCTGGCGCTGCCGACGGCGCTGGTCATCTTCCGCTTGCGCGGAGCGCACTTTGCCATCGGCACCTGGGTGATGGCCGAGGTTTACCGGCTCGCGTTCGCTCAGATCAAGGAGCTTGGCGGCGGCACCGGAACTTCACTGCCTCCGTTTGTCACCAACCAGGTGGCAGGCATCGAATGGGTGAAATCTCTGTTCGACGTGCGCACGGCTGCGGCGCGAGACATCATCACCTACTGGTCGGCTCTCGCGCTGGTAGCTGCTACGATCCTGCTTGCCTATCTCATTCTGCGTTCGCGTCACGGGCTTGCGCTTGCCGCCATCCGTGATTCGGAAACGGCAGCGGAAAGTGTGGGGGTCGACTACTACAGAACCAAGCTGTGGGTCTACATTGCTGCAGCTGGCGCCACGGGCATGACCGGCGCGCTGATCTATCTGCAGAAGGCGCGCATCTCGCCGGACGCAGCATTCTCCGTCCTCGACTGGACCGCCTACGTCATCTTCATCGTGGTGATCGGCGGCATCGGCACGATTGAGGGACCCATCGTCGGCGTGCTGGTGTTCTATTGCCTGCAAACCAATCTCGCCCACTTCGGCACTTGGTACCTGATCCTGCTCGGCGGCTTTGCCATTGTCGTGATGCTGTTTGCGCCACGGGGCATATGGGGCTACGTGTCCGAGAGGTATGGGGTGACGATATTTCCGATCCGGCGCCGATTGCACCTTCGCTCTGCTGGTCCCCGTTCACAGGACTGATAACGTCCCGTTGGTCCTAAACAAATTTGCCGCCGCGTTGCCGTCCAGCGGATGGCGGCTGAGGTATCAACACGCCCACCCACGCCGCGATTGGCCTGCCGCGACACGGGCCAATACCTGCCTGCGCAAATCCAGTGCGTAACATCGCCCCATGATCCACCTCCGAACACGATCAATCACCGTTCGCCGGCTTGGAAAAGCCTGCTTCCGACGTAAGGCAAGATGCCCTAGCCCCACGGCTTTCTTGGCGGCAGACAGGTCATGGTTGTCATGGACACGACTTTGTGAAGCGACAGGATATTTCCAACAACGTCATTCTTCCCTCGCGCGGTGGTCGATGGCTCGAACGCAATGGGAGGAAGAGATGTCTAGGAAGACGTGTTTGGCTCTGTTCACAGCGTCGGCCGCGCTCGCATGGAGCAGTGTAGCGCAGGCGCAGACACCGCCACCGCAATTTCCAAACATGACTTTCTTCCTCACAAGCACCAGCGGTCCAGACGGAGCCAATTTGGGTGGCATCGAAGGCGCCGACAAACACTGCCAGGATCTGGCGGCAAAGGCAGGCGCTGGAGGCAAGACGTGGCGCGCCTATCTCAGCACCCAAGCGGAAGGCGGGAAGCCCGCAATCGATGCGCGCGATCGGATTGGCAAGGGGCCGTGGGTGAACACAGAGGGGCAGGAGGTCGCCGCGAGTGTCGATGAGCTTCACTCCGACAAGAACAAGATTGATGTCGAGCTTGCCCGCTCCGAGAATGGCCGTCGCATCCCCGGTCGCCTGTTCGTCGTCAATCAGCATGATATTCTCACGGGCTCGACGGCCGACGGACGGGCGCTGCCGCCCGATAAAGACATGACGTGCGGCAACTGGACCAAGAACGGTGACGGTGCGGCCATGGTCGGTCATCATGACCGCATGGGTCTCCGCGATGACGCACCATCGAAGTCGTGGAACGCCTCCCATCCTTCGCGCGGCTGCAGCGCCGCAGCGCTAAAGAGTTCGGGTGGGGCAGGTCTACTCTATTGCTTCGCCGCGAACTGAACTGCCGGACGGGCGGCTGTTTTTCACGGGCGAAATTCGGAACGGTACCGAGCACGTCGCAACAGCGAACTGCAATAGGCGCGTGGCCGCCTCGGTCAGATCCTCGCTGAGCTTGTGCATACGCTCGCTGCCGCAGCGCGGGCCTGCGGAGCTGGCTGGTGCATGCGTTCTTCGCGCCCGGGTAGGTGTTCCCGTGCTGATCAGCTACCAGCGTCTTGGCGATCCGGCCAGCCTTGGCCGCGGCGAGCTGAGAGACTCGGGTTGGGCAATCTAAGGGCCTGCTGAAAGCTCAAAAACCTCATTGCCCCAATGTGCCGAAGGTCGCAAAATTGCGACCTTCGCTGTAAACGCCCTTAGCCAGAACTCGCGGTCTGGGTGACGCGCGGATCGCCCTCGGGCAGGACCTCCGGCGTGGTGAAGCTGACGCCGTCGCGGGTAGGATTGGGCGTGAGCGTGATGGCCGCCTGCGGCGTGCCGGTTTTGCCGAGCAGTTGGATGCGCATCAGCATGGCGAAGTCCTCGTGCACCGTGTTGTGGCAGTGGTTCACATAGGAGCCGCCGTACTCGCCGAACTGCACTTGGAACTGCACCCTGCCCTCGGGGCGCAACCGCCAGACGTCCTTGCGCACCAGGTTCTCGGTTGCCGGGAAGGATGCGCCCCCGCGGTTCATGGTGATGCCTTCCTCGAAATGCAGGTGGATCGGATGGTCCCAACCGCCGCCGCCGTTGATGTAGGTCCAGTGTTCGATCTCGCCCGGTTTCGGGATCAGCAGGCCTATGCGATTGGCATTGAAGGAATGCGCATCCTCGCCGTTGATTTTGATGGTCCAGGGGAACGTCGCCGTCTCGGCGCAGTCGGGCGTACACTGACCTGTGCTGGGGTTGCGGGAGTCGCCCGGTCCCGACCGGCCGAACTCAACCACCCGCGTGCGCACCGGGGCAACGATCGGGATCTGCTGCGTGAGCGCGGTCGGCACCACGCTCTTGTCGAGGGTTGTAGACTTGTGCACGTAGCCCGGCACGTCGACGCTGTTGACGGAACTGACGATGCGGAACTCCATGAGCGGGCCGACGGTGGGATCCTTGTCGGGAACGCCGATCATGGCGTCGCGCAGCGTCAGCGCCTCGTCCGGCTTGCGCCCGTCGCGCTGCTGCAGCAGGTTGACGAGATAGACGCGATCGCCGATGCGGAACCTGGAGAAATCGACGACGATGTCGTAGCGCTCGGCACTGCCCTGCTCGTCCAGCTCCAGCAGATCGATCGGGTTCACGACCAGATTGCCGTCGTTGGCAATGAACTGGAACGGTACCGCTGTCCAATTCCAGGATAGCGCCAGCTTGATGAAACGCGACATGCAGGCATTGAGGAGGCGGAAGCGGTACTTCCTGGGCAGCACCTCCATGAACGGGGCGTACTGCATGTTGACGCACAAAAGATCGCCCAGGAAGCCGTCGGTGGTGAAAATGTCGAAGAAACATTGGCCGTCGGCGGCGGTTGCATAGTCGTGAATGACGATATTGACGTCAAAGTCGACATTGCCCCAGTCCAACAGGCTGCCACTCGGCAGCTTGAGATTGACCCCGTCGGTCAGTCTTCTCGTTGCCGCGATCAGGCCCGCTGTAATAGTTCACCGCCATGAAATTGCCCTTGTAGACGTTCTCGGCGGTGAAGAAGAAGCGGTGGTCATGCGCCCACATGCTGCCCTGCAGCTCGCGAAAGTCGCCGGGGACGTAGTTCAAGCCGCCGGTGCCGTTGGGACCCGAGGCCTTCTTGATGGTGCCGCCGGTGTTGATCTTGTCGCGCCGGGCCAAGGTCGTGCTCCAGCGATAGTCGTAAAAGGTGCCGGGGAAGTGATGCACGTTGGAGGCGCCATCGCTTTCGGCGCCGTTGTGGGCGTTGTGGAAATGCAGCTGGGTTTCGCAGCGGCCAAAGCCCCGGTTCAGGTCCTGGCCCAGGTACTCGGGCAGTTCAGGATCCTTCAGGTTGTTATAGACCCGCACGAGGAGCGGCTCGCTGTAGCGCGCCTTGATCAGCAGCGGCGGCATATGGCCGCGCGCGTTCTTGCCGACGCCATAAGTCCAGATGCTGTTGGGCTCCTGGAAGGGAAACGCCGGGTGGAGCCCATAGCCCGCGTCGCATTCGGAGAGCGAAAGGACATAGCCGACCTTGGGAAAGAATTCGTCCCAGCGTTGATGCGCGAAGGCCTCGCCGTGCGGGCGCCCCTCCACCGGTCCGCGCTTGGTGATGGGATTGCAAAACGGGTTGGCGCTGGTGGGCTGGCTCTGATTGGCTGCTTTCCAGGCATTGAAATCGTTGTGATAGGAAAGCCGCTTGGCGGCGCGTTCACCCGAACCGGCGGGAAACACGGCATCGCCGCTGGTGCTGCGGGTGAGGGCCATTGGCACCGGCACGTCCAGCCGGTGGAAAGGTTGGGTGAACTTGCGGGCGCCAAACAGCGGGCTGCGCGGGGTGCCGGTCGGAACCTGACCGTAGGCGCTCGGGGCATAGACGTTAAGGCCGCTTTTCCAGGCCAGCAAGCCGCTGCTCGTGAAAAGGCCCCACCTGAACAGTTCCCGCCGCGTCACCTGTCCGGTTGATAGGGCGCGCACAATTTCTAGACGGTTTTCACGTGCCTTGAGGGCTTCCCTAACGCGGCTGCGTGATGCGTCCTTCGGCAGGTACATGTTCGACCCCTAAGTCAATGCGCGTCCCATGAGACCCGGTTCGCGTCGCGCGAGCGACCGCCCCCGGCCTCACACCATGGGCTACGCCTATCGGAAACCCTTTGCAGACTTCGGCATAGGCTTACACCTCACGCAGGGTCAGCTGCTGCGGACCTTCGTGCTAAGATCTTTCGTACCGAAATTCAGAGGGTAAGAGGCCAACAGGCGACCATTGGCCATGCCCGGCGGGGCAATGTTTGCCTAACGCCACCAGCCCGGCCCGAAGGGTGTCCGAGCCGCAAAAAAAGGGCTCCCGACGGGCGTGCAAGCCAGGCGCGAAAGTGCCACGGCTCGAGTTGTGGGACGAACTGGCGGCGTTGCCAGCGCCACAATCATCAAGCGAGCTCGCTCTTTGCGCAAAGGGCCTGAGGCGGCAGGCGTCGGCTCGGAGGCCTAGCGCCAGTTTTCGCAATGGGACCAAAGTCGGATCAGACGCTGGGTCGCGCGGCGGTTGTTGATAAAGCTACTGCCCGCGTGCACGTCCACGATTGTCGACAGGGTGCTCGGCAGCGGGGCCATCTGTAGTTTCATGACGCATGCGCGTCGCGCGGAAGCGCTCTGGCTCTCCGGCATCGCGCATTGTCTACTTTGCACGCTTCTGGACGCTTTCCCTGCAGCCGTGTGACGCCTTTGTAGCACCTCGCCGCGGCTGGTACAGCGGCATGCGAGTGCTACAGCGCTGTCTTCGCCTGGCCTCTGCACCTATGTCACGCCCGGCCATGGCCGGACCAAGTATGCTTCTCGCGGAAGAAACGCCATGTCTTGGAAATTTGTCTTCTGCGCAGGCGGCGCGCGATGCTGCGTACCCCGCTGTGCGTCGACGACACGCCGGAGGCATGATGTGCGAAGGCTGCCGTCTCGTATCGCCTCTTTGGTGCTGCACCGGTGGCTTGGCGAGCGCTTATCAAGGCAGACAAGCTTGACGTGATTGAACGGATGTCGACGCGGCAAGCAAGCCGCCGATCGTCCCTTCGGCGGTTGCAATTTCCTTCCGCAAAGAGTTCGAGCACGCCACCGCACTCAAGTGCTCGGATGTCGCAGTGGCTCCCCTCCAGTTCTTAACCAAGCGACGGCATTCAGTAGTTTCGTGGATTGGACCTAGGGTAGTCCTGGATCGACGCGGGTGGAACGAAGCGCCTAGTTTCGCGCGCTGAAGTGCGCCGCGAGCCTCATCGACGACAATGCGTGCGGACCGCTGAAGGCACCACCACCACGCCATCGCATAGCTGGCATCGGGAGGACGAGCATGGCAGCCAAACGTTGGATAATCGCTGCGACCAGCTTCTCTGCGCTCACAATGCTAGTGGGGGGAGCGCAATCGGCTCCTCTTGCCAATGCGTTAACCGAGCTCAGGTCAACTCCGGCGGCCGGCGCCGACCTGAAACGGGTCGCCTACCGGTGTGTTCGGCACTGCTACCGAGGGGCTCGGGCGTCAGGTTATGTGGCTCCCCCTGTATTCGGTTACGTCGCGCCTCGCGCATACGGCCCTAGTCCTCCCGTCGTGTCCGGAAACGTCGCGCCTCCCTCCTACGTTGAGAGCCTTGGCCTTGCTCCCGTGTATGCGCCCTCCGCTTACGGCTATGGCGCGGCGCCTATCAGACGCGTGGTCCCGGCCATTGAGTACGCCCTTCCCAACGTGTATCCGGTGGGCTCGCCTGCCTGGTGGGGCGTGATGGACAAGCTGGATCTTGGTGGGCGTCCTGAGTAGGGACTGAGCGAGACCACAAAGGCAAAAATTCAGTCGACATGATGGTCCGTGTCCCATGGACACGGACCGCTAGCGTGCCGGGAGCACTCGGCGACACCGCGCTCACATCGGCCAAAGCCGCGGAATCAGGACGATTGCCAAGCCGTAGATCAGCACAGTCAGTGGCGCTCCAACCTTGAAGAAATCGGAGAACTGATACTTGCCCGGTCCATAGACCATCAGGCAAGACGGTTCGAGTGGTGTCAGATAAGAACAGCTGGCCGCCACGGCGACCATCATGCCGAAGCCGCGGGGGTCGACGCCGATCTCAATGCCGGTTTGCATGGCTATCGGCACCACCACCAAGGCTGCAGCCTGGTTGGACATCGGCTGTGTCAGCGCCACGGTCAAAACAAAAAAGCAGCTGAGCAAGCCAAGGCGGCTTTCGGCGCCGACGATGCTAATAAGTTGCTGCGCGAGATACTTACCGGCACCGCTCGACTCCATGGCGGCCCCGAGCGACAACAGCGCACCGATCAAGATCAGCGCCTTCCATTCGACCTGGCGGTAGGCTTCCTCAGGAGACAAGCAGCGGACAAGCAGCATGGTGAAGGCGCCCCCCAGCATTGCCACTGGCAGCGATGCGAGCTTAAAGGTCACCGCCACGATTGCTGCCAGGAAGATCGCTGCGGCGAGCGGTGCACGCGAGTAATTGAGCCGTTGCGTTTCCACGCCGCCGAAGATGTTGAACAAGTTGCCCCTCTCCAGCGCTTTGACATCTTCGGGCGTTCCCTGCAGGAGCAGAACGTCGCCCATCCGCAGACGGGCCGAACTGATCGATCGGGGTATCCGCCCCGCACGATGCATGGCAAGCACCTGCAAACCATAGCGCTCCTTGAATTCCAGGCTTCTCAGGCTTTGGCCGATCAGGGGCGAGCGTGGCAGCAGCACGCCTTCCACGATCGTGCTCCGCTGCTTGTCCTCGTCAGGCTCCGCCAAATGGACGTCGGCCTTGAAATCGAGGCCGGTGATGTCCTTGATCTTGAGCAGATCGGTGCGCAGACCTGCGATGAATAGTTCGTCCCCAGACTGCAGCTCGATATCGGCTAGCTTCTTGTCACCGCGCATTGCCTCTTCGCCGCGAATGAGCTTGACGACCGTGAGCCCTGCATCGCCGTCAATCTTGGCGTCCTTGAGCGATTTGCCGATTAACGGGCTCGTCTCGCCGATCACCACATCTGCCTGATACTTGCGCTGCCCGATTGCTGCTTCGGCCTTCTGGTTCTCGCGTTGCGGTATCAGGCGCACGCCGACAATCCAAACGTAGAGGATGCCGACGACGGCGATCGGAATACCGACGGGCGCCAGTTCGAACATGCCCATCGGCGGCTGCTGGTAGCGCGTCAGGAGATCACTCACCACCAGATTGGTCGAGGTGCTGATCAGGGTGACGGAGCTGGTCAGAATCGAGGAGAACGCCAGCGGCAGCAGAAACCTCGATGGGCTGACGCCAATCCTGCTGGCGTAGCCGATGACGAGAGGCACAAAGAATGCGGTGGCAGCGGTGTTGCTCATGAACGCCGACACGGCCGCCACCGCCAGCATGATCACGGGCAGAAAGACCGCCGCGTTTCTTCCGGCAAGGTCGAAAACATAGCGTCCGGCAATCTCCACCACCCCGGTCTGGATCAGGCCGGCCGACATCACGAGTAACCCCAGGATCATCATGACCGTGTCGCTACTGAAGCCGGCAAATGCCTGGTCTGTGGGCAGCAATCCGGTCGCGATCACCGCCAGCATCACGCCAAGGGCAACGACGTCAGCAGCCACCCGGTCCCAGGCGAACAGCAAGACGGCGACGGCAAGGATTGCCAAACAGGCGGCGATGTCAGGTGTCATGCGCGCTCCCGTGAAGGTGCCGCTCTGCGTAGTCCTCAGCGTGCCAAATGGATCGCCGGTAGCCTTGTCGTCCCACGGCCGCCACCCGCGTCGGCTTCGCCCAATTGCTCCGGCCGGGATTGGACAATGCCTCGTTCTGCCTTAAGAGCAGGCTCCCGTGGCGGTGGCGCCGGCATTGCCGGTGAAGCTGCCCCATGGTCTGAGACGCCTCCGCGGGCCGGATATGAGCCGATGCGGGAGCATTGCCGGCTTTGCACCGCAGGCCAGCCAACAGCGGCGGTTGCTCCTTCCCATTGAGCTCGATGCGATCGATGCCGCTCAGGTTGTTTGGGCCGCTCGCCCGCGCGCAGAAGGCGCTTGAGCCGTCTTGCCTGCCGGCAAGCGCCAACATGACAGCCTCCGCGTCAGCCTCATGCAGCCAGCCGTCGCCCGTCGAGGAACGGGCGTCCAGTCCCGATGGGGCGGGAACAATGAACGAAGAGGTCCGCGGCACCAGGGGGGATATAGAGCCTCAGAGTTCCGCAGAGAAGGTTTTTTCCCACCGCTGCGGTGGGACCATCTCCAGCTTCGGCGAAAAATCTGTGTATCAGGCAGCCTGCAGCATAAAGCGCAGGGGGTCAAGACCGTTCGCGTTGTTGATCTCCTTCAGCACGGCGACCCCGCGTGGACTTTTACGCGCAGCCTGGGTGGGGGCGGTAACGTTGCGGGCCTATTCAGATCATTTTCGCAGCCGTCCGGGTCTGGGGGTTGGCGAGACGGACTGGGCCGTGGCCCTGGTGCCAGGCAGGGTGCACGGCGATCCGGCCGAACTCACACCGTCAGATATCGCGAGCGGACGTGCTCTTCCTCGGCCCGGAAACGCTGGGGATCGGCCGAGTAGACGATCCGGCCCTTCGCCATGATGTGCAACTCGTCGGCGACCACTTCGGCAAGCTTCAAGTTCTGCTCGATCAACAGAATGGTAACCCCGGCGTCGCGCAGCAATCGAATGATCCCCGCCAGCTCGCGTATGACTAGTGGCGCGAGGCCCTGGCTCGGCTCGTCGAGCAGCAGCACCTTGGGGTCGCTGACAAGGGCACGTGCGATTGCCAGCATTTGCTGCTCGCCACCCGAGAGCTGCGACCCCCGGTGGCGTTGCCGCTCGCCAAGCGAGGGGAAAAGCGCGAGCAACCGGCTGAGCGGCCAGGCCTGTGCTGGGGCTCGTTCGGCGACGCGGATATTCTCGACGACCGTAAGATCGGGGAATATCAGCCGCCCTTCCGGCACGTAAGCCACGCCGGCGCGCGCCACACGGTGCGGCGCCCAGGCCGTGATCGACCCACCCTCCAGTTCCACCGAGCCCGCGCTCGGGTGCACGAAGCCCATGATCGTCTTCACGGTCGTCGTCTTGCCAACGCCGTTGCGGCCAAGCACGGCCGCAATGCGGCCTTTTGTCAGCTCAAGATCGACGCCTTGCAGGATGTGGCTGGCACCATAGTGCGTATTGAGGCCGCGAAGGCTGAGCATTAATCGATGCCTCCGAGGTAAGCCTCCTGCACACGCGGATCGGCCTTCACCGCCAAGGGTGCTCCGTCGGCAATGACGGCGCCACGGTGCAGCACCGTTATCTTGTGGGCCAACCGGAAGACCACTTCCATGTCGTGCTCGACCAGCAGCGCGGTCACCCGCGATTTGTCGAGGAACCCAGCCAGCGTTTCTACGGCTTGCGCTGTTTCCTCGACCGAAAGACCCTGCGTCGGCTCATCGAGCAGAAGCACTTTGGGCTGCTGTGCCATTGCCATCGCCACCTCGAGAAGCCGTTGGTCTCCGTGACTGAGCAGACCGGCGGGCCGGCTTGCAACGTCAGTGAGGCCCAGCAGCTCCAGCGCTGCGTCGCCGGCATTTTGCGCCTCCAAGAACACGCTGCTGCCGCCGAACGGCAGCCACCGCCGCCGATTGCGCGACTGCGCCGCGAGCCGCGCGTTCTCGCGTGCCGTCATCTCGGGAAACAGCGAGGTAAGCTGAAAGGTTCTCGATACGCCGCGCTGGCAGATGGCGTGCGCGGCTTGACCCGTAATGTCTTCGCCTGCAAAGCGCACGCTGCCGGCGCTCGGCTTGACGATGCCCGTGATCAAATGGAACAGCGTTGTCTTCCCCGCACCGTTGGGTCCAATAATGGCGCGAATCTCGCCGCTTAAGACCTGCATGTCGACGTTGTCGACGGCAATTAGTGCCCCGTATCGCCGCGTGAGGCCGACCAGCTCCACCAGCTGGGCGGCGGGCGGCGCCTCTGCGGTCTCGCCCGTCGGCGTGGTGCCGGGGTCAGGCATGGGTGTGGCCCTTCCGCAAAGGGTCGTGGCCACGCCTGAAGCGTGTTGTCAGAAGGCCCCAGATGCCTTCGGGAGCAAACAGGATAAAACCGATGAACACCAAACCGAAGAACAGGGCCCACGCCTCGGTGTAGGAGGAGAGTTGGTGCTCGAGCAAGAGGAAGAAGGCAGCGCCAAGGATCGGCCCGATCAGCGTCCCGGAGCCGCCGACGATCACCATGATGAGCACTTGACCCGAGAGCAGCCAAAACAGCAACTCGGTATTGGCGAAACCAGCAAAGGGCGCATAGAGCGCGCCGGCGAGGCCGCCGAGTGCATAGGCGATGGCGACAACTGCGATCTTGTAGAGGCGGGTGTTGTAACCGAGCGCCAGGGTTTTGGCCTCGTTTTCGCGAATACCGCGCAGTACCGCGCCGAAGGGTGAGGATACGAGCTGCCGGCACAGCAAGAATGATCCGATCAGACAGGCAAGAGCAAAGTAGTAAAAGCCCGTCTTGGTGGTCAGCAACGTGAGACCCATGGGCCCCACCCGACGCGGAATGCCGGCAAGACCATCCGAGCCACCCGTGACGGACGTCCATTTGAAGGCAATCGCATAAAGCAGCTGAGCGAACGCCAGCGTCAGCATTGAAAATGACACACCGGTCGCAAGCGTGCACACCCATCCGACGCCGATGGCGCCAGTGCCGGTCATCAGCGCGGCGAGCAACACCACGAACGGCAGTGGTATCGAGGTGTTGAGCAACAGGTAGCCGGAGGCGTAGGCGCCAAAACCATAGGCGGCCACATGCCCAAATGATACCAGCCGCGTATAGCCGACCATCAGATCGAGGCTCATGGCAAACAGACCGAGGATCACGAGCTCGGTGAGTAGCGTCATTGCGAATGCGGGTAGCCCGAGCGGAGCGGCGATCAGCAACGCGACGACCGCGAGACCTAGGAGCCTCGACCAGCGCATCGCCTCATGCCTCCTTGCCGAGCAGGCCGCCAGGCCGCACTACCAGCACGAGCAGCATGACAAGGTACATGAATGCCAGAGCGAAGTCCGGCAGGTAGTAGTTGCCGAACACCTGCACGAAGGCGATGAGCAGTGCCCCGATCAGTGAGCCGAGGAAGCTGCCCATGCCACCGATGATGACGATGACAAAGGCATCGATGATCACGCTTGCTGCCATGCCGTGTGATGCCGTAACGAGCGGTGCAGCCAGAACGCCGCCGAGGGCCGCTAGGCCGCAACCGATGCCGAACACGCCCGAACGCACCAGGCCGACATCGATGCCAAGCGCGTGCACCATTTCGGCGTTCTGCGAGGTGGCGCGTATCAAAAGGCCGAGTCGGGTGCGCTCGAGCAGCTGCCAGATGGCGATCGCCATCACGGCACCGGCGGCGGCAAGGAATAGCCGGTAGGTTGGAAACGGCTCGCCCAGCAGGAAGACGACGCCCGAGAGCGGTTTAGGGGGCGGCACCTGCAGCGCATCGGGACCCCAGAGCAGGCGAACAGCCTCGGTGACAACCAGGGCGAGACCGAAGGTCACCATCAGGAAGGCGTGTGCGTCCCGCCGGTAAAGCCGGCGTAGGATTACCAGCTCGAAGGTCGTGCCGATCAAGCCGACCAGGATCGGAGCCAATGCCAGCGCAATCCAGAAATTACCGGTCCACCGTACCAGGGAGTAACCCATGAAGGCGCCCAGCATGTAGAGGGCACCATGCGCGAAATTGACGATGCGCATGATGCCGAAGATCAGCGTAAGCCCGACCCCTAAGAAGAAAAGCAATGCCGCCTGCGACAGCGCATTGACGCCCTGATTGAGAAAGAAAGCGAGCGTGCTCATGTGCTCTCGGGCGATCCGGTCGCGGCAGTTGGCACTGCCTTTGCTGGTTCAGCTGGCAGGCGGCGCGTGTCGAGGCCGAGATCAGTCGTCGTAGGTCATCTTGTTGCAGGGCGGAGTGGTGCGGTCGGCCGGCAGAACGGCAAGCACCTCGGGGATAGGGTGGTCGAAGCCGTCTTTTTTGACAACCTTCACCATGAAGCCCTGCTGGACGCCTTGATGATCGCATTTGCGCATCAGCACCTTACCCTTGACGCTCTCGATGGTGAGGTCCTCCAAGGCGGGTCGCAGCTTGTCGGCTTCGATACCGCCGGCCTTGCTGATGCCAGCCTCAAACACCTTCATGCACTGCCACTGCTCGCCCTCGAATGTATCGGGGATCGTTTTGTGCTCCGCCTTCCAAATCTCGACAAACTCCTTGTTGGCGGGAGTATCGATCGTGAAGGCATAACGGGCGGAACCGATAAGGCCGAGTGAGGCGTCACCAACGGCGCGAAGGGCGACCAGCTCGATTTGCTCTGTCAGCAGCGCCATCTTGGCAGACAGTTGGTATTGCGCCGCCTGCGCTAGGAACGCGTTGTTGTCGTCACCGGCCAGTACGAGATAGACGCCGTCGGCACCCGACTGGCGGATCTTGGCGATGTAGGTGGAGTAGTCCTTGGTCCCGGTAGGAGAAAAAACCTTACCGAGGAAGTTTATGTTGAGGCGCTTCATCTCGTTCTCGAACACCTGGACACTGTTGTGCCCCCAGGCGTAGTCCATGCCCAGGGCGTAGAAGCTCTTGAGGTTGGCATCCTTGATGTAGAGCGAAACGGCACGTGCACCCATCGGACCCGAGGTATTGGCGCGGAAGAAGTTCGGCACGAAGCTTTCGGCGGTCAGGCGTCCATCACCATTGTCGGATGAGATGAAGATCGAGTTCCATTCGGCAAGCTTGGGTACGACCGCCAAGGCCTCGGACGACAGCGTGATGCCGGTGAAGAGACGGCAATCGTAACGCTCCACCATCTCCTGGGCCTTGCGCACGCACGTGGCCGGGTTGCCGGCCGTGTCCTCGATTAGCAGCTCGATCTTGCGCCCGAGGATGCCGCCCTTGGCATTTTGCAGCTTGGCATAGAGCTCGGCACCACGCTTCTGTTGCTGGCCGACCGATCCCAGCGGGCCCGTCAAGGCAAGCGGCATGCCAATCTTGATGGCGCCGCCAGCTTGCGCCTGGACACTGGTGTAAACGTAGGGCGAAGCAACGGCTGCAGCGGTGCCGGCGAGAAAAGCGCGACGCGTCTGGCGGGGCTTGGAGGGCATTGCGGTTCACTCCCTGAACTCGCCGCGTTTTGGCGTGCGGCTGTAAGGAGCAAACTACCGGTGCCCTGGATATCACGCAACTGATCTTGGTTGCCGATCAGCGCCGGCTGGCGCGCCAAAAAAAGACCCCTTGCCTGGCCTATGACCGCGCCGTTCCGTCACCAACCTTCGTTTTTGCGACCCACTCGGCAAGCACGTGCCGTCGGAGCTTGCCGGTCGCAGTGAACGGCAGCTCCTCGACGATACGGAACTCCTCGGGCAGCTTGTAGTCCGCCACCTGGCCCTTGAGATGCCCGATCATCTCGGCCAGCGTCACGGACTGTCCGGGCCTGGGAATGACGCACAGGCAATTGCGTTCGCCGAGCCGCTGATCGGCGATGCCGACCATAGCCGCATGCATCACCTTGGGATGGCTATAGAGGATCTCCTCCACTTCGCGGGGGAAAAACTTTTTGCCACCGCGGTTGATTATCTCTTTGCGTCGCCCGACGATCTCGACGTTGCCCGCCGCATCGACGATACGCCCGAGGTCGCCCGTGCGAAACCAGCCGTCCGCCGTGAAGGCCTCGGCATTGGCGACCGCATTGGCGTGGTAGCCGAGGTGGACACTGGGACCCAAAGCCGCGATCTCGCCGACCTCGCTCCTCGCCACTTCCTGGCCCAACTCATTCAGCACCTTAAGCTCCATGCTCGAGACGACACGCCCTATGGTGCCGTTGACTTTGGCCGGATCGTCGCTGAAGCGCGTGTAAGTGTGGAAGCCCGTCTCTAGCATGCCGTAGAGCTCGATCAGGTGACCCGGCATCCTCGCCTGGTAATCGCGGATCGTCTCGATTGCGGCGGAGGCTCCACCGGTGATGACAACTCGCAGCGAGGAGACGTCATAGTTGGCAAGGCCCGGTGCGTTGAGCATGGCCACGATCGAAGCCGGCGCGGTGGCGATGTAGGTGGCGCCTTCGCGCTGGATCAGCGCCAACGCCTCCTGGGGGGAGAAACGCTCAAGCAGCACCGCCCGACTGCCGGAAACAATGGCCTGCAGCAGGCATAGATAGCCCCAGTTGAGGCAAACCGGCAGGTAGACGAGTTGCACCTCCTTTTCCGTCACGGCCATATCGCTGTTGATTTGCTGTACGGCCGGCAGGGTTGTGTTGAACGAGTGCAGCACGCACTTCGGGTTGCCCGTCGTGCCGGATGTGAAAGCCAGGCGATAGACCTCATCGGCCCCCATGCGCACGCGCTCGGATGGCGCCAGCGGCGTGCTCTCGGCAATACCCCGCTCCAGGTTCCATTCGCCCTCCACAACCGACCCCGCCACCACCACATGCTCGAGCTCTGGAAGCGTGTCTCTGAGCCCACGCGCCATCTCCAGGTAGTCGAAATCTTTGAAGGAGGTGGGACAAACGAACGCACGGCTGCCAGAGAAGCGCAGGATGTAGTCGAGCTCGCGCACACGGAAGTCTGGGTTCACCTTGTTGGCGATGGCGCCAATCAACTCAAGTGAGAAGAAGACGATGGGAAAGGCGATGCGGTTCGGCAGCTGGATGGTGACGACGTCCCCGCGCTTGATGCCGATGCGACGCAAGAAGGCGGCGCAGCGTTCGACCTTGTCCTTGAGCTCACCGTAGGTTATCCGCTCGTAGCCATCGACGAACACCTCACGGCTAGGATGCAGCTCCGCGCGACGTGCAAGGCTGTCGAAGAACGTCTCATTGCCCCAATGACCTTGCTTGCGCCAGCGCTCGGCAAGGTGCGGTTTTACGATGGTGCTGAAGCCCATGGTGGTGCCCTCCTCAGCGCACGCCGCGAAGCAGGCCGCCATCAACCTGGATGGCCGTGCCCGTGATGTAACGCCCGCGTGGCGAGACCAGAAGCGCGGCGAGGCCGGCGATGTCCTCGACCCTGCCGATGCGGCCCATCGGCACCTCGGCCTCGAGCTTTCCGCGCATGATCGAGGCGTCCTGTCCGCCGGCAGCGAACACCTTCTCGAGGCGCTGTGTCTCGATGTAGCCGGGGCAAATCGTGTTGACGTTGATGTTGTCGCGCGCGACCTCCAGGGAGAGGGTCTTGGCGAAGCCGATGACGCCACCCCAGGTGGCGACGGAGAGGCCGAAGCCCGGGATCGGCTGGATGGCGGAGATTGCGGTGATGCTGAGGATGCCGCCACCGCCGCGAGCCTTCATGTGCGGAACGACGGCGCGGGTCATACGCACCACGTACATCAAGTTCTGCTCGACCGCTTTGGCCCAGGAGGTATCGTCGAAGCTTGCAAGCTCTCCCAGGGGCGGCGCGCCGTCATTGTTGATCAGAATGTCAACACCGCCGAGCTGGTTCACCGTCGTCTCGACTACACGCGCACAGTCCTCGGCGCGTCGGCAATCCGCAGGAATGGTGAGCACCGTGGCTCCGGTCTCAGCGCGGATTCTGGCCGCCGCCTCCGACAATGCCGGATGGCGACGCGCTGTGAGAGCAAGGCTTGCCCCTTCGGCGGCAAGCTCGCGCGCAATGCCGTAGCCGATGCCCATGCTGGCGCCGCCGACGATGCCGACCTTGCCGCGAAGCCCGAAGTCCATATCAAATCCGCCCTTCGAGCCCGATCTCGGCCAGCCAGCGCTCGGCGTTCTTGTAAAACACCTTCTCGAGAACCTCGGGCGGATAGCCCTCGGCGCGCCAGTCCTTGACGAGCCGCTCGTAGAAAAAGAGCGGATAATCGCCGCCGAACAGGATGCGGTCCTTGAGCCGCCGGGGAATTTCATGCTTGAGGTCGGCGGTGTGGTACTTGGGCGACCAACCGTGCAGCTCGTACCAGATGTTGCGCTTGTGCATGAGCACGGCGATCACTTCGGCTTGCCACGGCCAGCCCGGGCGCGCGGCGACGATTTTGAGCTTTGGGTTGCCTGCCGCAACGAGGTCGAGGTGACGCGGGTGGCAGTACTCGAGAATGACGCCATCGCCACCCGGCAACCCAGCGCCGAGGCCGGTGGTGCCGACGAAGATCAGCACGGGAATGCCGGCCTCGACGCACAGATCGTAGTAGGGCTGATAGATGGGCTCGCTCGCCGGCGGCGACAGCGACGCCGATACGGCGTAGCCCAGGAAACCGATCCGCTTGTCGATGCACCGCCGCAGCTCTTTGACACCATCGGCGCCGGCGCGCTGCGGATCGATGTGGATCCAGTGCCCTAAGATGACATCGCCGTAAGCGGCCTCCGTCTCGAATGCGTAGTCGTGGAGCGCGCGCATCTCCTCGAGCGGTCGATATTTGGCGTAACCGAGATCGAGGATGGCCCTGACGCTGCTGTCACGGAAGTAGGCCGCCATCTCGGCCTCGGTATGGTAGAGCGGAGCCGAGTTCCAGGTCGAGCGCTGTTGTGCAAGCTCCCGCTCGGTCTGCAGCGGATAGCCGCGACGCGTTCCCCAGTGCGAATGGACATCAATGATCCTCATAGCCCTCACTCGCCCCACTGCCACTCCGGCATGCCGACGACGCCTTTGTCGGCCTCGCTCGCGATCGACACCGTTCGATAAATATACCACTTCTGCGCATTTCTAACCTGCCGACGAACGCATTCCATTCCTCGACGTTCCCTGCCGGCCCATGCACGCCGGGCACAGCGCTGCTCCGCAGCGGGCGGTGACGCAAGGAGCGGCCGCGCAGCTGGGCGTGAAGGAGGTCTGCAACGGCGGTGGTCTGAGCCATCTAGACCCAGACGCCCTCGTTTCTTGGCAGCGTCTCCGCAATCGATATGCGCGATGCCCAGCGGTGACGAGGCAGGCTGAGCACGCGGGGGTCGCCCGCTGTCTTCTCAATCGCGGTCGGGGGAGCCAGTGTCTTGGGCCACCTGCGGCCCGATCGGCCGCAGGTCCTCAATCAACCCTGCTCGCTGCACTTTCCCCCGGGCCGTACCAATGCAAGGTCTGGACGCAGGTTTTTTCAAGGGTGCTGCAACTTGAGCCAGCTGCAGGAACGCATCAGGACAGCCCGGGCTTGCCTCGTTGCGCCGATGCGCGCCCCAAGGCGACGTGCTGCTCCAGGCCGCCGGCGATCATCGAGCGATCTTGGCGATCTGACCGGCGCGCGGCGCGCTCACAGCATTGTCCTCAGGCGAACCTGATGCTTCCTGGGTTGGCGCTCATGTTGCTTTCTTCGTGGCATGCAGGGCCGCTATCGCTTCGCGCTCGACCCTGTCGAGCTGTGCGCGGAAGTTTGCGCAGCTTTGCCTGATTTCGTTTGCCGTGGAGAGGCGCGGCGAAATTATCGGTGCGCCGCCGTGAACATCTTGCCGCCAGGTCTCTAGGCATAGTTCCACGAATGGCGGTGTTGCGTCATGAAGTTTAAACGACAACCTCATAGCTTTAGAGTCCTCTCGCCGTCACGATGCCATGCGTTGGCTGACGGACGCGTGCTTCCAATGCGCTACTTGATCCTTTAAGGGCATCCCCAAAATGGGGGAGACCCGATGTGGCTGGCGAGCGCTTACGCCCAAGTCAGTGAACCGAGCAGGCAGATGGAGCCTGTTCGCCTGGCACCCTCCTCATGGTCATGGTGGCCGGCATGGTGACCAGCATGGTGGGTTGGCGTGATGACGAGGCCGCGCCATCCTCACCATTTGCCATCCAATGGTCGCCCGAGGAACCGACGCCGTCGCGCCAAAAAAAGCGCGTCGCCAACCAACCCGTGTCGAAGCGTCATGACGGACAACCCCCAGGCCGGAACAAGGTCACGCCAACCTGAGGGCTGCCCTCTTGTCGCTTCGTGGGCCTAGCCGCGCACGAAACGCAACAAGTGGCGGTCAACCTGGCCGGGTCGGCTGCTGCCGTCTATACGGGTTAAGCTGTAGGGCTGGGGAGGAGAAGCGGTCTGGCGAGCACCCAGCGTGCGACCCGGGGCAGCCCCGCAGTTCGAAAGACTGGCGCTGGCGAGAGGTTTGGCACAGCAGGGAGCCGGCCCCGGAGGCGTCTTGGTGGGCTGCGTTCGCCGCCGCACCGCCAACCGCCTCGCCGCCGCGTCCAACGCACACCTGCCTCAGCCTGGCGCCTGCGACGGGCGCGCCGACCGGCGGTGGGATGGGCGAATCCAGGGCGAGAAGAGGGGCACCGCTTCATTGCCTCCAGAGGGGATTATGGGCGCTTGTATTGCGGGCAAGCCGAACAAATTCGGCGCTGCAACAGGCCTAGCCGAGCGGATGGGCGGCCATGCTTCAATTTGCACGGCGCCGGCCACTTCCCACTCGTCGCTTGCACGGAGGCTGCAAACCAACGAACCTTCGGCCCGGAGGCAGGTGGGGAGGGAGGCGAGATGATGAAAGCATACTCGGGCCTGCGCGTGCTCGATTTCACGACCACCATTGCCGGCCCGCACTGCACACGCCTCATGGCGGACCTCGGTGCCGAGGTGATCAAGATCGAGGCGCCGGCAGGCGATATGATGCGCACGCGGCTGCCACTGCGCAACGGCGCCAGCAGCTACTTCGGCCAGCTCAACGCCGGCAAGAAAAGCGTCGTGCTCGACCTCAAAAGCGATGCTGCCGTCGCAGCGGTGCGTCGGCTCGCCGCCGACGCCGACATCCTCGTCGAGAACTTCCGTCCAGGGGTGATGCAGCGGCTTGGTCTTGACTATGCCGTCCTCGGCAAGGTCAATCGTCGGCTCATTTACTGCTCGATTTCGGGTTACGGCCAGACCGGTCCATGCGCCGACATGCCCGCCTACGCTCCGGTGATTCACGCAAGCTCGGGCTTCGATCTCGCCAACTTGGCATATCAGCAAGGACGGCCGCGCCCAGACCATTGCGGGGTCTATGTCGCCGACGTGCTGGCCGGCACTTACGCCTTGGCCGCCATTGGCGCGGCTCTGCATCAGCGCCAAGCGACTGGGGAGGGTCAGCATCTCGACATTTCCATGCTCGAGAGCATGCTGTCTCTCACGCTCACGGAGCTGCAAACCGCGCAATTCGAGGTGCCGCCGCCGCCTGCTCGACCGATCTTCGGGCCGGTGGCGACAGGCGACGGTTTTATTAGTATGGCCGTGGCGAGCGAGCGCACCTTCCAGGGCATGGCGGCAGCCGCCGGCCGTGCTGACTGGATCACAGATCCTCGATTTGCCAAGTATCTCGACCGGCGCGCCAATTGGGGTGCCCTCATGGACGAGTTCGAGGCCTGGTCCAAGAACCTTTCCAGCGCGGAGTGCCTCCGCCAACTCGACCACAACTCGGTTCCCGCTGCTGCCTATCGCACCGTGCGCCAAGCCATGGCAGACCCCCAGCTTGAGCACCGGGGTGCCTTCGGCGAGGTAGAAGACGCCGGAGGACAATTTAAAGTCCTAAATCCGCCCTTCCGCATGTCGGCAGCGTCGACCACGGTGGGATCGCGTGCCCCTGGGCTCGGCGAGCACACCCACGAGGTGCTTGCCGCAGCGGAAATTGCGGCAGCCGACCTTTAAAAATCTTGTACCCCTGCGCAGTGCCGGCGGTCGTGACCTCGTGCCTCCGACACGCGGCACTGCCCCGCTTTTCCGAAACACCGAAGCTGCAACCACTCAGGGTTTTTCTCCCGCCAATATCAGTAAAACCCCTGATGTCCACACCACGTTGCCAATGCCAACCGATGCTGAGGGGTCACCGCCGACGGTATCCATTTGAAGCCAATCGGTAGCGGCCGCCGTTGCGTGTGGGGCTTGAGGGAGTGGTGTAGATGCAGAACCTGCGGCAGCAGATCCCTAATCAAACACCCGCCCAAATGAGTTCCCCCCCAGCGTGGCTCGCCTGCCTTGCACTCGCCATCGTCGTCGGGGGCGGGTACTTCCTCGCCGCACGCCTGAGCCTGGCCCTGTTGACCGGGCCAGATGGCATAGCCGTGTTCTGGCCCGCCGCGGGCATCGCCTCCGGGACACTCATCGCCTTCGGTGATCGCGTGCGGTTGCCGGTAGCACTTGGAGTGGCTACCGCAAGCGCCTCGGCGGGCCTGCTTAGTCTAGACCCTGCTACGGCTATTGTCTTCGCGCTCAGCAATACCGGGGAAGCCCTGCTGGTGGCGCGACTGATCAAATATCACTTCGGCGAGGGCTTCAGGCTGGAAAGCCTGCGCGGCGTGCTCGGCTTCTTTGCGGCAGCCGGAGTTGGGGCGGCGATCTCCGGAGCGGTTGCGACCGTCGGCTTCATCTACTTCCACGGCTCGCACACGCCGGCGTTAGCCATTTGGCTGAACTGGTTGGCCTCTGATGCGCTCGGCATCATCATGGTGGCGCCTCTCCTGATCGGAGTGCGCAGCCTGCGGTTCAATCCACCGGAAAGATGGGAGCTTGTGAAAGGCACGCTGACACTTGCCGGGCTCACCGTGGTGTGCGTGGTCGCTTTTGGTTGCCCGGCGCACTACTGGTACACCGTGCTTCCGCTGGGATTGCTCTTGCCAGTGTTGTTGGCTGCCCACCGCCACCCGGTGTTCGCCGCTGCGGCCGTACTTGTTCTGGGTTTTTCGGTGGTCTCGACGGCCACGTTTGGCATGGCTGACGTGGGTGAGCTTCCAAGCTTGCACGACCGTGTCCATGCGGCCCGAGCGACGTTACTGGCTCTCTCAATCTGTATGCTTGTGCTCGCCGCTCTGTTTACGGAGAGGCGGCAGAATGAAGCAACACTGAAGGATAGCACTGAGCGATTGCAATTGGCTCTGGAGGGTGCAGAACTCGGCGTCTGGAGTGTTGACGCGAAGTCAGGACACTTTGAAACGGATGCTCGCGACCAGCGAATTCACGGGTATCGGCCCGAGGCTCCGCCCAAGACGCTCCTAGAGGCGCGGCCGTTCATTCACCCTGACGATCTACCCGATCTCGACGCCGCCTTTGCGGCCTCAAAGCGTGCGGGTAGCAGTTGCAAGGTCGAATACCGTCTCGCTCCCGCTGCCGAAGGCACTGACGTCGGACATGAGCGTTGGGTGGCGGTCGAGGGCACGGTTGTGCGCGGTGCCGCAGGTCAGCCCCTGCGCTGGCTTGGGATCACCCGCGATATCACCGCGCGCAAGCAGGTCGAAGATAAGCTGGCAAAGAGCGAACGAGAAATACGTGGGTTGTTGGAGGCGCTGCCCGCCGCAATCTGCATGACCGACGCGGTTGGGAATATCACCTACTACAACGTCGCTGCGGTGGCGCTGTGGGGTTACAGTCCCGCGCTTGGTCAGAGTAAGTTCTGCGGGTCCTGGAGGCTTTATCGGTCCGACGGAACGCCGCTGCCGCACGATGAGTGTCCAATGGCAATGGCGTTGAGGCTGAGGAAGCCGATCCGGGGGGCTGAAGCAATCGTCGAGCGTCCCGATGGCACTCGCGTGCCTTTCATTCCTTTTCCAACTCCGCTGTTCGATGCCGGCGGAGCATTGATTGGTGGCGTCAACATGCTGGTCGATATCAGCGAGCGCAAGCAGGCGGAAAAGATACTGGCCGAACGCAATACGCAGCTGGAGCTTGCGGGAAAAATTGGCTTGGTGGGCACGTTTGCCTACGACTTGGGCTCGGGGGCAATGCAGGTATCGCCGGGCTATGCAACCATCCACGGCTTACCGGAGGCAACCTTGGACACCTCGCGTGCCGAATGGCAGGCTCGAGTCCACCCCGACGATTTACCTCGCATCGAGGTTCACCTTGAGCGCGCCATAGCTGAGGGCCGGCGTGAGCACTATTCCGAGTATCGCATCATCCGTGCAGACGCTGAGACGCGCTGGATCGAGTCGCGGAGCCACATCTATTACGATCGTGATGGCGTGGCGCGTCGAGTTGTCGGCGCTAACATTGATCTGACCGAGCGCAAAAAAACCGAAGCGGTCCTCAAAGAGAGCGAAAACCGGTTAGCGGATGCTTTGGCCGCCGGCCAAGTCATGGCCTTCGAATGGGACGCCCAGACGCGGCAATCGCGGCGCAGTGATAACGCCGCTCAGGTCATCGATGAGAGCATTGCTACGGTTCCGCAACTGCTGATACGGGTTCACTCCGACGATCGCGACGGCTTCAAGTCAGCCATCTGCGGGCTGAACCCCGACAATCCATCCTACACCTTGAACTTTCGGTATTGCTGTCCGAATGGTCGCCAAATTTGGCTCGAGGAGACGGCAAAGGCAGAGTTTGACGCTACAGGCAGACTTTTGCGCATCAAGGGTCTGACGCGAAACATTTCCGACCGAAAACGCGCAGAAGATGCCCTGGCCGAGCGCAACACCCAGCTCTCCCTGGCCGGAAAGGCCGCTCTCGTCGGCAGCTACTCGTATGCGATTGAAGCGGATGAATTGCACGTTTCCGAGGGCTATGCCGCTCTGCACGGCCTGCCGGAGGGGACCTTGATGACCACACGGAGCGAATGGCTATCGCGGGCGCACCCTGAGGACCGCGAACGGGTAGCCGAGGTCCGCAAACAGGCCCTGCGCAAGCGCATTAGCGAATACGATATCGAATATCGCATTGTTCGGCCGGACAACGCGCTACGATGGATCGAGTCGCGCAGTATTATCTTCTACAACAAGCAGGGCATTGCTCAGAGAGTGGTCGGCATCAGTATCGATGTTACCGAGCGCAAGCGAACTGAGGAGCGCCAGCGCGTGTTGGTCGCCGAACTCGACCATCGTGTGAAGAACCTGCTGTCGACCATAAGCGCTATTGCAGCGCACACGATGGACGCAAGCAGCTCAATGCAGCAATTCGTGGCTGCGCTCGACGGGCGCATTCGCTCGATGGCATTGACGCACGAACTCTTGAGTGGCCACCGCTGGCAGGGCATACCACTGGCGCAGCTGCTGCGGCGCGAGCTTGCCCCCTACGTGACGAAAAGCAACACGGACATCAAGGGACCGGACGTGCTCCTAAGCGCGGAGGCTGGTCAGACCATAGCGATGGTGGTTCACGAATTGACGACGAACGCTGCAAAATACGGCGCACTTTCCCGGCGGGAAGGGCATGTTGTGATCCGCTGGCATTCGCCATTGAACGGACATGCGTCCGAGCAGCTGACCATCGATTGGAAAGAAATCGGTGGGCCGCCGGTCGATGGTCAAGGCAAATCCAGTTATGGGTCGAGCGTAATTACCGACCTGGTTCCCTACGAGCTAGGTGGTACGGCTGACCTGGTGTTCGCCCCGGAGGGCGTACGCTGCCGCCTCAATGTCCCCGGCGAATGGCTACGAACAGGCCGTCAATCTGGCCAGCGGCCAGCGGCAAAGCCTGCAATGGCGCAAGCCACCTAGGCCTCAACCAGCCGATTGCGGATCGCATAGCGCACGAGACCTGCGCTCGATGACAGCGACAGCTTGCGCATGATCGCGCTTCGATGCGTCTCTACTGTCTTGAGGCTGATACTGAGAATATGGGCGATCTGCTTGTTGGTATGACCCTCGGCAATCAGTTGCACCACGCCGCGCTCGCGATTGGTGAGAGCCGATACCTCCCGCTCCGGCTGCGCCAAAAAGGTGTCGAGCAATTGCTCGGAGACCTTGGCGGTGAAGAAAGGCCTGTGCAGGGCCAGCGACTCGATGGCAGCTATGAGGTAGCGCGTGGCGTCCGTCTTGAGCAAATAACCGCGCGCGCCTGCTTTCAACAGCTCCTGAATCAGTGCCTCGCTGTCGTGCATCGTAAAAATAAGAACTTCAGTTTTAGGCAGCCGCGCCCGAATCTGTCGCGTCGCCTCCATGCCGTTTATGCGCGGCAACGAATAGTCCAGTATCGCAATATCCGGCTTGGTCTCGGTTGCCTTGCTGATCGCGTCTTTGCCGTCGGCGGCTTCGGCAACGACCTCCCAGTTCGGCTGGGAGAGAAGGATCCGGCGAAGGCCCGAGCGAACGACTTCGTGATCATCTGCAATCAGAATACGCATCTGCGATTTTGCCTGACCTTGTCAGTGCATCCCCGGTCACCCGATCCTAGTCCCGCCATAGATGCATTGTATTGGCATCCGCGGGAACCCGGAAATTCAAGTGAGGTAAATGCGCGCCCGTGACCCACGGCGTTCTCCAGGTTGAACACCACCCCGGCCGAACCATTGAGCTGAAGTTTCCTCGGCTGGCGCTCTCAGGCGAAGGTCCAACCGGTGTCGATGCCGGGCCAATGATCGGCGAGAAACCAAGATCCCACTTCCCCGTCAGCGCTCACCGCCTGGACATGAGAGAGGTGTGAGAAGGCGCCACGCGTGTGCTCTGCTGGTGATGTCGCCGAAGCCCCAGCCAGCGGGTCTCGACCCCAAGCGGGCCAATCACCGCCTCGACATCGATATGTGCCACCGGAAGGGTGATGGCCAAGCCGATACTACCAGCGAACAGTTTTCGCTCGGGGACGTTCAAAATATTCGAGGCGTTGCTGAAGCCCTCGACGCTCGCGCCGGCATTGCTGGTCGGGCCGTCGCGAAGGCTGTTGGCCCAAATCGCCGTTGTAGGAGGCTGCCGCGGCAGTCCCGTACGTGCCGGGCATGGCAGGCCCAGGCCAGGAACCGCGTCGTCGGGCCAGACGTCAATGCAGGCGCGCTGGCTCAACTAAAATGGCCGCGGTAACATCCTCACCGCTGTGAGCATCGCGCACAACGAACGGCACCGACATCAGTTGCCAAGCATACAAATCATCGATGGTGATGTAGCGCCCCAAGTCTGTGTCATAGAGCCGGTGACCATCGTGGCGCTTGATTACGACAATCGTTGCTTCGGGATCGTGCACGGAAGACCTCATCGGTGCTTTCGCCGGCGCTGCCAAGAAAAACGAACCTACAAGCCAGAGCACGGCGGGCACAATGAGGGCTGATCCGCTCCCGAGATCAGGGTTTGTCCGGATGTTTTCCCTCGCACATCTGTGTCGCCAAGGCCGCCGACTGGCGGACCTGTTACCGCGGCGCGCCAAAGAGCTGGCGATGGCCGGGCTCCACACAATCGGGATCGATGTCGGTCACCCCCTGGGCGAGATGGGCTGCGCCGACTGGGGCGGGCTGAGGGGTCAGCTCGGCGGCAGATAATCAGACCACTTATGGCCAACTTCCGCACGGCCGCAAAAGTATGGTTCGTCGCAAGAGTTTTGTAAGCAGCCACCTTCTCAAGGATTGTCGCGCGGTGGCAATGCCTCAATGCAGTGTCTCCTCAAGGAGGCGCAAAAGCGCCAGGGCCTTGCCGGCCTCCTCCCGCCATGCTCTAGCCCAGAGAGATATTGCTGTGACCCTCAAGACAATCTCGCGCCTCCACCATGAGGCGATCGGCTATTGCAAGATGCCTATGCCAAGTTTCTCGAACCATCGACCGACCTCCTCCTCGGGATGCCGTCTGCACGTTGGCCCCGACAAACCCGCCCGGCGAGTGCCAGCGTCGTTTCCGGATTTGCAAAATGCATGGAGATAAACCACTAAATACCTGTATTGATTTGTAAATAGCTTCAACAAGCTGTTACAAGCAGCGAGACGCGAACAACGATGCCGCCTGCATGTGCACGGGCTCGCCCCGCCCATTGCCGATGACCTGCCGAAAAGAGGACGCGGCAGCTTTGCTCGCCTCTGGGTACGCCCCGTCGCCGCATGTCGGGCAGCAGACACGCCAAGTCGATGACGGAAAATCCCTGCGTTGGCCTTAGCGGGTGGACCAACGATCCTCTGGCTTGCCCCCGCGCCAAACGAGTGTTGCTCGTGGGCCAAGGACTTTCCAGGCCTGAGCGAGGGCATTGCAGCTCCGCACCTAACAAGCGGCAAGACGGGTGTAATGCCGCAGTGGCAGGTGCCGGTCGCCGAGCGCTGGTGGGCCCGCGCAGGTGACCTACCGTTCGCCTCCTAGAGCAGGCGCGGTTCGCCGCCTTCCCCTGCTATGGCCTGGAGGATATCCGCATCGTCATTGGCGGGCTTGTTCACCCGCGTTGCGATCGGCCACATGGTCATAGGCGCCGAAGGGAAGGGCGCCAGCAACCCGCGGGGGTCAGGATCCAAAGTCGAGAGCCAATGATCGTAGGACTCGGCTGGAATAATAACCGGCATTCGATGGTGGATCTCAGCCATCAGCTCGTTGGCAGCGCACGTCACCACGGCAAAGCTTCGCAGCCAGTCCCCTGTGCCGGGCCGCTTCCAGCTCTCCCAGATTGCCGCCAAAGCGAACGGCTCGCCGCTGCGCATGCCAATGGCATAGGGCTGCTTTCCCCTGCCCCCCTCGTTTGCCTTCCACTCGAAGAAGTTGTCGATTGGAAGGAGACAACGCCGGCGTCGGTAGGCGTCACGAAACGTCGGCAATGTCGCAATGGTCTCCGACTTGGCATTGATCGGTTTGCGCGCGCGGCTTTCGTCCTTGCACCAGTAAGGGATGAGACCCCACCAGAGCCGGTCCAATGTGCGTGCTCCGCTGTCGGTGTGCTGGCGGATCACCCAGTGCTCTTGGCCCGGCGACCCGTTGTAGCGCGGCGGCGTGTTGTCAGCATACAGAGGTTCAATCAGGGTTACGATCTTGAGCCCGAGGACTTTAGGATTGGATTTCTGTGTAATGCGTCCACACATGCGATGGATGTAAGCCAGCCGTCGCGGAACAACAACCCTGTTGCCCCGGCAGTTCCGGCCGCCAGCTCGCGGGCCCCTAATCGGGACCCACGGCCACAGCCAAGGTCATGCATGCTGCTTGCCTGTTGCGCGCTGCCAGCTTGCTGCGCAATCGTCGGCGCGCCGGTCAAAGTGTCGAACCATTGTGGTGGTAGAGGTTTGGTCATCAACCGGAGGATGTCGTGGCCCCATAGGAGGTTCACAGATGGCGAAAACAACAATTCGCGTGCACCCCAAGGCAACTGACGACTGGATTGTAAACGAGGAGGGTGGGCGCGAGTTCGGACACTACGGGACGAGGAGCGAGGCCCTGCGCGTGGGGCGCATGCTGGCGCATAAACGACGCGCCGAATTGGTCGTTCAGGATCAAAACGGGAACCTGCAGCGGGCCAAGGCATCGGCCGGGTTGTTCGCGCGCCTGTTTGGTCGACGCTAGGCCTGCCGAAGCGGAAAGAAGCTTGGGACCTCGCCCCGGCTGCGCGCGCTCGGGGGCGCAGGCTGCTTCTCCTCGAGCGTAAGGGGATAGCGTAAGGGATAAAGTGATCCTGCTGCCGCCCCAACGTGTTGCGCCATCCTTGCTGGAGTGGCCGACGTTAAAGATCTTGTTGACCCAATTCGGCGCGCAGGCGTGGGATCTCCCCCTTGAAAGCACTGGCCTGGCAGCACCTCGGTCGCGCTAACTTGCCCCCTTCGACATGCCTGCCGCCCGCGCAGGGCGGACTTCGCTTGTGCCCGCGCGGGCGGTATGATCGCTCTAGGGTATCGGTCGATCGGTCGCGGCCAGGCCTTTTGCGCAGGCTCGTCAATTGCCGACCCGAGGCGATCTATGGCGCGCTTTGGTCGGCGCACTGGCGTTGCCGCCCGGTCGCTCGCCGGAGCGATCGCTTCGCCACCAAGCTATGGTAGAATTTTGGCAAGTTCACGCGGGGTTGCGGGGATCGTGAACGAGAGGAGTGGCGGCGATGTCAGACACCATATTGGATGGCAGCGGCGAACAAATCCCGGGCTACCGGCTGCTCGAGGGGACGGACCTTGAGATTGCCTACAGCTTGTTGGGCGATGATCTGGTGCTGCGTGTGAATAAGGCCGGTGTCCAGGTGTTCGGGGTGGTGTTGGAAAACGCTGCCAAGGCGATGACTGCAGAAAAGCTGTTGGAATTCAAAAGCGAACGTTCGGATCTCGTCGTCAGAGTCGGGACCCGTGGCGATGCCGTTGCCAGCATGGGTTACCGGCTTGGGCGGGTGGCGGGCAAGCTCATGAAGGCGACGCGCGAAAAGAAAGGCACCTAGCCCTGGCGGCCCAAGCTCTTCGAGCGATACCTCTTGCGGCTGACGCGGGGACGTCGCAAAGCCGCTCGCGGCCGCCGACTAGGCTCGCAGTTTGCTGAGCACCCGGGCTTGCAACCTCTGCGGCAAGGCCGCAGAGGTCTCAGATTTCCGGTGCCGGTTCGTCGGCTCTGAGCAGCGATGTGCCTTGCCAACGAGGGTCTTGCCCCAAGTCAATGTGGCGGTTGTGCAGCGCCCTAAGTGTCGATCTGTGACCGATCGAGACAATGCTGGCGTGGGGCAATTCCTCGCGCAGCAGTGCATAGACCATGCGCTCACCCGGCTCATCGAGAGATGCCGTGGCTTCATCGAGAAACAGCCAATCGGGTGCAAACAGAATAGCGCGCACGAGCGTGAGACGTTGCTGCTCGCCGAGCGACAGCCTTTGCTGCCAGTTGGTCTCTTCATCAAGGCGATCAACCAGCGCGGAGAGGCCGATGCGCCTAAGCAGGTCGGCGATGCGCGCATCGTCGGTGGGTGCGGAGGGGTATGGGTAGATGATTGCCTCGCGCAGCGATCCTTGCGGTAAATAGGGCCGCTGCGGCAATACCATCAGGCGCGCGCCGGGGGGGACCGCGATGCGACCTTCGGCATGCGGCCAAATACCGGCTAGCGCGCGCAAAAGGGTGGATTTGCCCATGCCGGATCGACCTGTCAGCAAGCTCATCTCGCCCGCGACCAGCTCGAGGCTGTCGATGGCTAGCAGCGGCGAGCGGTCGGGCTTTTGCAGCGCAAGGTTCGCCGTCTTTATTGAGCACTGCGGCGCACCCTCCACGACTTCGAGCCTCGCCGGACAGCTGCCGTTATCGGCAATGCTTTGCTCGAAAGCATCGAGCCGCTCCAGGACGGACTTCCATTCGGCAAGTTGTGGGTAAGCCTTGACGAAAAACGACAGCGCTCCTTCTACGCGGCCAAACGCCGACGCCGTCTGCATCAGGCCGCCCAGCCCGATCGCTCCGGCAAAGTAAGCTGGGCCAGCAGCCAAGATTGGCACGATGACCTGCAGTTGGCTGTAGCCAGCCGTGAAGAAGGTCAGGCGCTTTTGGCGGCACATGATCGCCGTCCAGTTCTCCTTGACCTTCGTGAAACGGCTCATGAGCTTTTTGCATTCGGCGGGCTCGCCGTTCAGGAGCGCAATTTGTTCGGCGTTCTCGCGAACGCGCAGGAGGTTGGCGCGAAGATCCGCCTCACGGCGCTGCTGCTCAATATCGAGTCCGATCAGCGGCTTTCCAATCCAATGGGCGATGTAAGTGCCGACGATCGCGTACGCGATAGCCAACCAGACCATAAAGCCGGGGATCGCCAGGGCGTAACCGAATATCGAGAGGGGAGCAGCCGCGGAGAGGCCCCAGAGGATGAAAATGAAGGAGGCAAGCGTCACGACGGCACCGAGGAGCCCAGTACCAAGCGATAGCGTGTGCACTACGAACTGCTTTACATCTTCGGAAATTCGTTGGTCGGGATTGTCGATGCAGTCGGCCGACAGCTGCATGCGATATTGGGTGGCATCCCGCAGCCACAAATGCAGCAGCCTGCGCGTCAACCATTGCCGCCAGCGAATTTGCAGACCCTGGCTCAGATAAAGTTGATAGACGGCGAGCAGAATGAATGACCCTGCGAGTGCCAAGAAGATGATGAGCTCATGACCGAAGGCGGAAATGTCCTTGTGCTGCAGAGCGTCGTAGAAGCGAGCGTTCCAGGAATTGAGCAGCACGGCAATGCCAACCTGGGCGAGCTCAATCACCAGGATGGCGCCGAGCAGGCTTCTTCCCACCCATCGCTCCTCGGAGCGGAAGTACGGCAGCGCCAATCGCGCAACCTGAGCAAGGTTTTGATAGATATTGCGCATGGCTCTCCAAAGCTTCTCTTTTGGATCTGCGCGCGAGATCAGCCACCCGAATTGGCTTTCCGGTGGTCCCGCAATACCGTGGAAGCAGACGTTGCGATCGGTCGTGGCGGGTAAGTGGTGCGCAGCCCACGCCGTCGCATCCCCAGTGTGGGGGAGAGCAGAACTCAGGGGGTGCCGCTTGACGGCCAGGGGCGGTGCGAGCCGGGGGGTGCGAGGTGTCGGGGCAGCTCAATTTACTTTTCCCAAGCTTGCAAGGGAATGCTAGTCCCCTACACTGTGCACCCCAGGCGTTGCCTCACGGGGATTTTCGTCATGCGTCTGACCAAAAGCGAGGTCGCCGGCAATGCCGCTGCGTCGGACTTGCGCGGCATGCGCGTGCTGCTCGTGGAGGACAGCTGGCAAGTGGCCGACGCACTGAAGCTTCTGCTCGAAAAGGCAGGTATGATTGTCAGCGGCCCGGTCGCCAGTGCCAACGAGGCCCAGTCCTTGGTGGCGGAGCACAGCCCAACGCTGGCCGTCGTCGATGTCAACCTCAAGGGCGAGATGGCCTATGCCTTGATGGATTGGCTACACCAGCGGGGCATACGGGTGCTGGTGATTTCTGGCTACGCGGACCTACCGCGATCTTTGGGTCAGTACGCGGCAATTCTGCACAAGCCCTTCACCGCGACTGCCCTATTGGCAACGTTGCGGCGGATAAACAGTCGGCCATCGGCTTCCTAGGGCGCGCAACCCGCTGCGCGTCTGTACCAATGCACGTGGCAGGCAGCTCAATTTCGCAGCGCAGCCCGTCGGCTTCAAAGGCAAGGTCGACCGTACCGCCGAGCTCGTAGGGAATTAGGCTGCGGATAGCGCGCGTACCATAGCCCGGCTGGCTCGGCAGGCGGCACGGCGGTCCCCCCGTTTCAATCCATTCCAGCGACAGGCAGGCCGGCGCCCGATCCTCTCGCAAATCCCAGCGCACCGAAATGCGACCTTGCGGACGCGTGAGAGCGCCGTATTTCGAGGCATTGGTCACCAGCTCATGCAGGACGATGGCAATGGGTTGAGTTGCTTCTGCAGTGAGCATGACGGCGGGTCCGCCGACAACCACGCTGCCTTCGCAGACGTAGGGCGCCAATTCGCTGTGCACGATGTCGGCGAGACTTACGCCGTGCCAATGGTTGCGACTTAGCAGGGCATGGGCGTTTGCCATTGATTGAATACGCCCATCGAAGACTTGCAGAAACTCTTCCATCGAACCATTGCCCTCGCGCGTGCGTTGCGCCACCGTAGCAACGGAAGCCAGGGCATTCTTGACGCGATGATCAAGCTCGCGGATGAGCAGGCGCTGCCGTTCCTCCGCGCGTTTGCGCTCTGTGATATCCCTTGTCAGGCCTTTGAGACGAACATAGCGATGGCCAAAGTCGAACTCGGCCTTGCCTGTCTCCTCGAGCCACATTTCCTGTCCGTCCGGGCGGATGAAGCGGAAGGAGGCCGAGTATGATGGGCTCTCCGGCGACAGCGCCGCGGTTTGTGCGGCCAAACTCGCCCGATCCTCCCGATGCACCCGCGCCAGAAAATCGTTGGCCCGATCGGCGCCTTCCTGAGATCCGAGCCCCAGGATCTGCGCTGCATTTTGGCTGCGCCGCGACAGGCCGGTATCGGGGTCCCATGTGAACGCCACCACGTGACCAGCCGTGAGCGCTTCCTGCAACTGCGCCTCGCTCTCATTGAGAGCGACATCGGCTTGCTTGCGTTCTCTGATCTCGCGCGTCACCTTGCTGATGAGGGCTGCCAGAAACCACCAATAGCTGACCGCCAGCACGCCGAGCAGCAAATAGCCCTTTTGGTTCAGGAGCAGAAGGCACTTCACCGCCGCCGGAATCAAAATTCCCGACATATAGGCGAACGCCGCGGCAGGCACGGCCGATAACAGAACGGTGCCGCTGGCGGCCATCCCAACGTCAAGCGCAACCAGGATCAACTCTTCATCATGGGCCAACGCTCCCAGGTGAAGCGCAGACATGCTGGCCCACGGGAGGGCTAGGAGAAGGGCATAGATTGTTCCCCTGCGGGCCGCCCGCTGAAAGCTGTGCGGGACGCGCCCGCGTCCGCGCATGTGCCGATAGAGCAGGATGAGGCCGATCGCGTAGGAGTAAAGGCACCAGACGATGAGCTGAGCGCTCGGGATGGAGCCGGCAACCGCAACGGCCAGGACAGTGGTGTTCAACAGATGGCCAGCCATCGCATGGGGGGTAACTCTGGCAATGACATCCAATTGGTGCCGTTCGAATTGAGAGAGTTGCGACTGCACGGCGTATCCCCACGACCAAAATGACGGGCGCCACCGTTGCCAGCCAGCTGGCCCCCGTCGGTTGTAGAATAACGCGCCGCCGCGGCGAAGGCGCGAGCAAAGTCATGCGCGCCTGGTGGAAAAGGCATGGATTGAGCCGGTCGGGGCATGCTTGGCATGCGGAGCGGAGCGTCGAGGTGGGTGAGAAATGGCCCGGTGATGCCGCTCTCACCGGGCCCAACCCGCACCCGCACCCCAAATGCTGTCTCAAGCGACCCCGCGCCTGTTGCATTCGCGCAGCGGTCGTGCAGCTTTAGCTTGGCAATAGTAAACGGCGCCAAGCCCCTTGTATATCTGGTGGAAAGGCCAGAGCCGGACGGCTAGCCTGCGCGGACAGCGACGGCATATGGTCGTGGGGTGTGGCTGGGATCTGGGCCTGTGATTTCTGGGCCTGTGACTTGGTCGTTGTGCAGCAAAAAGGCGAACTCGTGACCAGCGGGGCCAAGGGGCCTGTCGCCCCCACAGGAATCGCCGAACTCTGGGCACAGGCCGCGCACGACCTGCGCCAGCCGGTGCAAGCCGCTCTCCTGCTCACCAAGATGATCGATGGGACCTCGACACAGCCTGAAACCAGGCGTGCCATCCGCCACATTGGAACATCTTTGCGATCGCTCTACGGCATGCTCGAGTTCCTGACCGTCCTGTCGCGCCTTGAAGCGGGATTGCAGGGTGCGTCCCTGCGCAATTGCCAGCTCGCCGACGTCCTCGCGGCCACGCTGCGAGAGATGACCAAGGTTGCCGACAAACACGGCATCAGGCTGCAGACGCGCAACCTGCGGGGGCTGGTGCGAACCAACCCGCAACTGTTGGCCATAGCTGCCAAAAGCCTGCTTCTGCATGCCATCAAATTTGGCAACGGCGAGGAGATCTCCGCGTCTTGCCGCCGACGCGGTGACCAAGTCGGCTTTGAGATACGCTTCCGGGGTACGTCAGACCCGGCGACCGAAAAGTGCGCTTTTTTCGAACTGTCGACGCTTAGCGGGGGCTCGAGAGCCTCCGAGCTTGGCGTTGGGCTCGCGCTCGTGGAGCAATTGTGCCGGCGTCTTGACCATAGCCTGCAGCAGGCCATATCGCCTCCTGCGGCGCGTCTGTTGGTCATTTGGCTCCCACGCGCTGCCACCGGCACTTGACGATCAATTGTCAGTCGATCAGCTGTTTTCCCATGGCCACGGCGTGGGCGCGATTGGTTGCGCCCAGCACGCGGAAGAGGGCAGCGAGATGCATTTTCACGGTGCCTTCTGCAACATTGAGGGCTTGCGCAATTTCCTTGTTGGATTTGCCCTCGACAAGGCCCATGAGCACCTGCCGTTGCCGGGCCGACAGACTTTGCATGGGTTGCACCCGGCTCGCTTCCGAATTGCCGCCTGGGTCCGGCGGCCGTTCCGCCAAAATTGGCGGCACATAGATCTCTCCCGACAGGATGTAACGAAGTCGATGGATCAATTGGTCGGTATCTTGGCTTTTGACGATGTAGCCGTGAACCCCTGCGGAGAGCGCACCAAGAATGTCCTCCCGGCAATCCGAGGCGCTGAGCACGACGATTTGAGCCTCCGGGCGCAGGAGGCGCATGTGGGCAATGCCCTTGGGGCCCGCGAGACCGGGCATACGCAGGTCGACGATGGCGAGGGTCAAGTCCTTGTTTTGTAGGTGATCCATCGTTTCGGCAAAGCACCCTGCCTCCAGAAACTTTTTGACCTTGAGGTGGCGTCGCAGAAGCTGCGCTAAGCCCATGCGAAAGACCTGGTGATCATCGGCGATCAGCACCGCACCCCGGAATTCATATACGGCGCGTTCCCGCATCGGTTTAAATCCTTATTTTGCCCGCTCCCCCGTGAATATTGCGCCGCGCCGCGCCAATGCCAACCGGGTTGCACGGACGATTCTCTTGTTGGCGGCGGGAGCTGACTCAGATAGGCTGGTCAGCCATATGGCCATATGGCCATTTGATCTAGGCTGAGGCAGCTACCCCGCACCCTGTCTCAACTAGGGGGTTCAGTCTCGCTGGCTTCTCGGGCCACCGAGACTGGCGAGGCTGGACCCCGACCTCACACAGGTCCGACCCAGAGACGGCTAGACCCGGCGACAGCGGACCTGGAGAGCGACTGGCCCAGCGCAGAGGCCGAGCGAGCTCAATCCAGCGCCAATTGTCGGGCGACACCGCCAAAAAGTGCCCTACGGCCGTACCGAACAGCTGCCGCCGCCGAGCACACAGAACTGTGCGCAGTAGGGATGGCAGAGCTTGACCGCGCCCGCCGCAAACATGCCGCCGTCTGCCGCCGCCGCCTTCGCCAGCGTGGCGCCCATCTCGAAGGCGGGATCGTAGGGGATCAGCGTGCAAGGCACCACAGTTGGCCGTGCCGCACCCTTGCGCTTCACGACCATGCGGCTCGATGCGCACATCATCTCGCTGGGCTTCTTGTTGAGAATGGCCCAGCAGGCGTCGGTGATTTCCGGGACATCGCGCTCGCTGTGCATCTCCGGCAGCAGCACAAGCTCAGAAGGGTTGGCCGTATCGATGCGCCAGCCGCGCTCGGCAATCAGCCGGGCGTAGCCGGCGCGCGCGTCGCTCGCGTTCTCCTGCCAGCAGCTGCGTCCAGCAATCGCCAGCCTGAAGTTGTTGGCGGCCAGCCAATCCAGGCCGGCGATGGCCTTGGCCCAACTGCGCGGTCCACGCTCGGCCTCGTGCAACGGCTTTGTGTGGTGATCGAGGCTGACACGCAGCTGCAGTTGTCGGCCAAACCTCTGGTTTAGCAACATGAGCCCAGCCTTGGTCTTCTGACGCTGCATCGGTTGCAAGGCATTGGTAAGGACCAAGGCCTCGAAGCCGCGGGTGAGTGCGTCCTCGAGCATGGCGAGAAAGTCCGGGTTCATGAACGGCTCGCCGCCGGTGAAGCCAATTTCCCGCGTGCCGTAGCCAAGCCGTGCGAGCTCGTCGAAGTAGACGGCGGCCTCGGCCGCCGTCACGTAGACGAGTTGGTCGTTGGTCGGGGTCGATTCGATATAGCAGTTGCGGCAGGTGATATTGCAGAGCGTGCCGGTGTTGATCCAGAGCGTGTCCAGACGCGCAAGCGCCACACGCGCGCGCGGCTCACGCTTGGCTGTCCAGTCGGGATCGCGAAATTTGTCGGGCGAGACTGGTTGTTCCATGGCCGACACCTCGTACTGCGGTCAGGCTTAGCACGGCCGGCAAGCCGAACCCAGCGCGGGCTGTTCTCAAGTTCGTGTAAGGGCGGCTTGCCCTGCGAATTGTCGGCAAAAGATTGCCGATGTCCATCTGCAAAAATCTTTGGATCGTGTACCCCCGCAGCTTGCCGCTTGTCGACCCCAAGGCTAGCGTCCGCCTCATCGCAGGCACGTCAGACGAGGGGCTCGGCCTGCCGCATTCCCCCACAACTTCGCGTCTCCAGCGAGGGAACATCATGGACACATTGCAGGTCTCCGCCCAGAATCAATTGCGCCAGCTGATCGAGCAGATTGAGCGGCTCGAGGAGGAAAAAAAGGCCCTCGCCGGCGACATTCGCGACAAGTATGCGGAAGCCAAGGCAGTGGGCTTCGACGTCAAGGTCATGCGCAAGATCGTGAGCCTGCGCAAAAAGAGCAAAACCGACCGACAGGAAGAAGAGGCGATACTCGCCACCTATCTGCACGCGCTTGGCATGAGCGAGGAGATGCCCGAGCGGCAAGTGATGGATGCCGCAGAGTAGGGCGGCCCCTGCTACCGGGCGCTCGTCACGACTTGGCGCTTGTTGAGCATTTCGCCGGCGACCGCGTCGCGGTCGTAGAGAGCCGAAAGATCGATGGCCTCGCCCTTGAACTCCTGCGCCCACATCAGGTGGGCCGTCTGCAGACCCGGCCTTAGCCGCAACGGCGGCGAGGCATTGGCCTGATCGAGCAACTCAAGGGCCCGCATCAGGTCGGGATGCACCATCCGCGCCAGCACCGGATCGTCAGGCGAAGCGGTGGCGGTCAACAGCGGCGCAATCGGGAACGGGCGGTAGGAGAGTTCCTCGGGATGCTCATCATCGTAAGCCGGGGCTGGTACGAACGACCCACGGCTGAGTGATGCGCCCCACGCCAGGCGCGCGGGTGCTTGAGCAGCAGGCTGCAGCGCAGCCAGCCGCGCCGCATCCCTGGGGGTGCCGCGCTGAGACGTCAGCAACGGCGTCGGCTCGGCCGACAGTTCGGCTAGCCGTGCACGGTCGAACTCGCCCGGCCGCGCCCCCAGCGCCGCCGGGCGCTCGATCAGCCGCGGTGGCGCTAAGAGCTGCGGCAATGAGGGAGTGAGCGAGGCCAATTGCAGCGGTCTTGGCTGCGCGCGAAGCTCATGCAACTGGGCGATTTGGCTGGCAAGCTCCGCATTCTTTGCGCGCGCCCCGCGCACATCCTCTTTCGTTATCGGCTCGCCGTCGTCGGGGACGTGCAGTGAACGTCCGTTGGGGAACAGAAGGGCCAACTCGGTGCGCGGCAGACGCGGCCAGGCACGAACCCGGTCGGTGTCGACATGTACAAACGGAATGGCCGAGGTCGGGTAATACCCGACCCCGCCCCGCTCGTGAATGAGGGCCGAGTAGCGCAATTGCCGTACGGGGACGTCGGGGAAGTGCACGTCGGCCGCCTTGCCGAGGATGTGGCGGCTTTCGCTCGCCTGTCCGCCGACGCTCTTGCGCAGCATGTTGTTGGTGTCGCGGGAGCGATAGCCCGAAATGATATGTATGGGCTCCCTGGACCCAAGTTCGGTGTGAATCTCCCAGAGCAGATCGACCAAATCGGGATCCATCTGAGTGGCTTCATCCTTGCGCCAATCCCGCAGGATCCAGTTGATCCTCTGCATGGCCTCGGCGCTTCGCTTGCCCCCCTTCATGTACTGGACGGTCAGCGTCTCTTTATTGTGGATGTTGTAGAGGGAAATCGTGCGGTCGCGCGTCGTGTTCGCTGTCAGCGTCGACGTGCCCGCGACCAGCACGAGCACGATGATCAGGCAGGTCGCGAGCCCCCAACGGCGCCTCTGCAAACGTCAGTCCCCCTTCTCAGCAAGGCCGCTCGTGAGCGCAACCCACGCGCCGGTCGGCCGGCTGACAGCCTTTCCGAGCGAACCGATGTACGGGCGTGTGGGCGCACCGTGACGTCGTAGGAACGCCTTGGGGATGCCAGTCGAGGCATTGAACGCGGTCACTGCGGCAAGATCGGGGCAAACGGCCATCGCCGGCCGCTTCAGTTCACCCGCTCCTCGAGGCCAAATTCGCGCATCTTGCGATAGAGCGTGGAGCGTCCTATCCCGAGCCGCCTTGCCACCTCCGTCATATGTCCGCGATAACGACCGAGCGCCAAGCGGATCATGTCCGCCTCCATGGACTCCAGCGAGCGGATTTCACCGTTGTCGCTGATGGCCGGTATGCCCAGCGCTCCCTTGCCGCTGCTTGTGCCAACCTCCATGGTGCGCGGAACGCAATGCTCCGCGCCCAGCATCACCGGCCCGGTCACCACCGGTCGGCGATCGACTGGCGGCGGCGCGGCCGGAATGGGTGCACGGAAGCCTTCGACGTGGGCGGCGATTTGCGGAAATTCGCCAACCGTCAGCTCAAGCCCGTCGGCCAACACAATGGCGCGGAACACGGCGTTCTCGAGCTGGCGCACGTTGCCGGGCCAGGAATAGCTGGCCAACAACTCCAGCGCATTCTTGTCGATGGCCATAACGCGGCGCCCCTCCTCGGCGGCGAACCGGGCGAGGAAATGCAAGGCGAGCTCTGGCACATCCTCCAGGCGCTCGCGCAGCGGCGGCACCCAAAGCGGAAACACGTTCAGTCGGTAATAAAGGTCCTCACGGAACCTGCCTTCCTTGACGAGTTTGATCATGTCGCAGTTGGTCGCCGAAATCAGGCGGAAATCGACTTGGACCGGTTTCTTGGCACCCACCGGATCGATCTCGCCCGTTTGCAGCGCGCGCAGCAGCTTGACCTGTGCATCGAGGGGCAGCTCGCCAACCTCGTCGAGAAACAGCGTGCCGCCATCGGCCTCCTGGAACTTGCCGATGCGTTTGTCGACCGCGCCGGTGAAGGAGCCCTTCTCGTGACCGAAAAGAATGCTCTCCACCAGGTTTTCGGGGATGGCACCGCAGTTGACGGTGATAAAGGGTCGGCTTCTGCGCTCGCTTTCGCCCTGGATGGCGCGCGCAATCAGCTCCTTGCCAACGCCGCTCTCGCCTTCGATCAAAACGGGGATGTTCGAGGCTGCGGCGCGATGGCCAAGCGCGATCACGCGGCGCATGGCCTCGCCGGGAATGATGAGATCGGAAAATGTCAGCGTGCCATTGGCCTTTTTGTTCAGGCGCGCGAGTTCACCTTGCAGGGCTTCGATTTTGAGGGCGCTCTTGATCGAAACTTCCAGGCGCTCCGGCGAGGTCGGCTTGACGACGAAATCAACGGCGCCGGCCCGCATCGCCCCGATTGCCGTATCTAGCGAGCCGTTGGCGGTCTGCACGATGATCGGCGGCCCGCCATTCTTGGCCACGCGCCGTAGGACCTCGATGCCGTCCAATCCCGGCATCACGAGATCGAGCAGCACCAGGGCAATCGCCGACTGCTCGGGACCCTCCAGCAGCTGCAGGGCCTGCTCGCCGCTTTGGGCGGTTTTGGTCTCGTATCCGAGCCGCTTGATTGTGCTTTCGAGGATGCGGCGCTGGGTAGGATCGTCGTCGACGATGAGGACGAGCTTGGGCATGAGGTTGGCTACTCTACGCAACAAAGGCCACGGTCACCGGTGCCAGCAAGCCGACAGCGAACCAAGATCGCACACGCGGCTACCGACGGGTTACAGACGAGCCCAGAGTGCCCCACGTCGGTAAATGCATCGTTGCATTTCGGAATGACTTGATGCTTTTTTGCAAATCTTTGGCGAGGGCACGGCGGTGCCGCTGTGCTGGCTGCCGCGCCGCAAGGCGCGGGCGCTGCGGGGCAGCTTGCAATGCTCCGCCGGCGCCCACACACTGAATGGATCGTCCAGGCAGGTGGAGCACAGCATGGCGGGCAAGTCGCAGGACGTGGGCCGGCAGCCGCAGCTGCCGGTCGGGCAGGCCCCAAATTTGGGTGCAATGCCGGTCTGGGACCTGTCGGACCTTTATCCCGGTCCGAACAGCGCGGCCGTGCAACGGGACCTCGAGCGTGCCGCCAGCGAAACCAAGCGCATCAAAGCAACCTATCAAGGCAAGCTCGCCCCGTTGGCTCGTGACGGGGAGCGCCTGGCCGAAGCTGTCAGCGCCTATGAGCGCTTGAGCGATACGGTGGGCAAGCTTGGCTCCTATGCTGGGTTGCTCTACGCCGGCGACACCTCGAACCCCGAGAACGCTAAGTTTCACGGCGATATCCAAGAAAAGATTACCGCCATCACGACGGATCTCATTTTCTTTGAACTGGAGCTCAACCAGATCGATGAGGAGGACTTGGCGGACGCATTGCTGACGCCAGAACTCGCGCGTTACAAGCCTTGGTTTCAAGACCTCCGCAAAGAAAAGCCCTATCAGCTTGAGGAAAAGCTCGAGCGCCTGTTCCATGAAAAGGCCATTCCCTCGCGAGGGGCATGGAACCGGTTGTTCAACGAGACCATCACCGCGCTGCGCTTTGCGGTGGAAGGCGAACGCGAATCCCTTCCTCTCGAACCCACGCTGAACTTGCTCATGCATCCCGACGCGGCGCGCCGAGAGGCCGCAGCCGACGCTCTCGCCAAGGAGTTCAAACGCAACATTCGCCTGTTTACGCTGATCTGCAACACGTTAGCGAAAGACAAGGAGATTTCCGATCGCTGGCGCGGTTTTAAGGACGTTGCCGATAGCCGGCATCTGGGCAATCGCGTGGAGCGTGAAGTTGTCGACGCGCTGGTGACCGCCGTGCGCGGCGCTTATGCGAAAACCGCGCACCGCTACTACAGCCTCAAGGCGCGGTGGCTCGGTAAGAGCAAGCTCGCTTATTGGGATCGCAATGCACCCCTGCCCAATCAGCCAGACCGCCTGATCCCCTGGAAGGATGCGGAACGCATCGTGCTTGATGCCTACGCTGGCTTCGCACCCGAGATGGCGAGCACCGCCAAGCTGTTCTTCGAGGGATCCTGGATTGATGCACCGGTGCGCGAAGGAAAGTCGCCCGGTGGGTTTTCACACCCCACGGTACCATCGGCGCATCCCTACATCCTCCTCAACTACCAGGGCAAAGCCCGCGATGTCATGGTGCTTGCGCACGAACTGGGACATGGCGTGCATCAAGTGCTGGCGGCACCGCAGGGACCCTTGCTCGCACCAACGCCCTTGACGCTTGCCGAGACCGCCTCGGTGTTCGGTGAGATGCTGACTTTCCAGGCGCTGCTCGACAGGGCTCGAGACAAGGGCGAGCGCCGCGCGCTGATGGCCCAAAAGGTGGAGGACATCATCAACACCGTCGTGCGCCAGATCGCTTTTTATTCCTTTGAGCGCAAGGTGCACGAGGAACGGCGCGCCGGCGAACTTACCGCGGAGCGACTTGGCGAGCTGTGGATGGGGGTCCAGGCGGAGAGCCTCGGGCCTGCCATCGAGCTGAAAGAAGGCTACGAGACCTACTGGGCCTACATTCCGCACTTCGTGCACTCGCCCTTTTACGTCTACGCCTACGCCTTCGGCGATTGCCTCGTGAACTCGCTCTATGCGCTGTATCGGGAGGGGCACCCGGGGTTCGTCGACAAGTATGTCACCATGCTCGAAGCCGGCGGCTCGAAGCACCATTCCGAACTGCTGGCAAGCTTCGGGCTGGATGCCTCCGGACAGGAGTTCTGGAACCGCGGCTTGCGGGTCCTCGAGACCATGATCGACGAGCTGGAGGGACTGGAGGTGTAGGTCGGCGGGGGTTGCGGCAACAGGGGCTATTTTTTTCTCGCCTTTGTGGTGCTTGGCTTGTCCAGCGCTGCCACAGCCCGCGGGTGGGTTCAAAACATTGTTGTAAGTCAATAGTTTACCCAGAAACACGAGCCCCGGGCCGTGGCCGCTGGGATGCCCGCGCGCAGCGCTGCCCGCCCATGTCTGCGCCGGGGCTATCTTGCGCCCGAGGGTGGGTGTATAAGCCGCGCCCATTTACGGCACAGCGGCTACAGTCGAGAAGACCCACGCCTCCATGGCACAATCAGTTGCCGCCGCAGCACACTCGGCCGACCACGAGCAAACCGACCGACGACTTTGGGCGCTTGCGCTGGGGTCGATCGGTGTCGTTTACGGCGATATCGGCACCAGCCCCCTCTACGCCATACGTGAGGCGGTGTCGCACGCCAACGCGCAGGGAAGCGCCGGTTCTGATGCTGTCTTGGGCGTACTTTCTCTGGTGTTTTGGACCCTGATGCTGATCGTTACGCTCAAATATGTTCTGGTTCTTCTCAATGCCGACAACAAGGGCGAAGGCGGCACGTTCGCGCTGATGGCGCTCGGCCAATCGGTGGCAACCCGCAGCTCGGGCCTAATTCTCATGCTGGGTGTGGCGGGGGCCGCCTTCTTCTATGGTGATGCCGTCATCACGCCGGCGATCTCGGTGCTTTCCGCGGTCGAGGGCCTAAAACTGGTCGCTCCTCAGCTCGAAGTGATGGTGTTGCCGATCACGGCAGTCATTCTCGTGCTGCTGTTTGTCGTGCAGTCGCGCGGAACCGAAAAAGTCGCACAATTTTTCGGCCCTATCATGTTCGTGTGGTTCGTCATGCTGATGGCCGGTGGGCTGATCCATATCATTGACGACGCACGCGTCTTCTTGGCGCTCAATCCGGTACTGGCGGTCCAGTTCGTGGTCGCCCATGGCGTGATTGGTCTTGCCGTTATGGGATTGATCTTTCTGGTCGTGACCGGAGCGGAAGCCCTCTATGCCGATCTTGGCCATTTCGGCCGCAAGCCAATTCGGTTGGCTTGGTTTTGCCTCGTGCTGCCGGCGCTGGTCATCAACTATTTCGGTCAGGGTGCCTTGTTGCTGGCAAACCCGGACGCCATCGCCAACCCGTTTTACAAGCTTTATCCGAGCTGGGCGCTCATTCCGATGGTGGTTCTCGCTACCCTCGCCACGGTGATTGCCAGCCAGGCCGTGATCACCGGTGCCTTTTCGTTCACGCGTCAGGCGATTCAGCTCGGGCTGGTGCCGCGTCTTGAGATCAAACACACCTCAGAGAGCGTCGCCGGGCAAATCTATCTGCCGCGCGTCAATCAGCTTCTGCTGGTGGGCGTTCTGATTGTCGCCCTCTCCTTTGGCAGCTCGAGCGATCTGGCGGCCGCCTACGGGTTGTCGGTGACGGCAACCATGGTGATCGATAGCCTAATGGCCTTCTTTGTGGTGTGGCGCTGTTGGAACTGGCCGGTGTGGAAGGCCGCCATTCTGATGGTGCCGCTGCTGTTGATCGAGCAGGCCTTTCTGGCCGCACAGGTGCTCAAGATTCCCGACGGCGGTTGGCTGCCGCTGTCGATGGCGGGCATGATTTGCCTGATCGTCTATACTTGGGTGCGCGGCTCGGACTCGCTGTCGCGAGCAACCCGCAAGGGCGAAGCGGATCTCGAATGGTTGGTGCGCAAACTCGATGCCAAACCGCCGCACCGTGTACCGGGAACGGCCGTGTTTCTGACCGGTGATCCGAGCGCAGCACCCACCTCACTGCTGCACAATCTCAAGCACAATCGGGTGCTGCACGAGCGCAACATCATCCTCAGCATCAAGACCGAGGACACCCCGCGCGTCCCGCGGCACGAACGCATCGAGATCGATCGCGTCGCCGACACCTTCATTCGTGTGATCGCCCACTACGGCTTCATGGAGACGCCCAGCGTTCCCAAAATCATCGATCATTGTCGCCGCAAAGACCTCAATATCGATATTTCCGCGACCTCTTTCTTCTTGTCGCGCCGCTCGCTTAAGACCACCATGAAGTCCGAGATGCCGCGCTGGCAGGAACGGCTTTTCATCTGGCTGGCAGGTCGAGCCGAAGACGCTACCGAGTATTTCCGCATTCCAAGCGACCGTGTCGTGGAGGTGGGTACGCAGGTGATGGTATGAAGGCGCCCGCCTCAGCCATCAAGGGCGCTGCTCTTTCCGATCCGTAGTGGCGGCGGGCCCAGTGGCGCGCTGATCTTGCTCTTTTACCCGGCTCGGTTGTCGCCGGCGGTACCAAAACGCCATCACTTCCATGCCCAGCAGCGAGCACAGACCGGCAGCGAACATGATCGCCTCGGCGACGGCATAGCCATAGCGCTCCACGACCAGGGCGAAGGCAGCGGGCGCGACCGCCGCCAGCAGAAGATAGGGTGTCGCCAGAATGCCAAGAACCTCGCCGTAGCCCTTTGGCCCGAACAGCGCCAGAGGCACGGCGCCGCGCATGATCGTCACCAAGCCGTTGGAGATGCCAAACAGCAAGGTGAAGGCCAGTGCCGCCATGAAGTTGGCACCGCCAAGCAGCAAAACCAGGAACGATAGGGGCATCACGGCGATGGAAACGCGGCCGACGTCGATTGGATGCCACTTGCGGGCAAGCGTCAGATCCCAGATGCGGCCGGCGACCTGCGCCACGCCCTTGAGCGAAGCGATCCAGACGGCCGCCACCGCCGCTAGTCCCGACGCCTCCAGAACAGGCACCAAATGCGCCGCCATGGCGCCGAAGACGATGGCACTCGCCGCCACGATGAGACCGAACAGCAGCATGGCAAGCATTCGCGCTGGGCCCTCAAGCGGCGGCGCGGCGGCGGCAGAGGCTGGCGCCGTTGCCGCCGCTACTTCAGCCTGCGCCTGGTTCTCGCGCCGGGCCAGGCCGATCCAATGCAGAGGCAAACAGACGCAGAGATTGATGGCAGCAAAAATCAGCAGTGTCGTGCGCCAGCCGTATGCAGCATTGAGGCTGTGGGCGATCGGCCAGAACACGGAGGAGGCGAAGCCCCCGAACAATGTCAGATAGGAGATGGCGCGCCGCCCGCGCGACGGGGTCACCTGCACGAGTGCTGCGAAGGCGGCATCGTAGAGGCACATGCGCATGGAGACACCAAGAAAGGCCCATGCCGCAAGATAGGCGTAAGGCGTCTCAACCAGCGCCAGCCAAATGAGCCCGGTGGCCATCAGCAGCGACCCGAGGACCATGATCTTCTGTCCGCCGCGCCGATCGATGGCGCGACCAACCAGCGTCGAAACGCCTGCCGAGACGAGCAGGCCAATGGTCAAGCCACCGAAAACCAGGCCCTGGCTCCAGCCGGTGTCGGCGGCGATGGGCTTACCGAGGACCCCCAGCGCGTAAAGGGTTGTGCCCCAGGCGATGATCTGGGTGATGCCGAGGGCCAGGATGGCATGCGTCGCCGGGTGACGGAGCAATGCGCCGACCGCAACCGCCGTACCTGGCTCCATCCGTCGCTGCATCCTTGGGACCGGTCCGCCTCTCGCGTGTCGCCGTTCACCTTAGCGCGGCTTTTCAGCCCATGCATCCGGCCCCCTGGACTGATGGCACTGCCATGCCGATATTCCCCGGGGTGGAGATCAAACCTTGAACGATCAAAAAGACGACGAACCCAACCGGCTCTCGGCGCGGGCGGCGCGCTACGTGCGCGTTGGCACCAATGTCGGCGCGGTTGCCGCCCGCGTGGCCGGCCAGCGACTGTTGGGTCTTGAGGCCGACAACAGCAAAAATGCGGCGGCCCTGGCGGCAGCGCTTGGCGGTCTGAAGGGGCCGATCATGAAGGTGGCGCAACTGCTGGCGACCATTCCCGAGGCCCTGCCTGCCGAGTACGCGCAGGAACTGTCCCAGCTGCAATCGCAGGCCCCGCCGATGGGCCCCGCTTTCGTGCGGCGGCGGATGATGGCGGAGCTCGGCTCCGAGTGGCAGAAGCGGTTCGCGAGCTTCGAGATGGCGCCGGCGGCCTCCGCCTCGCTCGGACAAGTGCACCGTGCCGTGGCGCACGACGGGCGCTCGCTTGCGGCCAAGCTGCAGTATCCCGACATGCAGTCGGCCGTCGAGGCGGATCTAACCCAACTCAAGGTGGTGTTCGCGCTGCACGCCCGCATGAACCCGGCCATCGATACCGGCGAAATCCTGCAGGAAATCTCAGCCCGCCTGCGTGAGGAACTCGACTACGATTTGGAGGCACGGCACACCGCGCTCTATGCCCTGATCTTCAAGGATGATCCACGCATCTGCGTGCCGACCGTATTGCCCAGCCTCTCGACGCGCCGCTTGCTGACCATGAGCTGGCTTGAGGGGCGGCGGCTGCTCGACTACACCGCGGCGTCCCTGCAGGAACGCAACACCATCGCACGCGCCATGTTCCGGGCGTGGTGGTATCCGTTCTCACACTACGGCGTCATTCACGGTGACCCCCACCTCGGCAACTACTCGGTGTTCGCGGCGGAGGCCGGCAACGGTGCTGCGGTGCTACCGGCACCGGGCGGCATCAATCTGCTCGACTATGGCTGCATCCGCACATTCCCCACCCCTTTTGTGCAGGGTGTCATCGATCTTTACCACGGCTTGTTGCACGACAAGCGCGCCCTCGTCGTGCACGCCTACGAGACCTGGGGGTTCGGCGGTCTCTCCAACGAGCTGATTGACGTTCTCAACATCTGGGCGCGCTTTATCTACGGACCATTGCTTGACGACCGCGAACGCGAGATCGCCGATGGCACCACGCCCGGCCAGTACGGCCGCAAGGAGGCGTTTGCCGTGCATAAGGCGCTGCAAGAGAAAGGTCCTGTGCGCGTGCCACGCGAGTTTGTCTTCATGGACCGCGCCGCGATTGGGCTGGGCGGCGTGTTCTTGCATCTGCGCGCCAGGCTCAACTGGCACACCATATTCAACGCCACGATCGAGGGCTTTGCCCTCGATCAGGTTGGCAACCGCCAACGTCAGGCCTTCGCCGTGGCAGGCGTGCCGCTGCCGTCACAGCACTAGACGCGCCGTCAACTTGGCAAACTGGCAGCGATCCGATCAGGCGATGCCCAGATAGATGCGCTGTACGTCAGGGTTGTTCGCCAGCTCGCTTGCCCGGCCGGAAAGTACGCTTCGTCCCACCTGCAAGACATAGGCGCGCTCTGCCACTTCCAAGGCGAGATCGACGGACTGTTCGGCCAGCAGAATGGTCAACCCTTCCTTGTGCAGACGCAAGAAAGTCTCATACATCGTCTCGATGATGGTGGGTGCGAGGCCGAGGCTCGGTTCATCGAGCAGCAGTAGCTTGGGATCGCTCATCAAGGCCCGGCCAACGGCCAGCATCTGCCGCTCACCGCCTGACATGGTACCCGCCTGTTGGCGCCGCCGTTCGGCGAGTTGCGGAAAAACCGTATAAACGCGTTCCAGTAGCCGGGGAACGCGCGACCTCTCCGACACCGACGTTGCCCCGAGCAGCAGATTGTTCTCCACGCTCTGCTGCACGAACAAGCGCCATCCCTCCGGCGACAGGGCCAGTCCGCGACGGACGATGCTGTAGGCTGGAACACCGGCGATGTCATCGTTGTCGAGCCTGATCTGGCCACGGCTGGCAGGGACCAGCCCTGCCACGGCGTTGAGGGTGGTCGTCTTGCCGGCGCCGTTGGAACCCAGGAGTGCGACAATGCTGCCTTTGGGCACTTCGAGCGAGACGTCGGCGACGCCGATCAGATCGCCATAGCGCACTTCCAAATTCGTCACCGACAGCAGCGGCGTGCTCATGGCCCGCCTCCACTCAGCTTTTGCGCATGGCGTTTGCCGAGATAGGCCTCGATGACGCGGCTGTCGCGCGTGACCTGACCGGGCGTGCCGCGCGCGATCTCGCGACCTTGATGGAACACCACCACCCGCTCAGCCAGCGAGACGATCACCTCCATGATGTGTTCGACGATGATCAGCGTTATGCCCGTGGCATGAATCCGGCGCACGAGTTCGATCGCAGTGCGTATCTCGGCGGGCGTCAGGCCGGCCATAGCTTCGTCGAGCAGCAGGACCTTGGGCTCGCAGGCCAGCGCCCTGGCGATCTCCAACCGCTTGCGTCCGGGCGTGCCAAGGCTGTTGGCCGGTGCATCGGCAAATGGTCCAAGACCGACGAACTCGATCACCTCACGCGCCTTGGCGCGGGCATCGGCAGTTTTGGGCAAGCGCAGGAAGGCGCCGATGGTGACGTTGTCAAGAACCGACATCGACACGAACGTGAGCGGGACCTGGAAGGTGCGGGCGATGCCGACGCGGGCACGTTGTTCGGGCGACGACAAAGTCACATCGCGTCCTTCAAAATGTACGCTGCCAGTGGTGGGAGCGAGATCACCCGTCAGGCAATTGAAGAACGTCGATTTGCCGGCGCCGTTGGGGCCGATCAGCCCCAGTACCTCGCCTTGCTTGATGGCGATCGAGGCGTTGTCGACGGCCTTGAAGGCGCCAAAGGCCTTCGTAATGTTGCGCGCATCAAGCAACATGAGGCTGCTCGGCTGCTGCAGGCTTCGATTTCGGCGCGGGCTGCTGTGATTTGAACACTGCCAGAAGGCCGCTCGGCAGGAAGCGCGCAATCACCACAATGATGGCGCCGTAGACGACGAAGGTGAGCCCCGCGCCCCTGCCGCCGAGCAGACTATTTGAGATCTCCTCCAGCGGCACCAGAATCATGGCTCCGACCAGCGGTCCGAACAGCAGCCCGCTGCCGCCGAGGGCGGCCATGATGAGCATCTTTACGGAAATCAGAATGCCGAACCCAGAATCTGGATCGACGAAGCCGAACATCAAGGCGTAAAGCGATCCAGCAAGCGCCGTGATACCCGCACTCAGCATGTAGGCGTAGAGCTTGTAGCGGCCCGCCGCCACCCCCAAGGAGCGCGCGGCGCGCTCTGAATCCTTGATGGCGCGCAGATAAAAGCCCATGCGGCTCGTCTCGATGCGCCAGGTTGCCAACAACACCGCGGCCAATACGGCGAGAAAAATGTAGTAGTAGGGTAGCGCTGAGGTAAATGAGAGATCGAGGAAGGTGCGCGCTACCGCCGGGCCCGAGATGCCTTGCGCGCCGCCAACCCAGTCCCAATTGGTGACAAGCACACGCACGAGTTCCGCGACCGCAATGGTCGCCATGCTGAAATAATGGCCGGAAAGCCGCAGCGTCGGCACCCCGATCAGCGCGGCGATGAGCACGGCAATCAGCACGCCAAGCGGAACACCGGCAATCGGCGGCAAGCCAAAGTGATTATAAACGGCGATCGCGGAATAGGCGCCGGCACCGAAAAACACCGCGTGTCCGACCGAAACATGCCCCGCATATCCGCCAATCAGGTTCCAGGCCGAGGCGCCGATGGCAGCCAGCAGCACCAACGCTCCGAGACGCTGATACACCGGCACGCTCTGGGTCAGCAGCGGATAGGCGAGAACCAGAGCGCCAACGGCGGCATAAAAAAGGCGGCGCCGCATCATGCCTTCCCCATCAAGCCCTGCGGCCTGGTCCACAGTACTAGGACGAACAGCAGGTAGACGACCACATCCTTGTAAACAGGGCCGATGAGGAAGGCGCAAAGCCCCTCGATGACGCCGATCAGAAGCCCTGCAACCAGCGCTCCTGGCACGCTGCCGAAGCCGCCAAGCGCAACCGTGACGAAGGCAACGATTGCAAGCGTCTCGCCGACGGTCGGTGAGGTGTAAAAGAAGGTGGCGATGAGGGCCCCGGCGATACCGGTCGAACCCGCGGCAAGCGCCCAGGCGATGGCCTGCATGCGCTCGGGCCGGATGCCCATCAACTGTGCCGCCGTTGCGTCCTCCGATACCGCCAGCATGCGACTGCCTAGGGCGGACCGCGTCAGCAGTAGGTGCAGCATCAAAGTGACGAGCAGACCAACCGCTCCGGCGAGCAGCCGCGGTGCGTCGATGCGGATAGTGCCGATCTCGAATGGCGATCCGAGGAGGTTGTCGGGCAGGGTCTTGAAGTTTGCACCGAAATACCAGAACGCCGAGTAGCGCAACAGCAGCGCCAGACCGAAGGTGCCGAGGATCTGCGCCAGCATCGGTCCCTTCATGATGTGGCGAACGAGCAGGAAATAACTGAGCACGCCGACCGTCGCCAAGATGATGGCGGCGATCGGCACCGAGGCGGCCGGGCCGCCCCCAAACGCCGTCCAGACGATGAAAGCCGTGTACATCGCCAGCATGACGAAATCGCCATGCGCGAAGTTGATCACGTTCATCATTCCCCAGATCAGGGTCAGGCCCGAGGAAAAGAGCGCGTACACCGCCCCAATGAGCAGGCCGCTCACGATCACTTGCAGAAGAATGGAAGACATGGATGGCGGGTCAGCTCGTGGGCGCGTGCGGCCCAAGCCGTGACGCCTGGGCCGTCGCCGTCAATTCGCTTTCAGAACCTACCAGCCTTGGTAGGGCAGCTTCAATTCACCGGCGGCTTTGTCCTTGGGCCAGACCGGGACGTATTTGCCGCCCCGCATCTGCGTGATCAGGCTGGAGGCTAGAATATTCTGCCCCTTCTCATCAAACTTGACGCCGTTGTAGCCGGTTACCACCTGGTTCGCCTTCAGGTCCGTCGCCTTCAGGGCAGCCTGAATCTTGGCCGCGTCAGTCGAGCCGGCGCGATTGATGGCGTCGGCGAGAATCAGCATCCCCTGCATGGCACGCGCGGAAGCATCGTCCAAGTCGACATTGTTCTTTTTCCTGTAGAGGTCGTTGACCAGTGCGCTCACCGTGCCGGCCTTGCCTGCCGCAAACGACGAGCGGTTGACCAGCCCCTCCACCAGCGCCCCCGACGTGCTCACGAACGAGGGATCGTTGAAGCCGGCGTTGTCGGCAATCATGATCGCCGGTTTCCAGTTCAGATCCTTCATGGTCTTGGCATAGAGAATGGCGTCAGAGGTGTAGGAGATGAAGATAACGACGTCGGGGTTCTTCTCCTTGAGTTGCAGCACCTGCGGCTGCACGTCGGTAGTGTTGGCGGAATAGGGAATCACCTGCGTGACATTGAGGCCCTCCTTGGCGAACACTTCCCTAATGACGCTGGCGACCGAGTTTCCGTATTCCGTGTTCTCGTTGACGATGGCGATCGATCCGACCTTTTGCCCGGCAGCTTTTTGTTCCCTGAGAAAATCCGAGTAGGCGCGGGCAAAATCTCCGGCAACCGGCGTGGCGCGGAAGAACCATTTGAAACCACGCTCGGTCAGATTGGCGGCGACCGATTCTGCAGTGAGAAACGGGATGCCGTGCCGCTCTGCCATGGCGCTGGTCGTCACCGTGATACCAGATTGATAGGCACCGATGAGGGCGTGCACTTTCTCCTCGGTGATCAAACGCAGCGCCTGGTTCTGGCCGGCCGCCGGCGTTCCCTGGTTGTCGGCAAATACCACTTCAATTTTTGCACCGCCCAATCCCGGCAAACCGCGGCCGGCCGCAAGCGGCAGGTCCTTCAACTCCGGATGGTCGTTGTTGACGATCTCCACGGCCAGCTCGATGGCCGCCTTCGAATAGTTGCCCGCGCTTGCCGCATTGCCGCTCAGGGGGTAGATCGCCCCGACCTTCACCGTCTGCTGGCCGACCGCATCGCTCATGACGCCAAACGCCATGAGCGCCGCAGATAGGGCGGCCAAACTCAACACTCGACTGCACATCGTTATCTCCCGTCACGCATAAAATCCGGCCGGCGTCGGCAAGCCTGCGACCCGATCGCTATGTCCACACTGAGCGGGCCGACTATGGCACGCAAGAAGGCGAGCGGTCCACCACACTGGGCAAAGCGCGGTTGCCGGCCAATGCCGGCGGCCAGCCTATGCCGTGCGTGGCTGCGCTGCTAGGCTGCCGGGCAGCGCCGTTGGCTGCGCCGCCTGCCCCACGGCGTAGGTGATAGCGAGGTTGAGATGCGCGACTACCTGGCTTGGCGTCTGGCGTTCGGCGTCACGACGCCGTCCACCAATACCGTGGTTCAGCCCGAATACGATGACATGCGACCGCCCGGCGTGACCAATCATCTCGCGCGCATGGTCATTCCGGACATGCCTATCCGAAGCAACGAGGATTTCGACGCATCAATCCGCCTCATCGATGCGGCGCTCGAGGATGCGGTCGACCGGGTGATGGACTGCAAGCCCGACGCCTTTATCCTGGGAATTTCCGCCCTATCGATCTGGGGTGGCAACCAGAAATGGTGCGATGATCTGAAACGGCGTGTTCGCGCCGTGGCCGGCTTCGACATTCCCGTCGCCCTCGCCTCCGACGCCGTCATCGAAGCGCTGAAACGCCATGGCGTCGAGAAGAACATCGCCGTCATGGAGCCCTACTACCCTTCGATCGAGCCCAGGATGCAGGCAGTGCTGTCCCCCTACGGCTACCAGATCGCCCGTTTCAATCACCTGCGCGGTAAGAGTCCCACAGCCTATGCGATCCTCACGGCGCGCGACATGATCCAAGCCATCAAGGCCATCGACGGTCCCGATATCGAGGCCATCGTGCAGTTCGGCGCCAACCTGCCAATGGCGCGTCTCGCCGACGAAGCCGAGCGTTGGCTCGACAAGCCGGTGATCAGCGTGAATGTTGCCACGTATTGGCACGCTTGCCGCATGAATGGTATCGACGACAAACTCTACGGTTTTACGCAACTGTTCTCGCGCTTTTAGGCGGCAAGCGGAGCGTCCCCTGTCAGCCGAGCAGTGAACCCTTGGGGTCAACGGCCAGGATGTCGGCCTCGCTTAACCCAAGTTCGCGCCGAACGATGTTGGTGCCCCGCGTCAGCGAGACCATCTTGTAGAACGCGTGCAACCGGCTCATGCCCTGTCGTCCGAAGCCGCAATCGGTGGACACAATGAGCCGTTCCGGCGCGATCACCTGCAGAGCGCGGCGAATAAGATTTGCCACCTCTTCGGGGCGCTCGACTTGCAAGGTGCGATGGCTGATGACGCCGATGGCGATCTTTTTGGCAGCGCCGATGCCCGCTGCGAAGCTCTCCAGCTCATCGCCGGCATTGTCGGCTGCTTCGAAGGTGATGACGTCAACGTCGAGTTTATCGAAATAGGGCAGGGCGTCGGTGTAGTAGCGGCGCTTGGTTTCCGTGCGTTGTGCCGCGGGGTTTCCCCAGCAGGTGTGGCACCACACCTCGGTCTTCTGGCGCAGGCCTCGCACCTCGCGGTTGAAGGCCTCTACCAAAAAATCGCCGGTCACCTCCTTATCGTCGACGCCGACCATGCCGTGGATCGCCGGTTCCTCGACCTGGATCACCGGGCATCCGGCATCGGCGAGCTCATGCAGCTCGGCATTGATGACCTCCGATAGCGCCATAATCAGCTCGCGACGCCCCCGATAGTGCAAGTTGTTGAGGCCGGTTGCCAACATCTGTGCCGAGATGGCACCGAACTTCACGGCCTTGCGCGTCTGCCGCTGGGCGATTTTCCAGACTTGCGCATATTCCAGCGGGCCGCGGGCAATCTCCTGCACCACGTTTGGCAGCACGCGCGTTTCAAGCACCTCGAACATGATGTCGCCCGCCGCCTTGTCGCGGCTCGACGCGGTGCGCCCACGCCCCAGGTGATGACCTTGCAGTCCGCTCAGGCGCTCGGCGGCGTAGCCGAACCAAGAGCGGCCGCCGACGTCGCAATCGCAGCGCGCGTCGCCGTCACTGAAGAGATCGAGTCCGGCCCGCGTCTGATCGGAAAAATGGGCGGCAACGGCGTCGGTGTATTGCTCGCGGAAGGCGACGTCCGTCATGGCAACAGAGAAGGCGCGGCCCTGGAGGTTGTGCACAAACCAATGCGGGCGCGGCAGCGAACCGGTGATGGTGGTCAGGAGCGGGCGATCCTTGGAAACCGTCAGCATTACACACTCCGTTGCTATTGCCATCACTGCTCACGGCGATGCTTGGCGATTGCCGCAAAGCAACATCTCCCAAGCGGCCAAGTAAGCGGTTTGAGACAGGTTTCTGCATGGTACGAAAAGAAATCGCTGTTGTGGATGACCGGATTGAGCATACGCCCCGGCCTTGACGCAGCCGAGCGGCGGGCCGTGCCCTTATGTGCTGGCTCAAGAGAGCGCCGCGTCCCGGCGTGGCCTGGCCGCCGCGGGCGACGATTTGCGTTGACGACGGCCGCATCTTTGCCGAGAGCTGGGTTAATGCCCATCACGACGATAGGAGAGAAGGCCATGTCGCAAAAGAGGTTGAGCTTCGCTGCGGTCGGCGGGTTCGCGGCCATGCTCGTGCTGGCGCTGCCGCCGAGCGCCGGCCAAGCCCAGCAAAAGTTCATTACCATTGGCACCGGTGGCGTCACCGGCGTCTATTACGCTGTCGGCGGCGCCGTCTGCCGCCTGATGAACAAGGATCGCGCCAAGACCGGCATTCGTTGCTCGGTCGAATCAACCGGGGGATCCGTTTTCAACGTCAATGCCATCAAGTCGGGCGAACTTGATTTCGGGATGACGCAGTCAGACGTGCAGTACAATGCGGTCAAAGGGCTGCAGCAGTTCAAGGACAAAATCGATCCTGAACTGCGCGCGGTATACGCCGTGCACCCGGAGCCCTTTACCGTGCTGGCTCGAAAGGAAGCCAGCATTGGCAAGTTCGAAGACCTGAAAGGCAAGCGCTTCAACGTTGGCAATCCAGGTTCGGGCACGCGCGCCTCGATGGAGCAATTATTGGAAGAGTTGAAGTGGACGACCAAGGACTTCGCGCTGGCGGCCGAGTTAAAGGCTGATGAGCAGGGTCCAGCGCTGTGCGACAATAAGATCGACGGTTTCTACTACGGTGTCGGTCATCCATCGGCAGCGATTCAAGACCCGACCACCACCTGCGGCGCAAAGCTCGTGGGGCTCACGGGGGCCGCCATTGACGCGCTGCTGCAGAAGTTTCCGTACTACTCGGTGGCGACGATTCCCGGCGGCATGTATGCCAACAATCCGCTCCCGACCGCGACCTACGGCGTGATGGCCACGCTGGTCGTCAGCGCCAAGCAGCCCGATGAGGTGGTCTACAACCTGGTCAAGGCCACATTCGACAACTTCGACGAATTCAAGAAGCTGCACCCAGCCTTTGCCAACCTCGATCCCCAGCAGATGATCAAAGCCGGCCTATCGGCACCGCTGCATCCCGGGGCTGCGAAATACTACAAGGAAAAGGGCTGGATCTGAGCTCACCGCGCGCAGGTGAGGCGCTGGCTGCGCCCTCGTCCGGGCGCATGCTGGATCCCGTCGGGGCAACGATGATTGGTTCGCTGCAGACAAAGGCTCACGCGCATGTGCCGACGGGGGTCGATCTCGAGGCCCTCGTTGCCGAGGCCGATACCGGCGGCCGCCGCCTCGGCGGGGGACTAGCCAACGTCGTTTTCTGCCTCGCCGTGGCTTGGTCGCTGTTTCAACTGTGGTACGCCTCACCACTCGCCTTCTGGCTCGGGTTCGGCGTATTCAACGATGCCGAGGCGCGCGCCATCCATCTGGCGTTCGCGCTTGTGCTGGCCTTTGTCGGCTATCCAGCCTTCAAGTCCTCTCCGCGCAATCGGGTGCCGGTCATCGATTGGCTGTTGGCGGCCACCGGCGTCGCCTGCGTGCTCTATCTCCTCGTCTTCTACAACGACCTCGCCATGCGGCCAGGCCTTCCTACCCGCGCCGACATCATCGCCGCGGTGGTGGGGGTTCTGATTCTGATCGAGGCTTCGCGCCGGGCCGAAGGCCCGTGGATGCCGGTGTTTACGCTGATCTTCCTGGTCTACGTCTTTACTGGCCCGTGGCTACCCGGTCTGCTGGCGCATAAGGGCGCATCGATCGGCCGCGCCGCGTCGCATTTTTGGCTGACGTCGGAAGGCGTATTCGGCGTGGCGCTTGGGGTATCGACGACCTTCATCTTCCTGTTCGTGCTGTTCGGCTCGCTCTTGGAGAAGGCGGGAGCCGGCAATTATTTCATCCAACTCGCCTTCTCCCTGCTCGGCCAGTTTCGCGGCGGGCCCGCCAAGGCGGGCGTCGTTTCATCGGGCATGACGGGCATGATTTCTGGTTCCTCGGTCGCCAACGTGGTCACCACCGGCACCTTCACCATCCCGCTGATGAAGCGGGTCGGCTATTCGCCGGTGCAAGCCGGTGCGATCGAATGCGCTGCCGGCGTCAACGGCCAGCTGATGCCGCCTGTGATGGGCGCGGCGGCCTTTCTGATGGCCGAGTACGTCGGCATTTCCTATGCCGATGTCGTGCGCCATGCCCTCCTGCCTGCGCTCATCACCTACGGTGCGCTGTTTTATATCGTCGATATCGAAGCTGTGAAGAAGGGCATGACTGGGCTGCCGCGCCAGCGGCGTCGCTCCTTTGTGCACGGCCTTTCGCTCGCCCTTTTGACCTTTTGCGGTCTCGTCATTTTGGCCGGTGCGTTCTACTGGGGCCTAGGCTGGAGCAAAACCGTCTTCGGTGCTGCCGCCAGTCCGATTGCGCTGCTGATCGTGGTGGCCGGCTATCTGGCGCTGGTCGCCAATCGGGCGCGTTTCCCCGATTTACCCAGCGATGATGCAAAACAGGCGCTGGCGACGGTGCCGGATTTCTATCAGGTCGCGCGCACCGGGTTGCATTACTTGGTCCCGGTCTCGGTGCTGATCTGGTGTCTGATGGTCGAAGAGATGTCCCCGGGCTTGGCGGCGTTCTGGGGTGTCATGTTCATGGCGGGTCTCGTCATCACGCAGCGGCCACTGACCGCATTCTTCCGTCGTCAGGGTGGGTTGGCCGCGGAACTGCGTACCGGCTTTGGCGAGCTGCTCAGCGGTCTCGAGGCCGGTGCACGCAATATGACCGCCGTGGGCATCGCCACCGCCACGGCCGGCATCATTGTCGGCACCGTGACGCTGACCGGCATCGGCTTGGTGATGACAGAGATCGTCGAATTCCTGTCGGCCGGCAACTTCGTCATCATGCTGGTGCTCACCGGCTTGATCTGCCTCATCCTCGGCACCGGCTTGCCGACCACGGCAAGCTACGTCGTCGTGGCGACGCTGATGGCGCCGGTGGTGGTCGAGCTCGCGGCACGCAACGACGTGGCGGTGCCTTTGATCTCGGTGCATATGTTCGTCTTCTATTTTGGCTTGATGGCAGACGTCTCGCCACCGGTCGGTCTTGCCGCTTACGCGGCCGGCGCCATCGCCGGTGCCGATCCACTGAAGGTCGGCTGGCAGGGCATGCGCTATGAGAACCGCACGGCCCTGCTGCCGTTCGTCTTCGTCTTCAATCCGGAAATTCTGCTGATCGATATTGGCGGGCTCGGTCATTTTCTGCTGGTGGTCGCCTGCGCCATTTTGGCGATGGGCACTTTTGTGGCAGCTAGCCAGAATTGGCTGCTGACGCGCAACCGCTGGTACGAAACGGTGGCGTTGCTCATCATCTGCTTTACGCTATTTCGGCCGGGCTATTGGCTCGATCAATGGCAGCCGCCCTTCGAGGCGCGCCCCGCCGCTGAACTCGTGAAAGTGGCAGAGACGGTGCCGCTGGGCTCGACGTTGCGCCTGCGCGTGCAAAGTCAGTCGCGCGCTGGCGACGAAGTCGAAAAGCTCGTGCGCCTGACCATGCGCTCGGGGGAGGCTGGTGCCGACCGCTTGGCGCGGACCGGCTTGTCGGTCGCTGCGCAGGGCGATGCCATGCTGGTCAAGAGTGTTCGCTTCGGCAGCGAGCCGGCAAAGTACGGCCTCAGCAGCGGCGACCAGGTACTGTCCGTTCTGGTCCCTGCCGATCGTCCGAGCCGCTACTGGTTCGTCATACCGGCTTTGCTGCTGCTCGCCGGCATCGCCTTACTGCAGCACCGGCGCCGGCCAGCGCTGCCGGCCTCCGCAGCGCCGCCTGGCTAAGCATGCAAGCGAGCGCTCACTGCTTCACACCGGCGCGCCGTGTGAAGGTGGGGGCCGCCTGCACGCTCTCCTTCATGGCATCGACGACAATGCGCCGGCTATCGCCGTGCCGTTCCACACGCAGCGCCGAAAACGGAACGGCGATGTCCTTGTCGCCAATGCCGAGAAAGCGCCCAACGTTAATGATGGCAGCGGCAGCTTTGCCGTCCGGTCCCACCAGGAGATCCCGGATCGTACCGAGGTTTTCACCGGCGCCATTGTAGACCTCCTGATTGGTATATTCATTGGGGGAGGTACCGATCGAGGTCCAATCATCCCGAGCCGTGGTGAGGTATGTGAGCTTAGCTGGTGCGTCGCTGGTGGAGCGTGCCGGCAAGCTGGTCGTGCGCGTGGTTGGCACGGCCTCAACCGTGCGTTCGTCTCTGGGAAACAAGAACCAGAGCAGGCCGCCGAGGGCGAGCAAGGGCAATGCCCAGTAGGCCCAGCTCGTGCCCCGCGAAGCGGGTTGCGTCTCGCTGGCCATCCGCAGACCGGCCGAGCGCGGAGCCTCATAGCTTGGCCGATCCGCCGTGGAGGACATGGCGGCCCCGGTATGAAAGCCACTCGTCTCCAGCAAGCGGCTGAGACCCGCCGGCATCGCCCCGGCAATCTCATCTTTCTGCCCGGTCAACATGCGTGCCAGGCCATTCATGTCCAAGCCCTGGCTGCGCTGCTCGCGGCCGAGTACGCCCATGATGATAGGCGTTAGCAGGCCCAGCAGGGATCGCATGGGGCCTTCGCCAATGCCGAGAAACTTGCCAACCGTCGACGCCAATAGACCGGACATGCCACCGCCGAGCAGCGATGACAATAAACTCGTGCCCTTGTCTGCCATCTGCGCCGGCCCGCTCAGGCTGTTGGCGATGCTTCCAAGCAGGTCGGTTGGCTGCTCGGCTACCGCATTTGCCAGTTGCCGTGCACCACCGGGTCTGCCGGCTACGTCGGCCAATCCGCTGAGAATCGCGGGCACGGCCGCTGCCGTCGCCTTGTGCGCCATGGATCGGTCGAGCCCGGTTGCGGAAGCCATCTTGCCAATGAGCTCCGGCGTCAAGAAACGCGAAATCGTCGATACAATGTTATCGGTCATGGCTGCATTCCCTTCTCGAATTGAGGCAGGCCGCTCGTCCTGCAATCGCACGCACGTGGCTTCCTGTCGTTGTTGCCTGCAAAAAGGGGAGACGACCGCGGCCTTCGCCTGCGCCGGCTGCGCGAAGCGTAGTTTGCGTCCGCCAGGACTGGAACACACTCAGGCATTCTCCGCAGACAGCGCGCAGAATGACCTGAGTATTTCGGCGCGGGCATAGCCCGCGGCGGATGGCATCGCCGCCAGCTGCCGCTCGCCTGCGAGCTGGCCGCGCGCCCACCTTGGGGGCTGCCGATCACGCCAAGCGGGGCGTGCCAAGCCAACTGGCAGAGACTGCCTGGTTCGAGACGCGAGGGGTTACGAGATTTTGCTCGTCACCTTCTGGCGACTACTTGGCGACAGCGCTAGCAGGTGATGCCGCGGTGGCGATGGCGCCGCACACCGAGGCACTCATCGGCGAGCCACCGAGGAGCTCGCCAAGCGCATCCCCGTTGCGCCGCTCGCACAGGCGCGTGAGATACGTCTCGCCGCCGAAACCGCGAATCGGCAAGGAGCCGACCAGTATAGACTCCGCTTGCCGCCACAGGGTTGCAATCAGGCTTTTGACCTCGGTGCGCTGCAAGCCCTCCCATGTCGGCGTCTTGCGCTCGCGCGCCACGTCAACGTACTGCATCAGGAATGCCATCAGCGCTGCGAGGCCGGCGCGGTGATCGACCTGGCCGTTGCGTTTGTGCAAGTCGACGAGTTTGGTTGCGGACGCAAGATCGTGGCTATAGGCGTTCAACTCGTCGAGCAGATACATTAGGTCGTCGGCGGAGGATGCAGCGCCTCGACGCAGGTATGTCTGGACGTAGTTATCGTGCTGATTGAACTTATTGGCTATCTCGCGCGGCGGGTAGAAGCGCGACACCATATGCTGCCGCGGCACGGAGCCGCCGCCGATCAGCGGATAGGCGTTGAGCTGTTCAGTGAGGATGTGCACAGATTCATGTACGGCGGTGGAAAGACCGAGCTGCACATCCTCACATGTCAGGAAGGTGAGGAATTGCTTCTTGTCGCGCATGGCAAGGTAGACGGCATGGCCTGCTGGTGAGAGACGCTCAAGATCGCGAATGGCCTGTGGTTGACAATCCGTCCTGGCCGCAGCGAGAGCCGACGACGAAGCAATGCCGAGCAGGGCCACGACGGTGGCCATGAAAACTCCACGCATTTGGATTTTCCCCCTTGTGCTGTGTCGCGGTGGCGACAACGGCAAGAGGGCCGCGCATTTTGGCCCGAGAGGGGCGACAGCAAGGCGAGAATGCGGCAGCGCGGCGCGCAGGCTGCGGCTTTTTGCTCAGGAAGTCAGGGTGTTCCGTCTTCGGGCTCAGGTCATCGTCTGATTGCTGACTGTCACCTGGTTCGGAATAGTCGGCCGGGAAGCGGAGGGAAACGAAAACGTTCGACCAGCCGGTCGGCTGCGATGAGCGTTGCCAATGGCGCCAAGACGCGCTCACTCGAGCGCGTCTGCCGTCGATCACGGAGTACCCAAAATGGCAACCAAGACGACGTTTACTGCGGAGGAGTGGAACCGCATTTTGGAGAGCGTCATGCTCTCCGGAATGGCGGTGACGGCAGCTGATCCAAGCGGCCTATTCGGCATCCTCAAGGAATTTATGGCGACCGGTCGGACGCTGCTCGCAGCCAAAGCGGACCCAACCTCGAACGAATTGATCAAAGCGGTCGTCACCGAATTCGAGAGTGGCGAGGGTCGGCAGGCGGCGCGCAGTCAGGTGCAATCCCGTCTCAAAGGGGTCGCTGTCACCGAAATGAAAGGCAAGTCCATGGCGGCGCTACGCGAAGTGTCGGCGCTGCTCGACAGCAAGGCTCCCGCCGACGCCGCCGGTTTCAAGTCCTGGCTACGTCATATCGCCGAAAACGCCGCCGAAGCCACGGCGGAAGGCGGGTTCATGGGGTTTGGCGGCACGCAAGTCAGCGATGCCGAGAAGGCAACGCTGACCGAACTTTCGAGCGCGCTCGGAATTAGGACCTAGGCAGCAAAGTCAGCACCAGGCGGCGGCCGTTCAACGCTGACGCCTGTTTGGTTTGACCTCTTGCGCATATCCCGCGTGGCGGGCTTGTGCCTCTGCCTCCCAGGGGTGTGCCCTGCACTTGCAGTTCTCGAGATAGGAGGAGCGATAGACGAAAGCGGTCTTCAGGTCGCGATAGGAGCGGCCGTTTTCGTCTCTCATCTCTTCGAGCGGTGCTTCCGCATCCTTGGCTGTGTACAACCTTACCGGCGACTCGCAGCTCTGCTCGCACTTTCGCTGATCCTGTTCCAGCGATGTGCGCCCGGCCGCGAAGCTGACGGGCCAAAAATAGCCGTCGCACAGTCGGACGCAGACCGTGCGATAGGAGCCGCCGTCTCGGCTTTTGAGAGTGCGGGATCTGGTATCTTCGTCCCTGGGAGTGGCTGACGACCTTCGCGGCGCCTCGGATCTTGCCGGGTTTAGCGCCCGACGCGGCGCAGCGTCCGGGCGCGATTGCGGAGATCGCAGCTGGCGCCAAAAGTCGTCCGAACGCAGATTGTCTGCCCAATCGCCGTTGGCGACCCGCTGTTCGAGCGCGGGATTTTTGCGCTGGGTCCGCGGTGGATCCGACGTCTTGTCCTGCGGTGCGTCGCTTCCGCTGCCGTCGACCCGCAACGAAATTGCGGCGCCGCTGAAGCCGAGCAGCAAGACCGCCAAATAAAACACCGAGCGCGCGAATTGCATGAGACTTCAGGAGGTCGACGAACGACGTGCTTGAGCTTGCGGGCTGTGAGCCCGGCACGATCTTGGAAAGCACGGCGCGCGACGGCAATGCGCGAAACTCCTGCAATTGGCCGAGGAAACCACCGAGCCCAGGCAAGGCGACTCCCGAAAGTCGCCTGCGGGCCGGCGGCGATGGTGGCCGGCCGGGCGGTGTCGGGGGGCAGGGCGCCGCCGCCTTGCCGCGCAAGCAGGCGCGCATTTGCCGAGCCGTTCGCGCGGCGATCAGGCGTGTCGCTCGCCCCAGGCATAAAGCGCCTTCAGCACCGGGGCGAGGTCCTGGCCCTTTTGCGTCAGGAAATACTCATAGCGAGGTGGATGCCGTTCGTAGAGACGCGTGGCAATCACGCCATGCGCTTCCAGCGCCTTCAAACGGGCCGACAAGGTATTTGGAGCCGCCCCAGCCAGTCCCTGCTCGATCTGCTGGAACCGCAACGGTCCCTTGCGCCTCAAGTCGCGCAGAATCAGGAGCGACCATCGCTCACCAACCACATCAAGTGCGCGCGCGAGGGGACATACCTGCCGATATTGTGCGGCCATGCGCTCAGTGTACCTCTCTCATTCCTGCAAAGCAAGTCACTATAGATTGACAAGCGACTTTCCAGACGATAGCAGGGGATTTGAGACTGCGACGAAGCCGGCATGCCTGGCCGTCCAGCGCCGGCGCCAAGGGAGTGTTCCCTGTTGACCCACGCAGCGATGGCATCGGCACCGGTTGCGCGCTCCCCAGCCAACAATAACGTGCTGCTGCAAGCTCCGATTTTGCCAACCCTGCTGCGACTGGCGCTGCCAAATCTTGCCGCGCTCATCGTCACCGCCGCGGTGGCAATCGCGGAAACGTCCTATGTCGGTGTCCTCGGCACCGCCCCGCTGGCCGCCATCGCCCTGGTCTTTCCAATGATCATGCTCATGCAAATGCTTTCCTCGGGCGCCATGGGCGGAGGTGTTTCGTCGGCGATTAGCCGTGCCCTGGGTGCAGGCGATGACGTGCGTGCCAATGCATTGGCGATGCATGCCCTGGCCATCGGCGCGGGTGCGGGCGTGATGTTTTCTCTTCTGTTCATCATTTTCGGCCGCACGTTGTTTGCCAGCCTCGGCGGCAGGGGCGCCGTACTCGATCAGGCCATGGAGTATGCAAATGTGGCGTTGTCGGCGGCATTCTTGGTTTGGTTGCTCAATACCCTGGCCTCCATCGTTCGCGGCACCGGCAATATGCAGATCCCGTCGTTGACGCTGCTTGGCGTATCGGCCCTGCAAATTGGCTTTGGTGGTGCCCTCGGTCTCGGCATCGGCCCCATCTCGCGCTTCGGCTTGCCTGGCGTGGCTGGCGGGCTCGTGATCGGCTTTTCCGCCGGCACCGTGTTTTTGCTCTGGTACCTAAGGTCGGGCCGCGGTCGCCTTAAGTTGCACTTTGCCGATGTTCCCTTCCGGCGGGAGATGTTCGTCGACATTCTGAAGGTCGGGCTGCTGGCTGCTTTTTCTCCTCTGCAATCCGTACTGACGGTCTTGATTTTGACCAGGGCGATCGCCAGCTTCGGCACCGAAGCTTTGGCGGGCTATGGCATCGGCGCGCGGCTAGAATTCCTGCTGGTGCCGATTGCCTTCGCGGTTGGTGTTGCGTGCGTTCCCATGGTCGGCATGGCCGTGGGTGCGGGAAAGATTGCCAGGGCCCGTCAGGTCGCCTGGACCGGCGGTGCGGTTTCGGCGGTTGCCCTCGGTGTGATCGGCTCGCTGGCGGCCATGCTGCCGCACCTTTGGTCGGGTCTTTTCAGCACCGATCCAACCGTGCAAGCCGCCGCTAACCTCTATCTGCGCTACGCCGGCCCGACCTTTCCCCTATTCGGTCTGGGTCTTTGCCTCTATTTCGCCTCCCAGGGCGCTGGCAAAGTTCTCGGTCCGGTCCTGGCTTCCAGCTTGAGGCTCGGCATCGTCGCGGCGGGCACCGTCCTGCTGGCCTGGAACAACGCGCCGCTCTGGAGCCTGTTTGCGCTCGTCGGCCTGTCGCTTGCCGCCTACGGCGGCGCAACGGCGGCCGCGGTCTACACAACGAACTGGGGGCGATGACAGGTGCCGCACAACCAAAGCGGCCGCGCGCCAGCGCGCAAAGGCGATTCGCGCGCTGCCCTTAGGCTCGGCCTGGCAGACGCTGGTCCCGCGCCAGCCTTTCTCTGGCCTCGATGCGATTGCGAACTTGCATCTTCTTGAAGAGATGGCCCACGTAGTGTTTCACGGTGCCAACGGTCAAGCCGAGCCGATCGGCAATCTCCTTGTTGGTTTGTCCCTCGGACACGTGATCCAGCATTTGCTTTTCGCGGCAGCTGAGCGCGTCCTGCAGCTTGGCTGCGCGCATTGGCAACAGTGCTCCGCCCTTGGCATCCGTCAGCAGGCGTGAGGCCAGTTCAGGCCCGACGTAAGGCAGGCCGGCGTGAATGGCCTTGAGTGCAGCAACAGTGCCGTGCTTGAGATGGTGGCCATGCCCCGATGCGCAATGCCTCCTTGGGCTACTGCACCGTTCCGTCGCGAATTGCCATTGCATCGCAAGAGCGCTTGCCACAGCCCAGCGTTGCGGGGCCCATCCTTTCCCCTTGCAAGACGGGCTGCGCCGAAGTTTCCGTGCCGGCGGCGGAGCAAAGCTCACGGCGGGCGCTCAGGATCCACGCGCAGTCCCGAATGCCGATGCAAGGAGACCCGTCCGATTCGGAGGGACGTCGGCGCCACGGTCGCGAGCCGGCCTGATCAAATGCCAGGCGCCAGCGGCTTTTTTGCTGCGAACCGCCGGTAAGGTTACCCAGGATCAGCGGTCACCTATAACGCACCGTTGATTGCCGACCGGAGAATGCTGCTTTCTCATCAGCGGCGCGGCACGATCGTTGCCTGCGCTGGGCGCTGACCCGCTCGCAGGCCAAAACCAGGCTGGCTGGCGCTAAGGCGCAACAAAACCGCTCATCAGGGCGTACTCGATGAGATCTTGGGCCGAGGCCGCCGCAACCATGGCCAAAGTTGCCAAAGCGAGGCAGGTTCCGGCGAGCATCCTGCCCATCTTGCTCAACATGGCCTCGTTCTCCCTTGGCGACTGGGCACCCGACCTCAGATACGCAAGCGCCGTCGCTTTGGTTCACCCCCGACGCGCCCAGCCCTGCCTTCTCAAGGTCGGTGCGCACATCGGGGCTCCGTATCGGCGAAAGTTGGCTTGCGAACAACGACTTTGCGCGAGACGGAGGAGATCCCCGATGGGATCGTTGGACGAGGGAACCGTCGCAGGCCGCGCTGAGCGCCAGCGGCAGTGGCGTGATCCGTTCGGATGCCGGCGCCGTGTTCCGGCGCCGCGTTGTTGGCTGCGACCGATAGAGCGATCAGGTTGATTGGGCGCTTTGCCACCTGCTTCAGCGACCGGCACGAGGCAGCGAGCATTGAGCACACACCCTACAACGCTGGTCGGCCCGCGGGTATCAGCCGGTCAGTAGAACAGACTGGAGACGCTTTCTTCGCGGGCCGTTCGCGCGATCGCCTCTGCCAGCAGCGGAGCCATCGGCAGCACGCGGATATTGCCGGCGGCCTTGACCGCCTCGGTCGGCTGGATCGTATCGGTAATGACAAAAGTCTTGAGGCGCGACCCGGTGATCTTGGCGATAGCCCCGCCCGAGAGCACCCCGTGTGTGACATAGGCCAATACTTCCGTCGCCCCGTCCTGCAAAAGCGCATTGGCGGCGTTGACCAGCGTGCCCCCCGAGTTGACGATATCATCGATCAAAATGCAGCGCTTACCTTCTACCTCGCCAATGACGTTCAGCACTTCCGATTCGCCGGCTCGTTCACGCCGTTTGTCGCAAATGGCGATCGGCACGTTGATGCGCTTGGCAAGCCCGCGTGCACGCACCACTCCGCCGACGTCGGGTGACACCACCACCAAGTTTGCTGTGCCATAGCGCTCCTGGATATCGCGCACCATTACCGGGGCAGCGAACAAATTGTCGGTTGGAATGTCGAAGAAGCCTTGAATCTGGCCGGCATGCAGGTCGACCGTCATGACGCGGTCGACACCGGCGCGCTCGATTAAGTTGGCGACGAGCTTGGCTGAGATGGGTGTGCGCGGCCCCGGACGGCGGTCCTGGCGGGCGTAGCCGAAATACGGCATGACGGCCGTAATGCGCCGCGCCATCGAGCGCTTGAGCGCGTCGACCAGGATCAACAGCTCCATCAGGTTGTCATTGGCGGGGAACGAGGTTGACTGCAGGACGTAGACGTCCTCGCCGCGCATGTTCTCCTGCACCTCAACAAACACTTCCATGTCGGCGAAGCGGCGCACCACCGAGCGACAGAGCGGAAGTTTCAGCGCCCCGGCAATAGCCTCCGCCAGTGGGCGATTGCTGTTGCCGGCAACCAGCTTCATTTTCGGCGCCCCCCGGCCACGGTTTGCGTCTCGGGTATCGAAGGGCATTAACGCACGCTCCGTTCGCACTGCCGAGGCCTTCTAGCAAGGAGATCGGCCCCCTGTAAACGGTGCGGGCGGGTGTTTGAACCCGCCCACGCAAACCCATGCACGGCGCAGCTCGGGCTAGTTAACCGCCTTCTGAGGCAGCAGCTTGATGATGCCTTGGGCGGCGGCGCCGGCGGCCTGTTCGGCAGTTTTGCCCCAAGAGCCGTCTAGCGATCCTTCCGGGATCTCGTTGCGCTGGGACACCGTGCCGAGCTTCTTGCCTTGCGGGTCACGCACCAGCCATTCGATCTGGATCGGCTGCTTGCCCTCTTTCGACGGCCCCATCGTGACCGTGCCTTCCACCCGGTAGGCCGCCGTGGCGGATTTGCCAGCGAGCGCGATGCCTTTGCCCGACAATTCTCGCTGCAGGGCACTTGCCAGCGACGTGCTGCCGTCACCGGGGGCGCCGCTCACGTTCGGTACCACCGCGCTGAGCGGGCCGTCGCTGCTGATGCTGCCCGTGGTCGGGCCGGCCGATGCCGGCGGCGTGGCGGCGGCCACGGCCGGCTTGGTCGAAGCTGCTGGCGCGCGCGGTTCGGCGGCAGGCGCCTCCGCATTGCCCTGAGCTCCCACACCGGCGGGATGCGCGGAGGTGTTGGCCACCGCCGACTGGCCACGCGTCCCGAGCCAGGATGTAAAGGAGCTCGCAGCCTTGCTTGCGATCGTTTGGGCCACTGCGGGTGTGATCGCCGCCCAAGGATCCTTGGAGGTTCCCGGCGAGGCCAGCTCCTCGCCGGTGACGCGGTTGACCCGCTTGCCCGTCGGGTCGGTCACATCCCAGATGTAGGAGACCTTCGTTCCTTGCTTGTCTTTGGCAGCGACGATATAGCCGCGCAACGTATAGTCGACGCGCTCGTCCTTGGCGGTGGCGACGCCGATGCGCTGCTTTTCAATGGCGCTGGTAAATTCCTGCTGGATTTGCTTGGCGACCCCATCTGGCGCGCCGATGATCGGGGCGATCGTCACCTTTGCCAACGGCGGCTGCGGTGTTGCAGGTGCCGAAGCGATCGGCTCCTGGGTGGCGGCCGCGTTCGAGCCGAACAGGGAATTGGCGCTTTCGCAACCGGCCAACCCCAGCCCCGCCAGGATAGCGACGGCGGTGAGCGTCAACCCAGGGTGCTCACGCCGCGCCGCAGCAGCGTCCATGGTCTTCACAGCGAAGTCCCCCCTTCACCGAATTTTTCCTGCTGAGCCGGCTGCCGGCGTACAAACCCTGCGGCGGATGACACGTGGCCGGTACTTACCCCTGTCGCTTCCCTAACTGCTGTCACCGACGGCGTCCAGAACCTAACAGGGGGAAAACCGCTTGCATCCCGCGATTGGAACGGATCGTCGCTCCTAAAGTTGTGGAAAACGTTCGTTAAGTCAAGACGATGGCGGATATTTGGCGCCCATAGTCGGGTTGTCCGAGGCGTTGAGACCGTCGAAAGCTGAACAAATCATCCCTCTGAGTAAAAGTGCACGGCATGGGATCAGGTGCGCTCAAAACGCCGATCCTGCGAAGCCGATCAGCGGCATAGCCCGGCAGGTTGAAATGCGGACGCGATCCCTCCGAGCCGCTGAAAAAGGCCGCACTCGGCGGATCGCGGTCAAGAAAGGTGTTTCGGAAATCCCAGCCAACCTCGTAAGCGGCCGGCCCGATGCAGGGTCCAACCGCGGCGATGATTCTTGCCCGTCGGGCTCCCAGCCCTTCCATGGCCGCGACGGTCGCTTCCAAAATACCCTCCAGCGCTCCCCGCCAGCCGGCATGCGCGGCCGCCACGACGCCCGCCTCCGGCTCGGCGAAGAGAACGGGGGCGCAATCTGCGGTCAGCGCGCTGACGGCGATGCCGCGCTCGGCCGTGACGATGCCGTCTGCCCTGGGACGTGCTCCGTTTGGCCAGGCCTTGACCGCGACGATCGCCAGCCGGCTGTGCACCTGGTGGGCACTGAGGAGCTCGCGGGCACCCAGATGTGTGCGCACGCGCGTACGGTTTTCCAAGACGGCTGTCGCATCATCCCGCGACCCCGGACCGCAATTGAGGGAGGCGTAAAGACCCAGCGATACCCCGCCGAGCCGTGTAAAGAAGCCGTGCGATATGCCCGGCAGCGCCGCAAGGTGTGGAGCGATCAGGGGCTTCAGCATGGGTGGGTTCTAAGCGAAAGGCTCCGGCGAGGGAAGCTGAGGCGAACGCACGATCAGCACCTTGAACTGCCCGCCCATGCCACCCGGGGCCATCAGGCGCTGCACCCCGGCCTCGATCTGGTTGGCCGACGCGGGGCGCGCGGCCATCAGGCGCGCGGCGCGCTCGGCCATCCCCAAGCGGCCGAAAAACTCCGCCTGCGGCATCGGGCCATGCGTCCGGAAACCGGCCGCGCGCGCCTTGTCGGCGAGAGCGGCAAACTGCACGTGGGCCGTGATATCGCTGGCTCCGGGATCGGCCAGAGGGTCCACGTAGGTGTGGCGCCGCACCGCCTGTAGAGTATCGCCATAGCCAAGCTGCGTCGGCCCATAGTCAATGAACACGGCCATCAATGGCTCCGCCCGCCTCTTGAGCTCCCCAAGCACGTCGTCTTCGCCGCTACGGATCTCGGCAATGTCGCCCAGGCGAGGTCTGCCATGGCCGGCGAAAGCGACGACCTCGCCGAGGCCAAACTGCAAGCCATTTTCGCCATCCAGCGTAACCGTTCGCTCGCGCCAAGCTCCTTTGCCAAACACGAGCTGCCGGATCGGCAGCGCATCGAGAAACTCGTTGCCGATCACGATGGCTGGGCCGGCCGGCACGTCGGCCAGGCTCTCATGCCAGCTGATGGCGCGCGCAGCGGTGCTCGAGAGCAATTCGTGCTGCAGCTGGCGCAGTATCGGGCTCATCTCGACCAGATGCACGCTGACGGCGGCGAGAAACGGCTGCACCAGGCCGGCGGCGCGCAATCCGTCTCGGAGCAGCGTGCCGCGCCCTGGGCCCAGCTCGATCAGCCGCAGAGGTGCGGGCTCGCCCATGCGCTGCCAGGTCGTGACGGCCCACAGGCCGACGATCTCGCCGAACACCTGGCTGATCTCGGGCGCCGTTATGAAGTCACCATCGGCGCCTAACGAGCAAGCTTTGCGCCAGTAGCCGTGCTCGGGATCGGCCAGGCAGCTTTGCATATAGGCATCAAGGCGCAACGGGCCTTGGCGACGGATACGCTCACGCAGAACCGCCAGCAATCCGTTCGCCCTGCGCCCCGCATCAGCGCTCGACATGACTTGGCAGAACCGATGGCTTCGGCGCGCGCTTGATGGCGGCGCGCACGATAAGGATGCCGGCGAGGATCATCGGCACGGAGTAGACGATGCCGGCGGTGAGCGGACCGATCGTGAAGAGGTGTCCGGGGTCGGGCTCGCGAAAGAACTCGCTGAACGATCGCGCCAGCCCGTAGCCGCTGAGAAAGACGCCAGCTATCAGCCCCGGCCGCTGCAAGGCCCGGCGCCTGTAGGTGAGCCAGAACAGCACCGCAAACAACACGGCGCCTTCGAGTAAGGCCTCGTAGAGCTGGCTTGGGTGCCGCGGCCATGGTCCCGCGCCGGGGAAAATGATCGCCCAGGGCACATCCGTGACGCGGCCCCACAGCTCGCCATTGATGAAATTGGCAAGCCGGCCAAAAAACAGTCCCATCGGCGTGGCTGCCGCGCTCAGGTCCAGCACGCTCCAGAGGTTTGCGCCGACCCGCCGTGAAAAGTAGAGCATGGCAACGATCGAACCGATCAGCGCGCCGTGAAACGACATGCCACCGTTCCAAACGGCGGCAATCGCCAGGGGATTTTTCAGGAAAAACTGCGGTTCATAAAAAAGGACGTAGCCCAGTCGCCCGCCCACCAGGACGCCAATGGTCATCACCAACAACAGGTCGTCGGCCTTTTCCGCCGGGAAGGGGCGGCCGCCGCTTGGCCACAATTCGCTCCGCCGCAGCAAATCTTTGACGTAAAGCCAGCCCACGAGCAGCCCGGCCATGTAGGCCAGGCCATACCACTTGATCGACAAGGGCCCGAGCCGCAGCGCGACCGGGTCGATGGCCGGATAGGGAAGGGTGAGCAGGCCCATGGGACCGGCACCTATCGGCAGCCTCGGCGCCGTGTCAAGGACGGCACGCCCCAGCCGCCCTAGCCAAGAGCCTTGAAGGGGTCACGCCGGCTCGCCATAGTAATCAGGTTTCCGACGTCGGCTCGACGCAAGGGCGCTGAGGATGCGTGCATGACCCAGAGCAACAACCGCTTGCTCGACGAGCTCGCCAAGCTCATGACCGATGCGGCTGGTGCGGCGCAGGGCATTCGCCGCGAGGTCGAGACTTTGATGAAGGCGCAGGCAGAGCGCCTTCTGCGCGACCTCGACCTCGTGCAACGTGAGGAGTTCGAGGCGGTCAAGGAGATGGCGGCAAAGGCGCGCGAGGAGAACGAGCGTCTTTCCGCTCGCCTCGCCGCCCTCGAAAGCGAGATCGCAGCGCTGCGCCGGCCGGCGTAATCGCGCCGCAGGCAATCGTCTTTCACCAACGCGCGCAGTCTGTCCCCAACTTTTGCCGGCCGGCGGTGAGCATCTTGCCGTGGCCTTTTTGCCCGTGGACAATCAGGCCGCCGTCTTGCAACGCACGCCGGCATGCGATTACGCAGTAGCAGGATCGAAGCAAGGCTTGGGCTTGACTCGAAAAAAACTCGGAACGCAGCCATCGCGTGCGAGTGAAAAACATAGAGGGACGGAATGGCCATTGCTGAAATGACGCGCACGCGCACGAACAACCCGATCTCCTTGCTTGAGCAGATCGCCGGCAGCAACGATTGGGTTTTTGATCGCGGCAGCGAAGACGAGCTGACGTTGAACGTCGCAGGTGCGTGGACCGACTATCACGTCTCGCTTAATTGGCGCCATGACCTCGAGACGTTGCACATTGCCTGTGCCTTCGATGCCAAGATCCCCGACAATCGGCTGGCCGAGGTCTATCGCCTCGTGGCGCAAATCAATGAGCAGTTGTGGGTCGGTCATTTCGATGTCTGGACCCAAGAAGGCCTGATCATGTTTCGCCAGGGCCTGATGTTGAATGGTGCGCTGGCAACAACGCATCAGTGCGAGGCCCTGCTCAGGGCGGCGCTGGAGGCCTGCGAGCGCTATTATCAGGCTTTCCAGTTCGTCGTTTGGGCCGGCAAGGACAGCCGGGAAGCGCTGGCCTCCGCCATGTTCGAGACCGAGGGTCAGGCCTAAGACGGCTTTTTCCGCCACCGACCTCCCCATCGAGCCCGCAGCTCGTTAAGATCGTCCGGGCTGGTCGGGCAGGCGCGTCCGGGCCGTTGAATTGGGCGGTGCACCATGACACTCCAAAACGTTGGCTCGCTGGTGCTGGCCGGTGCCGGCAACATGGGCGCGGCCCTGCTGGCCGGTTGGCTCGACGGCGGCCTCGAGCCGCAGCGCGTCTTGATCCAGGATCCCTCGCCGCCGCCGACAACGCTGGCGTTGCTCGACCGATACGGGCTGCGGGCCAGCGCCAGCTTGCTCGCGCTGCCGGCGTCCCCGGCTGTGATCGTGGTTGCCGTCAAGCCGCAGATCATGGATCAGGTGTTCCCGGCGCTGGCGCGCCACGCTGGTGCCGAGACGGTGGTGCTGTCGATTGCCGCCGGACGGACGCTGGCGGGCTTCGAGCGGCACCTTGCGCCAACCGCCGCCGTCGTGCGTGCCATGCCGAACACGCCCGCCGCCATCGCTCGCGGCATCACGGTGGCCGTGCCGAACGCGCACGTGACGCCGGCGCAACGTCAGCTTTGCGATGCCCTGCTGCGCGCCGTGGGGGAAGTCGAATGGGTTGCAGAGGAGGGCCTGCTCGATCCGGTCACGGCCGTCTCGGGTTCGGGGCCCGCCTACGTCTTCCACCTGGCGGAGTGCCTGGCGGCGGCCGGCGTCAAGGCCGGTCTCGCCCCTGACTTGGCCATGAAACTCGCCCGCCACACCGTCTCTGGCGCGGGCGAACTTTTGCATCGTTCCGATGCTGCCCCCGGGGCGCTGCGTGAGGGCGTGACATCGCCCAATGGCACCACTTTTGCCGCTCTTGAGGTGCTGATGGGCGCGGACGGGCTGGCGCAGCTGATGGCTCAGGCAGTGGAGGCGGCCACCCGCCGCTCGCGCGAGCTGGCAAAATAGGCCACGCGCAGCTGGCCAAGTCGTTTGTCTGCCCCTATTTTGCGCCGCGCGAAGACAAGAGTACCATCATGGCCAACACGCACCCCGTGCCGCAGCCCGGCATCTTGGAAATCAACGCCTACGTTCCGGGCGAAAGCAGCATTGCTGGCAATCTTGAGCCCATCAAGCTGTCCTCCAATGAGACACCGCTCGGGCCAAGCCCGCAGGCAATTGCGGCCTACAAGGCGGCAGCCGACAGTCTGGCGCTCTACCCCGATGGCGGCGCGGGCGACCTACGCCGAGCGATCGCCAGTCGCTACGGGCTCGATGCGGATCGCATCGTCTGCGGCTCGGGCTCCGATGAGTTGATCAATTTGCTGGCGCACGCCTACATCGGGCCGGGCGATGAGGCGATCTACACCGAACACGGCTTCCTGATGTACAAGATCGCCACTCTGTCCAGCGGCGGCAGACCTATCCCGGTGGCGGAGAAAAACTATCGCGCCGACGTGGACGCCATCCTGGCGGCGGTCACGGCCAGGACCAAGATGGTCTTCCTCGCCAATCCCAATAACCCCACGGGCACCTACCTTCGCCATGACGAGGTCCGGCGGCTCCAACAGGCCTTGCCTGGGCGCGTGCTGCTGCTGCTGGATGCGGCCTACAGCGAATATGTGCGACGCAACGACTACGAGGCCGGGCTCGAGTTGGTTGCTACCACCGGCAACACCGTGATGACGCGGACCTTCTCCAAGATCTACGGCCTCGCGGCGCTGCGGCTTGGCTGGGCCTATTGCCCGGCCGCGATCGCCGACGTACTCAACCGGGTGCGCGGGCCTTTCAATGTCACGGCGCCGGCCTTGGCCGCGGGGGTGGCGGCTGTCGCCGACCGCGCCCACGTCGACAGCGCGGTCGCGCACAATGAAAAGTGGCTGCCCTGGGTCGCGACCGAGATCGAAAGGCTGGGTTTGCAAGTGACGCCAAGCGTCGGCAATTTCCTGCTCGTGCACTTCCCTGTCGAGTCGGCGCGCAACGCGGCCGCGGCCGACGCATTTTTGAAACGCAACGGCATCATCCTGCGTCGGGTCGCGGCCTATGGATTGCCCGGTGCGCTGCGCATGACGATCGGCACCGAGGGCGACAATCGTCGTGTCGTTGCGGCCTTGCAGCAATTCATGGAGCGATCATGACGGCGGTGCTGTTCGAGCGGGTTGCTCTGGTCGGGCTTGGGCTGATTGGATCATCGCTTAGTCATGCCATGCGCAGGCGCGGTCTTGCTCGCAGCATCGTTGGCCACGCGCAATCGGAAAAGACGCGTGACACCGCGCTGAGGTTGGGTCTGGTTTCGTCCGTCTACGCCACGGCGGCAGAGGCCGTGCGCGAAGCCGATCTGGTCATCCTATGCACGCCGATCGGGGCCTACGGCCCGATCGCGAACGCGATCGCACCTCACCTGCGCGCCGGCTCAATCGTCACGGATGTCGGTTCGGTGAAGGGCTCGGTAGCGCGTGATGTCGGCCCTGCAATTCCAGCTGGCGTGCACTTTATTCCGGGTCATCCGATCGCAGGCACGGAGCATTCGGGTCCGCAGTCGGGATTCGCCGAACTGTTCGACGGCCGCTGGTGCATTCTGACGCCGTCGAGTGGCGCCGATCGCCTTGCCGTCGACAAACTCAAGGCCTTCTGGATGGCACTCGGCAGTCATGTCGAGATCATGGATGCCGATCATCACGACTTGGTGTTGGCCATTACCAGTCACGTGCCGCATCTCATCGCTTACAACATCGTCAATACCGCCCGGCATCTCGAACGCGTGACCGATAGCGAGGTAATCAAGTTCTCGGCCGGCGGCTTCCGCGACTTCACCCGCATCGCTGCCTCCGATCCCATCATGTGGCGCGACGTTTTCCTGAACAATAAGGAGGCGGTGCTGGAGATGCTTGGCCGCTTCACCGAGGATCTCACGGCGCTGCAGCGCGCCATTCGCTTCGGCGAAGGCGAGACCTTGCACCACCTGTTCACCGAGGCGCGTGCTACCCGCCGCAGCATTATTCAGGCCGGGCAGGACACGGCTGCTCCCGATTTTGGCCGGCATGCCGGCGGCAAGCCTACCGGCTCATGACGGCGGCAATAGCCGAGCACTGGATCTTTGCCTATGGCTCTTTGATGTGGCGGCCTGGTTTCGCCTACGAGGAAGCCCGGCATGCGCGTTTGATCGGCTATCGGCGCTGCTTTTGCATCTATTCGATGTACCATCGAGGTAGCCCCGACCGGCCGGGCCTGGTGCTGGGGCTCGATCGCGGCGGTACCAGCGAAGGCATCGCCTACCGTATCAGCGCCGCCAACTATCCCGCCACCGTGCAATACCTGCGTGGCCGCGAACAGGTGAGCGGCGTCTATCGCGAGGTGCGTGTCGCGGTGGCCCTGCTGGGTGGCGTCAGGCGCGAGGTAATGGCCCTTACCTATGTGGTCGAACGCGCCCATCCAAGCTACGCCGGCCGCTTGCCATTGGCGCTGCAGGCACGCCTCATCAGAGGCGCCAGCGGCCTATCCGGCATCAATCTCGACTATCTGATCAGTACCCTGGGCCATCTCGCCGAACTCGGCATTCGCGAGCGCGATTTGCAGCGTCTGCTCGCCATGATCGGTCCGCACACGGCGCGCTGCAAGCGATCCGATCACGCCAATCCCTCCGTCACGACGATGCTGCGCGCGACCCGGTCGCTGCCGGTCCCCGTACCGGTGCGCGGACTGAAGCTGCAGCAGCGCCGCCGCTTCCTGCATCGCCAAGGCGTTGTTTCCTGAAACCGAGCTCAGCGCCGGTCGCCAATGGCGTGTCCCTAATGGTCGCGTGCCATGAAGGGGCGCCATGAAGGGGCACTGTCGACCTCAGCCCATTGCCGTTGCCAAGGCCCGAGCGGGCTGACGCTGCGGCCTCAAGGGCACCGAAAGCGGAGGCGCGCGGGCCGCCGCCAAGCACCGGGCAGCGCAGCGGGCCCGATGGCTCAATGCAGCACAGGCCCCTTGAGGTAACTGCGTCGATCCGAGGATCGCAAGGCAACGTCAAAAGTGCGGCCTTCGCGGTGAATTTGCAAGGGAACCGTGACGCCCGCCTGACCGAGCGACCACACCTGCCGGAACAGGCCGGCCAGTGTCGACACGGGCGTGCCCGCCACACTGAGAACGATGTCGCCTGCCTTGAGGTCGGCCTTTGCCGCTGGACCGCGGCTGGCGATGCCCAGAATGGCAACGCTGCTGCCGACCTCAGTGGCGTAGAGGCCCAGCCAGGGCCGGGCCGGCCGATTCGGGCGGCCGATCGTCAGCATGTCGTTCAGGATCGGTTTCAAGAGGTCGATCGGCACGATCATGTTGGCGTCTTCTGCCTGCCGCTGGGACCTACCGGTGGGATTGGCCGCGACCTGCTGGATCTGGAGCGAGCCGATGCCGATGAGATCGCCCTCGGGTCCGATCAGGCCGGTGCCACCCCAATGCGGGTGCGAGGGGGCCGTGAAAATCGCTTCATCCAGCACATATTCCCAGTAGCCGGAGAACTCCTGCTTGGCGATGATGCGGGCGGCAACCGAGCGCGGCCGGCCGCCCGCACCTCCCACCACCACGCGTTCGCCGACCTCGGCTGCTTGCGAGCTACCCAGCGGCAGCGGCGGCAAATCCAAGCGACCGAGGGCCTGCAGCACGCCGAACCCGGTCTCCTGATCGTAGCCAAGCACATGGCCGGCCACGGCGCTGCCGCCGCTGTGACTGATCCAGACCGTCTCGGCTTCGGTGATGAGATAGCCGATGGTCAAGATGAGGCCATCCTCTCGGATCAGAACGCCATTGCCTCGGCGCTCGGTACCCAGCGTTTCGGCAGTAAAGGCGTCGGCGGGGACCAGTGCCCGGATACCCACCACCGAAGACAGGGCCCGATCTAGCTCATAATCATAATCGTCAGGTTTTGGCTCCACAGTCGGCGCACCCTCTCAATGGCAAGCACAGATCGCAATGCCCGCTGCGCATTTTATCCCGCCACCGCCGCGGAGGCCACCGTCGCCTTGCAAGGTCCGCGTGGGGGTCACAATCCGCGGGCCTTGACGATCGCCGGCCAGCGGCGCTTTTTCTTTTTGTCCCGTCGAATGGAGGTCCCCGCATGGCAGCGTTTTTCGCCTTCCTGCACCACCTGGCGGCCTTCGCGCTGGTTGCCGCCTTGGTGGTCGAGTTTGTGCTTCTCCGGGATGATCTGACGCTGAGGAGTGCCCGCAAGGTTCTGCTTGCGGATATGATCCTCGGGATCACGGCCGCGATCGTCTTCATCGTCGGCCTCGGTCGCGTGTTCCATTTCGAGAAAGGAGCCTACTACTATTTTCACAATTGGGCATTTATCGCCAAACTGTCGTTGTTTGTGCTCGTGGCCGTCGCCTCGATCGTGCCGACCAGGGAATTTTTGTCCTGGCGAAGCGCCGTGAAGCAGGGCCAGGTCCCGGTGGTCGAGGCCCCGCGCATGCGCTCAATCCGCTTGATCGTTCATCTGGAACTTGCCGCCATCGTCTTGATCCTGCTCTGCGCCGCCCTGATGGCCAAGGGCGTCGGTATGGGACTGTGAGCGCAAGGGATAGAGGTCGAGCGCCAGCATCGGCCGGCCGTTGCCCGCCTTAACATCGTTTCGCCGGGGCGACCGTCGCGATCGGCTGCCTGACGCCCTTGCGTGCAACCCCCGTGGGGCAAAGTTGGCGCCGAAGTTGCACGTGCTGGTGCGTCATGCACCAAACAGAAACACAGCGCGCCATTAGCATGGGTTCGGAGCGCAGCTTCGGCCTAGTCTTTACGGCCGTCTTAACGAGTGTGGCGGCTTGGCCATTGCTGCATGGCCAGGCTCCGCGCTGGCCCGCCTTCGCGCTCGCCTGCGCTTTCCTGGCGCTGGCGCTGCTGCGACCGCTTCTTCTCAAGCCGCTCAATCGGGCCTGGTTCAAATTCGGGCTGCTTCTGTCCCGCATCACGACGCCGCTGGTGATGGGGCTGGTGTTCTGCAGCGTGGTCGTGCCGACCGGGCTGCTGATGCGTTTATCCCGCAAGGATCTATTGGGCCTGCGCTTCGACCGCGACGCCTCCTCCTATTGGCTCAAACGCGACCCCACCGGACCGCCTCCCGATAGCATGCGCAACCAGTTCTAAAGTGCGAGATCGCATGCGTACGCAACCTTGGAGTAAATGAAGATGCTCTCTTTTGCCGGCGAACTTTGGGGGTTCATGCGCGCGCGCAAGAAATTCTGGATGCTGCCGATCCTGCTGGTGATGGCCGTCGTCGGCAGCCTGGTGGTACTGACGCAGGGATCCGCCGTGGCACCGTTCATCTACACGATCTTCTAGGGCGGACGATGCACATTCTCGGGCTCTCCGCCTTCTATCACGACAGCGCCGCTGCCCTCCTCGTCGACGGCAGGATCGTCGCGGCCGCCCAGGAGGAGCGCTTCACGCGCCGAAAGCACGACCAGCGCTTTCCCGCGCAGGCAATCGCCTATTGCCTGGCCGAAGCCGGCCTCAAACTCGAGGACATCAACTACGTCGCCTTCTACGACAAGCCCTTCCTCAAGTTCGAGCGGTTGCTTGAAACCTACGTCGCCTTCGCGCCGCGGGGCTTGCGCTCCTTCCAGCGGGCCATGCCGGTCTGGATCAAGGAAAAGCTGTTTCAGAAGGATCTGTTGCGCACCGAGCTGGAACAAATCGCCCCGGCTGTGGACTGGCGCTCGCGCTTGCTGTTTGCCGAGCACCATATCAGCCACGCGGCTTCCGCCTACTATCCCTCGCCGTTTGATGAGGCAGTTGTGCTCACCCTTGACGGAGTTGGGGAGTGGTGCACGACCTCAGCCGGCGTCGGCCGCGACAACCAGCTCAGCCTCGAGCGCGAGCTGCATTTTCCGCATTCGCTCGGCTTGCTTTATTCCGCGGTTACCTACTACACCGGTTTTAAGGTCAACTCGGGCGAGTACAAGGTGATGGGGCTCGCACCTTACGGTGAGCCACGCTACGCCGCCGCCATCCTCGACCACATCATGGACCTGAAGTCTGACGGCAGCTTCCGCCTCGATCAGTCGTACTTTGACTACTGCACCGGCCTCACCATGACGTCAGCGAAATTCGCCGACCTGTTCGGCGAGCCCGTGCGCGCGGCCGAGGACCGGCTGACGCAATTTCACATGGATATGGCGGCTAGCGTGCAGAAGGTCACCGAGGAAGTGATGCTGCGCCTGACGCGCTCGCTGCAGGCGGAAAGCGGTGCCAGCAACCTTTGTCTCGCCGGCGGAGTGGCGCTCAACTGCGTTGCCAACGGCAAGGTCCTGCGCGATGGCAAGTTCAAGAACATCTGGATCCAGCCGGCCGCCGGCGACGCGGGCGGTGCGCTGGGGGCGGCGTTGAGCGCCTACCACGGCTTCCTCGACCGGCCCCGCCGCCCTTGCCGCCAGGCCGCGGATGGCATGCGCGGTGCTTACCTTGGTCCGGCCTTCCGACAGGAAGAAATCAATCGGCGGCTTGCCGAAGTCGGCGCCTGCTTCGATACCGTCGACCAGACGACCATGCTAGAGCGCACTGCGCAGGACCTGGCAGATGGCTGCGCCGTCGGCTGGTTCCAAGGCCGGATGGAATTTGGTCCCCGCGCCCTTGGTGCGCGCTCAATCCTCGGTGATGCGCGTTCGCCGTCGATGCAGAAGACCCTCAACCTGCGCGTCAAATACCGTGAATTGTTCCGCCCATTCGCGCCGTCGGTTTTGAGCGAACATGCCAGCGATTGGTTCGAGATCGACCGAGCTTCGCCTTACATGCTGATGGTGGCCGACGTTGCGGAGGGCCGGCGCCGCAGCATGACCAACGAGGAACAGGCACGGTTCGGCATCGACAAGCTCAATGCCATTCGCTCCGAGATCCCCGCTGTCACCCATGTCGACTACTCCGCGCGCATCCAGACTGTGCATCGCGACACCAACCCGACCTATCACGCCCTGATCGAGCAGTTCCACGGTCTCACCGGCTGTCCCGTGCTCGTCAATACCTCCTTCAACGTGCGCGGCGAGCCGATTGTGTGCACGCCCGAGGACGCCTTCCGCTGCTTCATGGGCACCGACATCGAACGCTTGGTGATCGGCAATGCCATGCTGCGCAAGGAGCAGCAGGATCCATCGCTCCGGCAGGACTACAAAGTTGGCTTCGAGCTGGACTAGCGCCCGCGCCGAGCCGCGCCCGGCGCGGGCTGGCGCTGGTTGCCGTCCGGCCCCTCGGCAGCGTCTCGGCCGGCAGCCCTGACGCCGCCGGGCGCGGCCGCCGCCAGCAGTGTAAGTCGCCGCGATGCGGGCAGGGGTCGGACCGGCTAAATTGCCGCAACCGTGCTGGCGCCACGCTCAGCCGCCGCTGCTGCCAATTGAGGCATGGCCCCGCCCCTGGCTCGGCTATATTGCGCCGCATGGTCGTTGCCTGGCCGTGCGAAGCACCTGCAGGAGGTCCTATGCCCATCCCGGCCGGCCTAGCCGCTGGTTACCGACGCTTCCGGAGCGAGCGCTATGCGGTCGAAGCCGAACGCTATCGGGCGCTCGCCAAAGGCCAACGCCCGAGGACGATGATCATTGCCTGTGCGGACAGCCGCGCCGACCCGGCGACGATCTTTTCGGCAGCGCCGGGCGAACTGTTCGTTGTGCGCAACGTTGCAGCTCTGGTGCCGCCCTATGAGGAGGGCGGCGGTTATCACGGAACTTCGGCCGCCATCGAGTACGGGGTTACCGAGCTCGCTGTTCCCGAGATCGTCGTCATGGGTCACGGCCTGTGCGGCGGCATTGCCGCGGCCGCGGATGCGCGCCCTGCCGGTCGCTTCATCGGTCCATGGGTCGATCTCTTGGCGGGCATTCGCGAGCAGCTGTCGGGCGCACCGCCAGCGCTTAATCGTGCGGCCCGGCAAAAGATTTTCGAGCAGATGGCCGTGCAGTATTCGCTGCAAAACCTCAGGCGTTTTCCTTTTGTCAAAGCCGCCATCGACGGGGGACGGCTCAGCCTACACGGCGCCTGGTTTGCGATCGCCGAAGGCGAGCTCGAATGGCTCGACGGCAACAGCGGACAATTCGAGCCCATCGCCGCATAGCGGCGCGCTTCAACCACGCCTGCGCTGCAACCAACCAGTGGTGGCGCTGTGGCGGTTGGCTGCGCGCATTGCAGCATCACACTTCCGCGAGCTGACAAACGGGGGTGGTGTTCGGACGCCTCCTGCCTATACACTTACGTGTCTTTGGTACCGAGGAAACACCCATGCTGAAACGATCTTTGCTGGTGGCCAGCGCGGCTGCCATTGGTAGCCTGCTGACTGTCCAGGACGCCGCCCAGGCGCAGGCCAATCGTCCGGCCATCGAAACGACCAAGGTGCCCGGCACGGACAACGTCTACATTTTCCGCAATGTCAATCATCAAGCGATGTTCATTGTCACCAAGGCGGGTGTGATCGCCACCGATCCGGTCGCCTACGGCAAGCCGACCGGCGGACAGAGCTACGTCGACGAGATCAAGAAGGTGACGGATAAGCCAATCAAATTTCTGATCTACAGCCATCACCACTTTGATCACATCGCTGGTGGCAAGGCCTTCAAAGACGCCGGCGCCAAAGTCATTGCGCACGTGCGGGCGAAGGAGCGCCTGGCACAGATCAAAGACCCCCATACCGTGCTGCCGGATGAGACGGTGACCAACAAGGGTCGCACCCTGAAGCTCGGCGGCACGACGCTTGAGCTCAAATACGTGGGCCTCAACCACTCCGATTCGACCCTGGTCATGCGCCTGCCGAAGGAAAAGATCATTTTCGTGGTCGACCTCATCCCGGTCGGACAAGTGTCGGGTCGCGGCATGATCGACTTTTATCCAATCGAGGCGGAAGCTTCGCTCAAGAAGATTATCGCCATGGACTGGGAGACGCTGATCCCAGGCCACCCAGGTGCCGGCGGCAGGCTTGGCAACAAACAGGATGCCAAGGACCAGCTCGGCTTCTTCCAGGATGCTTCGAGCGAGGTGCAGAAGGCCGCGCGCGAAGGCAAGTGCTGGGACGCCGTCGAGAAGGAGATGAAGTTGCCAAAATATGCCGCCTGGGGCGGCTATGAGAACAACCTGCCCTTCGTGCTGCGGCGCTACTGTGGGCTGTGGGGTCGCGGCACCTGAGGACTTGCCGAGCCCTGAGGACTTGCCGAGCAAAGTGGCCTTGCATTTTGTTGACCAGCGGGCCGGCGCCTCCGGCCCGCCGGCCTTGTCCCTTCTCACCTCGAACCTTGCCTGTTCCCGGGCTGGGTTAGCGCAACTTAGCCAAGGTGACAATAAGACCCCACCGACGAGCGTCGGTGTTTCAAGCCACCGTCGAGGCGCTCTTTCTTTAGACCACCGCCCCCGCCCCCTCGGTCTCGCGCGCCCGCTCGCGCTTCTTGCGCTCGTTGGGATCGAGCCAGCGCTTCCTGAGGCGGATCGACCTCGGCGTCACCTCGACCAATTCATCGTCCTGGATGTAGGACAGGGCACGCTCCAGGGTCAGCCGTAGGGGTGGCGTCAGTGTGAGAGCGTCGTCCTTGCCGGCCGCGCGAATGTTGGTGAGCTTTTTGCCCTGAATGACATTGACGATGAGATCATTGTCGCGGGTGTGCTGGCCAACGATCATGCCCTCGTAGACACGCGTTTGCGGGTCGATCATCATGGCGCCGCGCTCCTGCAAATAATAAAGCGAATAGGCGGTTGCTTCGCCGGTGGCATTGGCGATCAGCACGCCGGTTCGACGTCCGGTGATTTCCCCCTTGAAGGGTGCGTAGGCATGAAACAGGCGGTTCATCACGGCGGTGCCGCGCGTGTCCGTCAGCAGCTCGCCCTGGTAGCCGATCAGCCCGCGTGTCGGGGCTTGGAATACCAGGCGCTGGCGTCCGCCGCCGGAAGGTCGCATCTCGACCAGATCGGCACGGCGCTCCTGCAACTTTTGCACGACGATGCCGGAATGCTCCTCGTCGACGTCGATGATGACTTCCTCGATGGGCTCCAATTTGCGGCCCGTGGCCGCATCCGTACGCAACAGAACCTGCGGCCGCGATACGGTGAGCTCAAAGCCCTCCCGTCGCATCGTCTCGATCAGGATGCCGAGCTGCAGTTCGCCGCGACCTGCCACTTCGTAGGCATCCTTGTTGCCGGGCTGCTCCTCGATGCGGATGGCAACGTTGCTCTCGACTTCCTTGAGCAGACGGTCACGGATAACCCGGCTTTGCACCTTGTCGCCTTCTTGCCCGGCAAACGGCCCGTCGTTGATACGGAACATCATCGCTAGCGTCGGGGGGTCGATCGGCTGTGCCGCAAACGGTGACTCGACCGCGGGATCGCACAGGGTGTCGGCAACCGTGGCTTCGGTCACGCCGGCGATGGCGACGATGTCACCGGCCTCCGCCACCTCGATGGCGGTGCGCTCGAGCCCGCGGAAGGCAAGTACCTTGGTAATGCGTGCCGTTTCGATCGCCGCACCGTCACGGCGCAGAGCTTTGATGGTCTGGTTCGGCTGGATGCTGCCCGAGGTGATGCGGCCGGTGAGGATCCGGCCGAGATAGGCGTCGACTTCAAGCGTCGTGGCCAGCATGCGGAACGGACCGGCCTCCACCAACGGCGGCGGTACGTGGCGCACGATCAACTCGAACAGCGGCAGCAAATCCCGGCGCGGACCCGCCGGATCGGCACTCATCCAGCCGTTGCGGCCAGAGCCGTAGAGCACCGGAAAGTCCAGCTGCACATCGGTCGCGTCGAGGTTGGCGAACAAATCAAAGATTTCGTTCAGTACCGCATCGTGGCGCTCGTCCGGCCGGTCGATCTTGTTGATGGCCACGATCGGCCGCAAACCCTGCTTTAAGGCTTTCGACACCACGAATTTGGTTTGCGGCAGCGGCCCTTCCGAGGCGTCGACCAGGACGATGGCGCCATCGACCATGTTGAGAATCCGCTCCACCTCGCCACCGAAGTCGGCGTGGCCCGGCGTGTCGACGATGTTGATGCGCGTCCCCTGCCACAGGATGGAGGTGCACTTGGCGAGAATGGTGATGCCGCGCTCGCGTTCCAGATCGTTGCTATCGAGGGCCTGCGCCTCCACCTTCTGATTTTCGCGGAAGGCCCCCGATTGTCTGAGCAACTGATCGACCAGCGTGGTCTTGCCATGATCGACATGGGCGATGATGGCGATGTTGCGAATTTCCATTTCGGGTTCCTAAGTGAGGGGGTGGCCCTAGGCCAGGCTCGCCGCGCCGATGTTGCAGCGCACCAACCTGTGGCGCGCGTAGCATATTCCGCGCTCTCCCGCCAGCGCGGGCCAACCAGAAACCCGATCGGCAAGGCCGCGGCCGCGGCCAAGCTGGGATGAACGTCCAAGCGGGCGCGGGCGAAAAATCGACAACGCCGCGGGCAAACGGCACGGCCGGTGCGGCGATGGCAAGCGTCGGCCGCGAGGCGACGCCAGCCGATGCGCCGGCAAGGCTGCCGAGGCTCGAAGTTCCTAACCGCTTTTTTCCTGTGCGTTCGTCGATCAAGCCGACCACGGCCGGCGCGCGCTTCTCCGCACCCCCCAACGCCAACGCCTCTCCTCCGGTCGAGGCCTCGTTCTTGCTCCTCTCCGTTGCGGGCTGCCGCGGGCGTCCCGAAACGGCACAGGGAAAGGCAAGACATGTTTGAGCGCAACAAGGTCGACAACGCACCGGAGACCAGCGCCGTGCCGGTGGAGATCAGCTTGGTCGACGGCACGATCGTCAAGGGCAAGCTGCTGGTGCCGGTGGTCAAGACCGTCGCCGAGACCCTCAACGGCAGCGCCGTGTTCATCGAATTCGAGCCCTACGGTGGTGACCGCAGCTATCTCGCCAAGGCGCAGCTGGCAGCCGTCAAACCGGTCGGCGTTCCCAAGGCGCCTGCCTTGTCGGCTCGGCTGCGCGATAACGATGAATTCGATCCCTTTGCGGTGCTGAAAATTGCGCGGGGCGCCGCCAGAGATGAGATCCGGGAGGCTTACGTCGCGCTCGCCAAGGCCTATCATCCGGATCGATACGCCAACGTGGAACTGCCACGCGAAGTGAGCGACTATTTGGCAGCCATGGCCCGGCGGGTCAACGCCGCGCACGCGGCCCTCGAGGTGCCGGAGAAGCGCAGGGCCCTACAGCAGGAGCCGATCTTCACCTCACCTGGGCGGTGAACGCCGGCGGCTGGCGTCAGGGGGCGCGGCCGTTTGCCGACGCTGGCGTTGCCGGCACGCCGCGTGCTGCCGGTTGCCGCCAGGGTTTGGCCGTCTGCTCTTCCTTTGCATTGAGCTCGGCCAGCAATTGATCGATGCGCGGGTCGGGCGGGCTGACGCGCTCCTGGCGCGCTCGCTGCCGTTCCTGCCGCCGGCGGGCAGCAGCTGCCGAGCCCGACAGCTTGGCGCGGCGCCCACCCGAGATCAGCAGCGGATGATCCGGCTCCTCGAGATCGAGTTCCTCCAGAAAGGTTTCGCGCAGCGCGTAGAACGATTGCAAGATTGCATCCCTCACCAAGGCACGCGCTTCGGCATCGGGCGCAGGGTGCTTGCGCGGATCGAGCGTTTGCAGCGCGCGCCGCATATCGTGCAGCGGTGCATAAGGATAAAGCCCGACCATGTCAGTGGTCTCGCCGACGTTGCGATAGACCGAGCGCATGTTGTCGATTGTCTCGGACAGCTTGCAGAAGGTTGCGAGATAAAGCTCGAGCGTCGGCTTCTCCAGCTGTGTGTAGGAGAACAGCACCGACTTGGCCGCGATGATGTCGCGCCACTCCTCCTTCAACGCCGCGATAAAGCTCGAGCGCTTTTGGAAGACGTTGGTGATGAAGGCAACCCCGCCGGTGGCGATCAGCAGTGACATGTCGCGCAGGAGCTCATAGGTGTCCTTGAGCAGCGCTGCGAGGCTTGAACCTTTGAGCCAGGCAATGTGATCGACGAATTTGGCAAAAAGGCAAATCGCCAGAACCAGCCCAAGCAGGGCGTAGACACGCCGCAAGGTGGCTTTCAGTGTCGCACGGGTCATAAAGATCGTTCCCCAAGCATCAACTGCAGCTGTGAGCCGCTGAGGGGTGCAGCATGGGCCGATATCCGGCTGAAAGTACGGCAACGATCGAGCGCGGCGTCAGGACCTCGACAGGCCGTCGCCTATTTTGCGCCTGGGCATTCAAATAGCCGGCCGGCGACCAGGCAAAAAGACGATCTTCTCCAACGAGGTAGCTTTGCGCATTCGCTTCGTTCGACAGACGCACGAAAGTGCCGCTCGGGAGCGAGCCGAGCTGGGCCATAAAGGTCATCTTTTGCCCGTGGCGGCCGACGCGCTCCGCCTGGAGTACCAAATCCATTTCAGGGGCGCGGGCCGGCGCCGGCCAGTGACGGGTCTGCGCCCACAGCCCGGCAAACCGCTCCGCATCATGGCGTCGGCACTCGAAACACGGCCGATGACCGGCTGCCAGCGCGGTCACCTCGTCGAGAAAGAACAACTCGGTGTAGCGGTTGGGCTGCATCATGGCCGGGCGGTGGCGGCCTTTAAAGTCGAGCACGCAGGCGATCCATTGCCTGCTGGCCCAGCGCCGGCTTCCGAGCGTGCGGTTGGGCAGGTGAAAGGCGCCGCCGCGATTGCCCATCAGCAAACCGCGATGCGGAGTGGCGATGATGTCGCCGGCAGGCGTGACGCGGTTCTGGAGTGGCATGCGCCGATCTGTCAAACTCAGGCCCGAACAGGGAGACAGACAATGTCGGATACCGCTGTCGAAGTGAAGGTGGAAGATCGGCCGGAGGGCGGACGCATTGCGACCGTCGCCATCGACAATCGGCACCACCTCAACTGTCTTTCGACGCCCATCATCGTGCGGCTTGCCGCCGTCATGAGCGATTTGGCGACCGACGAGACATTGCGCGCTGTTGTGCTCACCGGCGTGGGCGAGAAAGCTTTCATCGGCGGCGCGGATCTTAATGAGCTCGGTGGCCTGTGCGCCGACAGTGCCCGGCTCTTCATCACTCGACTGCACGAAGCCTGCAAGGCGGTGCGCGAGTGCCCGGTGCCGGTGATCGCCCGCATCAACGGCTATTGCCTCGGTGCCGGTCTCGAAGTCGCGGCCAGCTGCGACCTGCGCGCCGCTTGCGACCACGCCCATTTCGGCATGCCCGAGGTGCAGATGGGGCTACCATCTGTCATCGAAGCGGCGCTGTTGCCCGGATTGATCGGCTGGGGCCATACCCGCGAGATGTTGCTCACCGGCAGGCTGTATTCGGCCGCTGAGGCGGCGGCGATGGGTTTTGTGCAGAGGCTCGCGCCAGGCAACGGGCTTGACGCGGCGATCGCCGACTGGCTCGGCGCCATCTGCCGGGCCGGGCCCGACGCCGTGCGCTCGCAGAAGGCTTTGATGAATCGGTGGCAGCGCGTCTCCATCGAGGAAGGCATTTATGCCGGCATCGCTGCCCTCGCAAATGCCTACAAAACCGGCGAGCCGCAGGCGGCCATCACTGCCTTTTTTGCCAACAAGCGCAGAGGCTAGAGCCTGCCGCCTTGCGAGCGCTGGCAGTGATCCGACTTGCCCGTTTTCATCCCGAGACGCGCCGGCGCCGCGCCGATACGCTCTTGGTCGGTTGCGCAAGCTCGTTGCCGCCGATCTTGAGCCCGAAGTTCCACAGGTCTTCGATCAGGTGCAACATCTCGGCCTCGCGCGCTTTGATTTGCGGGGCCTTCCACTCCGTCAACCCACGCAGCGCTTCATTGAGGGCCGGCAGCGGCGCTGCCGGCGTCCTGAAATAGACCTCAAGCTTGCGCGCGAAGTCTTGGTTGCCGGCGCGGTCGTTCTGGGATTTGGTCACCAGCATCAGGTTGCCTAGCGACTCGGTATAAATTTCGCGCTCGGTGGGGTCCGGAAACCAGCCACGCCATTGGCTGTTGGGACTCGATTTCCTCGGCAGCACATGCTCGACGCTCATGTCGTCGGGAAACGCAAGTGATTGCGGGCCGCCCGCCATGTGATCCGTCAGCCGCAACAGCAGGTGCTTGGCGGTGGAGGCATCGCGCGCATGTAAGTCGCGAAGATTGTACTGAATTGTGCGCACGTCCTGCCGTGAAAAATTGAGCACCCCTGCGGCCTTCAAGTCGTCGCCGTTGCGAATAGCCGTCGTGACCGCGCCGAACCAGCTTGCGCGCTTGTGGGCGCCGAGCCCCAAGAGGCGAATCCCGAGCGCCAAGCGGTCGAGCGCAGCCAGGAACCAGGCCAGCTCGGCCGCATCATCGCCCTGCGTCAGGTGCCATAGCATTGCCGGCGGTATCCAATCGGAAAATCTCAGGCGATTGAGATAGCCGAGCGAGCGCACGATGGCCGCGGAATGGCGCGTGCCCGTGTGGTTGGCGCGGCGCAGCTCGTCGAGCACTCTGGCCGCGGGCGCAAGCATCCTTTCCAGGAACGTCAAAGCACCACCGTTGCGCGCCGCAATTTCCTTGATGCTCGAGATCACGTGCCCGCCAGCGCGGCCGTACATGCTGCGCACGTGGCTGAACAGGTTCTCGAATTCCTCACCAAGACGCCCATCCAGATCCTGCCAAATCGAGGCGGCCCGAGATGCGTCCTCGCCAGGCACGCCACCGAGCAGGGCGGCTTTCAAGATATCTTTGCGTGCCAAGGGCTTGCCCCTGGCGTTGAGAATTGTGAACAACTGATGCGCGCGATCGATATCAATGGTCACCACCGAAGCCACGCAGCAGTGATCCAGCAGGAAATCGACGAAGTAGGGTCTGTCTGCCTGATCGAGGTCGGCTAGCTCGGCCAAAAAATGATCGCGCACTTGAATGATCCTGACCTCGGCAGGAGACAGAGCCGCCGCAATGGCGGGTTTGAGCCCGGTTGCGCCCGGCGCCCGCACGTACTTGTCGAAGAAAGCATCCTCCGCCGGGCGCAGGCGAAGCCGCCGCTGCAGGCCGCCGCCGATTGCGCTCGCCAGCCGAGCGTTGGCGGGCTGGCCCTGCTCGGCATCCAGATCGCGCAGAGTGCAAAACAGGATGCTGAGGGATGTTAGTCTCTGGAAACCGTCGACGATCTCGAGCACCCGCTCGCTGCGCGCGCGTGCCCAGGTTGGAAGCAGGGAGCGAGGCCGATTGCGTTCAATGAAAAGCATGAAACTGAGGAAGTAGTCGGTTTCGTGCTCGAGGGCTTGGCTAATGTCCTCAAACAGCTGACCCGCTTCCTCGGCCGTCCAGGCAAAGGATCGCTGGTAGCTTGGGGCCTCGATCGAGATCGGACTGGTGAAAAGCTGGCCGAGCGGCACCGTCTCTGAGGAAAACTGACCAAGCATGGAGTACGTACTCGCGACTCTGTTCGCTGCATTGTCAGCATGGAACCAGCCGTACTTGCAATTGCAATTCGGGCAATTGCGTGCATCGTCTTTTTGTGCTGGACAAATTGCATACTCTCACGGCGCCGCCACTGCTAACGCGCGAAAAGGACATGAGAAAAGATGTTTGGCGCCGCATTTGCACTCGCCCGACCCCTGCTCCACGCCCTCAATCCCGAGCATGCCCATGAGCTGACACTCAAGGCGCTCGAGGTCGGCATCCATCCGCGTGCCCCGGCGGCGGATGATGCGCGTCTGGCAATCGACCTGTGGGGTTTGCGGTTTTGCAATCCCTTTGGCATCGCCGCCGGCTTCGACAAGGATGCCCGCGTTGCCGACGCCGTGCTGGCAATGGGCTTCGGCTACACGGAGATCGGCACGGTGACGCCGCACCCGCAAGCGGGCAACCCGCGCCCCCGCATCTTCCGACTGAGCCGTGACAAGGCCATGATCAACAGGCTCGGCTTCAACAATGCCGGTCATGCTGCGGTCCATGCGCGATTGGCCCGGCGCGCCGAGGCTGTGGGCATCATCGGCGTCAACGTCGGCGCCAACAGGGATGCGCCGGATCGCGCCTCGGACTACGTCGAAGGTCTTCGCTGCTTCAACGATGTCGCCGCCTATCTCACCATCAACGTCTCTTCGCCGAACACGCCTCATCTGCGCGATCTGCAGACGCCGGCGCGGCTCGATGCTCTGCTGCAAGGCTTGTTGCGGGCACGCCAGGAACTCGTCGCTGCCGGCCAGCCGAGCCGGCCCATCGTGGTCAAGCTGGCACCCGACATCGCCGAAGCCGACTTGCCAGCCATCGTTGAGGTGGTTCTGGCGCGGCGCCTCGATGGCATTGCCGTCGGCAATACCACGCTCTCGCGCACGAAATTGCACGATCGCGAGCGTGCGCACGAAGCGGGCGGGCTGTCGGGACGGCCGCTGTTCCATCGCTCGACAGTTCTTCTCGCCCGCGTCCATCAGCTCGCGCGCGGCGCCGTTCCGCTGATCGGCATCGGCGGCATCGACTCACCACAGACGGCCATCGCCAAGATTGAAGCCGGTGCCACGCTGCTGCAGCTTTACACCGGGCTTGTGTACGAGGGGCCCAGTCTGCTGCCGCTGATGAAGCGCGAGCTGGTGGCCTATCTGCAGCGCACCGGCTGCACCCGCATCGCCGACGCGGTCGGCCGCCGCGCGACGGCATGGGCGGCCAAGTCGCTCGACGCCGTCTAGCTGGCGCTTGCCCGGTCGTTGCCAATAAGCCCAGCCGTCGCATTGCCAATTTCCCCAGTTGCAAGTTGGCCGCTTTACGTCGCCCGCCGACTCACGCGAGACGCGCCTCCAGCTTGACGCAGAGGGGAGGTTCTTATGCTCGCTCAGTTTGCAATCCTTGCCGCCGCCAGCGCCGGTTTTGCCAATGCCCCCTGGTGGTTCTGGCTCGTTGCTGCTCTGGCCCTCACCGTTCTGGCGCTGACTGATCCCGACAAGGTGCATCCGCGCTACGCCGACGGCGGCATCGCCGAACTCCTCGTCGTCAACAGCCTTGCCCGATTTTCCACCGCCTGCGTTGCCTCTGCCGGTGCCTTCGCGGCTGGCCGGCTAGCGGCCTCGCTGTTCTTCTCCTGACCGCCCAACCCTTTTTCGCCTCAGCCGGGCGGCGGTCGCGGCAGACCGGCAATTTCCTTGATGAGCTTCTGGATCAGCATCTGACCGAAGGATTCAAAATTCTGCGCTTCCAGGACAAAGGCGCCGGGGCCGCCGATGACGTTGTTCTCGTAATAGGCCGTCAGCCCGCCCGGGGGATGCGTGTGCATGGGATTGGTCGGCAGGGGGATCTCGCTCAGGATGACCAGGCCGTTGATGATGACACCGCGCTCGATGGCGGCATCGCGGGCCAAGGTGACGTCACGACCGGAATTGTTGGTGCCATCGCCGGAAACATCGATGATCTGCCGCGGAGCCCCGAACGGGCTGCGCGCCAAGAGGTTCATGCTGTAATCGATGGCCGCACCAATGGCGGTGCGCCCCATGAACGAACGCGGTGCATCGCGAATGCGATCGGCGACATCCTTGGCTTCACCTTGGCTGCCGACTCGCGTCCAGTCGACCACGACTTTCTGGTCTTGGTCACTCGCCCACTCCATGTAGCAGATGGCGATGCGGCCAAAGGCGCCGGCCTGCATGGCGCGCACGACACGTGGATCGACAATGGCGGCAGCGTAGCCGTCGCGTTGCAGGCGAAACTTTTTATCGTCGACACTGCGCGAGATGTCGGCGGCCAGCACCAGCAGCAAATCGACGTTGCCATCTTCCGCCGCGGCCGGCTGTTGCGCCCAGGCGCTGATAACTACAGCAAGGGCAACAACGATCGCCGCCATGTCTCGTGCCATGACGCCCCTCCCTCATCGGGACCGGATCTTAACGACAGACTAAGCCAGAAGGTTCAAATCGGTCGAGCCTTCTTCGCAACGGCCCTTAACGGTGTGGCCGATGGTTGAGGCCGTGCTGACCGGGACCGAGGCTGGGGCTTCGCCTTGGGGTCGCTCGGCACGCAGGCGCGGGCTGCCCGCGCCCGCCCAATGCGCGGGAGCGGTCACCGCCAGGGCCAGGCTGGCTCAAATGCTATCGTTGCAACGGACGATCTCTGACTTGAGAAAGCCGAGCTGGGTCGTGAGCTCGCGATCGAGATTGCCCTGGCCGACCCGGCACTGTGCCTTGATGAAGCGCAGGTCGATGTCGAAGCCGAGCAAGCCTTTGAGCTGCTGGCGCGTGCTATCGGGAAGTTCGCCGCCCAGCAGGGCGCTGCCCGACTCGATCATCTGACAGATCTGGCCAACGAACTGGGGGCCGGCCGTGCGCATCTTCTCCACGACCGTCACCTGCGTCTCGAGCGACTGCAAGTAGTCCTTCGTGCATGGCTTTCGCACGCCGGACTCAGGCAAGGGAGGCGTGCCGAACGGAAGCTGCGCGGTGGCGGGGCCGGCCAGCGCGGCGAGCAGGACCACCATGGAAAGCCGGGCTGGAAACCGCATTTGCAAATTCCCCATCGCTGCACCCAATTGCGACTTAACGCCACCAGCGACACCGCCGGCCAGCGACCTCGCCTGCGCTCCAGCAGAGCCGATCTCTATGTCGGCACGGAGGCGGTTTTATTACGCAGCGGTAACGTCGGGCCGCGCTCGGCCGCCACCAGCGGCTTGAATGGCCAGGGCGCACGCACTAGCCTTTGCCGTCCCCGGTCGCCCGCCGCCGTCACGCCCTGGAGAAGCCCGCCATGCAAGATCGGCCCACCAAGCTCCAAGCCTACCAAACCTATATCGACGGCAAGTGGTGCGATGCCGCTTCCGGCAAGGCGTTCCAGACCTTCAACCCCTATACGGGCGACGCCTGGGCCACCATTCCCGAGTGCGACAAGATCGACGCGGATCGTGCCTGCGAAGCGGCCGCGCGCGCCTTCGATAGCGGGCCATGGCCGGCGATGTCGCAGACGGCACGCGGCAAGGTGATGCGCAGAATTGCCGGGCTGATCGAAAAACACGCTGAGCATTTGGCCCAGGTCGAGGTGCGCGACAACGGCAAGCTGATGTCGGAGATGCACGCGCAAACCAAGTATCTGCCGGAGTGGTTCTACTACTACGGCGGGCTTGCCGATAAGATTCAGGGTGCGGTGGTGCCGGCTGATCGGCCGGATCATTTCACCTACATCCTGCGCGAACCGGTCGGCGTATGCGCCTTTATCACGCCATGGAACTCGCCGCTGATGCTGGTGGGCTGGAAGCTGGCGCCGGCGCTGGCGGCAGGATGTACGGTGGTTTTGAAGCCCTCGGAATTTACCTCCGCGTCCGCTCCTGGAGTTCATCAGACTGGTGATAGAGCCGGCCGAGCTGCCGGCCGGTGTCATCAATGTCGTCACCGGCTACGGCGCCGTCGTGGGCGAGCCACTGGTGACGCATCCCAGGGTCGCCAAGGTTGCCTTCACCGGCGGGACGGCGACGGGTGCGCGCGTCAACGAGCTCGCAGCCAAGTCCTTCAAGAAGGTCTCATTGGAGCTAGGCGGCAAATCGCCAAACATCGTGTTTGACGATTGCAACCTGGACGACGCCGTCAGCGGTGCCGTGTCCGGCATTTTTGCCGCCACTGGCCAGACCTGCATCGCTGGCTCACGCCTCCTGCTGCAGGACACCATCCACGATCAGTTTGTGGAGAAGCTGGTGGCGATGGCGAAGATGGCGAGGCTGGGCGATCCTGGCAAGCTCGACACCCAGGTGGGCCCGGTAACGACGCCTGCGCAATACCAGAAGATTTTGTCTTACATCGACATTGCCAAGGGCGAAGGCGCCAGCTGCGTGCTGGGTGGTGGTCCGGCCAGCAAGGAGGAGGGGGGCGGGAAATATTTCGTCAAGCCCACGATTTTCACTGGTGTCAACAATAAGATGCGCATTGCCCAGGAAGAGGTCTTCGGCCCCGTGCTCTCCATCATCAAGTTCAGGGATGAGGAAGAGGCGGTAACCATCGCCAATGATATCGCCTACGGCTTGGGCGCCGGGGTGTGGACGCAATCGCTCAAGCGCGCCACGACGATGGCAAGGCGTATCCGTGCCGGCACGGTGTGGGTCAATACCTATCGCGCCGTCAGCTTCACGATGCCGTTCGGCGGTTACAAGGCGTCGGGCTTGGGTCGCGAGAACGGCATGGAAGCCATCGACGGATATCTGCAGTCAAAGAGCGTGTGGATCAACAATGGCGCGGGCGGCGGCAACCCCTTCATCATGAAGACATCGTAATGAAGATATCCTAACCGCAGGCGTGCCGCAGAGCGCCAGCCTTGGTCAGCAGCAATTTCGGGGCGCTGCCACTTGGGGTGTCGGACATTTGCTCATTGGCGAGGTGGCGCTGCGGCAAACACGGAGTAGGCTCCGGCGGAAAGGTGACTGGCCGGCGTGCGGGCGTGATCTCAAGGGAGCGCTCAAATGGCGCCCAGGAGCTGTGGCCTCCAGCCAGCAGGCTCGCCGGCAGTCGTTGTTGCCTCGATTGAGGTGTGAGTGATCGGCGTGGCAGTGTCGTCATGCCGATCGGGACAGACAGGCCAATTGGGACAGACAGGGTGACAGGCCTCGCCAACAGCATCGGCATCATCGGTGGCGGCGCCTGGGGGACGGCGCTCGCTCAGACGCTGCGGCAGGCCGGACGCGAGGTGGTGCTGTGGGCGCGCGAGGTCGAGGTGGTCAACGAAATCAATGACCAGCACACCAATACGGCGTTCCTGCCGGGCGTTACGCTGGACGCCGGGTTGCGGGCAACCGGCTATCTCGCAGAGCTCGCCGTCCAGGATCTGGTGCTGATGGTCGCTCCAGCCCAGCACGTGCGCGCGGTCGCCAATGACCTGTCGCGGCATCTGCCGGCGGGTAAGCCAGTCGTCATCTGCGCCAAGGGGCTCGAGCGGGCGACATCCAAGTTGCTGGGCGAGGTGCTCGACGAAGCGTTGCCGCAGGCGGCGCAAGCCGTGCTGTCGGGTCCGAGCTTCGCCGCGGACGTGGCGCGCGGCCTGCCGGCTGCCCTCAGTCTTGCCACCGTGGATGAAAAGCTTGGCCACTTTCTCGCCGCCGCCATCGGTTATCGGCATTTGCGCATTTACTGGGCAAGCGATCCGGTCGGCGTGCAGCTCGGCGGCGCCGTCAAGAACGTGCTGGCGATCGCCGCCGGCATTGTTGAGGGCAAGGGCTTCGGCGCCAGCGCGCATGCCGCCCTGGTGACCCGCGGCTTTGCCGAAATGCGCCGTTTCGGCGAGGCCCTGGGTGCGAGACCCGAGACCCTCATGGGATTGTCCGGCCTGGGCGATCTGCTGCTCACCTGTGGCAGCCCACAATCGCGCAACATGAGCCTGGGTCGTGCGCTCGGCCAGGGACAGGCGCTGGACCAGGTGCTCGGCAACCGCCGCTCCGTGGCCGAGGGGGTCTATACCGCCGCCGCCATCGTGCGGGTGGCGGCCGAGAAGGGTGTCGAGATGCCGATCTCCCAGGCCGTGCATGCCATCGTCGATGGCAACACCACCGTCGACGCGGCGATCGAGACGCTATTGTCGCGCCCGCAGCGCTCCGAAAGCTGACTGCGCTGCCGCCAGCCCGGTGCGGCCGGGCGAGACGCGGCCGTTGCCGCCTTGCGTCATGCTCTAGGGGGCGGTGCTGCGGGCCATCGCATCAAGCGAGCACGCCCTATTGGGCAGTTGGCGCAAAACTTGGTGTCCGCGCCAAGCCGAGCTGCTGCGCGCGAGATCCGCCCGCCCGGCTTAATTTGCACCTTCCAGCAGTCGTCGCGCGATCACCTGGGCCTGGATCTCGGCCGCCCCCTCGAAGATGTTGAGGATGCGCGCATCGCACAACACGCGGCTGACCGGAAATTCCAAGGCAAAGCCATTGCCGCCGTGGATTTGTACCGCATTATCGGCATTGGCCCAGGCGATGCGGGCGGCCAGCAGCTTCGCCATCCCGGCTTCGAGATCGCAGCGGCGCCCGCCATCTTTCTCGCGCGCAGCGTGATACGTGAGCTGGCGAGCGATCATGGTCTCGACAGCCATCATCACGATCTTGTTGGCAACCCGCGGAAAGGCATAGATGGCCTTGCCGAACTGTATGCGCCCCAGGGCATATTTGAGGGCGAGGTCCATCGCCGACTGGGCGACGCCGATCGCGCGCGCCGCGGTCTGGATGCGGGCCGCCTCGAATGTCGTCATCAGCTGCTTGAAGCCTTGTCCCTCGACGCCACCAAGCAGCTGTGCCGCAGGGACCTCGAAGGCATCGAAGGAGATCTCGAACTCCTTCATGCCTCGATAGCCGAGCACCTCGATTTCGCCACCCGACATGCCCTTGGCTGGGAACGGGTTGGCATGGTCGCCGCGTGGCTTTTCGGCGAGCAGCATGGACAGCCCCTTGTAGCCGGCGGCACTCGGATTGGTGCGCACCAGTAAGGTCATGATGTCGGCGCGTACAGGATGTGTGATCCAGGTTTTCTGGCCCGTGACCTTGTAGATGTCGCCCTCGCGGACCGCGCGCGTCTTGAGAGAGGCAAGATCGGAGCCCGTGTTTGGCTCGGTAAAGACCGCGGTCGGCAGCAATTCTCCGGATGCGATTCGCGGTAGATACTTCTGCTTTTGCTCGTCGGTGCCGGCGCCGAGAATTAGCTCAGCGGCGATCTCGGACCGCGTCCCGAGCGAGCCGACACCGATGTAACCGCGCGACAGCTCCTCCGACACGACGCACATCGCCTCTTTGCCGAGGCCAAGCCCGCCGAACTGCTCAGGCAACGTCAACGCAAAGACGCCGAGCTCACCCAGTTTGCGCAAGACCTCGTCTGGAATGTATTGATTCTTCAGGTGCCACTCCTGCGCGTGTGGCAGTACTTCGACTTCGGCAAAGCGGCGCATCTGGCGGCGCATCTCGTTTAAGGTATCGTCAAGACCGGTATCACCGAAGGTGGTAACGTCGGGTTGTTCGGCGATGATTGCCGCCAGACGCGCCTTCAGGCCGCTGCCGGTGCCTTCGTCGATCAGCCTGTCAACCTGTTGCTCGAAGCGATGCCCTTCGGCGCGTGCCACACCTAGCTCGGCAAGCCGCACCGTTTCGTTCTGGCTCATCGGGATGCCACCGACGATCTGCGCCAGATATTCGCCAAAGGCGCAGGTCAGCAGCAAGCGCTCGTTCTCGCCGAACCGATGCGAAGCCTCAAGGCGCTGGGCCCAGCCCAGCATCTGCCGCAGCGCTTCGACGTAGGTTGCGAGCCAAGCGAGCCCATGCACGGCGGCCTGCGCCGTGTCCGGCCCATCCGCTCCGGTCACGGCCGCCTTGACCGCCACCTTTGCGAGGTGGAAGAGGCGGTCCGCCGCGGCAACGGCGTCCGTGCAGGCCTCGAACAGGCCAGCCTCTTGCCCCGCAGCGGTCGGCATCATCATCCTCACCCCATGGTGTCCAGCGCACCCTGGCGCGCGATCTGCTGGGGCGCAAGATAGCGGGGCCGTCGGCAGGCGCAATACGGGCGTTGAACGCGTCCGGGCCGACGCTACTGTGCGCTCTTCTCGCCGCGCAACGCCCGCAGCAGCCGTTCGACCGCGCCCGCGTGTCGCCTGGCATCGACGCTAACAACCGACACCTCGGCCTCTTCGCTCGGGCCAGCATCGGGCCGGGCTTGGTCGCTGCCTTGCTCCGCCGCCAATCGCTCGAGCTGTTGCGCAAAGGGTGCAGGCCGCGCGTGCGGCGGTGCCGGAAGCGGCGGCGCCAGCGCCGGTGTCCGGGCAACGAACGATACGCTCGCCTCCTCCTCGGTCGCCGCCACAACGATGGCCGCTGTCGGTTTCATGCTGCCCTCGCCAGCTACCGCTGACGGCGGCTGCGGACCGGGTGGCTCTGTGTTGGCTGGCAGCGCGCCAACGGCCTCGATCCGCTGCCGGGCCTCGATCGCCGCATTCACGTTTTTCCAGGCGCGGTAAAGCGGGTTCGATAGCAGTCCTGCTTCGAGCCTGGAAGCCTCGCCACTGCTCGCAGCGGCGCGGGAACGGCGCAGCGTCTGCCAACTTTCGTCTACGGCCAGCGCGAGCTCGAGGCGCTCGCGCGCGCGCCTTAGGGCTGTAAGCTTGCTGTTCTCATCGACCGCTGTCACTGGTCCCCCTTACGCGCCATCACGGATACCCCCTGCCGTTGCGCCGATCGAAGGTGAGCGTAATTTGCTTGCCGCCGTCCGGAGCCAGACACAAATCTAGGCCCATTTCGCCCACAGCACTATCTTCACCCGCCCGGCCGGTCCATATCGGCGCTGGGCGACAACACGTTGGCTGGCGACACGTCGGCCGGCAACATGTTACCTCGACGGCGCCGCCGCCAAGGCCTAGGTTCGCCTCAGCCTGGGCGCGCCGTTCGACCCGAGTAAGCGGTTCTGCTTGCAATCTTGGAGACCTCGCGGAGCTGGGCATGTTCTCTCGCCAGTTGAAACCCATAGCAAATGCCTTTCACGAGATGTTCGCCGACAGCGGTTTTTCCATGGCCGGTGCGGTGGCGTACTCGTTCGTGCTGTCGCTGTTTCCGTTTTGTATCTTTCTCGGCGCGCTGGCGGGCTATTTCGGGGGCGAAGCACTGGCCGAAGCCGCCGTGCAGCAGCTGTTCCAACTGGCGCCCGCAACGGTGGTCGAAGCCATCGCCCCAGAAGTCATGCGCGTCATGGGACAGAGCCGCTTTGGTCTGTTGACCTTTGGCGCCCTGATCGCGCTTTTTTTCGCCACCAGCGCGGTCGAGAGCTTGCGCGCGGCCCTCAACATCGCCTACCGCGTGAAGGAGAAGCGCTCCTACCTGTGGTGCCTGGCGCAAAGCGCGCTATTCGTCATCCTGAGCGCCGTCGGCATGCTGGCCTTAACCTGGGGGGTCGTCGTCGGTCCGCAAATGGCAGCGGGTTTGAAGCCGAGCTGGCTCCTATGGCTTACCGATCAGGGATGGACGGCACTGGTTGGCCGCTATGCGATCGTCGTGATCGCCATCGGCGGCCAACTGCTGGCCTATCACCTGTGGCTTGCCGCCGGGACCCGCGGCCTGGGTGATGTGTTGCCGGGCGTTCTCTTCAGTCTGCTCTTGTGGATTGCCGCCGCGCGCCTGTTCGGGTCCTGGCTCAGCATCAGCGATTATTCGCGGTTTTATGCCGGCCTCACGCAGATCATGAGTGCGCTGGTGTTCTTTCAAGTCTCGGCGATCGTCGTGATCCTCGGCGCCGAACTCAACCGGGGTATTTTGCTGATGCGAGGCCGACTGACCGAATAGCGCAGCATCAGTTTCACGGCACCGGCTTGCGCGCGATGATGATGGCTTCGTCCAGCGTGAACCAGAGGTTGTCGTTTGTCGTGCGCGGCTTGAGGAAGGCCTTTAACGCCGGCGAGGCCTCCAGCAGGATTGAGCGAAGCCGCTCGACCGTGGAGGCACTGCAGCCCATCCGCGTTGCCCACGGCTCGAATTCCATTTCCTTGGGCGCCCGCTCCTTGTGAACGATCTGCAGTCCCGCATCCTCTATCAAATCGCTCCACTCGGCCATGCCGAGGCAGCGGCTGTGGCTTGGGTCACGCATCCGCTCAAAGGTGTTGTAAATCAGGGCAGCATCACGCAGTTCGATCGGAACGAAGCCCGGGGTGGACTCCGCGTCCGGTTCGATGTTGTCGACCAGCGCAAAGCTGCCGCCTGGCTTCAATACGCGCTGCACCTCGGCCACGAACGTCGGAATGTCGGGAAAATGGTGCGGGGCGATGCGGCAAGTTGCCAGATCGAAGCGCGCGTCCTCGAAGGGCAGCGCCTCGGCATCCGCAAGAGCCGTCTCGACGTTGTCAAAGCCTTTCGCCGCGCACAGCTTGGCCGCCTGTTCCAGCATCCTTGCCGTTAGATCGCTGGCGATCACGCTCGCCACATGCGGCGCGAATGCCAGCGCCGTGTGCCCGGCGCCGGTGGCGATGTCGAGAACGTGCCAATGGCGCTCGGGCTTCACCAGTTCGACGAGGCGGGCCAGGCTTGCCCCCTTGGCGTGCACCGTCGAAGTGGCGTAGGCGGCCGCGTGGGTCCCGAATTGTTCCTGAACCAGGGATTTGTTCATGGTGCTGTCTCCGAGGCCCGCAAACTATCACAGGGTAAAGTGCACCGCCCACCCTTTGAGGGAGCCGCTGTCGCGGCAACCGCAAAACAGCAAACGGCGCAAATCTCCTGCGCCGTGACGCCTGGTGGGGCTGAGCCAGCTGGTCCATAGCTTGAGCGACGCTTTGCTTCGATGCCGGGTGGTTTTGCGAGATGGACAAGCGCAATGGCAAGTTTGGCCAGATCCCCTCGGGCCCGCGGCCACCGCCGCGCGGAACTCGCAGCTCCCGCTCAGCCCAAAATGGCGTAGGTCCCGGTTGAGAATGCGGCGGGCTTGGTGCCACCGGCTGCGCGCACGTCGCAGATCGCGAACGCCAGGTTTTTGCCGAGCCGCATGAGCTTGGCCTCCAACAGCGCGTCGGCCTGGCTGATCGGTCGCATATAGGTCATGGTGAGGTCGACCGTCGTGCACGGCTTGAAACCGCCGTTCGTGGCGGCGAGCGCGAGGACCATGGCCGTGTCGGCGGCGCTGCTGAGCGCCTGTCCGCACAGAATGCCGCCAATGCGGCAGAGCTGAGCCGAGAACGGGACGCGCAGCCGGGCGAGCTCCGCAGAGATGCTCTCAACCTTGATGCCGCTGGCCAGCACCCAGGGCGCGAAGTTGTCGGCGAGAATCGCCTCGGCGGCTTCCACTGTGAGTTCAGGCATGGCGAAATCCAAAGTTTGCCGACATGGCGCACCAGCTTCGGCCAACCATCTGTCCGCTGCCGCCGGTGTTGGTGCGCTCCCAGCGACACCTTATAACGCCACGCCGCCATCCGCGACAGCACTGCGCCGCACGCTGACCCCGCCCCCGCTCCGTGGCGGCCGGCGGCTCACTTTGTTCGCGCCCGTGGGCTTGCCGCGGGTCCATCGGCGCCCATCGGCACCACCACGTATTCGATGTCGACGCTTCCCGCCTTCTCGAAAACCAGCGTTCCCTTGATCCTCTGCCCGGCCACAAGGGGTTGTTTCAGGTCCATCATCATCAAATGATGCGCGAAGGGCTTGAGCACGACGTTGGCTCCCGGCTTCAGGCGGATGCCAGGATCGACCTGCCGCATCATCGCCACGCCGTTGACGATGCGAATCTCGTGGATTTCGAGCGCGCCCGAAACTTCTGTCGAGCCACCGATCAAACGGTCGGGCTCGGTGCCGGTGTTGGTCAGCGTCATAAAGCCGCCGCCGACTTTGGCGCTTTCGGGCGTGGCACGGGTCCATGGCGCAACGATTTTGATTGTGCCGGCGTTGAACTCTGCGCCCTGCCCCCATGTGGGCCCAGGCGCGCACAGGAAGGCGGCAAGCGTGGCCGTTGCGCCCCACACCAGAGTTCGCCTGCCTCGCATCTGTCGCTCAGCTCCTGTGTTCTTGCCGGTCATCTGGCCGGTCATCTGGCCGGTCATCTGGTCGACAGCGACTTTCCAAGGAAAATCACCTCGCGTCCATTCCACGGCGCGGTGCCGATGGTTGCGAAGCCGCAGCTTTCATAAAAGCGAACGTTGCGCATGCCTTTGCCGGTGACAACGTGAATGCCCGCGGCGCCAGCCGCGGCGGCCAGCGCCGCGAAGGCATCAACGAGCGCTTTGCCGATGCCGCGACCGCGGAAGGCGGGGGCCAAGTTGATGTGCAGATGCGCCGGAAAGCGGCGGCAATAGGGGCCGAAGTGGCTCATAGTAGTCAAGGTCCAAGAACCGATCCTGTTCGGCCGGGTTGCCGAGATTGCCGACGAGGTAACCGGCAACCGTTTCACCGACGATCGCCAAAAGCACGGGATCCCCTCTGGTGTCGAGATAACGCCCGAGCCAACGCTGCCGAAACGCCTCGCGCTCCGGTCCCGGTGCAAAGGTTCGGCCGCTGGCCTCGAAGAAAATGCCCTCCACCTGGCGCAGCCATGCTGGCGACAGGTTGCCGGCGATCGGGATTATGGCAGCGACCGCCGCGGTCGCTTGGTGCGATTGCGTCATGATCGAGCACGATGCTCTTCCAAGCGTGGCATGATCTCGACCAGGTTGCAGGGCCGGTGCCGGTTGTCGAGCTGGTGGCGGAGAATCCCCTCCCAGGCATCTTTGCAGGCCCCGGGCGAGCCAGGCAGGCAGAAGATATAGGTGCCGCCCGCCAGTCCGCCGCAGGCGCGCGACTGGATGGTGGAGGTTGCAATCTTCTGGAATGAGATCATGTGAAAGACCGTCGAAAAGCCTTCGATTTCCTTTTCGAACAGCGGTTTGACGGCCTCGGGGGTGACATCGCGGCCCGTGAATCCCGTGCCGCCGGTCGAGATCACCACGTCGATGTTGGGATCGGCAATCCAGACCTTCACGCTTGCCTGGATGCTGGCCGCGTCATCTTTGACGATGGCGCGATCGGCGACCACATGGCCGGCGGCGCGGATCATCTGCGCCAACGTATCGCCAGACTTGTCATCCGCCGCGCTGCGCGTGTCGGAGACCGTCAGCACCGCAATGCGCACGGGAAGAAAAGGGCGCATCTCATCGATCCGGGCCATGTCGCGGTCTCCCTTTCAGCCAACTTTGTGGTTGCGGCCGTGCCGTTGTCTCGGGCACCTCTTGTGCTCCGGGTCGGCGCCTGCCGAATTGTGCGATTGCCAACAGCACGAACATCATCCCGCAAGCAGGGCCTTGATGGCGAGCAGATCCCGCCAGGCGAGCCGTTTGGCAGCCGGCGTGCGCAACAGGTAGGCCGGATGCAGCGTGGCAATAGCTTTGCTGGCATGCTCGCCGATCACAATCTCACGCCCCTTGCCGCGGATGCGCATGATGCCCTCGGTAACATCCATGACGTGCTTGGCTGCGGCGCCTCCGAGCAGGGCAATGACCTTTGGAGCCACGAGTTCGATCTGGCGCTCAAGGAACGGCCGGCAGACCTGGGCCTCCTGTGGCGTGGGCGTGCGGTTCCCCGGCGGGCGCCAGTAGACGATGTTGGTGATGTGGACGTCCTGCTCGGTCAGATCAACGGCGGCCAGCATCCTATCCAAAAGCTGACCGGCGCGTCCAACGAACGGCTTGCCTTCCAGATCCTCCTCGCGTCCTGGGGCCTCCCCGATCAACATCAGTCGTGACTTGGCTGCGCCGCGATAAAAACAGAGGTTCTTGGCGGTGGCCTTGAGGCTGCAGCCCTCGAAGCTTGCAAGCGTGCTGGCGAGTTCCTGCAACGATCGGGCGGCGCCGGCAGCCGAACGCGCAGCCATGATCGCGGCATCGGGCAGCACCGCCGCAAACGGCCGCTGCAACGCCACAGGCGGCGTTGTGGGCAGGGCTGGCCGCCGCGCCTGTGGTGCCGCCAGGCGCGGCGCTGGGTTTAGGGCCGGCACCGGATTTGCCCGTTGCTGCAAGGCAAAGGCGAGACCTGGTGCCGCCTCGCCCCGTTCCAGCCAGTTGATGGGGGTTTCGGCGAGCGCCTCATCGGCGCCCATATCGCGATACCAACCCAGCAGGGCTGCCAGATCGGCATGGTGTCGCTCGTCGGTCATGGGCGCAATCTATGCCAGCTGGACGTCTTTTGCAGCAAACCCCGTCCTGTTGCAAAGCCCGACCTTGACGCGCACGGCGGCCTCGACCTATCGAACCAGCCACCGCTTGTTGGGGAAACGCTCATGGCGCCCGCTGATACCCAGATCCCGCCCAGGGAGGCGATGGAATTCGATGTCGTGGTCGTCGGTGCGGGCCCCGCCGGCCTTGCCGCCGCGATCCGGCTGCGGCAGCTCGCCGCTGCCGATGGTCGTGAGCTTTCGGTCGTGATGCTGGAGAAGGGTTCGGAGGTTGGCGCCCACATCTTGTCGGGTGCCGTGATCGATCCAATCGGCCTCGACGCGCTCATTCCGGATTGGCAGGCGAAGGGTGCGCCGGTCGAAACGGCCGTGACCGAGGACCGCTTTTACTACCTCGGGCCGGCGGGCCGGTTGCGCATACCCAACCTCATCATGCCGCCGCTCATGCGCAATCACGGCAACTACATCGTCAGCCTCGGCAATGTCTGCCGTTGGCTTGGCGAGCAGGCCGCGGAGCTTGGCGTGGAGGTCTACCCCGGGTTTGCCGCGGCCGAGATTCTCTACGACGAAAACGGAGCCGTGGCCGGCGTTGCCACCGGCGACATGGGGCTCGGCCGAGACGGCAAGCCAACCGGTCGCTTCAGTCGCGGCATGGAGCTCAAGGGCAAATACACGATCATCGCCGAAGGCGCACGTGGGTCTTTGAGCAAAGCCTTGACTGCCAAGTTCGGCCTGCGCGAAGGCCGCCAGCCGCAGAAGTTCGGCTTGGGCCTCAAGGAGCTGTGGGAGGTGGCGCCGGAACGGCACCGCCCCGGGCTCGTGCAGCACACGCTTGGCTGGCCTTTGGACGACCGTACAGGCGGGGGGTCGTTCCTTTATCACTATGGAGCCAACCTCGTATCGGTCGGCTTTGTCGTGCATCTCAACTACGCCAATCCCCACCTGTCGCCATACCAGGAATTCCAACGCTTCAAGACCCACCCGCTGATCTGCGACACCTTCCAAGGTGGCCGGCGCATCGGCTATGGCGCCCGCGCTCTGACCGAAGGCGGTCTGCAGTCGATCCCTCATCTGGTGTTCCCCGGCGGCGTCCTGGTTGGCTGCGCCGCCGGGTTCATGAACGTGCCGCGCATCAAGGGTTCGCACAACGCCATGCTGTCGGGTATTGCCGCCGCCGAAGCCGCTTTCGCGGCGATCAAGGCTGCGCGCAGCCATGACCGGCTCGACAGCTACGCCGCGGCGGTTAGCACCGGCCCCATCGCCCGGGACCTGCGTCGGGTCCGCAACGCCAAGCCGATGTTGTCGAAATTCGGGACGCTGCTGGGCACGGCGCTGTCGGGCGTCGATATGTGGGCCAACACGCTCCTGCCCGGCGTCGGTTTTGGCTACACCCTCAAGCACGGTCGACCCGACCACGCGACGTTGCACAGCGCCCGCCGAGATCGGCCGATCGAGTATCCCAAGTCCGACGGCAGCTTGACGTTCGACCGCCTTACCAATGTCGCCTTCTCGGCCACCAATCACGAAGAGGATCAGCCCTCGCACCTCAAGGTGCGCGATCTGGCCCTGCACAAGCAGTCCGAGCACGACGTCTACGCCGGTCCCTCGAACCGCTATTGCCCGGCCGGGGTTTATGAATGGCTCGAAGAGGGCGGCACGCTGCGCTACCAAATCAACGCCCAGAACTGCGTGCACTGCAAGACCTGCGATATCAAAGACCCCAACGAGAATATCGACTGGGTCGTGCCGGAGGGCGGTGGTGGGCCGAACTATTCAGGCATGTGAGGCTGCTGGCGTTGCAGCGAACGAAGAAGGAAACGAGCATGCCCGCCGACAAACTACATCCCGATGCACAAAGGGTGTGTGAAATGATCATCGCCTCGGGCCGGCCGCCCATCGAGACGATGACGCCGGCACAGGCACGCGCCGTCTATCTTGCGGCCAAACCCATCCTCCAGCCAGATCCCGAAGCGGTCGCGGAGGTGAGGGAGCTGACCGCGGAAGGCCCCGCCGGACCGATCCCCTTGCGCCTCTACCGTGGCCAGCCGGCGCAAAGCGACAGCAGGCAGCCCGTCGTCGTCTACTTTCATGGCGGCGGCTGGGTGATCGGCGATCTGGAAAGCCATGACCAGCTCTGCCGGGCGCTGGCGAACGCGGTGCCCTGTACCGTCATTGCGGTTCACTATCGGCTCGCACCCGAGCACAAGTTTCCGGGCGCCGTCGAGGACGCGATCGCGGCCACGCGCTGGATTGCCGACAATGCCAGCCTGCTCAAGGTGGACGCCAAGCGCCTCGCCGTCGCCGGCGACAGTGCCGGCGGCAATCTTTCCGCCGTTGTTTGCCTCGCCGCGCGCGACAGCGGCGGGCCAGCACCCGTGTTCCAGTTTTTGATCTACCCCGGCACGGACATGGCCATGCAGAGGGCTTCTATCACCCGGCACGCCGAACAGCTGCCGTTGACGCGCAAGGCCATGCAATGGTTCATCGGCCACTATCTCAACGGGCCGCAAGACGTGGACGATTGGCGCGCCTCACCGCTGCGGGCGACCAACTTGGAGGGGTTGCCGCCGGCTTTGGTCATTACGGCCAGCTTCGACCCGCTGAGCGATGAAGGCGAGGCCTTTGCCAAGGCGCTCGCCGCGGCCAAGGTGCCCGTCAGGCTTGAGCGTTTCGAGGGACAGATTCACGGTTTCATCACCATGGGACGCATTGTGGCCGACGCGCGGCGAGCCATCGAGCTGGGAGCCACGGAGCTGCGGTCGGCCCTGCACCTGAAACGGAGCGATGTGTGATTATCCACAGTCTGCCCGCAACAGCGCCTACAGGAATGCCGCGACCACAGTTGCGGGCTTGCCTGTGCCTTGCTTGCCCAATTGTGCCCGTCCGAAGGCAGCGACCACAATTGGCGAACAAAGCTTTCCCCGCCAGCGTTCTAAGAGTTGCCTGCACAACTCTTTCCTGCTAGCGTATCGCGCGGGAATCAACGATTAGGCAAACCTAGCTGCACGGCACGAGGTGACATGCGTCGCTGGCTTTTCTTGCTCAGCTTCCCCGGCGTTCTTCTGGCAGCCGTTCTTGCCAGCATGGCCGCGCCCGTGCGCGCGGGGCTCGGCGCATCGCCTGATGCCTCCTCGCTGCTGGGGAGCTACCTGGCGGGACGGGTGGCGCGCGCGCAGAACGACACGCGCGCCGCCGCCATCTTCTACCGGCAGGCCCTTGCCCAGGATCCCGGCAACAACTTGTTGGTCGAACAGGCGTTCCTAATGGAAACGACCGAGGGCGAATGGTCGCGCGCCGAAGCGTTGGCGCGCGAACTGGTCGAAGCCCAGCCCAACCACCGGACGGCGCACGCCCTGCTCGGTCTGGCCGATTTCAAGGCGCAGCGCTATGCCTCGGCCGACGAGCACTTCAAGGCCGTCAGCGGTAATCCCATCGGCGAGCTGACCAGCGTGCTCGCGCGAGCCTGGGTCGCCGAAGCCCAGGGCAAAACGGCGGAGGCTCAGGGTCTGCTGGATGCCCCGAAGCTGCCCGACTGGGCACAGTTCTATCTGCGCTATCATCGGGCGTTGATCGCTGACGTCAGCGGCCGTCGGAGCGACGCTCGGGTCGCCTACGAGCGAATCCCCGCGAACGACCAGCGGACGCTCCGCATCACGTTGGCCTTCGCCCGTCATGCCGCCAACGCCGGCGACGGTAAGCTTGCCCAGCGCGTTCTGCGGGCACACTTCGACAAGGCAAAGGCGGACGGCCACCCCGAAGCCAAGGCGCTGCAGGAGCAAGTCGACGCCGGCGCGCAACTGCCGCTGTTGGTCGGCACGCCGATGGAAGGTCTTGCTGAAGCATTCTACGGGCTCGGTGAGGCGCTGACCGGGGAGGGTGGTGTCAGCGTCGGTGCGGTCTACCTGCAATTTGCGCTGTACCTGCGGCCGGACTTTCCCTTTGCTCTGGCCACTCTGGCCAATGCCTATGAGACCACCAAGCGCTATGAAGCGGCCATCGCCGCCTATGACCGGATACCGAATGATACGGCGCTGCAAGTCAGCATCGAAATTCGCAAGGCTCTCAACCTCAACCAACTGGAGCGCGTGGAAGAAGCCAAGGAGCTGCTCGAAGGCACGGCACGCCGCAATCCGACCGACGTGCGTCCGCTCGATGCGCTGGGCGGCATCATGCGCGGCCATAAGCGCTACGCCGAGGCGGTTGACTATTATACGCGTGCCATTGCCCTGATCGACAAACCGGAGCAGAAGCATTGGTCGTTCTTTTATTCGCGCGGCACCTGCTATGAGCGCATCAAGAAATGGGCGCTGGCCGAAGCCGACCTGCAGCGCGCGTTGCAGCTGAGCCCGGACCAGCCGCTGGCGCTCAACTATCTTGGCTACTCCTGGATCGACCAGGGCCGCAATCTCAAGCAGGGGATGACGCTGATCGAGAAGGCCGTGCGCCAGAAGCGCGACGATGGCTATATCGTCGACAGCCTGGGTTGGGCGCATTACCGATTGGGCAACTACAAAGAGGCGGTCAAACACCTGGAGCGGGCCGTCGAGCTGCGCCCCGAGGATCCGGTTCTCAACGACCATTTGGGCGATGCCTTCTGGCGAGTCGGCCGCGAACGGGAGGCGCGCTTCCAGTGGGAGCAGGCCCTGACCCTCAAGCCAGAGCCCGAGGATGCCGAAAAAATCAAACGCAAGCTGCAGCGCGGATTGCCCTCGCCACAGCAGGCACGTCCGCTCAAGCGCACCAAGGAAGTGGTCAAGAAAGAGCATCTGAAAAAGAGCTCTGAGACGACCTTCAGTCTGCCGCTGTTCAAGTAGCCCGGGCCGGCGGCGACAACAGCAGGCCGTTCGAGCCCGCGCGAGAAGCCGGGGCAAAGGCTTCGATGGGCATCACACAAGTGGCGCGCGCCAAGGTTAACCTCACCCTCAAGGTGTTGGGGCGGCGCCAGGATGGCTACCACGAGATCGCAAGCCTTGTGACCTTTGCGGCGGTCGGGGATCGGCTCTCCTGGCGGCCCGGCGAACCCGCGCAAGTGTTCGCACAGGGGCCGTTTGCCGCTGACATCGATGCTCCCAACATCCTTGAGGTTGCCCTCGGCATGCTGCAGCAGTGCGCGGCCAACCTGCGCCTTGGCGCCATCGAACTCGAAAAGAATCTGCCGGTTGCCGCTGGCTTGGGCGGCGGCTCCTCCGACGCTGGCGCCCTGCTGCGGCTCGCCCGCCGCGCCAACCTCGAGCGCGCACAGGAGCCTTTCTGGCACGCGGTTGCCCGGCGCCTCGGGGCCGATGTCCCCGTCTGCTTCAGCGACAGGCCGGCTCTCATTCGCGGCATCGGCGATGCGCTCCAGCCGCTGCCGGCGGGAGGACCGCATCTGTCTCCGCTACCCGCCGTATTGGCCAATCCGCGAGTGCCGTTGGCGACCGCCCGCGTGTTCGAGGCGCTCCGAGCAGGTCCGGCCGCCGCCACGCCCTCGCCCGCGTCGCCGTTGGCAGCCTTGCCCACGCCGCAGGCGCTGTTTGACCATATGGGCGCGGCCGGCAACGATCTCGAAGGCCCGGCGATGCGCCTCGAGCCCGTCATCGCCCAGGTGAAAGCGGCGTTGCTTGAGCAGCCGGGCTGCCGCATCGCCCAAATGTCGGGCAGCGGGCCCACCTGCTTTGGCCTTTTCACCGCCGCGGACCGGGCGGCGGCGGCGGCGACGGCCTTGCGCAAATCGCGCCCGGATTGGTGGGTCGTGGCAACCGAGCTCGAAGGCGTGACCGGCGCGACCGCGCCTGTCCCGTGAGGCCTGCGGTGCCAGGCATCAATCGGCTTCCTGGAACACTTCCTCTCGGCTCTTGCGGATCGCCGGCAGCACGGCGAGTACGATCGTAATCAAGGACAGCAGCAGCAACCCTGCACTCAGCGGGCGATCGATGAAGGTCATGAAACTGCCGCGCGAGATCACCAGAGCCTGGCGCAGCTTTTCCTCCATCAGCCTGCCGAGCACGAAGCCGAGCAGGAGAGGAGCAGGTTCGAAGCCAAATTTCACGATGGCATAGCCGAACAGGCCGAAGCCTGCCGTCATCAGCACCTCGACCGGCGAATTGTTGATGGAATAGATGCCGATGCAGCACAACAGAATGATTGCCGGAAACATCAGGCGATACGGTACCTTCAAGAACCGCACCCACAAGCCGATCAGAGGTAGATTGATGACCAGCAGCATCAGGTTGCCGATCCACATGGAGGCAATCATGCCCCAGAACAGGTTGGGCTGCTTGGTCATGATCTGTGGACCGGGCACAATGCCGTGAATGGTCATGGCGCCCACCATCAGCGCCATCACCGCGTTCGGCGGGATGCCGAGCGCGAGCAACGGTATGAAGGCGGTCTGCGCACCGGCATTGTTGGCCGACTCCGGTCCGGCGACACCTTCAATCGCTCCGCGGCCAAATCGCGTTGGATCGTCGGCCAACTTTTTCTCGATGGTGTAGGAAGCAAATGGCCCCAAGACGGCGCCATTTCCGGGCAACAGGCCCAGGATAGAACCGATCAGAGTTCCGCGTGCAATCGGCCCCGCCGCTTGGCCGAAGTCTTTGCGGTTGGGCAGCAGATTGCCGATCGCCGCCTTCACCACTTCGCGCGCCTGCGACGTCTCGAGGTTGCGCAGAATTTCGGCAAAGCCGAATAGACCCATCGCCAGAACGGCCACATCAAGGCCGTCGGAAATCTCGCTCCAGCCAAAGGTCAGGCGCTCCTCGCCGCTCTCGAGGTCGGTGCCCACTGTCGAGAGCAGAATGCCAACCAGGATGATCGCTATGGCCTTTGGCACCGAGCCGCGCGCCAGCACCACGGCGAACATCAAGCCAAGCACCATGAGGGCAAAGTAGTCGGCGGGTCCAAACAACAGCGCCATGGCCGTGAGAGGTGCCGCCAGGGCGGAGATAATAACGGTGGCGACGCAGCCGGCAATGAAGGAGCCGATCGCGGCGATGCCCAGTGCCACCCCCGCGCGTCCCTGCCTGGCCATCTGGTGGCCGTCGAGCGTCGTCACAACGGCGGTGGCCTCGCCGGGGATGTTGACCAGGATTGCCGTGGTGGAGCCGCCGTACTGCGCTCCATAGTAGATGCCGGCGAGCATGATGAGTGCGCCCACCGGATCGAGGCCGAAGGTGATCGGCAAGAGCATGGTGATCGTGGCGATGGGCCCGACACCTGGCAGCACGCCGATCAAGGTGCCGATCAGGCAACCAAGAAAGCAAAGTCCAAGGTTTTTGAGCGTCAGCGCGACACCGAGGCCGAGAGCCAAATTGGATATGAGATCAAATGTCACGTCGGGTCCCTCAGCGCGTGAACAGGTCTCGCAGCGTCGCGAAAAATCCCGCCAGCCCTGCCTTGACGCCGACGTAGGCTTGAAACAGCCAACCGGGAATGAGACCCAGAGGATCAAAGGGAATCGGCAGGTTCAGGAGCTCCTTGAATAGCAAGCCCGAAAGCAACGTCAGTGCCACCGAAAAGAAGGCGATCTCTGCGGGTCGTGTTTCCTTGGAGCCCAGGGAGGACGTGACGACGGCCAACGGGCCGGCGATGAGAAGGCCACCCGTGCGAATGGTCAGGGCAAACAGCACCACCGCCCCGAGCACGAAAAAGGGACCGCGAACGGCCCAGCGCTCAAGCACCGGACCGTGACCAAGCAGGCCTTGCACGATCAGCAGAACGCCGAAGGCGGCGACCAGAAACGCCAACGTCTTCGGCAGCAGCCCCGAGCCAATGCCCGAGAGATACCCGACCGGAAGACTGAAACCGCCGATGTAGCCCACGGCTGCGATCGCCAGCATGAAAAGGCCGCCGGCAATGTCGATTGGAGAGCGAGTGGTTGGACGCCGATTGGGGGCTTGCGACATGTCCTTGCCCGTGTTTCCTTCCCCGTGCTGCGGCCACTTCTCCCGCCGTAGGCTGGGGAAGGAACCTACAGTTCCCCCGCTGGTCCGTCCACAGCCAGCGATAGCCGGCGGTGAACCGTCGGTTGGCGTGCGGATTGCTGCCAGCTGTCAGGCGCCGGCGCGCATGGCGTCGCGGAGAATGCGCGCAACGTGCAGGGCCAAGCGTCCTGTGCCGTCCCGGATTTGGTGCCGGCAGGAGAAGCCGTCGGCGGCAATCAGGGTCTGCGGATCGGCTTTGCGGACAGTCGGCAGCAGCGACAGCTCTCCCATGGCCAGGGAAATGGCATGAGTATCGGCACCATAGCCGAAGGCGCCGGCCATACCGCAACAGCTCGATTCGACGGTTTCCACCTTGAGCCCACGGACCAGGGCCAGGCTTTGCTGCACCGCAGCCATGCCAGCAAACGCCTTCTGGTGGCAGTGCCCGTGCAGCAGAAGTTTGCCCTCGTGTGCGCCGACGGGGCCGGCAATACGCCCAGCCGCGACCTCGCGTGCCAGAAACTCCTCCAGCAGCAGCGCATGTGATGCCAGCCGTTCGGCTTCCACCCCCGGCAGTAGCGACACGATCTCGTCCCGCAGTGTCAGCAGGCAGGACGGCTCCAAACCGACGATGGCAATGCCCCGTTGCAAGAACGGCCTGGCGGCGAGGATGAGACGCCGGGCCTCGGCTCGGGCCGCATCGACAAGTCCGACCGACAGGAACGTGCGACCACAACACAGCGCCCGTTTCGATCGCGGCGATGGCACTCGCTGGTCGGCGTTTGCGGTGCTGTTGCCTTCTCGGCCGTCAGCCGCGGCAGCGCCCAGATGCCGGACGCGATAGCCGAGGCGGGTCAGCACCTCGATGGTCGCATGCAAGTTTTCGGGCTCGAAGTAGGTGTTGAAGGTATCGGCGAAGAGAGCGACGTCGCGGGCTTGGTCAAGCGGCCCATTGCCGGTGTCGGCGGCCTCCTGCGGCCGGCGGAAAGGGCGACGGCTCCAACGTGGAAGCTGGCGTTTTGACGACAAGCCGGTGAGGCGTTCGCTGAACCAGGCGGCGCCCGGCAGGACATCGCGCGCGTTCAGGAGAGGGGCGAGGCGCGCCGCGTACGGTGCATAACGCGGCAGATAGGCGATCAGCCGATCGCGCAGCGAGAGACGACGACGTTTGTTGGCAGCAGCCAACACTTCAATTTTCATCTTCGCCATGTCGACCCCGGTCGGGCATTCGCGCCGGCAGCCTTTGCAGGAGACGCACAACTTCATGGTCTCCAGCATCGCGTCCGAGGCGAAGGCGTCTGGACCAAGTTGGCCGGAGATGGCGAGCCGCAGCGCATTCGCCCGGCCGCGCGTGACGTCGCGCTCATTACCGGTGACCCGGAACGATGGACACATCACGTCGGACACGTGCTTGCGGCATTCGCCATTGTTGTTGCACATCTCGACCGCGCCCTGGAAGCCGCCGGCGGCCCCGGGATAGGCCGACCAGTCGAGCGCCATTTCCATCTCGGCGACGTGATAGGAGGGTTCGTAGCGAAACAGCGTGCGATCATCCATGCGCGTCGCCCGCACGATCTTGCCGGGATTCATGAGACCGTCGCGGTCGAAGCGATCCTTCACCTCCTCGAACAACCGCACGGTTCGCGGGCCGTACATTTTTTCATGAAATTCCGACCGCACCAGGCCATCGCCGTGCTCGCCCGAGTGCGAACCCTTGTATTGCCGAACCATGGCAAAGGCTTCCTCGGCGATCGCACGCATGGCTCGCACATCTTGCTCGAGCTTCAGGTTGAGCACCGGACGCACGTGCAGGCAGCCGACCGAAGCATGCGCATACCAGGTGCCGCGCGTGCCATGCTTTTCGAAGACGGCGCTCAGCCGCTCGGTGTAGTCGGCCAGGTGTTGCAGCGGCACCGCGCAGTCCTCGATGAAGGAGACGGGTTTGCCCTCGCTCTTCATCGACATCATGATGTTGAGACCAGAAGCGCGCACGTCCCACACGGCCTTCTGTCCGGCGGCGTCAGCGACCTTGACGACGCTGCCGGGATGACCGAGGTCCGCCAGCAGCTCCTCGAGCCGTTCCAGCCGACGGAGGTTCTCGGCCTGCTCGTCTTCGGCGAACTCGACCAGCAGCAACGCGTCGGGCCTGCCGCGCACATAGGTTTCCATCACTGGACGGAACATGGCGATGTCGCGCGCCAATTCGATCAGGGTGCGATCCACCACCTCGACGGCCACCGGACCAAGCTTGACGATGTGCTGAGGTGCCTGCATGGCCTTGCGGAAGCTGGAGAAGTGACAGATGCCGAGCGCCTTGTTCTTCGGCAGCGCCGATAACTTCAGCTCGATGCGACGGGAGACGGCAAGCGTGCCCTCCGAGCCGCATAGCAACGTGGCGAGATTGACGGGCTTGGGCCCGGGCACCAGCGCATCGATCAAATAACCGCCGACGCGGCGCGACACCTCCGGGAAGGCTTGGGCGATATGCTCAGCCTCGCGGCGGCCGAGCGCCAGCATGTCGCCCTGCAGGCTGAGTGCGGTATCGCCATTGCCATGCCACGGCTCCGCGGCGGCCACCTTTGGCCGCGCGCCCGTCGGCGGCCAGGCGGAAGCGGACCGTGTTGGGCCAAGCGCAAGCAGATTGCGTCCAACCTCGCCGAACTGCACCTCGCTGCCATCCGCCAGGATGGCAGCAATAGAGACGACGTTATCGCGCATGATGCCGTAGCGAATGGAGCGCGTGCCGCAAGAGTTGTTGCCCGTCATCCCGCCGATGGTGGCGCGGCTAGCGGTGGAAACGTCGACGGGAAACCATAGCCCCGTCGGCCTGAGCTGGCGGTTGAGCTCATCAAGCACGATGCCGGGTTCGACGATGCAGCTGCGGGCACTGGGGTCGACGCTTACGAGCCGCCGCAGATACTTGCTGAAATCCACGACCAGTGCACGGCCCACGGTCTGTCCCGACTGCGAGGTGCCGCCGCCGCGCGGCAGCAGCGGCACGCCCTCCTCGCGCGCGACCGCCATTGCCGCACGCACGTCGTCGTCCGTCTTCGGAACCACCACGCCGATCGGCTCGACCTGGTAGTGCGAGGCGTCTGTGGCGTAGCGGCCGCGCGAGAAGGGATCAAACAGCACCTCACCCTCGAGCTCGCGCGCTAGTCGCGCGGCGAGGCGGTGAGAGATCGGCGCCGTCCTGGTTGCAGGCATGATGCGGTAATGCCCGTCCTCGCTGATTGACACAAGCGGCGATTGCCGGGCGAGCACGCTTGCCGGCAGCGTGTTGGCCGAGCCGGCCTGCCGTCGGACCCGACCCGGCAGCGCGACCAAGCCCTCCATTGCGCCGGCTCTTGGCCGGGCAAGCCGCCAGCATGGTGGGTTGCCAGGCGGCGGCTGGTCGCGCAAGGGGTGGCAAAGCCTTCGTCAAAAGCCGCATGACTGCCGGGGGTTGCTTGCTGTCGGCCAGGCGACAGCCGAGCGCGATACTGCTCGTTGCGCCGCCGTGACGCGCAGCAGCTTGACAAGGCAGATGGCAAAGGTCGTCGAGGCCCCACGTCGAGGCCACGGGGCCGCTTGAGGCTTTGCACAAGTGCCCGAGCCAGCCGGCTGGCCTTTGCCGGACCGCGATCGCCCCCTGCCGGGAACGGGTTGGCAGCGTGCCAGGAGCCTGCTTTAAGCTAGGCACGCTCAATGCCGATGGAGAACATTGCATGTTCAATGCGCCGCGCCGCGCTGGCCGCCATTTTCTGCAGATCCCGGGGCCGACGCCCGTACCTGACCGCATCTTGCGCGCCATGGACATGCCCGTGATCGATCATCGCGGGCCCGAATTCAAGAGCCTGGGGCTCAGGGTGTTGGCTGGCATCAAGACCATCTTCAAGACCTCCGAGCACGTGTTCATCTATCCATCCTCCGGTACCGGTGCGTGGGAAGCCGCGCTGGTCAATACGCTCTCCCCCGGCGACAAGGTCCTGATGTACGAGACCGGGCATTTTGCCAGCCTCTGGAACAACATCGCCTTGAAGCTTGGACTGCAGCCCGACTGCATCGCCTCGGACTGGCGCAGCGGCGCCGATGCCGATGCCATCGAGGCGCGCCTGCGGGACGATAAGGCGCGCACGATCAAGGCCGTGTGCGTGGTGCACAACGAGACCTCCACGGGTGCCACCTCGCGCATCGATGAGGTACGCAGGGCCATCGATGCGGCAAGGCATCCGGCCCTGCTGATGGTCGATACCATCTCCTCGCTGGCCTCAATCGATTATCGCCATGACGAGTGGGGTGTGGACGTGACGGTCGGCGGTTCGCAGAAGGGCCTGATGCTGCCCCCCGGTCTTGGCTTCAACGCCGTGAGCCAGAAGGGGTTTGCCGCCGCCCGCGCGGCCAGACAGCCAAAGTCCTACTTCTCCTGGGAGGAAATGCTCCCCGCCAACAAGGAGGGTTTCTTCCCCTACACGCCGGCGACGAACCTGCTCTACGGCCTGGCCGAGGCCATCGACATGTTGCACGAGGAGGGCCTCGAGCGCGTGTTTGCTCGGCACGACCGGCTCGCCGAGGGCACACGTCGGGCGGTGCGGGCGTGGGGGCTGGAGATCCTGTGCAGGGATCCCAAGTACTATTCCTCGAGTCTCACCGCCGTGTTGATGCCCGAGGCGCAGGATGCCGACGCCTTGCGCAAGGCGGCGCTCGATGCCTTCGATATTTCGCTTGGTACCGGTCTCAGCAAACTGGCAAAGAAGGTATTCCGCATCGGTCACCTGGGCGACACCAACGATCTCACCATGCTGGGGGCCCTCGCCGGCGTGGAAATGGGCCTTGCCCTGGCCAAGGTGCCGCACACACCGGGCGGTGTGCGCGTGGCGATGGACTATTTCACGCATGCCGCAGAGGTCGGGCGGGTGTGAACTGCCGCGCCAAAGTGCGGCCTTCGGTATAGGCTCAAGACGCAAAGGCTCGCCATGAAAGCTGATGCCGACACCGACCTCCTCTACGAGGTGCAAGACGGGATCGGGCTCGTCACCTTCAATCGCCCCACTGCCCACAATGCCCTCACCTTCGAGATGTACGACCGGCTGGGCGACATTTGCGGGGAAGTAAGGCTGGCTGGAAGTGTGAAGGCGATCATCATCACCGGCGCAGGCGGGCGCGCCTTCGCGGCGGGCACCGACATCTCGCTGTTCCAGGATTTCGCCACCGCCCAGCAGGGGATCGAATACGAGGCGCGCATGGAACGCATGTTCGCCAAGCTGGAGCGGTGTCCGGTGCCGACCATCGCCGCCATTGCCGGCATCTGCACGGGCGGGGCAGCCGTGATTGCGGCGGCGTGCGACTTACGCATTGCCACGCGTCAGCTGAAGTATGGCTTTCCGATCGCGCGCACGCTGGCGAACTGTCTGTCGGCGGCCAACATCGCTCGCGTAGCCTTGCTCACCGGCGTCGGCCGGGCCGTCGATTTATTGCTAACGACGCGGCTCATCGGCGCCGACGAGGCGCTGGCGATCGGGCTCGTCAATGAGCTGTTTGACACGCCGGAGGCGCTCATGGAACGCGCTAGGGCCCTCGGCGCCCAGATCGGCACGCAGGCGCCGCTGACGATGTTGGCGGGCAAGGAGGTCGTGCGCCGGATGCGGGCGAATTTCGCCGCCATCGACGACAGCGATCTGCTGGCGTTGTGCTATGGCAGTGCCGATTTCCGCGAGGGACTGCGCGCCTTTCTCGCCAAGCGCGCGCCTAAGTTCACGGCGCAATAAGGGCAATGGCCGAACGGGAGGTCGCGGCGGGCAGGCTGAGAACCGCCGCGCCCACCGTGCAGGTTTTGTGGCGCAGAAAAACGCACGGCGAAGCGTCAGCCTTCGGCCCGTAGTCCCAGCAGCCGCGCCGGGTTTTTGCGCATCATGGTATCAATGTCAGCGTCGGCGATGCCTTCCTTCTTCATGGCCGCTATCGCCGCCTCGACGCCATCGGGATGCACCATGTTGCTGCTCTGTCCGAGGTCGGTGGAGACCAGTACATGCTCGACTCCGACCTCCTTCGCGGCCTGGGCAACGTGCTTGGCATTCACCTGTGTCCAATGCGTGAGGAAGGCGAGCGGTGCATTTGGACCGGCCAGGAATTGCAGGAAGCAAACCTCGATCACCGCGCCCATCTCGGCCACTTGTTTGACCTGCGCCATGCTGAGGCCGGGAACGTTGGTGAGGCCGTGCGTAATGAGGATGTTCTTGACGCCCAGTTCGCGCGCCTTTTTCACCACGGCAAGGATCTCTTCGGGATGCACATGACCGGTTGCCAGCACCAGGTTCTCGCGCGCGATGATTTTCAGGATCGCTTCCATTTCCGGCGACACCTGACCGTTTGGCGCAACCGTCAGGCCAACGGCGTCGGGCTTGGACAGCGTCTTCACATGCTTGTCGGCCTCAAAGGTCGGCAGCCAGACCATCTTGCCGCGGTTGCCGTAGATGCGATGCATCCATTCCACGGCATCCGGGTTGATGCCGCCGACCGCCTTATTCAGGACAATACCGCCAAAAACTTCGACACCCGGCACAACCTTCATCACCAACGCCGCGCGGCTTGCCGTTTCGGAGATGTGGTTCTTGAGGACGATGCCGCGCATGCCTCGCGCCTTGGCAAGCTGGGCAACATCGATGTCGTCCATGTTGCGGCCAAACACGTCCGGGTGCGAATGCACGTGCATGTCGATCACCCCAGCGGCCGGGCTGACTTTGGGCGGTGGCGGCGGGAAACCCGCCTGGGCAGCGGCCTCAGCCGGGCGTAGAACGACGCAGGTGACGAGCGCGATCGCAGCTGCAAGTGTTCTCATCGTTTCCTCCGTGAAGCGAGCGGTTGGCCCACACGCCGCTGTAAAAGGCAGCTTACAGCAGAACTCTTTGCCTGCGAAATCGGCTGCCACGGCCAGGTTTATTTGCTGCCGGCCGGTGCGGCGATGCCGAGGCCCTGCAGATAGAGCAAGGTCGCCGCCTCCAAGAGTTCTTCCGGAGTGATCGGCAGGGTCCGGCGCGCGTCGTCGCCGCGCGCGAACAAGCTGGCGATGCCATGCGACAAGGACCAGATATGCAAGGCCATCATCAAGGCCGGCGGCCGCTTGCTTTGCGGCAGCGCCGCAACAACGGCCTCGCAGGCCTGTCGCAACACGGCAAAGGCCCGGTCGCTCGCCTCGTGCAAGTCCCGATGTTTGGCGATGGGAACGCCGGATTCGAACATGGCGGAGAAATAGGCTGGCTCATCGCGCGCGAAACCGAGATAAGCGTGGCCCAGGCGCTCGAGGGCGGCCAGCGGGTTGGGACGGCCGTCGTCCCAGGCCGCAGCCAGACGCTGGGTGAAACGTTCGAAGCCCTGGCGGGCCACATCCGCCAGCAAGGCATCCCGGTCGCGGAAATGACGGTAAGGCGCCGCCGGGCTGACGCCGGCTTGGCGGGCCGCCTCCGCAAACGTGAAGCCGGCGGGACCCTTTTGGGAAATGAGATCGAGAGCGGCGCCGATCAACGCCTCACGCAGATTGCCGTGGTGATAGCCGCGCCGCCCGCCGCGGCCGTGTCTGGACCAGCTCATTGATGAGGTTTAGCGCATTCGGCGCCCGCAGACATCAACTGCCGAGGGCACGCCTTAACAGGTGCGCGCGAAACCAGAAGCCCACCAAAATCAAGATCAGCGCCGCGGCCGCGAACACCGGGCGGGCGCCGTAGCGGTCGACCACTGGCGCCGCCAGCGCCACCCCCACCGACTGGCCCGTGAACAGAAAAAAGGCGAACAGCGACACCGCCAGGCCGCGCGCCTCGGGTGCCATCTGCGTCGCGTTCACTTGCAACGTATTGTGCAGCATGTAAAAGCCGAGCCCAACACTGGCAATCGCCAGCACGGCAAGCCATAGCCAGGACATGGCGGCCAGGGTTGCGTAGCCGCCGGCGACCAGCAAGGCACCTGCCGCCGCAAGACCCGGCTGGCCCAGCGTCGGCACGATCCAGCGAGCGCTTGCCGCAAACAGCAGCGCGCCGGCGCCGAAGGAGGCCAGCACGCCGCCAACCAGGCCAAGCCCGATCGCGAAGCGATCATGCAATTCGGCACCGACATAGGCAAGCGCGCCGAACATCGCCATGCCTTCGATGAACACGCAGATGAGCACGATGCGGACCCACGGCCGGCGCATGACCTGATAGGTCTCTGCCGCGGCTCTGCGCCAGTGTGGTTTTTTCGGCAGCGTCACGCCGACGCTAAGCCTTCGCCGTTCCTCGAGCAGCAGCAGGCCGGCGCAGATGTGCAGGACGCCCAGCACAATGAGGGTTGCGCGCCAGCCGATCAGCTCGCCCAAGGCGCCGCCGACAGCCTGACCGAAGACGATGCCCAGGATCTGACCGGAGATGTATTGGGCCAGCAGCGCTTGCCGGCGCTCATAGGCCACCACGTCGCCGATCCAGGCAATCGCCAGCGGGATGACGGCTGCGGCGCCGGCGCCCGCCAGAAAACGCAAGAGGACGAGCGGGGCGAGGGACGGCATGGCTGCGCAAACCATGGTGGCAAGGCCGGCCCAGATCGAGCCCCACACGACCATCAGCAGCTTGCCACGCGCCTCCCCGAGGGGTCCAACGACGATCTGGCAAACGCCGTAGGCGACGGCAAAGGCGGTGACCATCGCCGCAGCCGATCCAACCGTCACGCCGAGTTCGCCGGCGATCTGCGGCAGCAGGGCGTCGCAGACGCGCAGATTCGCCGCTCCGACAAAGGATGCCAGCGCCAGCAGAAAGATGGCGCGCTTGGGCGCGGCACTGGCATTGGTCGGTGTTTTCGAATGCATGCTCCTGCCCGCCGTCGGCAAGCTGACACAGTGGGCCTCGCGGCCGGCCCGTGCGCGTGGCGGTTGTGGTAGCTCTCGGTTGCGGCCGGGCCTTAAGCGGCAAGTCGACGACGCGTGTCCTTATGTCAGGTGCTGCGGCCGGCTTGGCTATTTGCAGATCGTGTTGGCTCCATCCCGGCCGTGCCGGGCGAGGTCGAGGTGGAAGTGGTCGCGATGGTTGGCATCATAGTTGGGGCCGAGCACGGTGGTGAACAGGGCGCAGCTGCCGCGATGCACATCGCGCAGAAAACCGCGCTCGGCGAAGGCGCCCCACCAACCGGTCTTGACCTGCACGGTGCGCCCGTCGGCCAGCACGAAGCCGGAGACGTCGATGGCGTTAGCATGGCCGTGCTCGGAGAGGAACGCGCCGTCGACGTTGTTCATGGGGCGGCAGGAATAGGATCCAGCGATTTTCAGCTCGACCAGTTGGACCCGAAAATGTCGGCGCGCGGCAGGCATAACCACGCGCTCGACCCAGTGGTCGACCGCCGGCACCATTGGGCAGCGCAGCAGGGCCGCGGGTCGCAATTGCACCGAACCGTTGGCCGCGGCCGAGACGCTGAAGGGCCGGATCGCCCCGCACACGGTCGGCCCACCAAGCGTCGAGCGCAACTCGACAAAGGAGCTTTCATGCACCACGCCGGAGGACAGGCACGCCCTTTCCTCGTCGGCGCGCCAGGGCTCATCGCGGGCCATGAACTGCGGCTTTTGGCTGCAGGCCCACAGCGCAAACGCGAGCAACGGCACCAGGACGAACGGGAGACGCGACAAGACCATGGGATGAAAAGATACCTTCGACGCTCTTAACGCCGCCTTAACCACCCCATCCCGGCCGCATCAAGGCTGGCGCTTTGGGGCAGCAATAGGGATACCGAGATGCCGGCGCGTAGTTGCTCAATTCGGTCCGGTATCCAAGTAGCGGCGCCATTGCTGCTCGCCAAAGGTACAATCACCGCCGCTCACCGGCTCACGCAGCTGTACCGGGATCAGGCGCGGCGGCTGAGCCCCCGCAATCTCGAGCAGCAGCTTGCGGCGGGTCGCCGTCTTGAATTCGAAACGTTCGCGGATCGGAATCATAAAGGCGCCGGTGCCGCCGATGACGCACTCGGTGTAGTAGACGTCGAGATCGGCAATGTCGAAGAAGCTCGAGGGCTTCTTCAGCAGAATTGGCAGGCCATTGATGGCGATGCCTTGGGCCACGAGCTGGTCGCGGACCAGCGTCACGAGTGGGCCGGCGTTGTTGGGTCCATCGCCCGAGACGTCGATCACACGCCGGATCCCCTTGACGCCGCTGCTCTCAAACAGCTGGCCGGCAAACACCAGGCCTTGGGAGATCGATGTCATGCGGGCCCGCGAGATCGGCTGTGCATCGAGCTTGTCGGCAACCGCGTGCGCCGCCGCCGGGCCGTCGATCACCGTCCAGGGGACGACGACGTTCTGCACCGATGGTCCGGCCCATTCCATATAGGTGACGGCGACGCGACCATGCGGGCCCGAGGTAATGGCGGTGTGCACCTCGGCATCGCGGAAGGCGGAGATGTAGCCGTCGCGCTGCAGGCGCTGTTCTTCGAGGTCCATGGATAAGGACACGTCGACGGCCAACACCAACTCCAAATCGACGAGAATCTGGGCGGCCGCCCCGCCGACAAGCGCCACGCAGAGGGTGGCAACTGCGGCCAAGCAGGACACGCAAATCTTCAGGGCTGCCGCGCGGTATGATCCAAGCATGCTGCCACACTGACATGGCGCCCGCGCGCGCGGAAGATCAATTTCCAGGCGGCGGGAGCTGCAATCTGCACGGCTTGGCGGCGCTGAACCTGCAAATCATCCACAGCTTTACAAGACTGCTGTGACCGCCACCGCAGACAGCTGTTGAGCCTATCGCTAACGCAGGTGCGCGCGAAGGCGCCTATGGCGTCGACCCGCGCGTCGTTACGGCTCTGGCATTTTGCTGCCCCCGACCAACAGACCCAGCGATTGTGGTGTGCGGCGTGTCCCTGCCTTGGCGGCATCGGCAACACGGGTGGCGGCGCCATGGGTTGGTCCAACGTTTTGACGCCGATCGGCAATGAGGCGATAAGCAAAGCTCCAGGGCGGGCAGCAAGCTTGCCGTGCCCCGAGGACACCGGCTCTAGCCCGAGGACAGATCGGTTCGATGGACTGGGTTACACCCGTGCTCGTCTTGGCTGGGGCATTGATCGGCGGCTTTGTCAACGGGCTCACGGGCTTCGGCACCGGCCTGACGGCGTTGCCGCTGTGGCTGCAGGTCCTGGAGCCTGTGCTTGCCGCGCAGCTCGTCTCGGTTGCCTCCATCGCCGGTCACCTGTCCTCCCTTCCCTTTCTGTGGCTTGACATCGACTGGCGTCGGCTCGCCCCGATGCTGCTTGCAGGCTTGATCGGGGTGCCGATCGGCCTTTGGCTGCTTCCCCTGATCAAGGTTGAGGTTTTCAAGCTAACGGTGGGTATTGTCCTCATTGTCTACTGCGGCTTCATGCTGTGGGCGGCCGGCCGTCTTCACATTCACCGAGACAGCGCGGGCGCGGAGATGGGGGTGGGCTTCATTGGCGGCATCCTCGGTGGTATCGCCGGCCTCTCCGGCCCACCGCCGATTGTCTGGGGGACTTTGAGGGCCTGGCCCAAGGCGCAGCGCCGGCAGACGCTGCAGGCCTTTAACACGGCAATCCTGTCAACGATGCTGATGGCGAGCCTGGCAGGCGGGCTTGTCGACGCCCGGCTTGTCGTTGCCGCCGCCGTCGCGCTGCCGGCGACGCTGGCGGGCAACTGGCTGGGCGATCGCCTGTATCGTAGCCTCGATGACCGCCGTTTCGATCGTATCGTGCTCAGCCTCTTGTTCTTGTCGGGTTTCGTGCTGGTTTGGTCCAACCGCTGACGCCTTGTCATATTTCCGGGCACTTGCTCGGCCACAACCGCAGTTAAACTGGCGCAGGAGAGAGCATGTCGCGAATGGTAGCTCGCTGGGCGCTCACCTTGGCAATCCTCGCGCTTGGCGTGGCGCTGAGCCAGCAAGGACTAGCGCAAGGGCCCCCGACGCCGAGCGGCGCAGCAGATAGCGAAGAGGAAAAGCGCGAACGCGACGGCAGAACCGCATGCGCCATCGCCATTTGCTCGACTTTGCACAATCACAAGCCTGAGAGCGGGCACGTGTCCTGTGCCGTCACGAAAACCTGGCGCAAGGAGGTGCTGGACAAATTCATGTCGCAGGCGAAATTGACGTGGCCCTGGGGCTATGCCCGCTGCACGACGGACTTGAGCCTCGATCGCAGCGTTTTGGTAAAGGCGATGACCGAACCCGAGGTTGAAGTACGCCTCGACAGCCACGACATCACGTGTGAGCTGGAGGGCGAAAGCAAGAAATACGACATAAAGCTGCAAATTTCACCCAAGGTTACCTTCAAACAAGGAAAGGCTATCAAGGCCAGCCTCAATTGGGGCAAGATTGTCGCCCCCACACTGGCAAAGTCGGCGCTCTGGTCGGCTACGGCGGCGGACAATGCGTTGGGCATCTTGCAGACGACGGTGGTTGAGGATGTGAACCGCTTCATCGAGACGCGGTGCATGGAGGTGAAGGAGGCGTGGCAAGGCAAGTAAGGCCTCCCTTAGTTGCAAGCCGGCATCGCCATGGTGCCGACAGCTCGTCGCGCTGTGGCGGCGCGGCGATGCGAGCGGGTGCTGCATGACCACGGGAATCATCCTTGTCCTGAGCGGCATCCTGATCGGCGCCGGTTTTGCGCTCGTCTGGCGCGACATTCGGCGCAGCCGACGGCAGGCATTTCTGTCGGAACACGACACCGGTCGGGTGCCCGAAGCCGATGTCGAGATCACCATTGCGCGCCCCGCGCAGGCGGCGAAAGCCACCCCTTCGGCAAAAAGCATTGCCAGCGCCATTGGTGCCTCGCTGCTGTTCGGACGCAAATTGGGCGACGCCATCGCGCCGGAACCGGCCGTCCTGGAGGACAAGGCACAAGAGGCCATCATTGCCGATTGGTCGGCCTTGCAGCCTGCTCTTGAGGCTGGTGTCGACAAGATCAATTCGCTGCTGCGACAAGTGCAAATTTCGATCGCCGGGCCGGGGGAGAACGCCTGGAGTTACAAGAACTACGGCTATGGTGCCTACCGCCGCATTCTGATCGGCGAGGAGAGCGTGGCGTGGTTGCGCCTGGAACTTGCAGCTGACGGCATCCTGCACGCCAGGGTGAAGGCGCACAAGGATGATCGATCCGAGATCAACGCCACATCGCAAGCGTCGGCGAAGGCCATGGATGCCACGCGGGCCGGAGATCTGCTCGCCGATTGCCTGAAACCGCTGGCGGCCTACCTCGCCAAGACGCAAGGTCCGGCCAACGCCTCCAACCAAACGAGTGCCAAGGCCTGGGACGAGATCGATGCGGTGGTGGCCGCGGCGCTGACGGCAACCAACGGCGCCCTGGCGCAGACTGGCGCCAGGCTGGTGCCGCTCGATACTCCGGCCTGGCACCAGGAGGCCAGCGGATATCGGCTACCCCTTGCCATCGAGGTTTACGGCAAGGACGTGGCGCGCATGCACATCGACCATCGAGGCACAGAAGTGGAAGTCGCCGTCGGCGTTCCCGATGCGCTCTTCATCAATCTCGGCCGCCGTCGCCGCATTCCCGTTGCCGGTCTGGCCATCCATCCGTTGGCGGAGGTGATCGCAGATTGCGCCTGGCCGGTCATTTCCAGGTCCAGGGACAGCCGCCGCTCGGCTTGAGCCGCCGGGGTCGGCCATGAAAGCGGACGCTTGCCTGCGCCGGCTGCCCAGACCGCGGCCGCAGCTTGAGATGGGGGCCAGCACGGCAGGAAAGCCAGCACCTCAGGGGGGACCCAAGCGTTTCTGGGGAAAACGCTTGCGGAGGGCCGCGCTGCAGGAGGCCAGCGCTGCAGGCAGGCTGCAGGGAGGCGCTGCAGGAGGGCAGGGCTGCAGGCGGGCCACCTTGCTGCGGGCCGCTGTTTCACGTGGAACAGCGCGACGCTGGCAGGTCCGGCCAAGACCCGCTCACGCCAGCGCGCCTTTGACCGCACTTCGGATTTGCTCCAACGTGAACGGCTTGGTAATGACGCGGGCGATTTTGCCGCGCAAATGCTCGGCACGACCCAGCTCATCAGCAAATCCGGACATCAGCACCACGCGCAAGTCGGGCGCGACCTTGAGGCCGGCCTCGACCAGACCAATGCCGTCCAGGCCGGGCATCTGCACGTCCGAAATCAGCAATTGCACCGGGGCGGGCGCGGCGCGCAAGTACTCAAGCGCTTCGGAGCCGTCCTGCGTGACAATCACCTCGTGACCGTCGAGGCCGAGTGCACGCTGGACGAGGTCGCGCGTGGCGGCGTCATCTTCGGCGAGAAGGATGCGTGGCATATAGCCCTCCCTGCTCCACGAGAGCCTCAAGGCGTATCGCGCGCTACGCGCCCCACAAAGGGCAGCTCACGGAAGCGGTGCGCGAGGTCCATACCATAGCCTACTACAAAGACATTAGGACACTCGAATGCCCGCATATCCGCAGCAATGTTGGCGGCGCGAGCTACCGGCTTGTCCAACAGAACGCAGGATAGCACCCGGGCAGCACCGCGGGCCAAGATCAGATCCTTGGCAAAGGCCAGGGTACGGCCCGACTCCAAGATGTCATCGACCAAGAGCACATTGCGGCCGCGCACATCGGTTTCGATATCACGCAGGATCTCGATGCGGCCGGAGGACTGCGTGCCGGCGCGGTAGCTCGACAGGGAGATGAAATCGACCTCGGGCGAAAGCCCCACGCGATGCAGGGCACGAATGAGATCCGCCGCGAACACGAAGCTACCCTTGAGGACGGCCACGACCAGGAGCCCGTCCAGGCCCGCCGCGGCAATGCCCGTGGCCAGGGCCTCGATGCGTTCGGCAATCATGGTCGCGGGGAAAACGGTCTCGATATTGGCTGCCACAACATCGCCCATGCGTGCCTCCTGGGGGAGTTCTGCTTAGACAATGCCCCTCCTCGAGGGGCAAGCAAAGCCTTGCTGCCTGCCCCGCGTGAGGCATCAGTCCGCCACAATCCTGGATGATTGATCGCTATTCCCCCGCACGGCAATTAAGGCTAATGAGCCCTGGTCAGGAGGCCAGGATACCACGTGATCAGGCTAAACAGCATCGGCGTCAAATACGACGGGGGCAACCATGTGTTGCGGGATGCGTCCTTTCACTTGCGCCCGGGCTCGTTCCATTTCCTGACCGGCCCATCCGGCTCCGGCAAGACCACGCTGCTGCGTCTGCTGTTCATGTCCATGCAGCCGACGCATGGGCAAATCCACGTGCTGGGGCAAGATATCAGCCGGGTCACACCCTCGCGGCGGGCGCAACTCAGGCGGCGCATCGGCATTGTGTTCCAGGATTTTCGGCTGCTTGATCACCTGAGCACATGGGAGAATGTAGCGCTGCCGCTGCGGGTTACCGGCAAGCGCGTTTCCGACTATAAGGAGGACGTCACCGACCTGCTGCAATGGGTTGGACTCGGCGACCGCATGCATTCTTTTCCCTCGGTGCTGTCGGGAGGAGAAAAGCAGCGTGCCGCTATTGCCCGGGCCGTCATCAATAAGCCCGAGCTGCTGCTCGCCGACGAGCCGACCGGCAATGTCGATCCGCAGATGGCGCGTCGCCTGCTTCGCCTCTTTATTGAACTCAATCGTCTTGGTACCTCGGTCGTCATCGCCACCCACGATCACCAGCTGATGCGGCAAACCAAGGCGCCGCGTCTCGAATTGCACGATGGTCATGTCCGGATCGTATGACCGCCCGACCGGGCCGCCGACGCTCGATCCAAGGGGGGCGCGCCTGGAGCACGATGTGCACACCGGTCCTGTGACCGGGCCGCCAACGCAGGCCAGCGCTCGCCCGCGTCCGGCGCAGCACTATCCCCAGCACAAGCCCGCGGCGCGCCCGCGGGCGCGCCGGGCCGACCACTCGCAAGCGAATGCGCCGATCGTCCCCGCCGGCTCGGTGACCGGCAGGTCGCTCACGCTCGTTATCACCATCATGTGTTTCCTCGCCTGCCTCACCGCCGGCGCGGTCTATATGATGAACCAGTCGGCCTCTGCCTGGTTGCGCGATATCGCCAGCGAGGTCACCGTCCAGATCGAGGCGCGAGACCGCGCCGACATCGACAAGGTGGTTACGGAGGTCACGAGCTTCCTGGCCGCCCAACCCGGTATCGCTACCGTCCGGCCACTGAGCGTCGCCGACTCGACGCAATTGCTCGAGCCGTGGCTTGGCCAGACGGACGCACTGCGCGCGCTGCCGATACCGCGCCTCGTCGCCCTGGAGGTCGACCGCAACGCTCCCGCCGAGCTCGATGGCCTACGCCAGACCCTCAAGGACCGCTTCAAGGGCGTCACCCTCGACGACCATCGCCGCTGGCAGCAGCAGATCCGCACCATCACGCGTTCCTTCGCCCTGGGCGGGCTCGCGATCCTGGTGCTGGTGGGGGCGGCGACGACGGCAATCATCATTTCTGCAACCCGCAGCGCCATGGCCTCCAATCGCGAGATCGTGGAAGTGCTGCACTTTGTCGGCGCCACCGATCGCTTTATTGCCCGGGAGTTCGAGCGGCATTTTCTGCGGCTTGGCGTCAGGGCCGGCATCGTCGGTGCCATTTGGGCCATGCTGGTGTTCCTGGCCATGCCCACTGTCATGGAACTGCTCGGCGGGGGCGCCGTTACGCTGGCGGAGATCCGCCGGCTGGTAGGCATAGCCACGCTCGACGCGCCGGGCTATTTTTTGCTTGGTATCGTGGTCCTGGTCATCGCAGCGCTTTGCATGCTTACGTCGCGTATCGGCGTTTACCGTATTTTGAATGTGCGGCAATAAGGTTCGACCATCGGCGTTTACCTGCGGCGCAGCGCCCAATCACAACCGGGCCCAAATCGGCTACTTTGCTCCACCACTGCGGGCGCGAGCGTCCGTCTGGAGAGGTGACGTGGCACGAACAGGCAGGCTACTCGTCGCTGCTGCTGGATCGGCCCTCTTGGCTTTCGTGGCCGGCTTTATCGCCTTCGCCGGCAGCATCAAGCACGCCCCTCCTCGATCTGTCGAGCGCGCTGACGGCATCGTCGTGCTGACGGGTGGTCCATTCCGCTTGGCGGCGGCAGCCCGTCTCTTGGCGGAAGGTCTGGGGAGCCGGCTGCTGATCTCGGGTGTCAACCACCTGACCACGCGCGAGGACCTGTTCCGCAGCAGCGGCTTGACGCCTGCGCTGTTCGCCTGCTGCGTCGACATCGGCTACAGCGCCCACGATACCAGCGGCAACGCCGAGGAGGCGAAAGAGTGGGTCGATGCACACCATTTCCGCAGACTGATCGTCGTCACCTCGAGCTACCACATGCCGCGTAGCTTAACCGAACTTGGCCGCGCGCTGCCCGCGGTAGCGCTCGTTCCCTATCCGGTCGTGCCGCGCACTTTTCGCGCCGAGCGCTGGTGGCTGCACGCTGCCAGCGTACGTTTGCTGTTCACCGAGTACCTCAAGTTTCTCCCTTCGGCTGCACGCTTCGGCGTTGCGCGGTTGCTCAGGCAATGGGACAGCGACGCGCTCGCAGGCGGGCGGCGTGCCCAGGCCCACAGCAACTGACAGGGCGGCTCAGGCCAATGCTTCGCTCGCTCGTTTTTGCCGCCGTGTTCTACGTCAACACGGCTGTTTTCTTGGTCCTGGGCAGTTGGCTGCTGTTGGCGCCACGTCGCTGGGCCATGCAAGGGCTGCGGCTGCACGGGCTCGCCAGCTTGTGGTGGCTCAAGATCATCTGCGGCACCAAAGTCGAAGTCAGAGGCCGCGAAAAGCTACCCTCTGGGGCCTGTTTGGTCGCCGCCAAGCATCAAAGCGCCTGGGACACCTTTGCCCTGATTCCGGTGTTTCGTGATCCTGCCATGGTGATGAAAGCGGAACTGGGCTGGATCCCGCTCTACGGTTGGTTCAGCCACAAATTTCGGCATATTTTCGTCAAACGCGACAAGGGGCCGAGTGCGCTCAGGCACATGATCCGCGATGCCCGCGACCGTGCTGCCGCAGACCGTGAGATCGTCATCTTTCCCGAAGGCACCCGGCGTCCGCCCGGTGCCGTGCCGGACTACAGGCCGGGCTTCGTGGCACTGTACGAGGGGCTGGGGCTCACGTGCGTCCCCCTCGCCCTCAATTCCGGGCTGTTCTGGCCGCGGCGCAGCCTCATGCGCTATCCGGGCACAATCGTCATCGAAATCCTCGATCCAATTCCGCCCGGTCTGCCGCGCGCACAGGTCCGCACCCTGATTGAGGCTCGCATCGAAGACGCTTGCCAGCGCTTGATTGCCGAAGCCCGGGCCGCGCCCAATCCTCCGCCCTTGCCGGCGATGGCGGCGGCACGCGCGGCACTGTGATGATGCCGGTGGCGATCAGCCAGCGTCCATGGCGTCGCTTTCAAGCGTCGACCGCGCGCGCCTCTGCTTGCTTGCGATCGGTCGAATGCGGATCGCCGTGATCTTGTTGCGGTTCTTGCGCAAGATCTCGAAGCGATAGCCGTAGAAGGTGAATGCCTGCCCCGGCTCCGGTATGCTTTGTGCTTCGTGGATCACCAGACCGGCAATTGTTGTCGCTTCCTCGTCCGGCAAGTCCCAATCCATCTGACGATTGAGATCACGCATCGCCACCGTCCCATCAACATTGACCGAGCCATCGGCCTGCAGGCGGATGGCGGCATCCTGCACGTCGTGCTCGTCGGCGATCTGGCCGACGATTTCCTCTAAAATGTCCTCTAGCGTAATCAGCCCCTGCACCTCGCCATACTCGTCGACCACGAGCGCAAGCTGCGCCTTGCGCCGCAAGAATTCGTTGAGCTGATTGGCGACGCTGGTGGCGTCCGGCACAAACCAGGGTTGGGCCGCAACCGTGCCGATATCGATCTTCGCCACGTCCCATCCGGCGCGCGATAGCGCCAGCAGCAGGTCCTTGGTGTGCAGGACGCCGACGATGTTTTCCGGCTCGTCCTTCCACACGGGCACGCGCGTGAACTGTCCCTTGAGCACTTCGTCAATCACTTTTTCCGGAGCATCGTTGATGTTGATGGTTTGCATCTTGGTCCGATGCACCATGATGTCGAGGACTTTCAGGTCCTTGAGATCAAGCACGCCACCGAGCATGGCCGCATCGCGCTTGGCAACGGCGCCCTCGATCTTTTGCAGCTCGATGGTGCCGCGAATCTCGGCATGTGCTTCGAGGATGTTGGCCGCATCGTCACGGCTGCTGGGCGTGAGCTTCAGAAACAGGCGCACGATCACTTGGATTGCCGTGGTCGCCGGGTTGAGCACCGCAATCATGATGCGCATCAGCGGCGCCACGAACAGCGCCAGCCGGTCGGCGAAGGCAAAGGCATAGGTCTTGGGCAACACCGCCGCGAAAATCACAATCAGGACGGTCATCACCGCCGTCGCGTAGGCAACGCCCGCCGGCCCGATCAGAATGACGGCGAGACCCGAGGCCAGCGAAGCGGCCAGGATATCGACCAGGGTGTTGCCGAGCAGGACGACGCCGATCAGGCGCTCGGGCTCCTTGAGCAATTGATTGACCAGCCGGGCCCGGGAATTGCCTTCCTGCTCCAGGGAGTGCATGCGCGCCCGCGACACGGCAGTGAGGGCGGTTTCGCTGCCGTTGAAGAATGCCGACAACAGCAGCAGGACGGCGATGGCCGCCAGAATCAGAGCGATATCAACCGACATGGCTTTCTCTATGCCTCGCAGGCGGCGCCGGGCTTGAACGGAGGCGGTAAAGCGCGTGCAAAGGACGTCCACCCTACCGATAACATAGTTGCAGTTCCGCCCGTCTTAAGGGGCCATTGCCTCGCCCGTTTTCGGCCCAGGCCGCGGCGCGGCCGGTTTGCCTGCCGTCCGCGGCGAGCCGGGCTAGCCGATCTGCCGCTCAAGAAACTGCTGAACGGTTGCCGGCGCCACATCGCGCGTGGCGAATGCCTTGCCGATACCACGTGCCAGAATGAGGGTCAGCTGGCCCTCCCGCACCTTCTTGTCCTGGGCCATGAGACGCAGCAAGGTCTCCGCCCGCGGCCATTCGTTGCCGGGAATGTCTTTGACTTGCGTCGGCAATCCGGCGGCCGCCAGGTGGCTGCGCACCCGGCTCGTGCTCGATGCGTCGGTGAAGCCCAGCGCGCCGGAAAGCTCGAACGCCAAGGTAATGCCGATCGCAACGGCTTCGCCATGCAACAGTTTGTCGGAATAGCCCGCCCACGCTTCCAGGGCGTGTGCGAAGGTGTGGCCGAGATTGAGCAGCATGCGCTCGCCGGTCTCGGTTTCATCGCGTGCGACGATGGCAGCCTTGCCGGCAACGGCCACACTGATGGCCCGGGTGAGCGCCGTCGGCACCCTGGCGAAAACCGATGCGCGGTTCGCCTCGAGCCAGTCGAAAAAGTCAGCATCGCCCAAGATGGCATATTTCGCCGCCTCGGCGTAGCCGGCGCGAAACTGCCGCTCGGGCAGCGTCGCCAGCACGTCGATGTCCGCCAGCACCAGGCTTGGCTGATGGAAGGTGCCGATCAGATTTTTGCCGTGCGTGGCGTTGATCGCCGTCTTGCCACCGACCGAAGAATTGACCTGTGCCAGCAAGGTCGTGGGCAACTGCACGTAGCGAATGCCGCGGCGGACGATGCTGGCGGCAAAACCGGCAAGGTCGCCGATCACGCCGCCACCGAGCGCCAGTACGAGATCCCCACGCTCGAGCCGCATCGCCAGCAGGCTCTCACAGAGGTCCTGCAGCACCGCGAAGCTCTTGCTGCCTTCGCCGGGCGGCAGGATCTTTGTGCCGGCGAGCAGCCCGCGCGCGCCGAGGGCGGCCGCCAAGCCCTGCAGGTGGCAGGCGGCCACGTTTTCGTCGGTGACAATCGCGCACCTGGCCGCGCCGAGACGCTCACCGATCAGGTCGGCCGCACGTGCCGTCAGCTGTGGGCCGATCAGCACAGCGTAAGTTCGCTCAGCGAGCGCGACCTGCAGGCTCACCAGCCCAGCGGCCGCGGCCGTTTGCGCTTGCTTTGGCTCTGGTGGGTCGAGCTCTGTCATAGCGGCCCGCCACTGCTGTTGGATGGCTGCGCCCCGGAGGGCTCCGCCTGCCGCGGCACGGCGTAGGCCGCCAACGCCTCGATGATCTCATAAACCATCACATCGTGCGGCAGGTCCCGGCTCTCGACAGTGATGTCTGCCGTGGCGTAGACGGGATAGCGCGTCTCCACCAGTGCGCGCATGACGCCTTCCGGATCGCGCTCGAGCAGGGGACGATTGTTGCGTTTGAGCACGCGGCGCAGCAGCAGCGGAAGCTCCGCCTTGAGCCAAACAGATATGGCCCGGTTGCGGATATTGTCTCGCGTCTCTCCACTCATGAAGGCTCCCCCGCCGGTGGCCAGCACCCGCGACCCAGAGTTGAGAATGCGCGCAATCACTTTGCGCTCGCCGTCGCGGAAATAGGGCTCGCCGTGTTCCTTGAAGATGTCGGTGATGGCCTTGCCGGCAGCGAGTTCGATCTCGTCATCGGCATCGACAAACGGCAATTCCAGGCGATTGGCGAGCCGCCGGCCGATCGCCGACTTGCCACAGCCGGGCATGCCCACAAGCACGACCGAACGCGCGCCCAGCGCGGCACGAACCTTGGCGGCGACCTGCGCAATCTGCTCCTCCTTTTTGCCTCCATAGCCGAATCGCATCATCTGTTTCCTGCATGCGGGCGCTTGATGCCACCCCCCTTGCTTTCTGGTATCAGGTTTGCGGGTAGGCCTCAAAGCCACAGGGCGATCCTGGTAATGTTCGGGGCCACCCGGCACGCCGATCCCTGACCGCCAGTTTGGCACATCTGGCGTCAATTGGGCGCGAACGTAACCGGATTAGGAGCAGCGTCGCACATGCCGAGCCTCATCCGGTTTCTTGTGGTCGTGGGCATTATCGGCGCCGCGGTGATCGGCGGTCTCTACGTCATGGCCGTGTTTTTCGAGCCGGCTCAGAGGGAAACCTCCACGCCGCTGCCAGGCGTCAAGGTCCGGCGCTAGCCGATGCGGGACTGGTCGGGTCGGCCGAACATGGCAAAGAGGGCGCACGAATGGCTGGAGAGCTTTCTGGAGATGCAGGCGGCAGAGCGCGGCGCGGCAGCCAATACGGTTGCGGCCTACCGCTGCGACCTGCAACACTTCCTGAGCTATCTCGATAGCCGGGGCGGGTCGCTCACTTCAGCCAAAAGCGCAGACATCGCCGCCTATCAGCGCAACCTGTCGGAAGCGGGCATGGCGGCGAGCACGCGTGCGCGGCGGCTTTCAGCGGTGCGCCAGCTTTTCAAGTTTCTCGCCGCCGACGGCATCATTGCCGAAGACCCTGCCCACCGGGTCGCCGGCCCGAAGCGGAGCCGAAGGCTGCCCAAAACGCTATCGCTGGGGGAAGTCGATCGGCTGATCGGGGCTGCCCGCATGCGCACCGAAACGACGCATGGCCGCGCGCGGCTGCGCGCGCTGCGACTGTATGCGCTGATCGAGGTCTTGTATGCCACAGGTTTGCGGGTCTCGGAGCTCGTCAGCCTGCCACGCTCGGTGCTGGACGGTGATGGCAGGGTCCTGTTCGTCAAAGGCAAGGGAGGACGTGAGCGCATGGTGCCCTTGACGCCCACCGCCCGCGCCGCCCTGGACCGCTACCTCGCGGCCCCTAGCGAAGACCCCGACATGACGCCGATGTTAAGGACGCGCTGGCTGTTTGCATCGCGCAGCGCCGAAGGCTACCTCACGCGGCAGCGCCTTGCTCAGGAACTCAAGGAGCTTGCCGAGGCGGCAGATTTCGATCCACGCCGGGTCTCCCCGCACGTGTTGCGGCACGCCTTTGCCAGTCATCTCCTCGACCGCGGCGCCGACCTGCGCTCCGTGCAGCAGCTGCTGGGCCATGCCGACATTTCCACCACGCAGATTTACACCCATGTGCTCGAGGAACGGCTCAAGACGCTGGTTTTTGATCACCATCCGCTGGCTCCGCCGAAGCGCGCCGGGCGCCGTTGACGCGCCTAACACGCCCCGTTTCGCGGCATTGCCCAGCGCCAACCCGGCGGTTAACTTGACTCATGGCGGATGGGGGGCCTAAGTCGCCCGCAGGCAAGATCTTGCCGTGCCGGGCCGCAATCAGTCATCAGCAATGGATCGTCCGCTCACCGTTCGCACCTACCTCGACTTTGAGAAACCGATCGCCGAGCTTGAGAGCAAGGTGGCGGAACTCAGCGCCCTCAGCGTCGAGGACGACGGCTCCGTCTCGATCACCGAAGAGGTGACGAAGCTACAACAGAAGGCGCACCAGGCCCTTATCGACACCTATGCCAAGCTGACCCCCTGGCAGAAGACCCAGGTGGCGCGCCATCCCGACCGGCCGCATTGCCTCGACTACGTCGAGGCGCTCATTGAGGATTTCACACCACTGGCCGGCGACCGCTACTATGCGGAGGATGCCGCCATCATGGGCGGCATCGGCCGCTTTCGGGGCCGGTCCGTGCTGGTGATCGGCCACGAGAAGGGCTCCGACACGGAAAGCCGCATTCGGCACAATTTTGGCATGGCGCGGCCGGAAGGCTATCGCAAGGCCGTACGTTTGATGGACCTGGCGGAGCGCTTCGGCATGCCGGTGGTCACGTTGGTCGATACCGCCGGTGCCTATCCGGGCATTGGTGCTGAGGAGCGCGGCCAGGCCGAGGCCATTGCCCGCTCGACGGATCGCTGCCTATCTCTCGGCGTACCCCTGATCGCCGTGATCATTGGGGAAGGTGGCTCGGGCGGTGCGGTCGCCATCGCCACCGCCAACCGGGTGCTGATGCTGGAGCATTCCATCTACACGGTGGCTTCCCCGGAGGCCGCCGCATCCATCCTCTGGCGTGATCCCGCGCGTGCCATCGATGCCGCCACCAGCATGAAGATCACGGCTCAGGACTTGAAATCGCTGGGCGTGATCGACGTCATTATCACCGAGCCCGTCGGTGGCGCACATCGGGATACGGCCCTGATCTTCAAGCAGACCGCCGGGGCCATCGCCGGAGCACTGACGGAATTCTCCGGCATGAGTGCTGACGCCATCCGCGAGCAGCGCCAGGAAAAGTTTCTGCAAATCGGACGTAGTCTCTAAGGCGCCCGGCTTGCTCACAAAATTGCCGCAATGAGGGGTGATTTGCCGGTTTGCTCGGGGCCGGCTAAGCGGGATTATGCAGGCCCGGTTGCAGCTGGGGTTGTGTTCGCGTTAACCCCATATTAACGTTTACAAATCAATTGGTGATCGCCACACGCCTGGGGCACGCGCGTATGAGTTTGATCATCTCGGGGGCCAATGCAAAGCGCGCGTTAGCGCTGCTCGTGGTGGTGGCGTGGGCGCTCGGCGCCTGCGCGAAGATCGAGCTGGTCGGTCCGCACCTGCTGCCGCTCTCACAAGACACACTGATGCTGCTCGGCAAAAAGGGCATGGATCCCCAGGCGCCGATTTTCATCCGTGTCTTCAAGGAAGAATCCGAACTCGAAGTGTGGAAGCTCAAGAGCGACGGACGCTTCTACCATTTCAAGACCTATCCGATCTGCAATTGGTCGGGCGAACTTGGTCCCAAGCTGAAACAGGGGGATCGGCAGGCGCCGGAAGGGTTCTACTCCGTCAGCCGTGAGCAAATGAACCCCGATTCCAAGTTCCACCTGGCCATGAACCTCGGCTACCCCAACGCCTTCGACCGGGCGCACGGGCGGACCGGTGAATTCCTGATGATTCACGGGCGCTGCAAGTCGGCCGGGTGCTACGCCATGACGGATGCCTTGATGGAGGAGATCTACGGCATCGCCCGCGACTCTTTCCTGGGCGGCAATGACACCTTTGAGGTGCACGCCTTCCCGTTCCGCATGACTGAGGCCAATATGGCGCGGCAGGTCAAACATCCAGCCTATCCCTTCTGGACGACCCTGAAAGAGAGTTACGACTACTTCGAGCTGACGCGGCAGCTGCCCTCGGTGGCGGTCTGCAATCGCCACTATGTGGTCAACGTGGCGATGCGCGGGGATCTGAAACAACTCAACCCCAGCGCCGCCTGCCCGGCCTTCCGGCGACCCAAACCCGATCCGTTCAGACCCAAGGGCAGCGATCAGGCCGAACCGCAACCGACCGTTCCCGCAGCCAACACGCGTGCGGCCATCCCCAACGGGGCCGGCGCGCAAAGATCGGGCCTGATGACGGGCGCAACCGGCGGCGCCCTGCCGAGCCAGCGACCGGCACCGCCTCCCTAGCGTGGGCTGAGCCGACTATGGCCTGCCCTCCGCGCGTTGGTCGGGTCGTCGCCTGGTGCGTCGGCTTGTCTCGTTGGGCATCATTCACAGTGCATTCATGCGCTCGGAGGGATGATCGTCTGATCGAGCACATGAAATCCACAACCGGGAAGTGCATCTGCTCTGATCGCCAAACAACTGGAGCACGGAGCTCAATCATGAACAGAAAACTGCTGCTGTCTTTCGCGGGCGCAAGCGCCGCTGTCGTCATGGCGGTCGGTACGGCCCAGGCCGCACCCGGCTCGAGCGCTGGCGATGTCTTGCGCAGCTATGCCCAAGAGCAGAGCACAGTCGAGGACGTAAGGTGGCGGCGGCGCCACTGTCACAACCGCTGCTGGTGGCACCGGGGCCATCGCCATTGCCGCAGGGTCTGCCATCGTCGCGGGTGGTAGGCAACGCGATTGCGAGCGCCCAAGCCGGCCCCGCGGCGGGCTTGGGCGCATCGCACGCTCGACTTTAGCCTGACGGCGGCCGCTCGAAGACGACACTGCAGCGTCGGCATTGCTCCGGTAGGAAGAGCCGCCCCTGCGATCCGAGGCGCAGGCCGCAGCGCGGGCAGCGTTCCCTGAACTGAACGAAAGTAGCGGCGACGACGAGGCTGAGGACGGCGGCCAACGCCGCACGCCGCACCCAGGCAAGATCACCAAAAAAGAGCATCAGCACACCGGCGAGCGCCAGCAGAACCATGGCGATGCCGTAAAACATCAACATCTGGCGTTGCCAGCGCCAAATCCGCGTGGCCTCGTCGCGGGTGAGCGGCCTTGGCTCCGTCATGCGCCGCTGTCGCCGCGCGAGCGGGCGTGGCTGAGCCGCTTGACAGCCCTGATCTGCAACCCTGCGCGCGCAATGCGATCGACCGCACTGCGCACCGGCTCGATGATGGCCGCCATATGGTGTGCGTTGGCGTGCAGCAGCATGAAGCCGTCAGTCATGATGCCGACGTGTCCTTGCCAGAACAGGAGATCACCGCGCTCGAGCTTGTCGAGGCTGTCGGCGATGTCGACCTGTTGGCCGAGCTCGGCCTCTTGCATGTCGCTGTCGCGTGGGCAGACCCTGCCCGCGGCCTGCAGCGCCGCTTGCACCAGCCCCGAGCAATCGATGCCGAAACGCGTCCTGCCGCCCCAAAGGTAAGGCACGCCCACGAAGCGCTCGGCGGCGGCCACGAAGTCGGCAACAAAGCGCGTGCGCTCGACGATGTGGCGCGTTGGTACAAATGTACCGTCGACGAGCCTGGCGAAGCTGGGGCCGGCCTCCGCGATGCAGAGCAGGGCATTCATGCTGAGCGGCATCAGCGGCGGCGCTTTCACGTCGGCGGCAGCATAAAGGAATGTGCCGAGCACCTTCACGCGGTGCGTCGCGGCGTTGATTTGAGGTGACAACGCCGTTGCACGGGCGTAGCCGACATAACCGTCCGCGGCGAGCTGTACCCACGCCCAATCCTTGTTCTCGTCGTAGACTTTGACCAGCTCCCCATAGAGGGCTTCCGTGGTCCAAGGCTCGCGCGCGTCCGGCCGGGCGCGCAGGGGGGTAGCCGGGTAGACGATCTGGCGCTCCCAGCCGGGCGAGTAGTTGCGTGCCTTGACTTTGCCGCGCAGCCCTTCTGCGGCAAGATCTTCGCGATAGGCGTTGCGGCGCGGATCGGGGAGGGAGGAGGCCTCGGGCATTCAGCTTCGCCGCCCGCCGGCATCGCCACGCAAAAGCTCGAAAAAGGCGCGCGCGACCTGGGGCTCTGCGCCCTTCGGCCCGAGCGGCCGCGCCGCCGGCCGCCAGCCGAAAATGTCGAAGTGGGCGAAGCGGCGCGTCTGTTTGACAAAACGGCGCAGGAACAACGCCGCCGTGACCGAGCCGGCAAACGGCCCGTCGGAGACGTTGCTCAGGTCGGCGACAGGGCTGTCGAGAGTGGATTCATAACCGCCCCAGAATGGCAGCCGCCAGACCGGATCGCCAACGGCGAGCCCGGCTTCGGCGATCTGCACCGCCAGATCGTCGTCGTCGCTGTAAAGGGGCGGCAGATCCGGTCCCAACGCCACCCGGGCCGCACCCGTCAGGGTGGCAAAGCTTGCCATCAGGTCGGGCCGCTCCTCGTCCCCGAATGCCAGGGCGTCGGCCAGCACAAGCCGACCTTCGGCGTCCGTGTTGCCGATCTCGACCGTCTTGCCCAGTCGGCTGCGCAGAATGTCGCCGGGGCGAAAGGCATTGCCGGCTATGCTGTTCTCCGCCGCGGCGATCAGGATGCGCAGGCGCAGGTCGAGACCCGTCGCCATGATCATGTGGCCGAGCGCCAGAGCCGTCGCCGCGCCGGCCATGTCCTTCTTCATGAGGAGCATGGCGTTGGCTGGCTTAATGTCGAGACCGCCGGTATCAAAGCAAATGCCCTTGCCCACCAACGTGACACGGCTAGCGCCGGGACTGCCCCAGCGCAGGTCGAGAAGGCGCGGCTGGCGCGGGCTGGCGCGGCCCACGGCGTGAATCATGGGGAAATTGGCGGTCAAAAGATCATCGCCCACGATGCTCATGAGATCGGCGCCATGTCGGTCTGCCAAGGCACGCGCGGCCTCCTCCAGCTCTTGCGGTCCAAGATCGCCTGCCGGCGTGTTGATCAGGTCGCGGCCGAGCCAAACACCTTCCACGATAGACTGGGCTGAGCCGGCCTGCGCCGGCGGTGGCTGCCGCAAGCAGGCCGCGGCGTCGCCATTGTGCGTCTTGTAGCGGCGGAAGCGATAGGCGCCCAGTCCCCAGGCGACGGTCGCCAACTCGGCATCCAACCAGGAATCCGCCAGGTGGTAGAAGCCTGCCGGCAGCAGGCCCGGTAGACGTCCGATCGCCAGCTCGGGTCGCTCGGCGCCGCCGCCATCCTCGCCAAGCCACAGGACCACGCCTGCGAGCCGGCCATCACTGCCCGGCACGAGGACGTGCCGACATCCGCCGATCCCCATGATCCCTTGTGCCTCGACCCAGGCCTTTTGCGCGCTGCTCAGTGGTGCATCGCGCAGCCAGGCACGCTGGCGGGCCAGCCAGACGGGAATCGACGGCTCTTGGCTGTCGGCGGACGCCAGAACACTGGCAAGGCCAAACGTTTTTTCTGTTGCCGGCATGGTTCGTTCGGTTGAGACAACGGGCGGAGCGCCATTATCATCAGCGTGAGCCGAAATGACAATTGGCGTCGGAAGTTCGGCCAAGAGGCGGGAAACCATGGCTTATGCGCTGGTGATCGGCAGCAAGAACGTGTCGAGCTGGAGCCTGCGACCCTGGCTTGCACTGGTTGAAGCCGGCATCGCCTTTCGCGAAATTGGTATCCCGCTGCGCCAGCCACAGACCAGGGCCGAGATCTTGCGCTATTCTCCCGCCGGCCATGTTCCCATCCTTATCGTCGAAGAGGGTGGGCAGCGCCAGACGATTTGGGACAGTCTGGCGATCCTGGAATTCCTCGCCGAAACCCATCCCGAGGCCGCGCTGTGGCCCCGACAGCAGCAGGCGCGCGCCCATGCCCGCGCCATTTCGGCTGAAATGCACGCCGGTTTTCGCGACCTGCGCGAACATTGCGCGATGGATCTTTTGGCCCGCACGCCGATGACCAACCTGCCGGAGAGTGTCGCCAGCGACGTGCGGCGCATTGTGCAATTGTGGTCGGTCTGCCGGCGCCGCTGTGGCAGCGCAGGCAACTTCCTGTTTGGTGCCTTCTCGGCAGCGGACGCCATGTATGCACCGGTCGCGTCCCGCTTTCGCACCTATCTTCCCGACCTGGCGGCCTACGGCGACGACGGCACGGCCCAAGCCTACGTCGAGGCCGTCTTGGCTCTTGACGGCATGGCCCGCTGGGAAGAGGGTGCACGCGCCGAGCTTGCCGCAGCTTCCAGCAACGGTTGAGGGCGGATTGGCCCACGTCACTGCAGGGTTAAGGGATTATTGACCGCCAGCCGGGAGACTGGACCTGCCGCGCGAATCAGCGCGCAGTTTCCCGGACTCGGCGAGCATGACGACACCTAGCTTCCGCACGCACACCGCGTTCAAGCGCGCCGCCAGGGTGGCGATCGCCGGCGCCAGCCTGGGTGGATTGCTGTCGGCCTGCGCCAGTTCTCCGCTGCCGCCGCTGGCCGCAGGCGAAGGGGCGATGGCGACCTCCGAGCCGACCGAAGGTGAGCGCAGGGGCAAAAGTGATGGCGAGAGGGCGGCGGAGCATTGGGGAAAGGCCTACGCCAAGAACCCACGCAACCCCGAGGCCGCCCTCAACTATGCCCGCAAACTCAAGGCGCTAGTTAGGGACAAGCAACAGGCATTCGCTGTCTTGCATCAGGCCGCATCCCTCAATGCCGGCCATCGGGGGTTGCTCTCCGAGTATGCTCGGCTCGCGCTCGAACTGGACCAGGTCGAGCGGGCCCAGAAGCTGTTGGAAGAGGCCGACGATCCGGCCAGTCCGGACTGGCGGGTGATTTCCGCCCGCGGCACTGTGTTGGCAAAGCAGGGCAAGTATCGTGAGGCCATCCCGCTTTACCAGCGCGCCCTGGCACTAGCCCCCAATCAGGCCTCGGTGCTCAACAATTTGGCACTGGCGCTGGCCATGGACGGTAACGCCGAGCAGGCCGAGACCTTGCTGAAGCAGGCTGTCGCGCAGGGCGGCCACGAGGCGCGTGTGAGCCAAAACCTCGCCCTGGTGCTGAGCCTGCAGGGCAAGTACGAGGAGGCCAAGCTTGTCGGCGCGCGCCAGTTATCGGCCGAGCAGGCGGCGGCAAACGTGGACTATGTGAAGCGAATGGTCCAGCTCGAGCCCAAACCGCTGGGCGCGACGGCCGCGAAGGCGGTCCGGCCGCCGGCCGGTCCCGCGCCTCCGGTGGCGGCGGCGGACCAACTGGCCGACGAGCAATACCCCGGCTGGATCACACGGGTTGCCCAAGTCAAACCGGGCGCCTGAAGCTGCCCTCAGGCTCAGTCAAGATCGGCGGCATGCCGCAAGGCGGGTACGGTCATGATTAGGGTCATCAAGAACCAAAGAGCAGCCGACAGCGCCGTGCCCTGGTTCAGGCCCCTGATCCGCTCGTAGAGCGCTGCCGGAATCCCAGCCAGCAAAAGCGTCATGGCGGCGATAAAAATCTGCGTGCGATAGGGCTGCAGGGGCAGTGGCCCAGGATGCAGGGAGCTGCGGGAAAAAAGGTAGAGGATCTGATCGACCGAATTGTAAAGTGGCGAATAAAGCGAGCCGTTGAAGAGAGCGAGCAGCACGCAGCCGAACAGCGCCAGATAGCGGACCAGCAACGCGCCGGGAGCTGAGCGGCCCACGGCGCTCAGCCCAACCGCACGCCGGTTGCGGCAATGCCGACGCGCAGAATGACGCGGGCAGCATAGAGCCATGCCAAGGCAGCCAGCAGCAACAAAGACTGGGGTACCAGGCGCGGCGTCAACGCCGCGACTGTCGCCACCACGGGCGCCGTCAGCGCGCCGACCGTGCGCACGAGCACGTTCTGGGTGCTCCGGAACGGCAACAACAGCAGGCGCGCGATCAGCAGGTATGACAACAGTGCCAACAGCAGGTCGGGAAGGTGATAGTACCAGTTTCTCATAAGGCTCGCGCTCGATGTCGGTTGGCTGCCTTGCCGCCGGGGAGTTGTCCGACAAACACCGCAGGCGCGCAAGTCCTGGCGCGGGAGCTCAGTAGGGAATTCTCTCCAGCACTTCGACCATGAATTGGGCTGCCTGCAGGAGGGCGAGCCTGGTGGCGAGATCGGCTCTGCGAAATCGCGAGTTGAGCAGAGTGAGGGCGCTGCGATAGCCGGGCAGCAGCTTGGCGCCGCTGTCGAGGCGGCTCAATCGGCGCAGCAGCGCTTCGCGATCCGCTTCCAGCCGGTCGAGCGAGCGGGTGGTGCGTCTGGCGCCGGGCAGCTTAGCCGCCTTGCCACGCGGTCTTTGTCGTTTGCGCGACCCGGCAACGGGCTCTCCAGTGCGCTGTTTCAAGGCCGGCTCCAATTGCTCGTCCACACTGGCGCGCGTGTCGGCCTGGTCAAGGCCTGCGAAGGTGACAATTTATTGCAACAATAAAGTGCGATATCAACACAATAGCCGAGGTTGACGGGATCGCGAAGGGGGCGTTTTGTGGCGCCAAGGTTGTCAAGCCGCCAGGACCGGTCGAACGCTCCGCATTGGGACGATTTAGCCGCCCTCGGCGGCGGTGCCAGCCGACCGCCGGGCAGGCCGCTTGTATGGTTGTGTCCGCTCCAATAGGCTCGGCGGGCAGGGACGAAGGGGAACCATGCCTGCCGACGTCAGTGACCGGTCTCAGAAGGGCCGCGCGCGCTTTCCGCGGCCGCTGTTGTTGTCGGCCATCTTCGCCCTCTTGTCCACGCTGCTGCTGGCGTTTCTGTTGCCGCTGCTTGCGCCTGGTCTGCTGCGCTTCGAGCACGCCATGGGCGATCTGCGCACGGCTTGGATGTCCGACCGGCTGCCAAGCCAGCATCCGCTGATTGCCGTCGTTGGCGTAACCGATGAAACGCTCAACGGCTACAAGGCACGACTGCCGATCGATCCGGGCGTGCTGGCCCGCACCATCGACGCCATTGATGCAGCAGGCGCCAAGGCCATCGGCCTTGACGTCCTGTTCGTGCGCACGGCGCGGCCGGACCATGAAGGCGAGCTCATCGCGGCGATCCGGCGGGCGAAGGCCAAGATCGTGCTCGCCGCCGCAGACGAGCGCGTTTTTCTGTCGCCGCAGCAACGGGAACGACAGCAGGCCTTCTTCCGCGATGGCCTGCGGCCAGCAGGCTACGCCAACCTGGCGGTCGAGCGAGATTTCATCGTCCGCTTCAAGGCCCAGCCGTTTGCCGCTTCGGCCTTCCCCAAAAGCTTCGCCGAAGTGCTGGCGGAAAACAGTGGCTACGCCTCCGCCTCAAAGCGGCGACGCATTGCCTGGCTGCGCACGCCCGCCGACCAGTCCGACACCTTTCTTACCCTGTCCGCCGATACCTTGCTGCGCCCGGCCGGCGATGCGTTGCTGAACGCCGCCAAGCAGGGCCTCAAGGGCAAGATCGTGATCTTGGCCGGCATGTTGACCGATATCGACATGCATCGCACGCCGCTGCAGCCCATGCACGGCGCGCTTATTCATGCCCAGATCCTGGCCGGTATCGTCGACGGCCGCAGCATCGGCCAAATCGAGAGCGGCACGCTTGCGCTACCTCTCACACTGGCGGCTATCACGGGTCTGGGGTTCCTGGTCGGCTGGTACTTCCGCTACCGGCGGCGTGGCTTGCTCGCCAGCGGCGCGGCAACCGCCGTCATCATTGCCGTCGACACCCTTGTGTTCTGGCAATTTCGCATCATCCTGCCGCTCGTGCTCGCCTTAATGGCGTGGTTCCTGGGCGAATTCTCGGGCCATTATCTCGGCAGATGGCTCGGATATAACACCGATCGATCGAGGTGGTTCGTCAGATGAAAATCGATTGGCCTGAGTTCCCTATCGCCCGTCTCGCTGCGGCATTCGTCGCCTTAGCCGGCAGCGCCTTGCCGGCTTTGGCGCAGATCTATGTCATCGAATCGACCGCACCCGATATCAAAGTCGGCGTGCCGCTCGCCTTGTCCGACAGCGTGTTGATTCCAGCCGGTGCCTCCATTCGTGCCGTGCTGCCATCGGGCAAGACGCAGACCGTCAGGGGCCCCTTCAACGGCGCCGTCGCCGATCTCGCCAAAGGGCAAGACATCAACGAAGGCGTGGTCGGCTGGCTCAAGAACATCATGCAGACCGGAGGTGCAACCGAAGCAACGCCGGGCGCCACGCGCAGCGCCGGTGTGCCGGCGACGCCGCGCTCCATACCGCGCTTCTCATGGTCGAATGTTCCAACCTCGATCGATGGCAACGTTTGTGTCGACAAGGGCGGCAAACTTGAGCTCGCGCGCGCTCCGGTTCCGGTTGCGCAGCGGGTGGCCGTCGTGGATGTCGAAAGCGCCGCGCGCGGCGAAGCGGAGTGGCCGGTGGGCGCAAATCTGGTGCCCTGGCCAGCCGGCGTGGCCGTGCGCCCGGGCGGTGCCTACTACCTGTTGGTCGAAGGGCGGCCGCGGCGCCAGTTGAAGATCGAGGTATTGGACCCGTTGCCGGCTGATGAGGACTTGCTGACCGAGCTGCAAAAACGGGGCTGTCGCTATCAGTTCGAAGCATTTGTGCGCGAGAAGCTTGCCGCGGCGAAGAAATAGGCGAGCAAGCCAAGCGCGGGTGCCTACGCCCAGCTTTGTTGTTGCAGCAGCGCTGCAGGCGAGACGCCGTCGCCAAGGCTGGCTAGTCTTCCTGTCGGTGCTCGATGCCGTGCCCGAGAGCGTCGGCGGTGGCGCGGAGCACTGCTCCGGGGAGGAGGCAGCATGTCCGCAGAGACCTTTGATTTTATTGTCGCCGGCGCCGGCTCGGCTGGCTGTGCCGTGGCGTCGCGGCTCTCGGAATCGGGAGCCTACAAGGTCCTGCTGCTCGAGGCTGGGCGGCGCGATCGCAACCCCTGGATTCACATCCCGCTCGGCTACCACAGGCTTTTTACGCACGCGGGCTACAATTGGAAATTCGAAAGCGAGCCGATCGTTGGGCTCAATAATCGTACCTCCTACCAGCCGCGCGGTAAGATGCTGGGCGGAACCAGCTCGCTCAACGGCTTAATCTACATGCGCGGCACGCCGGCAGATTATGACGGCTGGCGCCAGCGCGGCTGTCAGGGGTGGGACTATGCGAGCGTCTTGCCGTTTTTCAGGAAGGCGGAGAACCAGGAACGCGGTGAGAGCGAATTTCATGGCGTCGGTGGGCCGCTCCACGTGTCCGATCAGCGGCTCCGGCATGAGCTTGTGGACGCCATGATCGAAGCCAGCGTGGAAGCGGGAATTCCACGCAACCCCGACTTCAATGCAGCCACGCAGGAGGGGGTCGGGCGCTATCAGGCCACGACAATGGCCGGCCGGCGCTGGAGTGCCGCGGTCGCCTATCTGAAACCGGCGCGAGATCGCCAGAACCTCCGCATCACACCGGAGGCGCATGCCACCCGCATCCTGATCGAGGATGGCCGCGCGGTCGGCATCCAATACCGTACGCGGCGCGGCCTGCAGGAGGCACGTTGCCGAGGCGAGCTGATCGTCGCCGGAGGGGTGTACGGCTCGCCTCAGCTCCTGCTCTTATCGGGCATCGGCCCCGGCGCACATCTGCAGGACATGGGCATTGCGGTGGTGCGAGACCTGCCGGCGGTGGGTGCCAACCTGCACGATCACTTTAACTCGTATGTCTCCTTTCGTTGTGCCAAACCCATCACGCTGAATGATCTGACGCGGAGCCCGCTGGCCAAGCTTGGCGCGGCCTTTCGATACGCCTGCGGCCGCGGCGGCCATCTCGCCGGTCCCGGCCTCTACGCGGGCGCCTTTGTACGCAGCGATCCGCGGTTCGATCGGCCCGATCTGCAGATGAATTTCTTCCTGTGGAGCATCGAAAAGCGCGACGCCAACGGTGTGCATCCCCACCCCTTTTCCGCCTTCTCGCTGTCACCGGTGCATTTGCGGCCCGAGGGCCGCGGCAGCGTGCGCCTCAAGTGTCCCGATCCGTTGGTGCCGCCGCGCATCCGCCTCGAATACCTGTCGACCAGTTATGACATCGACGCCATGCTGTATGGCATGCGCCTGGCCCGGAAAATCGCCAGCCAGCCATCGCTGCGGCCCTACGTGCTCGAAGAGGTGCTGCCGGGGCCGATGGTGTCGACCGATGCGGACATGACGGAGGATCTGCGTCGGCGCGGCGTCTCAAACCTGCATCCGGTCGGTACGTGCCGTATGGGGCATGGCGGTGACGCCGCGGTCGATCCGCGGCTGCGCGTCCATGGTATCGCCGGCCTGCGGGTGATCGACGCCTCGATCATGCCGCAGGTGGTTGGCGGCAACACCAATGCGCCTGCGATCATGATTGGCGAGAAGGGCGCGGCCATGATCCTCGAGGATGCGCAGCGAACCGGCCAACGCGAACACTTGCCTATCCAATAGACATTGACCTAGCCGAAAGACGGTGGCGCGAAGCACAAAACCTCCCGGCAAATGGCCGCGTTCACGCCTCTGCAACCGATGCATCATCGGTGGCGTGGCTGGCGCTTAGGCGGGGCGCCGCCCTGGCGTCGTGAAGTGGCCGCCTGGGCCACCTGAGTGGCCGCCGGGCCACCTGAGTGGCGGGACAGGGGGCGCAATCCTCAATTGTAGATGTAGGTCACCAGAAAGGTGCGGTCGCTGCGCGTGGCACCCGTCGGAGGGATCGGAAAGCTTGATTGCTTGACGGCAAAGACGACACTCTGCGTGAGGATCGGATCGCTCGCCGGCCTGACCAGCTGCACCTCGACCAGGTCGCCGGTCGCCGACAGCAGCAACCGGACCGTCACCCGGCCGAGCTCGCCACGGGCGGCGGGCATGGTCTGCCGCAAGGCGCGGATGACCCTGCGACCAAATTCGTCGTTCTCCCCCGATCGCGTGATATCCGGCGGGCGGATTGCCGCCGTCGACAGGCCAGAGGGGGTCGCAAAGTCGGTGGGCAGGTCGAGCTGCAAGGACGGTCTGGGAGGGGTCTTTGTCTTGGGAGCGTCTGGCGCTGGCGTGCTCGGCGGCGTCGCCGACAGGGGCGGGATCGAGTCGAGCGGTTGCGCAGCGGTGGGGGCTTCCTGCGCGGACAAGGTGGCGGTTTTCTTGCCGGCCGCAGGCGGCGGGCGCTCAGCCGCAGGCGGCACTTCGGCAGAGGGCGGGCTTGCACTGGCGGGAGCCGTGGCGAGGTCAGGCGGCGCGGAGGATGGCGCCACGCCTGGCCCGCTCGGCAATGCCGGGATGGCGGCGACGGCAGGCGGCGACGATGCGGCAGCGTCCCCGGCATCGGCACGGCCCTGCTGCGGGCGCGCCGGCTTTGCACTGCCGCGCAGCTCGGCCGGATCGACCAATTCGACGCTGATGGCATCGGGGTTTCCATCCCGTTCGCCAAGCTGGCGCGGGGCCGCCCGGCCGACGCTCAAGATCATGCACGCATGCAGCAGGGCGGCACACGACAAGCCAATCCAGAATGTGTGCCCCGGCACGTTCCGCGGATACGGGAACGGCTGGCCCTGCAGCTCCATACTGCCCTACTCCCTCCGCGGCCTCAGCCGACAAAAGGATCGCCTGCATCCCGCTACCTTACGCGCATGGACAACCAGGCGGGAAAAAGGCCGATCCGGCGTGATCGGCAGCGTTCATCGAGACGGGCGATGGCCTTGCCGCGCCCAACCGCCAGGCCAGGTGTCCCCTGCCGGGTTCCCCGGCCCGCTTTCAGCCAAGTTTTGAGCCGCTGCGGCCAAGTTTCCCCGCCCCGTTTTTCGGCCTAGCAGTTTGTCCCCGCGCCGGCGCCGACGGGAGGGGACATTTCCACAGGCAAAAGCGAGCAGCCGAGGAGGCGGCCTGACGATCCAATGCATCGCCACTTGGACTGGGCAAAGCCGCGCGGCGAGGCCTAGCGCCTTCAGTTCACGCGCCGCAGGAAGGTGCGCTCTTCGGCAAGAATGAACCTTTTCTCCTCGGCCAGGCTGAAGTTGGCCACCCCCGCCTCGTCTGCCCTCAGACGCGACCGATAGGCCTCGTATTGGCCGAGGCTGTCGAAGGAGATTAGGCCAAAAGCGATGTTGTTGGTGCCCTCGTGGGGCATCCAGTAGCCGTCGAGCTTGCCGCCGCATGCCGGAATGATCGTCAACCAGCGGCGCGCATAGCCCTCGAAGGCATCGCGCTGAAATGGGTCGATTTGGTAGCGAATGAATACCGTGATGGTCATGGCCGTGAGCCCTCGAAAGGTTCCTTTGCGCTGCTGTCTTGCCGGGGTTTTACGGGTGCATGCTACGGAATTGGCCGAAGCATTCGTTCTCGGGTTTGGCTAGGATGAGGCACGATTGCGGAGCTCGAGTGATGGCCAGCAGCACCTTGTTTGCAGAAGTCGCCGCTTTGTCCGGTGATCCGGGGCGCGCCAGCATGTTGCACGCTTTGATGGATGGCCGCGCCCTGACGGCAAGCGAGTTGGCGCGGGCAGCGGGTGTCACGCCTCAGACCGCCAGTGGGCATTTGCAGCGCCTGACAGCCGTTGGCTTGCTGGGCGTCCACAGGCAAGGCCGGTTTCGCTATTATCGGCTGGCCACCGTTTCCGTGGCGCGCATGCTCGAAAGCATCATGCTGGTCGCTGCCGAGCTCGCGCCCGACCGCCGCCGCCTATCGGTCGGCCCGAAGGATCGCGCGCTTCGCAAGGCCCGCACCTGCTACGATCATTTTGCTGGGCGGTTGGGCGTCGCCCTTGCCGACGCCTTCATCGCGCGCGGCTATGTCGAGCTCACGAGCGAGGCGGGTCTCCTCAGCCAGGCCGGCATCGCCTTTTTGGCCGATATCGGCATCAACCCCGAGCCGATGTTGCTGCGCACGAAACGCTCCAAGCGGGTGCTTTGCCGCCCGTGCCTCGATTGGAGCGAACGGCGGCTCCATCTTGGGGGCGCCGTCGGTGCCGCAATCTGTAGCCACAGCATGGCCAAGGGCTGGACGCGCCGTTTGCAGGGCACGCGCGCCGTGCTTATCACGGCCAAGGGTGAACGGGTGTTTGCCGACAGGTTCGGAGCTTTGGACTTGGCCGGCTAAATTTGCTGGATGCTACAACGCGAGCACCCGCGCTCAAGGAGGTTTCGGCGGACGCGGGCAAGCGACCAATGGGTCAGCGTCTCGCGGCGGAAGGAAGCTTATTGCGGGGATAACGATCCTCGTCGCTCGTCCGCAAAGGACGCCAAAATCACTCCCACTCGATGGTGCCCGGTGGCTTCGAGGTTACGTCGTAGACCACGCGGTTGATGCCATTGACCTCGTTGATGATGCGGGTGGCGGCACGGCCCAGTACATCGTGCGGGAACGGGTAGAAATCGGCCGTCATGCCGTCGGTCGAAGTGACCGCGCGCAGTGCACACACGTTGTCGTAGGTACGCGCATCCCCCATCACGCCCACCGTGCGCACGGGAAGCAATACCGCAAAAGCCTGCCAGATTTTATCGTATAGGCCGGCTTTGCGGATCTCGTCGAGGAACACCGCGTCGGCCTTGCGGAGGATATCGAGCTTGTCCTGCGTGACGTCGCTCAAGATCCGAATCGCCAATCCGGGCCCCGGGAAAGGGTGGCGCCAGATGAAATGCTCGGGGAGGCCCAGCTCGCGGCCGAGCGCGCGCACCTCGTCCTTGAACAGCTCGCGCAGGGGCTCCACCAGCCGCAAATTCATACGTTCGGGCAGACCACCGACATTGTGGTGCGATTTGATTGTCACGGACGGCCCGCCGGTGAACGATACGCTCTCGATCACATCGGGGTAGAGTGTACCCTGAGCCAGGAAGTCCACGCCGCCGAGCTTCTTGGCCTCTGCCTCAAACACCTCGATGAAGAGTGCGCCGATGGTCTTGCGCTTGGCTTCCGGATCGGTCGCGCCGGCGAGCGCGGCGAGGAACTGCTGGCTCGCATCGACGTGCACCAGCGGAATGTTGAAATGGCCGCGGAACAGCGTCACAACCTGCCTGGCCTCGTCCAGCCGCAGCAGGCCGTGGTCGACGAAGATGCACGTGAGCTGGTCGCCGACGGCCTCGTGGATGAGCTTGGCCGCCACCGCGCTGTCGACCCCGCCCGACAGCCCGCAGATCACCCGACCGGTGCCGACCTGCACCTTGATGCGGGCGATCTCCGCGCTTCTGAAATGCGCCATGCTCCAGTCACCGGGAAGCCCGGCGATGCGGCGCACGAAATTGCCGATCAGGCGACTTCCCTGCGGCGTGTGCGCGACTTCGGGATGGAATTGCACGGCGTAAAGCTTGCGCTTCTCGTCGGCGATGGCCGCGAACGGAGCGCCTTTCGAGACCGCCACCACTCGAAACCCTGGCGGCAAGCGTGTGACGCGGTCGCCGTGGCTCATCCATACTGTATCGCGTTCGCCTTTTTGCCAGACACCCTCAAATAGCCTGTTGTCGCTGGTCACCTCCAATTCGGCACGTCCGAACTCGCGATGGTGCCCGGCCTCTACGCCGCCGCCGAGCTGCGCCACCATGGTTTGCTCGCCATAACAGATGCCGAGCACCGGCAGCCCCGCATTGAACACCCAATCGGGGGCACGCGGTGTGCCAAACTCGGTGACGCTCGCCGGTCCACCGGAGAGGATCACTGCCCGAGGTTTGAGCCGCTCAAGCGCGTCCTCGGCAGCGTTGAAGGGTACGATCTCCGAGTAGACGCCCTGCTCGCGTACGCGCCGGGCGATGAGTTGCGTTACCTGGCTGCCGAAATCGATGATGAGGACGGTGTCGGTCATGGAGCCCCAGGCCTCGGCCCCGGCAGGAGAAGGATCCGGTGCGCGCCTGTCTTCGATAGACACCGCCAGCGCCAAAGGTCAAGCTGGCGCCAGCTCGCACGCGACCAGCGTGCCGCCTTGGATTGGCTGCCCGGGGCGGGGCCCCGTGCCCGGGACGCCCGCTGGCACTGTAACTGAGGTTTCACTCCGCGGCCACGGAGTGACCATTGCCGTTGCCGACCTGCGCTTGTACCGGCTTGGCGACGATGCCGAGCCGTTCCACGGCCGCCTGCAGGATTTGCGACAGCAGCTCCGCATAGCGCATGCCCTGGAAGCCCGCCATGATGTTCATCTTGCCGTCCCAGCACCAGCCCGGGTTGGGGTTGACCTCGAGCAGCTTGATTTCGCCTTTTGCGTCGGCGCGGAAGTCGAAGCGGGCGTAGTCTCGGCATCCCAGCCGCTCAAACAGACGCGAGGAGTTGTCGATGAGCTGCTGCTGCTTTTGATCAGCCAGCGTTGCCTCTCGATATTTTATTTGCGTCCAATAGGGACTATCCGGCTCCCACTTCGATTCGTAGCCCAGGATCTTCGGCAGTCTATCGTCGAGCCTGGAGTAGTCGACCTCCAGGATCGGCAAAGCCCTGAGGCCCTGATCCGGATTGCCCACCAAGCCGACGGAGTACTCCGCCTCGGTGAGGAACTCCTGCACCAGCACGCCACGTTTGGGAAACTCGGCGCGCAGCCGGTCGAGGTAGTCGAGCAGGGCCTTCTCGTTGGTGACGACCAATTCCTTGGTAATGCCCTGACTGCTGTCGCCCTGGTTGGGTTTTAGAATGGCAGGAAAGACGGATGGCAGCGTCGCCCCCTGGTCGCCCGGGCGCACGTATGATTCCAGCGGCACCGGCACGTCCAGCGCGTGCGCTACCGCACGCACCAACCCCTTGTCGTAGCAGGCGGCCAGCGCCGATGGGCCGGCACCGGTGTAGCCAATCCCCTGCACCTCCAGCAGCGCCGGCACATGCAGCTCCTTAAAGGGGTCGTTGTTCCAGCCCTCATCGCAAAGGTTGAAGACCAGATCGGTCCTCAGCTCGGAAAGATCGCGTTCCAGGGTGCCGTGGTTGTCAAGATAGCGGAACTTGTAGCCCGGCACTTCGGACAGGGCGTCCTTGAGCTTGCGCACGGTGTCGAGGTCTTCCGGATTGAACGTGCCGCCGCGCTTGACTTGGTCGGGAAGGCGATGGTCGCCCATCACCACGGTCACATCGAGCGCCTGCAAGCGGCCGCGATGCTTACGCAAAAGTTGCGGTGCATCAGCCGTGAGGAGGATGCGCCGCGCCATCATGCCGAGGTCCTGATCGCGGTCGGAAAGCGCCTCGGCGTGGCCGTGATGGCGGACGTTGCGGAAGCCGGTCTTCTCCAACAGCTTGGTGATGCTGTCGCGTGTGTAAAGCCGCTCGGCATAGAACTGGTCGGCGATCACACCCATCTCGTCGTGGACGATCACCTCGCGCGAGATCAGCCGTTCGCCATCCTGGCTAATGGAGCGCTCGCGGCAGACGAAGTGATGTTCATCGATCCATTCCCACGACCGCCGCTCGAAGTTGTCGTGCATGTGGCTGCCATCGGTAATGTCCAATACGATCTGGCCGCTGGGGCGCAGGATCTTGCCGACGGCGGTCAGGACTTTCTCGTCGTCTTGCTTGTTGGAGAAGTAGCCGAACGAGTTGCCCATGATGGCAACGCAGTCCATGCTGTTCTCGGGTAGCCGCGGATTGCGCGCATCCCCCTCCTTGAACAGCACTTGTAGCCCCTCGCCCTGGGCGCGCTTCTTGGCGAGACGCACGAGGTAGCGCGAGCGGTCGAGCCCCATCACGTGCTTGAAACCGCGCCGGGCGAGCTCGAGGCAGTGACGGCCCTGACCGCAGCACAGGTCGAGGATCTGGCTGTAGGGCTGAATGGCGGCGGCGGAAACGATGAAATCCACCTCCCGCCGGGTGTTCTCCAGGTTCTCGACGACGTCGCCGTCGGTCTTCACATAAAGGGCGTTGAAAAGCTTGCGCCACCACTCTTCGGGCAGGTGCGCCTCGAGGTCCGCAACCGGGCCGAGACATGAACGGGCGGAAGGACGTCTGGGTCGCTTCGCCTTCGACGGCATTACCATGGTGGACGACTGTCCTCCTCAGTGCCGCGGCTGACGTTCGCTGGGGAGTAGTCCGCTCCCCGAGGCGACGCGGCGTGCGGCCGGTCAAGACGAGACCCGTGCGGTCTCAGCAAAACGCGAACGTATTAGTCCCTCGCAATCCGCTGTCAAACTTTTATCTGTGGACGATCAATCCCAGATGCAAGCTCTTTTTGTCAGCGCCGTTCCGCAGCAACAATCAATCCGTGCGAAGCAGGCTGGCGATGAAAAAGCCGTCCGTGCCGTGCCGGGCCGGCGTCAGGAGCAATGCATCGTCCCTGTCGCCGGCCGATTGGGGCGCGTTGCCGCCAACGCCACGCGCCCAGGCCTCACGCCATTTCAGGGGCGCAAAGCCCGTGTGGTTCGATAGAAACCAGACGATCTGGTCGTCATTTTCCTCCGGCAGCACCGAGCAAGTGACATAAACGAGCCGGCCGCCGGGCTTGACGTGGAGGGCGGCGGTCGACAGCAAAGCGCGCTGCTCGACGCGGCGCTGCTCTAGGTTGGCTGGCCGCAACCGCCACTTGGCGTCGGGCCGGCGCCGCCAGGCCCCGCTACCCGTGCAGGGCGCATCGATGAACACCAGGTCGAAACGGGCGCCGAGCGCGCTGAGCGCGGCGTGGTCACCAGCCGGCAGTACTTGGGCGTTGCGCACGCCGGCCCGCTTCAGCCGCTCAATGATTGGGCGCAGGCGCTGCGCATCCTCATCGTAGGCGTAGACTTGACCGGTGTTGCGCATGGCCGCGGCGAAGGCGAGCGTCTTGCCGCCGGCGCCTGCACAGATATCGAGCACCTGCTGGCGCGGACCGGCGTGGGCCAAGAGCGCCGCCAGCTGCGAGCCCTCATCTTGCACTTCATACCAGCCGCGTGCGTGGCCGACTTCCGCTTCCACGTTGGCTTGCCGGTGCGGGCCGTCGCGGGCAGCTAGCCGTACCCCGAGGGGGGAGTAGCCGGTCGCCTCGGCGGCAAACCTGGCCAGTGCCTTGAGCACCTTCTCGCGGTCGGCCTTGAGCGTGTTGACCCGCAGATCGACCGGAGCACGCCGCGCCAGCGCTGCGCCTTCCGTCGCGGCGGCCGCGCCAAAGGCGCGCACGAAAGAGGGCTCAAGCCAGTCCGGGATGTCGCCGCGGATACCGGCCGTCGCCTGCGCCGGCAGCGAGCGCCCGATCGCCGCCCGCTCGGCCTCGCTCAATGGCTCCAGGGCATAGGCCGAACCGTCGGCGCTGGCGATCACCGCCGCTTCCGGCAGACCGAGCGCCTGGGCAGCCGCGGCCAGTACCAGCGCCCGCGGCGTATCGCTGTCCATGCGTTGAGCGAGTGACCGGCGACAGCGCAGGGCGTCGTAGACGAGGTTGCCGATGGCAGCCCGATCGCTGGAGCCGGCAAACCGGTGGCTCTTGCCCCAATCGGCAAGGGCGATGGCGGCGGGGCGATACCGCGTCAGCACTTCCTCGAGGACCTCGACGGCGGCCCTGATATGCGCCCCGGGCCGCATGACCTCAGGCAAGCCCGCCGGTGAGCACATGCAAAAACAGCTTCAGCCACATCAAGGCCAGGATCAGCAGACCCAGCGCGAAGGCGGGTGAACGCCAGCGCACCTTGTTGGGGCCGACATGGATGGCCGCGTGCACGAGCCGGGTGAGCACGAACAGCCAAGCCAGCAGCAGCATCAGGAAATCGACGCCCTTGCTGAGCAGGGCGAACGCCACGACCGCATAGAAGAGCACCGGCAGCTCGAACTGGTTGCGCTGGTTGGCGGCGCGCTTCTCGGCATCCTCCGGCCAGGTCACCCGGCCCAGCGCCAGGTCGCCAGGACTGCGCCGGTGGCCCATGGCGCGGATGGCTCGGGCGCGCGCCACGGCCAGCAAGCCGTAGACGATAAAGGTCAAAAGCACCTGCACGAATACCGGGTAGAGGATGACGACCTGATTCATGTTGATTCCCGTGGTCCAGGGCGGTTGGCCCGGGGCGCGGCGAAGCGTTAGACGCTGCGCGTATAGTTGGGGGCTTCGCGCGTCATGGCCACGCCGTGCGTATGACCTTCGCTGACACCGGCGGGTGAGATGCGCACGAACCGGGCGCGTTCGCGCAAGGCAGCGAGGTTGGCTGCCCCGAGGTAACCCATGCCGGCGCGCAGGCCGCCGACCAGCTGGTGCAGGACGCCGTCGACCGGGCCCTTGTAGGGCACCTGACCTTCAATACCCTCGGGCACCAACTTCAAGGTGTCCTTGACCTCTTGCTGGAAGTAGCGGTCGGCGCTGCCGCGCGCCATGGCGCCGACCGACCCCATGCCGCGATAAGCCTTATAGGTACGGCCCTGATAGAGGTAGGTCTCGCCCGGCGCCTCGTCCGTGCCGGCGAGCAGCGCGCCGACCATGACGCAATCGGCGCCGGCGGCCAGGGCCTTGACAACGTCACCGGAAAACTTGATGCCGCCGTCGGCGATGATCGGCACGTCGTGCTTTTTGGCGACTTCCACGGATTCCATGATGGCCGAGAGCTGCGGCATACCCACCCCGGCGACAATGCGCGTGGTGCAGATCGAACCCGGGCCGATGCCGACCTTGACCGCGTCGGCGCCCGCGTCAATCAGCGCCTTGGTGCCGTCGCCGGTGGCCACGTTGCCGGCGATCACCTGCACGCGATTGGATTGCTTTTTAATGCGGCTGACCGCGTCCAATACCCGCTTGGAATGACCGTGAGCGGTGTCGACCACAACGAGATCGACACCCGCTGCGATCAATTGCTCGGCGCGCGCGTAGCCGTCCTCACCGACGCTGGTCGCAGCTGCCACGCGCAGACGGCCGTGCTCGTCCTTGCAGGCGTTCGGATACTTTTGCGCCTTTTCGATATCCTTGACCGTGATGAGCCCGATACAGTGGAAGTCGTCATCCACCACCAGCAGCTTCTCGATCCGGTGCTGGTGCAGAAGTCGTTCGGCGTCCTCGCGTCTCACCCCCTCCCTAACGGTCACCAGTTTTTTGGTCATCAGCTCCGAAACGGGCGTGCGGGTGTTCGTGGCAAAGCGCACGTCGCGGTTGGTGAGAATGCCGAGCAGCTTGCCTTTGCTGCCGTTCTCCACCACCGGGACGCCGGAAATCTTCCTCTCCTCCATCAGATGCAGGGCATCGGCCAGCGTGGCCTTGGGGGAGATGGTATAGGGATTGACCACCATGCCGGCGACGTAGCGCTTGACCATGGCGACCTGTTCGGCCTGGGCCTCGGCATTCAGGTTGCGATGCACCACGCCGATGCCGCCGGCCTGGGCCATGGCGATGGCGAGCTGGCCTTCGGTGACCGTGTCCATGGCCGAGGAAAGAATCGGGATCTTGACCGAAATCTCGCGCGTGACGCGGGAGGTGACGTCGGTTTCGCCCGGCAGCACGTCGGATGGGCGGGGGACCAGCAGCACATCATCGAAGGTAAGGGCAACGCTGCTGTCATCCAGGACGGGCCGCTGCACCATGCTTCCGCTCTCCCTGCCGTCAGGTTGGCCGAAAACGGACGCGCCGGGCTATTGCTCGGCACGCGGCCAGTTCGCCGCCCTGTGGTGGAATCGTTCCAAGCTTCCTATTAGCAGAGCTGATTGATGAGGGGAAGGCGGTCTTGGCGTCAGCTCGCCAGGCCCCGACAGCCGCGCCGGCATGGCCGTAAAGCCCGGTCTTGCCTTCGCGACTGGCCTTGCCGGCCGGCGCTGCCCCCTTATGACACCTTCACTTTGCCGCCTCGGGTCGGCCCGCCCGCCGCGCCGCCTGACCAGGCAGCCCGCGAAATTGCGTGGCCGAGACATAAAGCTCGGCCGATTCCGCGCGGCTGGCGGGCGGCTTGATGTGCCGCACGCTGGCAAAGGCCTCCTTGAGGCGAACCAGCAGCGCCCGCTCGGAGCCGCCTTGGAAGGTTTTGCAAAGAAAGGCGCCGCCCGGTGCCAACACCTCGATCGCGAATTCGGCGGCTGCTTCTGCAAGCGCCATAATGCGCAGATGATCCGTGCGGCTATGGCCAATGCCTTGCGCTGCCATGTCCGACAGCACGAGGTCGGCCGTGCCCTCGCGCAGCAGGGCCTGCAGGCGGCCCGGTGCTGCCTCGTCCATAAAGTCCCCCTGCAAGAAAACGACGCCCGGGATAGGCTCCATCGGCAGAAGGTCAATGGCCACGACTTGGCCTCTGCCCTCAAGCGAGCGTACGCGCCCGGCGGCCACCTGGCTCCAGCCACCGGGCGCCGCGCCCAGATCCACCACACGCCGGCCTGGCCTGAGCAGGCGGTGCTTGGCGTCGATTTCGATCAGTTTATAGGCCGCACGCGAGCGGTAGCCCTCGCGCCTGGCTGCCGCAACGTAGGGGTCGTTGAGCTGCCGCTCGAGCCAGCGTTGCGATGAGGCGGTGCGCTGCTTGGCAGTCTTGAGGCGGACCTTCAGATGCTGCCGGCCACGCGGCCCAGCGCGGTCGTGCGTGCCCATACCGGCCTCAGGCCTCGAGCGGCGGGGCGTCTCCGCCGCGCCTGGCGCCGCCTTTGTCGGCGCCAGCAAGGCCGCACAGATAGGTGGCCACCAGGTCCTCGATCAAGCGGTTGGCGGTTTCGGTCGTCACCACCGAGAGCTTGTCGGCGGTCGATAGCGAGGTGATGCCGTGCACGCCCGCCCACAGCACCCGGGCCGCGCGCTGACGCTCGCCATCCCGTCCCGGACCGAATTCGGGCGCCAGGGCCGCCTCGACGCGGCTCATCAAGCTTTCGAGCTTGTGCTGGTACCAGGAGGGCAGCGGCGCGCCGGCCGGCATATGGTGCTCGAACAGCAGGTTCCAGAGCTTTGGTTTTTCGTGCGTGAAGGCGAGGTAAGCGAGCGCAAGCCGCGTGACGCGGGCGCTCGCATCGCCATCGTTGAGCAAGCCTGCCAGCCGCTGGTCCAAGGCGTCGAGGACACGCGCCTCGATGTTGAGCACAACATCGTCGAGGTTCTCGAACATGTTGTAAATCGTGCCCGGGGAATAGCCAATGCGCCGGGCAATCTCGCGCGCCGACAAGCCGGCGATACCTTGGGCTTCGATGATATCCTGCGCAGCGTCCAAAATGAGCTCGCGCAGCTGCTGCGGCGTGTGCGTCGACCGTCGTCCCATGGCCTCCTGGCCCTAGCCCTGCCTCGCCGCTTGCCGCACGGCAGGCCGAACAAGCATAGGTGGAAATGGCCTGCTTGGGCAAATACAACCGGGGATTGTCCCGCCGCAGCCGGACGAGTCCTTGCGCAACAGGGGGCCGGTTGCTGGACGCTGGCAGCGCCACAAGGGCCGCGACAGCGGGGCCGATGCGCTCAAAATGTCGGCATCGGGCAGGGGGTATTGTTCTCTTGCATCAACATTGCCGCCTGGCTGCGCGGCTTCAGATAGATGGTCTCCGTCAGCGTGTAGGCTCCGGCTTCGGATTTTGAGCCCCCGGCGGCGCGCTGCATGAAAAAGTCGAAGATCAGCGGCTTGTAGCCGTAGGAAACCTCGGCCACCACCACGCTGTCGTTGGTGGTGAGGAGGTTGGGCGGGATGCTCTTGAGGGTGTTCGAACAGGCGCAGCTCTGGCTCTTGTCCAGGCCCTTGTAGGTGCACGACCAGGATTGTTTGGTGGTGGTCGCGTTCGCTGGCGAGGAGGTGACGTTGCGCAAGGTGATCAAGAGTGGGGTCTGGCTGTAAGGCTCCAGCACATAGCCACCAACCTTCATGATATCGCCGATCTCGGTGTGCGAAATTTGTTTTTCGGCGCGGGCGACGAGATCGGCCGTCGAGCTGGCGACCTGGGTGACGCGCCGGTCGACGGTGATGGCTTGGCTGAGTTCGACCGCGCCGATGAACATGGCCGACATGATGGGCACAATCATCGCAAATTCGATCGCGGCAACGCCCCGGCTATCGCGCCGATAATGGGCGATGGCGGTGGCGATGCGTCTCGTCAGGTGTTGGAGGCTGGTGCGAAACATGACAGATCCCGATTGCTGCGCCAAAGGCCCGTCTCCCCAAGCTCAATTGTATGGTTCCGTGCGGAAGGCCACGGAAGCCTGCATCAGCAAGGCACCGTTCTTCAGGTTGCCTAGTCTGATGAACGGCAGTTTGCCGCCGAATTCCCAGGGGTAGCAGACCGTCACCAGGACGACGGAGCTGGCATTGCCAGTGTCAAAGGTGGCCGCCCCCTGCTCGGCGATGACGCCGTTGGTTGCGCACTTGGGTTCGACGATGTTGCCGAAGTTGGCATTGCTCTGGACGATGACGACCGCCTTGCCCAAACAATCAAAGAAGCTCGGCGCCTTGGCGCACATCGCCTTTTTGAACAGCTTCTTGCGATCGTCGTTGCTCGTGGCGGTCACGTACTCGCCTTGAGATTGCTGCACCTGGCCGGTGCGGATGGCGCGGGCGGCCTGCCACACGGCGTTCTCGAGCGTGAACGTCGTGAAGAAGTAAAGACAGACCGAAAGGATGCCAAACAGGAGCAGCACGAACGGCAGCGCCACCATGCCGAATTCGATGGCGGTGGCCCCCGACTGCTCCTTGCACCAGCGCTGCAAACCCCGCGCAGCGCCTGTGCATTTGCTAGTGGCCGCAGTTGCCGCCATTGTTGCTGCCTTCCCCACGCGAGCTCGAAGAGCCGCACTCCCCGATTTTGCAGCAATATGTGGGCCGAGTGTTGAAGAGCCGGTAAACCCCGTCAGTTGCGGTCGCGCTTTGGTAAAGAGACCATGAGGCGAGCATCGCCACCAGCCCCGGGCAGCCGCGCGGCTGGCGGCAATCAGCGGCGCCTCAGAGGAGACCCTTACTGACTTGAGGCCGGGGCACCGCTGTCGGCGGCGCGCTCGGAAAAGCCGATCTTGGCCTGCGCTGCCTTCGAGATCATGTCGAAGTATTTCTGGTCATCACCAATGACGATCGAGGGATTGCACTGAGGCGTGCAATTGAAGGTCTGCCGCTCCGTGCCGCGCTGCAGGTTGACGACCTTGGCATCGTCTCGCCGCACCAGCACGCGCTGGTCTTGGATGACGTTGCGCTCGGCATCGAGGGCAATAATGTTGGTAATGCCGAAGCTCTTGCCGGTGACAACGAGTAAGTTGCCCGACTGGATGGCGATGTCGGCGATGGCAGGATTGCCGATGATGATCTCGGCCGCCGGCCGCGGCAGCCTGATGAGCTGCGATTGATCGTATTTGACGATCAGATCGTCGGCGGTCTGCGCCAGCAGGGGCCCGCAGGCGAGCGCCGAACCGGCCGTGAGCAGCATGAGAGCAGCGCAGCGAGTTGCGCCAAACTTTGCACGGGCAGCGATCATGGCGGCCGTTTCCTTTTTTCGGCAGACGATTTCCGAGATGCGATTTGTCCGGTGAAATGGTGAAGGAAACGCAAACGCGCCCCACGCTTGCCGCGCCAGCAGGCCTTTCGTGCCGGCGCCAAGGGGCCATGTTGGGGGCGCGCCGGCGGCCGGGCCCGCGGGAAGCATCAGGCCCGCTTTCGACTCCTTTTCGCGAGTGGGCGCGAGACGAGAGGGGCAGCGATGGCATACGGTCGGGCCCAAGACACAGATGTTAACGCCGCCGTTTTTTTGCGGGCATTGCGGTCATTGTTGGCTACAACGGTGCATTAACCAATTCATTCACCGACTAACAAAGTTTTCACAGCAATATATATTGCGATATCTAGCTGTAAATCTGCAGTATAACTGCTTTCATTCAATTTTCATCATGGAATTGAACTTGAGTTTGGTGCGTTGTAGAGTCGATAACAGGGCCGTTATTTTAACTTGACTTTAATTGGCCGCCTGTAGGGTCCCCTGAGTTCAGCCGCGCGGCTTGTGCCCAAGGCGTGAACGCAACTGCGCAACCGCGCAAGCTTTGGATCAGTGGGAGAGTGGTCATGAAGAACTTCGTTGCTCGCTTCGTAAAGGACGAGTCTGGTGCGACGGCCATCGAGTACGGCCTGATCGCAGCCCTTATCGCAGTCGCCATCATCGGCGCCGCTCGTGCCCTTGGCACGCAGATTGGCACGACCTTCAATACCGTCGTCACCGAGATGCAGAACAGCGGCAACTAAGCGGCCGACGTTTGGCGGTTTGGATGCTGGCAAGCCGCCTGCGCGAGTGCAGGCGGCTTTGCTCTTTCAAGCCCCATTTGCGAGCCGCAACGGCGCGGCCGCCGGAGCGGCTGCAGCCACCGCGTGGTCGCTCGAACACCAAGCCTTGCAAGGGTTGCCCGCAGTGCTCGACATCATTCTCCTCGTGCTGCTGCCGGGCAGCATGGCGTTCGCCGCCGCCATGGATCTTCTCACCATGACGATCCCGAACAGGATTGCGCTGGCGATGCTCGCTGCCTTTTTCCCCGCCGCCGTCTTGGCCAGCCTTGGGTTGCCCCAGATCGCCGCGCAGCTGGGCGCCGGCCTTGCGGTTCTGCTGCTCGGCATGGGTCTTTTCTTTTGCGGTTGGTGCGGCGGTGGTGACGCCAAGCTGGTGGCGGCCATCGCCTTGTGGATCGGTTTCGATCAGCTCGTCACCTACCTGCTCTATACAGCCGTGGCGGGCGGCGTGCTGGCCACGGTTTTGAGCATGCTGCGGTCGACGCCACTTCCCAGCGTGCTGCTGGGGGAGACTTGGGCCGTGCGGCTGCACCGACGCGACACGGGCATCCCCTACGGTATCGCCCTGGCGGCCGGCGCCCTCCTGGTCTATCCGCACACGTTCTGGTTTGCCCGCCTTGCCGGCTGAGGAGCGTGGCTTCCGCGCAATTGCGCTGTGATCAATGGGCACGCAGCCGTCTCGAATTGTGTCTGCGATTAACGGGCCGTTGAGATTTGTGTCGCAAATTGGCCTTCGCTTTAGAACGACTTGTCGTCGGGCGAAAGGTGCGGGATGAAACGGGCTCAATTTCTCGGGGTGGCGATTGCCGGCGTGTGCGGTGTCGCTGCGTTTTTTGGTGTGATGAGCCTCGTCAACAAGCCGGCGAAGGTGGTCAAGGAGGAGGTGACGACCAACACCACGCAGGTGCTCGTTGCCAAGACCGAAGTCCCGCTCGGGGCGATCACCGGCCCCGAAAACTTCCGCTGGCAGGACTGGCCGCAAAGCGCGCTCGGTGCCGGCTATATCCAGCGCACGGCCCGCCCGAACGCGATCAAGGACCTCTCCGGCTCGGTGGCGCGCGCGCCGATGCTGCCGGGAGAACCCGTGACAGCCATGAAACTTGTCAAGGCCGGTGAAGGCGGCGTGTTGGCGGCAATCTTGCCGCAAGGCATGCGTGCGATCTCGACCCGTATCAAGGAAGAGACCGGCGTCGGCCGGCTGATCCTACCCAACGACCACGTGGATGTGATCCTCACCAGACGCCAGCGCGGTCGTGACGAGCAGGACTCCGATGTGATCTTTCGCAATGTTCGTGTGCTGGCCATCGGTCAGCTGATCGAAGCGCGCGATGGTAAGAAACTCGCTGAAGGCAACACGGCGACGTTGGAGCTGACCCCGGCGCAGGCGCGGCACCTGGCCTGGGCAAACGCGGTCGGTGAGATCTCGCTGGCCTTGCGCAGCATCGCCGACATCGACAGTTCGCGGGATGTTGCCACTCAAGACAAGCGCACGACGTCGATCAAGGTTCTGCGCTTTGGCAAGAGCCAGCGTGCTTATGGCGTCAACTGAGTCCTCGTACAGCAGCAAACCGGCGGGCAAGAAGGTTGGCTATCATGCGGGCTATGGTGTGGGGCGGAGTGCGTGCACTCGTATTTGCAGCAATTGGATTCTTGAGCGTGACAGCCGCCGTGGCCAACGGCGAGCGGCGGCCGCAGTCTAACGAGGACGCCGCCCAGCAGTCATTGCTCGTCATCCCGGCGCGCGCGGACTTTCCGCTCTCCAGGCGCATTTCCATGGGCGCCAACAAATCGGTCCTGGTGCAGTTCCCCTTCGAATTGCGCGACGTGCTGGTCTCCTCTCCCGACATCGTCGATGCCGTTGTGCAGTCGTCCAATCGCGTGTTCCTGATCGGTAAGAGGATTGGCCAGGCCAATGCCTTCTTTTTCGATGCCAAGGGCCAACAGCTGCTGACGCTCGAGATCAATGTCGGCGCCGATCTCAAGGGCCTTGACGGGCTGCTGATGCGCTACGTGCCGGGGTCGAAGATCCAGGTCGAGATGGCCGGCAATGCCGCCGTCCTGAGCGGCACCGTGCGCACCCCAATCGATTCGAAGCGGGCCGAGGACATCGCCTGCCAAATGGTGGCCGCCAACGGAGCCGTTGCCGCCAGCACCGGGCCCGCGGTGCCTGGCTTTATGCGCTCCACGAACGTCTCAGGCTCGGCCAACACCGGCTTTGCCGCGCAGGCCCAGACCCAGTCGCAGGTGGCCCCCACGGCGGCCACCGCCTGCGGCGGTGCCACCAAATTGGTGATCAACCTCCTCAGTATCGAGGGCGAGGAGCAGGTCATGCTGAAGGTCACGGTGGCCGAAGTGCAGCGCACCGTGCTGAAGCAGTTCGGCATCAATGTCGGCGCGCTCGTCAATTCCGGCAATTTCACGACCGCGGTGCTGGCCCAGAACGCCGTACCGCTCACCTCCGCCGCCGGGCTGGGGTCGCTTGCCATCCCCAACATCGCCAACGGTGTGCTCAACGCCACCAGCCTGGGGAGCGTCCCTGGCTTCACGAATTCCGGGGTGAGCTCGATTTTCAACGATGGCACCACCCAGATCGCCGGTGTCCTGCGCGCCATGGAGCGCGACGGGCTCATTCGCACCCTAGCCGAGCCGAACCTCACCGCCGTCTCTGGGGAGACCGCCAATTTCCTGGCCGGCGGTGAATACCCAATCCCCGTCGTCGACAGCGACGGCAAACTATCGGTCACCTTCAAGAAGTTCGGCGTGGCCCTTGCCTTTACACCGATCGTGCTGACGGAAGGCCGCATCAGCCTGAAGATCGACAGCGAAGTGAGCGAGCTCACGAACGAGGGCGCCGTCGTGCTATCGAACATCAGCATCCCGGCGCTGAAGAAGCGCGAGGCCAAATCCACCGTCGAGTTACCATCCGGTGGCTCGCTGGCGATCGCCGGGCTGATCTCGGAGTTTACCCGACAGAACGTCGATGGTTTTCCCGGGCTCAAGGACGTGCCGGTGCTCGGCACCCTGTTCCGGAGCCGCGACTTTCAGAAGAGCGAGACCGAGCTGGTCGTGATCGTCACTCCCTACACGGTGCGTCCGACCGCGCGACAGAACCTGGCGCGTCCCGATGATGGGCTGGCACCGGCGACCGACCGCAAGGCGAATTTCCTCGGTCATCTGAACCGCATCTACGGCAGGGGCAGAGCGCTGCCGGCCGGCGACTTGAAGGGTGACCACGGCTTCATCGTCGAATAGCCGCAGCAGTGGAGCATAGCATGAGATTTTTCAATCCCTCTGGCTCGGCCTGCAGATCCGCGGTGCTTGGCCTGGCCGTTACCTCGCTGTTGGGCTTCGCGCTTCCAGGTTGCCGGACGCTCGATGATCACCACGCCTATCTTGCCGACGCCACCCCGATCGACGTAGCGCAGCGCCATCCGATCGTGGTGTCGCAACAGCCGGTGACCATCTCTTTTAACGTCGCGCGCGGTGCAGCCGGCCTGGCACCGGCGCAGAGGGCGCAGCTTGCCGGACTGCTGCAGCGCTATCGCGGCTCCGATGCGGGCAATAGCAAGCTGCTGCTGGCGGTCCCCGCCGGCTCATCGAACGAGAGTTCGGTGGTGCGTGCTGTTGCCGACATGCGGCGCATCATCAGCGACTTCGGCTTCGCCGACAGCGCCGTTGCCATCCAACCCTATCATGCGAAACGCGATGCGGCGGCGCCCATCCGGTTTGCCTATATGCGTTACGTTGCGCAGGCCCCAGCGTGCGGCATTTGGGATACCAATCTGGCCCACGACCGGCTCAATGTGCCGTACACGAACTTCGGCTGTGCGCAGCAACACAATCTGGCGATGCAGGTCGCTAATCCCCGCCGATCTCCTGGGGCCGCGCACCATGGATCCGGCCGACGCCGAGCGCCGCAGCATCGTCTTCGACAAATACCGCCAAGGGACGCCCACCGGCGCCACGAGAAGCGCCGACGAAAACGTGTCGTCGCAATCTTCCAACTAGCCGAGGTGCGCAATGAGCAAAGCTGCCCATTCCCTTGCCGAGGAGAATTATCCGGCAGGACGAGACCTCGTCGTCGCCGGCACGGACGGGCACGAGGATGCGGCGCGGCTCGAGCGGGCGCGGCCGATACCGCGTATCTCGATCCAGGCGTTCTGCGAGGACGGGGCAACCGCCGAAGTCGTGCAAATAGCCGCCGCCGACCGCCGCCTTTCCAAGAGCCACATCAGCGTGCACATGGGCGGCGCCATCGCTGCGGTCGCCCACTATCACGATAGCCCGACACCAATCTCATCGTCATCGAAACCAGCCTGCCGCGTGCGCAGATGCTGGCCGAACTCGATCGCCTGGCGCACTGCTGCGACGCCGGCACTAAAGTGGTGGTGATCGGGCGCCTGAACGATGTGCTGCTTTACCGTGAGCTATTGAAGCGGGGCGTGAGCGAGTACCTGATCGCGCCGATCTCACCCTTGCAGCTGATCGAGAGCCTTTCCAACCTTTACAACAATCCTGACACCGATCCGGTCGGCAATGTCATCGCCTTCATCGGCGCCAAGGGCGGCGTCGGCTCGAGCACGGTGTGTCACAACACCGCCTGGGCCATGTCGGAGATACTGAAGACCAACGTGGTGGTGGCCGACCTGGACTTGGCCTTTGGCACCACCGGCCTCGATTTCAATCAGGATCCCGTGCAAGGCATCGCCGAAGCCCTGCAGAGTCCGGAACGGCTCGATGAAGTTCTGCTCGACCGCCTGCTGACGAAATGCTCTGAAAGGCTCAGCATCTTCGCGGCCCCGGTCGTGTTGGATCGCGACTACGAGATTTCCCCGGACTCCTGCGATCTCGTGCTCGATATCGTGCGCCAGAACGTGCCCTACGTGGCCGTCGATCTGCCGCACACCTGGACCCCATGGGTCAAGCGCGTCCTGCTGCAGGCCGACGAAATCGTCATCACCGCCCTCCCCGATCTCGCCAACCTGCGCAATGCCAAAAACCTGATCGATCTGCTGAAGCAGAGTCGCGCCAACGACGCAGCACCGCGTCTGGTGATCAACATGGTCAAGACGCCCAAGCGCCCGGAAATTTCCATCAAAGAGTTCACCGTGGCGCTGGAAATTCAGCCGAGCCAGACGATCGAATTTGACAGTAAATCGTTCGGGCTCGCCGCCAACAACGGACAGATGGTCGAGGAATTCTCCGCCAAGGCGAAAGCCGCCCAACAGTTCCGCGAGCTGGCGCTGGAGCTGGCGCATCGCCAGCAGCAGAAGGAAGACAAGAAGAAGGTGTCGGCACTGGCACCCCTCGCTCCCATCCTGGAAAAATTTAGGCTGACGCGCTGAGGAGCATTGTTTCATGTTCGGCAGGCGTAGCAACGACCAAGCCGCCGCCCGGCGGGCGCTTCCGTCGCAGGATGCCGCGGCGGTGCCGGCCAGAGCACCGGAAGCCAAGCCGGCCGTGGCCGAACCACGCGCGCCAGCACGGGTCGATCCCCCGGTGCAGGAGCGGCGCCACTCGGAAGAGTACTATGACGTCAAGACCACCGTCTTCAATGCGCTGATCGATACCATCGACCTGACGCAGCTGGCCAAGCTGGAGGCCGCTGCCGCACGCGAGGAGATCCGCGACATCGTCGGCGAGATCATCCAGATCAAGAGCGTGGTCATGTCGATCGCCGAGCAGGAGGAGCTGCTCGAGGACATTTGCAACGACGTGCTGGGCTACGGCCCCCTAGAGCCGCTGCTCGCTCGTGATGACATCGCCGATATCATGGTCAACGGCGCCAGCACCACCTACATCGAGGTCGGTGGCAAGGTGCAGCGCACCGGCGTGCGCTTCGCCGACAACGCCCAGCTGATGAACATCTGTCAGCGCATCGTCAGCCAAGTCGGCCGCCGCGTCGATGAGTCGAGCCCGATCTGCGACGCGCGCCTGCCCGATGGCAGCCGCGTCAACGTCATCGCCCCGCCGCTTGCCATCGACGGGCCGACGCTCACCATCCGCAAGTTCAAAAAGGATCGCCTGAGGCTCGAGCAGCTGGTCAAATTCAAGTCCATATCACCCGAGGCCAAGACCATTCTGGAGATCATCGGCCGGGTGCGCTGCAACGTGCTGATCTCCGGCGGTACCGGCTCGGGCAAAACTACGCTGCTGAACTGCCTAACCGGCTCCATCGACCACGACGAGCGCATCATCACCTGCGAGGACTCCGCGGAGCTGCAGCTGCAGCAACCGCATGTGGTGCGACTTGAAACCCGCCCACCGAACCTGGAGGGCGAGGGCGAGATCACCATGCGCGATCTCGTGAAGAACTGCCTGCGCATGCGGCCCGAGCGCATCATCGTCGGCGAGGTGCGCGGACCGGAAGCGTTCGACCTGCTGCAGGCGATGAACACCGGCCACGACGGGTCGATGGGCACGCTGCACGCCAACTCGCCCCGCGAGGCCATCAGTCGTCTGGAGTTGATGATCATGATGGGTGGCTACGCGCTGCCCGTGAAAACCATCCGGGAAATGATTACCGGCTCGATCGACATCATCGTGCAGGCCTCGCGCCTGCGCGACGGCTCACGCAAGATCACGCATATCACCGAGGTCATCGGCATGGAGGGTGACGTGGTCACCCTGCAAAACCTGATTGTGTTCGACATCACCGGCGAGGATGCCAACGGCAAAATCACGGGTCTGCACCGATCGACAGGCATCGCCCGGCCGCGCTTTTGGGAGCGCGCCGAATACTACAGCGAAACCGCACGCTTGGCGCAGGCGCTCGCCACCGCCGAGGAGCATGGCAAGGCGGGCAATGCCCATGGATAGCCAAGAGCTGTTGCTGGCCGGTTTGCTGCTGCTGGCGGCGTTTTCCATCGCCACCATCGTTTTCCTTTTGATCAACCCCTACCTGTCGGGCGAGCACCGCACCGACAAGCGCATCCAGGGCGTGACGGAAAGCAAATCCCGGCGCATCGCCATCAAGTCGCAGGCGGACGCTGTCAGCAATCGCCGGCGCCAAGTCGCCGACACCCTCAAGGAGTTGGAGGACCGCCAGAAGGCGCGCGAAAAGGTGTCGTTGCGCCTGCGGCTGCAGCGGGCCGGATTGGACATTCAGCCGAGGGTCTATTGGCTAGCCAGCCTGGTCTGCGGGGTGCTGTTGGGGGCAACCATATGGCTGACCGCCCCCAATCTGCCGATTGTGGTGCCGGTGCTGGCTTTGTTCGTCGGTGCCTTGGGGCTGCCGCGCTGGATGCTCGCCCGCATGACAAAGCGGCGCCAGTACAAGTTCACCGACGAGCTCGCCAATGCCATCGACGTCATCGTGCGCGGGGTGAAGTCCGGTTTGCCACTGAATGAGTGCCTTGCCATTATCGCCCGCGAATCGCCGCAGCCGGTTGCCGGTGAATTCACCGATCTGGTGGACCAGCAGCGTGTCGGCGTGCCATTGGGCGAGTGCTTCGAGCGCATGATGGCGCGCATGCCGCTGCCGGAGGTGCGCTTTTTTGCCATCGTCATTGCGATTCAGCAGCAAGCCGGCGGCAATCTATCGGAAGCGCTCGGCAATCTTTCCGGCGTGCTGCGCGACCGCAAACGGCTGGCCGCCAAAGTGCGGGCTTTGTCGGCGGAAGCCAAGGCGTCCGCCGCGGTGCTCGGCGCCTTGCCGTTCATCGTGATGATCCTCGTCTATATCACCACCCCGTCCTACATCTCCATCCTGTGGACCACGCAATTCGGCCAGTTCCTGCTGGTGTGCGCGGGCTGCTGGATGATGTGCGGGATCCTGGTGATGCGCAAAATGATCAATTTCAAGTACTAAGCCGCGCGAGCCTTGCGACATGTCCGTGCACGCACCAGAAAGACGGATGCGCCATGCTTGACAATATCATGGGACTTTTGACCCCGCAGATTGTTGTTACCTTGCTCGCCGCGGTGGCGGCGTTCGCCACCGCACTGACCGTGCTGATGCCGGTGCTATCGCGCGATCGCCTCGCCACGCGCATGCAGGTGATGGCAACCGAGCGCGACAAGATGCGCGCATCCCGTCTTGCCGATCTAGCCAAGAAGGACGGCCAGGGCCGCTTGCGCATCGCGCCCAAGGGTTTCATGCAGGACATCGTCGAAAGGTTCAACCTGCGCAGCATGTTCGAGACCGAGGAGGTGCGCGACAAGTTGAAGATGGCTGGGTTGCGCGGTCAGGCGCCGCTGGTCGCCTATCTGTTCTTCCGGCTTGCCATGCCGATCATCATCGCCGTAATCGCCCTCGTCTACCTGTTCCTGATCGCCGCCTACGAGTATCCGCCGCCGATCAAGGTCGGCCTCGCGCTGGTGGCGGGTTATCTCGGCTTCTACCTTCCCAACATGTTCATCGAGAACCTGGTGCAGCGGCGACAGACCTCGATCAAGAACTCCTTTCCAGATGCGCTTGATATGCTCTTGATCTGTGTACAGTCGGGCATGTCGGTCGAAGCCGGCTTTGGCAAAGTCGCCTCCGAGGTTGGCAGCCAGTCGCTGGAGCTTGCCGAGGAGCTGAGCCTCACCACCGCCGAGCTCTCCTACTTGCAAGAGCGCAGACAGGCCTTCGAAAACCTCGGCAAGCGCACGGGCATTCCCGGCATCAAGGCGGTGGCAACGGCTTTGATCCAGGCCGAACGCTACGGCACACCGGTCGGCCAGGCGCTGCGGGTGATGGCGCGAGAAAACCGCGACATGCGCATGGCCGAAGCCGAAAAGAAGGCGGCTGCCCTGCCACCCAAGCTGACGGTGCCGATGATCGTGTTCTTTCTGCCCGTGCTATTCGTGGTGATCCTGGGACCGGCCATCATCCAGGTCTTCAAGTACAATTAGACCAGGACGTCGCTCAAGCACGGGAGGCGACCGCCGGCCGTAAGGGGCCAACCTGGGCCGGGCACTTAGCTGCCGTCTTCGGGCGCCGACTGGCCCTTGCGCAGGAACGGCTGCATGCCCTGTCGCGCCAGCGCGTCGGCCTGCTCGTTCTCGACGTGGCCCGCATGGCCCTTGAGCCAATGCCACGTCACCTGATGCAGCGACTGGGCGGCGTCGAGGCGCTGCCACAACTCGACGTTCTTCACCGGTTTCTTGTCGGCGGTCTTCCAGCCGCGCTGCTTCCAGCCTTGGATCCAGGCGCTGATGCCATTCTTCACGTATTCTGAATCGGTATGCAGCTCGACACGCGCCGGTCTCTTCAGGGCCTCCAGAGCCGAGATCGCTGCCATCAGCTCCATGCGATTGTTGGTCGTGAGCGGCTCACCGCCGAAAATCTCCTTGCGATGGCTGCCGGAGACGAGCACCGCACCCCATCCGCCCGGTCCGGGGTTGCCCGAGCAGGCGCCATCGGTATGAATCACCACGACCGGTTGCGTCCGCGCCGTCATGCTGCCGGTCCCAGCCCATACTCGCTGGCCGAGACGATGGTGCGGTGGAATTTGAGCCGGCGCAGATACTCAAGCGGATCCTTGCGCTTGACCAAAGCCTCCTTTGCGGTGTGCAGCCAGTCGTGGGCGCGCGTGAGTAGGAAGCGTAGCGCGGCGGCGCGCGCCAACAGGGGCAGCGCGCGCCGTTCTTCCGCGCCGATGCTGCGTATGCTCTGATAGCCCCTCAGTAGCGCCTGCCCCTTGGTCATGTTGAAGGAATGGTCGCTCTCGAAGCACCAGGCGTTGAGGGCGATGGCCACGTCGTAGATCAAGGCGTCGTTGCAGGCGAAATAAAAGTCGATCAGGCCGGAGAGCTGATCGCCCAAAAAGAATACGTTGTCGGGAAAGAGATCGGCGTGGATCACACCCACGCTCAGATCGGCCGGCCAATGTCGGGCGAGGTGATCGAGTTCCTGCTCGATGGTGGCAGCGAGCCCTGGTGCGATCTCGTCCGCATGCTCCTTAAAGCGCGCGTAAAGGGGTTGCCAGCCCGAGAGCCCCAGGGCATTGGCCCTGCGCAAGGCGAAATTCTGCCCGGCGAGATGCATGCGCGCCATGGCCTGGCCGACGGCGGCGCAATGCAGCACCTGGGGTCGACGGATCCAGACCCCCTCAAGAAATGTGACCAAGGCTGCCGGTCGGCCGGCGAGCTGACGTAAGCTTTGGCCTTGTGCATCGCGCACCGGCGTCGGGCAGCGGATGCCGGCGTTGGCAAGGTGCTCCATCAAGCCGAGAAAAAAGGGCAAATCGTCCGGCGCCACCCGCTTTTCGTACAAGGTCAGGAAGAAAGGACCGGTTTCGGTATGCAGCAGATAATTGGTGTTCTCGACCCCTTCGGCGATGCCCTTGAAGGAAAGCAGCGCACCGACCGGATAGCTGGCGATGAAGCTGGCAAGCTCGTCGTCGGACACTTCGGTGTAGACAGCCATGCCCCCTGGCCTTGTTCCCAGCGTTAGGCCGCGCTTGCGTCCCGCAACTCGCGCGGAATGCTGAAGCCGATGCGCTCTTGGCGCGTCACCACATCTTCCACCAAGACGTCAAAATGCGCGCGGAAGGCATCGACGACTTGGCTGACGAGCAGCTCCGGCGCCGAGGCGCCGGCGGTCACTCCGAGCGTCCTCACACCCGTAAAATCGCTCCAGACAAGGTCGCTGACGGACGGCAAGAGCTGCGCCCGGGGGCAGCCTGCGCGCTGGGCGACCTCGACCAGCCGCTGCGAGTTGGAGCTGTTGGGCGAGCCGATGACGATCAGGGCGTCGCAGCGACCGGCGATCGCCTTGACGGCGGCCTGGCGGTTGGTCGTGGCGTAGCAGATATCTTCCTTGCGCGGGCCGACCACGGCAGGGAAGCGCTCGCGCAGCACGGCCACAATCGCTGCCGTATCGTCAACCGAGAGCGTGGTTTGCGTAATGTAGGCGAGCCGCGCCGGGTCCCGCGGTTGGAAACGGCGGGCATCCTCGAGGGTCTCGATCAAGGTTGCAGCGTTGGCCGGCAGCTGACCCAGCGTCCCCACGACTTCGGGATGGCCGGCATGGCCGATCAGCACGATTTCGAGACCTTTGGCGTGCTGGGCGCGCGCCTCGATGTGCACTTTGGAAACCAGCGGACAAATGGCGTCGACGCAAAACAGGTTGCGTGCCTTCGCTGCCGCGGGGACGCTTTGGGCGACCCCATGTGCCGAAAAGATCACAGGTGCGGTCGTTTCCGGGATCTCGTCGAGCTCCTCCACAAAAATGGCGCCTTTCGCCTTGAGATCATCAACCACGTGGCGATTGTGGACGATCTCGTGTCGCACATAGACAGGCGGTCCGAACTTCTGCAACGCCAGTTCGACGATCCGGATGGCGCGATCGACGCCGGCGCAAAAGCCGCGTGGTGCCGCCAGCAGGATGGTCAGAGGTGGCAGCGCCCGTTCGGGCCCGACATTGGTCATGATAAGGACGTCGCCTTGTTTGCGTTTGAATTCGTACGCCCTGCACTTGGCCCTCGGTTTGCCCGAATGATAGACTTCGAATCACCGGACACGGGCCTTGGCTGCATCGGGGCCATTATGGGGTGGGATTGCCGGTCCGCAAGGGGCCTGGCAAGCGTTCGGACAGGGGCGTCGTGAGGCAATCGACAGTTGCAGCATTGATTGGGCTGGCCCGCGGCGCCGTGACAGGCGTGCTGATCGCCGCTTTTGGGGGCTGTGGAATGTCCTCGCTCACCTCCGGGATCGGCGGGGGTTGGTTTGGCGGCCCGAACAAGACCACGGCCGATGTCGGCTCGATCAACGAGGATCAGCTGCTGGCAGCCGCAAAAACCGACGGTCCGGGGTCAGGTGGGGGCTTCGATGTGGCGCATGGCTGCCCGCGATTTCAGGTCTGGTCGCGCGAAGGCTACGTGACGATCTATGAGCAAGGCCGGGTCGGCGATGGTCTCGCCGTCATGCATCGCGGTGAGATTACCAAGACGGCGCGCGAATGCCAGATCGAACCAGGCCGCGTCAGCGTCAAGGTCGGCTTCTCGGGGCGCGTACTGCTCGGGCCGAAGGGCAAAACCGGCAACGTCGCGTTGCCTCTTACGGTATTTGTGAGCGATGCCAAGCGGGAGAAGATTGCCACCGACAAGGTGAAGATCGAGGTCGCCGTCACGCTCGACAAGCCGATCGGTTATTTCTCCGTGGTGCGGACGGTGAGCTTCAATGTTCCGGAGGGTTCGCGGCCGGCCGAGTATGAGGTCTACGTCGCCTTCGACCGCAACACTCCCGGCGCCGGCTAATCGACACGCGGATCGACACACCGCCCCCTCGCGCCGTATCCCGCTGTTTTGCTGTCGTCTGTGTTCCAGGGCACAGCCCGCCCGAGGCGGGCACGCTAGGGTCGCGCTCGTGCCCGAGGCGCCATGGAGGCAGCCATGCCCCGTCTGGTCAGAGCCTTTGTGCTTGCCCTTTCCATCGCCGCGGTGATCGCGGGCATTGCCTATTGGCTGCAGCCCCACGTCGTCATTATCACCCGCGTCCCGCAATAGGCCAGTCGATCGCACGGGCCAAGGCCGGCCCGCTCAGCGCGCGTTGACTCCTTGCTGCAGGCGCGTATCATTCCCTCAGCCAATCGACGCCTGCGGAAGAGACCCTGCTCGAGCCCTCTAGGATCGGGTAGGGCGCCGAAGGAGCAACCGCCCCGGAACCTCTCAGGCAAAAGGACCGCAGGTTGATGGCGCTCTGGAAAGCAGCCGCCCGCACGGGTCGGCTCACCGAAGGGGTAAGGCGGGTACTCGCCGGAATCTCTCAGGTCCCGTGACAGAGGGGGCTTGCATTCGTGCGGAGGTCCGCGCGAAGGCCAAGCCTTGGGACTCGAGCGAACATGAGCGCCGAACCAGCCTCCAATCAGCCCTGCAAGCGCACCCCGTTGTATCGGCTGCACCTGGCGCTCGGCGCCAAGATGGTGCCGTTTGCGGGCTATGAGATGCCGGTCAGCTATCGCCTCGGCATCCTCAAGGAGCACCTGCATACGCGCATCAAGGCTGGCCTGTTCGACGTGTCGCATATGGGTCAGGCTTGCCTCGTCGGTCCCGATCACGCGACGACGGCGCTGGCGCTCGAGAAGCTGGTCCCGGCCGATCTCGTCAGTCTGGCGCCGGGGCGGCAGCGCTACACGCAGCTGCTCGCGGATGACGGCGGCATCATCGACGACCTGATGGTGACGCGCCCGGCGTCGGCGGCCGACGACGGCCGCCTGTTGCTGGTGGTCAATGCCGCCCGCAAGGAGGTGGACTACGCGCACCTGCTGCAGCATTTGCCGGCCAGCGTCAGGCTCGAGGTGGCGCCGGAGCGCGCCCTGCTCGCCTTGCAGGGTCCCGCCGCCGCCCAAGTCATGCAACAGCTGTCGCCCATCGCCGCCGCGCTCGCCTTCATGATGGCCGCCAACGTCCGCCTCGGGGCCTTCGATTGCCACGTGTCGCGCTCGGGTTATACCGGTGAGGATGGCTTTGAGATTGCCGTTGCCGCCGCCGGCGCCAGCGAACTTGCCGAGCTGCTGCTCGACCAACCCGGCGTCGAGGCGATCGGCCTCGGCGCCCGCGATTTGTTGAGACTTGAGGCCGGTCTGTGCCTATACGGCCACGACATTGACGAGACGACGAGCCCCATCGAGGCGGGGCTTGCCTGGTCAATCCAGAAGCGACGGCGCGCCGAAGGCGGCTTTCCAGGGGCGCGGCGCGTGCAGGACGAGCTCAGCAATGGCGCCAAACGGCGCCGCGTCGGCATCAAGCCCGACGGGCGTGCGCCGGCGCGCGAGGGCACCGAGATACAGGCGCTGCTCGGCGAGCGGCTCGGCAGGGTCACCTCCGGTGGCTTCGGGCCGAGCCTGAACGCGCCGGTTGCCATGGGTTATGTGCCGGCGGGGCGCGCTGCCTTGGGAACGCCCGTCAGCCTGATGGTGCGCGGCAAGGCGCTCGGTGCCAGCATCGCGGCGCTTCCCTTCGTGCCGCACCGCTACGCGCGTTAAGCGTCAATCCGCAATCAGCGAGGACCAACGTAAATGGCAATCGAGCGCTACACCAAGGACCATGAATGGATCCGCGTCGAGAACGGCGTTGGCACCGTGGGGATCACCGAGCATGCCCAGCAGCAGTTGGGTGATATCGTGTTTGTGGAAGTGCCCGAGACGGGTCGCCAGGCCAAGCAGGGCGATGCGGTGGCCGTCGTCGAGAGCGTCAAGGCGGCAAGTGACGTGTTTGCCCCCGTTTCCGGCGAGGTGGTCGAAGTCAACGCCGAGATCGCCACCCAGCCGGCGCTCGTCAACGAGGACGCGCAGGGCAAGGCTTGGTTCTTCAAGGTGAAAATCAGCAATCCTGCTGAACTCGAGGGCCTGATGGATGCAGCGGCCTACCAGGAATTTGTTGAGCAGGCCTCCTAAGGTGCGGAGACTCAGGGCGCGTGACACACGAATACAAGGCCAGCATTGCCTGGCAGCGTGGCGCTGCTGAAGCGTTCACCGATCTCAAGTTCAGTCGGGCCCACCAATGGTCCTTCGACGGCGGCATCACGGTGCCGGGATCCTCCTCGCCCTGGTCCGTGCGGGTGCCCTACTCGCGCGCCGAGGCCATCGATCCGGAAGAGGCACTGGTGGCCGCGTTGGCGAGCTGCCACATGCTGACCTTTCTCTACCTGGCCGCCAAGCAGGGGTTGGTGGTGGATCAGTACGTTGACGAAGCGGTCGGGATCATGACCAAAAACGCGGGCGGCAAGCTGTTCGTCTCACGGGTCGTGCTGCGGCCGCGGATCACGTTTTCGGGCGCCAAGCAACCGAGCGCCGCTCAACTCGGCGAACTGCATCACCACGCGCACGCGGACTGTTACATCGCCAATTCGGTTCTGACAGAGGTCGTCGTCGAGGCGGTGCCGGCTTCGCGCCAATAACTGGGAAACCCGACCATGCGCTATCTGCCGCTCACCGACGCCGATCGCCAGGCCATGCTGGCCAAAATTGGCGTCACCGATATCGATGCCTTGTTCGCCACGGTGCCGAAGGACAAGCTGCTGCGAGGCCTGCTCGATCTGCCGACGGCCAAAGGCGAGCTCGAAGTCGAGCGCAGCATGGGCCGGCTGCAAGCGCAGAACACGCCGGCGGGTTCGGTGCCATTCTTTGTCGGGGCCGGCGCCTACAAGCACCATTTGCCGGCCAGCGTCGATCACCTGATCCAGCGCTCCGAGTTTTTGACCTCCTACACGCCATATCAACCCGAGATCGCCCAGGGCACGCTGCAATACCTGTTCGAGTTCCAGACCCAGGTGGGCATGCTCACCGGGATGGAGGTGGCCAATGCCTCCATGTACGACGGCTCGACGGCGGCCGCCGAAGCGGTGCTGATGGCGCACCGGTTGAGCAAGCGACGCCGCGCCGTGCTGGCCGGCAACCTGCATCCGCATTACCGGGACACCATCGAGACCGTGTCGCGCATGGCGGGCGACGAGGTCGTCGGCGCTCCACCGGCACCGGATGGGGTGGAGGATCTGGCGTCTTATATCAACGAAGAGGTTTCCTGTGTCGTCGTGCAAACGCCGGACTTCTATGGCCATTTGCACGATCTCACCGCTCTCGCCGACAAAGCGCATGCCGCCGGCGCACTGTTGATTGCCGTATTCACCGAAGTGGTGTCGCTTGGGGCGGTCGAGCCGCCGGGTACGATGGGTGCCGACATCGTCGTCGGTGAGGGCCAATCGATCGGCAACGCCCTGTCGTTCGGCGGGCCCTACATCGGCTTATTCGCGACCAAGCAAAAATACCTGCGGCAGATGCCGGGACGGCTGTGTGGTGAGACCGTAGACAAGGAAGGCCGGCGCGGATTCGTACTGACGCTGTCGACCCGTGAGCAGCACATCCGGCGTGAAAAGGCGACATCGAACATCTGCACCAACTCCGGCTTGTGCGTGCTGGCATTTACCATTCACATGTCGCTGCTGGGCGAGGCGGGCCTGCGGCGGCTCGCGCGCCTCAATCACGCCAACGCCGTCGCGCTCGCCGACTTGCTGGGCAAGGTGCCAGGCGTCGAGGTGCTGAACGAGACGTTTTTCAATGAGTTCACGATCCGGGTGCCGGGCGAGGCGGCCGACGTGATCGAAAGGCTGGCCGCCAAAGGTGTGCTGGGTGGCGTGCCGGTGTCGCGCCTGGAGCCTGGTCGACCGGAACTCGCCCGCCTCATTGTAGTCGCTGCGACCGAGGTGAATACGGACGAGGACCGCGCGGCTTATGGCAAGGCTTTGCGGGAGGTGCTGTGATGCTGAACCGACAAGGTCGGCCGACCACGCCGGGGGAGACGGTCGAAAACTCCCTCGACACGTTCAGCGGCAACCGCGCGCTCGCCGTCGAGGAAGGGCTGATCTTTGAGATCGGCCGCACCGATACCACGGGCGTCGACATCGACGAGCCGCCAACTGTGGCCACGCGGCTCGGCAAGCTTGCAAGGCGCGCGCCGCTTGGGCTGCCTGGCCTGAGCGAGCCGGAAACGATGCGCCACTACGTGCGTCTCAGTCAGAAGAACTATGGTATCGACACCGGCCTCTTCCCGCTCGGTTCGTGCACAATGAAGCACAATCCGCGCCTCAACGAGCGGATGGCGCGGCTGCCGGGCTTTGCTGATATCCATCCGCTGCAGCCGCTTTCCACCGTCCCCGGCGCTGTCGCCCTGATCGCCGAATTGGCAGCTTGGCTGCGTGAACTCACCGGCATGGCGGCCATCGCCATGACACCAAAAGCCGGCGCACACGGCGAGCTTTGCGGCATGATGGCGATCAAGGCGGCGCTTGAAGCGCGCGGCGAACGACGCTCGATGGTGCTGGTGCCGGAGTTGGCGCACGGCACCAATCCGGCAACGGCGGCTCTGCTCGGCTATCGCGTGCTGGCGGTGCCGGCCCGCGCCGACGGCACCGTCGATCCCGCAGAGGTCAAGAAGCGTCTGTCGCCCGACGTCGCCGCCATTATGCTGACGAATCCCAACACCTGTGGGCTTTTCGAGCGTGACGTGGTGGCGATTGCCGAAGTGGTACACGCAGCCGGCGCCTATTTCTATGCCGACGGTGCCAACTTCAATGCCATCGTCGGCAAGGTGCGCCCGGGCGACATCGGCGTCGATGCCATGCACATCAACCTGCACAAGACGTTTTCCACCCCGCATGGCGGCGGCGGTCCCGGCGCCGGTCCGGTGGCGTTGTCGCCCGCGCTCGCCGCTTTCGTGCCGGTACCCTATGCCATTGTCGATGCCGACGGCATTGGCTATGTGGAGCATGTGGGCGGTGCGCCGGTGACCGTCGCGCGCGCGCCGCTGTCGCCGTCGTTGTCATCCTCGAGCTTGCGGCATGGCTTCGGCCGGGCCAATGCCGACCCGCTGTCTGCAACAGTGGTCGAGGCGTCAGCCAGCCGGCAGCCGAGGGGGAGCCCTGGCGCCGCGGGCGGCAATACCCACGCCAAGCCCTTGGGGCGTATGTGCGCGTTCCATGGTCAGATGGGCATGTACGTGCGCGCTCTCACCTACATGTTCAGTCATGGCTCGGACGGCATGCGGCAGGCCTCAGAGGACGCCGTGCTCAATGCCAACTACATCCGCAGCTCGCTAGCCGATCTGATGTCGCTGCCGTTCGGCGATCAGCCGTGCATGCACGAGGTGCTGCTCGATGATCGCTGGCTCGAGGGGACCGGTCTTACCACCCTGGATTTCGCCAAGGCCATGATCGACGAGGGCTATCATCCCATGACGGTCTACTTCCCGTTGGTGGTGCACGGCGCCATGCTGATTGAGCCGACCGAATCGGAATTGAAGCAGAGCCTGGATCAATTTATTGCCAGCCTGCGCGCTTTGGCCGGGGCCGCCAAGAGCGGCGAGATCGCACGCTTTCTCGAGGCGCCGCGCTTTGCCCCGCGCCGGCGCCTCGACGAGACGAAGGCGGCGCGCGAGCCGCGATTGAGGTGGGCAGCGCCGCGCGAGCGCCAGGCGGCGGCGGAATGAAGTAGCGCGCGCGGCGCGCGATTGCGAGAAGCTCGTCGGCGCAGCAGGTGAGGAGCGCGCATGGCTCGCGTCGTTGGCATTGATCACCTCGTCATCCGCGTCAAGGCGTTCGAGCGCTCGCGGCAGTTCTACGACCAGGTGCTTGGTTTTCTCGGCTTCAAGCGCAAGTATGATTTTGCAAAAGCCGCCGGCTGGAGCAATGGCAAGACGCTGTTTTGGATCGGCGAGGCAGACGCCGAAGGCAAAAAGCACCCACACCGCACTGGCAATATCGGCTTCCACCACTATGCCTTTGAGCTTGGCAAGCGCCAGGACGTCGACGACCTGTACGCGCTGCTGCGCAGGCACAAGCTCAACGTCGTCGATCCGCCCGCCGACTATCCAGATTACGGGGAAGGCTACTACGCGGTGTTCTTCACCGACCCGGACGGCCTGAAGCTTGAGGGCATGGTGTTCAAGCCGCCGCGCCGCAAGAGAGTGAAAAAAAAGCCGAGACCCTGATACGGCGGAGGCGCCGCCCTTTCCAGCTATGGGCCAGTGCCGGGCAGGTTGCGACCGCTGCGGCCGGTCGCGACCAGACCGCAATTTTGCCGTCAGCGCCAGCTACAAGGGCTTACCCGCAGAAAGGGCAAGAGGCGCATGCGATATTGGACGTCGCAGATCGTCATCGGCATTATCGTCACGGTGGTCGGCACGGTGATCGCCAACGCCGTGATCAAAAGCTTCGGTGGCCGCAAACACGCCTTCGACGCTGGGCACTATTCGGGGCCAGGGCGGGGCGGCCGTTAGCCCTGGTGGTTGAGGTCAAGACGATAGAAACGCGCCGCCGTGCCGGCAAATAGGTCAGCCTTTTCGCTGCTGCTCGCTCCCTTGGCCAGAAGCTTGCAAGCGTTCCAGAATACCGGATAGCTGTAGGATCCTTTGTCGACCGGGAAGTTGCTTTCGAACATGCAGCGTGCCGGCCCGAACGCCTCGATGCACGTCTCGATGTAGGGACGCCAGGCCTGCGCCAGCGCCTCGGAGGACGGCGGCTCGGGGTGTGTGTGGAAATCAAAACCGCCCATGCGCATGCCAAGACCGCCCAGCTTGACGTGGACGTTGGGACAGCCGGCCAGGGCCTTGATGGCGGGCTTCCAGCTGGCAAACACCTCCTCGCGCTTGCCGGCATAGCCGCGAATGGCAATCGGCCCGCCGACGTGATCCAGCACGATCTTGCTGGCGGGAAAGGCTCTGGCAAGGTCGGTGAGTTCGCCGATCTGCGGATGATAAAGCCATGCATCGTAGCTGAGGCCGAGGCGGCCGAGCACGGCAAATCCTTCGCGAAAAGCCTTTTCGCCGATCAGGCCCGGCGGCGGGCTATAGGCGGGATTGCGCACCTGCGGGTCTGCATCCCAAGCGCTGCTGTGGCGGATGCCGCGAAAGCGATCGCCGCCGGCGCGCAGATGTGCTTCCAGCACCGGCTCGACCCGGCTGCCGAGGCTCAAATCGGCGTGGCCGACGATGCCGGCGCAGGCCCGCATCTGGCCGTATCGACCGCTCGCACTCATGGCCGCGAGGCCGTTGACGAATTCGGTTTCACCCACGTGCTTCATTTCGATGGGCCCGCTCGCCCGCAGCATGGCGCGGGCCTGAACGAAGACGGTGGCAACAATATTGTGCCCGCTCTGCGTATCAGCGACGAGCTCATCCAGCAGATAGCGCCAACCGGGCCGGTCCCAGAGGTGATGATGCGGATCGACGATCGGCAATGCGGGTTCGAGAACGGGCTCCGTGCGACGATGGAGCCAGTCTGCGCGTATCGGCAGATAGTAGTCGGCCGGCGCTGCGGCTGGGTTGGTCGCCGTGGACATCTGGGAAATACTCCGACAGGATTGACCGATGCTGCCGCGGCAACGCGGTCCGGCAGGCTACGAGGGCAGGAAACGACCAGGCGCAGAGACGATCAAGGCAACCCAGCAAGCGAGCGAGCTGCCATGCCAATCAAGTCCAACTATGTGTTCGTGGCAAGCATGGATGTGGATCCCGACAAGGAGGCCCTGTTCAACGAGGTTTATGACCTCGAGCATGTGCCAAACCTCCTCAAGGTCTCCGGTGTCCACGCTGTGACGCGGATCGCCGGCGAGCCATTTGCCATGAGCATTGCTGGTGAGCAGAAAAACCTACCTCACGATGGGCCGCGCTATACCGCCATCTATGAAATCGATGGCCCGCAGGTGCTGACCAGTCCGGCTTGGGCGGAGGCGGTCGAGGCTGGCCGTTGGCCAGCGGAGGTGCGGCCCTATACGCGCAATCGGCGGCACGCGCTCTATAAGGTTCGCTAATTCTTGAATTCTTGGCGACCGCCCCGCCCGGCGGTCCGCGCACGACGTGCGCGTCCGCCCCTGCGGCCTCTCGGCCATGGCCGCCGCGCCAGGGTGGGCCGCTCAAGCTTGGCCTGCCCCCCAAGTCCAGGCTTGGCATCCGGCCAGCCGTTCGCCCTCACAGAGCCAGAGCGCACAAAGAAATGACCCGCGGCTTGGGGGCACCGCGGGTCAATGCGCGACTGGCGCGTGAGGGAAGCGGAAGGGGGGTCTGCGCGCCTGTCTGCTTAGAAAACCCGCCCGCCCCGCAATCGTTCCGGCGCGCTCCGGAATTTTTTCTGGCGATTTTCTGGCACGCCCCACTTAAGAGGTTTCATCTTTTTTTCCAAAGGATTATGCAAACGCGTTGAGGGTCTTGGCGACTGCCGACCAGGTCTGCCAGTTGTCGACCGCAAGGGCCAGCATCACGGCCAGGCCGACGCCCAGCGCCGAGAGGGCGCCGACCAGCGAAGCGAGCCAGATCATTTCCCGCAACTCGCCCCTGATTGCTTTCCAGAGGTCCATGGACCGATCCCCGCACGAAGGAGAGTTGGCTACTCAACCTAGTGGGACAGGTTTTCGTTCCCGCGTCCGTGGCGCTCACTTGCTCTTGTCGTCGGTCCGCTTACGCTCCAGCTCGTCGAGAAGCTGGCGGAACTTCTCCGGCACGGGTTGTGTCACCACCTCGTCGAAGATGCCTCTCAGCTGCCGGCCGATGTGTTCATGGATGGGGAAGTCCCCGGCGACCGGGTCGGTCTCGCCTGCTGGGGGCCGTTCCCGCTTTCGATCTGGCTTTCGTTTTGCCATGGTCATTTACATCGTGCACGAACGTCCTACATATTGCGCAACGGCACGCTACGCTCAAGGACGCTGTTGGAAAGCCTGGGCCAGCGAGCGATCGTTTGCGGGCCAGAGTGATAACCTTTGTAGGGCACACCGGGAACGCGGATGGGGGCCATGCGGTCGCTGGCTGAGAGCATTGCATCGCACCTCCCGCAACTGCGGCGCTTTGCTCGGTTGCTGACGGGTAGCCAGCAGGCCGGAGACGCCGCCGTTTCGCGCATGCTGCAGACCATCGTCGCCGATCCCGGCGTTTATCCGGAAAAGCCCGGCCGGGTGGAGCTCTACCAGCTCTTCCTTAAGACCCTGGCCACCATCCCGGAGGAGCCCGCCTTGATAGGGGCCAGCATCGGCCAGACGGCGGCGCGCTCCCTGGCGGCCATGACGCCCCAGGCGCGACAGGCCTTCCTGCTCGTCTCGGTCGAGGAACTGGCGCCCCGCGAGGCCGCCGAGGTGTTGGAGGTCTCGCAGCGCAGGGCCGAGGAATTGCTGAACCAGGCGAGCGACGAAATCGCTCGCCAGATCGCAACCGACGTCCTGATTATCGAGGACGAGCCCCTAATCGCGCTCGACCTTCAGCGGATGCTCGAAGGCCTCGGACATCGTGTGACGTCGATCGCGCGCACCCACCACGACGCGGTGGACGCGGCCGCTTCCAACAAGCCGGGGTTGGTCCTGGCTGACATTCGCCTGGCGGACGGCAGCTCCGGGCTGGAGGCGGTGAACGACATACTTTCCAGTTTCAGCGTGCCGGTGGTGTTCATTACCGCCTACCCCGACAGATTGATGACCGGGGAGCGACCGGAACCGACCTTCCTGATCACCAAGCCGTTTCGCGAGGACGCCGTCAAAGCGGTCGTCAGTCAGGTCCTGTTCTTTGACCAGCAGGCGCGACGGCGCCACAAGGACGCGCCCGCCGTGCCGTGACCCCCCCATCAAGGCAGCCGCGTTCCTCCCGCCGTGCGCGCCACGATCGCCTCGGTGGAGGAATCCGGGCCAAACTCGCGCGGCGTATTGACGCCCAACATCTCGGTCAGCTTGGTGCGGGCTCGATTGACACGGCTTTTGATGGTTCCCACCGCACATCCCGACACCGAGGCCGCCTCCTCGTAGGAAAAGCCGGCCGCGCCGACCAGCACCAGGGCCTCGCGCTGGTCCGGCGGCAGCAGATTGAGCGCCCGCCGGAAGTCCTGCATGTCGAGATGGCCTTGCTGGCCGGGATGAATGGCCAGTTCGGCCGCCTTTTTGCCCTCACGATCCTCCACTTCCCGCCGGCGCCGCCGGCAGTCGGAGAAATAGGTATTACGCAGAATGGTAAAGAGCCAGGCGCGCAGATTGGTGCCCTCTTGGAAGCTCTCCAGATGGTTCCAGGCTTTGAGCAGCGTTTCCTGCACAAGATCGTCCGCACGCTCCACGTCGCCGCACAGGGAAACGGCAAAGGCGCGCAGATTAGGGATCAGGCCCAATAAAGCCTGCTTGAGGGGGCCGGAGTGAATGTTCACCGTTGCTTCTCCCTCGCCTCGAGCGCCTCCAACAGCCTGACGAAACGCTCCGGCACCGGCTCCTCTTGGATCCCTTCGAAGATGGCCCGCAGCTGTCGGCCGAGTTGCGCCTGCAAGGAGCGGTCGATCATGCCCGCAGCCTGGCTATCATGGCCCTGCCCGCGCTGCATATCAGGTCTATCCTCCATTTCCGCCTGGTCTTCTGCGCCGCCGACCTGCCGCTTCGCCTGCGGCTGGCGCGCCGGCCGTCCGCTGCCGCTCTCCCCCGCCATCTTGGCTTCGCCGAGGCCCCGGGGGCCCGTGAAGCCATTCTTTCCGTTCATGTTTCCCCCTTGGATCAGAGGCGCTGCTTGCTCTTTGAATCGTCTGAGCAAAAAACGCCGAGCCGGCGCTTGGGTTCCCTGCCCGGGAACTCAAGTCCTGGCTGTGGCGTTTTGGGTGCAGATGACAGTGCTTGACTGAGAAGGCTAGGGAGGGGATCTGGGATGACATTGGCGGAAAAGGTGGCGGCGCATCTGCCGTACCTGAGGCGCTTTGCGCGCTCACTCACGGGTAGCCAAAAGAGCGGTGATGCCTACGTCGCCTCCACGCTGGAGGCCATCCTCGCCGATCCCTCGATCTTTGCGCCGGAGTTGCCGGCACGGATCGCCCTCTACCGGACGTTTCTCAGCATCTTCAATTCGGTTGCCTTGAACACCCAGGCGACGGATGCGGGTTCGCACGCCCTCGATGCCGCCAAGCGCAACTTCGATATGCTGACGCCGCCGGCGCGACAGGCGTTCTTGCTGATAGCGGTGGAGGAGTTTTCACCCCAGGACGCGGCGCTGGTGCTCAATATTTCCCCCGCCGAGGTGCAAAACCTAATCGATGAGGCCGGCCGTGAAATCGCCCGCCAGATTGCCACTGATGTGGTGATCATTGAGGATGAGCCACTGATCGCTCTCGATCTGGAGCGGCTCGTGACGTCGCTTGGCCACCGCGTCGTCAAGATTGCTCGCACCGAGCGTCAGGCCATCGAAGCGGTCTCACGCACGCGGCCCGGACTGATCCTGGCCGACATCCAGCTCGCCGATGAAAGCTCAGGCCTCGATGCGGTCAACCAGATCCTGCGTCAGTTCTCGGTCCCGGTCATCTTTATTACAGCTTATCCGCAGCGGCTGCTGACAGGGACCCGACCCGAACCGACGTTCCTGATCACCAAGCCGTTCCATCCCGACAACGTCAAGGCGATCATCAGCCAGGCGCTGTTCTTCGACGTCCGCGGCCGACCAGAGCAGCCCCGGCTGGCGACAGCCTGAAAAGGGGCGAGCCCGGCCGGATTGGCCGGCTCCCGCAACCCTTGCGGGCCACGGGCGCCTCTGGGTGTCTTAGCCCGGGGCGCACGCGCGGGTACGCTGGATCGCCGGGCGGCCCCCCTGTCTTCCCGGCGATTGATACGTTATAACATCGCTGTTGGATCGGGACCGGCGGCGACGTGACGTCGGGCGGCGATCCCAGGGCATCCTCAAGCTGGCGTCACCTCCGCATGCGCACTTTCATCCTGCTTTTCCTTGGGCTTGGCCTCACGGGCCATCCTGGCGCCGCCGCCGCGCAGCAGCGTCAAAGCGCGGCCCATGAACACGGCCGCAGCACGCTCAACATTGCTTTCGAGGGCGCGCGCATCAGTCTGGAACTGGAAGCCCCGGGGGTCGATATCGTCGGGTTCGAGCACAGCGCCAGGACCGCGCGCCAGCAGGCGGCGGTCGAACAGGCCAAGAAACAGCTGCTTGCGCCCCAGGCCCTGTTCAAGTTTCCTGGCGCGGCGGGATGTGTCGTGGTCGCAGCCAGCGTCGACATCGAGGGTGGCGAACATGGCCACGACCAGCCAAGGGACAAGGCAACGGCGCAGAAAAAAGCCGATGCGGCCGACGCACGCAGCCACTCGCATTTTCGTGGCCAGTATGCATTCACATGCACCGCACCGGCCGGCGTCACCGTCCTCGAATTCGGCTATTTCCAGGCTTTCGCCGGGGCCCAGAAGCTGGAGGTCAATGTGATCACCCCAAAGGGGCAGACCAGGTTTGACGTGACTCGCGCCAAGCCACGCATCGATCTTGCCGGCATGATGTAGGCCGCGGGCTGCCGCATGGTCGCGATCAGCGTGGAACCGGCAGCCGCCAAGTCGCACGTCGTGTGCGTGTCCGACCTGCGCTTCGCCTGGCCCGGGCGTAATGCCTTTTCACTTGCCATCCATCGCTTCGTCTTGCCGGCGCGCGAGCGCCTGCTGCTGATCGGGCCGTCGGGAAGCGGCAAGTCGACATTCCTCGGCCTGCTTTGTGGCATCCTCACACCGCAGTCCGGACGCATCGAAATCCTCGGCAGCGACATCGCCGGCATGTCGGCCTCGGCGCGCGATGTCTATCGTGCCGAACACTTTGGCATCATCTTCCAGATGTTCAACCTCCTGCCGTACGGGACCGTCATCGACAATGTGCTGCTGCCGCTGAGCTTTGCGCCCGAGCGGCGTCGCCGCGTCGCCGCCAGGGCCTCGTGCGAGCAGGAAGCCGTGCGCCTGTTAACCCGGCTCGGCCTCCACGCCGACCTCGTGGGTGGATCGTTGGCGGCCAAGCTCAGCGTCGGGCAGCAGCAAAGAGTTGCGGCGGCGCGGGCCCTGATCGGGGCGCCGGAGTTGATCGTGGCCGATGAGCCTACCTCGGCCTTGGATCGAGATCGTCAAGCCGCCTTCCTCGACCTCTTGTTCAGCGAAACCCGCGAGGCGGGGGCTACGCTGATCATGGTCAGCCATGACGAGAGCCTGGCCTCCCGCTTCGACCGAGTCTTGCGCCTCGATGAAATCGCGGTTGCAGGCCAGAAAGGCAGCTCATGATCGTCTTGCGGCTGGCGCTGCAGTCTTTGCGCAATCGCGGGCTTACGGCGCTGCTGACAGTGCTGGCGATCGCCGTCAGTGTGGTGCTGCTGCTCGGCGTCGAAAAGATCCGCACCGGCGCACGCCAGAGTTTTGCCGACACCCTTTCTGGCACCGACCTGATCGTCGGCGCGCGCAGTGGCAGCCTCAACCTTCTACTCTACTCGGTGTTCCGCATCGGCAATGCCACCAACAACCTGTCCTGGCAAAGTTACGAGGACATTGTGGCGCGGCCGGAGGTCGCCTGGGCTGCGCCGCTCGCACTCGGCGACAGCCACCACGGCTTCCGCGTGTTGGGCACGACGCCTGACTATTTTACGCACTATAAGTTCCGCCAGACGCACGCACTTGTCTTCCGCACCGGCGCACCCTTCAGCGATCTTTTCGATGCCGTAGTCGGCGCCGATGTCGCCGCAGCCTTGGGCTACAAGGTCGGTGACCGCATCGTTATCTCGCATGGACTGGGCGCGGTCGCCTTCGTCGAGCACGACGACAAGCCATTCCGCGTGTCAGGTATCCTGGAGAAGACCGGCACACCGGTCGATCGTACCGTGCACGTCAGCCTGGAAGCGATCGAGGCCATCCACGTCGATTGGGTTAGCGGCGGGCGCCTGCCCGGGCAGAGCGTGTCGGCCGACGAGGTGCGCCGGCTGGACCTAAAGCCGAAGGCGATCACGGCGGCGCTGATCGGCCTGAAGTCGAAGCTGGCGACATTTCGTCTGCAGCGGCAGATCAACGAGTATCGCCCCGAGCCGCTGTCGGCCATCCTGCCGGGAGCGGCCTTGCAGGAATTGTGGGGGCTCGTCGGCATTGCCGAGACGGCTTTGACGGCCGTATCGGCCATGGTGGTGGCGACGGCCCTACTGGGCATGGTCACCATGATCCTGACCACCTTGAACGAGCGCCGTCGCGAGATGGCAATCCTGCGCTCGGTCGGCGCGCGACCTCGCACCATTCTCGGCCTGTTGATGGCCGAGGCCGGCGTGCTCACGGTGACGGGAATTGCGCTCGGCATCATCCTTCTCTACATCGGCTTGTCGGCTTTGCAGCCCTATATCGACAGAACCTACGGTCTCAATCTGCCGATCGATGCACCAAAGCCGGCCGAGCTGTTGACCTTGATTGGCATTGCGGTTGCCGGCTGCCTTGCCGGCCTGTTGCCGGCGCTGCGCGCCTATCGCCTATCGGTGGCCGACGGCATGACGGTGCGGACCTGAAGCGAGGTTTCCCGATGCGCACGGCCTCTCACGCCTTAATTCTCGGCCTGCTCGGTGGCGTATTTTTCCTGCTGGCGCCGCCCAATGCCACAGACGCGACCGAAGCGGTCATGAGCTTGAAATGGGACCAACTGGTACCGCCGGCGCCGCCGAAGACGCCACGGCCGTTTTTCAGCGGCCGGCCCGCGGACGCGGGCCCTCCGGCGGCGGAGCATGGCAATTCGTCGATGCCGCCGGTTCCCGAGGGGCGGTGGATGTCGGCGCCCGCCGCCTCAGGCGGTAGCCCGCCGGCGGTGGTGGACAGCCTTGACGGCAAACGGGTTCAAATCGGCGGCTACGTCGTCCCCCTCGACTTTGATGCGACGCGGGTGAAGGAATTTCTGCTGGTGCCGTTCGTAGGTGCCTGCATTCATGTGCCGCCGCCGCCGCCCAACCAAATCGTCTATGTCAAGGCAGAGAGCGGTATCGACATCAAGGGCACGTTCGATCCGGTGTGGGTGACGGGGACCTTGACGGTCACGCCGGCCTTCACGGGCCTTGCCGAAGCCGGTTACAGTCTCGACGCCGAGAAGGTCGAGCCGCGGCCGCTCCGGCAGTGAGCGGATGGTTGAGGTGGCCGCCTTGCGCCGGCCGTTTTGCCAAGCTAGGCGTCCTCTATTGCACGGTTGCATTGCTTGACCAGAGGGTCGCAGCAGACCCTTGCATTGCCGCGACACACCCGGGGCGGCAGGTCGGTGGTGGGGCGCAGGAGCCATGAGACACCATCGTGTAGCGGTCCTGATGGCCGCTCTCGGCTTGCTTAGCTGGCAGGCGCACGCGCACGATTGGTATCCGCTTGAATGCTGCAGCGGACAGGATTGCGGCCCGGCCGAGACGGTAGAGCGCCGCCCGGACGGCAGCTACGTGGTTACCTCGCGCGGGTTGTCGGCCGTGATCCCACCGGACTATGCCCTGTGGCGGAAATCGCCGGACGGGCGTATCCACGTCTGCATTCGTAAACTCCGGTCCGGCGGCGAATACCTCGTCTGTGCCTTTCGCGGCCCCGGCGTTTGACGATTTTTGACCTCAGCTGCAACTGTGCGATGAAGGGTGTCGCGACCATGCTCTGCCCGCGCTGAGCGGCTTTGACGGGGGCGGCAGCGGTCGAACGGCCGGACACCCCAATCCAGCTCCGGGAAAGGCAGACGTAGCGCAACACAGACGGGCAAGCAAATGGGGCGTAAAGATGCCGGATAAAGTGATGCTCATAACCGGTGCCAGCCGCGGCATCGGCGCGGCCACTGCGCGGCTGGCGGCGGCGCGCGGTTATGCGGTGGCTGTCAACTACCTTGGCCACAAGGATGCTGCCGAGGCCGTGGCGGCCGATGTCCGCAGACTTGGCCACAAGGCAACCACCATCCAGGCCGACGTCGGCAAGCCGGAGGAAATCACGCGGCTGTTCAAGGCCGTCGACGCGGAGTTTGGCCGTCTCGATGCGTTCTTTAACAATGCCGGCATTTTGAGCCGCGCCGCCAGGTTCATCGATATCGCGCCGGATCGGCTGCAGCAAATCCTGGCGGTCAATACCACCGGGGCCTTTATTGCTGCCCAGGAAGCCGTGCGCCGCATGTCGACCCGGCTCGGCGGTCGCGGCGGCGTCATCGTCAACATGTCGTCGCTTGCCGCCAAGCTGGGCGGCCCCGGCGAATCGACCGATTACGCCTTCTCCAAGGGTGCCATAGACACGCTCACGGTCGGCCTTGCCAAGGAGCTGGCGAGCGAAGGAATCCGCGTCAATGGCGTCAGACCGGGGCTGATCGAAACCGACATCCAAAAAGATTTCGGCATCGGCGATCGCGTTGGCAAGTACAAGGATCTTGTGCCAATGAAGCGCGGCGGCAGGCCGGAGGAGGTGGCAGAAGCGGTGGTGTGGCTGTGCTCGGACCAGGCAAGCTACATCACCGGCGTACTGCTCGACGTCAGCGGCGGGCGCGGCTTATAGACTTGCGGCAAGCAGCAATCGCGTATAGTGCGCGCCTTAACGCGGGTGACTCGCCTGGATCCTTAGCACCTTGGCCACATCCCACTTGATTGCTGCTAGCGCCGCAACTAGCGGCTGGCCGTCAGGCTTCGAGCCGACCGAGCAGCATCTGGCCGCCCACGCCTATCTCAGCGAGGGGAGCGGCAATCTGTTCGTGACCGGTCGGGCGGGCACCGGCAAGTCGACGCTGCTGCGTTGCCTCAAGGACATGCTTGCAGATGAGATGGTGATCGTGGCGCCTACGGGGCTTGCGGCGGTCAACGTCGGCGGACAGACGATCCATTCTTTTTTCGGCTTTCCACCACGGCTGATTTGCCCAGATGACATACGCCGCAGCCGCAATGGCCGTTTGATGCGGCGACTGAAGTTTCTTGTCATCGACGAGATCTCCATGGTTCGCTCCGATCTGATGTGGGCCATCGACCAGTCCCTGCGGGTCAATCGAGGACGGCCGCGCGAGCCGTTCGGCGGCGTGCGCTTGGCCCTGTTTGGCGATTTGCATCAGCTTCCCCCAGTGATCAACGAGGCCGATGTCGCCGAACATCTCGAAGCCCAGCACGGCGGGCCGTTCTTCTTCAGTATTGCGGCCTTGCGCGAGGGTGCGGGCACCGGGCTGATCGAGCTGCGGCAAGTCTTCCGCCAGCGCGACGAGGTGCTGCTCGAGGTTCTCAATCATATCCGCGACGGCGAAATCGGCGCCAACGATCTGGCTGTGCTCAACCAGCGCGTGCGTCCGATCCGCACGTTGGCGGAAGGGGATCCTTACGTCATTCTCACGCCCACCAATGCGGCCGCCAGCCGCATCAACATGGCCTACCTTGCAGCGTTGGCCGGCAGTGCCAAGGCCTATGCGGCCGGCGTGACGGGCGAGTTCAGCGCTGCGGCACATCCAACCGAGGAAAAGCTTGTGCTCAAGCCCGGCGCCAAGGTCATGCTTTTGCGCAACGACCCGGACCGGCGCTGGGTTAACGGCTCCATTGCTCATGTCGCGCGTCTCGAGAGCGAGCGCGTCTTTATCGAGATCGCCGGCGCGGAGCACGAGGTCGAACAGGTGTCGTGGGAAAGCCGACGTTACGCCTACGACAAGGCGCAGGAAAAAATCGTCGAGACTGTGGCCGGCACCTTCCGCCAGTTCCCGCTGCGCCTGGCCTGGGCCCTCACCATTCACAAGAGCCAGGGCTTGACCCTCGACAACGTCTATATTGATTTGGGGCGCGGCGCTTTTGCTCACGGCCAGACTTATGTAGCCTTGTCGCGCTGCCGTTCGCTCGCGGGGCTGGCACTCGCGCGACCGCTGCGCGCTGATGATATTCTGTTCGACACCTCGGTGCTCGGCTACCGCCGCTTGTTCGAGGCGCTGGCTTGATCCGCGGCATCTCCGGCGCCGGCAAAAATTTCTAGATCACAGCGATCGGGGCCGCGCTATAGTGACACCATGCTGGGGTCAGGCGCAAAAGTGCGGGTTCGCGGCGGCAAGTCTGCCGATGCGAAGGCGCTTGCCAATGTTTTCAAGGATTCTTGGCTGTTCGCCTATCGCGGCATTATCCCGCAACGCCATCTCGACAGCATGGTTCGCCAGCGCACGCCGGAATGGTGGCGCGATGCCATGAAGACCGGCGACAGCACGCTGGTGCTCGACGTCGGCGGCGCGGTCGCGGGTTATGCCACGCTCGGCAACTCGCGCCAGCGTGGGCGCTACCAGGGCGAGATCTACGAACTCTACCTGGATCCGCTGTATCAGGGGCTGGGGCTCGGTGAGCACCTGTTTGAAGGCTGCCGGCATGCGCTCGACATGCGCCGGCTCGACGGCCTCATTGTCTGGGCCCTGCTCGGCAATACCAGCGCCTGCGACTTCTATTGGCGCCGTGGTGGGCGTCCGGTGGCAAGCACCTTCACCCGCATTGGCGGCGAGCGCTTGGAAAAGGTGGCCTTCGCCTGGAGCTGACGAAGCCGATCTGCGCAGCGCACGTGCGATCGATCGTCCCGGCCAGAGCGGGGGACGGCTACATCGGACTTTTGCCGCGCTCGCCCATGGCGCGCGGCTCCTGCCGGCAATCGAAGGTGCGAGCCTGCTCGTCGGCGACGCGGCGTGCTAAGGCGATGGCGTCCGCGTTGGCCAGCGCGTCGATGTAGGCGACGTGGCAGCTTTCCTGCGGTGTCACCTTGGAGATCACCAAGACGTCGCCGCTGCGCCCTTGTCGCGAGGTGTGGTAGCGCACGATCGTGGCGTAGGGGATTTGCACCCCGGCGCGAAGAGCAAAGCGCCATTCGATGGTCGCCCGCTGATGGCCATTCTCGAAGATGGTGTTGAACGGCCCCAGTGTCTGCGTCGCCGCGCGGCGATATTCCGCATTCTTGCCGGCGCTGACGAATTGCCGCAAATCTCCGGCGGCGACATAGACAGGATAACCGGGCAGTCCCTCGCAGCGCCAAGCATCGCCATCCTTGTGCCGCTTCAGCGGCTTGCAGGATTTGAGTTCGACCGTCGTGTAGAGGCTCTTGACGGGATTGGCGGCCGCCGGGCCGGCGGCCAGCACCGCCGCCACAGCAAATACGCACCCTGGCACGCGCATCTTCCCGCCTCCTTGCGAGACAGCCGATGGCCGGTGTTTGCAGCGCAGCGGCTGCGCACCCTATACCATGCCGGTGGGCGGGAATCTCTGGGCCGCCGGGCCAACGCTTGCTCTTCCGTGCCCTGCGCGGCGTTGCTATACGGGCTCGACAGCCACATGGGTGTGTGATGGCAAAGCTGAAGATCGCCGTGACCGGTGCCGCAGGGCGCATGGGTCGCGAACTCGTAAGGATGGTCCACGGTAACGAGGAGTGCGTGCTCGCCGGCGCCGTCGAGCAGGCCGGTTCGCTGGCTCTGGGACAGGACGCCGGTCTGCTGGCCGGGCTTGGCAAGCTCGGTGTCGTCATCATTGACGACCCTTTGGAGCTATTCACCAAAATCGACGCCGTACTCGATTTCAGCGTGCCTGCAGCCTCGCTGGAGTTCGCTGCCCTGGCTGCCAATGCGCGCATTATCCATGTCATGGGAACGACCGGCATGTCGGCCGACGATGAGGCCAAAGTGGCGGCAGCCGCGCGGCACGCCACCATCATCAAGGCTGGCAACATGAGCCTAGGTATCAATCTGCTCACCGCTCTGGTGCGCAAAGTGGCCGAGGCACTCGACGCCGACTTTGATATCGAAGTCTTAGAGATGCACCATCGTCACAAGGTCGATGCTCCGTCCGGTACGGCATTGATGTTGGGCCGCGCCGCGGCCGAGGGGCGCAAGGTCAAGCTCGAGGAGGTGAGCGCGCGCGCGCGCGATGGCCACACCGGCGAGCGTCGACGCGGCGACATTGGCTTTGCCAGCCTGCGCGGCGGCAGCGTCGTCGGCGACCACTCGGTCATTTTTGCCGCCGACGGAGAACGTATCGAGCTGGTACATCGCGCCGCCGATCGCGGCATCTATGCGCGCGGTGCTGTCAAGGCCGCGCTGTGGGGACGCGGCAAGGGACCCGGCCTATTCGATATGATGGACGTGCTGGGCATCGACGGCGCCAAGCCGAAAAGCTGAACGGCAGCGACCCTGGGCAGAGGATTGCGGATGGACAACGTGCTGGTTCTGGTGCGTCATGGCGAGAGCGAATGGAACAAGCTCAACCTATTCACGGGCTGGAAAGACCCCGATCTTAGCGACAAGGGGGTGGCCGAGGCGCACAAGGCGGGACAATTGCTGAAGGCCCAGGCTTTGCGATTTGACATCGCCTTCACTAGCGATCTCAAACGCGCGCAGCGCACGCTCGACATCATGCTGGACGAGCTCGGCCAGACTGGCTTGAAGACCCTTGTCGATCGGCGCTTGAACGAGCGCGACTATGGCCAGCTTGCCGGTCTCAACAAGGATGAGGCACGCAAGAAGTGGGGCGAAAAGCAGGTGCAGATCTGGCGGCGCAGCTTCGATGTGCCGCCGCCGGGCGGCGAAAGTCTGCAAGATACCGCCGCCCGCGTGCTGCCCTACTACAAGGCGCAGATCTGGCCGGAGGTTGCCGCCGGCCGCAACGTCCTGGTCGCCGCGCACGGCAATTCGCTGCGGGCTCTCATCATGCAACTGGAGGGCTTGAGCGGCGAGCAGATCGTTGCGCGAGAGCTGCGCACTGGTGTACCGATCGTTTATCGTCTCGACACCGCTGGCGCGGTGTCCGAATGGCGCGAACTTGCAGCTTGAGCTGCTGGCACGGAGCTTTTGGGGGAGAAGAGCATGGCTTTGGACGACGCCGTCGAGCAGCTCAGCAGCGACAAGGAGGAGCGCAACAAGTGGATCGGTGTCTATATCGGTTTGCTTGCGGTGCTGCTGGCGATCTGTGGTGTGGGCGGGGGCAACGCTACCAAGGACTCGACGCGAGCCAACATCGAAGCCTCCAACACGTGGGCCTTCTTCCAGGCCAAGAACATGCGACGCACAGCGATCCAGCTCGCTGCCAACGAACTCGAGCTGTCGCTTGCGGCGCAAGCTGGATTGTCAACCGACGTGCGCAAGCAATTCGAGGACAAGATCAAGGACTACCGCACCCAGGTGCAGCTACTGACCACCGATCCCGTGCGCAAGGAAGGCCTTGATGAACTGTTTGCCAGGGCCAAGGCACTGGAAGTCGAGCGTGACGTGGCGCTACGCAAGGATCCCTACTTCGACTGGAGCCAAGCGTTGCTGCAGATCGGCATCGTGCTGGCCTCCGTGCATCTCATCATCGGCAACATCACGTTGCTTGGCCTCAGCGGCGCACTCAGTCTTCTCGGGGTGTTTTTGATGCTCAACGGCTTCACGCTGGCGACGTCCTTGCCATTCCTCGGCTGAGCAGGGCCGCCGAGACCAAACTTGCCTGCCGCGGCACGGCGCGTTAGCAATGCGGCGCCAGATTTTCCACTGAGGAGAGCGATGACCGTGTACTCACTGTTACTGCTGCCGGGCGACGGCATCGGCCCCGAAGTGATGGCCGAGGTGGAGCGTCTGGTGGCCTTTTTCAACAAGCGGGGCAAGCAGCACTTCGAGACCAAGACCGCGTTAGTCGGCGGAGCGGCCATCGACAAACACGGCGTGCCTTTGACGGATGAGGCGCTGGGCATGGCGCGGGCCGCAGATGCCATCGTGTTTGGTGCGGTTGGCGGGCCCAAATGGGACAAGGTAGCCTATCAGATTCGGCCCGAGGCCGGCCTGCTGCGCCTGCGCAAGGAACTCGATCTGTTCGCCAATCTGCGTCCCGCCGTCTGCTATCCCGCGCTCGCGGAAGCCTCTTCGCTGAAGCGCGAACATGTCGAGGGCCTGGACATCCTGATCCTGCGCGAGCTGACGGGCGGTACCTATTTCGGCGAACCCAAGGAGATCGTTACGCTTGAGAACGGACAGAAGCGCGCTGTCGACACGACCGTTTACACCAGCTCCGAAATCGAGCGCATCGCCCGCGTGGCCTTCGATCTCGCCCGTGCGCGCCGCAACATGGTGCACTCGGCGGAAAAGCGCAACGTCATGCAGACCGGCGTACTGTGGCACGAGGTGGTCACCGCCACGCATGCCCGCGAAGCTAAGGATGTTGAGCTCAAGCACATCCTTGCCGATGCCTGCGCTATGCAGCTGGTGCGCAATCCCAAGCAGTTTGACGTCATTGTCTGCGATAACTTGTTTGGCGACATGCTATCCGACGAAGCGGCGATGTTGACGGGCTCGATCGGCATGCTGCCATCGGCCTCACTGGGTGCACCGGACGCCAAGACGGGCAAACGCAAGGCGCTCTATGAGCCGGTGCACGGCTCGGCCCCCGACATCGCCGGCCAAGGCCTGGCCAATCCGATCGCTGCCATCGCCAGCTATGCGATGGCGCTGCGCTATTCCTGTGGGCTCGTCAGGGAGGCCGATCTCATCGAAAAAGCGATCGCCAATACCCTTGCCCGGGGGTTTCGCACAGCCGATATTATGCAGCCCAATATGCGCCAGGCGGGGACCGCGGAAATGGGCAAAGCCATTGTCGAAGAAGTTGAAAAACTCGCGGCCTGACGCTGCGCCCGCATTCTCGCCCAAGCTACCCCCAACTACCTACAACCCTTGGCTTCCGAATTTTGCCTTGGGCATGCTCTAATTTGGCGAGCGGATTTTGATTCGGCATCGTGCGGTGCCTCAGTGGGGGTAAAGCCATGAATCCTTTCAATGAGCTGCGCGCTGGATTGTGCGCACTCGCCAAGCGCTCGGTCGGCTTGATGAGCGCCTGCGGCAACGAGGAAAGCACCAAACTCTACCTGGCGCTGCCGATGCTCGGGCTGCTCGGCTACGACTATTCCAATCCCTACGAAGTCTATCCCGAGCACATGGCGCATTTCGATCCCAACAAGCCCATCAAGGCGGATTTGGCAATCATGCGCGACGGGCAGCCGGTGATCGGTATCGAATGCAAGAAGGTCGGCTCAGACCTGATCGAACCGCGCGCTGAGATCCGCACCTACTACAACGCGCTGCCGACCACGCGCCTTGCCATTCTCACCAATGGCATCGTGTTCGAATTCTTCGTCGATTCCGTCGATCCCAATGTGATGGATGACGAGCCTTTTCTCACGCTCGATCTCGACACGGTCTCGCGCAACGGCGTATCCGACGAGGTGTTGGAGACGTTGCTGCATACGACCAAGGACAACTTCAACCCTGACACGATCGCCGAGCTGGCACATGTGCAGCTCGTCAAAAAGCGGCTCCGCACCGTGCTGGTCGAGGAAACCAAGACACCGTCCGAGGAGTTCTGCCGCTTTTTCTTACAGAAGGCGGGCCTCAAGAACGTGCGCAAGGGTACGATCGAACGCTACTATGGACCGGTCATCAAGTCGGCCTTCGAGGAAGCTCTGGTGCTACCGGTCGTGCAAAGGCTGCGCACGGATGCCACCCCGGAAGGAAAGTTCAATTCGGTCAACCTGCATCAGATCGGGCAACGCATCGTCACCACCGAGCGCGAACTGGCAATCGTCAACTATGTGCGCCGACGCCTGGCTTTTCTGGTCTCCGACGACGCGCTGTTCAACGCCATCGACCGCGTCGAGTACAAAGACTACGTGGGCAAGCTGGCGGTGTTCTACGACAAGGAAAGTACTGGCCGCATGTTCGACTACATCGGCGGGGCCGATGGCATCGACAAGTACATCTTCCCTGCACCCTATGGCGAAATCATCACCAGCAGCATCTTCGACATCGACGAACCCTTGAAGGCAACCTTCACCGCCCGCGTGCGCGATATTGGCCCATTGCAAATGATGGGGCGCCTGGCGCAGATTGCGTAACGATGTTGGCCGCGATGGCGGGTTTTTGCGAGTTGCTAGGTGGTCGGTCGTTCCCCGAACTGGTCTGAAGATGTTTTGCGCGCCCTTGAGGCGCGCTCGATTACGACCGTCTGCACGATACCGGACGGAGGCCTGACCCAGCTTTTGAAGCGCATCGAAGCGGGCAAAAGCATTCGGCTGGTGACGTTGTCGACCGAGGAGGAAGGTATTGGCATCGCGACCGGTTGTTGGCTGGCCGGCGCGCGCGCGATGGTCGCCATGCAATCTTCCGGCGTCGGCAACTGCATCAATGCGTTAGGCCTTCCCGCTGCGTTCCGCGCGCCCTGCCTGCTGCTGGTGACGATGCGCGGCCAATGGGGAGAGTTCAATCCCTGGCAGGTGCCGATGGGCCAGGCGGTGCGGCCGGCACTCGAGGCGGTCGGCGTCAAATGCTATGCCGTCGACAAGGCCGAGGAGATCGGCGAGACCTTCGCAGCCGCGGCGGATTTCGCCTTCAATAGTCGCGTCAGTGCGGCGGTGCTGATCGGCCAGCGGGTGATCGGCGCCAAGGGATTTGGTCAGAAATGACGCGCCGCCCGGACAAGAGCTCGAACCGCATCAAGCGCCGGCCCTTCATGGCCGATCTTCTGTCGCGCCGCGGCTCGGCATTGGTGATTCCGGGGCTCGGCAGCCCGACCTGGGATTGCTTCGCCGCCGGGGATGCGGCCGAGTACCTGTATTCCTGGGGCGGCATGGGCCTGGCAGTGCCGACCGCACTCGGCGTTGCCCTGTCCCAGCCCGACCGGCGCGTGCTGTGCGTGACAGGGGACGGCGAAATGATGATGGGCATCGGCTCGCTGGCGGTGGTGGCCGACCAGGCCCCCGGCAATCTTGCCATCCTGGTGCTCGACAACGAAAGCTTCGGCGAAACCGGGCGTCAGCGCGGCCTCACCAGCAACCGGGCGGATATCGCGGCGGTGGCAAAGGCCTTTGGCCTGCTCCAGACCCGCACCGTCACCGAACAGGATGCCGTTCCCGAACTCGCCGACTTTCTGCTCGAGGCGCCCGGGCCGGTCTTGGCCGTCGCCAAGATTGCCGTCACCGACGATCCTTGGCGGCTGCCGCAGAAGGACGGCGCTACCATCGCGCATCGCTTCCGCACCGCGCTCGGGCTCGAGGAGGCCTGACGCTGCTTGCAGCTGCGGCCGGATTGTATGAGGTAGTCATGGCCAAACTGGCCCCGAACGAAGCCAAGCTCACGGAATGGCTCAGCGCGCAGAAGGCGGCCATGCTCGAGCTCCTGGGCGAGCTCGTCAACATCGACAGCGGCAGTTATCACAAGGCAGGTGTGGAGGCGGTTGGCCAGCGGCTGATCCGTTTCTTCGAGGAACAGGGGCTCGATGTCTCGATCGAGCCGCACGAAACATTCGCCCCCGCAATCCATGTGCGCCTCGACGCGACGCGCGTCAACGAAAGGCCAATCGTGCTGATGGGGCATCGCGACACGGTGTTCCCGAAAGGCGAGGCGGCGCGCCGTCCGTTTCGCATCGATAACGGCCGGGCCTATGGCCCCGGCGTTTGCGACATGAAATCGGGTCTCGTCATGAACGCGTTCGTGCTGGCGGCGATGAAACGCTTCGGTGGTGCACCGGCGCCCGTCGCAGGCCTGATCACCAGCGACGAGGAGATCGCCTCGCCGTCATCGCGGCCTGTCATCGAGCGGGTCGCGCGCGGCGCCCGCTGTGTTTTCAATGCCGAGCCCGGCCGGCCTAGCGGCAATGTCGTGACCGGGCGCAAGGGTGGCGTATTCTTGCGCTGTGAGGTGTCGGGCAGGGCCGCGCATTCCGGTGGGGCGTTCGAGAAAGGCATTAGTGCCATCGGTGAATTGGCGCACAAGATCGTGGCCATGCATGGCCTGACCGACCTGGGACGCGGCGTGACCGTCAATGTCGGCATCGTCAGCGGCGGCCAGTCCGTCAACACCACCGCGCCGCATGCCGAAGGGCAGATCGATCTGCGCTATGTTAAGCCGGCGGATCGCGCGCTTGCGCTTGCGGCCCTGCAAGCCATCGTCGACAGGGCCGTGGTCCCGGGAAGCACCGCGCGGCTTGAGATCCTGGGCGAATTCCTGCCGTTGACCACGACGGGTGCCGCGCAGGAGCTGTTTTCCGCCTACCAGGCGGCGGCCGCCGATGCCGGCCTCTCCATCAAAGGCGAGTTTTCCGGTGGCTGCGCCGATTCCGGGTTCAGCGCCGCAGTTGGCTGCCCAACCGTATGTGCGACCGGGCCGGTCGGGGCAAATGCGCACACGCCCGAGGAATATATGGAAGTCGATTTGCTGGTGCCGCGGGCACAAGCGCTGGCGCTGGCGATTATGCGGTTGCCGTTGACGAACGCCTAGGGCGTCCCGAGCAAACCATTACAGGGCACGCCCGCAGCGCTGCGCCCCGGCCGCTATCGAGGCGCCGTGCGGCCGGCCCCGCAAGCCAGCGGGGCAGCAATGGCCGATGCGAGCCCGCCACGGGCAGGCCAAGGGCGCGGGGTCGGCGCAAAGCGTTAAAAGTCCATCGACAGGCGCTCGCAGACCGCGCGAGCGGCCGCTGCATCCTGCTCGGCCTCTTCCGAGGTCGCATCGCACATGCGCTGGCGGACCAAGGGTACGGCCTCGGGCTCAAGCTGTTCCAGGGCCGTCGCGTACAAATCGGCCAACACGGAAAGCTGGAGCATGGTGAAGCGGTAGGAGTAACGGCGCAACGCGGTGGCGATCGCGCGCTTGCACAGCTGGCCTTCGCTGCTCGCGACCGTGACCGTCTCGGCACATCTGACGAGGACCTTATCGCCGGCGGCGAACAGGTTCTGCCGCGCAAAGGTGTCGATCGGGGTCCCCTGCAGGAGGGTGACGATCTCGAGCACGATTTGCGTTTTGTTCACACGCCAATCTAGCCCGTGCGCGGGTGAGTTGGGCAGCGGGTGGCTTCGCGCTTGCGAGAACCTCAGCCCGGAGGCGGCAGAGGCTTTCTGCCCAAGATGCGAGCGGTCATGCGCATTGCCTGCTTGCTAGGCAGGCGCGCGAGCCGGACCTTCAATCGGCGCCTGCCGCGAGCGCGCCAATGGCGCTGTCGAAGGCTTCGAGCGTAAAGGCCACATCCTGCGCCGTGTGCGCGAGCGAGATGTAGTATTTGCTCTCACTCTTGAGGATGCCCCGCTGACGTAGGTGGGCATTGCATCGCCTCATCAGGTCATCGTCGCCCCTGGCGGAGCGATAGTCTTTCATTTCGCGATCCGCGAAGACCACGTCGAACATCGGCTCGGCACCCAGCACGCGTGCCTTAATGCGCCGGCGCTTCAGGATCTCAGCATAGCCGTCCATCAGAGCACGCCCGGTCTTGAAGATTTGTTGATAGGCTCCGGGCCGCTTCAGAATCTCCAATGTCTTGAGGCCCGCAGCGGCTGCGATCGGGTTGCCCGATAGCGTGCCGATCTGGGTTAGGAACTGGTCCTCCGCCACAGCGGACTTGTCAAAGTGCGCCATGATGTCGGCGCGGCCAGCGATGGCGGCCAGGGGCAATCCGCCACCGATCGCCTTGCCCAACGTACAGATGTCGGGGGTGACGCCGCAGTAGGCCTGCGCCCCGCCATAGGCGAAGCGGAAGCCGGTTACGACCTCGTCGAAGATCAGCACGAGGCCATTGTCTGATGTGAGTTTGCGCAGGCCTTCGAGGAAGCCTGCCGCTGGCGGAATCAAGCGCTGGAACGGCTCGACGATAATGCCGGCGAGCTCGCTTTTGTGCTCGCGAATGAGGCTCGCAACGGTCTCCAGATCGTTGAAGGGCGCGACCAGGACCTCGTCGCGGATGCTCTTTGGGATGCCGGCCGAATCCGGAATCGGCTGCGGGAAGTTGCCGGCGCGTTTCGGGGCGAGGCTCATGAGCCCGTAGTCGCTCATGCCGTGGTAGCCGCCCTCGAATTTGAGGATCTTGTCGCGATTGCGGTAGGCGCGGGCGAGCCGCATGGCGTAGAGGTCGGCCTCCGAGCCGGTGCTGACAAACCGCACCTTTTCCGCACAAGGCACCGCCTCGACGATCTCGGCGGCAAGGCGTATGCCAAATTCGTTGTTGGCAAAGAAGGTGGTGCCTGTCGCGGCAACCCTTTGCATCACCTCCACGACCTCCGGATGCGCGTGACCGACGAGCATTGGCCCGGAGCCCAACAGGTAATCGACATACTCATTGCCGCTGACGTCCCAAACCCGCCCGGCGCGTCCTTGCGCGAGGATGATTTCGTGCGAAACATTGCCGAAACCGCCGGCTGGGAGCACGCGCCGCGCGGTTTCCAGTAGGGAGCGCTCGGCCTCGCTGCTTTTCGGCTCCAGCATCCTCGTCATCTCCCTGGCCGCTGCCTGGCCGTCAACGCCACATCCAAGCAACGCTAACCCGTGCCTGGCGCCTTCGGCAATCGGTATCGGCTGCCCCGATCGGCGTCGGCATGCCAAGCCCAAGCGGGGAGCGGCCGATCCTGCCGTTGCCTTGCCGGCGGCTCGTCCCGCCGCCCTGCTTCGGCCTTTTCCGCCGCGCAGGGCTGGTGCAAACTTGGGCGAAATCCCAGGAGGGGCAGCCATGCTCGATTTGATCATACGCGGCGGTGACGTGGTGACGCCGCAGGGCGTTGTGCGCTGCGACGTTGCCATCAAGGGCGAGAGCATTGCCGCGCTGGCGGCGCCCGAGACGCTCGCAGACAGCGATGCGCTGCGCGTGATCGCGGCCGCGGGCAAGATCGTGATGCCGGGTGGCATAGATCCGCATGTGCATATGCAGCATCCCTTCGTGGTGCCCGACGGTACGGTGCTCTACACGCAAGGTATCGATCAGGTCGGCAGGGCCGCGCTGTTCGGCGGCACCACCACCTTGATCGATTTCGCCTACGTGACGGGCGACCGCAGCGTGCAGCGGTCGATCGAAGCGCGCGATGCCGATTTTGCGCCCAAGAGCTGCTGCGATTGGGCCTACCATCTGATGCTGGCCACCGATCCACCGCCGACGCAGTTCGCCGAACTCGCCGAGGCGATCCAGGCTGGCTACCCGACAATCAAGATCTTCACGACCAACATCTGGCCGCATCGCAGCGGGCGCATGATCGATTTCGGCGACATTTGGGAAACCTTCAAGGTCTTGGCGCAGTCCGGCGGACTGGGTGTCATCCACGCCGAGGACAACGACATCGTCATGCACATGTACGCCAAGTTGATCCGTGAGGGGCGGGTAGGCTTCGAGCACATGGCGGAAGTGCACAATGCGCTGTCGGAGGATCTAAGCTTTCGGCGCGTGTTGCGGCTGGCCGAGAGCGTGCCGGGGACCGCGCTCTACATGATGCACGTATCGGCCGCCACCGGCGTGGCGGCGATTGCCGAGGCGCGTGCCAAGGGCCTGCCGATCTACGGCGAAAGCCTGCACCAATACATGCTGCACACCGCGGATGACTACAAGCTGCCGAACGGCCAGATTTATCACACCTACCCCTCGCTCAAATCCGAGGATGACCGCAGAGCGCTGTGGGCCGGCACGCTGAATGGGGCCATCAACTGTGTTGCCACCGACGAACTGTGCTGCAGCTTGCGCGAAAAGACCTTGGGCAAACGCATTGACGATACCACCGGCGGTAACTCCGGGGTCGAGCCGCGGCTGGCTGTGATGTACACGGAGATGGTCGAGCGGCGAAAGTACTCGTTGCAAAGCTACGTCGATCTCGTGTCGTCAAATGCCGCCAAGATCATGGGGCTTTATCCGCGCAAGGGCGCCATTGCCGTTGGCAGCGACGGCGACATCGCCATTCTCGATCCCAGCCGGCGTGGCAAGGTGCGCAAGGAAGACCTGCACGAGACGGATTACACGCCTTGGGAAGGTCACGACATTTTTGCCTGGCCGGTGCTAACGATTTTGCGCGGCAAGGTGGTGGTCGAGAACGGCCAGTTCTTCGGCCGCCTGGGAGAGGGCCGCTATCTCAAGCGCAAGATTGCGGCCGAGATGCGCAACGGTGCAGCACTATGATGGGCGCCGTACCCGACGCCGTGGTGGAGCTGCTGCGCGAGAGCCTAGCGGCCTGGAGGGTGGCGGCCATCGTCACCTGCAACGCCGATGGTGGCGTAGAAGTGAGGGCGCAAGCAACGCGGCTTGTCATCGCGCGCGCCCCCCCGGATCTACCCTTCCGCTGGCTTGTTAGCATCGACGATCGCCGGCGCGGGGTCACCGGAATTGCCGGACTACTGAGAAGCGTCCGCAGCGCCATCGATGTCAACTATCGGCCGATCCGCGTGCGCATCGCCGCCCTGCCGCTCGTGCCATGATCCCGATCTGGGTGCTGACCGGTTTTCTCGGCAGCGGCAAGACCACGCTGCTGGGGCGGCTGCTCAAAAGCCCCGCCTTCTCGCGCACGGCTGTGATCATCAACGAGTTCGGTGAGATTGGGCTCGATCACGATCTGGTTGAAACGAGCACGGAGAGTTTTGTCGCCTTGCAGACAGGCTGTCTGTGCTGCGTCCTGCGCGACGATCTGGTGCGCACGCTCGAGGCCTTGCTGCAGCAACGCGCGACCGGCACGGTGCCCGCATTCGAGCGTGTCGTGATAGAAACCAGCGGTCTCGCCGACCCGGCGCCGATCCTGCATGCACTGATGATGGATGGAGCCTTGGCCCGCTTGCTTACCGTCGCCGGTGTGGTGACAACGGTCGATGCGGTCAATGGTTTGGCGACGCTCGACCGGCATGCCGAGGCGATCAAGCAGGTAGCGCTTGCCGACCGTTTGCTGCTGACCAAGACCGACTTGCTAGCGGCGCCGGCAAGCGGGCTGGCGGCGCGGTTGGCCACACTCAATCCGGCAGCAGCGGTGATGACGGCATCCTACGGCGATGTCGATGCGCAGCAATTGTTCGATCTTGCTTTCCCCGCAAAGCAGCTGGCCGATGTCGAGCGCTGGCTGGCAGGCTCCGGGTCGGGCGCTGCGGGCCCGGCCACGCATCAGCACGCTCGCGAGCTCGACTGTTTTGCCCTGGTGCGCGAGACGCCGATCCGCGCCGTCAGCCTTACCTTGCTGCTCGAAGTGCTGGCCGAGCACTGCGGCAGCGATCTGCTTCGTCTCAAGGGTATTGTGAACATTGTGGAAAGCCCGGACCGCCCGGCGGTGATCCACGGCGTGCAGCACGTCTTTCATCCCCCCGTCTGGCTGGAGCGCTGGCCTTCGCAGGACCGCCGCAGCCGCCTTGTCTTGATCGGCCGCAACCTGCGGCAGGCATGGGTCGAGGCGCTGCTGACGGCGTTGGAAACGGAAGTGGCGGAGGTGTGCGGCGGGCAGGACCGTGTTGACGCGCCATGAGGTGCGATCCGCCTCAAGCAAGGGCCTCGACGGGATCCTGCTTCGGCTCCGGTTCGATGAATCCCCCCTCTGCCACCAGTCGGGCAAACAAGCCATTGGCCGCCACCAACTCCCTGAAGGTACCGCGCTCGATGATGCGGCCGCCGTCAAGCACCAGGATCAAGTCGGCATCGGCAACGGTGGAGAGACGGTGGGCGATGATGAAGGTCGTGCGGCCCTGGCGTACGCGATCCATCGCGCGCTTGATTTTCGATTCGGTTTCGACGTCCAGCGCACTGGTCGCTTCATCGAGGATCAGGATCGGTGCGTTCTTGAGGATTGCCCGGGCGATGGCGATGCGTTGGCGCTCGCCGCCCGAAAGCGAAGCACCGCGCTCACCGATGACAAAACCGTAGCCGCCGGGCTTTCGGGCAATGAAATCGTGTGCTTCCGCCAGTCTCGCTGCCTGCTCGACCTCCAGGTCGGTCGCCTCGGACCGGCCGATGCGAATGTTTTCGCCGATTGAGCGATTGAACAGTCCGGCATCCTGGAACACGACAGCGATGCTGTGTCGAAGCGAGTTCAAGGTGACGTCGCTGATGTCCTGGCCGTCGATCAGGATACGGCCCGCATCGGGACTGCGTAGGCGCTGTAGCAGAGCCAAGGTAGTTGTCTTGCCGGCGCCGGTCGGCCCCACCAAAGCGACGGTCTTGCCGGCCGCGGCCATAAACGAAACATCGAAAATACCCTGGTCGCTGTTGCGGAAGCGAAAGGTCACCTGTTCGTAGGCGACGTCGCCGGCGCCGATCTGAAGCGCTTTGGCATTTGGCTGCTCAACTACGCCGTCGGTGGCATCGAGCAGATCGAAAAAGCTGCGCAGTGTTGGGGCGTATTGGAAGATACGCACGGCAAAGCCGGACAGCAGGTCGAGCTTGGTGATCAGCAGATTGGCAAAGGCCACAAAGGCGACAATCTCACCGACCGTGATCTCGCCGCGTTGCACGAGCAGGGCGCCAACGGCGAAGATGGCGACCATGGTGACGGTAGCAGCCGCTCGCGTAAGTACCGTCAGCAGGCCCCACCAGGTCAGAACCGGGTATTGTGCGGCGAGCAGCTGGCTCATGACCGTGCGCATGGCCTGCATCTCGGCCGCGAGCCGTGCATAGCTCTGTACCACCGTGACATTGCCAAGCACATCGCCGACCCGGCCGTAGACATTGTTATGGTACTGCTCGACGGTCGCCTGCCCGTCACTGGTCCTGCGCACGACCAGCAGATTGAAGACCAAATAAAGAGCAGCCAGCAGCATCAAGATCAGCGCCATGCTCTTGTTCATGGCAATCGCCGTCGGCACCAGCACAGCGATCCCCACCAGCGCGGTTAGTTGTTCGCGCAGGAAGGAGAGCCAGTTCCAGAACAGCGCATCAGTGCCGGCAAGAATGGTACGTACGACCGCGCCAGAGCCTTTCTCGGCGTGATAGCTGATCGGCAGGATGATGGCCCGTTCGAATGCCAGACCAAGAGCGCTGAGGCGCTGCCGATGCGCTAGCCGATCGGCCACGACGGCCACCATTACGCTGGCGACAATGCCGAACAGTCCGAGTGCGGCCCACAAGCCGATGATCGGGAAGGCCTCCTGTCCGCGGGACAAGGCGTCGACCACGCGACCGAACAGCACCGGCTCGGCCAGTTGCACCGCGGCAACCGCAACACCAGATAGCGCCACCCAGATGGTCAACCCCCGCTCGGTTGCCAGCAGAGAAAGGGCGCGACGGTAAATTTGCAAGATCGTCATGCGTCCTCAGCCTGCGTGCTTCCTGATGATCTGCAGGCTCTTGAAGCCACCCGCAGCCATGAACGCCTGACGCTCAATGAGTTCCTTAGCGACGGCCTCGGCTTGGTCATAGGCGAAGGAGCCAGTATAGAACAGGATCTCGCCACCTGGCTTGACCTTGTCCGCAAGCACGAGTGCCATCCCCAGATCCGTCAGTGCACCATACGCATCGTTCTCGGCGGTGCGATACTCGCCGACATGAAACAGACTGACATAGTCAAACTCGGGAAGCAGTCGGCCGTCGAGCTGGTAAATGTCACCGAAGTAGGCCTTGTAGGTATGCCCGAGTCGCGGGTTCTTGATCAGTAGGTCGATGTAGGCCTGGTACTCGTGCGGCGAAGCCGTAATGCCGAGCACCGCATTGTCGGATCCGTTTTGTGCCGTCTTCAGCCCAACGATGTGATGATTACCGGTGCCAAAATGGAAGATCGACGCATGGCGGGCGCCTCTCTGGGCCAGGTAGTCGAGGAAATGCACATCGCATGGACACTGCGCCTCGTCGAGGCTCCAGGTGGTATTCCAGAAGTTCAAGGTGCTCATTGTCCACCGCCCCGTGCGTGTGTTTGTCTTGAGATGCCGCCTATCGTGCCACGGCCATGGTCGGCATTCCCGCGGGCCGTAAGATCGATGTTTCGCCCATCCGCTCCAGGACGAGCTGGCGATCATGTACTCCGAGGGGCACCGGCCTCTGGCCGAGACTGATGATGATTGCTTCGGGTAGCTCGGCTCGCAAGTGTGCGAGCAGCATGGCCTGTGTGCCTTCATCGAGCGCGGACAGCGCATCGTCCAGGATCAACGCGCCAGGCCGACTAATGGCAAGCCGCGCCACCGCCAAGCGCTGGCGCTCGCCGTTGGAAAGCACTTGATCCCAGCGCGCCACCTCAGCCAGACGTGGCGCCAGGGCGCCAAGGCCGACTTTCTCCAGGGCCGCGGCAAGCCTGTCATCGCTGATCTCAAGGGAGGGGTGCGGATACAGCAATGCGCCTTTCAGCGAGCCCAACGGCAGATAGGCCTTCTGCGGGACGATCATGACGCTGCCCGGCGCAGGCATGCTGACGCTGCCGCGGGCGCGTGGCCATAACCCAGCCAACACGCGCACGAGGGTCGATTTGCCGGTGCTGGAGTCACCATAGATGTGCACCGCCTCCCCCGGCGCCGCGGCAAAGCCGGCGCCGGATAGCAAGGGGCGGTTGCGGCCGTCGGCAATCTCAAAATCGGTGAGGCGGATGGCGCCGCTTGGCGAGACTTCCGCGCCGGCCCCGGCCGCCGTCGCCCGATCGCTTGCGTCACAGGCATCGACGATGTCCATCACGCGGCGCGCCGAAGCGTACCATTCGGCCACACGGTTGTAGTTGTCGACCACCCAGGAGATCGCGATCTGCACCTCGACGAAAGCCGCCGCCAGCTGGGTCACCTGCCCCAAGGTTAAGTCGCCGGACAGATATTTCGGCGCCAGGAACAGCAGCGGCACGATGGGCTTCATCGGGCCGCATGAGTTGGTGATCCAGGTGAGATGGCCATGCTGCCACACGATCGCCAGCCAGCGTGCCACGACGGTGTCGTAAAAGCGGCCAAGTATGGCCTGCTCGTAGCGACCGCCGTCCATCAGGGCAACGCTCTCGGCGTTGTCGCGGATGCGCATCATGGCGAAGCGGAAATAACCTTCCGCCTCGTTCTTGCGGCCGACGTAGCCAACCAGCGGCGCGCCGACCCACAGCATCAAGCCCGACGCCAGCGAGCCGTAGGCAAGCGCCACCCAAACCATGTAGGCAGGTATGGTCAGCGTTCCCCAGGACCCCAGACTGACGCTAATGGCGCCGCCCACGCTCCAAAGAATGCTTATGAACGCTGCGGCACCGGCGATGGCGAGCACGAGGCCGATGCCAAGGTCGACGAGGGGCTCAGTGGCCCAGCGGGTGTCATCGGAGATGCGGTATTCAGGATTGGGAGGTTCCTTGCCGCTGACGTTGAGATGATAGAAGCGCTGCTTGCCCAGCCAACGATTGACCAGGTGCTCGACGATCCAAGCGCGCCAGCGCACTTGCAGGGTTTCGCGCGCCAGCACAATCAAGACGCCGATGGCAGCCATAGCCACGATGATTAGGGCGAACACAAATACGGCATGCGTTACGGTTTCGACATCACGCCGCTCCAGGGCGTCGAAGAACCAGCGGTTCCAATGGTTGAGCGCGACCGTGGCGGCCGTCGAAAGCAGCAGAGCGGCAGCAAGACCCAGTGTCAGGGTCCAGGCGCGGATTGCGTTATCACCGCGCCAGTAGCCACCGGCGAAGCGCGCGAACGCACCGATCACGCGGGGATCGAGCCTGAAGCCAGGAGCATCAGGGGCTTGAAAATCGGCTGCAGTCATGTGGGGTCACGCGCGCAATTGAGTTGTCGGGGCATTGGAGAAGCATTCTGTCCGTTCGCCGATCTCACGGCGAGGCTGAAGGCGGCATGAACGAGCCGGTATTGCATGCTTAGAGCAGGATCGCGGCGAAGGGAATCGCCAGGACCGGCCGGGTGAGCGGCCCGACGCCCCAAGGCGGCCTTAATTCTCAGTCTGCGGTCGTGCAGCGCGCTTCTGGGTCAACTCTTCCCAGGCCCCCTTGAGCGGACGAAAGGTGAAACGGACCTCATGATGGCCCGGCGGCACCGCTACAGCCCGGAACAACACGTTGGCCCGCAGGAGCTCCGCCGGCTTGCCATTGAGCTCCACGTACCACCATGGATGCCAGACGTCGTTGAGGACGGCCCAGCCACCGTCCGGACTGTCGACTTCCAGCATCACTTCAGTGTTCTGGTAGGAGACGAGGCTGGCCTGGCCGCGTCGCCGAGGGCTTTGGCTGGCCGGAACGTTCTCGAGCAGGACGGTCGAGGCTAGGTCGACGGCCGGCCACTGTCCATCGCTGAGCATTCCCGCAAAGTCGGCCGCCCTCGCCACGGTGGCAAACCGGACGCGATCCACAGCGCCAGGGTTTTCGTAAATATAGCCGTCGCTCGTACGCGCCAGCAGCGTAAGATCACCGGGTTTCAGGCTGTGATCGATCTCATTGATCGGCACGCCGCTGGCAATAAATCGCAACCCCAGCAGATCCGCCAGGGTCGAGCGGTAGGATGGAAACAGCGGCGAGAATTTGCGCTGGTCGGGCAGGGCGACGTGATCTTCCGCCCCCACGGCCTGGCTGTAAAGCGCGAGGCGAAGAGGATTGTAGCCCAGCGTATTCTCCAGATCGTGAGTGAGGCTCGCGTTCGGCCAATGAAAGCCGAGGCCAGCAAGTTCAATGCGGTCACGACGGCGGTCGTTCTGCACCACGCTGCTTTTGAGAATGGCGATGGTGGCATTGCCGGTGCGCGGCTCGAGCACGTCGTAGGTGCGCCGCGGCAGGGCGGACGAGCTGCTCGGTCCATTGTTGTAGGCAAGATCGACGGTGGTCACCGCCACCAGGATCACGGCGGCAAACGCCGGCTGCGGCGCGAGCAAAGGGCGCGCCAGTCGCAGCGCCATGCCGGCCGCAGCGAAGGCAGCGGCAGCGAGCGCGAGCGGCATCAGCAAGCGCGGCATGCGGTCGAGCCAGGCTCCGAGCAGGATCGCCACGATGCCCGCAGCCGCGAGCAGGCCGGCGACAATGCCCAGCATTCTGTGGTCGAACGCAATGGACGGTTGTCGAAAACAGCCGATGCCCAGCATAGCCAGCGAGGATGGCGGCGAGCCCGCCAAGCAAGAAAGTGGCATCGGCGGGGCGGCGAAACAGCTGCACGCCCGGCACCAGCTCATAGATGATCTTAAAGACCGGCGTGTACCAGCCCAAGGCGTAGAGCAAGGTCAAGCAAGCTGCGGCGGTGAAGAAGCGGATCTCGCGGTTGCAAAGGTCGCCGCGCAAAGCCGCCAAGCCGAGCAGCAGCAGCGGTAAGGCGCCGATGTACATTACGCCCATATTCTGGGCAATGAACAGGCCGGTATGCTGCCAGGCAAAGCTCGGCGGACCCCAATAGTCCTCCATCCGGCCGGCGGCGGCGAACATGTCTGGGGCAATGAACGTCAGCAGCAAGGCCGGGTGCAACGAGCCGCGGCCGGCGCCGATGTAATCGATGGCCGGCCGGTTCGAATCCCCGGCGAACAGAGCAGTCAGCAGGATGGGGATGGTGGCCAGAGCCAACGCTGAGAGCGCCGCTGCGCCCAGCGGCAGCAGGGCCGCGCGCAGGGCGCCGCGCGGCTTTGTCGCCGTGGCGATGCGCCAGATGGCAAATGCGCCAAGGAAATACACACCGAGCAGCGCCACCTGATCGCGGCCGAGCACGATGGCGGCCGCTACCATGCCGGCGGCGATGCCGTAGACGATGGAGCCGCGCGCCAGGGCGCGATCGCAGGCAAGCAATGCCAGCGGCAGGTAGGCAAGGCTCAGCACCTGGCCGGTGTGCTGGATGCGCCAGGCCATTGATGCGCCGTGGCAAAAGGCCAACGCCGCGATCAGGCCGCCCGCCCAATGCCAGTTCTGATCGCGGAACCACAAGATCAGCGCCGCACCGCTGACAAAGAGCATGACAAACACGGTGGTATCGACCGCCCAAAGGCTGGGTGCGGCATTGACCAGGGCAAGGGCAAGAAATGGCGGGGCAAAGATCATCGACTGGGGATCGGCGATTTGCGGATGGCCGCTGAAGGCATACGGCGCCCAGAAGGGGGATTGGCCATCGGCAAGGCTTTGCGCCAGGAATTGGATTTGCGGCTGGAAATGCGCCTTGGCATCCCACGGAATGGTGACCCGGCCGGAAAGCCACGGCCAGCCAATCACCAGTGCAGCAAGCAAGAGCAAGCTGAGCGCAAGACGCAGCCCATCCTTAGATCCGCGTTCTCGATCAAAGGGTTCACGCCCCCGCCGAGATGGAGAGACCGTCGTAACATCGGCGTTTCCGGAAAGCATGCGCTGCTGCACCATCACAGGGCGGGTCGCTGGGGTCTCATCTGTGCTCTACCCGCTGCGCGGTATAGCGCTCGACTTGGGCAAAGACAGGCCTCAGCTGCGACCTTGCGCCAGCATAGCCCATTGCGCACCCAAATGGGCCGCGCCGGGCCACCAGCGGGGCTGGTTGGCAGCCAGGCGTTGTGGCCGTGGCGTTGGCACGGCGAAGGCCAACTCCCTTGCCAGCTGCAGCTCTTGCTGCCCGGCGGCGGCCCGCCGCTATGCCCCGCTGCGGGCAGATGTGATATGCGATTGCCAACTCTGCTCTGGGAAAAGCGAGGTTGGCAATGGAGGACAAGAGCGCCCCGATCGGTGCGGCCACGACCTACAGCAAGGCGGCACGCCGCTTCCATTGGTGGACCGTCGCCCTCATTGCCATCCAAGCCCCACTGGGCTTTTGCATGGTTTATCGCGGCGGCACCTTGAATATTTGGGATGCGATCACAAACACCTTGTATAACGCGCACAAGCTCACTGGCATCGTGATCTTTTTCCTCGTGCTTGCGCGCCTCGCTTATCGCCTCACCCAGGGCGCGCCGGCCGACGAGCCGACCATCGAATGGTGGCAGAAGGCGGCCGCGCATGCGACGCATTGGAGCCTCTACCTTTTGCTTTTGCTGGTGCCGATCGTCGGCTATCTCGGCATCTCGCTCTATCCGGCCCTGGACGTATTCGGCATTCCGCTGCCGAGTATCGCTCCAGCCAACCAACAAGCAGCGGAGCGCGTGTTCTTTCTGCATTGGGTCGGTGCCGTGCTCATTCTTCTGCTGGTGAGCGCGCACGTTGGCGCAGCATTGTTCCACTATTTCATCCGCAAGGATGGCGTGTTGCAACGGATGTGGATCCGGGCCGACCGACGCGCCTAGTCAAATGATTTCGTCGGTCTTGTCGTCCGTCTCCCCGTAGCGACGCATAATGGCCGGTTTGGTGCCGGCATAGAGTTTGTCGATGTTGGGCGCGATCTTGGCGTTTTCACGCTCGAACAGGGAATTTCCGTCGAGATCGCTGTCGGCGATGAAGGGTCCGAAGTTCTTCACCTCGAGCACCCAGATCGCCTGGGCGAGCCCCAGCTCCTCAGTCCAGTAGGTGGCCAACACCTGCTTGATGCCGCGGCCGAGCAGCGCTCCCGTGCCGTAGCCGACGGTGGTGAGATAGACGGCGCCGTTGGGCACGAACGAGCGCTTGTAAATCTCGCTCGTCATGCCGCCCTTGCCAATGATGATATTGCAGCCGGAGAGCTTGAACCAGCCATCGAGCCATTTGGCAAATCGGAACGAGGCAGTGGCGGTGACGGCGCCGACGGTGGCGCTGCCATCGGCGTTGAGCGTGGCCGCCGGTGAGCAGTGGAAGTTGGCCGATCCGAGCTCGGCGGGCGCCGCCGGCAAGCCCGCGTCGTCCTCCACCGCCCTCTTATAGACGCCCTCGCGCGCCGTATAGACGCGGCCGCTCAGGTAGACGACCGTGCCGATTTCGAGTGCGCGCAAATCAGCGCTCGACACGGGGAGGCTGAGGTGAACGGTTTTGAGACCCTGGGACGTTGACATGCTCACCTTTGGCGGCTCGGGTGGGGTATTGTAAGTCCCGCAGTGAAAAATGTGGATAGGCACTTCTGTCCGGCAGCTGGCGCTCCCCACCCCAGTGGCCGTGCACGGCAAGGCGTTTTTCCGCGCGTGCCCTCGCGCTGCCGTATCAAAAGAACGTCACCACGCCGCGCGCAACCGCTCCCGTCATCAGCAGCCGGAAGCCCTCATTGATTTCATCGAACGCATAGGTGCGGCTGATCAGCCGCTCCAGATCGATGCGCTTGTCCATGTCCAGATCGGCCAGTACGGCAAAGTCGAGGGCCGGACGAATCGAGCCGTAGTAAGTGCCGGTGAGCTTCTTTTCGCCATAGACCATTGCCGACGGAGAGATCGCTGCCCGGGCCGAAAAGGCCGGGATGCCAACCAGCACGGCATGGCCAGCAGGGGCAATGGCCTCCACCACCAATGCCGCCGTCTGTTCGCCGCCGATGGCATCGAAGGCGTAGTCGGCACCGAAGCCGTCGGTCAACTGCTGCACCTGCTTCAGGACGTCCTCGGTCTTGGCGTTGATGGTGTGGGTGGCGCCAAACTCGCGCGCATACACGAGCTTATTGTCAAGCAGGTCGCAGGCGATGATGCGCTTGGCGCCGGCCAGTTTTGCCCCTTGCACGATATTGAGCCCGACGCCGCCGCAGCCGATCACCAGCACCGACGAACCAGCTTGCACATTGGCGTGGCGGATCACTGCGCCGACACCGGTCGCAACGCTGCAGCCGATGATGGCGGCGTGGGTCCACGGCAGATCCTTGCGCACGCTCACAACTTGCTCGGCCGGACAGACGACGTACTCCGAAAAAGTGCCGATGCGGGCCATCTGGTTGACCGGCTCGCCGTTGAGCTTGACGCGCGCCGTGCCGTCGTGCATGCGCCAGCGCGGCGTGTCGTTGTGTCCGCTGCACAGCACCGTGTGCCCCGTCGAGCAGTAGCGGCAATGGCCGCAGTGCGGGCGAAATGAGAAGATGACATGGTCGCCCGTCTTCACGTTCCTGACATCGCTACCCAGCTCCACGACGATGCCGGCGGCCTCGTGGCCCAGAACCATTGGCAGCGGCAGCGGCCAGTCGCCATTCATGATGTGCCAATCGCTCATGCACACCCCAGCGGCCATCACCTGCACGCGCACTTCTCCAGCCTTGGGCCCTTCCTGCTCCAGCTCCAGGATTTCCAGCGGTCGGTTGACCTCGGTCAGGACGGCAGCGCGCATGGTTCTTCTCCGCAGCTCAATTTATCAGGAAACCAATACACCCCTGGTGCACGGGACTGGGCAACGATCGGCGGGCGATGCTGGGCTTCGGTTGGGCTTGCTGCACTGGCGCATTGCTCCCGGGCGAAGGGTTGGTGGGTGCGAGGTCCGCCAGCGCGGTGCGGCGACGGCTCGCCGCCGGCCTACTCGGCAGCAGAAGCACGTTCGGGCTGCCGCCACTCGACGGTCGATCGGCGCATGTAGTCCGTGAACCATTGCGGGTCGCTGCGGAATTCCGTACGGCCATCGGGGTGCACGCGCGCGCTGGCGCGGCGTGACGACAGGCAAAACATGTGCACGCTCATCGGCATACCGCCCGTGTGGCAGTAGCCTACCTCGATGTGGCAGGCGACCACCATGGACGAACCCATGAATCCCATGGCGCCCATGCCAATGTTGTTGCCGAGCTCTTTGAGCTCGTCTTCGAGCGCGGCGATCTTGGGATCCGGGTTGCGCGAGCCGACGCTGCGCAGGCACGAGGCCTGCTTGCCCAGTACCATCGAGATATCTTTCGAGCCACCAAGGCCAACACCAACGATGGCTGGCTGGCAGGCGAGCCCGCGGCGGCCGAAGGCAATCAACGTATCGAGGTAAAAGCGCTTGATGCCCTCGATACCGTCCCCCGGGAACAGCATGCGATAGTCGGAACCGAATAGGCCGCCCTTGTGCACGGTGGTGAGGTCGATCCAATCGCCTTCCGGATGGAAGGAGTATTCGATCTCCGGCGCGCCGATTCCGCAGTTGTTGTTGTGGTCGGTGCGCCACAGCGGATGTACGCGGTTGGGTCTGAGCGGCACGTCGTGCGTGGCATTGGCGGTGGCCCGGCGCAGGGCCGTCTCGACGGCAACGGGCCCGCCCTCGAGGCGCGCTTCATTGCCATATTTGACATACCAGCGTGGCACGCCGGTGTCGCCGCACATGGCTCGGCGGTCTTGCTTGGCGGCCTCGTAGTTCTCCAGCATGGCCTGGATGACGAAGGCGGAAAGCTCGCCTTTTTCCGTGTCGGCGCAACGCCGCAGACCGGCCAGATAGTCCTCGGGGATCTCGATGGCGGCTTTCGCCATCAAGGTTTCGGCCGCCCTTTGCACGGCAGCGATGGGGATCATGGGCTGACCTCGCAACCACAGTTGCGCCAACGAGAGCGTGGCTTCCGCTCGGTCGAAATGAAACGCGAGGGAAACTTCCAGCTGCTCGGACTACCGCCGCCGCGGCCTGCTCGCAAGGGTACAAAACCCGGTAATGCCAGCGACACCTTCACCGCGCGGCCTCCCTCAACAAACTCTCGCCTGGCCTGACGATCGTGAACTGTACGGCCTGCGCGGCGATATCAAGCCCGCCGCCGCGCTGGCGCACCACCGTGAAGGTCGAGCTGGCGAGGTCGCCCTCGAGCGGGAAATCTTCGCGAAAATGGGCCCCCCGGCTGTTCTCGCGCCGGAGCGCCGCCGCGACAATGGCTTGCGAAACCTCGACCAGCGAGCGCAGGTTTAGCCAATCGTGCCAGGTGAGGTTGAATGCACGATCGCCGTCGCTCAGTCCGCTGGCCAACAGCTCCCGTTCCAGCTCCTCGAGCTTGGTCATGCCCCGTTGCAAGCCAGCAGCGTCGCGAATGACGCCGACATCATCCCACATGATAGCAAGCAGCCGCTCTCGCAGCTGATTGAGATTGCCGGAGCGATGCGCAAAAGGATGCTGGGCGCGCGCCAATTCAAACCCCAAGACGGCTTCGTCGGGCAGCCGATGGCCACGATTGCGTATAATCCAGTTGGCCATCGTTTCTCCAGCAATGCCGCCGAAGACGGTCGAGTTAGCGACACCATTGCCACCCAGACGGTTGGCGCCGTGCGCGCCGCCCGCGTCCTCGCCGGCCACGAACAAACCTGCCAACTCGGTGGCGGTGTCGACCTCGCAGATGACGCCTCCCATGTGGTAGTGGGCGGTCGGTACCACTTCGACCAATCCACTCGCCAGGTCAAAGCCGCAATCGGCGCAGCGCTCGACCATGCCTTTAAACTGCTTGGCGACTTGGTCTGGTCCAAGATGTCCCATCTTGATGTAGACGCCGCCGTGCGGGGTGGTGCGCCCAGCACGCATCTCCTCGTAGATGCAGCGCGACACGAAATCGCGGGTGGCCCGCTCGGCGCGAGGATCGCGCTCCAACATGAAGCGCTCGCCATTGCCGTTGAGGAGATGCCCACCGGCTCCCCGGAGGCCTTCTTCCAGTACGGTACCCGTCATGCGCGTATCGGGGCCAGCGAGTAGCCCGGTCGGGTGGAACTGGACCATCTCCATGTCGCGCAGCGGCAGGCCAAGGCGCAGCGCCATGGCGAGGCCATCCATGCTCTTGTCGCCGGAAGGGGTGTGGTAGCGATACATGGTTGGTCCGCCCCCGGTCGCCAGCAACACCGCCTTAGCGGCGACAAAGCGGAAGGCGCCCGAGCGAATGTCGATGAGCAAAACTCCGGCCAGGGCCTGGCGGTCGAGCGTTGGAATGAGGGCGACGGCGCGATGTTCTTCAAGGCGCTGGATAGGCAGTGCCCAGATCTGCTCCATCAGCCGGTTAATGATCTCGATACCGGTGAGATCGCCCTTGTGCACGGTGCGATCGAAGGTCTGGCCGGCAAAGGCCTTGCCATGCAGCGTGCCATCAGCGTTGCGATCGAAAAAGCAGCCGACCTCGTTTTCGAGCTCCTGCACGCGCTCGATGGCCTTGCTGACAAGCGTCCAAGCTATATTCTGATTGGGGAGCCACTTGCCGCCCTCGATCGTATCCATGAAGTGGCGCTCGACGGAGTCGCCTGGATTGAGGGCGACGTTGTAGCCGCCCTGGACCATACGGGTGCAGCCGCATTTGCCGAGTAGGCCCTTGCTGGCGATGGCAATGCCGAGGTTCGGATTGGCTTGATGCGCGTGCAGAGCCGCGAACAGGCCGGCACCGCCGGAGCCGAGGATCAAGATGTCGGTGGTAAGTCGTTCGAGTGTGCTTGTCATGGCTTCAGGCGGCGCGCGCGAAAAAGACGAAGGCCGCAACGCATGCGGCGGCAACCGTCCCCGCCACGAGCTGTTTTTGGCCTCCGAACCAGGGCAGGTTCTCGACCAGCAGGATACGGACGCCACCCAAGAAATGCAGCGTGAGCAAGAACACGAGACCCATCTCCGCAAGCTTGACCGCGGGATGGCTGGTCCAGCTTAGAAAGCCCTCGAGGGCGACCTCACCTTTGAGGGCCAACGCCAAAACAAGAAAGTGCAGCGGTAGAAAGGCGGCGAGTGCCAGTCCAGACAGCCGATGCACCAGGGCGGCGATCCATAGCGGATCGCGTCGATGTCCGCCGCTATTGGGAGCGCGCCGCGGGTCGGGCGTTTTGGCACTCATACCAGCACCACAGCCGCGACCGCCGTCAAACCGAAGGCAGCCAGAAGGAGCCCGGAAATCCACATCAGCGCCTCGAGGACAGCCCCTCTTAGGCGCGTCCATTCGGAGCTAATGACCCGTATGCCGATTGCCGCGTGAACGGCGGCGGCCAGAACGAAGGCGGCATAGAAGGCGCCCCAAAAAATGCTGCCGCGCGTGCGAGCCAGGATGCCGGCCGCGCTGAGACCCTGACTGCTGGCGTAGAAGATGACGCCAAGATGGATGAGGAGCAACGGCGCCATCAGGACGGCGGTGGCGCGCTGGAGGATGTAGAGGCGCACGTTCACTCAAGCTCTCCCCTGAGGTAGGCCTGCATGGTGTGACGCTTCAGGCCGGCGATGGCGGCGGTCGGGTTGAGCGCGTTGGGGCAATGCTGCTGGCAACTCTGATGCGAATGGCAAGCATGGCAGCCGCCGGTGGCGGCGATGGCGGCGAGCCGTTGACGGTTGCCCATGTCGCGCACGTCGTTTGCCAGGGTCCAGGCACGATTCAGCGCGGCAGGGCCCAGGTAGTCCGCGTTCCAGCGCACCGTATCGCAAGCGGCGTAGCACACCGCGCAATTGATGCACTCGATGGCGGCATCGGCGGCCACGCGGGCGGCGCTGCTGGGCCGTATTTGTTCAACCGCATGCTGGCGCGTGAGGCGCGGCACGAACACAGCCCTGGCTTGCTGCCACTTCTCGAAAAACGGTCGTAAGTCACAAACGAGATCTTTGATGATCGGCAGATTGGCGAGCGGTCCGATCTCGAGTTTCCCAGCCTTCACCACTTTCGCCGTATGCGTTCGGCAGGTCCAGCGCGGTCGGCCATTTACGGTCATGGCACAGCTTCCGCACATGCCCACGCGGCAGGCGAAGCGGTAGGACAGGGTGGGATCGGCGTTGCGCTGCACCCAGGTGACGACGTCAAGGACGGTCTGATTGTCGCGCTGTGGCACGTCATAGACCAGGTAGCGCCCGTCGGCCTTGCCGCGCCACAGCGATACTGCGATATCCGTCATGTCTGCGACCTTACCCAAACGCGCAGCCGTTGCACGGCGTTGTTACCGAAACCGCCCGCATCCCAGCGTGGCTGCAACGGTTGTGCTTCGCCATTGGCATCCGTCGCCCGGCAGGCCAACTCGTAGTCGCCCGGCTCCGCTTGCCATAAATACCGCCATGCTTGCCAGGCGAATTTGCCCTGCGGCGGCTCGAGTGCGGCCTCCTGCCAGCGGTCATTGATGGCGACTTCCACGCGCGCGATTGGCACGCCATTGCCTGACCAGGCGCGGCCGAAAATTTCCGTGCCGCCAGCGTCGAGCAAGCGCTGGCGGGAGTACCAGTCGGGGATGCCGGGCGGCACCAGCAGAGACTTGACCCGCATGTGCGTGACCGGAGTGCCAGGCAGCCCTGGCGTAGGGCGATAGTGATAGCCGACGGCCTGCTGGAACCCCTGGTAGGGCTCGGCAAGGGCTTCGATGCGCATCAGCCATTTAACATTGCCCATGCCGTACCAGCCGGGCACGATCAAGCGCAACGGGTAGCCGTGCTGCGGCAGCAGGGGCTGGCCGTTCATCGCCCAAACCAGCAGCACATCCTCACCGAGCGCTAGCTCCCGCTTGAGGCTGCGGCCGAAGTTGTGCTCCACACCGCGATCGAAGCCGCGGTCGGCACCGACAAAAGCTATCTCGATCACATCGTCATGGAGGCCGGCGCGGTCTAGAAGAGACTTGAGCGAAGTACCGGTCCATTCCGCCGTTCCCACCGCCTCGTGCAGCCAGGGCATGCTTGGGTAACGCGGCGTCATGAGCCCGCGGCCGTTGCCGGCGCATTCCATGGTAACACGCAGCGTACGCGTCGGCAGCTGCTTGAGGTCGCGTATTGGCAGCGAGATTGGCCTGTCGACCCGGCCGGTGACGTGGAGCAGGTAATCCTCGTCAAGGAGGTAGGGAACGTCGAAATGATTGAGCAGATAGTGCAGGCCCACCGGGGTAACGTCGTGACGCAGAGCTTCCAACAGGATGCCGGCGTTACGGTTGGCGAGGCGCACCTCATCGGCCGCGAATGCCGTCTCAACGTGCTCGCGCCGCTTGGCATCGGTGAAGGGATTGGGGGTGGTCATCGCCGTCATTATAGTCACGATTCTAGATAGTCACAATTCTACGCTTCAGGTGGCGCCAGTGTTACCTGCGGCGCCAGTGTTGAGAATGCCAGTCGCACAGAGGGCCGGCCACCCGCGCCCTCAATCCCGCCTGCGGCTGAGGAGCCCGCTTCGCGTGATTGTGAAGACCTCGCCCTCGCTGCCGCCGGTATCGAGCCACAGGAACGGCAGCTGCGGGAACTGCTGTTCCAGCAGCGCTCGGCCGGTTCCGATCTCGACCACGAGGACGCCAGCTGGCGTCAGATGGTCGCCGGCTGCCGCTAGAATACGTCGCACGAAATCCAAGCCGTCGGTGCCGCCTGCATGAGCCAGCCTCGGCTCGGCAGCATGCTCCGGTGGAAAGGCCGCCACTGCATCCTCACGCACATAGGGAGGATTGGCGAGGATTAGGTCGTAGCGTTGGCCAGACAGAGAGGCAAACAGGTCAGATTTCAGCAGGCGGATCCGGTGCTCGAGGCCATAGTCTCCAACATTGCGCTGAGCAACTTGCAGGGCCTCGTCGGAGATGTCGCTGGCATCGATGCGGGCGGCCGGGAAAGCAAGCGCTGCCAGGATCGCCAGGCTGCCCGATCCGGTACAAATATCGAGCGCGCGGTCGACAGCAGTGGGATCCTCCACGATTGCCTCAAGGCGACCTGCCAACAATTCGCCGATGTAGGAGCGAGGAACGATGACGCGCTCATCGACGTAGAAGGAATGACCCTGAATCCAAGCCTCGTTGGTCAGATAGGATGCAGGCTTGCGCGTGGCGATGCGTGTTTCAATCATTTTCTCTATGGCTTGGCGTTCGGTGGGCAGCAGTTGAGCGTCGAGCCATGGTTCAAGCTGGTCAATCGGCAGATGCAAGGTATGCAAAATAAGATAAGCTGCTTCGTCGATGGCGTTGCTTGTGCCGTGTCCATAACCCAGATCGGCCGCACGAAAGCGACTAACCGCATACCGCAGCCAGTCGCGTACCGTCTTAAAGTGCTGATTTGGGCCGATTTCCACGCTAACCGCCGATCATAATCCGCCATGCCGGGGTTTCGGCCCCGACAATGCTTTTTCTCCGACGCATAGTTTCCACGCACCATCTTTCCCTTCCGACCTACCCGCCACGGCCGTGAGCCGCTGGAAGGGGCCGGAAGTGATGCCCACAAGCGCGACCGCTGGGCTTCGCTCGGCGCAAACTCAGACAATAACCTATTCTCAAGTCTTGTATTATCCGCAATTCAACCCTCGGGGCGCCCAAAGGGCTGTTTGCTGGGCGTCGACGTGGTGGGCGCGATCTTTGGCATCGTTCACCGCCTACCGCGTGGCCCGCGCAAAGTCTAACATCTCGTTAGCGACGGCAGCTAGGAACCGATTGCAACTAGAATTGGCTCGTCCAAGCTACCGCATTTCTGCCGGACCAGCGGCGCAAGAAAACGGTTGAGATTTGGAATATTTTAAGCCATTCAATCTAAGTGGTGCAGCACCGACGGACGTCAAGGGAATATACAATTATGGCCAAAGACTTGGACCGAATGTCCTTCAAAGAGCTACAGGAACTTGAGTTGAAGTTGAAGAAAGCCAAAGCGAGTGCCGAGGATCGGACACGAGCTGAAGTTCGGACCAAAGTGGAAGCGCTGATCGCAAGTGCCGGTTTCAAAGTGAGCGATATCTTCGGTGGGCGTGGTGGTAAAGGGCGGACGGTTGCTGCCAAGTATGCCAACCCCGACGATCCATCCGAGACCTGGACTGGCCGTGGCCGTAAACCGAGATGGCTTGCCGCCAAATTGAAGGGCGGTGATCGGATCGAAAAGTTTTTGATTAAGTAAACAGAAAACCTGCCGCGCTAGTCGGTTGTCGCAAGGCGGAGCCTCGAGGCGCCTTGCGGCGGTTTGCAGCCAGCTCACCAGCCAGCATCAGCAACGAGAAGAATTAGCAAAAGCAGGTGCTTGGCGCCGCTTGCCGCGAGGCGGGCGGCGCCGCTAGTGCGCCGCTTCCCAGTTGTCGGCCGCTTTAGCATCGACGTGAATAGGCACGCGCAGGCGAACGGCGGGCTCTGCGGCTTTCTCCATGACGCGGGCAATCGTTTTCAGGGCCTTGCCGACCTCGGCTTCCTTGGCTTCAAAGACCAGCTCATCGTGGACCTGCAACAGCATTCGCACTGAACCGAGTTGCTCGGCGGCAAGCGCGCCCGGCATGCGGATCATGGCGCGTCGGATGATGTCGGCCGCCGAGCCCTGGATCGGCGCGTTAATCGCGGCCCGTTCCAGGAAACCGCGCATGGATGGATTTCTTGTATTGATCTCGGGGTAGTGTACCCGTCGGCCAAATATGGTCTCAACAAAGCCGCGCTCGTGCGCAAGTTTCTTCATGCTTTCCATGTAGTCGCGAATGCCGGGAAAGCGCTTGAAATAAGTGGCGATATATTCGCCGGCTTCCTGCTTGGAAATGCCAAGCTGTGCGGCGAGGCCAAACGCCGAAATGCCGTATATGATGCCAAAATTGATCGCCTTGGCACGGCGGCGCACATCGGCAGGCATGCCCAGTACCGGTACGCCGAACATTTCCGACGCCGTCATGGCGTGAATGTCGAGCCCTTCGCCGAATGCCTTCGTGAGCTGCGGAATATCGGCAATATGCGCCAGCACGCGCAGCTCGATTTGACTGTAGTCGGCGGAGAGAAGCTTTTGACCGCGCTCAGCGACAAAAGCCGTGCGGATTTCCCGCCCCTCCTTGGTGCGGATGGGAATGTTCTGCAAATTCGGATCGGTCGAGGCGAGTCGGCCGGTCGTCGTTGAGGCCAGCGCATAGCTGGTGTGGATGCGACCGGTGTCGGAATTGATGTGGTGCGGCAGCGAGTTGGTGTAGGTCGACATCAACTTGGTAAGTTGCCGCCACTCCAGCATCACGTTGATGAGCTTGCGGGCATGGGTCGGCAAATCTTCGCGGGCGGCGAGATCGTCGAGCAGGCCAGCGCGGGTCTCCCACTGCCCGGTCTTGGTTTTGCGACCACCCGGCAGTTTGAGATTGTCGAACAGGAATTCGCCCAACTGCCGAGCTGAAGCCAGGTTGAACTTGTGGCCGGCCAGCGTGTAAATCTCCTCCTCCAGCCGGGCGATGCGCTGGGAGAACGTGGAGCTGAGGCGCGAAAGGATATTTCGGTCGACCTTGACCCCGGCCCTCTCCATTTCGCTCAAGACGCGCACCATCGGCCGTTCCAGCGTTTCGTAGACGGACGTCATGCGCTCGACGACCAGCCGTGGTTTGAGCACCATCCATAGGCGCAGGGTGACATCGGCATCCTCGCCGGCATATTCGGTGGCCTTGTCGAGCGGCACCTGACCAAAGGTCTTATCGGATTTCTTGGCACCGGGCGCATGCTGCAGCACTTCGCCGAAGGGAATGCAGCTGTGACCCAGGTGGCGCTCGGCCAATTCATCCATGCCGTGATTGCCGCGCCCGCCGTCGAGCGCGTAGGAGAGGAGGAGCGTATCGTCGAGCGGCGCCAGGCCGATGCCGTGCTGGGCCAGGACGACGCAATCGTATTTGAGGTTCTGGCCGATTTTGAGGACGGATGGGTCCTCCAGTAGTGGGCGCAACACGCTCAAAGCATCACCCACATGCACCTGCTGCAGGCCACCTTCGCCAAAATCGAAGGCATCGCTGGCCGGGCGATGCCCGATCGGCACATAACAGGCCTTGCCCGGCGCAACCGCCATTGAGAAGCCAACGAATTCGGCCCGCATGGGGTCGAGGCTGGTGGTTTCGATATCGAAGGCGAACCGGCCGGCGGCGCGTGCCTCCGCAATCCAGCCCTCGAGGCGAGCGAGATCGGTCACGGTTTCGTAGTGGCTGCGCTCGATTTTCGCCTTGCCGACCTGGAGCGCGGCTGCAACCTTTGCGCCTGGCGTCCAGGCTCCGGGCGCGGCTGGCTTGCCGACCGGCTTACCGCGTTCTTTGACGAGCGTCTCGGGCGACCGGCCCGGCGACGAATCCGGGTCGCGCTGCGCCGGCGGGGGAGCAGACGCTCCAAGTCCTTCGGCGATGCGCTTCGTCAGCGTTGCGAATTCCATTTCCCGCAAGAAAGCCAACAGCCGAGCAGCGTCGGGGTCGCGGACGCCCAGCAGCTCCGGTGCGACCTCGAGAGGCACATCGTCCTTTAGCTTCACAAGATCGAGAGAGAGCCGGGCCTGGATGGCGTATTCGATCAAGCGTTCGCGTCGCTTCGGCTGCTTGATCTCGATCGCACGGCTCAGCAAAGTTTCGAGGTCACCGTATTCGTTGATGAGCTCGGCGGCTGTCTTGACGCCGATGCCCGGTACGCCCGGTACGTTGTCGATAGAATTGCCGGCCAGCGCCTGAACATCGACGACACGTTCTGGCGCCACGCCGAACCTCTCGCGCACCTCGTCCGGGCCGATGCTGCGGTTTTTCATGGTATCCAGCATCGAGATGCCGGGTCGCACCAACTGCATCAGGTCCTTGTCCGAGGATACGATCGTGACGTCGCCACCATGCTTGACGGTCTGCATGGCGTAGGTTGCGATCAGGTCATCGGCTTCGAAACCGTATTGTTCGATGCAGGCAATATTGAATGCCTTGACCGCATCGCGGATTAGCGAGAATTGCGGGACGAGCTCCTCCGGCGCCGGCGGCCGGTGCGCCTTATAGTCCTTGTAGATGTCGTTGCGGAAGGTCTTCTCGCTTGCATCGAAAATCACTGCGATGTGCGTCGGGCCGGTCGATCTGCGGGCATCCTGCAGCAATTTCCACAACATGGCGCAAAAGCCGTGCACGGCGCCAACAGGTAGTCCGTCCGATGGTCGCGTGAGCGGTGGCAATGCATGAAAGGCGCGAAAGATGTAGCCCGAGCCATCAATCAGGTAGACCTGGCTGCCTTTGATGATTGGCACCGGCTCGCCTGGCGGGATCGAGCAGATGGCGGTGCGCTTGTCGGGCTTGCTGGGGGTGGTGGATTGGCTGGCCATGGCCGCGCACTATAGTCGGACGCACAGGAATGTCAGCCCTGGAAGACGATTGCATTCACGGCCGTGTGGCGAGCGGGAAGCTGTCCACCGAGGCGAAATAGGGCTTGATATCAATGAGAGGAGTGCCGTCGACGCAATCGACGTTGCGCACCACGAGTGCGAGAGCCTCGATATTGATGAGCTCGACCGTGGCTAGCGCGATTGGGTTGGGGCGCACTGGTGAGCGCAGGGCAAAGGTGCCGCGTGGTCGGCCGAGATGGGCCGGTACCTGCTGAATAAGGTCGCGCCGTGCCTCGTGCATCCAATAGAGGAGATGGACGTGGCTATAATGTTCGAGGTCCTTCATTCCGAGCGCATAGCGCGGTTCAAGTTCGACGCGTCCGATGGCGTTTGATTGAGCGCTATTTTTCGGGCAATCGTCACGGCTTTTGAAGGGTGTGCGAATGCGCCCGATGAAATAAATGCCTGCAGCGTAGGTTTCGGGGAGTGAAATTGCCATCTCGCCAGGCCGTACATCGCTTGCGTCAGCCATCCCGAACTCCCGGCACCCAATTCAGCAACGCGATCATGGCAAACTTTTCGGACGTTTGCGGCCAGCGGTCAAATGCGCTATCACCGACCTGTGCACCCGTAGCTCAGCTGGATAGAGTGTCGCCCTCCGAAGGCGAAGGTCACAGGTTCGAATCCTGTCGGGTGCGCCAGCTCACCGGTGTCCGACCCTGATGTGGTGGACGGCGCCCGCTCCCGGCATCGAAGTGCCATAGGGTGATCGTCAGAGACGAATCACCATGAGGGGGGCCGTCCAGATGCAAGTTATCACGATCGGCATTGATCTTGCCAAGAGCGTGTTCCAAGTGCATGGCGTCGACGCCAATGACAAGGTGGTCTTCAACAAGCCGCTGCGGCGGTCGCAAATACTGCCCTTTTTCGCCAAGCTCGCGCCGTGCCTCATCGGCATGGAAGCCTGTGCATCGGCCCATTACTGGGCACGCGAATTGAAGAAGCTCGGCCACGACGTACGGCTGATGCCGGCCAAAGACGTCAAGGCCTACGTCAAGCGCAACAAGAACGATTCAGTTGATGCTGCGGCGTGCTGCGAGGCCGTCCGAAGGCCGACGGTTCGTACGGTACCGGTGAAGACGCCCGAGCAGCAAGCACAGCTCATGCAACATCGCGTGCGAGACCTGCTGGTCCGGCAGCGTACCCAGGCCATCAATGCGCTGCGTTCCCACTTAGCGGAGCTCGGCATCGTCGCGGCCCAAGGTTACGATGGTGTCAAGGCGCTGCTTTCCGTTGTCGCCGATACCAGTGATGCGCGCCTACCTGAGAATGCGCGTGCCAGCTTGTCCGCGCTTGTCGCACAGATCTCCTCTTGCCAAGCCGCGATCGACAAGCGACTTCTTGTCCAGCATCGTAAAAGCGACGACTGCAAACGGCTCCAAACTGTTCCCGGCATCGGTGTTCTCGGGGCGAGCGCTATTGTCGCCACGGTTCCGGATGCTTCGATATTCCAGACGGGACGTGACTTCGCCGCCTGGATCGGGATTGTCTCGCGCGAGGATTCTACTGGCGGCAAGCAGCGTCTGGGGCGCATTAGCAAGCAAGGCGACCGATATTTGCGACGCCTCCTGGTTTTTGGCGCATTTGCCGTCTTGAAGCAGGCACGCACCCATCCCGAAAAATACCCTTGGCTAACGCAACTGTTAGCGCGCAAGCCGGCGAAGGTTGCTGCAGTCGCCCTGGCTAACAAGATGGCGCGCGTCGCCTGGGCGGTGTTGACCAACAAAGAAATCTACCGTGCGCAACCGATCACTGCGACACCTGCGTCGTTGGGAGCTTGAAGAGGTTGCTGGGAGCATAAACCATAAGCGCGAAGCGTTCTTTGCAGGGGTGAATATGAGTGATGCGAAACGGTCGAGCCGTTCGATTGGGAGAACCCGCCATGTGTCCTGCGCTCAAAGCGCGAGACCCTGATTGGGACCCGATCCGCGGATCACATCATGGCCAGCAGCCAAAGTGGCTGCATCAGCAGGCCGAATACATGACCGCACCCGACCATCGCGGAAACGTCAAATTCCCCTTGCACCGCGGGCGCCGTCCATACAGGACACATAGGTAACAAAACGTACTTAAGACATGGGTGACAACCTTGGCCCAAACGGGTTGTCGACGGGTTGCAAGGTTCTCTGCTCCAGATCGATATATCCCAGATCATAGTCGATGGTCGGTCTGAGGGGGTGTAGACCTCCCTTATCAGGGCTTGCCGGACCTCGATTATCCCTTCCACGACCGCGACGTCCTCGTCACCGCCTGTGGCCGTATCTGCATCTACAGAAAGAAAATCAACGTCCATCACGTTGGCGCTCGGGCTCCTGTCCTATGTTTCCGGCAAGCGCTCTGATCAGAGCGACGAGGCGTCGGCCATATCGCTGCTGCCGGGAGACATCAAGTACGAGAGTCCAAGCGGCAACTTCGTCTTCCACTTTCCCATCGTCACGTCGATCGTTCTCAGCATTATCCTCAGTGTGGTCCTCTATTTTTTCCGGTGAAGGACCATGGCAGCTGCGGGCGGCGGCCAACACTGGAGACAAGCGCTCTGGTTGGAGCAGCGCTTGCATCTGTACTGACTACATGTTTTACCGGGTGAGGCGTTGCACTCGGCCCCGGCGCCATCGAAGGTATGCATGATCATCTACTTGTTTCGCGAAGAGAGCAGCGCAGAGGTCTTTGCATTTTCAATTGACGTCACGGGCCAAAACATACCGCCGTTGAGCGCGCACACAGAATGGATCTTTCTGGAGGCAATCGACACGCTCAAGTTCCCTGAGCCATGGAAAGTCGATGACTTCCAGCAGGTCCTCGATCAACTGAAGGCCAACGGGTACTACCTGTTCGAAGGCGCACTCATTGAACCCCTGAGACAGGGTGTTCACGGATCAACGCGTAACGAGTGCTAGGGCGTGCGTGCTCCTCCATCACGGGCGTCGCCGCCGCTCCGCTGCACGAATTTTGCGCTGGAAAGGGATGTAGACACCCAACCTGAATGACGGGGCACGAGCCGCCGTAGCAACGTTGGAGTGCGTACGGGGCTTGGCGCTGAGCGTTTTTGCGCTCGTGCGGCAAAAAGGCGGTTCGCAACTGGGGCCCGCCATCCGCCGCGCTCACCTGGCGCGCGCAAGGTCGCTCTTGGACCGCAAACTCGGTGTTCGCACGGATGTACCAAGGCGGTGTTGCTCTATATGCAGGCGCTACAAGCCACGAGGAGCTGCGCCATGATGAATGCCTCCGAAATTCGCAATTTCACTTGGTTGAACGGTGAGGTACGCCAAGCGGTAATGGATGCCGTTAGTGCGGTATCGCAGTGGCGAGACGAGATCGCCGTTGCCAATGATCGCTATTTGACGAAAGCTATCGACCAGGTGGCGGCCGCCCAGCGCGCCCAAGGCTGGCCTGAAAGCGTCACTGCCGCAACGCGCGAGCATCTTCTGAAAGCCTCCAAAATTCAGACTCAGATGATCGACCAGCTTATGGGGGACTGGGAGCAGCAGCTCAAGTCCAAGGGCGCATCGCCCGATCCGTCACTGTTGCGACTGTCATCGGCAATGGATCCAGTGTCGGAAATGGTGCGGCTCGGCGAAATGACGCTGACGCCATTTAAGATCTGGTTGAATGCCGCGGAGGCCTGGCAGCGCAGCTGGGTCGATGCCATGCGAGGCTCGGCCGAAGCAAAAAACGGGCGGGTCATCAAGAGAGCCGCCTGAGCGCCACGGACGGCGGCGACCAACCATTGCCTCAGCACAGACCGTGCTTGGCGGCGCCAGCGCATCATAAGCTTGCGGCAAGCGGCGAAGTCGAGTGGCCGAAGGACCGGCCGGAGCGACTAGGAAGGACGTCCCACATGAGGTTCACCGTCAACCGCGCCGCCGCTGCTGTCAGCGGCAAGCCCGGCATGTTGCCGTTGTCGGCGGCGCTGAGCGGACTGTTGGTCGCTCTCGGTTTTGGCAGCAGCAGGCCGCGGCGGCCTCTCGCCGCGGTCGGCGCTAGGCGCTGCGAACTTGTTGAAGCAAAGCCTCGGCGGCCGGCGTGCTGCCGCAGCGAGCATGCCGAGCTAGCGGCCCACCATGCCTGTTGCGAATGACGCTGCACGCCCCCTGTTGATTGATCTTGCCCTACAGGGCGGGGGATCGCACGGCGCATTTACCTGGGGCGTGCTCGATCGTCTGCTGGAGGAAGCGCAGTTGCGCATCGAGGCCATATCTGGCACTTCAGCTGGAGCGATGAATGCCGCTGTGCTTGCCCATGGTTGGATTGAAGGTGGGGCCACAGGGGCGCGCGCAGCACTGGATGCTTACTGGGATCGGGTGGCGACGGCCGCGGCTTTTAGTCCGTTGCAACGCTCGCCGTTGGATCGGTTGTTCGGCCGCTGGTCGCTGGATTATTCTCCCGTCTTCATCACGCTTGATCTGCTTTCGCGCGTGTTCTCGCCCTACGATCTCAACCCGCACGGCTTCAATCCGCTCACGCGCCTTTTGCGGGAAAGCATCGCCTTCGAACGGCTGGGGCGCTCATCGATCAAGCTGTTCATCACCGCAACCAACGTTCGCACCGGCCGCGGCCGCATCTTTCGAAATGCCGAACTCACGCCAGATGTCCTGCTGGCCTCGGCCTGCTTGCCAACCATGTTCCAGGCTATTGAAATTGATGGTGAACCATACTGGGACGGCGGTTTTGCAGGGAACCCGACGATTACTCCCCTTATTCGCGAGAGTGACGCGCAAGATACGATCCTTTTACAGATCAATCCGCGCGAGCGGCCAGGCACACCGCGGTCGGCTGCCGAAATCCTCAATCGGCTGAATGAAGTCTCGTTCAATGCGACGCTCATGAAAGAGCTGCGCATGATTGCCTTGATGCGGCAGGTGGCCGACCCCGGTTCCGGGGAGGGAAGGCGCTGGTCGCAGATGCGCATGCATCGGATTACCACCGAGCTGATGACCGATCTCGGCTATTCATCCAAGTTGAATGGTGAGCGCGACTTCCTTTTGATGCTGCGTGCCGAGGGCAGACGGGCCGCCAGCACCTTCCTTGAGGAGCACGGCAAGGACCTTGGTCGACGCTCGACCGCGGATATCGACGTGCTGTTGACAGAGTGCTGAGTCATGGGTCTGCTTGGCATCCTGGCCGCGCTCGGATTGCTGATTTGGCTCGCCTTTCGCGGCTGGAGCGTGTTGCTGCTGGCACCGGCCGCCGCTTTGGTGGCGGCGGCTGCGGCAGGTGCGCCGCTGCTTGCGCATTGGACACAGACGTTCATGGGCGGTGCGGCAGAGTTTTTGGCTCAGTTCTTTCCCCTGTTCTTGCTTGGGGCGCTGTTCGGGAAGCTGATGGAGGACAGCGGCTCCGTCCAGGCTATCGCCCGCTTCATGACCGAAAATCTTGGACCACATCGAGCGATGCTGGCCGTCGTGCTGGCCGGCGCGATGATCACCTATGGCGGCGTCAGCCTGTTTGTCGCCTTTTTCGTGCTTGCCCCTATGGCGCAATCATTGTTTCGAGCAGCCAATATTCCCAGACGCCTGATACCTGCTGCCATCGTTCTGGGAACGTCGACCTTCACGATGTCTGCGCTGCCGGGCACACCAGCAATTCAAAACGCAATCCCGATGCCATTCTTTGGCACCACGCCGTTCGCCGCACCAGGCCTTGGCATCATCGCCTCTGTCATCATCGTTGCCTTCGGCCTTTGGTGGCTTTGGCGGGCGGAAAGGGCGGCACGTCTGGCCGGTGAGGGCTATGGCTCCGACCCACAAGTTTCGGTCGACGGGGCCGCCGCTAACGAATTCGTCCGCGAGCGCGCCACGGCTGCACGCGAATTCGATCCAGCAGAGATCCATCGAGGACATCGAAGCCAGACCACTCCTGCGATCATCTGGGCGGTGCTGCCATTGGGCGTTGTTGTCGCCACCAATTTGCTGATGTCGCTGGTGGTCTTGCCCCGTCTGGACCTGTCGTTTCTCGCACAGCAAGAGTGGGGCGCCACGTCGCTGTCGGCGGTGGGCGGCGTGTGGTCGGTCGCCGTGGCGCTGGCGGCCGCCGTCTTGACCGTGATCACGACGAATTGGTCGCGCCTGCCGGCATTGCGCCAGAGCATGGATGCCGGCGCCAATGCCGCCGTACTCCCGGCTTTCAGTGTCGCCAGCCTGGTTGGCTTCGGCGCTGTTGTCGCGGCCCTGCCCAGCTTCGCCGTCGTCAGCGATTGGGTGCTTTCGATTGGCGGCGGTCCATTGGTCTCACTGGCCATTGCCACCAATGTGCTGGCGGCTCTGACCGGATCGGCGTCCGGCGGCATGACGATTGCCCTCGATGCTCTAGGGGAGACCTATATGCGCATCGCCGCGCAGGCGGGCATCGAACCGGCGCTATTGCATCGCGTGGCCACGATTGCCGCCGGCACGCTCGATAGTTTGCCTCACAACGGTGCGGTGGTCAGTCTGCTCGCCGTTTGCGGGCTGACCCATCGCCAAAGCTATTTCGACATGGTGATCGTCGGCATCGTCGGGGCAATTCTGGGGTTGCTCGCAGTCATTCTGCTGGGCTCGGCGTTCGGCTCGTTCTGAAAGGCATGTAGCCAGCGGCTCCCACCAGGTCGGCAATTTGCCACCCCGTGGGCAAGCGCTGGCGCCAGGCGGTCGAGGCGCGGTTTGCCTGCAAAGTTGCCGCGGCCCTCAGTCGAGCCGGCAACTGCGCAAGCACCGTGATGCCGACAAAGCGTGCGCGCGACAGCACTGGTAGCAGGCCCTGGTGCCGACGCCTCTGCCGCGGCAAGCCTTCTGCGTAGTGCCAATCGCGGCGATGCCGGGCGATAAAATTGTTAGCCTGCTGCCCGCCGCCGGCGTTGCATGGCCCGGCGCTTCGGCCAGCAGCATGGCAATTGCGGCCGTGACGAGCTGTTTGTACATGGGTGTTCCTTCCTATCTTATCGGCCCAACAGCAATGCGCCCGCTAAGGCCAGCAGCAGCCCAACAAACATCATCCCGGCTGCTGGCCATTGGCTCAGATATTGGTCGATCGAGGTGGCTGCGTCGCCCACACGGCGGCTGATACGCACTGCGGCCTGGTTGGCTTCCCGCACATTGCACCGCATGCGCGGCAGACGATCACCCCATTGCCGGTGCACGATAGCCAATAGTCCGCCGGCGAGGATCGGCCAGAGCCCATCCCAGATTGCCTTGGTTGCCAATTCGTTTTGCCAGGACGCGACATCTAGACTTGCGAGCAAGGCGTACGGCACCAGTACTGAGGCAAGGGCAAGCATGAGCCAGGCTAGGGATCGTTCGCGCTCCATCGACGTCTCGCGATCTTGTGGACCACTCAGCAGCAGGCAGCGCAGGAAGTGAAACATGAGCAAGGCGCTTGCCATCGCGGACAAGATCGTAGTCATCCCCGCGGTCGTGAAGCTGCGCAGGAAGTCGAGCTTGGGCGTCTCCTGTAGTTTCCGCTCCAATCGTTCGGTGACTTGTTTCAAAGTGTCGTCAACAGTCGCTCCGGGCCAGGCGGCCTGAACCACCATCGTCTTGATGATGAATGTCGGATCCTCGCTTCGGCCGAGCCGGAAGTAGGCCAAGATGCCGGCGATTAAGGCGAGCAACATGAAAAAGGCGATCACCGAGCGGTTTTTGAGCGCCCAGGCGGAAAGATTGAACTCGCTCATGGCGCCGATCCGAGCAGGCGAACCTTCTGGCCGGGGTGAAGGGCCTGCACCCCGGCGGTGACCACGATCTCGCCGACATCAAGTCCTCCGGAGATGGCCACGACCGCCTGATCATACCTAGCGACGTCGACGTTTCGCATCGACACCGCATTGCTGCTCGGATCGACGATCCAGACGGCGGGTTGGCGATTGAACTTGGTCAAGGCGCTAGCCGGGATCTGGATGGCAGAATGAGACTGCGCGTACATGTGCCCGGTTACGGTCGCCCCCAGTCGCATCCCGGGCGGGGGTTCGGTCAATCCAACCCTGACAGTAAAGGTCCGGGTCACGGGATCGGCTTGCGGGGCGACCTCACGGACCCGTCCGCGCGCGTGCGTTGAGGGATCTTCGGTCAGGCTTACGGTGACCTCAGCATCACCACCCCCCGATCGGAGCATTTGCGCGGGCACGTCGAAAACGGCGTCGCGCCCATCCTTGCGGGCGAGCTTGACGATCATCTGTCCGGCTTGCACGACTTCACCGGGCCCAGGACCCAGCGCCGTCAAGACACCGGGCGCGTCGGCCTTGAGTTCGGTGAAACTGACCAGATCGTGCGCCGTTTTCAACTGTGCTTCCGCGGCATCGACTTGCGCTTGTGCCGTATTGAGCGCCTGTGCCGCCTGATCGTGGTTCGCGCGCGTTGTCCAACCTTGTGCGAGCAGGGTGTCCTGGCGCTCAAAGTGATTGCGCGCCTGCGTCAATTGTCCCTGCGCGGCCGCCAGATTCGCCTTGGCGCTTCGCAAGCCGTTGAGCTCGTTTTGCGATTCAAGTCGGGCGATGAGTTGTCCGGCTTTGACCCTGTCGCCTAGCTTGACATCACTTTCAAGAATCCGCCCCGAGATGCGGAAGGCCAGGGCAACCTCGTCTTCCGCCTCAATTCGACCGGTCAGGCTGATCGGAACGCCGGCTTCGTGTCGCTCGGCCACGACCGTGCGCACCGGTCTGGCGGCACCCAGCATCATCGGTTCGGCTTCCGGCCGGCAGGCCGCAAGCAGCACGCTCGCAAGGGCAGCCAGTGCGACCGGTGCCGGCAGACGAAGGCTCATTTTGCCGCGACCCAGGCCGTCCACTGACATATGACGATGTTTCCCTTCTGCGGCTGGTTGGGGTTGTGCCAAAGCTGTGGCCGGTCACGGCGACTCCCCGCGCAATTCTGATGCCGACCGGACGGCTCCTGTCCTATTCGTCAGGGCTGGCTTCGAATCGACAGAGCCGCGCACGCGTGACGCGAGCCGCACGCCCCTCGCGAACAAGGCCGCATCGGCGTTACTTTGCGGCGCAGTCGACCCCTTTCCTATCGGGCGGAACCCTGACCCCAACTTGGGGCAGCCCCGATCACCGGCAAACATCCGACAAGCCGCCGCCGTCGCGAGGTGACGTGCCGACAACAAGACACTGGCGCCCAGCAGCCAGGCAGCCCCGCTCGCAAACAACAGGCACTCTGCGGGGCTGTCAATCACAGGTCGGAGTGCGCCGCAAAGAGCAGGCGCCGGGGCGGCAGCAACGTGAGCCTGCGGTCTTCTGCCACCGCCAGGGTGTGAATATAAAAACGAGCGGCGCTGCCCTCCACCGCATTCATCACGGGTGACGGGGCGGAAACGATCAAAAGTCCGGCGCACTCTCCAACCCAATCGAAGTGCCGATGCCCATGCATCAGCACCACCCGACCGGCCAATGGCCGTAGCCGGCGAATGAACCAATTGCCGTTGATTAGCGCCGTGCCAATCCGTTCGGAGAAAGCTTTCGCCGCGCGCGGATATTCGATCAGGTGATGATGCAGAGCGATGATCCAGGCGGCGTGCGGGTATTGTGCGCTCGCAATTTCGACGCCTTCGACCTGTTCGCTGGAAATCATCCCGAGCGCGTTGGTGAATGAGAAGTGCGTGTCGGAATTCGAATCCAACAATATGATGCCCAGACCATCTTCCTTGTCGGGCGGCAGGACCAAGGGAAAGACGCGGGTCCACAGGTCCGCCAGTTCCCTAGACAATCTCGGTTTGCCGCAATCGGCGAATTGGATCAGGTGGCTGAGATGTGGTTCCAGCGTCTCAGTCAGGGTCCCTCCCAGTCGGCCGCGCGCGCGATCGACGACTCGGACGCGTCCCCCTTGCAGCGCGCTCATGGCAGACAGCACCCGCAGCTTGCGCAGCCTCTTGTTCGGGCTGGTCGGCAGGTCCAAGCGTGCCGGATTGGCGCGGTCGACAATATTGAGATCGTGGTTGCCAGGCAGGATCAGCAGGCGTTCGGCGAGGCGCGGGAAGGGTGTCAGTGCCTCGAAGAATTCCGCCCACTCGGCAGAACGGCCCGCATCGGTGAGGTCGCCCGTGATCAGGATGGCATCCACGGGATCCTGGGCGTCGATCTTCTCCAGTTGTGCTAACGCTTGTCGGAACAGCTCGTTGCCGCGCGGTCCTGATCGGCCGCTCTCGATGCGAAAGCCATAACGCTCACCCACGACGTGAATGTCGGACAGGTGGGCGATGCGCCACTGACGGCCATGCAGGGGTGATCGGCAATACTGGTCGAAGTCGCGCGGCTGGGCAATGGTGGCATCGGCAATCGCCCACATGAGCGCGGCCACGGCGAGATAGCCGGCAACAATCACGACGCTGTTGGCAAACATCACAACGACCAGCTGCCGCAGCGAGGCAAATTGGCCGAAGTGCCCTAAAAGGTCTGCTTTCTGCCAAGCCAGTGCCAGCACCAGCAGCGCCAATCCGCAAACGATTGCGCCGGACAGGGCGGCCATGGCGCCACGTAGTCGGTCGCGCTGGCTACTGGTGGCTTGCACCGGCAGCCAGCGTTCTGCGAGGTGTCTGAGACCTTCCCGACACGCCATATAACCGGGCTGCACGGCGAGCGCGTTCAGCGACCAGAAACTGCCTTCGGCGAGCCGAAACAACGTACGACCACCGAGCAGGCCAGCGACGATAATCGCCAACAGCAGCAGCGCGGGCCATAACTCGGCGAACGGCGCTCTGATCTTGCTGTAGAGGGCGTCGATCCAAACCGATGCCAGGATCGGGGCCAGACCAAGCAGTAGGCCCGGAGCGACAATCAGCCAAATCCACGCCATGGCAAGTTTGGGAAAGCTGATTTCCGCAAGGAGCGTCCCGGCAAGCGAAAGCAAGGAGTGGCGGTCGGGGCTGGAAGCATCATCCTCGATGTCGCCGTCGCGAGGATCGATGACCGGCCGCATTCCTTACCCTCCAGCGGGCCCTTGGCAACCTTGGCTCGACCGCGCCAGCGCCTTCTGCCCAGCCTCAGGGACGAATGGGTCGGTGTCGAAGAGTCAGACCGAACATGATCCACCAGGCCCCATGCAACAACAGGTCGATGCCGACTACCAGGCCCAAGGCCCACAACCCGGTGATCGGCCATTTGAATAGAACAACAAGGCCGGCGAGGATGCCGACGATGCCGGAGGATAGGAGCAAGGCTCCGTGCCTTTGCCAATATTCATGCGCCAGGCAGACACGCACCACACCCGACGCCATCAGGGTGGCGGCAAAAGCGATCGTCAGCACGTTCGAAGAGACTAGAGGATGTGCGACCAGCATGGCGCCGCTGATCGCATAGAACAGTCCGAGCAACAGCCGCAGAAAGAAGCCTCCCCAATGTGGAGCCCAGAACGCGTGCACGAGCTCGAAGGTGCCAGCGGCCAGTAATGCGAGCCCAAACAGAAGCGTGCTGGCCGTTTTGGCAGCCACGACATCGACCACCACAAATAGGCCGGCAAGCATGAGTACGCCACCAAGCCAGACTGCGCCCCAAGGACTTCCGCCAATTCCAAAACGGGTGCTTCCAACCGACGTGTAGGTCACTTTGCCATTCGCCCGACGCAGCCTGCGATGCTCGAGCTTGTGCCAACAGCTAGGGCACGAATATCCCCACAACCCCTGAAAAGGGTAAGGCTAAGCCCTGAGCTAGAGAGAGGCCGCTAGGTCCGTTCCAGCGGCAGCCAAGTTTACAAGGGCGCCGGCTTCGCTGCTCGGCCCGACAGGATCATCGCGATCCAGCGGGTAGATGGGTAGACCTCGCACCAGGTTAAGAGCGCGATTGTCACCGGAACGCCGATGAAGGCGCCGGGTACGCCCCACAGCAAAGCCCAGAAGAAAACTGCACAGACAATCAGGTAGGGCGAAATGTCGAGGATCGAGCCGAACAGCCGTGGCTCCAAGTAGTTGCCAATCAGGAATTGTATGAGCGTTGAGCCAAGGAAGATTAGGACCGCCATTTGCCATGATTCAAACTGGACGACGGCAAACAGGGTCGGCAGAACGGTGGCGATAAATGGACCGAGAAACGGAATGTAGTTCAACGTAAAAGCCATGATACCCCACGCGGTGGCGAGCTCAAGTCCGGCAAACAACGTAAATGCAAAAATGAGTACACCGGTCAGCATACTCGCAAGGGAGCGCACCAGCATGTATTTGCGAAACTTGACCGCCACCCGATCGGCGATCAGCAGCAGCGCTTGTCCCTTCGCCCGATCATCGAGCATTTGCAGCCTGTGCTTGCATTCGTTTACTTCGAGAAGGCCAATCATGGTCAGAACCACAACAAGCAGAAAAAATCCGGCAAAGTTGCTCATCCTGCCGGCGATGTCTTGAACGAGGCGAATGATCCAACTCACATTGAAGTGCCCGGCGACAAATCCGGTTACAGAAATGCCGTGCCGTTCAAGCCAATAGATGGCGCGAAGGTGCATGTTCTGAAACTGCCCGGCGTTTTGCATCAGCCATTCGGCGATCATGCTGAAGGCCCAGGCGACGGCGGCCGCCAGCGCGCCGATGAGCAGTAGCGTCGTCAGTAGCACGATGGCGCTTGCTAACAACTTGGGTATGCTGGCTTCGAGCAGCTGCTGAAGGGGCCACATCAAGGCGATGGCCAAGATCGAGAATGCGACCGGAGCAAATACCGCGCGCGCGAAGTAGAGAGCTGCAGCCACTAGGATGGCAGTGCACAGCGCGAGCATGCCACGTGTTGTCGCCGTCTCTCCTAGCATGCGCACTGGACCACAAGGGGACGGGTCAGAGCCATTCGTGGCGAGCCTTCGCTTGACCCGGCGAGCCGGGGGGCCGGCACAAACGCTCACGCATGTGCGCCCGACGAGCCCTGTCGGGCATCCGGCCTCGCCCGGACCGCACAGCGTCGAGAGCTTTGGGCCTCCAGCCGGCCAATGAGCTTGCTTGCGGAACTGCGATGGCGCAATCAGCACGGCCGCCGGCGCGAGTAGGTCGCTACTCTGCGCCGATGCCTCTGCCGAGAGGTCAAGGGCACAAATCGTTGCCCCATGCACAAAAAGCGGTCACCAGCGCCGCGATCGGAAGCGTGTTAACGGCAGAGCCTATTGCATGCCGATGTCGACTTCCGCATGTCGTTTCTGCACCTGCGAAAACAAGCCTGATCTCTGACCTTGGCGCTGCTCTGAGCCTGCGCACCATCACCCAGCGAGCTTTGCATGGTCGGCTCGCCGAAAGCCAGGATGGTCATCACGGCAACTATCGCGGCGGAAATCGCAAGAACCTGCGTCATCGGTCGTTCTCCTTAAAGACACGCCCGCATCATAAGTCGCTGCAGGGGGCCCCGGGTATACGGATAAACCCCCAAGCAGCGCGGCTTGCTTTTCCGAGCGTCCGCTAAAAGATAATAGGAATACGGATGGATGCATCGAAGGCCGATCGAACACCCGACAGAGGCGCTGGAGTTTGGAGCCGCGCTTTCGAGTGCAATGGCACCTACCACGCCGAACGACGCGCGTGGCGAGTGCCCGCCCGACAGCCCACCGCGCGTGCCGGATAGCTCCAAGCATTGGCACGATGCAAAAAAGCAAAGGGCCGCAGCGCCGGCGTTGCCGCTGACCAGTATCTCCTGCCGGTTGTCGTCAGCCAGGTATGCTTCCAAGCACGCCCTCATTCTGACGCACAACACATCCGCGTGACGCGCCGATTGCCGATTTTGGACGTGGCGGCGGTCCCGCCTTCCCTGCGTCGAAGGGGCCGAGGCGCCGCGGACCGGGTGTTTGGTCCCGGCCGAACCCGCGGCGTTCCCTTCTGGCCGCGCTGGGTTGGCGGCATGGACCGGGTCGTGAGACGGGCGGCAGCAGCGGTGGCTCAGATTAGCCTTGCACAATATCCATGGTAGACCCGATGGGAGCTGCTGGCCCGGTGCCCTATCAAACAGCCGCGGAAACCGCCGATGGTGAGGGCGAAATGACGCCCTCAATGCGCAGGATATCAGCGATGGCTCTGCCCTATCAGTCCAGTCATGGCGTCGAACACGACAGCAACGCCCTCGAATACATTCATCAACATCGCATCTGGTTTACGACTCTGGGTGTGGCCTTGATCGCGCTCGGAATGTTTGTTGCGGCGTCATCGGTGGCGGCCACGCTGGTATCGATACTGTTCCTGTCCGGGGTCTTGATGCTGGAAAGCATCATCCGCATTGTCGCCGCTTTCAGCGCGCGCGAGTGGGCCGGTTCGCTGCTGCTTTTGCTTGCCGGCGCGTTCTACATGGTTGCGGGCATATTGACCTTCAAACACCCCGTCAGCGCAGCGGCTGCCTTAACCCTGCTGTTTGCCGTTCTATTCCTGGCGATGGGGTTCTTCCGGCTGATTACTTCGATCTGGTATCAATTCCCGAATTGGGGCGGGGTCGCCTTGAGCGGCGCTATAAGTATCGCCCTCGGCCTGATGCTTTGGAACTCCTGGCCGGCATCCGGGCTCTGGTTCATCGGCTTGTGTATCGGCATCGATCTGATCGTGGAGGGCGCCGGCTGGCTTGGGCTCTCCTTCAGGAGCCGATAGCAGCGCCGATCTCAGCGCGCTCCGCTACCAGCGCTCGCTGCACACCAGCGGGCCTAAACAACGCTGGCTCGGCCTTTAACGACCGCTGGCTGGTCGGCGAGCGACAGTCTTGCGAAAAGCCGCGATCGGCCCCCGAGGGGCAGAGGCGCGCCGGCAGGGCGCTCAGCCGATTGCGGTCGAGCGATCTTGCCTAGAACGATGAGCCGCTCGCAAACGTCTCAGCTGCTACACAACCAGCACCAGGGCTAGGGCAACGGCCAGCCCAGTACCAAGGATTGAGAGCGCGCCGACAACGGATGCCAACCATACGATCTCGCGCAATTCACTTTCCGTAGAGGTCCGCATTTGTTTGTGTTCCCACACCAGCCTGCTTGCCCAGGGCAGGGACCCATGAAGGGGGCTTGCTATAGTCGGCGTAAGTCGCCGGCAGCGCCCATCGGTGTAATCCAGCAATTCTGCAGGCGGACTTTATGGAGGGCGTTAGGGTAAATGGCCCGACGCGAGGCGTCGGCCACGTTCGATGAGCCGGTCGTGTCCTTGGTTAACGCCGCGGCCGACCCTCGGTCCTATCGCTGGCCTTTGAGGGTTAATACGATCTCGGCAGACCCAGCACATGCTGGGCAATGTAGGCAAGGATCATGTTGGTGGAGATTGGCGCGGTCTGATAAAGGCGGGTCTCGCGCCATTTGCGCTCAATGCCGTATTCACGCGCAAAGCCGAAGCCGCCGAATGTCTGCAGGCAGGAGTCAGCGGCTTTCCACGCCGCATCGGCGGCGAGCATCTTGCCCATGTTGGCCTCAGCGCCGCAGTCACGCTCGGCTTCAAACAGCGCGCAGGCTTTTCGGACCACGAGTTCGGCGGCCACCAGGTCGGCGTGCGCGCGGGCGAGCGGAAATTGCACTCCCTGGTTTTGTCCGATCGGTCGCCCGAACACCACGCGTTCCCTGGCATAGTCGCAGGCGCGCCGGATAAAATACTTGGCATCGCCCAGGCTTTCCGAGGCGATTAGGATGCGCTCGGCGTTCATGCTGTCGACGATGTATTTGAAGCCCTTGCCTTCCTCGCCGATCAGGTTCTCGGCGGGTACCTCTAGGTTGTCGAAGAAGACCTCGCAGGTGTTGTGGTTGATCATGGCGTCGATCTTGCGGATCTCGACACCTTTGTCCTTGGCTTCGCGCAGATCGACCAGGAAGACCGAAAGACCATCGCTGCGCTTTTTCACCTTGTCAGGGGCTGTCGTACGGGCGAGCAGGAGCATGAGATCGGACTGCAGCACCCGGCTGGTCCAGACCTTTTGCCCATTGATCACGTATCGGTCGTTGCCCTTCTTTTCGGCGCGCGTCTTCAGCTGGGTGGTGTCGGAGCCGGTCGTCGGCTCGGTGACGCCGAAGGCCTGCAACCGCAGGGCGCCTGAGGCGATGCCGGGAAGGTACTTGCGCTTCTGCTCCTCGCTGCCATGCCGCAGGACCGTACCCATGGTGTACATTTGCGCGTGGCAGGCGGCGGCGTTGCAGCCTGCTTCGTGAATTGTTTCGAGGATGGCGCAAGCACCAGCCAGCGGCAGGCCGGTGCCGCCGTAAGCCTCTGGGACGAGTGCCCCGAGGTAGCCGGTCTCGGTCAATGCCTTCACGAACTCCGCCGGATAGGCTTCCTGGTGGTCGAGCTTGACCCAATACTCGTTGGGGAAGCGCTCGCAGACGCGCCGCACGCCGTCGCGAATTTCGCCCCAGCCTGGATCAAGGGGGATCGAACCTAAGTCGCTGGTCTTGGTCATGCTGGCGGCCCGCCTCCCAGGTGTTGGCACAAGGCTGTCATTCCGGCCGCGACAGGCGCGCGCCGAGCCGAAAGAGGGTGCAAAGCCGAGGCAATGCTGTCGGGCGGCTGCAAGCGCCGTGAACCCAGCCGTCGCGGTGGCCAAACGAGTGCACGATCAGCGTCCCTGGTAGCGCGGCTTGCGCTTCTCGTTGAAAGCGTTGATCCCCTCCTGCCGATCCTGCGTTCCAACGGTGCGGTTGTAGGCCTCGATTTCGAAGGCATACCCCGTCGCTCGGTCGAGATCGGTTGCCTTGTCGAGTGATTTCTTGGCCTGCCGCACCGAAATCGGCGCGTTGTCGGCAATGCGCCGGGCGACGGCCATGACCTCGTCCAACAACTGATGCTCGGCACAGAGCTTGTTGACCATACCCCAGGCAAAGGCCTCCTCGGCGGTGAAGGGTATGGCTGTCAGCACCAGTTCCTTGGCGCGACGCACGCCGACGGCGCGTGGCAGGTTCTGGGTACCGCCGGCACCGGGCATGATGCCGAGGCTCACCTCGGTCAATGCGAAACGGGCGCCTTGCGCGGCGTAGATGAAATCACAGGCGAGAGCGAGTTCCATGCCGCCCGCGAAGGCTGCACCGTTGACGGCAGCAATCACGGGGATGGGACAGTCCATGATCGCCTTCACCATCTGCTCGACCAGCGCGTGTTGTTGTTGCCAGGTTACTTCGCTCATGCCCTTGCGCTCTTTCAGGTCGGCCCCGGAGCAGAAGCCGACGCCGGCCCCGGTGAGCACCAGACAAGCGGCCACATGCGGATCGACATAGAAGCCGGAGAAGCAATCGCGCAGCTCCGTCATCATGCGTGTGGTCATGGCATTGCGCGCCTCGGGCCGGTTCATCGTAATGATGCCAACCTTGTCGGTAAACGCGACCTGCAATGTTTCGTAGGGCATGCTCGCCGCCATTGGACAGAGAGAGGAGGTTTGAAGTCTGGCGGACCCAGCGAAGCTCGGCAAGCCTAAAGCCCATGCTGGTGGGGCGTTCGCCGCGCGGCGTGCGATGCGGTCGTCATGGGTGCGTCAGGCGGCAGAAGCCCCCACGAACCACCGCAGCCACGGCGCGCGCGTGCGGGCCTTGCGCTCGGCAACGTCTTTACGCCAAAGCGGACGGGTGGCCCGGGGCCCGGCAATCAGGATTAGCCGGCAATTAGTATCGATAGTGCTCCGGCTTGAACGGCCCTTGCTCCGGCACGCCGATATAGGCTGCCTGCTCCGGGCGCAGCTTGGTGAGCCTGGCGCCGATCTTGTCGAGGTGGAGTCGGGCGACCTTTTCGTCGAGCTGCTTGGGCAAGGTGTAAACCTGCCTTGCATACTTGCCGGGATTGCCGAATAGCTCGATCTGCGCCAGCGTCTGGTTGGTGAAGGAGGCAGACATCACAAACGAGGGGTGCCCCATGGCGTTGCCGAGATTGACGAGGCGGCCTTCGGAAAGCAGGATGATGCGCTTGCCGTCCGCGAAGGTGATCTCGTCGACCTGCGGCTTGACGTTGGTCCACTTGAAGTTGCGCAGGGATGACACCTGGATCTCGTTGTCGAAGTGGCCGATGTTGGCAACGATGGCCCGGTCCTTCATGGCCCGCATGTGGTCGAGGGTGATCACGTCTTTGTTGCCGGTGGCAGTGACGAAGATGTCGGCGCGCGGCGCCGCATCCTCCATGGTGGTCACCTCGTAGCCTTCCATGGCAGCCTGTAGGGCGCAGATTGGATCGACCTCAGCGACCAACACGCGGCATCCGGCTTGGCGCAGCGAGGCGGCCGAGCCCTTGCCCACGTCACCATAGCCCGCGACCATGGCAACTTTGCCGGCCATCATGACGTCGGTGCCGCGCCGAATGCCGTCGACGAGGCTCTCGCGGCAACCATACAGGTTGTCGAACTTCGACTTGGTGACCGAGTTGTTGACATTGATGGCAGGCCAGAGCAGCGTGCCCTTCTTCTGCATTTCATAAAGACGGTGCACGCCAGTAGTGGTCTCTTCCGAGACGCCCCTGATGGCACGGCCAAGCTCGCCGAACCAGCCCTTCGGCTTATTCTTCAGGGTTTTCTTGAGCAAGGCGAACAGGATCTCCTCCTCTTCCGAGCCAGGCAGGTCGAGGAACTTGGTATCCCCGCTCTCTGCCCGCACGCCGAGATGAACAAACAAGGTTGCATCCCCGCCGTCGTCGAGGATCATGTTCGGCATACCGCCGTCGGCCCACTCGAACAGTTTGAGCGTGTAATCCCAGTAGTCCACGAGCGTTTCGCCCTTGACGGCGAAAACCGGCACGCCCGCCGCGGCGACCGCCGCGGCGGCATGGTCCTGGGTCGAGTAGATGTTGCACGACACCCAACGCAGCTCGGCACCCAATGCCTTCAGGGTCTCGATCAACACCGCGGTTTGGATGGTCATATGCAATGAGCCGGCAATGCGCGCGCCCTTCAGCGGCTGCTGCGTGCCGTACTCGGCACGCGTGGCCATCAGACCTGGCATCTCGGTCTCGGCGATGGAGATTTCCTTGCGGCCCCAATCGGCCAGGCCGATGTCTTTCACGATGTAGTCCTGCGCCATCCGTGTCACCCCAGAGTTGACATTTGAGCCCGTGGCAGAAGGCCTGGTCGCAACGTTGGCGCCCTCGGCCCCGGGCTCTATAGCACCGTCGCTGGCGCGCGCAATAAAGATATAAAGAACTCGTTATGTCCGCTCTTGAACCGCTGGCTCCCACGCCTTGCCCGCGCGCCCCGTATCGCCGGGGCATTGCCGCAGCGCTGGGCAAGCGTACCGTGAGCGCGGTGGCTTTGTTTTTCTCGTTCAATTTAATTTAGAATTCGATATATTTCGATCATTACTCGGTAATGTTGTAAAATATCATGTGTTTTATTGTTTATATATTTGAAATAACCTAATCTTACCCTCCGATCCGCAAGGATCTTGTTGGGAAAGTCTCAGTCTTGTTGGGGAAATCTGCTATGTCCGTGTGTTGTCGCCGGCCTGGCTCGGCGCCGCCTAGAGGCGGCGCTCGAGGCGGGGTCTTTGGCCGCGTTGGGCAATTGATGGCCGATCAGGCCGGCACTGTCGGCATGATGTTCGGGCTTTTGGTGATCCCGATTGCCGCCACGGTCGGCCTGGCCGTCGATTTTGGTCGCGTCTATGCCGTCAACAATCACACCCAGGCGGCGCTGGATGCCGCCGCATTGGCGGCGGGGCGCGTGTCCCAGCTTGAGAAGGTCGACACCGTCAACAAGGCCTCGGCGGCCGCAGATGCCTATTTCAGCACGGCCAAACCCAGCAATGTGGTGCAGAGCTCGCTGCAATTCTCGCCCAATGCCCTCAACACCGAATTCAAGGTCACGGCCACCTCCTGGGTCAGGACGCCCTTTCTTGGCATCTTGCATGCCCTTGAGCGCAAGGATTCGGAAGCCGCCGCACCGGCGGTCTGCCAGGGCAACTACTTCGGCTGCGTCAAGGTCGTGACCACCGCCACGGCCGCCCTTTGCCCAAGCTCGGCCTGTTCGGTCGGCGCCGGCGGCAACAACAGCAAGGGGGAAAGCCTCGAGATCTCCCTGATGCTCGACGTCACCGGCTCGATGTGCGATCCCTGCACCAAGATCGACGATCTCAAAGCCGCCGCCAAAGACCTGGTCGATATCGTCATCTGGGACGATCAGAGCGCCTATACCTCAAAGATCGCGCTCTCGCCCTTTGCCCCGGCCGTCAATGTCGGCAGCACCTATTTCACCCAGCTCACCAACAAAGCCGATCGCACGGACAACGACGGCAGCAACAGCAAGAACATCCACTATCCCTCCAGCTGTATTAGGGACGACGGCAGCGTGCGACGCAGCTGCCGGGACAGCGAGGACCCCGACTACGATTCGCCGCCCTACATCGCCAGCTACGCCAAGTGCGTGGTGGAGCGCGGCGGTTCGGAGCGGTACACCGATGCGGCCCCGGCGGTCGGAGCCTGGCTGCCGACCTGGAACGACAAGGCCAACAGCATGGCAAAGTCCTGCTCGCCTTCCGCCCAGATCGTGCCGCTCAGCAAGAACCGTCAGACGCTGAAAGAGGCCATCGACGCCTTCGCCACCGGCGGCACGACCGCCGGCCAGCTCGGCACCGCCTTCGCCTGGTATATGATCTCCCCCAATTGGGCCGACATCTGGCCCGCCGACAGCAAGCCGGCCGCCTACGGCACGCCCAAATTGCGCAAGATCGCCGTGCTGATGACGGACGGCGCCTACAATACCCTGCAGGGGCATTCCTATGGCGACAACAGCTCGCAAGCCGAGACCGCCCAGAACCACGCCGTCCAGATCTGCGCCGGCATGAAGGAAAAAGGCATCGAGGTCTATACCGTTGGCTTTCAGCTCGACAACGACAAAGCCAAAGCCACGCTCGCCAGCTGCGCAACCTCGAGCGATCACAACTACTCGGCTACCAACGGTGATCAGCTCAAACAGGCTTTCCGCGACATCGCCCTGAAAATCGCCTTCCTGCGGCTGACGAATTGATCCCCGCGCACGGTCTCGAACGGAGGGGTGGCGGCCGGCCCTGTGTCGCGTTTTGCCGGCAAACGTGCCTCAGCTTTCTTCGCCGAAGCCAGCCTGTACAAGGGCAACGAGCGCCTCGATCGCCTCCGGGCCCTCGGGTCCCTCGGCTTCCAGCACGATCACCGTACCTGGCCCTGCGGCCAGCATCATCAGACCCATGATGGACGTGCCATCCACCGCGTTGCCATCGCGCATGACGCGGATCTCTGCATCGAAGCTCTCGGCGCACTTGACGAATTTGGCCGATGCGCGCGCATGCATTCCCTTGCGGTTGCAGATGGTGACGGACGCGCGCGGCTTGTCGTTGCCCAACATCTAATCGGCTTCCCTGGCTCTCAGGGCTCGCCAGATAAAACTTGGCTGGCAATGGATATGTACTTGCGGCCTGCTTCCTTGGCGGCGCTGACCGCATCGTTCAACTTTGAGTCATTGCGCAGGCTTGCCAGTTTGATCAGCATTGGCAGGTTGATGCCGGCCAGCACTTCTGCGCCGGTTTCGCTCATCACCGATATGGCAAGGTTGGACGGGGTGCCCCCGAACATGTCGGTGAGGACCACCACGCCTTGACCCGCATCTACGCGGCGGATGGCCTCGATCAACTCAGTGCGCCGTTGCTCGATATCGTCCTCGGGGCCGATCGAGAAGGGCTCAAGACGCTCCTGACGCCCGACCACATGCTCCAGCGTCGCCTTGAACGCGTCCGCCAAACCTGCGTGGGCGACAATAACGACGCCGATCATGCGAATGCTGCGCGTCCCTGGTGTTCGGCGCACAGGCCGATCTCTCCCAAGGCGGCTACCCGCGCGCCCAAGGGAGGCGCATGATGGTCAGCCGGGGCGCGTGACGCAAGGAAAAAGAGGCCGGTGCAAGGCGCCAGCCAACAGGTCAGATCTGCTTGGCGCGCGCCAGGGCGAGGGCCAGTTTGATGGGCGCCGATGCCTCCCAGGGACGCAAATGCACAAGCGGGATCGCTAAGCCCAACAGCGGAACCGTTTTGTCGGTTTCGGGCAGCCGCTCGACCTGTTGCGGCCACACCAGGTCCACCACCAGCTTAAGCTCAGCTTCAGCTAGGGATTTGACCTCGACGATACCAACCCCGCGCACCTCGATCTTGCCGCGAATGGTCTGAGCTGCCCTTGCCAGCAGGCGTGTGCCCTCGCGGGCCAGCACCACCTGATCGTCGGCGACCAGAATGGGCGCTTCGAGGGCGGCCGGTCCGCGCCGGGCGAGAAACAGGAAGCGCAGGGCAAGATCAGACTTGCCCGAGCCTGAAGGACCCCGCAGCAGCGCCGCGCCGCTGCCAAGCGCAACGCAGGTGCCATGCACCAGCTCAGCCGCGTCGCCCAAGCTGTGCTCCTTTGATGGCTGCCAGATCCGCCGAGGGCAGGCGTACCGTGAAGCGGGCGCCGATGATGCCCAGCGCCCGCCGGTCGCGGAATGCGGCAGGTTCGCCCGCCATGCTCGGCATCGCGCCATTGCTGCTTTGCAGATTGCTTGCCCCGATGGTGCCGCCGTAGGCGGTGATGATATCTCGCGAGATGCTCAAACCGAGACCGGAGTTTTTGCCGACCGTGCTATCGGTCTGTGGGCGATCCGAATAGAAGCGGGAAAAGATGTCCTCCAGCTTGTCGGGTGGCATCCCCGGCCCCTCATCGTCGACCGTGATTTCGATTTCGCCACCGCGACGGTGGGCTCGTACCGTCACCTGGCCACCCTGTGGAGAGAACGAAAGCGCGTTGTCGAGCAGATTGGTGACGACGCGTCCGAGACGGGCCTCGTGCGCCATGATGATATAGGGATGGCTACTCTGGGGAGCCTCGGCGATCTCCAGAGCCAGTCGGCGGGTGTCGGTGCTGAGCAGATCTTGAAAAATCTCAACCACGCCCTGCAGAACCTGGCGCACGTCCACTGGCTCGATTTCCTGCAGCGCCATTTCGGCATCGAGCCGGGCGGCGTTGGAAACATCGGTGATGAGCTTGTTCAGGCGTTTCAGTTCATCTTGGATCTCGCGCACAAGCTCCCCTTGTTGCTCCGGCGTCTTGGCGTATGCCAGCGCTTCGGCGGTCGAGCGCGCCGCCGTCAGCGGATTGCGCAGCTCATGGGCAACGTCCTGGGCGAAGCGTTCGCTTGCCTCGACGCGGCGGTACAAGGCCTCGGTCATTTCGCGAAAGGCGGCGGCCATTTGCCCAACCTCGTCGGCCCGATGCCCATACTCGGGTAGCTCCCGACGCGCCTTGATATTGGTGCTGACCATCTTGGCTGCCTCCGACAGGCGATGCATGGGGCCAGCGATGGTGCGTGCCAACAGCCAGGAGGCGAGCAGCGTCGCCGCCAAGGCTGTCAGCGCCAGCAGGAGGATCAGGTAGCGCTCCTCGGCGAGAATCTCGTCGATTTCGCCTGGTCGTGTCGATAGCAGCAACACACCCTGCACGGCCTTGCGGAATTGGATCGGCACGGCCATTGACACGATCTGCTCGCCCTTCTCGTTGACGAGCAGCATCGGTGTGGCGGAGCCCCCAAGCGCCATCCGCACCTCGGGGTAGGCCTTGCCGTTGGCACCACCAATCTCCCGATAAACCGGCAGGTCGCCGCGCATCAGCCAGGCGAGAAAGCGGGTCCAGCCGTTCTTCAGTCGAATTCGGTCTTGCTGGTCCGTTTGCGCCGAGGCCCCGCGCGCTAGCTGTCCTCGAGACAAGAGTTGCGCCGTATCGATGATGAGCGTGCCATCCTGCGCGTACACCCGCGCGCGCGTATCCGCGCTCGGCAACAAACGACGCAAAATCGGGGTAACGCGCTCGGGAGCAATGGACAGCTGCAAGGCCGCGAAGCCATCGTCGCGAAAGGGACTGCGAGCGCCTTCGAGTTCGGGCAACCGATCCGGGTCGAGAATCAGGCGTCCGGTTTCAATGGACGCGTTGGCGGCGATCGCGGCAGCGATGATATCGCCCTGCGCGCGCAGGCTGTCGCGTTTTGCCTCGATCAGCCAGGCGTGGTACTGGCTCAAATAGAAAATGCCACCCAGCAGGATCGCCAGTCCGATCGTGTTGGCGAAGATGATGCGTCGCTGCAAAGTGCGCGAAATGAAGCGGATCAGCGGACCCGTCGTCAGCAAACTATAGATGCGCGTCTGACGCAGGCGCGCGCGCGTCGATGCCGCGCCGCCAATCCATCGCACTTGCCCGTCGAACCGGGTGCCGAGCGCGGCGAGCCTGCCACGCCAAATTGCGAGGCTGCGCTTCAGTGTCTCCCAGGCGCCGGCGGCAAACCGCGACCCGTCTGTCTCGACAGCCATCGCACTCCCGTGGGGCTCACGCCTCCTTGAAGCGATAGCCGACGCCATAGAGCGTCTCGATGACGTCGAAACTCTCATCGGCCTGCTTGAACTTTTTGCGCAGCCGCTTGATGTGGCTGTCGATCGTGCGATCGTCGACATACACCTGGTCGTCGTAAGCCGCATCCATGAGGGCATCGCGGGTTTTCACAACCCCGGGTCGGGTGGCGAGCGCCTGGAGGATGAGGAATTCGGTCACCGTCAGCATGACGGGGTGGTTGTCCCAATGACAGGTGTGCCGTTCCGGGTCCAAACGGAGCTTGCCTCGTTCTAAGACGCGGGCAGCTTCGGCGCTCGCAGTGGCGGCGTCCTTTGGCTGAAATCGCCGCAGCACCGCCTTGACCCGCTCGACCACCAGACGCTGCGAGAACGGCTTGGCAATATAGTCATCCGCACCCATCTTCAATCCGAACAGCTCGTCGATCTCTTCGTCCTTGGAGGTGAGAAAAATCACCGGCATGTCGGTCTGCTGGCGCAGGCGTCGCAGAAGTTCCATGCCGTCCATGCGTGGCATCTTGATGTCAAGGATCGCCAGGTCCGCCGGCTCCTCGCTCAGAGCCTCAAGTGCGGCCGCGCCGTCACTGTAGGTGCGCACCTTGTAGCCTTCCGCTTCGAGGGCCATGCCGAGCGATGTGAGGATGTTGCGCTCGTCGTCGACCAGGGCAATTACGCTTTTTTCCTTCATGGCTCCCGCGTCCCAAACAATGTCACACCGGCGCTGTATGGTCTCGGCGTGCGCTAATTGTGGCAAATCCCCACGCGTTCCAACCATATTGTGACGGGAAAGAGCCACCCACACAATTGCAATGGTCGCGCCATGCCCCCCGATACGACACAGCCCACTGGACCAGACCTGCAAGCCGATCCCGCGGTCGCCGCGCGCCACATCATGCGCACTGCCCTTAAGGGCTCCCTCGCCACCTTGGACCAGGAGACGGGGCATCCTTACGCTTCTCTGGTGCTGACCGCAACCGAACCGGATGGTGCCCCTGTCCTGTTGATTTCCAGGCTTGCGCGCCACACCCGCAATCTCCATGGGGATGCGCGCACAAGTCTTCTGCTCGATGCCACCAATGGGCTCGGCGATCCCCTTGCCGGGGGTCGGCTGACCCTGTTGGGAGAAGCCCGGCCGAGCAGCAGCCCGACCGCCCTCGAGCGGTTCCTGGCGCGCCATCCGTCCGCCCAAGCCTACGCCGGTTTTGGCGATTTTTCCGTCTACCAGGTCAGCGTTGCTGGGGCGCACTTTGTTGGCGGCTTTGGCAAGATCGTTGATCTTACCCCCGCACAGCTGTTGATTGCGGTTGCCGACGCCCTTCCCTTGCTTACGGCGGCCGGCGACGTGATCGCGCATATGAACAGCGATCACTCTGAGGCGGTGGCGCTCTATGCCACCGAGCTTGCCGGCGCTCCGCCGGGGCCCTGGCGCCTGTCGGGCATCGACCCGGAAGGCCTCGACCTGCAGCTGGGGGAACAGGCCGTCCGCATCGCCTTTGCAGAGCGGGTTCTCACACCCGAGCAGGCCCGGTCCGCCCTGATCGCCCTGGTGCAGCAGGCCCGGGCCGTCAGGGACGGAGGCGCTTCGGGCTGAGGTGGGCTGGCCGGCTGTCTCCTTTGCGCTGGCGAGTTGGCATGCCCTATAGTGGCGCGCCGGCCCTACGCCGGCCCTTGGCAGGGTGTGGCGATGAAGCACCTTGGCAGGGAGGCGGCGCCGAGGTGTGTTGTTTTCAGGGATAATCCTGCCCAGGGGGCAGATCGGGTGCGGAACGCGATAAAAGCAGGCAGAGTTACCGTTCTTGGTTCCCCGTCGGGACGGACAAGGTGACCGCTCGGCGGGTGGGTGGTTTTAGTTCCAACTGATAGACCAACGGGCGATGAGCGACGCATTTCCTTTAACCCTTCCCGGCTCCGTTGAGCGTGACCTTCGCGAAGCCCGCCTGATCGAGCTGGCGGTTCGCAGGGGCGAGGGCAGTCTCGCGGCGGGCGGTGCGCTTGTCGTCAATACCGGCGCCCACACCGGTCGCTCCGTGCAGGACAAGTTCATCGTTCGCGACGCGGCGACCGAGAATTGCGTGTGGTGGGAAAATAACAAGGCGCTGTCGCCCGCCCAGTTCGATCTGCTCCTGGCCGATTTCGGCCGTCATGCTCAAGCTTGCCAGCTGTACGTGCAGGACCTTTTTGCCGGTGCCGATCCCGCGCATCGGCTGCGGGCGCGCATTTTCACCGAGTTCGCCTGGCACGCGCTCTTCATTCGCAATTTGTTGCGCCGCCCTCCGGCCACCGAGTTGGCCGCCTTTGAGCCCCAATTCACCGTCGTCGATCTGCCGAGCTTCAAGGCCGATCCCGGCCGGCACGGGGTGCGCTCCGAGACGGTGATCGCCTGCGATTTTACTCGGCGCCTGGTCTTGATCGGTGGCACCTCCTACGCGGGCGAGATCAAGAAATCCGTTTTCAGCTATTTGAACTATCTGATGCCCGAGCGGGGCGTCATGCCGATGCACTGCTCGGCCAACGTCGACGCCAGGGGTGACACGGCGATCTATTTCGGACTATCCGGCACGGGCAAAACAACGTTATCGGCCGATCCCGACCGCACCCTGCTGGGCGACGACGAGCATGGCTGGTCCGAGGCTGGCATCTACAATTTCGAGGGCGGCTGTTACGCCAAGACCATCCACCTTTCCAAGGAGGCCGAGCCCGAGATTTGGGCAGCCAGCCACCGCTTTGGGACGGTGCTGGAAAATGTGGTGCTCGATCCCACCACGCGTGTGCCCGACTTCGACAACGGTCGGCTGACGGAAAACACCCGCTCCGCCTACCCCCTGGAGTTCATCGCCAACGCCAGTGCCTCGGGTACCGCGCGCCATCCAACGAACGTCGTTATGTTGGCGGCCGATGCATTCGGTGTTCTTCCACCCATCGCCAAGCTGACGCCGAGCCAAGCGATGTATCATTTCCTCTCCGGCTACACGGCCAAGGTTGCCGGCACGGAAAAGGGTCTCGGCAGCGAGCCGCAGGCAACCTTCTCGACCTGCTTCGGTGCCCCTTTCATGCCGCGCCATCCCAGCGTCTATGGCAACATGCTGCGCGACCTGATCGCCCGGCACACTGTGGACTGTTGGCTGGTGAATACCGGCTGGACCGGCGGCAAGTTCGGGGTCGGCCGGCGGATGCCCATCAAGGTGACGCGGGCGCTTTTGAACGCGGCCCTCGCCGGAGCCCTGAAAAACCAGCCCATGCGCACCGATCCGGTGTTCGGCTTTCAGGTGCCCGCAGCGCTCAAAGGCGTTGACGCGACCATCCTCAACCCCCGGGAGACCTGGGCCGACAAACTGGCCTATGACGCCCAGGCCCGCGCCCTTGTCGACATGTTCGGCAAGAACTTTGCCAAGTTCGAAGTGCACGTCGATGCCGAGGTAAAGGCGGCGGCGCCGACGCTAAGACTGGCGGCCGAATAGCCATTGCCAAGCCATTGGGCAGCCGACTTTGCCGGGGAAGCGACGATCCTTCGCCGGCACGTGCCTATCCGGAGGATCCATGTCAGCGTTTGATCTCAAGGGCCGCGTTGCACTCGTGACCGGAGGCAATGGTGGCATCGGTTTGGGTATGGCCCGCGGCTTGGCGGCAGCCGGCGCCGCCATCGCCATCGCCGGGCGAAATCGCAAAAAATCGCAGGCTGCAGCCGCCGAGCTCGCAACCTTTGGCGTCAGAACGGCGATCGTCGAGGTCGATGTCACAGACGAGGCGTCCTGTCGCCATATGGTGGAGGCTGCCGCGGCAGAACTTGGTCGGCTTGACATTCTCATCAACAATGCCGGCATCAACATCCGCAAGCAGCCGCAGGATTATACGCTCGCGGAATGGCGCCAGGTCATCGACACCAACCTCACCAGCGCCTTCACCTGCTCGCATGCCGCCTACCCGCACATGCAGTCGGCTGGGGCCGGCAAGATCATCAATATCGGGTCCATGATGTCGATCTTTGGCGCCTCCTTCGCCCCAGCCTACGCAGCCTCCAAGGGCGGTATCGTGCAGATGAGCCGCGCGCTTGCCACGGCCTGGGCCAAGGACAACATCCAGGTCAATGCCGTGCTCCCCGGCTGGATCGATACGGAGCTGACGCAGCGGGCGCGCGCGGAAGTGTCCGGCTTGAACAGCATGGTGTTGATGCGCACGCCGGCGCGGCGTTGGGGCACGCCGGACGACATGAGCGGCATTGCCGTCTTCCTTGCCAGCAAGGCGTCCGACTTTGTGACCGGAACAGCCATTCCCGTCGACGGTGGCTACTCCGTGCAGGGCTGAGGCAAGGACGACGTGAACGGCAGCAGCAAAACCGAGCCTTGAGCAAACGCGCTGACGGCCGGCGCCCGCCCGTGCACGCAAGAGCCGGCTCAGGCTGCCCGGCCCGATCGGCCGGCTGCAACGGGCTGCAAAGGTCCCCGGGGGGACAGGCCTGCGGGAGGGCTGCGGCGGCGAGGAGCTTGCGTGACGGGCTCCCTCCTTTCTCGCCGCGTTTTAAGCCTGCCATACAATCTCCGCTATGCTGAGCACACCTTGTCCGGGCGGGAAGAGCGAGGCTTTGGGGCGAGCCTATGACCGATCCTGCCGCGCCGGCGATCGTCAGCGAGACGCCGGTCAATCCTTACAGCCTGCTCGAGGCCGTCAACCGTGCCAGCAGATCGGCCAGCCTCGCTTGGCTGGCGCTGCTCGGTGTGATGGCCTATCTGTCGGTTGCGGTCGCCGGCATCAGCCACCGGGACTTGCTTCTCGACACCGATGTGGTCCTGCCGATTTTGCAAACCAAGATTGGCCTCAAGCCGTTTTTCGTGGTGGCGCCCCTCTTGTTCGTCCTCCTACACCTGGCCGTCATCGGGCAGATGGCGCTGGTGGCGCGCACGGCCCTCGAGTTTGCCAGTGCGATCCGATTGCTCGAGGTCAGCGATGCGCGCACACATCCATTGCGCCACGAACTCGACAACTTCTGTCTTGTGCAAGCCATCGCCGGACCCGAGCGCAGCCGCATCATCGGCGCCTTGCTCCAGGCTTTGGCTTGGCTCACCCTCGTGCTCCTGCCGGTCGGTCTATTGTTGTATGTGCAGGCGGCGTTTCTGCCCTATCACGCGGTCACCATCACTTTTGTGCATCGCCTTGCCGTGCTCGCGGACCTGGCGCTGCTGGCCCTCGTTGGCATCTTCCTGTTGCGCCCCGAGACCTCGTTCTTTTGGGCTCTTGCGGGGGCATGCCGTCAGCATGTCGTCGCAGTGGTCCTCGCCGCTGTGAGCTTAGCGGGTATCGCCGCGTCATCGCTTTTTCTTGCCACCATCCCCGGCGAGAGACTGGACCAACTGAAGCTGCTTGACGCGGCGCGCCTTGCGGTCGCCGGCGGCCTGCAATCAGCCCTCGGCCAGGCCCTGCCCGTGCGCGGCAGCCTCCTTGGCCCCGACGCGGCCTTCTTGCCTCGCAACCTCATCGTCAGCGATCTTGATCTGACCGCGGGCCAGGCGTTCCCAGCCGAGCGACCTTCGATCAACTTGCGGGGGCGCGACCTTCGCTTTGCCAAATTCGACCGGTCGGACCTGCGGGGCGCCGATCTCTCGGGAGCCAATCTTGACGGGGCGAGCTTTGTCCATGCCGACCTGCGCCATGCCACCATGCAGTGTGTCGAGAGCCCGGTTCGCACGCCAAGCGAGCATCGGCACGGTGCCGCCTGCACGAGCGCGCGTAACGCAAACTTTGCGCGCGCGCGGCTAGCGGCGGCGAACCTGGTAGGCATTGATTTACGCGAGGCAAACCTGCAAGGCGCACATCTGGAGGATGCTCACCTGCGGGGCGCCATCCTGTCGGCCGCCAACCTCAGCCAGGCCAGCCTCGAGCGCGCCAACTTCTCCGGCGGGGCGCAGATGCGGGGAGCGGAGTTTTCTGGCGCGTCGCTACAGGGCGCCGATTTGTCGGGTGCCCAATTGCAACTTGCCAATTTTAGCGGGGCCAGAATGCAGGCGGCGGACCTCTCTGCAGCTGGCCTCGAAGGCGCGCAATTGCGCAATGCCGAACTGGACGGCGCCAATCTCGCGCGCAGCATTTTGTATGCGGTAGAGCTGACGGGCGCCAGGCTCGCCGGCGCCGATCTGACGGCTGCGACAGTTTGGCGGACGGCACCGCCGGCAAGCGAACAGGCCGCCTTGGCCGACCTGACGGGGATTGTCCTGCGCCCACCCCGCGATCAAGAATTAGCCCAGCTTAACGCCTCCTCCCGCACCGATGACGCATCGCGGCAGGTGCGCCTGGCGGAGGATCCGGGTCGACACGGCAGCGCGTCCGAGAGCAAGACCTGGGCGGCTTCGGTCGAGCAACTGGGCTGGCAAAGCCTCGCCAAGCCGCGCACCGCCAACGATGCCGAACAGTTCAAGTCCCGTCTGACCGGCTATTTGATCCGCCTGATGTGCCTGTCCCGCTGGGCCAACGGCGCCGTCGCCGCCGGCATCGCCAGGCGGGCGATGGCGCCCGGCTTCAGCGGCGACTTGGCGGCGATCCACGAGCGCTTGAAGTCGGCCGAGTGTCCGGCATCGGCCAACATCGGCCCGCGCCTGATGCATGAGCTGGGCGTGGCCGTGGAACTGGCCAGGGCGTCGGACTAGCCAGAAGGTGAGGCAAGGCTCCGCCGCCGCTCCCCGGCCCCCCCGCCGGTTTGGCCTGGCAGGGCGTCGGCGGGCCACGGGCGGCAAAGGATTGGGCCGGCGAGCGAGGCTAGTGGGGTGCCGTCTTCACGTCGACCGTCAATCTGGTTTAGGTTGCTTGCCAGGCAATTGGCCCAGAGCCCGTTGCTCGACAGACGGAAGGGAAGCGAGCGATGACGACGACAGCAACGCGCCGCGAGGCGCTGAGCCTGGGTGCGGCCGTGGTAGGGGTTGCCGTGTTTGGTGCAGCCGCCCACGCGCAGCAGAAATTTTTCCGCATCGGTACCGGCGGGACCGGCGGCACCTACTACCCGATTGGCGGTCTGATCGGCAACGCCATCTCCTCCAACAACGTCAATGTCAGCGCCGTTGCCAGCAACGGCTCGGTCGCCAATGTCAATGGCATCGTGGCAGGTGCGATGGAGTCCGGTTTCAGCCAGGCCGATGTCAACTTCTGGGCCTTCACAGGCACCGGCATCTACGAGGGCAAGCCCAAGGTCGAAGAACTACGGGCCATCGCCAATCTCTACCCCGAGAGCGTGCATATCGTCGTCAAGAAGGGCCTTGGCGCCAAGTCCGTCGCCGATCTCAAGGGCAAGCGGGTCTCGCTCGACGAGCCGGGCTCGGGAACGCTCGTCAATGCCAAGGCGATCCTCGCCGCCTATGGTCTGAGCGAGAAGGACATCAAGCCGGAATACCTCAAGCAACAGCAGTGTGCCGAAAAATTGAAGGATGGCTCGCTCGATGCCTATTTTCAGACCACCGGCTATCCGCAAGGCACGCTATCGGAATTGGCGGCAACCAACGGTTTCGAGCTGCTACCACTGACTGGTCCGCCAGCGGAGAAACTACAGGCCCAGTTCAGGTTCTTTGCCAACGATGAAATTCCCGCGGGTGTGTACAAGGATGTGGCCGCGGTCAACACCTTGTCCGTCGGTGCGCAGTGGGTCACCTCTGCAAAAATAGAAGAGGGGCTCGTTTACGAGGTGACCAAGGCGCTGTGGAGCGACAAGACCCGTGCCGCCCTCGATGCCGGCCATGCCAAGGGCAAAGTGATCCGCAAGGAGACGGCGCTCACCGGGCTCGGCATCCCGCTGCATGCGGGGGCCGAGAAGTTCTACAAGGAAGCCGGATTGCTCAAGTGACGCCCGCTTGATGCGCCGGTTGTGGGCCGCCTGCCAAGGCGGCCCGCTTTGCGTGTCCTCCAATCCAAGCTGCAGGGGCGTTCGCGTACAGGTCCATGAGTTCGACGAACGCGCTTTCGAAGCTGCCGGCCGACCTCGACCAGCTCGAGGCCGAACACGATCCGGACCTGCAGTTCCGGCCGTTGCTGCCGCGAGCAGGCTGGCTGGTGGCAGCACTTCTGTTCTCGCTTTCGGGTTTTCACTACTATACGGCCGGCTTCGGTCTGCTGCCCGAGGTGATCCATCGCGGCATCCATGTTGCCTTCGTCCTTGCGCTGATCTTTCTGGTTTTTTCGGCGCGTCGGAAAACGAACAGGGATCGCGCCGCGTGCGGGCTTGCTGCGGCCGCTGGGGATCGGTTTGCTGGACTGGGTGCTAGCGATCGTCGCCGCGCTCGCCAGCCTCTACGTACCCTGGGTTTTCCACGATCTGCAGTTCCGCGTCGGCAATCCCGACCCGATTGACTGGATCATGGGCACGATGATGCTCGTGGTCGTACTGGAGGCGACACGGCGCAGCGTTGGTCCTGCCCTGTCGATCATTGCAATCGTGCTCATGATCTACGCGCTGCTCGGGCCGTCGCTGCCCGGCATCTTTGCGCATCCCGGCAATAGCTGGAAGAGCGTGGTCAATCACCTCTATCTCACCGTCAACGGCGTTTACGGCATCGCCCTGGGCGTGGTCGCCACCTATGTATTCCACTACGTGCTGTTCGGCGTATTGGCGACGCGCGTCGGCCTAGGGCGCTTTTTCATCGATATTGCGACGGCCATCGCCGGCCGCTTTGCCGGCGGACCAGCGAAGGTGTCGATCTTTGCCTCTGGCCTGTTTGGCATGATCTCGGGTAGCTCGATTGCCAACACGGTGACGGTCGGCTCGCTCACCATCCCGATGATGATTCGCATCGGCTATCCGCGGCATTTCGCTGGCGCGGTGGAGTCGACGGCCGCCACCGGTGGCCAGATTACGCCGCCCATCATGGGTGCCGCCGCATTCCTGATGGTGGAGTATCTGGCCATTCCCTACCAGACGATCATCATCGCCGCCATTGTTCCGGCTTTTATGCATTTCTTCGGCGTTTTCTGCCAGGTTCACTTCGAGGCCAAAAAGCGTGGCATGCGTGGCATGACCGCCGCCGAGCTGCCCCGGATAAGCGCTGTGGTACGCCGCGATTGGCCAACGTCGATACCCCTGCTTGTGCTGCTGATCGTGCTGTTTTCGGGCTTTACACCCTATCTCGCCGCGTTTTGGGGCATCACCGCCTGCATTCTGATCGGCCTCAGCAATCGCAACCCGATGGTTGCTCTTGGCATGCTGGCTGCAGTGATCGCGGCCGAAGCCTTGGGGCAACTCAGCGAATGGCAGGGGGCCGCGGCGATCCTGGGTGGCTGCGGCGTCGTATCGGCGTGGTACGTCTTCAACGATGCCGGCGGCCGCGAGCGCTTCCTGGATATTATCGACGCCTTTGTCACCGGCGCCAAGTACGCCATCAGTGTCGGCGCCGCGGCGGCCGCCGTCGGCATTATCGTCGGCGTCGTGACGCTGACCGGTATCGGTTTTAAGCTTTCGGCGATCATAACCAGCACCGCAGGCGAGCTGGCCGGCCTTTCGGGCGCGCTGCTTCCCGCCGTGCTGTTCGATCCGAAAGGGCTGACGCTGTTTTACACGCTCATCATGACGGCTATCGTCTGCATTCTGCTCGGTTGCGGGGTACCGACCACTCCCACCTATATCATCATGGTGACGGTCGCCGCGCCGGCTCTGGCCACAATGGGGGTTGCGCCACTGCTGGCGCATTTCTTCGTGTTCTACTATGGCGTGCTGGCCGACATCACGCCGCCCGTAGCGCTTGCCGCCTATGCCGGAGCCAGCATGGCCGGTGCCGATCCATTCAAGACCGGCAACACGGCCTTTCGGCTCGGCCTCGCCAAAGCCTTGGTGCCGTTCGTTTTCGTCTATTCGCCCGCCATGTTGCTGGTGAGTAAGGGCTTCACCTGGGGCGAATTCTTCGAGACAACGATTGGATGCCTCGTCGGCATCGTCATGCTGGCAGCGGCCTTGAGCAGCTACGGCCTGGCGCCGATCCGCGGCTGGGAGCGCATCCTGCTGGCGCTGGCCTCCGTGCTGGTCATTTCGCCTAGTCGCGTCGCCACGTTGTTTGGGCTGGTATTGGCGGTGCCGATCGGGCTGCGTCAGCTGCTGGCGACGCGGCAGCGGCCGGCGCCACCCGCCGCAGTCGCAAAGCGCGTTATCAGCTCAAGCTGAAGTCGGCAGCGACGCCGCCGACGCCCTTAGGCGCGGCCATTTTGCGCGATGGCGTCGGCAATTTTTTCCGCCGTCATCAGCGTGGGAAAATTGGTGTTGGCACACGGCACGAGAGGAAAGATCGACGCGTCTACCACCCGCAACCCTTCGACGCCACGTACGCGGCCCTGCGTGTCGGTGACCGCCATGGGATCACCATCCGCTCCCATGCGAGCGCTGCAGGAGGCATGCCAGACGCCGATCGCGGCCTTGCGCACGAAGGCCTCCAGTGCCTCGTCGTCCAGCATCACAGCGTCGAAGGCAAATCCCTCGGTGATCAGGTTGCGTATCAGGTAGCTACGCAGTGCCTGCGGCCCGTCGAGCAGCATGCCGGCGACGTGGGTTAGTATTCTATTTTTGCTGTTGACGACGCCGACCTTGCGCACGCGATCGGAATAGGTCGCCGGAAAGGGGTCGGAAGTTACATCGCGCATGGCTGGCGTGGCGTAGAACTGGCCCATTTTGCGGAAGGCTTGCATCAGTCGCTCGAGATCGCGTCGGTCAGAAAGCAGGTTGAATTCCACCAGCGGCTCATCACGCCAGTCGCGCGAAGTCAGTTTCACCTCACCGCGCTCGGAGGCCGTATGGTAGACGGCGATCAGGAAAGAGGCGATGCGCTCGCCCACCGCATGCCATGCCGATTTGCTGATGGCGACGACGAACATGTCGCCCTCGTGCATGTCCGGCATGTTAGAGGAATAGCGCAGGCCGACGTGGATGTGGCGACGCGTAAACTCGTTCATGCGACCGTGCGGCTTGAGATAGGCCGAGACCGAAATCGAGGGATGATCCATGAGACCCTGGCCGACGCCGGCAGAAGCATGACGCACCTCGATCCCCAGGTCCCTGAGATGGCCGGCAGGGCCGATGCCGGCGCGCAGCAGATGCGCAGGGGAATGGATGGCACCACAGGACAAGATCACCTCGCGCGCGCTGAATTCGCGGCGCTGTCCGCCGATGTGGGCGATCACCCCCGTACAGCGCTTGCCGTCGAAGGTGAGCTCGCTGACGTGCGTGTCGGTGCAGATGCTGAGGTTATTGCGCTGACGCGTCGTAGGATCGAGATAGCCGATGGCGGCTGATACGCGCCGCTCATAGGCGTTGGAAATGGCGATCGGATAGTAGCCGTCCCGCCACTCCCCGTTCTGGTCAGGGAGGTATTCGAAGCCGGCGGTCTTGAAGGCTTCCGCCGCCGCCCTGGCATGTCCGGTCCACGCATCGGGGAAAATGCGCCGCACCGGGATGCGGCCGTCCTTGCCGTGCAGCGCGCCGTCGAAGTCCATGTCGCGCTCGACCTTCTTGTAGTAGGGCAGCACATCCTTCCAGCCCCAACCGCGTGCGCCGCGGGCGACCCAAGCCTCGAAGTCCGCCGGCGAGCCGCGATTGGCGAGTTGCCCATTGATCGAAGAGCCCCCGCCCAAAATGCGTGCCTGCTCGTATTTGCGCAGCGGCGGCGGGCTTTCGGTTGGGTTGTTGTGGGACACAACCTCGGTGCGCACCTGCAGTCGGGTCCAGTGGTAGCGCGGGTCGAAATAGGCGGTGCCGGGATAGCTGTCGAGCACTTCCGGCGGGACGCGGCCGTGCGGGGTGTCTTGGCCAGCCTCGAGCAGCAGCACCTCGCATGCGCTCCTAGCCGACAGTCGGTTGGCCAACACCGAGCCGGCCGACCCTCCGCCGACGATAATATAGTCGTAGATCATGTTTCCCCCTGAGTTTGTCCGCAGCAGCTTTTGCGGTCGCGGGCGCCGCGCGGCGGGCGCGCCGCCAGGTTGGCTGCTGCACCACACTGCCAAGCCGTGATGTCGAGAAAGCCGTCCATTTCGCTCCCGTGACAGATCGTGCTGTTTTAGCGAGCTACGGCAGCATTCGAAAGCCATGCTGCCCGCTCAGCCACTCCGACGGCCAACGCAAGCGGGTGCGGCGGCCGCGACAGCGCATAGGCTTGCATGGCCCGCTTCGGCACCGGCATCTGCAGGTAACGCGCGTGCCGCTGGAAAAAGCTGCCCGGCCGCGATTTATTTGGCGTTGCTCGGCCACAGCGACACGGCCAGCAGACCCCGCCCGCGCCGCTGTGGATCGCGTGCCGAAACAGCCGTTTGCTTGGCTTTCGGCGGCCGGCAGCGGCCGCTGGCGCCATCGAGCCGCGCCCACGGGCGGAAGGGTTGGGATAGGCAGTCGAGACCATTCGGGCAAGAGCCTGCTGCCGGCCGCGGTTCGATCGGCTGCGACGGGCCCCTATGTTGCGGCCGCTGCGCACTTGACAGCGCGGCCCGCATGCTGCTGCCCTCCACCTCCCGCCGCTCACAACCGTTCGTTACCATGACCCAGCCGCTGCTCTTCACACCGATCACCATCAAAGACGTGACTTTCAAGAACCGGATCGTCATCGCGCCGATGGCGACCTATTCGGCCATCGACGGCATCGCCCAGGATTTTCATTTTGCCCATTGGGGCCGGCTGGTGCTGGGTGGTGCGGGTTGCGTATTCGTCGAGGCTACTGCCGTTACGGAACAGGGTCGCATCACCAACGGCGATCTCGGCCTGTGGTCGGCGGCGCACGTGCCCGCCTTGAAGCGCATTGCCGCCTTCATGAAGATGCAAGGCGTTGTGCCCGGCATTCAGATCGCACATGCAGGGCGCAAAGGCTCGATGCAACGGCCCTGGCACGGCAACGGGGCGCTGACGGCCGAGGACCTGGCGCGTGGCGACAAAAAGTGGGACACGGTTGCGCCCACGCCCGAGGCGATGGCGGCAGGCCACATCGTCCCGCGACAGCTTTCCATTGCCGACATGGCGCTGCTCAAGACGCGCTGGGCCGACGCAGCCGAGCGCGCGCTCGAAGCAGGCTTCGATGTCATCGAAATCCACAACGCGCACGGCTATCTGATACATCAATTTCTCTCGCCCCTCTGCAACAAGCGCACCGACGCATATGGCGGGGATTTCGCCGGCCGCACGCGCTTTCCGCTCGAGGTTGCCGAGGCCGTGCGCGCGGCGTGGCCCAAGGACAAACCGCTGTTCTTGCGTGTGTCAGCCGTCGATGGCATCGACGGAGGCTGGAGCATGGATGATACGGTGGCCTACGCCAAAGAACTCAAAGCGCGGGGTATTGACGTGATCGACTGTTCTTCTGGCGGCCTGTACGGTTCGGCCACCGCCGCGCGCGTGAAGCGGACTTGGGGATTTCAGGTGCCGTTTGCCGAGCGCGTGCGCAAGGACGCCGGCGTCATGTCGATGGCGGTCGGCCTGATCACCGATCCGCGCTTCGCCGAGGAGGTTCTGCACAAGGGCCGCGCCGATCTCATCGCCATCGGGCGCGAGGCGCTGGTCAACCCCTGCTGGCCGCAGATGGCGGAAATTGCGCTCGGGCGCAAACGGGTAGAGGCAATGGACGATTGGCCGGTACAGTACGGTTGGTGGCTCAAGCATCGCGAGTGGGCGATCGAGCGCATCCGCGCCGACGCGCCGGCGACCCCAGGCGAGGATCTCAAGGAGATGCGGCAATGAAGTTGATGATGTTCGAGAAGGGCAATGGCGCAGCGCTTGGCCTGGTTGAGAACAATGCCGTCGTCGATCTGGCTGCGGCCGACGCGGCTCTGCCCAGGGACCTGCAGGGTTTGATAGTGGCAGGAGCACGGGCCCTGACGGCGGCCAAGGCCGCGGCCGCGACCGTGGCGGCGCCCGCCAGGTTGCCGCTCGATGCGGTCACGCCCTTGCTGCCGATTTCGCCTACGGCAAAAATCATCTGCGTCGGGCTCAACTATGCGCTGCACGCAAAAGAAGGCGGGCACCCCATGCCCACTTACCCCTCCTTCTTCCTGCGCGTACACAGCTCGCTGTTGCCGGCGGGTCAACCGGTGGTCCGCCCGACCGTCTCCGCCCAACTCGATTACGAGTGCGAGCTTGCCATCGTCATCGGCAAGCAGGGCCGCCACATCCCCGAAGCCGAGGCATTGGCGCACGTGTTCGGCTATACGCTTTTCAACGACGTTTCGGTGCGCGATTTCCAACGCAAGACCTCGCAATGGACCGCGGGCAAGAATTTCGACGCCAGCGGGCCTTTGGGCCCTTGCATCGTCACCGCCGACGAACTGCCGCCGGGTGCTTCGGGCCTGCGCATCATGACGCGCGTCAATGGCGAGATCATGCAGGATTCCAATACCTCCGACATGATCTTCTCCAGCGCGCGCATCATTGCGTTGCTGTCGGAATTCATGACGCTAGAGCCGGGTGATGTCATTGCCACCGGCACTCCCTCGGGCGTGGCGCATGCGCGCAAGCCGCCGACCTGGCTGCGGGCAGGCGACAGGGTGGAAGTCGAGGTGGAAAGGATCGGTGTGCTGGCGAACCCAGTCGTTGACGAGCGCTGAGCGCTGGCAGCTAGCCTGCCGACTGGTTGACCACTGGCTTGGCCACCGACGCCCGCACCACCGGGATATCGGCATCCACGAGCGCAGGCATGCGTTGTTTGCGCGCCAACGCCTTCTCAATAAAGGGTGCCAAGGCTGCGCCCTTGCGGCGGTCGCGTTCGGCACTCTCTGCCGCGAACTCGCCCAGCACGGCGCTCGCCAACAGCTCTAGCGACTCGCAGATATGCGCATGTTTGTTGCGACCGGCCTGTTGTAGCAAGATGATCTGGTCGATGCCGGCCGTTTCAAACGACCGCACATGGTCGCGAAATTCGGCCGGGGTGCCAATCCCGCGCGATCGTTGGAAGGCACTCGCCAGGCTTTCCGCAGCGGTCACCGTGGCTGCTAGTGCCCCGCTGGCGCGCTCGGTCTCGAACTGTTCAAACAGCCGCGATCGGCCTGGTACCGTATCGTTGCTGACCAGCGCGGAAATGGCGTAGCGGAAGAACTCGAAGCCCTCCTGGCCGCGCCGTGCCGCCTCGCCGGCATCGGCATGCAGGGAGAACGCCGAGACCATGGCAATGTTGGCATTGACGCTATGGCCGAGCGGGATGCAGTGCATCGCTTTTGATGATGTCGTAGTAGATCTTGCTCCAGGTGCGAGCCTCCACCTCGTCAATGAAGGAAAAGGCTAGCGCGCCCAGACCGTTGCTGGCTGCAATCTTGATGGTGTCGCGGTTCGTGCAGGCCATCCACATCGGGGGATGCGGCTGCTGCATGGGTTTGGGGAGCACGTTGCGGCAAGGCATCTTGAACGACCGCCCTTCGAAGCCTGGATAGGGGGTCATCACCATCATGTTGGCGATCTGCTCGGCTGCCTCGAGCGACATCGCGCGTTTCTCCTTGGCGGGGATGTCGAAGCCACCAAGTTCGAGCCTGGTGGCGCCCTCGCCGATGCCCAATTCCGCGCGTCCATTGGAGATCAGGTCGAGCATGGCGATGGCTTCGGCGGTGCGTGCCGGATGGTTGTAATTGGCGATCACCTGCCGGATGCCGTGGCCGAGCCTAATGCGCTTGGTGCGTGCGGCGGCTGCGGCTAGGAACACCTCCGATGCCGAACAGTGCGAATACTCTTCGAGAAAGTGATGTTCGACCGCCCAGGCATAGTCGATGCCCAGCCGGTCTGCGAGCTCGACCTGCAGCAGTGCATCCTGCACGAGCTGGCGTTCATCGTCGGGACCCCACGGTTTGGGCAGCTGCAGTTCGTAGAAGATCCCGAATTTCATGAGCCCTCCTGGCGTTCAGGCCGACCCTAAGCAGGAACGCGCTTTTTGCCAACACCAGCGCCCCGCCGGTCAAGACGCCCACCAACGCCGCTGCTGCCGGCCGGGTCGCCAGCGCAGGGCCGCTCGGACGTGACGGCGGTTGCCGTTCACCCCGTCTTTGGCGGTGCGCGGTCCGGATAGCTCCGCGCCATGCCGGCGCGGACGTCCTGCTGGATGCCGTACTGTGGGAAAGGATAGCGGAAGCCGTTTCGCGCCAGCGCCTCCATGCCGGCAATTGCCTTCGTCAAAAATTCCGGCGGTAGCGCCATCAGCATTTCCTCATCGAGCACGCCACCGTAGCGCCGTTCGGCGAAGCACGGGATCGACAGCGACGGTTGCCTGAGCTTGAGCGCGCGTCCCCAGCTGTCGGCGCAGGCGCTCTCGCCCACTACGCCCCACTCGAAGTTCTTGTAACCCGACCACTGCAGGCCGTTGATGAAGTACATCATGGCGCCGGGCGTGGCGTAGAACAGCGCGATATCAGGCGGCTCCAGTCGGCCCGACGCCAGCGGTGCCACCGCCAGCGCTGCGTACTTGCCATCTTCAACGCAGTGCATCGCCGCCTGGTGCGCGGCGGCGTCTTGCGAGCTTGCAAACCACACGCCGCGCATGTGCCCGCCGGACCGCCAAGCCTCATCCTTGGCGTTGCCCAGCCCGACCACCGCGCGGCATTGCGCGCCGACCAGATCTTCCGCCGTGATGCCGACAGTCCACCCCAGGCGCGCGGCCTGCGCCACCACCTGGTCGAGCGTGTGCACGCTGCTCGGCCGCCTGATCTTGGGTATCGACTCCATCTCGGCACGGGACTCAAAAAGCTTCATGGCGAACGGGATGGAACGCAAGCGCAACAGGCTCTCAAGCCGTGCCGCGGTGTCAGCCAGGGGGGTCGGCATATCGGAGGCTCCGCTGCGGACGCATGCTCTCGCACCAGTTTGTAGCGGCTGGTGGGGCCAAGGCGCCAGCCCGCAGATGCGTCGCGCGGGCCCGGACTGGGCGCACAGACCCGGCGTCGGCCGCCTCGTGGCAACGAGGGCCTGCTGTTGGGGCCTCTATTCGGTGGAAGCGCTGCGCGGATGCTTCGAGCGGATCGGTCGCCGCGGTTTTCCCGGCGGCAGGTCGTCATCTCCAAACAGGCTGAAAAAGCCGCCGCCGGATGCCGGTGGATTGCTACCGGAGGGGCTGCTATAGGCGCTGGGTTTGGGACTGGGAGCACTGTTGCTCGCGACCGCGGTATACCGATCCCAGGTGACGGTGACCTTCGTGCCGACCGGAATGCGCGGATAAAGGTCGAGCACATCCTGATTGTACATGCGGATGCAGCCCTTTGAGACCGCCGAGCCGATCGTCCACGGGGCATCGGTGCCATGAATGCGATAGGCGCTGGAGCCCAAGTAGAGAGCACGCACGCCCAAGGGGTTCATCGGGTGCCCGCCTGGAACCCAACGCGGCAGGCGTGGGTTTTCGGCAACCATGGTCGGTGTTGGGGTCCACGATGGGTTCACGCGCTTGTCCGAGACGCTGGTCACGCCCTGCCAGCGGCTCTGCTCGCGCGGGATGGCAATGGGATAGCTCAGCGCCTGACCGGGCTGCGTGACATAATACAGCCGACGATCACCGAAACTGACGATGATCTGGCCCTTGGCATGCTGCGGACTGAAGCTGACGATCTCCCGACCACTGCCGCCGACCATGCTGCCGCCGCCCCAATCCCAGAACAACTGGGCAGATGCCGGCGCGACCTCAAAGCCGGTCACCATCGCCATGGCTCCTGCCGCGAGGGCGCCCCGGCGTAGGCAGCAGAAAATGCGCATCGTATTGGGCTCCCGTGTTCTTTTTGCCTGTCCCGCAAACCACAGCGAACGATCTTGCCTCAGCCCAGTGAAAAGTGCCTTTATCAGAGTTCTGAAATGATCGCCGCCACCGGCTCCGTGGCCTGGAGCCCGTCGACAGAGTGCACGCGATCCTGGGAAACCGGGCCCTCTTGCCGCCGTCCCAAGCGCCTCGCCCCGCTCGACGCAGATCAGAGTGTGGCGTTGCGGGACACAGGAAGCAACCCTTTGGGCCTGGCCCAAGGTATTGAAAAGCAACGATCGTGACGCTGTTGTGCGATTTGGGCCACATGGGACGGAGGCGGTGCGCGCCGGTCGGCCGAGGCAACCGGACGCGGTCAAGACCCGATGTGCAAACCGGGGACGTTGACGCGCGAGCCAAGCGCGCCATCCCCACCCCGCACCGTCCTGCCGCCAAGTTCGCCCCGCTCAGGCCGTTGCAGGTGTTGGGCGCCGCCTTTTGCGTGCTGGCGGGGATGATCCCACTTGAGGTGCCAAGGGCGTGGTGCCTAGACCCGCAGGCCGCCCCAGAACAGACCAGCGGGTGGTATGCACAAGCCAACGCCACCGCCAAGCGCCACATGGTGGCGGCCGCCAGCCCCGATGCGGCGCAAGCCGGTCTTGACATCCTGCGCCAGGGCGGCAGTGCCGCCGATGCGGCCGTGGCCGTGCAACTCGTCTTGAACTTGGTCGAGCCGCAGTCGTCTGGGCTCGGCGGCGGGGCATTTGTTCTTTACTGGGATGCCGCGCGCGAGCGGCTATCGGCCGTCGACGGGCGCGAGACCGCGCCTGCTGCTGCCGATCCCGCCCAGTTCCTGCTTGGCGGCCAGCCGCGGCCTTTCGATGAGGCGGTTTTTGGCGGCCTCAGCGTCGGCGTGCCCGGAACGCTGCGGGCCTTGGAGATGCTGCACAAGCAGCACGGCCGCTTGTCCTGGGCAAGCTTGCTCGCACCGGCCATCCGGCTGGCCAGCGACGGCTTCCGGGTGTCGCCGCGTCTGCACCTGTTACTGCGCTGGTATGGGGCTCAGAACTTCGCGCCGCCGGCGCGACGCTATTTCTTCGATGCCACCGAGAGCGCCAGACCGGCCGGTCATCTGCTGAAGAACCCCCAGTTCGCGGCCACCTTACGGGCCCTCGCCGAGCACGGTCCGGAGGCTTTCTATGCCGGGGCCGTTGCCAATGAGGTGGTGGCTGCGGTGCGCGCTGCACCCAATCACTCGGGGCACATGACGTTGGCAGATCTGGCGGGCTACCGCGCGCTGGAGCGCGAACCGCTCTGCGTGACCTATCGGCGATATCGGGTTTGCGGCATGCCGCCGCCCTCCTCGGGTGGCCTGGCGGTTGCACAGATCCTCAAGCTGATCGAGCCGTTCGCGCTCGGCAGGCAGCCCGCCGATGCCATGAACGCTGCGGCGCTGCATCGCATTGCCGAGGCCGAGAAACTCGCCTTCGCCGATCGTGACCACTACATTGCTGATCCCGCCTTCGTGCCGCAGCCCTTCGGCCTGCTCGATGCCACCTATCTGGCTGAGCGGCGCGGTTTGATCGACATCTTGACGGCGATGCCGCGACCCCGGCCAGGCACCCCGCAGAAGCAGAGCTGGCGTGTGCTTGGCGAGGACGCCACCATCGAGGCGGCAGGCACCAGCCATTTCTCCATCTTCGACGATGCCGGCAACGTGGTTGCCATGACCAGCACCATCGAAGCCGGCTTCGGCGCGCGCCTGTGGGCGGCGGGATTCCTGCTCAACAATGAACTTACGGATTTCTCCTTCCGGCCCGTCGACAATGCCGGCAAACCCATCGCCAATGCGCTGGCGCCGGGTAAGCGTCCACGCAGCTCGATGGCACCAACCATCGTCTTCGACGAGGCGGGCAAGCCGTGGGCGGCGCTGGGCTCACCCGGCGGATCGCGCATCATCCTCTACGTCGTCAAGGCGCTGGTGGGGCTGATCGACTGGAAGCTCGATGCTCAAGCGGCAACCGCGCTCATGAATTTTGGCAGCCGCGGCGGTCCCTTCGAAATCGAAATCGACCGGCCGTCGGCGGTCTGGCATGCGCTAAAAGTGAAGCCGTACGGGCACCGCGTCAGCGCCGACCTTCTGACCTCGGGGACGCACGTGATCGTGAGGCGTGCCGATGGCATGCTTGAAGGCGGCGCCGATCCCCGCCGCGAGGGCCTGGCAGTCGGGGATTGATCCGCTGCCAGCGATGGTGGAAACATCGCCGGCCATGCAAAAACAAACGATCATCGTTGCCGGTGCCGGCATCACGGGTCTCTGGCAAGCTCTCACACTGGCGCGCCGGGGGCACCGCGTGCGCCTCATCGAACGATCCACGCTGCCTTTTGCCGATGCCGCCAGCCGCTTTGCGGGCGCGATGCTCGCCCCTTATTGCGAGACGGAGACGGCCGCCCCTGTGGTGCTCGATCTCGGCCTCAAGTCGATTGCCCTTTGGCGCGCGTGCTTTCCTGCAACCGTCATGCAGGGGACGTTGGTGGTGGCGGCAGCGCGCGACATGGGCGAGATCGCGCACTATGCGCGCCTGACCCAAGGCCATCGGCGGATCGGCGCCGCCGCCATCGCCGAACTGGAGCCCGATTTGGCCGAGCGCTTCGACCAGGGTCTCTTTTATGCCGAGGAAGGCCACGTCGAGCCGCTGCCGGCGCTGCACTTCTTGCTCGAAGAAGCGCAGCGCGCGGGCGTCGAGGTGGTTTTCGGCAAGGACTGGCAGCCGGCAGCGGACACCGATGCGGATCTTCTCGTCGACTGCCGCGGCTTGGCGGCGCGCCACGAGCTCACCGGCTTGCGCGGCGTGCGCGGGGAACGGCTGATCGTGCGTTCTCGCGAGCTTGCCCTGCGACGGCCGGTGCGGCTCCTGCACCCAAGGCATCCGCTCTACATCGTCCCTTGGGGCAAGGGACTGCACATGCTGGGTGCCACAGTGATCGAGAGCGATGACAGCGGCCCGATCACCGTGCGCTCGGCGCTCGAGCTGCTCGGCACGGCCTATGCCCTCAACCCTGCCTTCGGTGAGGCAGAGATTGTCGATGCGGCTGCGGGGGTGCGCCCGGCACTGCCCGACAATGTGCCAAAAATCATCGCGCGCGGACGCACGCTGTACGTCAACGGCCTGTTCCGGCACGGCTTTCTGCTGGCTCCCGCGCTATCCGTATTGGTGGCGGACTATTTGGCAGGTGATGCCATCGACAATCGCGTCTTTGAGATCGGCTAGCGCCGCAGGTGCCCAAGCCGCGTCGCTCCCGCCGGCGGAGGCTGGCTAAGGTCACGCTCTGGCGCAGCTGCCGCCTGAGGCGAGGCGGCCGGCAGGCTCGCGAGGGTGCTCGCGCGCCAGGATGCTATTGATCGGCTCGCGGATTTAACGTTCCATTTACGCCACGATTCGGCCCTGGCGCTGGTCTTAGTCGAGCGCGGGTGCGGTTGACGGGAATTCGATCTTCGCGTGTGTCACCTCGCGGCTGAGGAGGATGCCCCATGTTCGCTTGGCGCAGGAAGACCGAGGGCTTCGAATGGCATCAATACATCCGCACGGCGGTGCGGCACAGGCGCCAGCAGCGCCATGAGCGTATGGTGCAGGCAAGGCGCGCCGCCGGGGAGCACGTGCAGGCTGCCGGCGTCGCCTTGGTGGCCGGATCCCGGGCGGCCGGCGTGGCGGCAAAGGAAGGTGCCAAGGCCAGCGTCGGGGCAGCCGGCCTGTTGGCCGGCGGCCTATCCAGCCTTGTCGTCACCGCCTCGAGGATTGCCGGCCGGGCCATGCTGATCGCCGCCAGGCCCATCATCGCCGCGCTGGCGCGGCCGGCGATCGGCGGTCCTGTGGCGTTTGCGGGTGGCCTGGTACTAGGGGCCGGCATCGGTCGCGGCCGCGTCGTTGGCATCGACAGTGAAGCCTCCATGACGCTTCTGCTCGCGGCCTTGCTGCTCATGGCCGCCTTGCCGATGCTCTCGGCCGTGACCGGTTGGCGCCTGCCCCGTCTCGGCGGTTTTGCCGTCTCGCCGGCCGCGGCCTTGCTCGCCCTTGGCATCCTGGCGGCGGCAGGAGGTGCGCTATGGTATGCCAAGGGCGGCCGCCTGGGCGTACCCAACCTTGCGTCCACCCTGCCCTTGCTGGCGGGCAGCAAACCGCTCGAGGGGCGCGCTTATGCCGTGAGCGGTGACAGCGTGCAGATTGGCGGCACCACCGTGCGGCTCGCCGGCATCGAGGCGCCGGAGCAGGAGCAAAGGTGCGGCTCGGGCAACCGGCGCTGGCGGTGTGGAGCAGCAGCGAGCGAGGCCCTCTCGCGGTTGATTGGCGGGCGCGTTGTCAGCTGCGCGCTTTCGGGCAATGACGGGAAGGGGCGGCCGCTGGCAAGCTGCATGATCGGCAAGCTGGAGATCAATGCCGAACTTGTGCGCCGCGGCCACGTGTTCGCCGAGACCGGGTTGTTTGCGCGCTATGCCGCGCTCGAAAGCGAAGCCCGCGCTGCCAAGGTCGGGCTGTGGGCCGGCGGAGATGTCGAGCGGCCAGCCGAGTACCGCGCCAGGCAGAAGCGTCCAGGCGTCTGAGCGCACAAAGGATTGGCATTATTTGTGGGCGCCGGGCCATGGCCCGGCGGAGGCTGGAACCGCCTGCGGCTGGCTTGAGTTAGGCAGTTTTACCGTTTGGAGTAGCCCTGATGAGAGAGGATGCCAACCGCAATCGCGGGCGCGACCGCGCCAGCAACGTTGTGCCGATGCTGGTCGTGTTATTTGCCGTGCTGTCCGCCGTTGTGCTCTATGCGTGGGATCCGGAGGGTTCCTCGCCAGCGCCCCAGCCCAACTACCGCGCTGATGCACCGCCAGCCCCGCCACCGGCCCCCAACCAATAGCGGGGGCATTTCAATCCATCGCCTTGCCGATTTCCTCGGTCATCTTTTTGGCATCGCCGAGCAGCATCATGGTGTTGTCGCGGTAAAATAGGGGGTTGTCGATACCGGCGTAGCCCGATGCCAACGAGCGCTTGCTGAACATCACCGTGCCAGCTTTCCAGACCTGCAGAACGGGCATGCCGTAGATCGGCGAGGTTTTGTCCTCCTCGGCCGCCGGATTGGTCACGTCGTTGGCGCCGATGACATAGGCGACGTCGGCCTGGGCGAACTCATTGTTAATGTCTTCCAGCTCGAACACCTCATCGTAGGGAACATTGGCCTCGGCCAGCAGCACGTTCATGTGGCCAGGCATACGTCCGGCGACGGGATGGATCGCGTATTTCACCTCCACGCCGGCATGCTTGAGATGATCGGCCATTTCGCGCAGCGCGTGCTGGGCCTGTGCCACCGCCATGCCGTATCCCGGCACGATGATCACTTTGCCGGAATTCTTGAGCAGGAAGGCGGCATCCTCGGCCGAACCGATCTTGACGGGCTTTTGCTCGGCGCCGGCGGCGGGTCCTGCTGTCTCGCCGCCGAAGCCGCCGAGGATCACAGCGATGAACGAGCGGTTCATGCCCTTGCACATGATGTAGGACAAGATCGCACCCGACGAGCCGACGAGCGCGCCCGTCACGATCAGGGCGATGTTGCCGAGGGTGAAGCCAATCCCAGCGGCCGCCCACCCGGAGTAGGAGTTCAGCATGGAGATGACAACCGGCATGTCAGCCCCGCCGATGGGCACGATGATGAGAACGCCGAACAGGAACGCCGCCAGCGTAATGGCCCAGAACAAGACGGCATCCCCGCCCGACCGACAGAACCAGAAGATCAGCACCACCATCAGGACCGCGAGGCTGATGTTGATCAGATGTCGGGCCGGCAGGATGATCGGTTTGCCGGACATGCGGCCCGACAGCTTGGCGAAGGCAATGACCGAGCCAGTGAACGTGACGGCACCGATGGCGACGCCGAGCGACATTTCCAGCAGACTGGCAGCGGCAATATTGCGGGGATGGCCGATGCCGAAGGCCTCCGGGGCATAAAGCGCTCCGGCGGCGACGAATACCGCGGCAAGGCCGACCAGCGAGTGGAAGGCGGCGACCAGCTCGGGCATGGAGGTCATGGGGATGCGGCGGGCGATGGTGGCGCCGATGCCCCCGCCAATCGCCAGGCCGCCGATGATCAAGCCCCAGGTGAGAGCCGAGGTGTCGCTGAGCTGTGCCAAGGTCGTCAACACGGCAATTGTCATACCGACCATGCCGTACAGGTTGCCGCGGCGCGAGCTCTCCGGGCTCGACAGGCCGCGGAGCGCCATGATGAACAGCACGCCGGCCGCCAGATACAGCAAGGCGACGAGATTTGGGTTCATAGGCCCCCCTCAGCGCATCAGCGCTTCGGCTCCTTTTTCTTGTACATGCCGAGCATGCGCTGGGTGACAAGGAAGCCGCCGAAAATGTTGACCGAGGCCATGGTCAGGGCCAGGAAGCCAAACAGCTTCGCCAGCCCGCTACCGGCGGCGATCAACGGCACGCCCACGGCGAGTAGCGCACCGACCACGATCACCGAGGAGATGGCATTGGTCACCGACATAAGAGGCGTGTGCAGAGCTGGCGTCACGCTCCACACCACGTAATAGCCAACGAAGATTGCGATCACAAACACCATGAATTGATAGATAAACGGGCTGACGTCGCCGCCGCCGGCGGCCAGGGCCGGAGCGGGCAGGAGGGCGACGGGCAAGGCGAGGCTGGCGCCGAGGCGAGCGATCACGCCGGGCAAGTGTGGCGACGGGCCGGCAAGCGCGCGTGTCATCTTATGCCCCGTGTCGCTGTAGGCTCGGGTGCACGATTTTGCCATCCTTGGCCAGCAGTGTGCCTTTGATGATATCGTCGTCCCAGTCTATCCTCAGCACCTTGTCCTTCTTGTCGAACATGGTCTCGAGAAACGCTAGCAGATTCTTGGCGTAGAGGGCTGACGCGTTGACGGGAACCTCACCTGCCAGATTGAGCGGGCCGGCGATCGACACGCCTTTGTGCTCGACCACCTTGTCGGGCTGCGTGAGCTCGGTATTGCCGCCGCGCTCGGCCGCCAGATCGACGATTACGGCACCTGGCTTCATGCTTTCGATCATGGCCGTGGTCACAAGCTTGGGCGCCGGCCGGCCAGGAACGAGGGCCGTGGTGACGACGATGTCCTGGCCCTTGATGTGATTGGCGATCAACTCGGCCTGCTTTTTCTGGTATTCGGCCGACATCGGCTTGGCGTAGCCGGCCGCGGTTTGCGCCTGCTTGAATTCCTCGTCCTCGACGGCGATGAACTTGGCGCCCAGTGAGGCGACCTGCTCCTTGGTGGCCGGGCGCACGTCGGTTGCCGAGACGATGGCGCCGAGGCGGCGCGCCGTTGCGATCGCCTGCAAACCGGCGACGCCGACACCCATCACGAACACCCTGGCCGCGGGTACCGTTCCGGCGGCTGTCATCATCATCGGCATGGCCTGGCCGAACATGGCGGCGGCATCGATCACGGCCTTGTAGCCGGCGAGGTTGGCCTGGCTCGACAGCACGTCCATCGACTGGGCGCGCGTGATGCGCGGCATGAACTCCATCGACAGCAGGGCCGCACCCGCGCCTGCCAGCGCCTCCAGGCCAGGCCGATCGTCGAAAGGTGCCAGCATGGCCGCGACAATGGCGCCGCGCTTCAGGGCTTTCACTTCGGCGACCGTCGGGCGCCGGACCTTCAGCAATATGTCGGCTCCAGCGAGTGTACCGGCAGCGTCGGGACTGACGGTCGCGCCTGCGGCCCTCAGGGCGTCATCGGAGAAGCGTGACCGTGATCCCGCACCCTGCTCGACCCTGACGTCGGCGCCCAGGGCAGTGAGCTTCTTGACGGTCTCCGGCGACACCGCCACGCGCGGCTCACCGGCGGGCTCCGCGGTGACGGCGATCGTGACCATCGAGCTTTCCCCACGATGCGACGGAAGACAGCCCGCCGATTGAAAAAGCAGTGAAGATGCTGGCGACTAGGGCACTAGATAAAACAGCATGAACAGCAATAGCAGCGCCACCCCGACGATCAAAGCCACGGTGGCCTTGAGAAAGCCGGAGTAGGTGCGCAAATGCTCTGGATAGTCCATGGCGGGGTGACCGCCGGAAGTGTCGACAGCCATAGCTCGTCTCTCGCTTTGCTGCTGCGCCGCGGCCTTGGTATCCGAAGCCTTGCGCGGCAGCAAGTGTCGCTGCGGCCATTGCCCCTCAGATCGTGCCTTTCGTCCGCCCATGGCGGTGGCGGCGGGCGAGGGGCTACGCGGGCCCGAATCGGGCTGCCGCGAGCGCCTTCTCTCCGTTCGGCAGGCATGCTTCAATGCCCTCGAGCCAAGCAGGAGAACTGCGGCAGCACGCCCAAAATATCCCGCGGAGGAGGACATCTATGGATCTCGGCATGACGGCAAAGGTGAAACCGCTGGTCGAAAAGGTCCGCACCATGGTTCGCGACGAGATCATGCCGCTGGAGGCGGAATACGAGGCCGAGGTCGGCAAGGGTGACCGCTGGAGCTACACCAAACGTCAGGAGGAGATCCGCGAGGGCCTCAAGGCCAGGGCGCGCGAGCGTGGCTTGTGGAATTTCTGGCTGACGGCCAGCGACAAGGGCTACGGCCTGACCACCGTCGAGTATGCCTATCTGGCCGAGGAAATGGGCTGGTCGCGGCTGGCGCCCGAGACTTTCAATTGTGCTGCGCCCGATACCGGCAACATGGAGGTGATCGAGCGCTATGGCACGCCGGCACAGAAGGAGAAATGGCTAAAGCCGCTGCTGGAGGGCAAAATCCGCTCTGCCTATATCATGACCGAGCCCAACGTGGCCTCCTCGGATGCCACCAATCTCGCCCTCGATGCCAAGCTCGAAGGCGACGAATGGGTATTGAATGGCGAGAAATGGTTTGCGTCGGGTGCCGGCGATCCGCGCTGCAAGATCTACATTGTCATGGTCTGTACCGATCCGACGGCAGACAAGCACAAGAAGCATTCGCAGATCTTCGTTCCAGCGGGCACACCGGGCGTTGAAATCCTGCGCCCCATGCGGGTCTACGGCGACGATGATGCGCCGCACGGCCACATGCACATCCGCTTCAACAACGTGCGCGTGCCGAAGGAGAACCTGATCCTGGGTCGTGGTCGTGGCTTTGAGGTCTCGCAGGGTCGCTTGGGTCCAGGCCGAATTCACCACTGCATGCGTGCCATCGGCCAGGCGGAACGTGCGCTGGAGCTACTGTGCAAGCGGTCGTTGTCGCGGGAAGCATTCGGCAAGCCGTTGGCGCAGCTCGGGGCGAACTACGACATCATTGCCGAAAGCCGCATGAAGATTGAGATGGCACGCCTGCTTTGCCTCAAGGCGGCTTACATGATGGATAGCGTTGGCCAGCGCGATGCCTCGCCGTGGATCTCGCAGATCAAGGTGATCGCACCGCGCATCGCTTTGGAGATTACCGACGAAGCCGTGCAAATGCATGGCGCCATGGGCATCACCCAGGATACGCCGCTAGCGCACATGTGGACACATCTGCGCACGCTGCGCCTGGCCGACGGTCCTGACGCCGTGCATCGCCGCCAGGTCGCTCGCGCCGAATTGCGGCGTTATACGAACCAAAAGATCTGAGGGCTTGGAGATGTCGAGCCAACACGCACCCCTCCAGGTCATGCCGCGGGCCGGACTGCGAAGTGACACGGGCCTGGGCTTTGAGGTCATGACGGCGACGGCCAGCCAGCACGCCTGCGCGCGCGCTGGTCGATGTCGCCTCTTTGCCCAGCATCGCGGCCTGGTCTCTTCTGCGCACGGCCAAGGCGCATCAGGCCGCCTGCGCCGCAGCTCGGGGCGGGAGAGTGAGCAATGACATCGTTCGCGCATCAGGCCGCCCAGCTCGATACGCTAGCGCTGGCGAAATATCTCGAGAGCCGGCTGCCGGGCTTCCAGGGTCCGATCACTGCCGAGAAGACGCCGACGGGTCAATCCAATCCGACCTTCGTACTCTCAAGCCCGAGCGGGCATTACGTGTTGCGCAAGAAGCCGCCGGGCCAGCTGCTGAAAAGCGCGCACGCCGTCGACCGCGAATACCGCATCATGAAGGCGCTGCAGGACACCGAAGTGCCGGTGCCGCGCATGCTGATCTTGTGTGAGGACGACAGCGTGCTCGGCACGGCCTTCTTCGTCATGGAACACGTCGACGGTACGGTTTTCTGGGACCCATCCCTACCCGAATTGCTAACAGCGCAGCGCAGCAGGCTCTACGATGAGCAAAACAGGGCGCTTGCGGCCCTGCATTCGGTCGCTCCCAGCGAGGTTGGTCTTGCCGATTTCGGCAGGGCTGGCAGCTACTTCGCCCGCCAGCGCGACCGCTGGACCAAGCAGTACCGAGCCTCCGAAACCGAGCATTTGCCGGATATGGAGACGCTCATCAAATGGCTCGAACAGAACGAGCCGCCGGACGATGGGCGCGCCTCCCTGGTGCATGGCGATTACCGCATCGACAACATGATCTTTAAGCCCGACGGTTCACAGCTGCTGGCGGTGATCGACTGGGAACTGTCGACGATCGGGCATCCGTTCTCGGACCTCGCCTACCAGTGCATGCAGTGGCGCTTTCCCAATCAGGAAACCATGCGCGGCCTGGCCAATGTCGACCGCAAGGCACTCGGCATTCCGACCGAACAGGACTACATTGCCAAGTACTGCGAGCGCGTTGGCATTTCGGATATCCCAAACTGGAACTTCTACCTCGCTTTCTCCTTCTTTCGCCTCGCCGCCATCGTGCAGGGTGTCAAAAAGCGCGGACTGGAAGGCAATGCGTCCAATCCGGAGAAAGCACTCAAGTCGGGCGAACGGGTGCCGCTGATGGCAAAAATGGGCGTCGCGGTGATTTGAAAATCCGCGGCCGAGGCCACGTCGCCCGATCGAGCTGGGGCGCGCACTTTGGCCATTGTGGCCTATTGCGTTGGTGTGCCAGATTTGCGCCCAATCCGCGCTATCGGTGCTGCGGCGCTGATCCGCACGCGCCCTGCGCTGCATCACTGTCTTGTGCGTTTGCTGCCCCCATAGTGGGGCTAGACTGACTGACTAGCCCGCATTTTCAGCAACATTCCTGGTGCTCTGATGGTCGATCCCTTCTTGACCCGCATGCGAGATGCGCGCGGCTTCGCCAGCAAGTTGTGGTCCTTGACGCGACCCTATTGGTATGCCGAGGAGCGTCAGGATATCCGTGTTTTTGGCCTTCGGCTGTCGGTGCGGGAATCCTGGATTGCGCGCACTCTGTTGGCGCTGATTGTGGGCTTGAGCTTTTTGATCGTCTACGCGTCGAAGCTGCTTAATGCCTGGAATGCGCGTTTCTTCAATGCGCTGCAGGAGAAGAACGCCGAGGCATTCTGGGCCGAACTGATCTACTGGGTCGTGCTGGTTGCCCTGTTCATCATCGCCTTCGTCTATCGACAATGGCTGACGCAAATGCTGACGGTGCGCTGGCGGCGTTGGTTGAGCGAGGTGTATTTCCGCGATTGGTTGGCGGACCGCACCTACTATCACATGGAGTTGACGCGCCAGGGCACCGACAACCCCGAGCAGCGTATCGAACAGGATTGTGCCTCGTTCGCGGCCCAGACGCTTAGCATCGTCTTGGGCCTGCTGCTCCAGGTGCTCACCTTGATAACGTTCGCCAGTGTGCTGTGGGAGCTGTCTGGCAACTTTGCCATGCCGATCTTTGGCGGCATCGTCATCCCCGGCTACATGTTGTGGGTGGCGGTCGCGTATGCGCTGTTGGGTTCGACCGCAACCTTCCTGATCGGCCGCCCTCTGGTGGCTGTGAGCTTCGAGCTGGAGCGCCGCAACGCCGATTTCCGCTATCGCATGGTGCGCATCCGCGAGAACGCGGAAAGCATCGCCCTCTACCGCGGCGAGCCCGACGAGGAGCGCAGCTTGCGTAGCGCCTTTGCCAGCATCTATGACACCTGGTGGGCGTTCATGACTTACAACAAGCGACTGACCTGGATAACCGCCTTCTACGGCCAGGCAGCGTCAATCTTTCCCATGATTGTGGCGGCGCCGCAGTACTTTGCCGGGCAGATCAGCCTCGGCGTGCTGACGCAGACGGCCGATGCCTTCGCGCAGGTGCAGGGGGCGCTCTCCTGGTTCGTCGATACCTTCGCCACGCTGGCCGGCTGGAAGGCCGTGGTCGACCGCCTCACCACCTTCAGCGAGGCGATGGTCAAGGCCAAGGAAATGGCCAGAAGCAACGCCTTCGAGACGCATGCGCAAAAGTCCCCCGACCTCGTGCTGGAAGATGTCGAGGTCAGGCTCCCGAACGGCCATCTGCTGCTCCAGGACGTGGACGTCACGATCCGCCAAGGTCAGTCGATTGTGCTGCGCGGGCCGTCGGGCAGCGGCAAGACCACACTGTTTCGCGTGCTGGCAGGGTTGTGGCCGTTTGGGCGAGGCCGCATCGGCCTGCCGCAAGGCGCCCGCGTGCTCTTCCTTCCGCAAAAGCCATACCTGCCCATCGGCAGCCTCAAGGACGTCCTGAGCTACCCTGACATGCCGGAGCAGCACACCGATCAGGACTGCCGCGAGGTGCTCGAGGCCTGCGGGCTGGCACAGCTGGCGCCCCGGCTTTTGCAGCAGGCCAACTGGTCGCTGGTTCTTTCAGGTGGCGAGCAGCAACGCCTGGCCTTTGCACGGGCCTTGCTGTATCAGCCCAATTGGCTGTTCCTCGACGAAGCCACCTCTGCTCTCGATGATGCCGCCGAAGCACAGATGTATGCACTGGTGCGGGCACGGCTTGCAGGCGCGGCCGTCATCAGCGTGGCGCACCGGCCCGCCGTTGCCGCCATGCACAAGCGAGCGCTGACAATCGAACCTGGCAGTCGGCGTCTGGTCGACGGCGCGGTGGAGGCGCACTGATGAAGCGCAGGCGCGTTGCCATCATCGGTCTCGGCATGGCTGTTACGCCCCACGCCAAGAGCCTCCTCGATCTTGCCGATAGGGTCGAGGTAAGCCACGCCATCAGCCCCAGTCCACAACGCCGCCAGGCGTTCTCAAGGCGCTTTGCCTTTGCTTTGGGCGATAGTCTTGAGCCGGTATTGCGAGACGACAGTGTGGAAATTGCCGCCGTGTTGACCCCGCCCAATACGCATCTGGAGATCGTCACCCAGCTGGCGCGGGCCGGCAAGCATGTGCTACTCGAAAAGCCCCTGGAGGTTTCGAGCGCGCGTGCCGTGCAGCTGGTTGAGACCTGCCGCGACGCCGGTGTCACCCTTGGCGTGGTCTTGCAGCATCGTTTCAAGCCGGCGGCGGAGCGCCTGGCCGCCATTCTCAAGGCGGGCGCCCTGGGCCAGATCGTCAACTGCTCAACCTCGATCCGATTGTGGCGTCCGCAGAGCTACTACGACGAGCCCGGGCGCGGCACCCTTGCCCGTGATGGCGGCGGCGTGCTGCTGACCCAGGGCATTCACACGCTCGATCTGATGCTCAGCCTGGCCGGTCCGGTCGTGGAGCTATGCGGTTATGCCACCACGTCGGCCGTGCATCGCATGGAAACGGAGGACCTCGTTTGTGCCGCCGTCCGCTTTGCAAGCGGTGCGGTCGGTGTGATCGACGCGACCACGGCCGCCTATCCCGGCGGGCCCGAGCGCATTGAACTGATCGGCACCCTGGGTAATGCCTCCCTTGCCGGCACCGCGCTGTGCGTCGCGTACCAGAATGGCCGACGTGAGGACGTGGCAGCAGATGCCTCCGCCGGCGGCACGGGCGCCGATCCGATGGCGTTCCCGCACGACTATCATCTGGGCGTCTGGCGCGACTTTCTGAATGCGCTGGATGAAGGGCGACCGCCGCGCATATCGGGAAGCGAGGCACTGCAGGTGCATGCTCTCATCGATGCGCTCATCGCCGCCGCCGCCAGCGACCGCAAGGTCGGCATGTCCTAGGTCGCCGACTGGGCGCCGTCGGTGCTGCCGCAACTCGCCTCAGACCGCATGGCACGGGCCAGCAACCCGGGACCCCACAGAGCGGGCTCCCAAGCAAGCCAGCCGCGCTCGTTTTCGCGCACATGCCGCTGCGGACACCGGTGGCGAGGTGGCGGCGAAACGTGCGGTGCCGCAGGCCGACGGCCAAGCCGGCGACGTCGAGGTCCATGCGCAAGCCTCGCGCGGCTTGGCCGTGCGCTAGCGAGCGCGCCGCCGCACGTCTGGCAGCAGGAGCCTCGTTCAAGCCAGCCGAGGCGCTGGGCCAGCGGGCGGGGTTTGCAAAGACATTCTTCCGTGCGCCTTGCCCGCTTGCTAGAGTTGTCGGCGACTACAGCCCGGGCCGGTCGGCAGGCTCGCCAAGGAGGACACCCATGCAGCTGAAGGTATCGCCCGTCACGCGTGAGGAGTGCAGCGCCCAGGAATGGCAAGCGCGGGTCGACTTGGCCGCTGCCCACCGCGCCGCGGTCATGCACGGCTTTCACGAGGGCATCTTCAATCACTTAACGCTCACGGTGCCCGGCAAGTCGGATCGCTATTATCAGATCCCCTTTGGGCTGCATTGGTCAGAGGTGAAGGCGAGCTCGTTCATGGAAGTCGGTCTCGATGACGCCCAGGTGAAACGCGGCGTTGGCGATGTCGAGCGCTCCTGTTTTTGCATTCACGCACCGATCCACAAGGGGGTGCCGCAGGCTCGGGCCGTCTTCCACACGCACATGCCCTACGCCAGCGCGCTGACGCGGCTCGAGGATCCGCGCATTAAGGAGATCGGGCAGACGGAAGTGCTGCTGATGAATGCCATCGCTTACGACGATAGCTACACCGGACCAGCCGTCGAGCCGGAGGAAGGCGAGCGACTGGCGCAAATCATCGGCGATCGGACGATCTTGTTCATGGCCAACCACGGCATTACCACGGTCGGCGAGACGGTCGCCGAGGCCTACGACCGGCTTTACTATGTCGAGCGCGCCGCCCAGGTGCAGATCTATGCCATGTGGACCGGCCAGCGGTTGAAGGAGCTGCCCGAACCGGTGGTCGCAAAGACGAAGGGCGGTGGCGGCAATCCCAATTATGATCCCAATCCATCGCAGCGGCACTTCGATGCCATCAAACGCATGCTTGATCGCCGCGAGCCGGACTACAAGGACTGATCGACATCAGGCGGCGAGAGCTCACAACGTCCTCTCGCCAGCCTTGCGTTCCAGCATGGGTATCATCTCCGCGGCACCTTTCAGGAACGGATTGGCGAGGCGCGCCCGGCGATAGTCGTCGAGCGCCGCGCGATAGTTCTCCCTGGCAATGTGAATGAGACCACGCCCGGCGAGCGCGCCGAAGTGGCGCGGTTCCAGCGCCAAGACGCGATCGATGTCGGCCAGCGACCTGTCGTACTCGTTGAGCAAGTAGAGCAGAGTAGCCCGTTTGTTCCAACCCTCCGGCCAATCCGGGGCCCGCTCAACGATCGCGTCGAGTTGTGTCATCGCTGCCAGAGGGTCCCCGGCATGCATGAGGGCGAGGGCGTTTTGCATCATGGCATCAATCTCGGGCCGTCCGGACTGCAGCCAAACCCGCCAGATCTCATCGACGATGGTGTCACCCTCGGCAGCATCGCTGGTGCCGGCAAGCCTGCTGAATAGCTGATCGAGCCGTTGCGAGCGCTTTGCGGCCTCTGCAGCGGCGCCAGCCGACGCGCCCGGCTCCTCGGCGCGCGGTTGCCAAGCAGCCATCGGCAGGACCGCCATCGCTGCCGCCACGCACAGGCCGAGCAAGCGTATTCTGCGCCGAGTGCGCACAGCGACCGGGCTGGCAAATTGTTGATCGTTGACAAGCACGGCTCGATTATAGTGGCAAGAGCCGCGCCAAGCCACGGGCGAAGGAGGTCAGATGCGAACCTTAGTGCTTGCCAGCTTGCCGCTTATTATGGCGATGTCGGTGGCGTTTGGCGCCAAGGCGGCCGAGAAGACCGTCGTCATCCTGGGCACGGCCACGCCCGGCGGCGGATTTCCGATCTATGGGCAGGCAGTGGCCGAGAGCATCAACGAGATCGACACGACGATCGAGGTGCGTCCGCAGAACACCGCCGGCAGCGCCGAGAACATCCCGCTGCTGGAAGCCGGCAAGCTCGACATCGGCTTGGTGCAGGGCGAGGCGGCGCTGGAGGCGCTCAATGGCATCGGGCGACCACACGCCGACCTGCGCATTCTTTTTGCCATGTATGCAACCCCGGGGATGTTCGTGGTGCGCGCCGACAGTCCCTATCACCGCATCGAGGACCTCCGGGGCAAACCGGTTGCCTTTGGCGCCAAGGGGTCTGGCCTGGTGATCCTGGCGGGCTACGTGCTCGATGGCCTGGGCTACGACCGGGACCGCGACTTCGAAGCGATCTTGCTCGACCGCGCCGGGGACGGGCCGGCGATGGTGGCGAGCGGCAAGGCGGCGGCCTTATGGGGCGGCGGCAGCGGCTGGCCTGGCTTCACAGCGGTTGCCAAGGCGCCGGCCGGCGGCCGTTTCATCGTCCCCGACGCCGAAGGGATTCAGCGGATCCAGGCCAAGCACGCATTTCTCAAGGTCTTGACGGTACCGGCGGGGTCGTTCCCGGGCCAGAGTGCGCCCATCGTCTCGGTTGGCTCCTGGAGCTTCATTCTGGCGCGGCCAACGCTGCCGGAGCCTGTGGCATATCGGTTGGCGCGTGCGCTTCATCACGGCGAGTCGCAATTGGCAGCACGCCTGCCACAGGCACGCGAAACGACCGCGGCCAACACGGCGACCTCGGCACGCCGCGAGCTCCTGCATCCGGGCACCCTCAGATATCTCCAAGAGGCGGGCATCGTGCGCTGATCGCCGCTTGTTCACGCGGGATGCGCGCGCCGGGGTTAGGGACCGCCGAGTTCGGCGGCTTCCTGCGGGCGCATTCGCGCGCGCTCGCGGGCAAGTCTGGCTTCGCGCCGGGTAATGTAGAGGGCGGAGGCAAAAATGATGAAGGCGCCGATCCACGTCCAAAGATCAATGCTTTCGCGAAACGCCAGATAGGTCATCGCCACGGTGAAGGGCAGTTTCGAGAACTCGAACGTCATGCCGAGCGAGGCATCGGTGGCGGCGTAGCCCCGCACCACGCAAATGTGGCCCAGCACGGCGCACAAGCCCATCCCCATCAGCGCCGGCAGGACCTCAATCGTCGGCCAGGTCCACACGAACAGCGCCGGGATGAGGGAGAGCGGTGTCATCAAGATGTTCGTCAGAAAGACGATCTTGTCGGGATCGTCGTGGGCGGTGAGCTGCTTCACGAGCACGACCGTTAGTCCGGCCGCCATGGCGGAAAAGATGGCAAGTGCCTGGCCCAAGCCGATCTCGGAACCGACCGGGCGCAGGATGATGAGGGCGCCGAGAAAGCCTACGCCAAGTGCCGTCCAGCGGCGGATGCGCACCACTTCGCCCAGTAGAAAGACGGCCCCGAGCGTGCCGAACAGAGGGGCGAGAAAGCTGATCGCGGTCACTTCGCCGATCGGGATCAGAAAGATTGCGTAAAACCAGGTCTGCATGGAAAGCAGCGAAACCAGCACGCGCAGTCCGTAGAGATTGAACTGATCGGAATGAAACAGCCGTAGTCCGCGATAGGCCAGCAACGGCAGCAACATCAGGCATGCGAATGTGTTGCGAAGAAACACGACCTCAAACGGATGTAGGCCGGCAGTCATGGCCATGCGCGAGAACATCGCAAGGCCCGCAAACAACGCCATGGCGAGCGTGATCCAGACGATGCCGGCGATCGGATCGTTGCCCGTGCGCGGTTGGCTGCGCAGCCTGAACCTGAATTGCGGCATAACCCCGATCCCCCTGCCCTGCGGCACCACCCTTGAGCATCATGCGCGGCAGGGACTTCGTGGCAAGGGCCGGCTATGTTAGGGCGACGGCTGCGCCCGCGGCAGCATGCTCAGGCGGTAGCCTCGGCCCATAAATCGTACTCGTCGCTCGCCAGGACGCGGGCCCGCACGATCTGCCCCGGCGCAAGCTCTTTGGCTCCGTTGAGAAAAACCGAGCCGTCGATCTCGGGAGCATCCCATTGGGAACGGCCGATTGCTCCCTCTTCGTCGACCTCATCGATAATGACGTCGATGCTGCGGCCAACGCGTGCCGCGTTGAGGGCCCGGCTCACCTCTTGCTGCGCCGACATCAAGCGATGCCAGCGTTCCTCCTTGACGGCCTCGGCAACCGCGCCGGGCAAATCGTTGGCCGCGGCGCCATCGACGGCCTCGTATTTGAAGCAACCGACGCGTGCCAGCCGGGCCTCCTTGAGCCAGGCGAGCAGCAGCCGGAAGTCCTTCTCGGTCTCGCCCGGAAAGCCGACGATGAAGGTGGAGCGCACCGCAAGATCGGGACAGATGTTGCGCCAGCGGGCGAGGCGATCGAGGGTCTTTTCCTGATGCGCAGGCCGGCGCATGGCTTTCAGCACCGCCGCAGAGGCGTGCTGGAACGGTATGTCCAGATAGGGAAGGACCCTTCCCTCCGCCATCAGCGGCAGCACGGCGTCGACGTGTGGATAGGGGTAGACATAGTGCAGCCGGATCCAGGCGCCGAGCGAGCCCAGAGCGCCGGCAAGATCGAGAAAGCGCGCCGGCAACGTTTGTCCCTTCCATTTGCTCTCGGCGTACTTGATGTCCAGGCCGTAGGCCGAGGTGTCCTGGCTGATGACCAGCAACTCCTTGACGCCGGCCTTAACCAGCCGTTCGGCCTCGCTCATCACCTCGGCTGCGGCACGGCTTGCCAGCCGCCCGCGCAGATCGGGAATGATGCAGAACGAGCAACGATTGTTGCAGCCCTCGGAGATCTTCAAATAGGCATAGTGGCGCGGTGTCAGGCGCAACCCTTCGGGCGGGACGAGATCGACGAAGGGATCGTGCAGCGGCGGTACTGCTTGATGCACGGCTTCCACGACTTGTTCGTACTGGTGTGGGCCGGTGACGGCCAACACACCGGGGTGGGCCTGGAGGATGCGATCCCTCTCAACGCCGAAGCAGCCCGTCACGACCACGCGGCCATTTTTGGCCAGCGCTTCAGCGATGGCCGCAAGGCTTTCCTGTTTGGCCGAGTTGAGAAAACCGCAGGTATTGACCACCACGACATCGGCGCCGGCGTAGTCCGCCGCTAGCTGATAGCCCTCCGCGCGCAAGCGGGTAATGATGCGCTCGCTATCCACCATGGCCTTTGGGCAGCCGAGCGAAACCAGACCCACCCGGGGCGCCGGCCTGGCGGCGGTGCGGCGCGCCTTCGCAGTAGGCCGGGCGCCCGCTTGGCGTGTTGGATGGACAGCAACGCGTGGCATGGTGCCGGCTTGTAACGCCCCCCTCGATGCAAAGCAAATGCGGCTGCCGTGGGCCTTGACCCTGTAAAGAGGACGCCGCGGCAGCGCCGGCAGGCTCCGAAGCTGAAATAGCGGCCCCGCAGGAGTTTTGACAGGGATTTGCCTTGGCCTTGCAGCGCTCGCCCGGCGCGCAGACGGGCTGGGACTGCCCCCAGTGCGGGATGTGGCGACTTGGCGCGACACCTCGTCAGCGGGCCTGCGATCTTTTGCGCTCGCGCGGCACCCAGCCCGAGAGGCTCGGGCAGAGCGGCTTTGCTCAGACGGCCTTTGCCATCTCGCGCAGCACGAACTTCTGGATCTTGCCCGTGCTGGTTTTGGGGATCTCGGCGAAGACGATGAGGCGCGGACATTTGTAGGCGGCGAGGCCATTGCGGCAATGCGCCAGGATGTCCTCCTTGCTTACCGTCATGCCGGGCTTCACCTCGACGAAGGCGACAGGCGTTTCTCCCCATTTTTCGTCCGCCTTGCCGACGACCGCACAGGCCGCAACGGCGGGGTGCTTGTAGAGCACGTCCTCCACCTCGATCGAGGAGATATTCTCGCCGCCTGAAATGATGATGTCCTTGGAGCGATCCTTGAGCTGAATGTAGCCATCTGGGTGGAGCACGCCCAGGTCGCCGGAATGGAACCAGCCGCCGGCGAAAGCTTGCTGCGTCGCCGTCTCATTCTTGAGGTAGCCTTTCATGACGATATTGCCGCGGAACATCACCTCACCCAGGGTGACACCGTCCGCCGGCACGGGCGACATGGTCTGTGGGTGCAAGACGCTGAGCTCTTCGAGGGCGGTGTAGCGCACGCCCTGCCGCGCCTTCAGCGCAGCCCGCTTGGCCGGTTCGAGCGCATTCCATTGCGCCTGCCATTCGTTGACGACGGCGGGACCGTAGACCTCGGTCAGGCCGTACACGTGGGTGACGTTGAAGCCAGCTTCCGACATTGCCGCCAACACGGCCTCGGGCGGAGGCGCCGCGGCCGTGACGAACTCGACCTGATGTGGCAGCGGCCGCTTTGCCTCCGCTTCGGCGTTGAGCAGGGTCGACATGACGATGGGCGCGCCGCACAGATGGGTGACCTGGTGCTCGGCAATGGCCGCGAATATCGCCTTGGCGCGTACCCATCTGAGGCACACGTGCGTGCCCGCTACCAGCGATAGGGTCCAGGGGAAGCACCAGCCGTTGCAGTGAAACATCGGCAGCGTCCACAAATACACGGGATGGCTGCCCATGCCGGTTGCCAGCGTGTTGGCGTAGCACATCAGCGTGGCGCCGCGATGGCTGTAGACGACACCCTTCGGATTGCCGGTTGTCCCGGAGGTGTAGTTGAGGGCAATCGCATCCCATTCATCATTGGGCATGCGCCAGCGGAAGGCGGGATCGCCGTCGGCGACCAGATCTTCATATCTGAGATCCGACAGGGGTTTTGGCGTTTGCGGGAATTCCTCGTCGTCATAGTCCACGACCAGCGGTTTGACACTGGCCTGGCGCAGAGCCGCCTGCATTACCGGGGCAAATTCCCGATCGCAAATCACCACCTTGGTGTCGGCATGGTCGAGCTGAAATGCAATGACGGCGGCGTCGAGCCGCGTGTTCATGGCATGCAGCACCGCGCCGATCATCGGCACCGCGTAGTGGGCCTCGAGCATGGGCGGCGTGTTGGCGAGCATCACCGAGACGGTGTCACCCACTCCAATGCCGCGTTGCGAAAGGGCGCCAGCCAGTCGCCGCGTGCGTCGGTAGAATTCGGCATACGTTTGCCGTCGGCCGCCGTGGATCAGGGCAATGCGCTCAGGATGAACCGCCGCCGCGCGCTCAAGGAAGGGCAGCGGGGAGAGGGGCTGGAAATTGGCGGCACACTTGTCGAGGTGTTGAGCGTAGGGATTGCCGGACATGAAAGGTGAACCTCCAGAGGCGACCGCGGGCGGCGGTGGCCACCCAGGCGCAAACTAGTGGAGGGGAGGGCAGCGATACAACCGTGGTGCCCGGCCGGCGCCCGAGCCGTTCGCGCCTGTGCGGCGCCCGAAGCGGGGCGGCTGGGCGCGGCGCATCTGGAAGGAAGCAAGTAAAATCGTTTGCACACCGCCAAAAAACTGTGGAAAACTGCCGCGCCTGACCGGGGCTTCGGGCCGGACCGGGCCGGGTCACGCTGCCGAAAACCGGCTCATGACGGGTGGAATGGGGAAGGTCACCGGAGAAAAAGCCATGGGGAAACCGCGCGGGCCAAGGCCATGAGGGGATGGCGGCCCAATGGTCTCATGCAGCGCTTGGCCGAGCTGGACCCCGAGGCGGGCTTGGCGGCGCCCGCTGCGCCTGTGGGGTGCGCGCCACGGCGGCTGTGCACCGCGTTCGTGCTCGGCCTCTTGGCCAGTGTTGGCATTGGTGGTGTTGCCCACTTTGCCCTGCTTTCGATGGGTCAGATGGCCGGCGCCGCCCAGAGCCCGCCCGCGGCCCTTGCGAGCGCCTTGCCGGATCACCGCCACCAGATCGTCTTGGACATGCCGATTGGCCGCAGCGAGGCACCAACCTCCTTTCCGTTGCTGGTTACCGACCTTGATGCCGCACGCGATGTGCGCATTGTTTTGCAGGATTTGCCGGAGGCCGTCACGTTTTCGCATGGCGAACGGCGCGATGAACACACCTGGGAGCTGCAAACGAGGGATCTCGACGACCTGCGAATGATGCCGCATGCCGGCTTGCCCGCAACCTTCAGCTTCAACGTCGAAGTCGTGGCTGACCATGCCACCGTCTTGGCGCACGCTTCCGCGCTTGTGCGCCTTGTCGATCGCCCAGCGATTGCCGAGCTGCCTGCGCGCCGGCCGAAGGTAGCCGAGGGACCTTGGCTGCCGCGCGTCCCGGCGCCAGTGGCCAAAGCAAACCTGGCAGCGCTCGACTGGTCGACAGGCACGCGCACGCAACAGTTCGTTTCGCCGCAAGCCCTGGCTGGCACACCGGGGCGAGCCGCCGATCCGCCCGGCGCCGCAGCCCAGGAGGCAGCCCGGGGCAATAGCACGCCTTCGCCGCCAACGCTGGAACGACCGCAGGGGATAAGCGCACTTGGCGCGCTGCAGCGCCAAGCCGCTGATGCGGGGCGGCGGCTGTGGTGGACGATGCCGTTGCCGACCTGGGCGCCTTTCGGGGGCGGCGAAGGCGAACCGGCTCGCTAAGCCAACAGCCAAGGACACGCGCAGCGCACGCCTGCGGCCGTGCGCCGGCATCGTGACACCGGGGGCGAGGACAGGCGTTTTTTGCCACCGTCCAACCCTTGCTTTGGGGGCTCGCGAACGGCCAACGGGTCCGGCAGGGAAGACGCGCCTTGGCCCTGCCGAGGCGCGCGTGGGGGAGGGGCCCAATAAGCAGAACATTGAGTTCACTTTGGTCTGATAAGCAATGGCTGCCTTCGGCGTATCCAGGTCGCGGAACAGTCTTAGAGTGCTGGTCATGGCCGCAAATATTCTGCCTCGGCCTGCCTTGCCGATTCTGCTGCCAGTTCGGCAGTGGTGGCTAGGTCTGGAGCGGTCGCGCAAGCTCACCGGCGTCGTGGCGCTGGCGGTGATGTGCGGCGCGATTTACGTGTGTTCGTTCGTGGCAAGCCACATTGAGCAGGCGTTCTGCCACAAGGCGGCGGCGAGTGCGGCCTTGTACATGGATAGCTTCGTGGAACCTCTGGTGCAGGAGCTCGGCGCCAAGGCCTCCCTGTCAAGCGAGAACCGCCAGGCCCTTGAGCGTCTGTTGTCCCCAACCTCGATCGGCAAACCCATCGTTGCCTTTAGAATTTGGATCGATGATCGCGTGGTATTCAGCAACCACAGCGAAATCGTTGGCAGGCTCTTCCCCGCCAGCGCGGAGCGGGAGCGAGCCTTTCAGGGTGACGTGGTCGCCAAATTCGACCTCGATGGCGCAGAGGTGCCGGAGCGTGCGCCTGGAGCACCGATCCTGGCGGTCTCGCACCGATCCGGCAGACCGGCACCAATTGCATCATTGCGCTCGCCGAAACCTCCGAGTTGGCAGTGGAGCTGATGCGCGAATTCGCTCCGCCCAATACGCCAGCTACATCGTCATTGCCAGCGCCGCGATCGGGCTGCTGCTCGTGCTTTACAGCCTTACCGACAGACTGCAAACGCGGATCGGCGCATTAGTGCTGCAAACGGCCGCCCATGGACAGTTTCGCCGACGCGTCTTCAAGGCCAACGGCCGCGTCCTCGAAATGAACGATCGCAATCTGCGGCGCGTTGGCCGCGAATTGCATGCCGGCCCGCTGCAACTTGCCGCCCTGGCCTTGCTCAAACTCGACGCGCTGTGCGAGGCGCCGTCTCGAGGCCATCCAGATGGCCCAGAAGTCCGAGCTGATGTGAGACCTGCGCTTTTCTGGCACCTTAGTTCCGAAGCGCGCGTGCGAGCGGACGGGCGAGGTCGCCCGACTGGCGCACGTCCACATGCTGGAGCCCGAGCCAACAGGCCATCAGGCGCAATTCGGCGGCCAAGGGTTCGACTGCCGATATTGGTTGGGTAGGCTCGCCATGTGCCGCCTGGACCCGCAATACCGATTGGGCGCGATCGGCCTTGAGATCCACGCGGGCGGCGATGCGGTCTCCGAGCAGGAACGGCAAGACGTAGTAGCCGTGAATGCGCTTCTCGCGGGGCGTATAAAGCTCGACGCGAATGCGCGCGCCAAACAGGACCTCGGTTCGCCGGCGCTGCCAGATCAGCGGATCGAAGGGCGCCAGCAAAGCCGCGACCGCAATTTGCCGCGGATGTCTCGCATGCCGATCAAGATAGGCGGACGCAAATCCGGGTTCGACCGAGACGGGAATGAGTTCGCCTGCTTCCACCAGTTCGCCAATGCGCAACTTCGTGTCGCCAACCGGGAGGCGAAAGTAGTCGCGCAGACAGCGCTCGGTGGCGATACCCAGCGCCCCAGCGGCGATGCGGACAAGGTGCCGCTGCGCATCGGCCTCCTCGGGCGTGGGCGTCTCGATGATCGCTTTCGGCAGCACGCGCTCGGTCAGGTCGTAGGCACGCTCAAAGGTCTCGTGGCGGGTCACGGTCGTAAGCACGCCGGTCCAGAACAACCATTCCAATGCGCGCTTGCCGTCCGACCATCCCCACCAGCCGCCGTCGCCTTTGTGTTTGTGCGAAAGCTCGCTGGCCTTCAGGGGGCCGCGATCCGTGATCTCGCCAAGGACCTGCGCGATCAGCGCCTGGCGCTCGCGTGCAAAGGTGGCGAGTGCCTTGTAGATGCCTTCGCCGCGGCTGGCGCGCGCCATGCGCCAGCGCAACATAGGCTGTAAGGCGACGGGCAGGAGTGAGGCTTCGTGGCCCCAGTACTCAAACAGCACGCGTTTGTGGCCGGCGTAGGCCAGGGCCTGCAAGTCCTCCCGCCGGTAGGGGCCGAGGCGCGAGAACGGTGGCAAGGTATGGGCGCGAGCCAGCACGTTGACCGAATCGATCTGCAGAACACCGAGTCGCTCGATCACGCGCCGCAGGGCACGCTTGTCGTTGGCCTGTGCCGGGCGCCGTTCGCCGAAGCCCTGGGCGGCCAGAGCGATGCGCCGGGCCTCGGCAAGCGAAAGCCTATCGCGCCGGCGCCGCATCGAGGACGTTCCTGCTGTTGCAGCTTGAGGAAAGCCACCCAAGAGGGTGGGAGCGCGGGCGCCGGGCAGGCCGCCAGGCAAGTGCCATCTGCGGCTTGCCCCATGCTGTCGCGGCAAGGGTCATAGTCCTCCTCGATAGCGATAACGAGCCATTGTGCATTGTCAAAACTAGCCAGGTTCGATCGAACAGTCTTGCGCCGTGCCGAACCGATCACCCCACGGGCGCTACGAGGTGCGTGATCTATCGGCCTGGCCCACGCGCCGCGGCAAACTCCATTGGTGGTCCAGCGCCCAGCCGCCAGAGTTTGCCACGCCCGTGTTGGGATCACAGTGGCCGACAAAGCCTCCGCAGGGCGGCCCGTGCCATCGCGCTGGCTGACGCCGAAGATCGAGCCAGGAAGGCCCGCCTCGGGCCGCGCTCGGCGGCTTGCGCTTGCCTGCAGTGGCGCCAAGAAGGAACGATGTGGCTGTGCCATCGTCGCTTCACTCCGCCCTACCGCAATAGGCTTCGATACGATAGCCGTCCGGATCGATGACGAATGCAGCGTAGTAGTTGGCCCCGTAATGGGCACGCACGCCAGGCTGGCCGTGGTCGCGTCCGCCGGCGCGTACGGCCGCGGCGTGAAAGCCATCCACGCCCTCGCGCGTTGCCGCCTCAAAGCAGAAATGCAGACCAGAATTGTCATCTGCCGGGACCGGATGCTCGCTGACGCCGATCCACAGGGCGACGGCATCGCCTCCGTAGCCGAGCGAGGTGGGTGACTGGCTCAGACACGAGTAGCCGAGCGGGGCAAAGGCGGCATCGTAGAAGCGCTTCGACTTGGCAATGTCACGAACGCCGATCGACACGTGATTGATCATGGTGGTCTCCTGTTGGGTTCTGGCGGAGCCACCTTGTCGGCTGGCGCTTGGGGAAACTTGGCGAAAATTGCTGTGCCAGTGTTTAGGCGGCGGCGCGATATTGACGCGGAGAGAGACCAAACTCGGCGCGAAAACTGCGGATGAAGTTTGATAGGTCGTCGAAGCCGACGTCGAGCGCAATGTCGGTAACGGGGGCGCGGCTCATGGCAAGGCGCTGTGCGGCATCGCGCAGCCGCGCCCGCAGCAGCCATTGATGCGGCGTGACGCCGGTGATGTCTTTGAAGGTACGCAGGAAGTGGTAGGGGCTCATGTTGGCTGCGCGCGCGCAATCAGCGAGCGGATGCGCGTTGTCCAAGGAGGCGCCCAGGTGCTGAATGACGCCGGCAACAGCGGCATGATGTCGGCTCGAAGGCCTTTGGTGACCGCCGCCGGCGGCCGCCTCAATGACGGCGCCAGCCACCTGTAGGGCGATCTCTTCGACAGCCTCTCCCCGCTCTAGAGCCAACATCGCACGCGCCACCAGTGGAGCCTGGGCGCGCAATGGCGGCAGGGATTGGCGCGCGAACGCGATGCGGCCAACACCGGCGTCCTGTGCCACCGATGCCAAGAGCTCGGCGGTAAACTGGAACGACAAGCAGCGGTCACCTGCCGCGTGCTGATGCGAACACTCGATGGGCTCGCCCGCATTCAGGAGAAACCACGAGCCCGGCGACAACAGACTTTCCCCGTAGCGGCTGCGGCAGGCAAACGTGCCCGACAACACGAGCGAGATCGATGCCGCAGCGTGCCACTCCTCGAAGGGGCGATCGCTGGGTCCGCAGGTACAAACGATGTCGAAAGCCTCCCAGCCATCGCCAGCGGCCAGCAGGCACGCCTCGGTGCTTCCCGCGGTGCCGTGGCGAGCCTTGCGGGCAAGCGCTGCCGCAAGAGGGTCGCGCCGCCAAGTCATGCCTGCCTCCTTCGTCTAACCGGTTAAGGGGTTGCTTAGGCTAAGCGCGCCTGCTACACCTGTCAACCGGTAAGGGGGTTAGGTGGGTGGTGGCCTCGGCCACCCCAGCAACAGGCCGGCCATATGGGTCCAACCACGAACAAGGTGCCTTTGCCGGTCCGTCTCAGGCGCGCTGGGCCGCCGGGTCTGTGTCTCGATTATGCCAATACCTTGGGCTGGCGAGGCCTTGAGAGGCCCGCAGAGACGCTGCGGAGCCTTGCGCATCTGATCGATTGGTGCGCGCGCGCAGAGCTTGCGCCAGAGCTCCGCGATTGGTCCGGCCTCCCGACCGCGGTTGCCGATGCGCTATTGGCCGAGGCCATTGCCTTGCGGGAGGTCATCTATCGGATCTTCAGCGCGCTGGCCGGCGGCGGCAGCAGCCCGCCGGCGGATTTGCGGGCGCTGAGTGAGGCTATGGCGCGTGCGCCGCTGCGCTGCGCAATCGTTCAGCTTGGAGCGCACTACGCGTGGCAGGTGGAGCCGCAGGCTGGTGGAGACTGTTGTTCAGCACCCAACCTTCTGGCCGCAGTGGTGTGGTCGGCAGCAGATCTTGTGGTGGGCGATCGACGCGGCAGTGTCCGCCAATGCGCCAATGACCGGTGTCGATGGCTGTTTCTCGATGCCAGTCGCACCGGCTCCAGGCGATGGTGCGAGATGCGTTCCTGCGGCAACCGCGCCAAGGCCCGCCGGCACTATCTCAAACACCGCGGGGCGTGAGCGCGCTGGCAGCCGCGTGGGAGCGCCGGGCATGAGTGTTGCCAGGGCGCGGCTAAAACTTCAGATGGCGACAACCCGGTATCATTCCGTTCTCTGACGATCTCGTGCTGGAATACTGCGGGATCACCGTCGGGCATCACCCGATTGTGGCGTGGAACTACACGCCGTCGCCGACGTTCATTCGCCATTCAGGCAACCTGTTGGGAACTATGTGCTTCCCGCCGGGAAATAAGCTGTGGGAATGCTCACAAAATGGAGGCCGCGATGAAAATCAGGCAGTGTTTATTTGGCGCAGCCATGGCAGTCGGTTTGGGATTGGCAGCTGCCTCGGCGCAGGCTGCTCCGGCCGTGGGTTCGGCGGGCGATCTGACATCGGCCGTGCGCGAATCCTCCGACGTCGACCAAGTCTACTGGGGCCGCCGCTGCTGGCGGCACCGCGGGCATTTGCACTGCCGGCGCGCCTGGGTCGATTATGGCTACGAGCCCTACTATGACGAGCCTTACTACTACCGACCCGCGTTGGGCTTTTTCTTCGGCGGTCACCGCCATCACCGCCATCACCACCATCACCACCATCACCGGCACCGGTAGAGGACGATAGCTTGCCGTCGCCTCCGGGCGCGCCGTCACCCGCAGCCAGCGGGTGGCGACGTCCGGGGCTTCGGCTGCCTGCGTGCTGCCGGCCCACGGCCTGACTTTTTTTCCGAAGGGGCGGCTTTCCGAAGGGGCGGCGGCCTACTGGAGGGCTTCCAAACGCGCCTGGGCCCTCGCCATCCCCAGACCGAGTGATCTGTGGTAAAGCGCCCTGGCCCTTGCCACATCGGCGATGGCCCCGCGCGTGCCCCAAGCCGCCAACATGTTGGGATCGTAGGTCTCGGCCAGCGCAAACGAGATCGGCCCAGGCGCACTGCCTTCCACGGCGGTTAGAATATCGCGTGCCCCTGAAACATCGCCGCTCTCGATCCGCTGCTTTGCCTCTGCCAGGCGGTCGTCCACCGGGCGCACCGGTTCGGGCCGTGCGGCCGGCTCGGGCGCCTTGGCCACCGGCAGCGATGCCGTCTGTTCGACGGGCCGCGGAGGCTCGGCAGCAACGCGAGGATCCAGGTTGCCCGTGATATACTGGGCAGCAGCTTGCGGGGCGCGTTCGACGGGACGCACTTGGACCTTCACGGTCTTGACCTCGCCAGAGCGCGGTTCGATCGGAGCAATGGACGGCTCGGCGCTTCGCCCAGGGCGCGCCTTTTGGGCGTCACCAATCCAGCCGCTGAGCCACAGCACGATGGGGACCACGACCAGCAGACCGGCACACAAACCCAAAAGTGTGGCACCCATCTGCTGTCGCAGCCACCGGTCGCCGTCGGCCCCGGCGGGCTCGCGCCAGGTGGAGGGGATGGGCATTGGCTCGTCGTCCGCGCTCAGGTCCACGGACGGGACCAGGCTGGTGCCGCGCGGCGCCTTGTACGACAGAGCGGACAGCCCGTCCTTGAATGTCGGCTCCAACATCCGCTGCTGCGTGCTGAGCCCCGCCAGATTGAGGGCAGGTTGCCCGGTGGCTGGCAATCCGCTGCTGAGCTGCCGTTGCGCGATGGTTGCTGCCAGCAGCTGCGCCAGTTCGTGGGTTAGGTCCGCCGTGGTGCGAGAGTGCCCGTCGAGTCCGCTTTTGACCGGCGCCTTGTCGCGCTCCAATTCCGTGCGCCGGCTGTCACCTGAGGACGCATCACTGACCATTACGAAACCCCCTCACACGCCACTGACACGGAGCAGTGCCATCCGTCGTACACTTGTCTCGGGCTCTGCCGACGAGGCCGTCAGGCGCCCTGCGCCTTGCCTGCCGATGGACCTGCGCGCCTGGCGTCTGTCCGATAGCCCTTGATCTAACGCCTCGCCGGCGTCACGTCCCTCCCGCTCACTGCGCCGCGGGCAGATTACAGCCCGTCGTCGAGCCACCGGGCCGTTAGCCTGCTGTGGCGGTCCAGTGCGCAACTAGACTTGTCGAATATGGCGCAAATTATGGCGATCGGCCAATTGCGGACAGCCTGAAGGCTTGGGGCAGGCCTTTCAGATCCGTTGCCAACGCCAGGCCGCAAAAAAGTCAAAAAAATAGCGGTCCCATCGGCAGCCCTAGACCGTAAAACCCTTCCGGCGACAGCGGCGGCGCGCTATGCATGTCTGGCCCAACGAGACAAAGCTCCAGCGCATCGGAAAAGCATGATTGACCAGAGAGATAGCCTCGCCAGGGAAGTCGACGAAGAATTGCGGCGTGAGCAACTGCTCAAGCTCTGGGAAACGTACGGCACCTACATCGTTGCCGCCATCGCCCTCATTGTCGTAGGCGTCGGCGGCGTCAAATACTATCAGCACCGCAGCGCGGTAGCCGCCGAGGCCGCGGGAGCCCGCCTCACAGCAGCGACCCGGCGATCGGCGCAGGACGATCGGGCAGAAGCGCAGAAGGTGTTGGAAGACCTCGGCAAATCTGGCCCGCCTGGGTATGCGACGCTGGCGAAGTTTCGGTTGGCAGCAGCCGATCGCGAGGCGGGGAAGCTGACCGAGGCGGCCTCCGCCTACGAGGCCATCGCCAACGAGGGTGCCGGCGATCGCCTGCTCGCCGACTACGCGCGGCTGCAGGCCGCAAGCCTGAAGTTGGACACCGCGAGCTGGACGGACATGCAGAATCGGCTCAACGATCTTGCCGGTGACGGGAACCCTTGGCGGGCAAGCGCGCGAGAGCTCTTGGGGTTGGCGGCTCTGAAGGCGGGCAAAACCGATGAAGCCCGTCAGCAGTTTCAACGATTGTTGAGCGATCGCGATACGCCGCCAAGCATTTCCGAGCGTGCGCGCATCATGATGGCGATGCTCACCGAAGCAGTGCTGTCCACGCCTGCGTCGTCGTCCTCGCCGACGGGTGCGGCACCGGCCGAGACGGAGAGCAAAAAGTAAAGTGTTGAGTTCGCTCCTAACCTGAGAGAACAACGATGGGCGGCAAGCGAGGGCATGGCAGCGGACTGGGATCCGTGGCCGCTGCGCTTTTCTGCACCGGCGTGCTGGCGGGATGCGAAGGCGCCAGCCTGCCAAGCCTGCCCAAGTTTCAGGACATCAATCCGTTCGCTGAGAAGGAGGTGCCACTGCCAGGCAAACGCATCTCCGTGATCCAACAGGAGAACGTTGCCTCCGATCTTGCCAAGGCGGACAAGCCCATCGCTTTGCCACCGCCCCGTCAGAACGACAACTGGAGCCAACCTGGTGGTGTCGCCAGCAACTCTCCTGGCCATTTGATGCTGGGCGGCGCCCTCAAGAGCGCGTGGAGTGCCGACGCTGGGACGGGCAGCAGCTTTTACGGCAAGCTGACGGCAAGCCCCATCGTATATGACGGAAAGGTCTTCACCTTAGACGCCGCCGGCACCGTCACCGCATTCAATGCGGGAGGCGGCGCGGCGGCCTGGCGTGCCTCGACGACCCCGCAAGGCGAGAAAGAGCAAGAGGGCTTCGGCGGCGGTCTTGCCGCCGACGCCGGCCGCATCTACGTCGGGACCGGCTTCGGCCTTGTCGTCGCCTTCGATGTCAAAGGCGGAAAGAAGTTGTGGGAGAAGAGTGTGGGGGCCCCGGTGCGTTCGTCGCCGACGGCAGCCGGTGACCGCCTGTTCGTCTTGACGACCGAAGGGGCGGTTTACTGCCTCTCCGGGGCTGATGGCTCGGAGCTGTGGAATTTCAAAGGCAACGCCGAGCGGGCAAGCATTCTGTCCAATGCCAGTCCAGCGGTCGAGGGTGACGTTGTGGTCGTGCCGTTTCCCAGCGGCGACATCGTCGCCCTGCGCGTCGCCAACGGCCAGCCGCTTTGGTCGGATTCTCTCGCCCGCACCCGGACCGCCTCGTCCTTAACGGCCATGAGCGATGCAGCGCGTCCGGCCATCGATGGCGGCACCGTGTTCGCCGTCGGTCATGCCGGCCGCATGATTGCCGTGTCCTACAAGACGGGCGAGCGGCTTTGGTCGCTGACCGTGCCAAGCATCCAGGCACCCTACGTCGCGGGCGACAGCGTGTTCGTGGTGGACACCGGCGGGCAACTGATGGCCATCTCGCGGCGCGAGGGAAAGATCCAGTGGACGGCCAAGCTGCCGGGCGCCGCCACCTGGTCGGGACCGGTGCTGGCCGGTAATCGCTTGTGGCTCGTGTCCAGCAAGGGTCAGCTCGTCAATGTTGAAGCCCAGACGGGCAAGGTGGCGGGCACGCAGGATCTCGGACAACCGGTTTTTGTTGGCCCGGTGGTGGCAGGAAGTCGAATGTACGTGCTCACGGACAAGGCGCGGCTGGTGACTTTCAATTGAAGAGCGCCAATATTTGCGCTAGCGGGTCAAGCAACGACACCGCCGACCCGGGCGACTGACGCATGCCTGCAGCTATTGCCATCGTCGGCCGGCCCAACGTCGGCAAGTCGACCCTGTTCAACAGATTGACCGGTCGGCGCGCGGCGCTGGTGTCCGACTCGCCGGGGCTCACCCGCGATCGCCGTGCCGCTGAGGCAATGATCGTCGGCAATCCCGTGACCGTGATCGATACAGCGGGCTTGGAGGAAGGCCCGCCACAGTCCATTGCCGGGCGCATGCGGACGCAAAGTGAGTTGGCGCTGGCGAATGCGGACCTGGTGCTGTTCGTGCTCGATGCCCGAGAGGGTGTGATCCCAGCCGACGCGGTGTTTGCGCGCCGTGTGCTCGCCTCGGGAAAGCCGGCCATTTTGGTTGCCAACAAGTGCGAAGGACGAGCCGGCGCGCACGGCTTTTATGAGGCGTTCCGGCTGGGGCTCGGCGAGCCGATTGCGATTTCCGCCGAGCACGGCGAAGGCATGGGCGAACTCACCGAGGCGATGGCGGCCGCGCTCGGCTTGGAGGCGCGGGGCGGCCACGAGAGCAGCGGCAATGATCAGCACAGCCCGCGCGCAGTGCGCGTTGCCATTGTCGGCCGCCCGAACGCGGGGAAATCCACCTTGGTCAACGCCCTGCTCGGCGAGGAGCGCATGATCACCGGTCCTGAGCCCGGCCTGACCCGCGATGCCATCGCCAGCGACCTGGCCTGGCGCGGGCGGCCGATCCGGCTTCTCGATACCGCCGGCCTGCGGCGCAAAGCGCGCATCTTTGACGATGCCGAAAAACTGGCCGCAAGCGATGCCGTGCGCGCCATCAGATTCGCGGAAGTGGTGGTGTTGCTTGTCGATGCCGAACATCCTTTCGAGCACCAGGACCTGACCATTGCCGATCTGGTCGAAACCGAAGGGCGGGCGCTGGTGCTCGCCGTCAACAAGTGGGACCTGGTGCCCGACAAAGCAAAAAAGCTCAAAGAGCTGCGGACGACGTTGGCCGAGCGCCTGGCGCAAATGCCGGGAGTGGCGATGGTGCCGATCTCCGCGCTGGCCGAGCGCGGCTTTGATGATCTGATGACGGCGGTCCTGCATGCCTACGAAATTTGGAACAAGCGGGTGCCGACGCCAGCGCTCAATCGTTGGTTGGCCGAAGCGCTGCAGCAGCATGCACCGGCGGCCTCAAGGGGACGGCGCGTCAAGCTGAGATTTATCACCCAGCCTTCGGCGCGGCCGCCGACTTTCATCGCCTTCTGCTCCCGACCCGAGGCCTTGCCCAAGACCTACTTGCGCTATCTCACCAATAGCTTGCGCAGCGCCTTCGATTTGCCCGGGGTGCCCATTCGCCTGAAGCTTCGCAAGAGCGAAAACCCCTTCGCGCGCCGCTGAGGCAAGACGCGCAGGGCGGGAACGATCGGCCCGAGTGGGCGTTAGCCCATTACGCAGTTAATGAATGAAACCAAGGAGTTACTCGATGGCATCCGCAACCGCCCATCCCAATCACCAGCTGATCTCGAGTGAGGATGTGGAAGGGACCGACGTGTACGATCTAAAGGGCACTAAGGTCGGCGAAATCGACCACCTGATGATCGACAAAATCTCGGGACGCGTGACGTATGCTGTGATGAGCTTTGGCGGCTTTCTCGGCCTGGGTCACAGCCACTATCCCCTCCCCTGGGGCGCGCTCAAATACAATCCCCACCGCAACGGCTTTGAAACGAACGTGACGGAAGCCCAGCTCAGAGATGCGCCAGCCTTTAGCGATGATTCCTGGTCAGATCGCAATTGGGAAAAGCAGACCTACAGCCACTACAACATCGCCCCCTACTGGTGATGTCCGCTGCTCGCCCATGAGGCGCAAAGACCTAAACGTACAACGGTCTGAAGAAAGGATTAGGGGTTCACCGCAGTGAACCCCTAATCCTTGGGAAAATTCGGGGGACGTCGCAGACCGACGGCACCGATCGAGCGACCCGGCCCTTTGCGGGATCAGTCGGTCCTGCCGGGATTGTCGGAGGAATTGGCGCCGTTGCTGGTGCTGCGCAAACGGCGGCTTTGGGACGCTTGTCCACCTTTGCGCCCCGCCGCGGCCGCCAAAGCCCGATTTTGCGCAAAGCTGCGCGATTGCGGCGCAACGGAGCGTCCGCCTTTTCTGCCGGCCTCAGACGCAAGGGCGCGATTTTGCGCGAAACTGCGCTTGTCGTTGGGAACGTTGGCTCCCCCCTTGCGGGCAATCTCGCGCTGCTTGTCCTGATCCATGCTGGCAAACCCGCGGGGCGACCCGGTGGCGTGGATTTTGCGCTCTTCGCCCATGCTTCTTAACTCCCTGCAAAATCGAGCCGAATGAAGGATGTGATCCTTGTCAACCGACGGCAGTGGCTGAGGTTCCAAACTTTTCTGATTAGAGCTTGAGCTTGGCCGAGGGACGCGCCGGCGACGCAAGGCGCCCCGGGGGCCGCCTTGGCGCCGCAGTCTGTCCTGCGGTCAGGCTGCGGGCTCCCAGGGGGGGCCCCCCTCCGTGGCGTTGGGCGTGCCTGCGGTCGGGCGGAAGCAGTCCGCTCAGATTAGACGCCGTTCGGCGGGACGGTTAGCTCACGGGGCCCTCAGGCGGCACGCCTGCTACGGCCAATGGCTAGTGCGGCGCCTCGCGCACGAGGGCGGCGTTGCGATCCAGCGTGCGTAGGATCTCATCGCGGCTGGAATCTGGCACTTCGAAGAGCACACGTTGGATCCCTGCCTCGCGGTAAGGGGCAAGCTTTGCCGCGTCGGCGGGCGCAGCGAACACGGTGATAGAGAGGGTGTTTGGGTCCCGTCCCGCCGCTTGCGCCGCCCTCGCCAGCCGCTCCATGGCGGTGTTTGGCTCGAAGCCCCGCCGGGTGCGGGGAAACCAGCCGTCGCAAAATTCGGCGACCCTGCGCAACGTGTGATCGCTCTCGCCTCCAAGCAACAGGGGGGGATGCGGCTTCTGCTTGGGTTTTGGATAGATCCAGACCGGATCGAAGTTCACGAACTCGCCGTGGTAATGAGCCTCCTCTTTGGTCCACAGCTCCTTCATTGCAAGCACGCGCTCGCGCAGGAGCTTGAAGCGGGTGTCGTAGCGGGCGCCATGGTTTTCCATTTCATCGACATTCCAGCCGCCGCCCATGGCGAAAATGAAGCGGCCGTTGGAGAGCTGATCGAGACTGGCCACGGATTTGGCCGTGACGATGGGATCACGTTGCGGGATGAGGGCAATGCCGGTGCCGAGTTTTAAAGTTTTGGTCGCTGCGGCAGCAAAGGAAAGGGCAACAAAGGGATCGTGTGTGTGCTTGTAGCGCTTGGGCAACTCGCCGCCGCCGGGAAACGGCGTCCTGCGGCTGACAGGAATGTGGGTGTGTTCGCACACGAACAAGGACTCAAAGCCGCGCTCTTCGAGGGCAACCGCCAGCTCGGCGATATCGATGCCGTAGTCGGTGGGAAAATAGTAGGCACCATGGTGCATGGGTAACCTCCATTCCTTTGCGTCAGCGGCAGGATCGATCAAGGTCAGCCCTAGCATAGCGCCTTCAGTCGCCCCGTCGCGGCCTTTCTGTGGCCCCTTGGATTCGGCACAAATCCCCCGCCGCTTCCAGGATCACGCGATAGGCATTTGCGCGCGACGGCTGGGGCGGCCTACCTTCGCCACTCCTGTTCGTGTGCGACCGTGGCGGCCATCGGCGGCTTGGATGCGCAAGGCTCCTCCACGCCGCCGCCGTTCTTGCTGACCGCTGGCGTGTCGGCACAGAGGAGGGGAAGCGGCCATTCGATGGCAGCCAGGCACCCCGGCCTACCAGGGAGGGACAAATGCGAACTGCGCTGGTGTCGTTTGCCCTTCTCGCTGGACTTGTCGGTCCCTTCAATGAGGCCGGGGCCCAGAGCGCCTGTGACAGCAAGTGCCAGGGCAATAGCGCCTGCTTGGTGAAGTGTGGGAATGCGCCAAAGCGTTCGCCCCAGGCCAAGGCCCGTCAAGCCCCGCCGACCGCGCCCTCGAGCCCCGCGAGCAGGGCTTGGCGCGAGCGCGCCTTTACCACAGAGGGAGGCGCAGGCGGCTATTGATTGAGATGGCCAGTCAGTTGCGGGGCCGGCGCTGTCGCACCCGCTGCGCACAGCCGTTGGGCCAACGGCACAGCGCCAGCGGGCCGCCAGCAGACAGCAGAGCCTTGGCGCCAATGGAGGTTTTGTCTGGCCGTCGCCGGTGCCGCCCGGCTGGGGCGGCAGCGGCGGGCGCTCTGGCTCAGGCGGCTTTGACTTCCGCTTCTTCAGCCGTGACGCGCCGACCCTTGGCACTTTTTGCGAGCACCTCGGTGATGCGCTGCACGGCGCCCCGCTCGTCGAGTTTTTCGACCGCTGCCAGTTCGCGCGCCATCCGATCGAGCGCTGCTTCGTAGAGCTGCCGCTCCGAATAGGACTGCTCAGGCTGGCTCTCGGAGCGATAAAGATCGCGCACGACCTCGGCAATCGAGATAAGATCGCCGGAGTTGATTTTGGCTTCGTACTCCTGGGCCCGACGGCTCCACATGGTGCGCTTGACACGTGCCTTGCCGCGCAGCGTTTCCATAGCCTTTTTCAGAGTGTGCTCCTCGGCCAGTTTGCGCATGCCGACGCTTTGCGATTTGCCGGTCGGGACCCGCAGCGTCATCTTGTCCTTCTCGAAGGTGATCACGAACAGTTCCAGCGAGATCCCGGCGATTTCCTGTTCTTCGATGCCGACGATGCGGCCGACGCCGTGGGCCGGATAGACGATCCATTCATTGGTTTTAAAGCCGTGGCGCTGATTCACAGGTTTCTTGCTGGCGGCCTGCTGACGTGCCAGCGCCGCCCGCTCGGCCACCACCTTGGGCGTAGCCGGAGACGCGACGCGTTGGGCGCCACCCTTACCGATGGCGGCCGCCGGGATGGCCCGCCCGCTCGCGGGCGGGACGGCTGGGCGCGCAAAGGCAGGTGCGCTTGGCTTGGATTCGCCGGCCGGCCGCGGCGGGGAGCCCGCCGCTTTGGATACGGAGGGGGCGAGAGGCGGAGGCGGCTTGACCGCTTTCTTGGCAACCGGTGCAGCCACCGGCGGGGCCGCCTTTTTGAGGACGGCGCCTTTGCGCATCGCATCGGGCTTGGCCGCCTTGGGCGCCGTCTTGGCCATGGTCTTGGCGGCCAGGCCTTTCGCGCTTGCAGTCTTGGGAGACGGACGGGCTGTCACCTTGCGCTCGGGCGACTTGGATTTTTTTGCCATTGCCTTGGCCGCCGTCTTCTTGCGTGTCATTTTGCTCGTCCCACTTGCTACTTCAGATTGCATTCCCGATTCCTACACGAGCATAAGCCCGGCATATCGATCCCGCCCACTGGCGGCAGCCGCCGCGCCCCCCATGGTGTCGACCCGCGCTTCCGGTTGCAGGGCCTCGCCCAGCAGACCGTCTTGCGCCCTCATTGTATGGTTTGGCTGTGCAGATTCTGCGGGTGCGCCTCCGCGCGCGCACATCGAGTCCGAGGCCGTCCTCCGTCGGAATATCCGCCTCACCCGCGAAAGGATGTACCGACTTTGTTCACGCCACTACCATCTGGAGGCACTATAACACAAACTTCACCCATTTTGAAGCGGCTGGATGTGGCTGGGCCGCCGCGGCTTTCCGCCCGGCCGGGTGGTCGGCGTGCCCGCTCGGCGACACCTGGGGTGCCCAGGGCTAAGGCCAAGCTTTCTGCCGCGATCCGCAGTTCAGTCCCCGGATCCGGGCTCAGAGATGAAGTATTTCTCGAACTTTCCCGCTTCATCGCGGTAGTTGTCGGCGTCTGGTGGCGCTTGTTTTTTCGACGTGATATTAGGCCACTTCTCTGAATACTCTCGGTTAAGCTCGAGCCATTGCTCAAGCCCCGGCTCAGTATCCGGTTTTATCGCATCCACCGGACACTCCGGCTCGCAAACCCCACAATCGATACACTCATCCGGGTGAATAACGAGCATGTTCTCGCCTTCGTAGAAGCAGTCGACCGGACAGACCTCCACACAATCGGTGAACTTACACTTGATGCAGTTCTCATTAACGATATAGGTCATGCGCGTAGGATAGCGGCTCTGGTGTCTCAGGGCGATGGGCGTGCGGCATTTATGGGGTGGCCTCTGTTGCCACACTAGGGCAGGTCGCCGCAAGGCTCATTTGCTGTCCCCTGCGCGCTGCTTTCGATCGGGCGCGCCGGGGTCCCTTGCCCCCTCCCGCGGGCCAATCGGTTGCTCCGCTGGTGTCGTGGCGGACCGCGGCGAGACGATCTCATACAAGCTGCGCGCTTCGGCCGCCGGGCCGCGCCGCCGACCGGGGCCCAGCACTTTCAGCACCAGGACGCGCCCATGCAACGCGATCGTCACCACCGCGCCGGCCCGCAGCGGTTGGCTGGGCTTGCCCACCCGTGCGCGATTGACCCGCACCTTGCCGCCGAGGATCAATTCGGCGGCCATCGACCGCGATTTGGCCAATCGTGCGAAGTACAGCCACTTGTCGAGCCGCTGCCCAACATCGGGCGGCCAGGCGCCCTCGAGTTGGTCTGTTCCGGCGGCCATGGCCCCTCTAATCTTGGCTACGCTTGTCCATCGCCGCCTTGAGGGAATAGAGCGCAGCAAACGGCGAATTCGGATCAAAGCCGCCCGTCTTCGACCCCGGCGGGGCGGCCTCCAGGTGGGCGCGCGGGCGCTTGTCGTGGCGCTCTTTGTTCCTTTGATCGCGTCGCGGTTTATGTTGATCGGGTCGGTCCTTGCGGGTTTCGTGAGGCGCCGGCTTCAGGGGGGCATGCTCGGACGGGCGCCGACGCATGGGCTTTGAGCGCTGCGGCCGTTCTTCCACCTCACGCCCGCGCCGCCTGGGCCGCCAAATCTCCTCCCACAGCTCCTCGGCAGCCTCCTCTGGGGAGGCTGGCGCGACGATCGCGGGGCCGCTTTCAGGCACGGCGATGGCAAGGGGGACGGGTTCGCTTGGCGTCCCCACGTCTCCCTCCATGACACCAACAACTTGCGTGCCAGCCAGCGGCGCCGTGGGGGACTCACCAGCCAGCGGCGCCGTGGTGGGCTCAGTTGCCGCTGCCGCGGGGTCTGCGCCGCTTGCTGCCTCGTGCGGCTGCGCCGGCGCGAGGCGGCGACGGTCCAGCCGGAAACCCAGAACTTTCAAAACGTTGCCCAGCTCCGCCGCCGAGCAGCCTAGGATCGACATCATCTCGGGCGTGGTGCGGAACCCGCCGTCGCCGGTTGCCCCCTTGGGCGGGGGGGCGGGATTGGCCGGGTCGCTTCGCCAAGCCACCAGCGGTCGGATCAGGTCGCTTAGCCGTTCCAACATGTCGATGCGAACGGCCCGGGGGCCACACAAATGATAGCCGCCGACGCGATAGAAGGCCTCCGGGATCCCAGGATCGGCGGCCAGCGATGTGAGGCCTGCGCGCGGCGGCTCGGGCAGGTTTGCCACGTCGAGACCGTTCGCCGGCCCGTGCTTGAGCGTCCAGAGCACTCTTGCCAGGTCGGTTGAGGCCGGTTTCAGCAGCACGGGAAAGTAAATGTTGAAGGCACCAAAGCGCACCCCGTATTTGCGCAGCTGCGCTCTGGCCGGCTGATCGAGCAGGCGGATCTCCTCGCTCACACTCTCGCGCCGCAGCACACCAAAGTCTTCCTTCAGGCGAAAGGCGATGCCGCGGGCCAGGCCGGAGATGTCCTGCGCGCCCGTGATTTCGAGCAATGGTTTCAGACGCTCGGCGCAGAGTTCGCCCAACCATGCCGTCAGGCGGTCCCGCACCTTTTCCTTGTCGGCGGCCGCTAGGTGATCGTCGGCAAGGATGGTGACCGTGGGTTTGAGAGCATCGTCACCCGCCTCCAAACGGGCGATCTCCTCGTCGCGCCATAGCACTCCGCCCTGTCGGCTCAGCTTGAATGCCTCATTCTTGGCCGCGACCACGCGGCGCACGCGCATGCCGAGCTCCTTGGCGAGCACATGGGCAGCGGCGTTGCGGGTAGCCTTGCCGTGAATCCCTTCCGCCTGCGTATCGGCGTAAAAGCGAAAGCCCTGCAGGCGACCGACGTAGTGACGCTCGACCTGGACGGTGCCGTCTTCGGCAATCTCTGCGTAGAGTTCATCTTTTTCCTTGAGCCCGCGCATCAGGGCACTGGTGCGTCGGTCGACAAAGCGTTGGGTCAGACGCTCGTGCAGCGCGTCCGAAAGGCTGTCTTCAATGGCGCGCGTCCGTTCTTGCCAATGCTCCGGATCGACCAGCCAATCGCTGCGGTTGGACACGAACGTCCAGGTGCGGATGTGCGCAATGCGGTTGGCGAGTGTATCGATATCGCCGTCGGTGCGGTCGGCGAAGGCAACCTGATCGGCAAACCAATCCTCCGGGATGCGCTCTGCTGGCGCCATCAGGAACTTGTAGAGCGTCGCCACGAGTTCGGCGTGATTTTGTGGGGAAATCTTGCGATAGTCGGGAATCTGGCACACTTCCCACAATCGACCGACGGCGGCAGGGGCGACAGCCAGCGCCAGAATCTCGCCATCGTGGCAAATGTTCTCAAGTGCAGTCACGTCGTCGGCCATGCGCGCCCTGCTCAAGCGGCTTTCGCGCGGTGCCTGCCGCAGGCTGTCGCGCAGCCGGTCGAGCGAAGCAAAGTCGAGATCTCGGTTGCGCCACTGCAGCATTCGGACTGTGTCGAAGGTATGCGTCTCGAGCCGCTCGATGAGATCGGTCGCGAACGCCTCGACCGTACCCGTCACACCAAAGGTGCCGTCATTCATATGCCGGCCGGCACGCCCGGCAATCTGACCAAGCTCGGCCGGCGTGAGCCCACGGTTGACCTGGCCGTCGAATTTGCGCACGCCGGCAAAGGCGACGTGCTCGACATTAAGATTGAGGCCCATGCCAATGGCATCGGTCGCCACCAAGAAGTCGACATCGCCGGACTGGTAGAGCGCGACCTGGGCGTTGCGGGTACGTGGCGAGAGGGCACCGAGCACGACCGCTGCCCCGCCGCGTTGGCGGCGGATCAGTTCGGCTACCGCATACACCTCGGCGGCGGAGAAGGCGACCACCGCCGAGCGCGGCGGCAAGCGGGTGATCTTCTTTTCTCCAGCGTAGCTGAGCTTGGAAAGGCGCGGTCGCGAGATGAAGTTGGCGCCGGGTATCAGATCGCTGATCGCCTCGCGCATGGTCTGCGCTCCCAGCATCAGCGTTTCCTGCTTGCCGCGCACATGCAAAAGCCGATCCGTGAAGACGTGTCCGCGATCGGGATCTGCCGCGAGCTGGACCTCGTCGATGGCGAGAAAATCCACCTCGACCTCGCGCGGCATCGCCTCGACCGTGCACACGTAGTAGCGCGGGTGCTCCGGCTTGATCTTCTCTTCGCCGGTGATCAGCGCCACGCGATCGATGCCCGCGCGAGCCGCAACCTTGTCGTAGACCTCACGCGCCAGCAGTCGCAGCGGCAGACCGATCAGGCCCGTGTCGTGGCCCAGCATGCGCTCGATAGCCAGATGCGTCTTGCCCGTATTGGTGGGTCCGAGCACCGCTGTGACGTTGCGAATGCGGTTTGCAATATCGAGGCTCATTCAGAGTGCCTTAGCGAGGTCGTCATGCCCGGAGGCATTGCAGAGTGGTGGGGCAAGATCAAGGGGCTCGACCAAAAAACCCGCAGCAATTGCGCGGCTGCGTGGCTCGACTGACGGGGCTCAATGCGTCAATGCGATCTGTGGTTTGCCCGGCGAGACGATCTCGACCCGCTTGGCGTAGACGCTGGCATAGCCGGCCATGGTCGGAATCGTGGCTTGATAGGGGACAAACACATTGGCGCTGGGGATCGGGCGCAGTGCCACCTCGATGGCGTCGTTGGCGGCCATGAACTCGGTCTCTTTATCGAGCTTGTAGCCGGCAATCGGTTGGTATCTCACTCGGCAGACGTAGGCGACGCCGGGTTGGCCGCTCGGCTGCTGTTCCGTCACCTGCACTTCGCCCTTTCGGCTCAGGACGAGGTCGAAGCGCTCCTTGCCATCGAAAATCGGAATGCGACGCTCGCAGGGGTTGGCGCTCGAGCCGCGTGATAGCATCATGATGGCGCTGAGGGGGTCCAGCACGCCCTTGAGATGTTGTTCGCGCAAAGGAATCGTGCCGGGCTTGGGTGGAATGAGCGGTTGCTGGGCGACGTCCGTCACGGCCCCATCGGCAAAGCCGATCTTTAGGGAGCCAGCTTTCAAGGTGCTCTTGAAATCGAGGCTAAAGGCGGCCGGCTTCGGGGACTTGCTGGTGAGCATGCCAAAACTGCGGGTCTCGCTATCCCAGGTGAAAGCCCCGAGCAGCACCGACAGCCGCGTGTTGGCGACCAGCGTGTAGCTTTCCGATTCCGCCTCGGACTGAAAATCGACCGTACCGATATTGAAGCCGTTGAAGGTAATCTGGTAGCTGGCTTTGACGCTTGCCGGCCAGCCATCGGCAGAGGCGCTGGGGCCAACGGCCGAAAGCGGGAGCAGGCCGGCAGCGACCCACAAAAGCGCAACCAGAACGGCACGCCTACGACTTGCAGGCTTCAACAACATGTTGCGGCCCAACCAACAACGCAATGCCAACGGGCAAACCCCTCTTCACCGACAGTAGCCCCTTTTGCGTCATTAATGTGGCCCGCCGGCCTGTGAGCGGGGGTCGGGCAACGGGCAGCGCGCCAAGCCGCGGCAGCACGGGACCTTGACGTGCCCGGGCTCTCGTATAGAAGGGCGCGCGGGCGCCCAGGAACAACCGCCGGGTCCACGGTGCAAGGTGGCAAAGTCCAAAGTCCAAAGTCCAAGGAGTGATTGTTATGACGCGGCGATGCGAGTTGACGGGCAAAGGGCCCATGGCCGGCCAACTGCGCAGCCATGCCGAGAACAAGACAAAGCGCACGTTTCGGCCGAACCTGGTGGATGTGACCCTGATCAGCGATGCCTTGCAGCGAAAGGTACGCCTGCGGATCAGCGCACACGCGCTCAAGACCGTGGAGCGGCGCGGTGGCCTCGATGCCTTCCTGGCGAAAGCCAGCGAAGAGGAGCTGTCGGACCGGTGCCGAAAGCTTAAGCGCGACATTAAGAAAGCGCAAACCGAGCAGGCTGCCGCCTAGCCGGCGCCCCGCTAGCGAGCGGCAGTGGGCGCCAGCGCCAGCTGCATGCGCAATTCGGTGCGCTGGGCACCCCAGATCTGGCCGGGCTTTTCGGCGGCAACGACAAAGCCAAAGCGCTGATAGAGACCGAGCGCGTCCTTTAATTCGGCGAACGTCCAAAGGAATATGCGGTGCATTCCGCAGGCGCGGCCATAGCTGATCGCCTCGGCAAGCATCCGCCTGCCGAGCCCCTGACCCCGTGCGCTTGGAACCACCAGAAACCAGCGCAGCTGGCCGACGCCTTGGCCGTCGTCGATGAGGGCGACAGAGCCGACCATGCTGCCGTTCTGCTCTGCAATCCAAAGCCGCCCTTCGCCGCTGGTGAGGAAATCCGCGAGCGGCTTGGCGACATAGGGTTCAAAGGTCGTATCGAGGCCGAACTCGCGCGCGTAGTGCACTCCGTGCAGGTGGACGATCATGCCTAGATCGCCGGGTGCGAGTGCGGTGCGAATTCGAATATCACCTTTGCATGCGGGCATGGCGGACATCGTTGCTGGCCGGGCATTAGTCTTCGAGCAGAGTAAACTGCAAGAGGATCGTGCGTTGGAAGTAACTGAAGTTGTCGTCGGAGATCAAGGTCAGGATCGTTTCGCCGCTCTGGCCCCGATGCGCGGCAATGGCCTCCATATTGTCGATCTCAAAGCCTAAGTCCACCTCGAGCAAAGTTCTGCCGGTGAGGCGCGCGCCAGGCTCGATCTCGCCCGGCAGCAGGCGGCGAATGCGCATTTTGACACCCGCCGTCCAGCGAAAGTAACGCTCGAGCAGCAAAAGGCCGCCGTCCGGTAGCCCGACGGCATCCGTGATGTCGAAGCCGCCAAGGTCACGCAGGGCGAAGGACTGGGGCTCGCCGTGCAGCCAAATCCATCCCGTGTGATAGCCGCTGCCGGTGGTCAGGCGCTCCGCGAAAGCCACCACCGAGCCTTGGCGGGGACCGGCCTTCAGGATGGCCAGCGCTTCGATACCCTGGTTGGCGCGCAGGCGCCGCGCTTGCGCAGGCAGCGTCAGGTAGCCCGTCGGGGCCAAGACCTCGGCATTACGCACGGGGAAGCGCCCGATCCGATGCTGGCGTTCAAAGCCAATGAGCAACGTCCCGCTTGCGAGCGTGCCTTCGACCAAAACCAGCGCTTCGGCATCTTGCTCGCGCTTGGCGCGCAGGGCCTCGCCGCGTAAAGACTTGAGCGGCCCGATGCGGGCCGTCTTGAGTGCCACCATGCGACCATTGTCGTAGGAAATGTCAGCTGTGAACCAGTTGCCGAGGTCGGAGACCGCCAACAATTTGCTGCCATCGCTGTCCAAGACCAGGCCCGACCAGCCGCCGAACTGCGCGGATGGCGATGTGAGTCGGACGCCGCTGCGGAACTTTAGGGTACCGAAGTCTTTGGCCTGCGGTTGCGCCCGCGCGAAGCCAGCCGTCGGCTGGGTGGTGACTTCGATGTCTTGCGGTTCGCCGAAGGCAGAAGACGAGGCTCCGACTTGTGCGCGCAAGGAGGTGCCGACGACACCAGCTATGCCCCCGACCAGGCTAGCCAAGAGCGTTCGACGGCTCGTGCGAGGTCCAGGCGCCAGCGGCAACATTGACGCCGGGCTGCGCTTGCGACCCCTAGCGCCCAACGCCACATTCACTGCAGCATGCGACGCTTGGGTGCGCGCTGCGTCGGCCGCCGACCCTGCTCGTCTTCCTCGAACAGCTCAACCAGCTTGTCCGTCATGGCACCGGCGAGTTCGCTGGGATCGGTGATGGTCACAGCGCGACGGTAATAGCGCGTGACATCATGGCCGATGCCGATGGCGATCAGCTCCACCGTCGAGCGGGTCTCGATTTCTTCGATGACTTGACGCAGGTGCAGCTCCAGATAGCTGCCGGTGTTGACCGACAAGGTCGAGTTGTCGACGGGCGCACCGTCGGAAATCATCATTAGAATGCGGCGCCGCTCGGGCCGCGCCTGCAGTCGCCGATGCGCCCAGGCGAGCGCCTCGCCATCGATGTTTTCCTTAAGGAGGCCTTCGCGCATCATCAGTGCGAGGGAACGCTTGGCGCGCCGCCAGGGTGCATCGGCGGGCTTATAGATGATATGGCGCAGGTCGTTCAGTCTGCCGGGATTGGCGGGCTTGCCGGCTGCGAGCCAGGCCTCTCGTGCCTGGCCGCCTTTCCAGGCCCTGGTGGTGAAGCCCAAAATCTCCACCTTGACCCCGCAGCGCTCGAGCGTGCGCGCCAGGATGTCGGCGCAGCAGGCCGCCACCATGATGGGCCGGCCGCGCATGCTGCCGGAATTGTCGAGCAATAAAGTAACGATGGTGTCGCGGAAATCGGCATCGCGCTCGTGCTTGAAGGACAGTGCATGTAGCGGATCGATGATTACCCGCGTGAGGCGCGCCGCATCGAGCGTGCCTTCCTCGAGATCGAAATCCCAGGCCCGATTTTGCTGCGCCAGCAGCTTGCGCTGGAGGCGGTTAGCCAATCGCGCTACCGCACCCTGCAGGTTGCGCAGTTCCTTGTCCAGAAAGCTTCTGAGCCGTTCCAGCTCGTCGGGCGTCGACAGGTTCTCGGCGGCAATCTCTTCATCGTGTGCACGATTGAAGACCTTGTAGCCGAAGGCCTCCGGATTATCGAGCACGTTGAAGTTCGGCCGCCAAGGCTCGCGCGCGTCGGCCATCTCGTCGCTGTCGGCATCGGCGTCAAACTGATCGGCGTCGGCATCCTGGGCCTGATCGGTGGTCTCGCCCTCCTCGCCCTCACCGCGCTGATCCTCGCTGTCCTGGTCCTGCGGCTCCTGGCCTTCCGAATTTTCCTGCGATTCCTGCTCACCGTTCTCGGGGTCCTGTTCGTCGTCCTCGCCTTCCTCGCGTTCGCCGTCGGACAGCTCCTCGGAAACATTGAGCGACTTGAGCAGATCGCGCAACGAGCGGCCAAAGGTGGCCTGATCCTCGGCGAGCTTGTCGAGCTTGGAAAGCGTGCGCCCGGCGCGCTCCTCGATCCAGGGACGCCAGAGATCCACCATGGCTTTGGCCGTATCGGGCGGCGCGGCTCCCGTCAACCTCTCGCGCACGAGCAGCGACAGGGCGTCCTCCAAGGGGGCATCGGCCCGTTCGGTGATCTCCGCATAACGGCCGTGGCCGTACTGGTCTTCGACACGGGCGCTCAGGTTCGCCGCCATGCCGGCCATGCGATTGGCCCCGAGTGCCTCGATCCGCGCCCGCTCCACGGCCTCAAAGATGGCGCGCGCGGGGCCCGACTTGGGCGCCAAGCGCGCGTGTAGCCGCGGATCATGGCAAGCTGCGGTGAGCGCCAGGCTGTCGGCCCAGCCGCGGACGACGGCAACCTCTTTGGTGGAAGGCACGCGCGATGGTTCGGGCAGTTGCACCAGTTTGCCGTCGATTTCCGGCTTGCCCGGCGCAAAGGTGACCTGTACCTCGCCGTCGCCCGCAATGGCGCGCACGGCCAAGCCGAGCACCCGCTTAAACGGTTCGGCCGGCGATTCTTTGCGGTTCGAGCCCGCAGCCATCGGCAAGACGTTCCTAACTGAGGGCGACGTTGGCGGCGCTTTCGGGGAGCTCCTCGCCGAAGCAGCGTTGATAGAATTCCGCCACCAGGGGCCGCTCCAGCTCATCGCATTTGTTGAGGAAGGTAAGGCGGAAAGCAAAGCCGATGTCGCCGAAGATTTCGCTATTCTCTGCCCAAGTGATGACCGTGCGCGGGCTCATGACCGTGGACAGATCGCCGTTCATGAATGCCGAGCGCGAGAGGTCGGCGACGCGCACCATATTGGAGATCACCTTGCGCTTGGCCTCGCTCTTGGCGAACGACTTGGCCTTAGCCAGTACGATCTTGGTTTCGTCAACGTGCGGCAGATAGTTGAGCGTGGAGACGATCGACCAGCGATCCATCTGACCCTGATTGATCTGCTGGGTGCCGTGATAGAGACCGGAGGTATCGCCGAGCCCGATCGTGTTGGTCGTTGAAAACAGGCGAAAGGCAGGATGTGGCCTGATCACCTTGGATTGATCGAGCAGCGTGAGCTTGCCCGATTGCTCCAGGATCCGCTGGATCACGAACATCACGTCGGGACGGCCAGCATCGTACTCATCAAAGCACAGCGCCGTATTGCTTTGCAGGCAGTAGGGCAAAATGCCCTCGCGGAACTCGGTGACCTGCTTGCCTTCCTTGAGTACGATCGCATCCTTGCCGATGAGGTCGATGCGGCTGACATGGCTGTCGAGATTGACCCGGATGCAGGGCCAGTTCAGCCGAGCGGCGACCTGCTCGATGTGCGTCGATTTGCCGGTGCCGTGATAACCCTGGATCATGACGCGGCGGTTATGTTTGAAGCCAGCCAGGATCGCCAGCGTCACTTCCTTACTGAAGACGTAGTCGTTGTCTAGGTCCGGGACGTGGTCATCGGGCTGGGAATAAGCAGGAGCCTCGAAATCGGTATCAATGCCGAACAGTTGGCGAACAGACACCTTCAGGTCCGGCATGCCGGGAACCCCGGCTTGGGCTTGGGCGGGCATAGCGCTTCGTTTCCGGATGTTTTTTCCTGATGCGCGGTTCGATAGGCCCGCGCGGGATGGCTTACAAGTGCAGCCAGTCTCAAACGAGCCCAGCCTGCTTGAGATAGTTATAGGCTTGGATAATTTCGCGCAACTTGTCCTCGGAGCGCGTATCGCCTCCGTTGGAGTCGGGGTGGTGGCGCTTCACCAGTTCCTTAAACCGGGCTTTGATCTCCTGCCGGGAGGCGGTTGCGGCAAGATTCAGGGCTTCTAGCGACTTCAATTCCAAAGGCTTGAGCCTGCGCCGAGGTTCACTTGCAGCCGCCGCGCCGCGCTCTCCACGCCACACGAAAAATGCATGGGGGTCATGCGTTGGCCGCGAGGAGCGCCGGTCGCCGTCCCGCCCGTAGCGCGTACCGTGCGCCCAGGCGTTGGCACCCGCCTTCCAGGTCGGCCGGTGTCCGACGACGCTGTCTTTTTGGTAGGCTTCGATATCCGTATTGCTCATGCCCTCAAAGTAATTATAGGAGGCATTGAACTCGCGCACGTGCTCGAGACAAAGAAAGTAGTACTGGCCCTCGCGGCCCCGCCCCTTGGGGGCGCGGTGCTGGCCCGCCGCTTGACAGCCGCGCCACTGGCAAATGGGCGCGCGCTCGTTGACGGGCTCATCCTGGACCGGTTTCACGCGGACGCAATCGAAGTATTTCGAGTTGAGTTTCATTGCCGATAAGTATGGGCATAAGCGGGTGCGCGCACAAGTCACCGCCGCGGGACGGCGCCCGTCTTGTACGCTGGCCAAGATCGATAGACTCTGGCACAATAACGTGAGCAGAAATCTGATGTCGGTGGAACAAACGATCCGGGAAAAGCTCACGCGAGCGTTGCAGCCGACGCGGCTGGAGGTCAGCAACGAGTTGCATCTGCACGCCGGTCATCGCAACTCGCCAGGCACAGGGGAAAGCCACTTCCGTGTACTGATCGTGTCGCCGTTATTTGCAGGCAAATCGCGACTGGAGCGGCATCGCCTGGTAAATGCGACATTGGCGGGAGAACTGGCTGGCAAGCTCCACGCCTTGGCGCTCAAGACCTACGCGCCCGGCGAAAGCGTCCTCTAAAGGCGCGCTGCCCGCAACCCTGGGGCGCAGCGGATGCCGGCTGCGCCTCAGGCTCAGGATTGTGCTATGCGTGGGCAGGCGACAGGTTCAGTCAGGCACGGGCCATGCGACTGCTCTTCCTCAATCCGAACACAAACCCCGCCCTGACCGAACTCGGCGCCAGGGTCGCGCGCAAGGTTGCCCGGCCGCAAACCGAGATTGTGCCGGTCACCGGGCAGTTCGGCGCGCGTTACATCACCACGCGCGCCACCGCTGCGATCGCGGCCCACGCTACGCTCGATGCTTTTGCCCGCCACGAAGAGGCGGCCGACGTCGTACTGCTTGCCTGCTTCGGGGATCCGGGATTGTTTGCTCTACGCGAACTTGCTCGCGTCCCGGTGGTCGGCATGGCGGAAGCCTCCTGTCACCTGGCCGCGAGCCTCGGACGCAAGTTTTCCATTGTCACCGGCGGCCATCGCTGGGGTCCGATGCTCGAGGAGTTCGTGTCGGCCATTGGGCTCGCATCCAGTCTAGCCTCGGTTCGCACGATGGCACCCTCGGGGGCCGAGATCGCCGCCAATCCCGAGGCTGCGCTCGATGCGCTTGCCGCCACCTGTCGCCAAGCCGCGCACGAGGATGGAGCCGATGCCATGATCCTGGGCGGCCTTGGGCTCGCAGGATTGGCGGATCGCATCGCCGGCAAGGTACCGGTTCCCGTCATCGACAATGTGGTGGCGGCGGTTCGCGCTGCCGAGACGGCGGCAAGCTTGGGCCCAGTCAAGGCCACGGCCGGAGCATTTGCCGCTGGCGCGCCGATCGAAACGACCTCCCTGTCGGCAAGCCTCGCCGCGCTGATTGAAGGCCGCGGGGACTGAGGACAGCGACTGGGGCGACGGGGGCGCGCCAACACCGCCGCGGCGGTGGGGAGTGGCTGCCTAGCCCTGCAGATCACCGGCTGGATGCACCTCGATCCAATGGCGTGCGATGTCGAGCCGGCGCGCCACCCATACGCGGTCGTGGCGCTGCACATGGTCGAGAAAGCGGGCGAGTGCGGCTGCTCGCCCTGGTCTGCCGGCAAGCCGGCAATGCAGACCGACCGACAGCATCTTGGGCTGGCCGGCGGCGCCTTCGGCGTAGAGGAGGTCGAAGGAATCCTTTAGGTAGCCGAAGAACTGATCGCCGGAATTGAAGCCCTGGATGGTGGCGAAACGCATATCGTTGGCGTCGAGAGTGTAGGGCACAATGAGGTGCGGCCCGTGCGGGCCTTTGACCCAGTACGGCAAGTCATCGGCATAGGAATCCGCCGAATAGACAAAGCCCCCTTCGCTCATGACGATGCCAAGCGTGTGAGCGGAAGTACGTCCCTGGTAAAAGCCAAGCGGGCGCTCGCCGGTAACCTGCGTATGCAAACGGATGGCTTCGAGAATGTGGGCCCGCTCGTCGTCTGCCGAAAAGTCCTTGTAGTCGATCCATTTGAGTCCGTGCGAGGCAATCTCCCATCCCACCTGTCGCATGGCCTGGACCGCATCCTTGTTGCGGGCCATGGCCGTGGCGACGCCAAACACGGTGACGGGGAGGCTGCGTTCGCTAAAAAGCCGCCATAAGCGCCAGAAGCCGGCACGCGAGCCATACTCGTAGATGGATTCCATGTTCATGTGCCGCTGTCCCGGCCAGGGCTGGGCGCCCACGATCTCGGACAGGAAGGATTCGGAGGCGAGGTCGCCGTGCAGGATCGAATTCTCTCCGCCCTCCTCGTAGTTGATGACGAACTGCACGGCGATATGTGCCGCAGCCGGCCAGTGCGGCTTGGGCGGACTGCGTCCATAGCCGAGGAGGTCACGGGGATAGGAGCTGAGGGTCATGACGCTGGCCTCATTTTGCACAGGCGCATGTCATTTCGTGCCGTACATGCGGTCACCGGCATCCCCCAGCCCAGGCACAATGTAGCCGTGCTCGTTGAGCCGAACGTCGATTGCCGCCGTATAAATGTGCACGTCCGGATGTGCCTTTTGCAGCGCCGCTAGGCCTTCGGGTGCCGCCAGCAGGCAGAGCAGGCGCAAGCCACGCGCCCCACGGTGCTTCAGACGATCGATGGCGGCGATGGCGGAATTGCCGGTCGCCAGCATGGGATCGACGACAATGGTGAGACGCTCGCCAATGTCTTCCGGCAGCTTGCAGTAATATTCGACAGCGGCGAGGCTGGTGGGATCCCGGTATAGTCCAACATGGCCGACCCGCGCGGAAGGCACCAGCTCGAGCAAGCCGTCGAGCAGACCTGTCCCGGCGCGCAAGATCGGTACGAATACCAGCTTCTTGCCTTTCAGAAAGGGCGCCTTGGTTGGGCCGACCGGCGTCTCGATGGCGCGATCCTCAAGCGGCAGATCGCGCAGGATCTCGTAGCCGAGCAGTAACGAAATCTCGCGCAGCAAGGCGCGGAACTGCGCCGACGGCGTGCTTTTGTCGCGCAGCAAGGATAGTTTGTGAGCGACGAGAGGATGAGCGATGACGACGGGAACAGGCACGCTTAATCCTCCATGATATCCTCGTTCCACAGCTCCGGCTGCTCGCGGATGAAACGGGCCATCAAGGCGATGCAGTCCTCGTCGTTGGCAATGATCACCTCGATGCCGCGTTCGCGTAGGAACTCGGGATTGCCGGCGAAATTCGTCGCCTCGCCGATGACCACACGAGGGATGCCGAACTGGATGATGGTACCAGCGCACATCATGCAAGGCGAGAGCGAGGTGTAGAGCGTCATCCGCCGGTAGGATTTCTGCCGCCCCGCCTTGCGCAGGCAATCCATCTCGCCATGCGCGATCGGGTCACCCTGTTGGACGCGCTGGTTTCGTCCTTGAGCGATCAGGCGGTCGGCCTCAGCGAGCACGCTGCCGATGGGGCAGCCGCCCTCGTCGAAGCCGGCCTTGGCCTCGGCATAGGCCAGCCGCAGGAATTTGGCGTCGCTTGCTGTCAGAGGGCTCATGCGCAACTCCTTGCACGGCCATCTTGCCTGCATCCCGATCCAGCGTCGAGTTTCCCAAAGCGCACAGCAAAGCGGCAATTGGCTTTTTGGGTGCCTATACTGCGGGCTTCGGCAGCTTGCCTTCCTTGTGCTAGTTTGCGCGCTCCAGATGTGCGCGAGGTGACGAGCAGCATGCGAGGGGCAGCACTCGAACTCGTAGCTCTCGGCAAGAGGTTTGGTCCGACCGTTGCGGTGGACAATATTAGCTTGAAGATCGCCCCCGGCACGTACTGTTGCTTGCTGGGCCCCTCGGGCTGCGGCAAGACATCGACGCTGCGCATGATCGCCGGGCACGAACCGGTTTCGTCAGGCGATATCATCCTCGGCAGAAGCAACATCTCGGGCATGCCGCCGGCCAAGCGTGGTACCGCCATGATGTTCCAGAGCTATGCGCTGTTTCCGCACCTCTCTGCGCTCGATAACGTCGCCTTCAGCCTCAAAATGCAAGGCGTGGCCAAGGCCGCGCGCCATGCCAAGGCCATCGACATGCTCCGGCTGGTGGCTATGCACACGATCTATGCGGCTCGATTGCCCTCGCAGCTCTCCGGCGATGAATAACATGCACGTGGCGCTGGCTCGCGCTTTGATCACCGAGCCGCAGATCCGGTTCTGATGAGCCGCTGTCGCACCTTGACCCGTTCCTGCGCATCAAGGTGCGTGCAGAATTGAAGCGGCTGCAGAAAGCAGCTCGACATCTCCTCTGTGATCACAGCGCATAGCCAGGACGAGGCCATTGTGCCCGCCGGATGTGAGGGCAATCGTGCCGATAGTATTGTAGCACCGCGCATCGAGCAGCAGGGCAGTCCACACGACATTTTCAGCAAGCCGCCACCGAGTTTGTCGCCCGCTTCATTGGCGGCCATAACATTCTCAAAACGAGTGCCGGACTGCTGGCGCTGCGCAGCGATCGCGTGAAAGTCGGCCGTCTTAACGGACAGGCAGTACCCGCCGGCAGCGTTGGATTTACGCTATCCTGGGACGAAATCGCCCGGACCAGTCAGGCCGTCGGTTACCTAAATACCCTGCCACTGGAGCTGCAGGGCCAAACCACCACCGTGACGACGCCTGTCATTTATGCCCTGGGAACGCTGACAACCGCCATTTCCTGGCTCGTGATCGCCGCAGCGCTGGGTGCCATTCTCCTGCTGCGTCGGCGGCAGGCGCGCCACGGCTCGGATGCCTCCCAGGGGCTTATCTGAGTTAACGCCACCCTCCTGGCAAGGCTTTGCGTCCGCTGACGGGGGGACTATACTGCTGCCTGCGGCCGGTGCAGCGCCAACGGCTGCAAAAGCGCGGCAAGGCCGTTGAGGATGGAGGCCCGTCTTGAACGACGGGCTATTGATTTTTTCTGGGGTCGCGAATGACCGGAGTGAACCGCACAGACCACATTCGCTTGACATCGCACCCGGCGCCGGGGGCCAAGCCGCGCTTCCCAATCGCCTGGGGCGCGCCGAGCGCACGCGAACGCGGCCCGATCATCGGCACGGTCTCGCGGCCGCAGGATCGCAACGTCATCGGCACTCATAGCGGCTCATACGCGGTCTACCGAGCGTTGGCGGTATCCGCCGGCGCGCTCAACCCCATCCGACGGCCCGACCTCACGAACACGCAGCCGGCGTTCGCCATCGGCCCGTTCGGGCGCTGGCAGACCGCAGGCACAATCGTCTCGTTCGATCCGTGGGGTCATCTCGTTGCGGACGCCTTCCGAGCGGAAATTGCCGAAGGCATCGACATCCGCCCTAGTATCGCGGTGACGCGGGCGCGGTTGGATCTCTCGGAAATACAACAAGCGGTTGCTGCAGGCCGCCTCCGACATGACGGCGTGGTCGTGCACGCGGGCGGCGCACTTTCCGTGGTCAAGATCGCCATCGATCCGGTTTGGTACCTACCCGGTATCGCCGAGCGCTTCGGCACAAGCGAGACCAACCTGAGACGCACGCTATTCGAGCAGACGGCGGGCATGTTTCCCGAGCTCGTCACGCGCCCCGATTTGCAGGTTTTCCTGCCTCCGGTCGGGGGCATGACGGTCTATGTGTTCGGCGATGCGGGCAGGTTGGGTGATCCCGCTGTGTCGGTCGCTTGCCGCGTGCATGATGAGTGCAATGGCTCTGACGTGTTCGGCTCTGATATCTGCACCTGTCGTCCGTACCTGGTGCATGGCATCGAGGAGTGCGCGCGCGCGGCGCAGCAGGGCGGGCTTGGCGTTATTGTCTACAATCGCAAGGAAGGCCGCGCCTTGGGCGAAGTCACCAAGTTCTTGGTCTACAATGCCCGCAAGCGGCACGAGGGCGGCGACGCCGCTAGCGCCTATTTCGAGCGCACCGAATGCGTGGCCGGCGTGCAAGACGCGCGCTTCCAGCAATTGATGCCGGATGTGATCCATTGGCTTGGCATCGAGCGGATCGATCGGTTTGTTTCGATGAGCGACATGAAGTATGACGCCCTGATCGGTCAGGGCGTGAGGATCGTCGAGCGGGTGCCGATACCCGACGAGCTGGTTCCCGCCGATGCACAGGTCGAGATGGCGGCCAAGAAAGCGATCGGTTACTACGCCGGGCCCGCATCCGAGCCGCTCACGCCGGCGGCGCCCGTGGGCCGCGACCTCGACAAAAACTGAGTGACCATTCGGGACGTGCCGGTGAAACCCGCAACGGTAGCCGCCTTCTCACTGTTGAACGCAGAGGCGGTGCGCCAGCGCTCCCATCGCCTGCTAGCACTAGGGCTGGACGGCAAGTTGCAGCATTTTCGCATCGAGCCTGACCGGCTCGACGCCGCTGCGGATCTGGTGATCGAGAGCACGCGGGGGTGCTATCCTACACTCGATGTGCCGTTGCATTCGCGTTGGCGCCACTTCACGGTTGCCGGCGAGGACCGCTGGGCGAAGATTGAGCGGGCGGCCGATTGGCGAACTAGCGCCGCGCGGGCGCGGGCAGCCTTTGACCTCGTCATCGTCAGCGTCTTGCTCGATGCCGGCGTGGATGGTCGCTGGCGCTATCTTGATGCTGTCACGGGCAAGGGGTTCGGCCGCTCCGAGGGTCTTGCCCTCGCCAGTCTTGAGATGTTTGCAGCTGGCGCATTTTCCGACGACCGGCGCAGACCGCTGGGCGTCGATGCCGCTGCCCTCGCGCGCTTGAGCGACGCCGACTTGCGCCGGTATTTCCAAGTCAACCGCTGCAATCCCTTGCCGGCAATCGCGGGCAGGGTCACTCTGCTGCGGCGCCTCGGCGAGGTGGTAGCAACAAATCCCGCAGTGTTCGCCCGCGTCGATAGCCCCCGGCCCGGTGGCCTGTTCGATTACCTCATCGGTGTTGCCGACGGCAATCGTATCGCGTTACCTCGCATGCTGTCGGAGCTGCTCCGATATCTGGGCCCGATCTGGCCGTCCCGAATAGAGCTCGCTGGCGTCCCCCTTGGCGATTGCTGGCACCATCCGGCGCTGCGGACGGACGATCTCACCACCGGCCTGGTGCCGCTGCACAAGCTCTCCCAGTGGCTGGCCTATTCGCTGATCGAGCCGCTGCAAGCGGCGGGCTTCATCGTCACCGACGTCGATGGTCTGACCGGTCTTGCCGAATATCGCAATGGCGGGTTGCTGATCGACGCAGGCGTACTGGTCTTGCGCGATCCTGCCGTCGCCGACGTTGCCCACGATGTCGGCTCCACCTTGGTGGTCGAGTGGCGCGCCCTCACCGTGGCGCTGCTCGACCAGCTGGCCGAGAAGGTCCGTCAGCGGCTGAATATGGATTCTAGTACGCTGCCACTCGTCAAGATTCTGCAAGGCGGCACGTGGACGGCAGGCCGGAAAATTGCCGCGGCACTTCGGTCAGGCGGTGCGCCGCCTCTGACCATCCGCAGCGATGGCACTGTGTTCTGAGCCCAAACATGGAGCTTTGCCATGGACGGCATCACCGTGGTCGATCATCCGCTCGTACAGCACAAGCTCACCTTGATCCGCGACAAGCACCGCTCCACCAAATCCTTCCGCGAGCTGCTGAAAGAAACGGGGATGCTGTTGTGTTACGAAGTGACGCGCGATCTTCCCCTCACCGACGTCGAGATCGAGACGCCAATGCTGCGTACTGCGGCGCGAAAAATAGCCGGCAAAAAGCTGGTGTTTGCACCGGTGCTGCGCGCCGGCACCACGTTTGTCGAAGGCATGCTGGACCTCGTACCGACCGCCCGCGTCGCCCATGTCGGCCTCTACCGCGAGCCGGAGACCTTTGTCGCCATCGAGTATTTCTTCAAGGCGCCGACCGATCTCAGCGAGCGTCTCGTGATCGTAGTCTCGCCGGTGATCGCTACCGCCAATACGGCGGTGGCCGCGATCGATCGGCTCAAGGAGCGCGGTGCTCGGGAGGTCCGACTGGTCTGTCTATTGGGGGCGCCGCAGGGTTTCGAGCGCCTGCGCGGCCTGCATCCGGACGTGCGGATCTGGACTGCCGCCATTGATGACACGCTCGACGAGCGCGCCTACATCCTGCCGGGCCTCGGCGACGCCGGCGACCGTGCCTACGGGACGCGTTAAAGCCAGCAAAGGATCGGCCATTATGGACCACCGCGGATCTGGCCGGCGCGAAAGCTCTCGCTTGCCTTTTGCAGGCAGGCGGCCGGGCTCTTGTCGCTATCGCGCCGCAGAGATCTACCGAAAGCGTTGCTGCTCTGATGGCGTTGCGGCTCTATACTCTGATGTGTCATCTAGGTGCATTCTTGACAATGGGGGCTGATATGCCGACGCGTAGCAACGAGCGGGTGGCTTGGTTCAATGGATCGTTCGTTCCAGAAAGCGAGGTCCGAATCCCGTTTCGCGATTCGAGTTGGGTGTACGGCGATGGGGGGTTCGACATGACCCGCAGCTTTGGTCACCGCCTGTTCAAGGTGACGGAGCATGTCGACCGGCTCTATCGTTCGCTCAAGTATTTGCGGATCGATCCGGGCTTCGCACCCCAGAGGATGTGCGCCCTGACGGAAGAGTTGTTCGAGCGCAACCGCCACCTTCTTGGTCCAGACGATGACTATTGGGTTGGTCAGCGCGTCAGCCGGGGCGTGAAGAAGACCCCTGGGGATAACATCGACTACCACGGGCCCAATATTGTGCTGGAGTGCTCGCCCCTACCGCTTTTGCAGCGGGCCAAACTGTTCAAGGAGGGCATACGCGTCGTGATCCCTTCGCACCGTCGCGTGCCGCCCGATTCGCTTACTCCGCGCGCCAAGACGCACAATTACCTGAACCTGATCGTTGCCAATCAGGAGGTTCAAAGCCTCGATCCCGAGGCTTGGGCACTGTTGCTCGATGTGAACGGCAACCTGTGCGAGGGCTTGGGATCCAACATCTTTACCGTGCGCGACGGCGAAATTCTAACTCCCCGCGAGAAGTTCGTGTTGCCGGGCGTCAGCCGCCAGACCGTGATCGACCTTGCGCACCAGGAGGGCCTGCCGCTGCGCGAAGCTGACATCGATCTTTACGACGCCTATAACGCCGATGAGGTCTTCCTCACCTCGACCTCGCTGTGCATTTGTCCGGTGACGCGCGTGAACGGAATGGAAATCGGTCCCAAAGGACAGGTCTGGGGCGCCGTCACCAAGCGGCTCGCCGACGCCTATCGACGCTTGGTGGATCACGATTTTGTCGGGCAATACCTCAAGCACTTTACCGAGGGAATGCAGGCGCGCGCTTTCTAGGGCGGCAGCGGTGCGGCCGCGCCTCGCAAGCGCTGCGACCTGGGGCGCGCTAGCGCGCAAGGATGCTGGGCAAGGCGGCCGAGGCTTTGCCGCAGCGGGCAAAGGCATACGTAGGGGATTGCTCCCGCCCAGGTTCCGCGCGGGCGTGCCGACCGTTGCTGCGAGCTGGGACGTCTGCTGGCAATGGGCAAATTGCTATTGCTGCACGACGCCTCCCAACATGCTCTACCGCATGCAGGATTTGCCGTGAGGCTCGGTAGCAGCGGACCAGCACGCCTAGCATGGCTTGGTCGCGTCCGTGGCGGCTGTTGGCGGCGACCGCGGACTTTGCTCAACCCCTACAGCGATCGCTCGTCGATAGGCATAAGGTCGGGCGCTGGTTTGATCGTCTCACTGCCCGAGGGCGCGGCCCGACCCTGCAAGGCAAGACGCAGCTGCCAAGCATCGCCCGAGGTGGCGCCCGTTAGGATCCGGATGTCGCCAGCGACCGACACCGCAACGGGCAATCCGTCTTCGAACAGAAGGCGATTGCCGGTCAGCGCCGGAAGGCGAGGTCCAGGCGTGAGGATGCCGATCAAATTGAGTGGATCAGCCGCCGAGATTGACAGCAAAGCACCATCGAGTTTCTTGCGTCGGGTCGCGCGCAGCAGGCCGACGGCTTCCGGCAAGGCATATTGCTCACCCGGGATGCCGGCAACAAAGCGGCCGCCTCGAATTTCTCCGCGGCTTTCCAGCCGACGGTAGATACGTAAAAGTTCTCGCCACGGCGGAAGGTGAGCGGCCTCGCGTTCCAGCAAGCGCCAGAACACGACACCATACCGGCGCAGCAGGGTGCGCGCGACATGTTCGATCGAGGCTGCTGCATCTGCTCGTGTCGAGGTAACGATCGCCCAGCGGCCGGCATCGTCAAGGCCGTATGAAGCCGTGCGATGTCGGCGCTTCGCGCCGGCAAACAGTTTGCGCTGGGCAGACGGCACCAGCAATCCGCGCAGCCCGCCGAAACAGTCCGAGTTTGCCATGCCATAGGCAACCAGTTCCGCTAGTGCATCCTCGACTTGGCAACGCAGCAGCCGCGTACCCGCGACGATATCGCCAAAGAAAGAGGCGCCGTGCTGACGAATGAACTCGCCGACCGTCTGCGCATGTGCCGTCAGCGCGGGCGGCACTTCCTGTTCGGCCAGCCCTCGCCAGATGCCGACGTTCTGGCGAGGCAGCAGGACGATCGTCGCCGATTTGATGGGTCCAGGCCGCCGCGTCTCAACGTTCGTGCGGGCATTGCCGTTTCTCAGCCGCATCCAGGTCAGGCGCCCAGACCGGCATTGGTCGTCGAGCCAGCTCGATTTGTAGTCGCTATGGCGAGCCGGAAGGATCTCCTGCTCCCAGGCGCCGGCCGGGGCTTCGAAGCCTTCCAGCTGCGCAATGGTTGCTGCAAGTGCATGCGGACCTTGCAGGCGCGCATCGGTGTCGACATGCTGCCATGCCAATAGGAAGCGCAAAAAGTTGCGGGTCGAAACCGGTTCAATCTCGGCGCGCAGGCGCTTTACCGTGTATCGGTTGATGCGCGCTAGCAGCCGCCGTTCGCACCACTCCTCGTCGACAGCATTCGGAGTGAACCGACCCCGCATAACGAAGCCTTCGGTCTGCAAGGTCGTAAGGGCCGCCGCCATCTCCTGGCGGTCTATGCCAAGGGAAGCTGCCAATTCCGTCTCCGCAACCGGCCCTAGGCCCTCCAAACGCCCGCGTACGATTTCGACCAAGGCCTGCTCAGGCGACCAGGCTTGCCCGGCCAATGCCGCGGGAGCGCGAAGGTTCGGCTGCGTGGCCGCGCCGGGCCAGAGGCTGGCGAACTGTGGAAGTCGTTCCGCGACGATCCAAACCCCTCCTGTGGGAGAAGCGAACCGGCAGACCCGGTTCTGCTTCGCCAACTCTGCGAGCCATTCTTGCCAGCCGGGCTGCCTTGTCACTTCGGCTGCCGTGACAAAGCCGAGCCACATCAAGGCGTCGTGCAGTTCGTCAGCATTCGACGCTTCCGGCCAGGCCTCGCTTCTCACCCGCGCAACCGCCTCTGCATCGAGCCGACCGATGCTTGCTGCGGTCTCGGGATCCAACCAGCGTCGGCTCATGACCGCTTGCGTGCGCCGCTCCTCCAGCGGCGCGTCATCGAGGTAAGCATATGGCCGGGCCGCCAGGACCTCGAGCGCTAGCGGGGAGGGTTGGGTCAGGTCGCGGGCAACGACGCGTATCGTGCCCGCTTCGAGACCTTGCAACAAACGCTTGAGACCGTTCAGATCCATCGCTTCATTAAGGCAATCGGAAATGACCTGGTCGACCAATGGATGGTCGGGCACCTCGCGTTCACCGCCAAGATTTTCGGGGCAAGCGAGCTGATCGGGAAAGACGCTGCTAATCAGATCCTCGGCCGCCATGCGTGCCAGCTGCGGTGGAACCTTGTTGCCACCCCGGAAACGGGGTATCGCCAGAGATACGCCCGCGACCCAGCGCCAGCGGGCGATGAACATCGGCGCATCGAGCAGCGCCTGAACCAAGACATGCTCGACACTGGCGGAATGGAGGTAGCGCGCAACTTCGGCCAGCTCAAAGCTGTGCGCCGTCGTCAGCGAAAGGATGATGCAGTCCTCTGTCGCCGCCGCCTGCAGCTCGAAATTGAATTTGCGGCAGAAGCGCTTGCGCAGAGCCAGGCCCCATGCGCGATTGATGCGACTGCCGTAGGGTGAATGCACGATCAGCTGCATACCGCCGGCTTCGTCGAAGAACCGCTCCAGTACGATGGTCTTGTGCGTCGGCAAGCAGCCGAGCGCGGCCTGGGCGGCGGCCAAATATTCGACGAGTTGGCATGCCGCTGCCTCGCCAACACCCAACTCGGTGACAAGCCAACGCAGGGCTGTTGCGTGCGTTGGATCCGCGCTGATGCGGGAGGCCAGCTCGCTTCGAAGGTGGGAGACGGCAGCCGAGAGTTCAGCGCTGCGCCCGGGCGCTTCGCCCAGCCAGAACGGAATGGTCGGCGGCGCTCCCTGTGCATCTTCGACGCGCACGAGGCCGCGCTCCACGCGCAAGATGCGGTACGCCGTGTTGCCCAGCTGAAACACGTCCCCGGCCAGGCTCTCGACGGCGAAGTCTTCGTTGATGGTGCCGATCACCAGAGCTTGTGGTTCCAGCACGACCTGGAAGTCGGCAGTGTCGGGAATGGTGCCCCCGGATGTGAGTGCTGTCAGACGCGCCCCTCGACGGCTGCGCAACAGGCCATTGACGGCATCGCGATGGATCAGCGCGCCACGTCGGCCGCGTCGGGTCGTAAAGCCCTCCCCCAACATACCAACGATGGCATCGAACTGCGCGCGCTTGAGGCACCGATACGGCCAAGCACGCCGGCAGAGCGCATACAGTTGCTCCTCACCCCATTCGCGCGCGCCGACCTCAGCCACGATTTGCTGCGCCAGCACGTCCAAGGGCTGTTCGGGGACGGCGATGCTGTCGAGCTCGCCGCGTTGGCTGGCAGCGATCAGCGCCGCGCATTCGACCAGATCGTCGCGCGACTGGGGAAATAGACGTCCCTTGGGTGTGCCATCAACTGCATGGCCGGATCGCCCGACCCGTTGCAGGAAGGTGGCGATGGAGCGAGGCGAGCCGAGCTGGCACACGAGGTCGACTTCGCCGATGTCGATGCCGAGCTCGAGTGATGCCGTAGCGACCAGCGCCCGGAGCATACCGCCCTGAAGCCGCTTTTCCGCGTCGAAGCGCTGCTCTTTTGCAAGGCTGCCGTGGTGAGCGGCGATTTGCCCTGCGCCGAGGCGCTCCGCCAAATGCCGCGTCACGCGCTCGACTTGCCGACGCGTATTGGCGAAAATCAACGTCGTGCGATGCCGCCTGACCAGTTCGGCTAGGCGGTCGTAGACCTGCTGCCAGACTTCGGCCGACATGACAGCTTCGAGCGGCGCGGACGGCACTTCGATGGCCAGATTGCGTTCGCGGCGGTGGCCCAGGTCAACAATGCGACATTGCCGGGCAGGATGATGTTTGCTTTGCGAGCCAACGAGCAGATGGGCCAGGACGTCGATGGGTTTTTGCGTCGCCGACAGACCCAGACGCAGGATCGGGTGCGGACAAAGCGTTGACAGCCGCTCCAGGGAGAGGCTCAGATGCGAGCCGCGTTTGTTGCCGGCAAGCGCGTGGATTTCATCGATGATAACCGTGCGCGTCGTCTTCAACACCGCACGGCCGGAGTCCGAACCCAGCAACACGTAAAGGGACTCTGGCGTCGTTACGATGATGTGTGGCGGGCGGCGCAACATCCGACTGCGCTCGCTCGCCGGCGTATCGCCTGTGCGCACCCAGGTACGGATCTCGACATCGGCAAGACCTAGCCGGCGCAGCTCCGCGCGAATGCCGGCCAAGGGGGTGGCGAGGTTTCGTTCGATGTCATTGGAGAGAGCCTTTAGCGGAGAGACGTAGATAAGCTGCGTCTCATCTCGTAAACGGCCCTCGAGGCCCTGACGCACTAGGCTATCGATGGCCGCAAGAAAAGCCGCCAGGGTCTTGCCACTGCCGGTCGGGGCAGCAATCAGCACGTGCCGGCCGGCCTGAATCGCCGGCCAAGCTTCTGCCTGCGCCGGGGTGGGCGCAGCGAAGGTTCGGCTGAACCACCGGGCAACGGCCGGGTGGAAAGGGCTGGGACGACGCATTGTTCTTTGGTCTGGCCGGGTCGGCGATGGCCACAGAATATGGGATATTGGCCCCGGCTTTCAACGCAAGCTCATTGATCCGGTTAGCCGCACGGTGCCTTTGATATGCCAGAACAGGCAAGAAGTCGCGACGGCACCGCCTCAGGTATGGCGAAGCATTGCCTCGACTTTTGTGTCGGCTTGCTTGGCCCAACCTAGCATCGCCCGAACGGGCCTGACGTCAGCTCAAGCACTGGAGTTGCGAGAGTTCCTTTGGGGCGCGCGCCGCCCGGTCGCAGGCGAAGAAACCAAATAGGCTGGTGGTAGGCTGCTGGCAACGCCGGGCAAGACCACCCCATGAGCTCAATCTGCGGGGTTTGTCCGCCGCATCCGGGCAGGAAAACTGGCCTCTTGGTTGCGCCAGCTTGCCCAATGTTGCCCGCCCGCGATTGCCACGAAATAGGGGCCGATGTCGACGTGGATGTGGTCCATGTCGGCGTAGGTCATGGTGCCACCCTCGTGGTGATTGGCGATCAGCCAGTCGACGATCCGCGCCTTGTGGATGCCCGCATCGAAGTCCATGGCGTTGCCGCTGGCGTGCCGCGAGGGCCGCCCGCTGCCGGCGATGGTGGCTCCCGGTCGGCAGGTCGACACGAGCTTCACAGGTCCGAACGTCTCCTCGATGCGCGCCAAGAGCGCACGCGCGGATGGTGTCAAGCAAGCGCGTGGCGCGGCCGGAGAATCCCGCAAGGGGGCGAGGCCGGCTGGTGGTTCTGCGGTGACACTCTCGCCCGACGCGTGGCGCTGGTGGGCAGACGCCGACAACGGCGACGCCTCGCTGGCGAGATAGAGGCTGTTCACCCAACCGCTCGTGGAGGCGTGCTGCACGGGACACCACCCCGAGCGGCAGGGTCCGGTGATTATGACGCCGCGGCTGCCGGGTTGGAGATCGCCGATCACGTTGAACTCGGTCGAGGGGCCGCTGCGCACATTGAGCACGTCATCGCGCGCGACCTTGACGACCATGTAGGCCGCGTCGATCGAGCCGTTGGCCTCCGGCTGCGCCTGTGCTGAGCTCTTGGTTCGCTTGCTGGCGGCGGTGGCATGCTCCAAGACCGCTTCTGCAACGGCCTTCTCCCCCGTCGGCTCCGACGTAGGAGTTGCGCCCGGTGCCGTCAGGGCGCGCGCTTCGGTTTCGACGAAGTCGGGGGCTGGCGGGCTGTTGGCTGGCGCGGCAATCTGGATTTCGACAGCCCGAGAGGCCTCGTGTGGGAGGGTGGCCGTCTGCGTGGGTGGCACCGCGATGATGGCGGTCCCGTTGTTGCCGTGCTGGTTCCACCAGCGAATTCTCCGACCCTCCTGAGCCAGGCGCAGGCACTGCGGCTCGGAATTGAACCAATGGTTCCACTGGTGGCAGAGTTGATCCTCTGCAATCCACCATCGGCCGCTATCGGAAGTGGCTCCGAGGAAGAGCGCCAATTGCCGCGCGTGGCCGGACAACTCACCGTCGAGCCTATAGCGCACGGGCAGCCTGGTGCCGAGCGGCGTGTTGATTTCAACGGTGGCACCGGCAAAGAGATCACGGATCTCTTGTCCGGAGAGGCTCCCCGGCTCCGCCCCGGTGGTCGCCGCAAGGCACACCAGACAAGTCCCCCTAATGACTGATTTGAGCATTGGCCTCCCGAAAAGTGCGGGTCCATCAAGCGTCTAGCAGCGACAACATTTTTGAGCGATGAGTGTGGCAGCAAGACGGAGAAGCCGGCCACGCCGTGCCGTGGTCAGCAAGGAGTTTCATTCTTGCTTGTTTTGTCTTGTCGGCGCGCCAGCGCGACGTCGAGCCGTTTGCTGCTCACGATCCCCTCACGTCGGTGTACTGGTGTGTCTTTGCAGAAACCTCGCACCAACGGCAGGTGCAAGACGACCTTGAGGCAATGCCGGTCGCCTTCACGGGGACCGAGCGCGAGCGCCGATCACAGATGTCTTGCGGCGGCAGCAAAAGGCGCTTGCCCCCGTTGCGTCCTCAGAACTCCTGTTGCAGTTGGTTGCTCGGTTGCGGCCAGCTCGACCAAGACTGCAGCCGCGGTCTGCACGCTTGGTGGGCACGGATCGCTTCCGTGCGGTTGGGTTGCGAGGTGTTCCGTTCAGCCTTGATTGGGTGGACAAACGCACGCTTCGATTGCGACACGAGCAAGACCACGGCTGGGTGTTTGCTTGGCTCCCGTTCCATCTGCCTTGGGACACCGATGGCTATATGCTTCCACGCCGACCAGCCCATGTATTGGTCGATTTATTCAGCGTGGAGGTGGTAAATCCATGGGCGGAAGCGAGCTTCGTTTCAGCTCGAGTTCGCGCAGCAGACGCCCGGTGCGTTCCTGTACCTCGACGAGGGCGTGCTCCACCTTAGCCCACTCGCTTTGCATGAAGGCATCGATTGCGGCCGACAGGCTTCGGCTCGCGGCGGCCAATTCGTCGGATATCGCGCTGTCAACCATGGCGAACCTTCCTTTCCTGCAATGTCCGTTCGGGGAAAGAAAACGCTGAGCAGGCGCTTTTGTTGCCAACGCCAACGAGACTAGGCGGCAGCGGGGAGGACGCGCCGCAGGCCAATGGCCAGCGGCAGCGCACTGAGACAAAGAAGGCTCATGCAGAGGAAGGCTGGCGGGCCGAGGTGGGCATACAGCCAGCCCGACAGCAGGATCAAACCCGCAGTCGCCAGGCCGATGCCGACAGTGCCGTAGATGGCTTGGGCAGTTGCGGCCAGCTGCCTCGGTACGGTCCGCACGATTACCTGCATGCAGGCAAGATGCAGTAGTGCGAAGGTGAACCCATGCAGCGGTTGGGTCAGAGCCACCGCGACGATGTCGGGAGTGATTGCGGCGACGCACCAACGGATCGCCCCACACACCGCCGCGAGTGCTATGCTGCCCGGTGCCGTTAAATAGCCGACCAGCCGGGGCCCGATTGCAAAAAAGACTATGACCTCCGCTGCAACCGCCACCGACCAGAGCAGGCTCGTCTGCCATGGCGATATCCCCGCGGCGCGCCAACGGATCATGGCAAAGGTGTCATGCATCGCATGGCTGCCAAGGATGAGGGCGGCAGCCAGCACAACGCGCCGAAAGGGCGGTGACTTGGCCAGGCTGAAGATCCGCCTCCGCACATGATTTTTTGCAGCTTCGCGCGAAGGCGCCGTTGCCGGTGGCACCAAGCGTGTTGCCCAAGGCACGGCCATCAGGCAAGCAGCCTGCAGCCACAAGATCACGGCCAAGCCGTAGACCGAGATGGCGACACCAGCGATGATTGATCCAACAATAAAGGCGGCGGAGCCGGTACCGCGTACCCAGCCGTACTCGAAGCCCGCACCAGATTTGTCTTTGCTGGCCAGCAGAGCGAGCGCATCCGCAAGATTGTTGCTGGGGGCGAGCGCTGCAGCCTGGATGAGAGAGACCACCAGAATAATGTAAAAGCTGGTCGCCGACAAATAGAGGAGTGCCGCCGCGGCGGCGGCACCCGTTGCGATGGCAAGTGCCAAGCGAAGCGCCCCAAAAAGATCGGCAATCCGGCCCGCGATCGGGGCAGCAATCAACCGGATCGCCGTCGCGGAAGCGAATACGATCCCAAGCTCCTCGGCGGCGAGCCCGCGAGCTTCAAGATAAGCCGGCAAAAACGGCGAGGCTGCTCCGAATGAAAGGTAAAGGACGGAAAACAGCAGCATGAAACGGGATAAAGGCGTGGCAACTGAAGGCGTGGTCAAGAGCGTCTCCTGGCTGTCCGGGGGAACGGTTGTGGCAGGCAAAAGTGCCACGCGTGTCACGCCGCCCCTGGCAGTGCCGGCGTTGGCTTTGCCACGATCCGCTGGCTTGGATGTGCGCAAGCAGCCGGACGTACGATCCTCATCTCTTCACGCATGCCGTCCCATCGTGTCTGTGACAGGTGGTGCCTCCAGCACATTGTGCTCTGTTGTCGGAGCGAAAGCTGCCTGCCACGTTTAGACATGGCTGACTTGGCCCGGCAAATCATCGGCCACTCCGATTGCCGCACCATTGCGGGATCAAGCCGCGGAAAAAGGTGATTGGCAACGACGGAGGAGCGGCGCTTCCATGCATGCCTGGATGCGAGCGACTATCGGTCGCTCATATCCAGATCGGTTTCGAATTGATGGCCCGCGCGGCTATTGATCCAAGTGCCGGCGGACGCACGGTCTGGCTCGCTCGCGCACGGGAACGTGATTTGTTGTCTGGCTCGTGTCGCAATCTCTCCCCGGCGGCGGCTGCAGGGGGTATGCGGGCGCGCGTGTTGGAAGGACCTCAAAATATGTTTCTGCTAAGGTGCAGGAGGCCAGATGCGCTTTCGTCCGATAGGCAGGGCAGGATGCTCGCCTGTGCGGGTTGGTCGTAGGCCGCCGAGTAGCCAGGCTGATGGAGCGACCGCGTTCGGGCGCCCATGGAGAAGGCTTCGCCGAACGCGGTCCAAGGAGAACAGTACGCGCCCTGACCATAGGACAGGAGAGGCCGGGCTTGTGTCTGCGATTGCCGGGTGATGCTCCAATGGTGAATGGATCGCGCCCTGACTGTCCCTACGCCGGGCGGCCCACTCAGGACCGGCTTTCCTGATCACGACCGGCAAATGACTACGTTTGCTCGATCCGTCGATCCCCCGTCAGGGGGAGACCTTGGCGAAACGACCAGAACGCAGCATCGGTATCGTCGGCCGCCTTTGTGCGAACGCGTCGAGCGTACAATCGGGAAATTTCGGATCACGGTCGGCAAATCGGCGACGGGTCGATCGGGAGTTGGATGCCGCAGACTGTACGGTGGAGCGGTAAAAGAAAACCCCCGCCGGAGCGGGGGCCTTCCTTCACCCGTGGCGGTGGCCCGTGCTGCTAAGGCTTTGTTGCTGGCGAAATGCTCTGCGGCTCGGCCTTCGTCTCGGGCGCGGCGCGATAGGCGGGACCGACGCTCGTCGGTGCTTGTTCCGCCGTATTCAAGCGGGGCTCGTCCACGCGCGTTGACAGCAGCAACCAGCTTGCAATGAGGAGGGCAGCGAAGCCAAGGATTAGGGCCGTGATGCCCGAGCGGCGATTGTCCTGGTAGCGATCGATGTAATCATCCTTGGCCAAATTTGGATTGCGGGGTCTCTGATCCATCTTGACGCCTCCTTTCTTTGCTATGAACTCCACAGCGTAAGGTGCGTTCCCCCGTTGCTGGGTTCGAACGGAAGCTTGTTTTTAAGGCGTAGCTCGTCAAGTTGACGCGACAGTGAGACGGCGAGTTCTGCAGCAGAGCCCGCCATCATAGGGATCGAGTGCCTGGCTACATCCGCACCGACTTACGGCTAAATCGGGAAGTTGCCGAGTATTGGCGCTGCGTTTCGTCTTGTTGATTGGCGGCAAGGCTTCAAGGACTGGCTCTGAGCAGTGTTTTCACGCCCCGATGGGCGAAGCGCCATAAGCGTTGTTGCGCATCGCCAGCACAAGGCCCGGCGTGCACGCACAAATCGCAATACCGCGAAAACATGACCGGTGATTGCCCGCGCCCGCCGACTACCAGCCGTTCCGCGCACACTTGCTCCAGGGGTGGGCGCCCACGGTCAATAAGCCCGCGAGCACAACCAATATGGCGCGCGCAAGGGTGGGGCTTGACGGCCCGCACCGTCCGCTAGAGCAGACCCCGCAATGTGCTCCAGCCTTCGCGCTGGACACCCCAGGCCTATTGTGCCGCAGGAAAACGATTAAGAGATTAACGCGGTCCAGGCGTGCATTTTAGGCAGAGCCAGAAGTGGTGGTCTGGGCGATGGCGCTGCTCACGCGCTTGGTCAACGCCGCATGGGCTGGACGCCAGGGCCGATGGCCCTTGCGTTGAGCGCAGGCTTTGCTGCAAAGGGGTTTGCTGCAAAAGGGCGTGAGGCATTACCTGCCCATCTAGGATGAGCCCCACACTCTCTGCGATCCGATTATTCTAAAAGAACCCAGCTTTCGCGAAGAACCCAGCGCTCACACAGCGCGAGATCCTGCCACGCCGGCTGGCTAAGATCATGACCTCGTAAGGAGCGGTCCAGCCATCAATCCAAGTGAAAAACCAACCCATCACATTCATTGCGTGATCCCCCGATCTCGGCGGCAAGGAGTTTGGCGTACGCGACAGTAGGTGTCGAGATCGTCAGCTGCCAGATTGTATCGGAAGCTTCGGCACGGTGCCCAACCCGTCAGCTCCTCGGATCGGCTTGCAATACTGTTTCGCGCGCAATGCACAGACGTCATTGCACTGTGCTCGCAGATTGTGCTTCTCGTTTCCCCAATTGTCGCCAAGCCAAGGGTCGCTTCGCGGCTCCAGCCGAGCCCGGGCGAGTAGGATCCACGCAAAAGTCCGTCTTTTCGACGTGCTTGTCCGGCGCAACCAATTCACGCGCGCAGCGCGCGATCCGGCTTGAGTTGCTGCAGGTCGGGTCGTACTGATCGGATCGCTGGTCCAGCGGGCTGGCCGTCAAAGCGAGGGTGAAGACCGAAGCGTCGAACGCCCAAGATCGCATGTACCACTGATGTCAGCCGTCAGGCAGCAAGATAGAACGAGCAACGATCTGATCGCAGATCAATACCGCACCATGAAGGAGGCACGACAATGCCACGATTGCCGATCCCAGCCGATACGCGGGAGTTCACGGCGGAGACGCGTGCCGCGGTGCGGCACATCTTCGATACGCGCAAGAGTCTGCCTCCGCCAAGCAGCTACCTGGCATACGCCGGTCGGGCCGGGGCGCTGCTTTCGGACCTTGTGGAGCACCTGCGCTACCACACCTCGCTGACCGCCGCGGAGACCGAGCTGGCGATCTGCACTGCGGCGCGAGCGGCCAACGCCGACTACATCTGGAACGCGCACATTCGACTGGGGCGGCAAGCCGGCACGCGCGAGGAAGCAATTCAGGCCATCGACACGCACGCGCCACTCGATGACCTGACGGCGGACGAGGCGTTGATTATCCGCTACGGGCGAGAGCTGTTGGAAGCGCCACAGGTGCAAGACGAGACATTTCGCGCTGTGCGGGCCCGATACGGCGAGAAGGGCCTGCTGGAGCTGACAGCAGTAATGAGCGTGTACATGATGAATGCAACCATCCTCCGCGCGATGGACCATCGAGCGGCAGCGGATGCGCGGCATTTGGCACCACGATAACACCTAAGACGGAGGGATGCGGAAGGCCTCTCGGGCCCTTCAGCAGCGCTGGTCCAGCGTCGATCGGGCGAGCAGGGGGCCTAGCGTACAGCTGTCGCGGGTCGATGCGCCTGCAGGAAGGTGCGCACGTGGCGAACTGCCAGAGGAATGAGGTCCTTTGGTTCCTGCCAAGGATAGAGGCTTACTTCGGCCTTTGGCGCAAGCAGCGCGGCTTCCATGGCCACGGCATAAGGGTGAGCTGCAATATCGTCCGGCAGGACCAGAATGGACGTGTGACAGGCGCGCACAAAATCGCGCGTCACGGTGAAAACGAAGTCGGCATTGGAGCGGTACATCTTGGTCAGGAAGGCGTCGATCATGCTCATGGTGATGTCGGGTCGGCGGCGGCACAGTGCCGGGCCCCACCCACTGATATTGTTTTGGTAGAAAAGGTCGGGCACTTCCGGGCGGAAACCGCTCGGCTGAGCTAGCACAGCAGCAACGATGTGGTCGGGTGCCCTACGCAATAGGTTCCAGATGAAGGGGCCGCCGATGCAGAATCCCATCACCAAGAAGCGAGCAATTCCCAAATGATCCAGCACGCCGAGCTGATCGTCAGCGTAAGCGTCCCAAGGCCGTTCGATCTCAAGCGGACCGGACGACTAACCGCCGTTGGCGTTGCGCAGGTCCATCGTGATGCAGCGGTACTCGCCCTTGAACTCCTCCATGGCGTTGAAAGGCGCGCTGGTCGTGAAGAAGGAGATTGTGGAATTCAACCCACCCCGGGGATGAGCAACAATGGTATGCCGGCGCCTACCTCTTCGTAGTGAATACGAGCTGCGCCCTTTGCGTAGAACGGCACGGAAATCTCCACTCTCAGCGACGAGTGCTACGGCCAAGCCTGACCATCAAGCTAGCGCGAGGCTATCGACCATCCGGCGCAAGCCGTGTACCGAGCGCCGGGTGGTAACGGTAGGCTCCGAGGGGGCATGTGTCTCGATGGTCAGCGTCAATGGTGCCTCGTGCACGGGCAAGGTCGCAGCCAATAGCTCGGCGAAGGGAATGTCGCCCTCGCCAACGGCGACGAACTGTCGCGCTGCAGTGGCGTAGTCCTTGAAGTGCAGAATGTCTGTAAAGGGCAGCAGTCGCGCCAAATCGGATGCTGACGGCGGCAAACCCCTGCGATAGGCATTGGCGATATCGGGTAGCGCTCTGAGGCGCGGATGCCGGTACGCCATCATCAACGCCCTGAGTTCAGTCAGGCCGGTGATATTGCACACACCCTCGTTCTCGACGTGCAATTTCATGTCGAATTTTTCGGCCAGCACTAGCAGGTCGTCGATCGGCCCGCGCAAATCATCAACGTGGTAGCCGTCGTAGGCCAAATAACTGAAGATGCGCAGGTTGCGCGCTCCAAGCACCTCCGCGGCTTCGAAGGCTTGCGCATAGATCAGGCTAGGCGCTTGTTCGCCAAGTTCGAAGCCGAATTGATCGCCCTTGGCCCGCGACCCTTTCCCGGGTGGGCTCCACTTCAAGACTGGCGTACAAATGCATGAGACGGAGAGCCCGGCAGCTCGCACGCGCTGCGCGGCATCGGCGAGCTCTCTGCGTGACAGCGCCAAGACGTTGCGGCCATCGATGACACGCAGATCGACGGTGCCGATGTCCTCGGCGCGAGCGAAGGCAAGCCCTTCGTCCAGTGAAGGCGATACCTCATCGGTGATCAGGCAGAGCGTAAGGTCGGAGCGACGCATGGTGCTACTCAGCTGAGGGACTAATGCTGCACTCAATCTCGGGACGCGCCAACAAGCAAGATGCAGTTCGGTTGCGCAGCAAGACCCACGTCTGCTACGCGCTAATAGCCTTGGCCATCTCATGCCATTCGCGAAACGGCGCGCTGCCGTCATTCGAGCGCGCGCGCTGAGTTCCGCTCGCTGAGCGGCAGTGGTTAATCAGCGAGGCGCCGTGACCGAAGGCCTTGCCGATGCTCCAGCTCTTCGCTCTTGGCTTCGCTGCCAATAGACGAAGAGCACGGTGACGAATGCGGTAAGCACCATTGTCGTGAGGATGTCTGGCCGTTTGATGAACGACAGCCAGACGTTCAAGCCAGCCTGAAATGAAGCCCCTCGTCCTACCAGAAATCCATTGCCTACGATCATGACCAAGAAGACGCCTGCCGTGAGCGCTACCGCAATCGCGACCTGGAGCACCCTTTTGAAGAAGCGAGGTACAGGCATTTTTTTGCCGGCCACGACCAATATCGTCGTCTCAACCATGGTGATCCCCTTTCCCTTCTCGATGCATGGCCAAAGCCTAACCCAGCGCCGGATCTGGTTCCATCTGCATCCCGCCATGCGCGGCAAATGCGCTACCGTCTGAATGAAATCAGCGCCCACGAGTGGCCGAAGTTCGGTCGCCACCAGAGGGCACAAGCCCTGCACTCTCTCGATCATTCCCCGTGCGCATGCGTGATCTTTCGAAGGGGGAATTGCGGCCGCCGCGCCGGCGTTTGCATCATCCCTTCAGATTTACAAAACCGCGCGCGAAGTGGTTCGCAATAAGGATGCAGGTGTGGCGGTCGGATTCTGCAGAAGCGCGCTGACGGTTGAAACCCCCTTCAGAGACGCCGCGACAGCACTAAACGCTCCCCGGTCCAGCTACGGTGTCGGCCGGCTAGTCAAAGAACGTTTCAAAGTGCCGAATGACCTGGGCGGGTTGCTCCTCGGCTAAGTAATGCCCGCTGTCCACGGCACCACCGCTGACGTCTGCTGTGCAATAGTTACGCCAGATGTCGAGCGGCTCATACCATTGGCCGAGTTTGCCTTTTGCACCCCATAGCACCAGCATTGGGCATTGCACCTTGACGCCGGCGCTGCGGCTTGTCCGGTCATGCATGAGATCGATGCTGGCGGCAGCACGATAGTCCTCGCACATGCCGACGATCGTATCCGGTCGTCGTGCTGCAGCAAGGTAGTCAGCCAGCGCTTCGGGGTGGAAGAAGTCCGCTGGCCGTGGCTCGCGCGAGGTGTGCGCCGTGAACCAGACCTCTGGTGCCTGGTTGATCAGCACCTCGGGGAAGGGATGCGGCTGGGCGAACCAGAACCAGTGGTAGTAGCCGAGCGCAAAAGCCATGTCGGTGCGCTCGAAATGCTCAATGGTCGGTACGATATCGAGTGTCGCAAGCTTGATCACGCGCTGCGGATGGTCGAGGGCAAGTCGATGCGCGACGCGCGCACCGCGGTCATGGCTGCCGACAAAGAAGCGTTGGTGCCCGAAGTGCCGCATGACCTCCACCATATCCGCTGCCATTTCTGCTTTCGCATAGGGGGCGTGAGTGGTGGTGGCTGGCGGCTTGAACGAGCCGCCGTAGCCCCTGAGGTCAGGGCAAATCAGCGTGAATCTATCGGCCAACTTTGGCGCCACCCGGTGCCACATCATGTGCGACTGCGGATTGCCGTGCAACAGCAGCAGGGGGGGGCCCGATCCACCATGCCGTAGGCGAATGCTGCCAGCACTGACGATGACATTCTCAAGAGTGAACCCTGGAAAAAGCATAAAATCCTCAACCGGCCGAACAGGTGCCCCTTGCATTGTATGTCGGCGCGAAAAACAGCCAGCTCGGGCGGGGGCCGCTGTGCACACGCTTAACGGCCGAATTGGGCGATGATGGGTGGCCATGCAGCGCTGCATGGGGTGCGGAAGCGGCGCAGGGCCTAACTCCCTTTGGCGTATTCGCGAAGAATGGTGTCACGTTGCCGTTCCATGAGACGCAGTGTGATTTTGCACTCTTCCAGGAGCGCATCTGCATCCTTTGTCAGTGGACCGTCCCGTTGCAATTCAGCCTGGCGTGCCTCGTGTGCGGCCAGACGCTGTCTAGTCGCCATGATTTGCCGATTGGCTTCTCTCAGTTCCGTGCACTTGTGGAACATGGTCTAACCGCCGACTGATGGTCTAAGCGCCAACCAAAAGGGGGCGCCGATCGGGTGGATGGAGAGACCGGCGCTCTTGGCCCGCAAACCCTGGGGCCGCTTGCCGCTATAACCGCAAACGTGCCCTGCCGGTTCCGTCGCGGGCCGACGTTGCTTGCGCTTTCAGTATCTTGGCCAAAACGCCGCCAGGACCACGATCAGACCGGCTCCTACGAGGCTGATCAGAGGTTCTTTCAGTGTTCCCGGGGCGACAAAGGTTTCGTGTACGAGGACCAGGAACGTAACGACACCTGCCCACAACAGCAGATTGCAAACCCAATCGGCGATACCGTTGACCATGGCAAGACCCTCCCATCAGGAATGACCCCGCACAGGTGGCATCTTACCACCCTTTGACGCCAATCGGGCCTGATGGGAGAACCCGTGAGATATCATGAAACTAACGCCGGTTCCTGCCAACTCGCGAGCAGACAGGCATGGCGCTTCGCTCAACCGATGCAGGTCCACGAATTGAGCTCGAAGGCCCGCTGCGCCTGAGCGCCAGCCTGCGATTTTGATTTCGTCCGTCAACGGCCTTCGGAGCCGTCTGGTTGACGAACCCGGTTCCGATCTTGTCTGCAAGCCGATGTCGAGCTTGCCAGGATGCGCGCGTGGGTTGCGACCGGGCGTTCGGCGCATGGCTGGAAGTGACCAGCTGCCCGCATCGTGGCCCGCGTCGCTCGCCGTGGCCGCAAACCCACTGAACCGCCGCGGCGCTGGAGGCCATTCCCATGGCGAACGGCCTTCAGACTGTGGTTTTGCTTGAGCTGGCAGGGTCGCTCTGGCTGAAGGCATCTCACCGCGGTAGGGTTGTCTAGCGGGCGGGGAGCGATCTGCTCGCCTGCGCCTTGTTGAAGGGAGGACAACCAATGATGACCAAATCGCCTACGATTGCGACCGTTGTCGCGGCAATCGCCACGTTGGCGTTTGTCGGTACGGCGCTCGCGCAGCAACCTCGGACCCTTAAGATGCAGTCGGCGGTGCCGCCATCGTCCACCACGCAGGATGCCTTCAAGTTCTTCGCCGAGCGGGTCGACAAGCTAACTGCAGGCAATCTCAAGATCGACGCGCTGCCAGGTGGGGCAGTGGTCCCGCCCTTCGAGATTCTGGATGCCACGCACAAGAAGGTCATCGATGGCGCCTACGGCATCTCCTATTGGTGGTTCGGCAAGAGCAACACCGCAACCCTGTTTGCGAACACGCCGGCCGGCATTTTTGGCATGGACGCAATCGACTTCATCGGCTGGGTCTACGAGGGCGGTGGCCTTGAGCTATGGAATGAGTTTTATCAAAAAGAGCTAAAGCTCAATCTGGTCGCATTTCCGAGCATACCGCCCAGCCCGCAAGCGCTCGGCTGGTTCAAGCGGCCGATCAAAGATCTTGCCGACTTCAAGGGTATGAAGTGCCGCCAGACCGGCATCGTTGCGCAGCTCTATGCCAAGATGGGGATGGCTGTCGTCAATATGCCGGGGGGTGAGATCCTACCGGCCGCGGAGCGTGGAACTATCGATTGCGCAGAATGGGTGGGCGGAGTTGAGGACCTACGACTCGGACTGCATACGGTTTGGAAATTCCACTACACGCCGGGCATGCACGAGAGCGCCTCGGTGGCCGAGCTGGCGATCAACAAAGACGTCTGGGACGCCCTGCCGGAGCAAAACAAGGAGGCTATCAAGTCGGCCACATCGGAGACCTTCCTGCGCTGGTGGGCCAGCTTTCAGAAGCAGAACGCGGACGCCATCGATGAGTTTACCAACAAGCACTCCGTAAAGCTGCTGACGACGCCGCCTGAAGTCAATCAAGCCTTCCTTAAGACCTGGGACGAGTTTGCGGCGGCCGAATCCGCCAAAAATCCGTTCTTTAAGAAGGTTTACGAATCCCAGCGCGCCTATGCCGCGAAGGTCGTTCCGGCCAAGCGCTTTATGTTCCCACCTTACGCATTGCAGGCGGACCACTATTGGCCAGTCAAACAATGACGCTTTAGCCTCTCGGTAGCATGAAAGGGGCGGCCCAGGCCGCCCTTTTTCCTGAGGGGCAGCGTTGACGGGTTGGCCTCACCTCACCGCATTGGGCAACCACAGCGCGATCTGCGGGAACAACAACAGTAGAGCCAGGGCGATCACTTGGATGACCATATAGTCGGCCATGCCCTTGTAGATCGTGGCCAAGCTCCATTGCGGAACGACGTTGCGCAGATAGTACGCTGACATCGCAACCGGAGGGCTCAAGTAGGCTGTCTGCATGTTGACGGCGGTCAGGGCGCCGAACCAGATCAGCAAGTCGAGCTTGTTCAAACCGAGCTGAAGCTTTTCGATTACGGGCAGCACGATCGGCAGAAACACCAAGATGATCACTGGCCACTCGAATGGCCAACCCAGGATAAAAAAGATGGACATGATCAGTACAAGCTTCCACCAGTCTCCCACCGGAACGGCCAGGAGGTATTGCGTGATCAAGCTTGCACTGCCGAGCTTGGTGAAGACGGCGCCAAACACATTGGAGGCAACAGCCAGAAACAGCACCATGGCTGAGGTCACCATTGTGCCAATGGCCGCGTTGGTGACCGACTTCAAGTTGAGCCGGCCATAGAGGAGCGCCAGCAGGGCGGCGCCGAAGGCGCCGCATGAAGCAGCCTCGGTCGGTGTTGCCAATCCACCAACGATCGTCCCCAGTGTAAAGCCGATCAGCGCACTCAGAGGCGCGATAGCCAGCACGATGGCACGGAAATAGGCGTTCCTGATGTACGGGAGCACCGACAGCAGCGCCAGTACGGCAGCGATGGTCGAAACGCTGAGCGAGCCTGCGGTAATGGGAAGACGCGGCGCCCTCGCCTGGGTCAATAGCAAGTCCGCCGCCAGGTAGGTGCCTATCACCAGGCAGATCAAGCCCAGTCCGAGCACGGCAGCACCAACCTTCTCCGTGGTCATTTCGTAGTAGGCAGATTTCTGCTCTTCCTTGGTCATCGCCGGGCCGAGCTTCGGATTGATGAAGCTGCGCACGAGTGTGTAGGCGACATAGCAACCGGCAAGCAGGAAGCCGGGACCGAAGGCAGCCGAATAAAGTAGATTGACGGGCACGCCCATGACCGGACCCATCACCACCAACATCACGCTGGGTGGAATAAGAATACCGAGTGTACCGCCGGCAGCAATCGCACCGGACGACAAACGAGCATCATAGCCGGCTCGGATCATCATCGGGCTCGCCATGATGCCGAGTACGGTGACGGCAGCGCCGACGATGCCGGTCGCCATTGCAAAGATCGTGGCGGTCAAGATGACCGCCAAGTAGAGCGAGCCACGCACCGGCGCCAGCAGGCTGCGGAGAGCCCCGAACAGTCGCTCCATGAGGCCAGACTGCTCGGTCATATAGCCCATGAAGATGAAGAGAGGCACGGCAGGAAAGATTTCGTCCTTCATCGTGCCCCAGATCTGCAGGTAGGCCAGATTGAAAGTCTGCTCCCACCCAAGTCCCAGCCCACCGAAAATGAGGGCCAGAAAGAGCAGCGTAAAGGAAATCGGGAAACCAATGAAAATGACCGCGACCATGCCGACGAGCATGATGAGTTCGAGAGCCTCGCCGAAACTCATGGTTCTCAGACCTCGATCTTGTCGTGCTTGGTCAAGAACTCGCCGGTTCGCCAAGCCCAGAGGCTCTTCATGAGCTCCGAGATGCCCTGCAAGAACAGCATGAACGCGGTCAGCGGAATGACGCCTCGCAGCGGCCACAAGACCGGCGTCCATGCACCGGAGCTCGAGCGTTCGTCGATCGACAGCGAGTACAGGAAGTCGTCTATCGAAATGAAGAACAGTACGGCCATTGTCGGTAGGAAGAACAACAAAAAGGCCAGGGTGTCGATCATGCCCTTGGTTCGATCCGAGAACGCTTCCCACAGCATGTCGGTACGGACGTGAGCACCTTTTAGGAGCGCCAAAGCCGATCCCAACATGAACAGGGCTGCGTACGACATTGTCGTTACATCGAGGGCCCAGATCGTCGGATCCCCGAGGACGTATCGCGCAAAGACCTCAACCACGTTCGCAAAAATCAAGGGGATGATGAAGAGTACGTAAAGATAGCCGGTCCATTCTGTGAACTTGTCGATGGCGCGGATGGCAGCCAGATAGGGCCGGGACGGTGTCCGCTGTGGCACAGAGGAGTTTTTGATCATTTCCAAATCCTCAGAGGCAGCCTGTCTTAGACCGCCTCATTGGAAGGTGGCTGCACCGAGCGGTGCGACCCACCTTTCCCCCCTCGACTGGCGGCGATGTTAGATTAATGGCCGTTGCGGCGCCAGCGGGGTGCTTGCCGCGGCGCGACCAGGCATTGTGTCGCCAGCTCTGGCTCACAAAGCCACTGTACCGGCAGGCCAACTCTGCTTAGGTTTTGCCGCCAGTCAGAGCCATCGCCAGGTGACCCATGCCAAAAATCCAGCGCATTATCGTTCCAGACATTCCACCGCCGGTCAGTCACTACTGCCACGTCACTCGGGCTGGCGCCCACGTTTGGGTGGCCGGCGTCGTTGGCCAGGCGGCTGACGGCAGTATACCCGCCGACGTCGTCGCCCAATTCGACATTGCCATTGCGGTGATGGACAAGTGCCTCAGAGCGGCGGGTGCTAGTGCCGAGCACGTCGTCAAAGTACAGGTGTTTATGACCGACATCACGGAGCGGCCCAAAATCAATCCGAGACGCATAGCGTATTTTGGCAACAACCTACCGGTCTCTACCCTGGTCGAGGTGAAGGGCCTGGTCGATCCGCGCATGAAGGTCGAAATCGAATGCCAAGCATACGTGGATTAGAACTGAGCTACGTCGTGCCCGGCATCACCTGGCATCTATTGGCCACCCCAAGCCTCGATCACGCGTGCTACTTCGCGCTGCGATTTGCGCTTGGCGTGCGTTAGTGGTGATACGCCATCCTTATCAGCAAGATTGGGATTTGCTCCGGCGGCCAGCACCAGCTTGGCGACGTCAACGTGACGGGGCCCACCATCGCCCAGGATGACAATCTCAAGGAGGCAGGTCCAGCCAAGATCGTTGACGTGATTGACATCGATCTTGGTGGTCAAGAGCAACTTTACGGTCTCGACATGCCCGCGCTCGCATGCGGGTATCAATGCATTGCCGCCAAAGCGATTGCGCAATGAAAGGTCTGGACCCTTTGCAATCATGTGGCGGAGTATTTCAGTGCGCCCTAGCGCTCCTGCCAGCAACCAGGGCGAGTCCAGGTTTGCAGCTTGTGCATTGATGTCGCTGCCGGCCTCGACCAGAAGGACAGCAGCCGCCACCTGATTATTCTTCACCGCCAGCAGGAGGGGAGTCTGTCGTGCCGCGTCGCGGGGATCAAGAAGAGCTCCGGCGGCCATCAGTTTCTTCAGACTTACCAGATCGCCGCGCGCGGCTGCCTCCAACATATCGCTCCCCGAATGTGGTTGCTGGCTTCGGCCCATGTCGTGTAGTCCGATCAACGCAGTGACAGCCACGGCGTGGTACAAGCGGCGCAAACGGCGCTTACGGCGAACGTTTCGGCTTTCCGGCAGCGGTCGGCTGTGGGCCAAAGTACATGCCCTCGATGTTAGCCAACGCAAGAGCATGCTCGCATGCAGCGCACGGTCGCGACGTCGAATACAAGATGGCACCGGTCATGTCTTTCGTGTCCAAGCGCTTTTGCGCGTCCCAGAGAGCGACCCGTTCCGCGTGAGCCTCAGGATTACCAGTTAGGATGACGCGACTTGGGCCATAGCCGACAATCAGGCCCGCTTTTACCAGAACCGCGCCAAAGGGTTGATCCCCGCTGGTGACCGCCTGGTCCTTCATGCGGACGGCCTCCGCAATAAAGCGACTTTCTTGCTCGCCGACGGCAAAGGCAACGGACCGCCGATTAATCAGGTACGTGGCGCCACAGGCGCTGAGCGCAATGACTTGTCGGCGTCTCAGACCATCCACGCCCGCCTTCTCCGTATAGCCAACTCACTCGTCGGCGAAGCACTTAGAAGAGACCCGTGCCGCCTGCGGCCTTGAGCGCGTCTTGGCTACACCCGCGGACCCTGCAAAACCGCTTTTTCTCTATCATCCTGGTGACCGGGCGCCAAATCACCGAGCTTGCCCGTGTATCACGCGTACGCGAGCAGGTGCGCAAAAGCGATATGCGTTCAGATGGATACCGGGGAGCCAGCTGGCCCGTCGCACTGTTGGCAAATTGGGCTACGCGACAAGAATCAAATGGCGCTAGGCGACGAGGATCAAGGCGTTCTGCTGCTTGCTGTGCTTGTCCTTCCCAGCAACCCGGCGAGTAGGCCTTGCGGCACCCGCCGCGGTTAGCTTGAGAACGTTCTAATGACCATTCTCATCGCCCGTGGAGCGCTCGTAACTTGCCCGGCCATCTTTCTGCACGCCGTTCATCAGGCAACGCGCATGCTTGAGGTGGGCCGTGCGTGTGCCATAGGCGTAGCTTTAGGCCGCCCGTTTTGGAGTTAGTTCATGCCCTGATCTTGTGCTCCCGGAACTCTGCCCACCGCCAATGTCAGATATCGTACCAACGTTTTTTTCGATTTGGTGAGACGAGCAATTACTTTGTCGTCAATCTCGACATTTGGGAAACGCGCTACCGGTCCCTGCGGGTGTGACGATGATTGCGAGGCGAGTGAGAGCGGAACCAATTGCTCGCTTCGACGTGTTTCGGTGGAGTTTGCTGTGTTCGTCTACTTGTTCCGACACACAGGTACTCGCAACCTCGCGCTCACGAGCGACGTGACCGGTCGAAATATTCCCGCTGTCACCCCAACGACAAACTGGCTGTTTGTGGAGGCGATCGACACACTGAAGCTTTCGCCGCCGTGGAACACTGCTGATTTTCAATCCGTGTTGCACCAGCTAAGGGTAGGCGGCTTCTATCTCTTCGAAGCTGGCATCAAAGATTTTAACACGTTATTTGCGCGTGGGCTCCGGCCGCGACCTCGGTGAGGCGAGACGGCCGGCAGGGAGCAACGGGTAGGCCTGCTACCACAATAACTTGACTTTTTTCGTTAAGAATATTTTATAGCGAGCCCAGGCCTGACTCGGTAAATTGTGGAGAGCGATGCCCAGCTTTATCCTGCCGCCGCCGCGCCAGACGGCCTTTGTTGAGCCAGCGTCCGAACGGCTCCCCACCGCCTTTCCGAAGAGGTTAGCCCTGTGGGAGATTGAAGGCTCATTGCAATGTTCAATTATCGGAACTTGCCTGGGTGACCAGGATCTGCTCGCTGCCATTCGTAAGCACCGACTGCAAATCGACGAGAACGCCCAAAGTTATGATATTCACAGCTACTGTGTGCGTGCAGCCAATCAAGACTGCGCATTGGCCCGCACCCTTAACAAGCTCTTGGAGCGCAGGTTTGCCGGTGCCATCCGCTTGGTAACGCGGGCTACAGCGCCCGACGAGATCCAATCGCTTTGGCAACGGTTGCGCGACAGCGGGCAGGTTGCTGCCGGCTACTGGGCCGTCATGTCGCACGCGCACGTGCCGACGGCTCTCAAGACGCGCGTTTTCGGTCAAATCCACATGCTTTCCCACTTGCACGGCCATGGCGCCAGCCAGCTTGCTACTCGCCTTGCCGAAGCTCAGCAGAGGGGGGATGAGCTGGAGGCACGCCTCCGGCGATCCGAGACCGCCAAGCTGGCGGCGCTTGCCGAACGCGATGCGGCACGCGCCGCAGCGGCGAGCCAAGCAACCCTCGTTCAGTCTACGCCGCCCGCAGCCCGTGCCAATTTAGCCAAGCACGACCGCGCCCTCCGGCGTGCGCAGGAGAAACTCGCCAAATATGAGCGCGCGCTCATCATTGCCCGCGCTCGCGCGCGCCAAGCCGAAACCCAAGCAAGCCGCCTCGCTGCCGCATCTGTCCCGGCGCGGACATCTCCAGCCGGCGCGTCAGCGGCAGGCACCGTTCCCCGCGTTGTGCCCGCCGCTAAGAAAGCACCGGCGGCGACCGGCCAGCGCATTCTCTACATTGGCGGGCGCACCGCCATCGTGCCCCACCTGCGCTCAGCCGCCGAGGCGCGGGTGGCGGCATTTTTCCACCACGATGGCGGTATCGAAGACAACCTACAGCGCATCGAGGAGATGATTCACGGTTGCGACGCCGTGGTCTGTCCGGTCGACTGCGTGAGCCATGGCGCCTGTCGGATGGCCAAGGCCATTTGCCAGCGCCTCAATCGGCGATTTCTGCCGATACCTAGCGCCAGCCGCAGCGGCTTCGAACGTGCTCTCGATCAGCTGGTGGGAGAGCCACCACATCGCGACGACGCACAGCTGCAGGATCACTGCGGCAGCAAAGCCGGCGGCCAATAGCCAACTTTCGCCCCTGCATTGCGGCTGATGCTCACCTCCCCTCCGCCCACATCCGTTCACCGATGCTAGCCGACGATTTGACAGCGCCGCGACGAAGCGATTTGACAGCGGTGTGACGAAGCGACCCTGGTGTCGAGTGTATGGCTTTGTCTCGCGCGCGGCATTGGTACGGCCTTGCGATCTTTTTCCTATTTGAAGGCGCACTAACTAGTCGATTTACCATCAGTCACCAGCGATGCCGGCGCCGCCGAAGGAGCACGCTTTGAGTGCAAGGCAATGGTGTAGCGCACGCGAAATGCCGAGGCGGCAGGATCGAAACCTTGGCATCCAGCGAGGTGGGGTGGTCGGAAGCAAAGATCGCGAGTGGAGCTGGTTCGCAGCCGTTGTGGCGGCGATCCCGGATCGATGCCCCCTTTATTCACTCCCAGCCAAATCTCTGACCCACGATTGACAGGTTGCGAGCAACGGCAAGCGGCGTGAAAGGTCGATCCTGGCGCGCAAGGCTGAGGCAAGTCGAGCGGATTAAGATACCCTCCCAGACTGCCTTTTGCCATCTTGCATACCGAAAGCTCAATCGGCGCTGCACGCGTCTGACTGCGGTGCGATCGGAGGTTTCGAAGCTGGACAGTGTGTCTGCAGGTGCGGGACTGCAGACGGGTGCGAGGAGCTGGAGCAGCAGGACTGCGCCGCTCCTCGCCCTACCTTGGCTTTGGCGCTGGGATCTCTGCTTGGTTGTGATGCCGCTGACACATGCATCTCGATTTCCCCGTTCTCTCTTATTCGATTGGCACATTTGCTGGCGCGCGTGGGGCATACAGTTTTATGCGTTGGGTTCAGGGGGAGCCGCGAAACACGCCTCCCTTAAAGAAGACCCGATAGGGCGTTGTACCGGAAACACGTCCATCGAAGCTGCGCCACCGGCCGTTACGGCAGAGCGTTCCCCCGGCAACAGCTGCGGCCTCGAATTCGACGATGTTGGGATGGACCTTTACATCGGCGCCCGGTTCGACCGCCATGAAGGTGGTGATGCATGTGCTGCCGATGATGACGGGGTCATAGCCCTTGATGATGATGCCGCCGCCGCCGGTGGAGGTAAAGGTGCTGCGCAAGAGAGGCCAGTCCTCGTAGTTCTCCTCCGCTACAGCAGCAAGCGGCGTTAGCAGCAGGCAGACCAGAAAACGCGTGGCAATGTGGTGCATGAGGCCTTCTCCGTACGTCGGGGCGGCTGCGGCTCGCAGCCCACGACTATACGTCGGCGCGCGGCGGTTGGATTGGGTTGTGCTGGGTATGCCTCGGGATGGAGCCGCTCGCTGCGCGGAAATCCTAAAAGAGGCGTGGAAATTTCTGGAGGCACAGCCAGATCGAGGCCGGCTCGCGTGCGTGCAATAGGAGGCCACCACCGCGGCGCGCGTGCCTTTGGCCCCGAGCTGGCCGACAAGCTCCGGGATCGTCTCGGGAGGGGTGACAAGGACCGCGAGATCAGCCGAACCGGGCAACGCAAAAATCGAGGGAATGCAATCCTGTCCCTCAATAGACCGGTATTTCGGGTTCAGCAGCCAGATGGGACCAGCAAAGCCGCCGCCTTGAAGGTTGTGGGCGGTGATCAAGCCCACGCTCCTCGCTTCGTGCTTGCGCCTACCAGAGCAATCGATCGCGGACTCAGCAAAAACTCCAACTAACGGATAGTCATTCAGATTTTTTTAAACTTCTGATCTAGCACGGCTTCAGCGCTGGCCAAGGTTTGATCCTGAGTGCCTCCTGCACCGATGACGCTCCATGCCGCCGACAATGGGCCAGAATCGGAATTGAGTTGGGCTCGCACGGTCTCCGGTGCCGCGTCCGACGCATCGTTGCGCCTGGCGGCCACGCGGCTGATGAGTGTGTCCGGGCCCGCCTGCAGCCACAGACCGTGGAAGGCCACGCCGGCCTCGCTCGCAAGCGCCTGGATGTTTTGCCGTTCGTCCCGATCGGCAAACACGGCGTCGACAACGACGGAATGACCGGCGGCCAAGACCTGTCGCGCCTTCCTGCGCAGAACCTCGTAAATGCGATTGCGGGCTTCCGGCGTGTAGGCAACGTCGGGGAGGTGATCATATTCGCCGACGCCGGCCAGCGCTTTTCGCTCCAGATCGCTCCGCAAGTGCACGGCGCCGGGCGAACGTCCGAGGCGTGGCGCAAGAGTGGCTCCAAGGGTGGTTTTTCCGGTTCCGGATAAGCCGCCAATGGCCACCAATTCCGCGGCTGGCGCCTCGAGGTACCTGAGCGCGGCCGCCACATATCGGTGCGCTTTCTCGAGGTCGCTCGCGCCTTCTTCACGGTTTTCCTGCGCGGCGCGGTCGGCCGTCACCATCGCTCGCACAGCTGCTCGCAGACCGAGAAACAGCGGCAGAGCGATCAGCCCTTTGAGGTCGAGGTCGTTTCGGCTTCGCCACAGATAGCGGTTGAGGACGATGCTTGCTGCCGGCCCCTGGCCGTGCCACTCGAGGTCCATCAGGAGAAAGGCCAGATCGTAAAGCGTGTCGATGGTCGCGATGGCCTCATCGAACTCGATGGCATCGTAGAGAGCCGGCCGTCCCTGCCAGATCACCAGGTTTGCCAAATGCAGATCGCCATGGCATCGCCGAACCAGGCCGTGGGCGGCGCGCTCATCAAGCGCAGAAGCAGATTTATCGAGCTGATGCCCCATGCGGCTTTGGAGGCGATCCACCGCCGCGCCGAAGTGCCCCGATTTCCCTAGCGACCCCGCAATCGCGTTGACGAGCCGTCGCATCGGCTCCGTGCCTGTAGGTGGAGATGTCGGCTCGGCGCGTTCATGGGCTTCATAGACAACTTCGGCGAGCAAGCGCGCGAGGTCGTGCGGAATTCCTGTTTCCCGCGCGATGGTGCTCAACAGCGCCGATTGTTCGAACCGGCGCATGTGGACGGCCCATTCGACGATCTCCCCTGCGGCTCCGAAGATGAGCTTGCCGGAGGGCGCGCGCGCGATCGGCACGCAGCCGAGATAAAGATCGGACCCAAATCGGTGGTTGATCTCAACTTCCCGTAGACAAGCCGCGCGCCTTTTGGCAAGCGTGGAGAAATCCAGGTACGGCAACCGCACCGCGCGCTTGATCTTCCACGCCTCCGCTCCCGCCAGGAACACCAGGTTTCCGTGCGTTTCGAAGCGCTCGACGCGATCGGCGCAGGTATGCGACGACGGGTCAGCCAGGAAGTTGATCACTTCTTTCCGGACGCATTCATCGCCTGCGGATGCGCCGCCACCGACCGAGTCCTGGCGACCAGCCGCCGACCCCTGTGACATGTCCATTCTCCGTTCGTCTCCATCGGGACAACGGCTTGCGGCGGGACCGGTTCATGCTATTTTCCGCTCATTGGTCATGCCACCTGGCACGCATTCCGCGAGCTCGTGCGCGAGCCGCTGCACCACTATCTATGAGCGATCGGGGTCGTCATCCCGCAAGGCCCGCCACGCAGCGCCATCAAGATCCTCGAATTGGCCGCTGTGCAACGACCAGAGGAATGCAATCAAACCGGCAAGGCCGAGCAGCAGAGCGCAGGGAATGAGCCAGGCAAGGGCGGTCATCGGGCGACTCCGACACGCATGCGCCGCAGGCGGATAGCGTTCGCCGTCACGGCAATCGCAGACGCGGACATGGCGATGGCGGCCAACAGGGGCGTGACCTGGCCGAGTACCGCCAGCGGCACGAACACGGCATTGTATCCGATGGCGATGCCGTGCATCGTCGGCATCGGCTCACAACCTCACCTGCTTGAGACGCAACGCGTTGGCGATCACGCTGACTGATGAAAAGGCCATGGCTGCCGCGGCGATGATCGGCGACAACAGAATGCCCAGGAAGGGGTAGAGAACGCCGGCAGCCACCGGGACGCCGGCGGCATTGTAGATGAAGGCGAAAAACAGGTTCTGGCGAATATTTCCCATGGTCGCCGCCGACAGATGCCGCGCGCGTACGATGCCGGTGAGATCACCCTTGAGGAGCGTTACGCCCGCGCTTTCCATAGCCACGTCGGTGCCGGTGCCCATGGCAATGCCGACGTCTGCAGCTGCAAGTGCCGGAGCGTCGTTGACGCCGTCTCCGGCCATAGCGACAACCCGACCTTGTGCGCGTAAGCGTTCCACCACCTCGCCCTTGTCCTCGGGTAGTACTTCGGCTTCCACATCTGCGATGCCGAGTTTTTGTGCCACGGCCTTTGCAGTTGTGGCGTTGTCGCCCGTCAACATCACAATGCGGATGCCGGCTTCCTTGAGCGCGGAAATCACCGGCGGAGTTGTCGCTTTGATTGGATCAGCAATGGCAATGATGCCGGCGGCCTTGCCGTCGATCGCAACGAATATTGCCGTCGCCCCTTCCTGTCTCAACCGGTCCGCGCTCGCGTCGAGGCTGGTGGTGTCGACGCCCGCCTCGCTCATGATCCGGCGGTTACCGATGACGAGCTTGTGACCATCGACGATACCGGTCACGCCTTTGCCGGCCGGCGAGGCGAACCGCTCGGGCTCAGCCAGCGCCAGGCCGCGCTCGGTTGCCGACCGGACGATAGCCGCAGCCAAGGGGTGCTCGCTGCTGCGCTCGAGGCTCGCTGTTAAACGCAGCAGCTCCGTCTCGTCGGCTCCGTGCGCTGTTTTGATCGCCACCACGCTGGGCTTCCCCTCCGTCAGGGTGCCGGTCTTGTCGACCACCAGCGTGTCCACTTTCTCCAAACGCTCCAATGCCTCGGCGTTCTTGATCAGCACGCCAGACTGTGCGCCGCGGCCGACACCCACCATGATCGACATCGGTGTGGCCAGCCCGAGCGCGCAGGGACAGGCAATGATGAGAACGGACACCGCCGCAATCAGACCGTAAGTCAGGCGCGGCTCAGGTCCCCACAGCGACCACGCTAGAAACGCTAGAACGGCAACGAGAATGACCGTAGGCACGAACCAGGCCGAGACCTGGTCGGCCAACCGCTGGATCGGTGCCCGGCTCCGCTGCGCCGCCGCCACCATCTGCACGATCTGCGACAGCACCGTGTCGCGACCCACCTTGTCGGCTCGCATGATGAAGGTGCCCGACTGGTTCATGGTGCCGCCGATGACCTTATCGGCGACGCTCTTGGTGCCGGGCATGGATTCGCCCGTGACCATGGACTCGTCAATGGCGCTGCGGCCTTCGACAATCTCGCCATCCACAGGCACCCGCTCGCCGGGACGCACACGAAGACGGTCACCCACGACCACCTGATCCAGGCTCATGTCCTCGTCCGTACCGTCCGGCCTGATCCGCCGTGCCATCTTCGGAGAGAGGTCAAGCAGGGCGCGAATGGCCCCGCTCGTCTGCTCGCGCGCCTTGAGTTCCAGGACCTGGCCGAGCAGAACCAGGACGGTGATGACAGCCGCTGCCTCAAAGTAGATCGCCACCGACCCGCCGTGGCCACGCATCGAGGGCGGAAACAAGCCCGGCCACAGGGTGCCGATGACGCTGTAGACCCAGGCCAGGCCAGTGCCCATGGCGATCAGCGTGAACATGTTCAGATTGCGCGTCTTCAGGGAGGCCCACGCGCGCTCGAAGAATGGCCAGCCTACCCACAGCACCACAGGGGTTGCCAGAAACAGCTGAATCCAGTTTGATGTTTGCTGTCCGAGCCACCCCTGCAAAACTGTGAAGTGGCCGCCCATCTCGAGGGCAAACACGGGAAGCGTCAGCGCGAGCCCGATCCAGAACCGTCGTGTCATGTCGGCGAGCTCAGCATTAGGCTGGGTGTCGGCCGAAACGATCTCCGGCTCGAGCGCCATCCCGCAGATCGGGCACGAGCCAGGCCCAGGTTGCCGGATTTCGGGATGCATCGGGCAGGTGTAGATTGTTCCGGCCGGCAGCGGCTGCGCGGCTCTTGCCTCCGCCTGCAGGTAGCGCGCCGCATCGGCGATGAACTTCTCGCGACATCGGGACGAGCAGAAGTAGTACGGGTACCCGTCGTGCGCGTAGCGGTGCTTGGCTGTGTGAGGATCGACCGTCATGCCGCACACCGGGTCCTTGACGTCGCCGGCGGGCGCGACCGTATCGTTACTAGCATGGATTTGGGAGTGCGCCGCGTGAGCTGCCATGGCCGTCCTTCGCCTCTGTACCCTCCGGGGGTATCTATTGACATGTATACCCGGGTGGGGTATCCGTCAACCATGAACAAGCACGCCAAAGGCTCCTGCCTCAAAAGGCTCAGCCGGATTGAAGGCCAGGTGCGCGGTCTCGCGCGCATGGTCGTGGAGGACCGCTATTGCATCGATGTCGTCACGCAGATCGCTGCCGTGCGCGCGGCGCTGCGGCGCGTCGAGGAGGAGGTGCTGCGGGATCACATTTCGCATTGCGTTGAGCACGCCATCGTCAGTGGCAACGCCGCCGAGCAGCGTCAGAAGGTCGCTGAGCTTATGGACGTCTTGAGCCGCACTGCGCGTTGACCGGAGCCATGTCCTGCAAAAGGGACGGCACAGTCAACTTGACCATGTTGCCGGCAGCAAAGTGAAATCGACCGATGAGACCGCGCAGGACAGCCCCCGTATACCAGGCAGCGTTCTGGGCTGCTGACGACACGTGTGGGCAACGGCTGCGGGATGTATCCGAGCTTCTGGTAGGTGGTCATTCTCCGCTTGCAAACCGCATGATGCTCAGATCGGCGATGGGAACGTTGGTGGCGCCGGTGACGATCAACTCTGCCATCGTGGCGCCGGCGCCGGGGCCAAGCTGGAAGCCGTGCGCCGAAAAACCGAACTGATGATATAGGCCTTCAGCGTTGCGGCTCGGTCCGAAGACGGGAAGATCGTCGGGCATGCGCGCTTCGATCCCCGCCCATGCCCGCACGATCTCGGCGTGCCGCATGACGGGGAACACGTCCGCCACGGTGCGCGCACTTTCGCTCAGCTTGTGCCAGTCGAGGTCAGTGCGGTTCTCGTCGCGGCTGGCGCGGGCAAGGTGACCGCCGCCGATCATCACCGTGCCGTTGGCGAATTGCTTGAACGATAGCTTGCGGGATCGCAGGATCACCACCGGTTCGATGAAGACAGGCACCCGACCCGTGATCATCAGCATCGGCGCGATCACCTGGAGCGGCACCGGCTCGCCCAAAGCGGCGGCGATACGGTCTGCCCAGGCGCCTGCCGCGTTGACAACCGTCGGCGCCTGAAACGTGCCCGCCGCGGTGTCGAGCTGCCAGGCGGAAGCGAGACGGCGCAGGCCTGTGACGGCAACGCCTTCGATGAAGCGCGCGCCGGCCCGCAGTGCGGCGCGGCGGAAGGCCTGGGTAGCGCGAAACGGGTCGGCTGCACCATCACGGCGGGAGACGATGCCGCCGGGGCAGTGGTCAGCAACCGCCGGCACCCACTGTTCCAGCTCGGCGCGGTCGATCAGCTCCTCGTGCACGTAGCCGCGCGTGCGCAGATCGTCGACGCGGTTGCGAAATTCACTAAGCTCCGCCTCCGACTCGGCAATCAGCACCTGGCCGTGGCTCTCGAACCCGCAGTCGTCGTCCAGCAAGGTCTCAATCCGCTCCCAGATCTCCATGGAGGCAATCGAGAGAGGGATTTCTGCGACGTGGCGCGCAAGCTGGCGCACGCCGCCAGCGTTCACGCCCGACGCATGGCGCCCGGCGTAGTCCTTCTCGATCACAATGGGCTTGAGGCCGCGCAGCGCCAGGTGCAAGGCGGTGGAGCAGCCGTGAATGCCACCGCCGATGATCACGACATCCGCGGTGCGGGTCTCCGCCGTCATCCCCGCACGACCGCTTTGCTGGCGCTCGCGCTCGCCGGCAGCCCCGCCAGCTCAACGAGCGGAATGGGCTTCACTGGTGGGCGCAGCCGATAGTAACCGACGGCTTGAGGCGAGGTCTGCCGCGCCTCGGCGATCAGCTCGGTGACCGTCAGGCCGCACAGCCGGCCCTGGCACGGCCCCATGCCGCAGCGCAGGAACGCCTTCATCTGGTTGGGGCCCTCGCAGCCGAGTGCCGCCGTGTCCCGAATTTGCCGTGCCGTCACCTCCTCGCAGCGGCAGACGATGATATCGCCCTCCGGCACGCGGAACGGGCGCGGCGGCTGGTAGAGTGTGTCGAGGAAAGCGCGTCCGCGTTGGTGGCGGAACAGGGCCCGCCGGATCGGTTGATCGTTGAGCCCGGTGGCGGAAGGATCGAGCGAGCGCACAGTGGCGATAGCGGCGAGCCGCCCGCGCTCCTCGGCCACGCGTGCGCCCCCAATGCCGGCGCCATCACCGGCAATGGCGATGCCGGGCACGGACGTGTTGCCCTCGTCATCGAGCTCAGGTGACCAGCACAGCTGCAGCGGATCCCAACGATGCGCCACGCCGGCGGCCATCGCCAGGTTGACGTTCGGCACCACGCCCTGGTGAAGCAACAGTTGGTCGACCTCGAGGCGCTGCGTTGCGCCCCTGCCGCGCGTGAAGCGGACGGCGCGGAGCTTAGTGTCCCCTTCGGCCGCAATTGTGGTGATACCGCCTAAGACTTCAACCTTGGCACGCACCTCGCGGAGCAAATGCAGGCCCTTTCCCAGCAACGGTGAGAGCGCAAAGCCGGGCGCATGACGCAATGCGTTCAGATAATTCGCGCGCGGCGTCGTATCGAGGATCGCATCGATGCGGCCTCCGGCGCGCAGCACCTGCGCAGCGAATAGCCACAGCAGCGGGCCCGTGCCGGCCATGACCGTTTGCCCGTCGGGGAGCATGCCAGAGGACTTGAGCAAGGTCTGCGCGGCGCCGGCCGTCATCACGCCGGGTAGCGTCCAGCCGGCGATCGGGAACGGTCGTTCCAGTGCGCCCGTTGCCAGGATCACACGGCGCGCCTGCAATAAGCGTGCGACCCCGCCATGGGAGATGCCCACCTCGAGGTCGCGGCCGAGGCACCAGACGAGCGCGCCGGTGACGATCTGGGCACCGCTGCGGATGGCCGCTTCCACGAGCCCGGCGCCGTGCCAGTAGTCAGCGCCCAGGATATCGCTTCGCCGCACCGGGGTGGTGGTGATGGCGCGATAGATCTGCCCGCCCGGCTCAGGATTCTCGTCGACCAACAGTGTCGAAAGCCCGGCGTCCGCCGTGATGGCCCCGGCGGCGAGACCGGCCGGTCCCGTGCCGACAATGACGACGTCATAGGTGCTCCGCAGCTCAGTGCCGCTCACCGGTCAATCTCCCGTTTGCCTTGTTGCGTCTTTACCGCCATCCCCTCGCGCACGGGCACAAGGCAGCCCTGGCGGTTGCCGATGCCGTCGATCGTTACCAGGCAGTCGAAGCACACGCCCATCATGCAGTAGGGCGCGCGCGCCGATCCGCTGACGGGGGTTGTGCGGCAGTGGTTGCGGCCATGCGCTAACAAGGCGGCCGCCACCGTGTCGCCTGCCCGTGCATCGACACGCTCGCCATCGACGCGAATGGTGACCGGCACCCGCGCATTCTCAGGCAGCCTGCGAAACATGAAACCTCCGCGCGCTGAAGGCACCGACGGCTATCGTGTCGAGGGAGCCTGCGGCAATCATGGGAGCCAACACCTCGGTGTGCGTCGCCGCCAGTGTGACGCCCGAGTGGCAGGTGACGACGAATGCACCGGGGTAGGTCGTCGACTGATCGTAGATGGGAAAGCCGTCCTCGGTCATGACGCGGATGCCGCTCCACATGCGCGTGACGTTGATGTGCTGCAGCCGTGGAAACATCGCCACAGCGCGCGCTGCCATCACCGTGTTCACTGGCATGGTCATGGCATCGGGCGTCGTTCCTTCGAGCTGGCTGTCGCCGATCATGACGGTGCCTTCGTCGGTCTGCCGCAGCGTGACGACGGGGTGCCGCATAAAGGGACGCAGGCGCTCGGTGACGATGATCTGCCCGCGGTTGGGCTTCATCGGCGCGCTAAGGCCCACCATGGGCGCGAGCCTTTGCGAGGCGTTGCCCGCCGCGATGACCACCTTACCGGTGCCGATCTTGCCGTGCTCCGTGACGAGCCGGAACGCGCCGGCGCTGCACTCGATCTGCGCGACGCAATGGCTCGGCAAATAGCGCGCGCCGTGCTGCGAGAGCGCCATGTGCAGCGCGCGGTGCAGCCGCAGCGAATTGCAATGTCCGTCCAGCGGGCAGAAGCTGCCGCCGACCACCTGAGGACCGAGGCCGTCAAGCATGCGAGCGACGCGCGCTCGGTCGAGGATCTCGGTCTGGTATTTGACGATGCCGGCCTGATTGTGAAGACGCTTCAGCAGGTCGGCTCGTGCCTGCAACTCCGCCTCCGACAGTGCTAGATGAAATCCGCCGGGGCGCTCGAAGGCGACGTCGAGGCCGGTGTCTTCCTTGAGGCGCTGTGCAAAGCCCGCCCAGGCGTTGGATGAGCGGATGGTCCAGCCGGCATATTCGGGCAGGCCCAGGCCCTTGCTCTGTACCCAAACCAGCGCGAAGTTGGCGCGCGAGGCGCGAGCAACCGCGTCGCCCTCGTCGAGCACCGCCACGCGCTGGCCGACGCGCGCCAGACCCAGCGCCAAGGACGAGCCGACGAGGCCGCCGCCCACAACGACTACGTCGTAATCCCTTAGCATGGTCGACCTCACGGATCCTGCCGGCCGATGAACAGCCGATCAAGGCCGTACGCGCGGTCGAGGATGATCAGGGCCACCGTCGTGAGCGCAATCACCACAGCCGAGACGGATGTCACCAGCGGATCAATGTTGTCCTGAATGTAATGGAACATGCGCACGGGCAACGTCTCGGTTCCTGGTGCGGCGATGAAGACCGTCATGGTCACCTCATCGAAGCTCTGGATGAATGCCAGGGCCCAGCCCGTCATCAGCCCCGGCAGAATCACAGGCAACGTGACGCGCTTGAAGGTGGTCCAGTCGGAAGCGCCAAGCGAGAGCGCGGCCTGCTCGATCGCCCGGTCCATGCCCACGGAGGAGGCCAGTGTGAGCCGCAGGGCGAACGGCAGCACAATGACGATGTGTGCGAGCACCAGGCCGAGGAAGGTGTTGCCGAGTCCAATTTGGGTAAAGAAGCGTAGGAAAGCGATGCCGAGCACCACGTGGGGGATCATCAGCGGCGACATCAGAAGGGCGGTAAGCGCTTCGCGCCCGGTGAAGTCGTAGCGGGCGATAGCCAGTGCCGCCGGTACCGAGAGACCGAGCGCTATGGTCGACGACACGGCACCCAGCCAGATGCTGGTCCAGAACGCGGTGATGAACTCTGGGTAGCGCGCGATCGCCCTGAACCAGCGCAGGGACAGCCCGTTGGTCGGGAACGAGAGATACCCCTCGGGCGTGAAGGCGACGAAGCAAACGGCAAGGATTGGCGCCAGCATGAAGATTACGAAGAACGTGTGGAAGAGTAGCGCGAGGGGGCCGTTGCGGGTCATCGGAACACCTCGGCATAGCGACGTTCCACCAACCGGTTGCTGCCGACGATGATGAGAATCAGCGACGCCAGCAGCAGAGTCGCTACGGTGGCGCCAAGCGGCCAGTTAAGCGTGTTCAGGAACTCGTCGTAGGCCAGCGTCGAGGCGACCTTCAGCCGCCGACCGCCGATGATGGCCGGTGTTGCAAATGCGCTGGCGGCCAAGGCAAAGACGATGATGCCGCCCGACAGGATACCGGGCACGATCTGCGGCAGCACGACGCGCCGCAGGATCGTAAGCTGCGTCGCGCCCAACGAAGCCGCGGCGTTCTCGATCTGCGGGTCGAGGCGCTGCAGCGCCGCCCAAACCGAGAGCACCATGAACGGCATCAAGACATGTGCCAGCGCGATCACCACACCTATCTCCGTGAACATGAACGGCAGGGGAACTGAGATCAGTCCGATCTTGATAAGCGCCTTATTGACGACGCCGCTCGAGCCGCCGAACAGCAGGGCCCAGCCTAACGTTCGCGCAACGACGGAGATCAACAGCGGGCCCAGCACGACCAGTAGAAAGATACGGCGCCAGGGGTCGCGCATGCGACTAAGGATGTAGGCTTCCGGCGTGCCGAGCACCGCGGTCAGCAAGGTGATCAGCACGGCGATGCGGAACGTGCGCAGGAAGGTCTCGTGGAAATAGTCATCGCTCAACACCTCCATCCAGTTCTTGAGGATGAGCACGTGTTCGATGCCCTTGTACTGGCCCCAATCGTGGAATGAGAGCAGTATCGTCATGGCGATTGGGATCAGCACGATGCCGACGAACAACAGTAGGGCCGGAAGCACCAGCAGGTAGGGCGCGCGGCTCCGGCGCTCGTCGCGGGGGCTTGTAGCACCGGCGCTGATGGCCTGGGCGGTCATCGCCGGGCCTCGCCCAGCGACATGTCCTCGCTGCGCCAGGTGATGCGGACGATAGCCCCTTCGGACGGCTGCGCCTCGCCAGAGTTTTGCCGGATCACGGTGACGACACCGGCGCCGGTGGCAACGTGATAGAGCCAGTGATGGCCCTGGAAGATACGGGTCTTGACCGTGCCCGAGATGGCGCAAAGCGTGTCGCCATCAGTGAAATTGATCTTCTCGGGACGTATTGTGGCGAGCATGGCGCCCTGACCGGCGCCAACCGGCCAGCTGCCGTCACCGATGCGGGCGCGGCGACCCTCCCCGTCCTCGGCGACTTCGGCGCTGAGCATGTTGGTCTTGCCGAGGAAGCTGGCGACGAACGGCGTCGCCGGCCGCTCGTAAGCCTCGTGCGGCTTGGCGATCTGCTCGACCCGGCCCTGGTTCATGACAACGATACGGTCCGAGAGCGCCATTGCCTCGGCCTGGTCGTGCGTGACAAGGAGCGTGGTGGTGCCAAGTGTACGCTGGATCTGGCGCAGCTCGATCTGCATCTCCTCGCGCAGTTTGGCATCGAGGTTTGACAAGGGCTCGTCGAGTAACAGAATGCGCGGTCGTATCACAAGGGCGCGCGCGAGCGCCACGCGCTGTTGCTGTCCGCCTGACATGCGGCGCGGGTAGCGGTTGGCGAGCGCGCTCAATCCCACCAACGTCAGCGTCTGCCGCACGCGCTCCTCGCGCTCCGCCCGCGCCACGCCCTGCATTTCCAAACCGAACACGATGTTCTCGGCCGCGGTCATATGCGGGAACAGAGCGTAACTCTGGAACACGATTCCGAGCCCGCGTCGGGCCGGCGGCACGGCGATCAGGTCCCGGCCTTCGAGGGCGATCGCGCCGGACGTCGGATGGTGGAAGCCAGCGATCATCTGCAGGGTCGTGGTCTTACCGCAGCCTGAGGGACCCAGCAGCGACACGAACTCGCCCTGCTCGACTCCGAGCGAAAGCCCGTCGACGGCCACGTGGTCGCCGAACCGTTTCGTCAGACGTTCAAGGCCCAGAAACGCCATGGGATCGTCCACCCGCCCGTAGGGCGCAGGGGTTAAGGTGCGCGCCGACGCCAGTTCACCAGAACGAGAGGCGTCCGCCGATCGCTGGTTCAGCGCTCGACCTCGCGGTTCCAGCGCTTGGTCCACTGTTCGCGAGAAGCGTTGATCGCGTCCCAGTCCGGCGCCAGCACCAGCTTTGCGCGCTCGCCGACGGGCGCCATGGCGAGCTCCTTCATGTTGACGTCGACCTTCTTGTTCACCGGGCCGTTGCCCATCTCCTTGGCGAGCACGCTCTGCACGTCGGCCGAAATCATGGTCTTAATGAACTCGTGGGCCAGCGGATTGCTGGAGGCCTTGGCCACCGGGCAGGCCGACGCCAGCAGAATCGGCGCGCCTTCCTTAGGGTAGATGAAGTCGACGGGAAAGCCGGTGTTGGCAAAGGCTTGCACGCGACCCGTACCCCAAACTGCGATCACCGCCTGGCCCGACTGGAACAGCTCCGTCATCTTGCCAGGAGAGGGCTCGTAGACGAGCACGCTCGGATTGATCTGCTCCTTCATCACCTTAAAGCCGGGCTCGATGTCCTTTTCGCCGCCGCCGTTCATGCGGGCAAACATCATAAGAGTATAGAGCCCGTAGGTGTTGTTGATCGGCGGGATAACAAGGAGCTTCTTGAACTTCTCGTCCTTGAGGTCGTTCCAAGACGTAGGGATTGCCCAGCCCTTGTCCTTGAACACTTTGGTGTTGACCATGAAACCGGTGCCGGTTTGGCCAACGGCGACGGCCTTGTCGTCCTTGAATTTGGCGGTGTCGTAAAGGTCGTCCTTGGCGAGCCCGTCGATCTTGGCGCAGAACCCCAGCTGGATCGCCTGATACATGGGGCCATCGTCGACGATGGCAACGTCGATTACCTGGTTCGCCTTCTGCGCCTGCAGCTTGGCGAGGGTGTCGGTGGAGTTGCCTGCCGTGTATTCGATCGTCACGCCATGCTTGGCTTCGAAAGCAGGGAACACCGCTTTGCGCAGGGTCTGCTCCCAGGACCCTCCGTAGCCGGCAACGACCAGCGTCTTCTGTTGAGCGAAGGCTGGGCCGAGGGCGAGCGCCATGGCGCAGGCCGCGGCGGCTAACACGCGCAGTCCATTCGTCATCGTTGCAGTCTCCTCGGTCGGCATGGCAAGGGGCACTGCTGCGCAGGCTGCATAGGCCCAACCATAACGTCAAATTGAATTTAGTGAGGGCTGCTGGTGAGGGTAGCTTGCCCGAATATCATGCTGAACAGCGTCTAAGCCGGAACGAACAGTGTCGCTTACCCCCATTAGCTCGAGGCATTCCGGCTGATCATGTTGCGCGGCTCCGTGACTGGCGCCGCGCAAAGCCTCAAGGTCAGCCAGCCGGTAGTCAGTCGGCTAATCCGTGACCGGAGATCCGCACTGGCGCCAAGTTGTTTGAGTACCGAGGACAACCATCTCGTGCCAACGCCGGCAAGCGAGGCTCCTGCTGGTGGAGGTCGATCGCTTTGCCTACGGAAGGGACGGTTTGCCGGGCGCGTTTAATGACGTGCCGATGGTCAGTGAGCCATTCAACCGGCAGCAGCTGCTCGATGCACTAGGACAGCTCATTTAGGTGTGAAGGCGGTCATGCCCCGTGTCTGCTTTCGCGGTGAAGCGGCAATGTGTCGAGAGCGCGACGGCACGGTTGTGTCAAAGCGGACATATGGGCCTTACTTCACCTTGAGATTCGCTGTTTGGATGTCTTTCGCATATTTTTTGGTTTCTCTGGCGATGAACGCGACAAAATTGGCGGGAGAGCCAGCAATTGCCGCTATCGACCTCAAGAAGGCAGCAAAGCAGGACCACGCGGGTTGACGGATGACTGCGATCGGCAGAGCCCCGTAAGCAGAACTTCTGTCCGGAGACGCCGCGATTCCTGCCGTGGTTTCGGGGTGAGAGGACACTGATCCTATGTACCAAAGGCGGCTGTCGCGGGCACGTCCGCTAGTCGTCAGGATCGACAAAGCGAAGTCCGCGCCGTGCTCCAAGGCGCTAGTGCCTGCGCCAGGGCCGTTCTTCATTGTACAGGTAGGCTGCCTGTTGTGCCAGACCACGGTCTCCACGGGAACGGCTTGTCCTCGGTGGCACAGGTGAGAAAGCGTGCGACTTCCGCGAGCCAGTTAGCAAGGGAGTTGCCGAAGCCGGCTATGAATTGGTTTTGCTCGCGCGCAAACAGGAGCCACAGGAATTGCACGATTGCGAGAAGGTTCAAGAGCCATTGGCCGACTGTGAACCCGATCATGAAAAGGAGCATGAACAACCCGCGCATCCACACGTCATGCTTGGTGGGCTTGCCGTCTGGCACTTTCGTTTCCATGGGCGCCTCCGTTAGTTTCGACTGAGTGCGGGAGTACTACAGGTCAGTGAACGAAAGGTGCATATTGTGGCCCTGAGCCGGAGCCTGAAGGGGGAGTAGTCATGACCGCTACAAGTTACTCGCGTCTTGCGGGCGCAATCTTTGCACTGGTTGCCCTCCTACAGTTGATACGCGCGGTGGTTGGTTTACCGGTCACGGCCGGCGGCACGTCGATTCCACTGTGGGCAAGTTGGGCTGCCTGCGTCGTTGCCGCCGGGCTCGCGTGGCTCGGGTTGACTGCGTCTCGCGCCTAGGGGCGCCAGTGTGCAGGTCCGCCAGCAGCGAGGGCGCGCCTCGTGTACCCCAGATAGCTGCGTGCGCCGTGTAAAGGCGCGGTTTCCCAGTGGGAGATAACCCCACCTGGTAAGGGTGGGCTCGCGAATGCTGCAGACCAGCACGACATGTACCCACGGCTAATTTACGGCGGCCGCTAGAGCTGAGCTGGAGCATACGGTTATGCCATCGCTTGCTCAGTGCATTCAATAAATTGGCAGCAAAAACAGCGACGGAATGGCGCCGTTCTGTCGTATTCCCTTGGAATTATGCAGGGCAACTGTCCCAACAAGCGACCGAGACCATTGTGCATCTCGGAACTGAAGCAGGAGCGGCCCGTTTTTGGTCTGAGCCCGGAAAGCAACCAAATGGAATTAAGAGCAATCCAACTGGAAGTAGGCAAGGGCAACTCAAAGCACCTCGAAAGTTTCCAGAAAAAAGCGAGCTTACCTCTCATGTCCAGCGCTGAGTCTCCAACCCCTTCATTCACGTGGCACAGCGATCGGCGTGAACGATGGACGTGGCGCCGCATTGGCTTCTTGTTTGCGATAACGGCCGGTGCCGCCTTCTACGTCGGCCGCCTGTCGATTGAACCGGCGCTGTCTGTCGCGAAACAGACCGATCCAAAGTCGGAGCAGAGCGCGGCGGCCGCGGGTACTGTGGCGCAACGCCAGGCTGCGGTGCAGTCGGATGCGTCGAAGGCGGCGCCTGAGGCAAGGGACGGGGCAAAAGAGAAGCCGGCGGATTTGTTGACGGAGACAGCAAAAACGCAATCCACCGCCCTAGCTGAAAGGGAATCTTCAAGTCCGCCCGTGATGCTGATCAACCCCAAGACTGCCGACAAAGCCTCCGCTGGCGACGCACCGAAACAGCCGGTGTCCATGACAAGCTCTAAGGCGGTCGCAAATGCGAATGCCAATACCGAAGCGCAAAAGGCTGCCAATGATGGCTCGCCTACTGCCGCGCCGGGCAGACGGCAGGCGAAGTTGCGACCGTCTGCACGCGCGAACATGAACCTGCCAGTACGTGAGGACTCGGTTGTCGCGCGGCGGGGAGACGCTTATGTCCCGCCGCGTATACCGCAAGCAGCATACACCGAGCAGCGCGGACGATATGACAACGCTGACGGCGATGATGATCGTGCTCGCTTCGAGCATCGGTATCCGGACACGCGATACGCGGAGGATGCACCACCCAGGCGCGCCTACGAAGGCTACGACTATCGTCGCGAATATCTGAGGCCCTTCCAGGATTTCAGAGACTTGAGGGAGTATCGACGTTTTGGAGGCTATGACGACGATCCCTACGCGGCTCGGCGGCCCATGCTGCGTCCGATGTACGGCGGCCGCGATGACTAGGGACGCGCGGACGCTGGGCTAGGATATCAATCGATGGCGAGCCGATGATGAACCAGAACCGCAACGTTGCCGATCGTGCAGGCGTCATCGAGTGATTGTCGCATGTTTGGCCGAACCACCGCTTCGCAGATCGCTTCGGCATCGACGGCATCGTTCTCTGGCATTTGAGGTAGGGCTTCACGTACGCCGCAGGCATCAACCGGCGGTGTGACCCAGGGCCTGCAGCGCACGCGACCAATGACGTGAGGTGGTGCAGGCCCCGATGCCCACCAGGCAAGGATTTTCGACCCCCTTATCACCCGCATGAACGTAGGGGAGGAAGTCACGCAGCCGCTTATGCTGCGACGCGGCCTTAGGCTTCTTTGCGATACGAACTTCACGAGACCTTGGCTGGGCATGCTGGCGCTGGGTCTTGGCCACCCCAACGACCAGCGCGGCGATAGGCAATCGATGCGGACTGTCAGCACAGGGGCAACGGCACACCCGGCTATTGATCGTCGCCTTGCTCCGGCGGCCCAGCATCAGTCAGCGTTCATCTACGATTCACTTGCGATTGGTGCGTTCTCCCTGGGAGCATGCTAGCCTCGCAAAAAAAGAGGACTGCCGAAGGGAGGCAAACCTTGCAACGCGGCTGGCAAGTTGCGTGCGTATGTCTATTGGGCCTTTTTCTGGCGGCCCTTGTGACGTCGCTCGACTATTCGCTCCGCGATGCCCTGGGTCCTGGACCCGGCTTCTTTCCGTTCTGGCTGAGCGTGATCGGCGCGGCACTGACGGTCGGCATCCTGGTGCACGTCACCCGCAGCGCGCCTGACGCCGAGGCGGCCGCAATACTGCCCAGAGGACTGGCGGCACTGCAGTCGGCCCTCGTTATCATTGCGCTCGTGGCCGCGGCGGCATTGCTCGAGCCGCTTGGTTTTCGCCTGACCATGCTCGTGTTCCTCGCCGTGCTGCTGGCGGCGCTCGGTGCACGCTCGGTCGTCGGCGTTACTCTCACCGCGCTGGTGGGAAGCTTCGGCGTCTTCCACGTGTTCTACTACTGGCTCAAGGTGCCGCTGCCGATCGGCGCGTTCGGATTGTGAGGCGGACGCACGATGGACACCTTCCAACATCTGATCACGGGCCTGGCAGCGGCCATGAGCCTGCAGAACTTTACGTTCGCCCTGATCGGCTGCTTCCTAGGCACGCTGATCGGCGTGCTGCCTGGACTGGGGCCGGCGGCGGGCACCGCCATCCTAATTCCGCTCACGTTCAAGCTCGACCCGACCGGCGCACTGATCATGCTCAGCGCCATCTACTACGGCGCCATGTACGGCGGTACCATCACCTCGGTGCTGATCAACGTGCCGGGGGAGGCCGCCTCGGTGATCACCTGCATCGACGGACACCAGATGGCCAAGCAGGGCCGCGGCGGCACCGCGCTCGGCATCGCCGCCATCGGCTCGTTCGTCGGCGGCATGTTTGCGACCATCGCGTTGATCGTCGTCGCCCCGCCACTGGCGCAGCTCGCGTTGAAGTTTGGTCCGCCGGAGTTCTTCGCGCTGATGCTGGTGGGCCTTTGCCTTATCACCGGTCTCGGCGGCCGGTCGCTTTTGGCCGGGCTTGCGATGGCCGTGCTGGGACTGCTCATCGCCATGGTCGGCATCGATCCCGTGCGCGGAGCCCCGCGCTTCACCTTCGGCATTCCGAGCCTCTACGACGGCCTCGGCTTTATTCCGGTGGTGATGGGCCTGTTCGGCGTCGCCGAGATCCTGCTCACCATCGAGCGGCCCTACAGCCAGGTCATCAAGACGAACCTCAGCTCCTTGCTGCCCTCCCGCGAGGAATGTCGCCGCTCGGTCGGCGCCATCTCCCGCGGCACCGGCATTGGCTTCTTTCTGGGGCTGATCCCCGGCGTTGGCGCCATCATCCCGACCTTCGTGGCCTACATCGTCGAGAAGCGGATTTCCAAGACGCCGGAGAGATTCGGCCAGGGTGCCATCGAGGGCGTGGCCGCGCCTGAGACCGCCAACAACGCCTACGCCAACGCCGCCATGATCCCGCTGCTCACGCTCGGCATCCCGAGCTCGCCGACCATCGCCGTGCTGATGGGCGCCTTCATCGTCAACGGCCTCACGCCGGGGCCGTTCCTCTTCCAGGAGCGCCCCGACCTCGTCTGGGCGGTGATCGCCAGCTTCTTCCTCGGCAACATCCTGCTGCTCATCCTCAACCTGCCGTTCGTCGGCTTGTGGGCGCGCATCCTGCATCTGCCCTACCAGTACGTCTGCGTCGGCACCTTGTTGTTCTGTATCATCGGTGCCTACAGTCTGCAGCAGAACGTGTTCGATATCGGCGTCATGATCGTGTGCGGCGTCATCGGCTACGGCATGCGCAAGATCGATCTGCCGATCGCGCCCCTGGTGCTGGGGCTCATCCTCGGCCCCTTCCTGGAAAAATCGCTGCGAACCTCACTTGAGATGTCGGCTGGCGACTTCGCGATCTTCTACACCCGTCCCTTGTGCTTGGCGCTGCTGGTGATTGCCGCCGTCGTTCTAATCGCCTCGGCGCTGCGCCTGCCACCCGCCGAGGTGCGGGCGGCATCTACCGATTGACGACAACCAAGCAGAAGGAGGAACCACGATGTCACGCTTCACGACCGTTTTGGCCGGCGCGACCCTGGCGCTGGCCGCATTGACGGGCACTGCGAGTGCTCAGCAGTTTCCTGACAAGCCCATCCAGCTGATGGTCGCCTTTCCGGCTGGCGGCTCCACCGACGTTGCTGCCCGCATCGTCGCGGCCATCGCCGAGAAGGCGCTCGGGCAGTCGATCGTCGTGGTCAACAAGGGCGGTGCCGGCGGTCAGATCGGATGGACAGAATTGGTGCGTCAGAAGCCGGACGGCTATTACATAGGTTTCATCAACTTGCCCGCAACCAACACGGTTATCCTCGATCCCGAGCGAAAGGCCATCTTCACCGAGAAGGATTTCACGCCGATTATCAATCAGGTTCTGGATCCTGGCGTGATCTGGGTTAGGGCCGACAGTCCCTACAAGACGGTGCAGGACCTCATCGACGCGGCCAAGAAGTCTCCGGGAACTATTCGCGCCGCAACTACTGGCATCTTGTGGACGACCATCTGGCGATCCTAATGACCGAGGAGGCGGCGCCGGGAGCGAACTTCCGCCTCGTGCACCTCGAAGGCGGCGCTGCGCAGTTCAAGGAGATCATGTCCGGCAACATCGACGTCGCATTCGACAATGTCGGCAGCATCGTCAAGCGTGTGCAGTCGGGCGAGGTCCGGGCGCTGGCCGTGATGGACGATGTGCGCTCCAAGTTCCTGCCCGACGTGCCGACCATGAAGGAACTCGGCTATTCGACGGTGATATCGAGCTCGACGCGCGGCATCGCCGGGCCCAAGGGCATGCCGGCCCCGATCGTGGACAAGCTGCGCGACGTGCTGCACAAGGCCATGGCGGA